>OZ240678.1:1987500-3764007 GCA_965198905.1 Caulobacteraceae bacterium | reverse complement strand
AGTCCTATCACGGTGGCCGAAGCGGTCATGCAGACGACACCTTACGTCCTTCTGGTGGGAGCGGGAGCAGCGGATTTCGCCCGAGAAGCGGGAGCGGATGCCATTGCCTCACCTACGACGTGGTTCACCCACGCCGGGCGCGACGAATCCAATCACGCGCCAAACCTGTCGCTGGCTCACGGAACGGTGGGGTGCGTGGTTCGTGACGCACAGGGCCGGCTCGCCGCCGGCACTTCGACGGGGGGCGTCTTCAACAAGCTCGCCGGCAGGGTGGGCGACACCCCGATCGTCGGCGCTGGAGTCTGGGCGGACAGGACTGTCGCAATCTCCTGCACCGGCCAGGGCGAGTACTTCATGCGCACGGCCGCTGCGGCTCAGGTCGCTTTTCGCATGCGCCTGACGGGCGAAAACCTCGCCTCGGCTACCCGCTCGGCGCTGGGTGAGATCGCCGATCTCGGAGGTGAAGGCGGGATGATCGCGGTGAACGCGGCGGGGGAGATCGTCATGCCTTTCGTGTCCGAGGGGATGAAACGGGCCGCCCTGTTTGAAGACGGTCGAATTGAAGCTGCCGCGTTCTGATGTCCTGCGATCCCTAGCAGGTGGTCAGGCTGCGCGGACAGCCCGTGATCTTGGCGTCTCCACTCCATCCAGGTCGATCACGCCGTTCCTGACGCTTTCGACGATCTTGCGCATACGGCGGAGTTCGCGTTTGAGGCCTCGCCCCGTCACAAGCTCGCGGATGAGCCGAGGGCTCATGGCCTCGATCCCGGCCCAGACTTCCCCAAAGCAACGCGGCTCACAGGCAGTGCGCAGTTCTCGCGGAGACACCCCCAGCCGTCTGGCCCAATCGCTCTTGTAGATCGCCTCCGCACCGCCTTCGAACCACATCTTCCGTAGCCGGCGTCGCCAGAGGGCCCGGCGGAAGGCGACCACCGCCACCTCAAGCATCTCGTCGCAGGCGTGGTCGGGCTCCCCGCGCAAACGGATCGCGTCGGACAGACCACCCAAGGCGCGCCCGTCGGTCCGGGCAGAGGTGATCACCTGAACGTCCAGGCTGTGGCGTATCCTGCCGTCGACGCGACGGACCATCTCGAACAGCGCCCTGTCCTCTCCCACCGGCCGCGGCGGCAGGCCGCCGATGCGGCGGTAGGTAGCCACCGTGATCGCCGCCGAGGCGCCGCAGTTCTGGTTATGCCGGGGCCAGGGATCATGCGGTTCAGGATCCACCCGGGCGACCATTTCGGCCACCAGCTGCTGGTATTCCCACTCCAGCGATCCCCGCTCGAGGATTTCTGGCGGCAGCTCCATCAGCTCTATGGGATGGGCTTCCACGTAACCCGCCACAGCGTCAGCCCCGGCTTCGATCTCGCGCAGATTGGCCGCGATCCAATCGGCTTCCACCTGGGTGTCGGCGTCCGTCGTCAAGATCACGCCTTGCGGCCCCGCCCAGTCGGCCGCCGCCTCCATCGCCAGTCGCCTCGCCCAGCCCGCATTGGCGTAGGGCTCTGGCAGTTCGACCCGGCGCAGGTCTAGGCGGAAGGGCAGGTCTGGCGATATGGCGCGGACACGATCCACCGTAGCGTCGCGGCAGTTGTTGAGCATCAGCACCACGCCCACCTCGGCGAAGTCGACCTCCACCTGACCGGCGAGAGACGCCAGGCAGGCGGCGATGCGGTCCTGCTCGTCTTTCACCGGAATGGCGACGACCAGCCTCGGTTGGCCGGGCGACTCAAGGCCCAGCAACTCCGAGTGGATGGAGAACTCCATGCCTGGCTTGATGATCATTTAGCGCTCGACCCGGTGTTCCGGGCCGCTGCAGCAAGCGCCGCCGGTGTCACGAGACATGATGGCGTAGTGATGAATGGATGAACGACCCTGAGACTCGCAAGCGCTCTCGTCCTGTTCAATGTCGAGGATCAAGTCTGTGGCCCCGTGCAGAGAAGCGTCCTGCAGGGCCAGTTTTCCCCACCATGAAGGACGAAGGGTAGGGGGCTTGGGCGACAGGATCAAGCCGCCTGTCCCGCGGCGGCTCCGGGGACGCCAGGCGCGACGCTTTGAACCGCCGACGTCAGCCGAAACGGCCGGTGATGTAGTCGGCCGTTCGGGTGGCCTTGGGGTTGTCGAACAGGCGGTCGGTCGGGGCGAATTCGATCAGCCGGCCCAGATACATGAAGGCGGCATGATCGGAAATCCGCGCCGCCTGCTGCAGGTTGTGAGTGACGATGACAATGGTGTAATCGCGCTTCAACTCGACCAGGGTCTCTTCCAGCTTGGCGGTGGAGATGGGGTCGAGCGCGGACGCCGGCTCGTCGAGCAGGATCACCTCGGGCCTGACCGCCACCCCCCGGGCCACGCAGAGCCGCTGCTGCTGGCCGCCGGATAGTCCCTGACCGGAACTCTTCAGCTTGTCCTTCACCTCTTCCCAGAGTGCGGCGCGGCGCAGGCTCTCCTCCACCCGGGCGTCCATGTCGGCCTTGGACAGCTTCTCGTATAGCTTCACCCCGAAGGCGACGTTGTCATAGATCGACATCGGGAAGGGGGTGGGCTGCTGGAACACCATTCCGATCTTGGAGCGCAGCTCGGTCAGGTCCACGCCGCGATCCAGTATGTTGCGCCCGTCGAGCAGGATTTCACCCTCGGCGCGCTGGCCGGGATAGAGAGCGTAGATGCGGTTCAAGGCGCGCAGCAGGGTGGACTTGCCGCAGCCTGACGGCCCCATCAGCGCGGTGATTGCGTGCCGCGCGAACGGCAGGTTCACCTGATAGAGGGCCTGGTTCTTGCCGTAGTAGAAGTTCAGCGCCTTCGTCTCCAGCTTCACCTTGTCCGCCGCGACGGGTTCAAGGAAGCTCTCGAAGGTCTGGGGCGCCGGCGGGGTGGAGGAGGTCGTCGGGGGCGGTTTGGTGTTGGCGCCCAGGCTGGTCGGCTCGACGAAGGTCATGACGTCTTCTTCTCGGCGGAGAGGGCGCGGACGAGGATGTTGGCGCCGAGCACGGCGACGGCGATCAGCAGGGAAGCGACCCAGGCCAGGCGACGCCAGTCGTCATAGGCGCTGAGCGCATAGTTGAAGATAACCGTCGGCAGGTTGGCCATGGGCTGGGCCATGTTCAGGCTGAAGAACTGGTTGTTCAGCGAGGTGAAGAGCAGCGGCGCGGTCTCGCCCGAGATGCGAGCAAAGGCCAGCAGCCCGCCGGTGATGATCCCACCTGCGGCCGCCCGCCACATGATGCGTCGGATAGTCGTCCAGATCGGCGCACCGAGGGCGATGCCGCTCTCTCGAAGCTGGCGCGACTGTAGTCTCAGCACGTCCTCGGTCGTGCGCGTCACCACGGGCGCAGCCAGTAAGGCTAGGGCCAGGGAGCCTGCAAAGCCTGAAAAGCCATGAAGCGGTTTGACCGCCAGCTGGTAGATGAAGAGGCCCACCAGGATGGACGGCGCAGACAGCAGCACGTCGTTGGTGAAGCGCACGACCTTTCCATAGGCGCTCTCCCGAGCGTACTCGGCCAGCCAGGTCCCCGCGAGGACGCCGACCACCACCGCCATGATCATGGCCACCCCGCACATCAGCAGCGAGCCGACGATGGCGTTGGCCAAGCCGCCGGGCGACCCCGGCGCAGGGGTGTTCTGGGTGAAGACCGCCAGGTTCACGCCGCCGATCCCCTTGACCACGAGGGAGGCCAGGATGGCGATCAGGAAGATCAGGGCCAGCAGGGTGGCGCCCATGCAGGCTCCGACGAAAACGCCGTTCATCACCTTGCGGCCGCCGCCGCTGCGCTTTGGGTTCGCGGCCATCAGACGTGATCCCTCGTTCCGAGTAGGGCGCGGGCGATGGCCAGCACCACGAAGGTAATAAGAAACAGCACAAAGCCCAGGGCCAGCAGGGCCGAGGTGTGCATTTCGCTCGTGGCCTCCGCGAACTCGTTGGCGATGGTCGAGGCGATGGTGGAGCCGCCGTCGAACAGGCCGGTGGGAAAGCGATGGCTGTTTCCGATCACGAAGGTGACCGCCATGGTCTCGCCGAGGGCGCGGCCCAGGCCCAGCATCACCGCGCCGATGGCGCTCTTGCGCACGTGCGGCAGGGTCACCGACCAGACCACCTCCATCGAGGTGCAGCCCACGCCATAGGCGCTCTCGCGCAGCTTGACCGGCACGGTCAGGAACAGCTCGCGCAGGGTGGCGGCGATGAAGGGCAGGATCATCACCGCCAGGATCACCGAGGCCATCAGCAGCCCAGAGCCGTTCGGCACACCCGAAAAGATCTGCTCCCAAATCGAACCGGGCGGCGCAAGCGACATCAGCGGCAGCTCGACATACTTGGCGAACAGGGGCGCAAGGATGAACAGGCCCCACATGCCGTAGACGATCGAGGGAATGCCCGCCAGCAACTCGACCGCGGTGCCGATCGGGCGGCGCAGGGGCTGGGGGCAGAACTCGGTGAGATAGACGGCCACCCCCAGCGAGAGCGGCAAGGCGATCGCGAGGGCGAGGACCGCGGTGATCAGCGTCCCCACGATCGGGCCCGCGCCGCCATAGTCGTCGGTGACCGGGTTCCACTCCGTGGAGACGAAGAACTTCAACCCGAACTTGGCGAAGGCGGGCCAGCCTCCGTAAAGCAGCGAGGCCAGCAGGCCGATGATGGCGAGCAGCAAAAGGCTGGCCGCGGAAATGCAAAGGGCGCGGAAAATGGGATCGAAGCTGGCGCCGGAAGGGGTCGCCCGCTTCAATCTGCCCAAGGTCATGTCGGCCATCAGGAGTCCGTATCCGCGGAACGCCGCCGGACCCCGAGGCCCGGCGGCTGAAAGCGTAGGCCTAGCGGGGCTTGTAGGGCGACTTGACGTCGCTGGCCCAGGCCTGGCGCACCATGGCCTTCACATTGCCGGGCAGCGGTACGTAGGCCAGCTGGTTGGCCATGCCGTCGCCGTTGGCGTAGCACCAGTCGAAGAACTTCAGCACTTCGCCGGTCGCCGCAGGCTTGGACGAGTTCTTGTAGATCAGGATGAAGGTCGCGCCTGCGATCGGCCATGCGCCAGCGCCCGGCTGGTTCAGCAGGCTGGGGGCGAACCCGTTGGAGGCCTGCCAGTCGGCGTGCGAGGCGGCGGTCTCGAAGCTCTGCTCGTTCGGCGCGACGACGCCCCCATCGCGGTCCGCCATGTCGGCATAGGACAGGTTGTTGTTCTTGGCGTAGGCGTATTCGACATAGCCGATCGAGCCCGGGGTCTGCTTGACGAAGGCCGAGACGCCGTCATTGCCCTTGCCGCCCTGGCCGGTCGGCCACTGCACGCTGTCGCTGGCGCCGACCTTGGACGCCCAGTCCGGGCTCACCGCCTTCAAGTAGGAGGTGTATAGGAAGGTCGTGCCCGACCCGTCGGAGCGGTGCACCACGGTGATGGGCAGGTTCGGGAAACGCTTGCCGGGGTTCAGGCGCGCGATCTGAGGATCGGTCCAGCGCTTGATGTTCCCTAGGAAGATCTCGGCCAGCACCGGTCCCGTCAGGCGCATCTCGCCTGGCGTGACGCCCGGCAGGTTCACCACGGGGGTGATGCCGACGATGACGGTGGGAAACTGCAGCAGGCCGTGGCTGTTCAGCTCGGCGACCGGCAGCGGCTTGTCGGAGGCGCCGAAGTCGACCGTCTTGGCCTCGATCTGCTTGATGCCGCCGCCCGAGCCGATGCCCTGATAGTTCAGGTGGGTGCCGGTCTTGGCGGCGTAGGCTTCGGCCCACTTGGTGTAGATAGGGGCCGGAGCCGTGGCGCCTGCGCCGGAAATGGTGGCGGCGTGCGCAGCGCTCGTCAGCAACGCCGCGCCGAGCGCGACCGCAATCATCCTGGTCATCGTCTTCTCCTGCGGCGCGGACCCCCGTGCCTTAAGATGCCAATATCTCCGCCCTGTCACAGTTCGATGACGGACGATGCAATGCCTGTCACGCAGGCTGGGAATGGCCTCCGACCGCCTCGCAGGCGGCCTGCATGTCGGCGGCGGAGAAGGGCTTGATCACCACGATACGGCCTGGCTCCCTAAGCTCCTCGGGATCGTGGCCGGTCACATAGATGATCGACAAGGCGCCGTAAGCGGCCTCTAACGCGCGGCAGGCCTCAAGCCCGTCGCCGTCCAGCAGGCCGATGTCGGCGGTCACGAGGTCGGGCCTTCGAAGGCCGGCCTGCTCTACGGCCTGCCGCGCGGTGGAGGCGAATGCGAAGGATCCGAAGCCAATTTCGGTCAGCACGTCCTGCATGCCCATGCCGATCAGCATCTCGTCTTCGATGATCAGGGCGTGTTTCGATGGTTTGGACATCGGTTCAAAGCTTCCTCGGCCTGCGAGTACAGCTCCCCAGGGCCTGAACTCTCCCAAGGCCCTTAGGTTCGCTCAGGCTGTCGGTCGTTCCAACGATCGCACGCCGGAACCTCACCAATGAGAGGCGCATTCGAGGTGCGGCCAAGCTGGACCAGCCGCAGCTTTGAAAAGGGATAAGTCGTTGCTTCTGCAGCCGGGCAAGACCTGTTGGCGCACGGCGACCGCGTCGCGAGCCGCGGTCCTCATCGACAGCCAGGACTATTTCGCCGCCGCCAAGGCGGCGATGATCAAAGCTCGGCGCTCGATCTATCTGCTCGGCTGGTCGTTCGATCCCCTGACCCAATTCACCCCGGACGCGACCGGCGGCGGTCCTGTCGACGATCGGGCGGGACCGTTCCTGCGCGATCTCGCCTGCGCCCGGCCGGAGATGGACGTGCGGGTGATGATCTGGAAATCCGCCTTGCCCATCGCCGCTACCCAGCACTTCTTTCCCCATCGCGCGCGGGCGTGCTTCAAGGGCTCGCCGGTCAAGTTCCGCCTGGACGGCTCCATTCCAATGGGCGCCTGCCATCACCAGAAGGTGCTGGTGATCGACGACATGCTGGCCTTCTGCGGGGGAGGGGACATGTCCACCGACCGCTGGGACTCCACCGAGCACTTGGACGGAGACCAGCGCCGGCACATGCCGTCCGGCGGCGTCCACGATCCTCGGCACGAGGTGATGATGATGGTGGAGGGCGAGGCCGCAGCGATGCTGGGCGATGTCTGCCGCGAACGCTGGAACCGCTCGAGCGGCCAGAACAGCGCGCCGCGCGACCTCACCTCGGTTCCAGCGCCGACCCCCTGGCCTGACCACGTCCGGCCGGAATATCACGACGTTCGGGTCGGCGTCGCGCGGACCGAGCCCAAGTGGAAGGGCCATCCCGAGGTTCGCGAAAGCGAGGCGTTGCATTTGGGCGCCATCAAGGCCGCCCGGCGCTACATCTACATGGAAAACCAGTATTTCGCCTCGCCCGCGATCGGGGAGGCCCTCGCCGCCCGGCTGGACGATCCCGAGGGGCCGGAGATCGTGGTCATATCCACCGAGCACAGCCCGAGCTGGTTCGACCAGATGACCATGGACAAGACGCGCTCGGCCCTGCTGCGCCGCCTGCAAGGCGCGGACAGGTTCGAACGCTTCCACGGTTTTTCGCCCGAGACCGATTCGGGCAAGACGATCATCGTCCACGCCAAATGCACGATCATCGACGATATGATGCTGCGCGCCGGCTCGACCAACATCAACAACCGCTCGGCGGGCTTCGACACAGAGTGCGACATCGCCATCGAGGCGGCGGAAGGAGAGGCGGGGGCCCAGACCCGCGCCGCCATCCATCGCCACCGCTGCCGAACGCTCGGGCATTTTTTGGCCGTCTCGCCGGAGGCGGTGGAGGCCGCCATCAAGCGGACAGGATCGATCAACGCCGCCATCGACGCGTTGGACACCGGGCCCCTGCGGCGGCTGCGGCGGCTAAAGCCGGTCAGGATCGGACCGCTGGCCAGCCTGATCGCCACCCATCACCTGGGCGACCCCGTGGCCCCGAGCGACAGCTGGCGGCCCTGGCGTCGTCGGCAGGACCTGCGCGAAGGCCTGCGCCAGCTCGCGCCCGAGCTCGCGGACCGGCCGCTGCTGGCTGACCCCAAGGCCGGCGTCTCAGAAGGCGCGTCCTCCGGGGAACAGGAGACCAGGCCGCCCCGGCCAAGCCTCAGGGGCGAGGACTTCATCCAGGGCGACTGACCCGGCCGGCGCGCCCGCCCCGCGGCGTCATGGCCCCCGTCCTTGCAAGCTTCGCGGGGCCACGCGATATCAGGACCACGGCGCGCGGCCGACCGGTCGCTGGCGCCCCCCGATTTGACCGAGAGAAAGCCGCAGGATGCGCGATCCCGATATGCTCATGAGCCTGGTCCCCATGGTGGTCGAACAGACCAGCCGCGGCGAGCGGGCGTTCGACATCTTTTCCCGCCTGCTGAAGGAGCGGATCATCTTCCTGACCGGGCCGGTGGAGGACGGAATGGCCGCCCTGATCACCGCTCAGCTGCTCTTCCTGGAGTCCGAGAACCCCAAGAAGGAGATCGCCATGTACATCAACTCGCCGGGCGGCGTGGTGACGTCGGGGTTGGCGATCTACGACACCATGCAATACATCCGCAGCCCGGTTTCCACGGTCTGCACGGGGATGGCGGCGTCGATGGGCTCCTTCCTGCTGGCGGCGGGCGAGCCCGGCCACCGCATCGCCCTGCCGAACGCGCGGGTCATGGTGCACCAGCCCTCGGGGGGCTTCCGCGGGCAGGCGTCGGACATCGAGCGCCACGCCGAGGACATCATCAAGACCAAGAAGCGACTCAACGCGCTCTACGCCAAGCACACCGGCAAACCGATCGAGGAGATCGAGCGCGCGCTCGACCGCGACAACTTCCTCTCCTCCGAAGAGGCCAAGGACTTTGGCCTGGTCGACCACGTCTATGAAAAGCGCGATGCCAACGAGCCGATCGGGGTTGTCTGAGGCGGCTTGCAGGGCGGGGGCGATGAGGTCCTGGGGCTGGCTGACGGTCGCCGTGTCGATCCTCGCCGGTCCCAGCCTCGCCCAGCCCGATCCCGGGTCGCTGGTGTTTCGGGTGGATCATGTGCGCGGCGAGATGGGCCATGTGCGCGTGGACGTCTGCACCGAGGCGACGTTCCTGAAGGACGCCTGTCCCTATTGGGGGTCCGCGCCGGCGGAGGACGGCGTCACGATCGTGACCGTCCACGACGTCCCCCCCGGCGTTTACGCCGCCCAGGTCTACCACGACCGCAACGACGACCATCAGGTGAACCGCACCCGTAACATCGGTATCCCGCTGGAGGAGATCGGCTTCTCCAACAACGCCCGGATCGGCCTGCGCGGCCCCCAATGGTCCAAAGCCGCCTTCACCCACGCCGCCGCCGACCAAGACCTCGCCGTCAAGCTCCACCGCTACGACAGCCCCTAGCGTCCTAGTCTCCTCCCCTGCGCAGCGGGAATTGACGCGCGCAGGCGCATCTGGGCGACAAAGCCGACGGAGGGGGCGTCGCCCAACGGATCGGCGAGGTCCGACGCATGCAAGCGCATTCGCATGTCTCCGCTCATCCTGGCGAAGGCCGGGACGCAGATAGTATAGCCCACCGGCTAACCGGCTAAGCAGTCCAGCCGCGATGCGATCAACAGTCGCCTCATCCTGAGCCTGTCGAAGGACGAGGCGTCGCGAGGCGGTAGAGCGGCCTCGTCCTTCGACAAGCTCAGGATGAGGCCGAATGAACGGCCTGGTGCGAGGGCTGAGCGCGCAAACCCTGAGCCCGCAGAGCCTTACGATCCGGGTCCCGGCATTCGCCGGGATGAGCGGAAAGGTTGGAGCTTCTTGACCCCAAGCCCAGCTCCGTGTTCGACGCAGCCGCAGGCCAAGTCGAACCTTCAAACGGGACGCCCCGCGTCCCGACGCCAACCCGTCAGCCGCCGCGCATAGGGCGGGTCAAGGTCGAGCCGCAGGCTCGCCCGCGGCACGCGGTCGCCTTGACGCGCCCGAGCACGGCGACCGCCGCGCGTTGTCAAGCTTGGGGTAGACTCCGCCTGTTGCGAAACTGTCCGATAGCAGCCAGTCTTGCCCATCGCGGTGGGGTCATGCAGTTCATAGAGGTATCAGAGATGGGCGTGCGCGCCGCCCGTCTGGCTTTCGTCGATCCTAAGGCTTCTGCACGGGTGACTCTGTTCCCTATGGTGCACATAGGCGAGCCTAGCTTCTATAAGGAAGTCTATCGAGACGCCCTGAAGCACGACGTTTTGCTGTTCGAAGGCGTACGTTCTCCGATCGTCGCGAGGATTACCCGATCCTACCGATGGCTGGTCGGATCGCGTGCCATGACCGGGCTAGTGGTGCAGCCTCGTTTCGACGGGACCAACTCGTCTGCTTTGATTGTCCACGCAGACCTCACTCCTGAAGAATTTGCGATCGAATGGCATAAGGTGCCATTGTGGATAAGGGGCCTCATCTCCTTCATGGCGCCCTGGCTCGGACTGAAGCGGCGTTGGTTTACTTCCAAGGTGGCTTTAGCCAAGGACATGGGCTGCGAGGACCAGCCGTCGCTCAAGGAGGTTCTAGCCATCTCTCCGGAGACGGGAGCTTTGACCCAGGCCATTCTTCATGCGCGGGATGAAAGACTGATTGAGCGACTGAGCGCAGAGCTTGCTGGCAGTCAGGGCCAAGTCTCCATCGCCATCATCTATGGTGCAACGCATATGCGAGCAGTTGTTCGTGAACTCACGGTCAGACGCAGATTTTTAGTCACAAGCGCCGAGTGGCGAACGGTCATGTCCTTAGACTGACGGGCCCACGGCAAAGTCAAAGCTCCTTCAAACATCCAAATCTTCCGCCGCGAACTCCGCATTCTCCTGGATGAACCTGAACCGCAGCTCCGGCTTGCGCCCCATCAGCGTCTCCACCAGCGCCTCCACGCTCTCCTCCGCCCGCGGCAGCGCCACCCGCGCCAGGGTCCGCTTCTTGGGGTCCATGGTGGTCTCCTTCAGCTGCGCCGGCATCATCTCGCCGAGCCCCTTGAACCGCCCGATCTCCGGCTTCTTGCCCTTGAACGCACCCGCCAGCAGCTCGTCCTTGTGGGCGTCGTCGCGGGCGTAGGCGGTCTGGGCGCCGTGGCTGATCCGGTACAAAGGCGGCAGGGCGAGGTAGAGCTTACCGCCGCGGATCAGCTCGGGCATGGTGCGGTAGAAGAAGGTGATCAGCAGGCTCGCGATGTGGGCGCCGTCCACGTCGGCGTCGGTCATGATGATCACCCGGTCGTAGCGCAGCTCCTCCTCGCGGTAGCGCGAGCCGCTGTGGCAGCCGAGCGCCAGCATCAGGTCGGCCAGCTCCTTGTTGCCGCCGGCCTTCTCGCCCGAGGCCGAGGCGACGTTCAGGATCTTGCCCCGCAGCGGCAGGATGGCCTGGGTGGCGCGGTTGCGGGCCTGCTTGGCCGAGCCGCCGGCCGAATCGCCCTCCACGATGAACAGCTCCGAACCGTCCATCGCGCTCCCCGAACAGTCGGCGAGCTTGCCGGGCAGGCGGAGCTTGCGGGTGGCCGACGCGCGGGCGACCTCCTTGTCTTTCCGCCGCTTCAGCCGCTCCTCGGCCCGCTCCACCACGAACTGGAGCAAGCTGGTCGCGGCCTTGGGCTGGGCGGTGAGCCAGTGGTCGAAGGGGTCGCGCAGCGCGTTTTCGACCAGGCGTTGGGCGTCGGAGGAGGAGAGGCGCTCCTTGGTCTGGCCCTGGAACTCCGGGTTGCGCACGAAGACGCTGATCAGGGCGCCGGCCTGGGCGGCCACGTCCTCCGCCGTCAGGATGGCGGCGCGCTTGTCGCCGGTGAGGTCGGCGTACTGTTTCAGCCCACGCGTGAGCACGGCGCGCAGGCCCGCCTCGTGGGTGCCGCCCTCCGGCGTCGGCACGGTGTTGCAGTAGGACTGGGTGAAGCCGTCCGCCTCGCCGAAGCCCGCGCCGCTCCACGCCACCGCCCATTCCACCGCGCCGCCCCCCTCGGCCCGTTCGATGCGGCCGGCGAAGGGTTCGGGGGTGACGGTCTCGATCTCGCCGATGCGCTCCTTCAGGTAGTCGGCCAACCCGTTGGGGAAGTGGAAGACGGCCTCAGTGGGCGTTGCGTCCTGGATGCGCTCGGGCGCGCACTTCCACCTGATCTCCACGCCCCGGAACAGGTAGGCCTTGGCCCGGGCCATGCGGAACAGCCGCGCCGGCTTGAACGCCACGTCCTCGCCGAAGATGTCCGGATCGGGGGTGAAGCGGACCAGGGTCCCGTGCTTGCGGGAGGGGCCGAGCTTCTCGATCGCGCCTTGCGGGTGGCCGCGGGAGAAGGCCTGGCGCCACTCGAACCCGTCGCGCCAGACGTTCACGTCCAGCCGGTCGGAGAGCGCGTTGACCACCGACACGCCCACCCCGTGCAGGCCGCCGGAGGTCTCGTAGGCCTTGCCGGAGAACTTGCCGCCGGAGTGCAGCACCGTCAGGATCACCTCCAGCGCCGACTTTCCGGGGTGCTTGGGGTGGGGGTCCACGGGGATGCCGCGCCCGTCGTCGCGGACGGAGAGGGCGCCGTCGGCGTCCAGTGTCACCTCGATCAGCTTGGCGTGGAGCGCCACGGCCTCGTCCATGGCGTTGTCGAGCACCTCGGCGAACAGGTGGTGCAGCGCCCGCTCGTCGGTGCCGCCGATGTACATCCCCGGTCGCCGGCGCACGGGCTCCAGCCCCTCCAGCACCTCGATGTCCTTGGCGGAGTAACCGCCGCCGGCCGCGTGGGAGGCGACCAGCGGGGCGGCGCGCTGGGTCTTGGGGTTCGGCGCCGGGCGCGGTTCGGCGTGGGCGTCGGACACCGGGTGCGCCGGCACGGGGGCGAGGGCGGGGTCGCCGAACAGGTCGAGAGGGGCGGCGGGGGTCCGCGCGGGCTTGGACATGGGTCATATGTAGGCGAGTCGCCGCCTGCAGAGAATCAGCGATGGCGGCGCAGGTCGCGCCAGACGCCGTGACGAGGATGCGCAGCAGCTCTCTTCCCCTCTTCCCTTGACGGGAGAGGGCCGGGGTGAGGGTGCGCCACCGCCGCCGACCTCCGAAGAAAAAGGCGTTTAGAACCCGGCCTACCGTAACCGCAGCGGTTCACCCCCGCCCTGAGCCGCCCCGTCGAGGGGGGGGAAGCGCGCCGGCGGCCAAACGCACCAGCCCGCAGCGCAGTCGCGTTGCCTGCAGCGGCGGGGGTTCCTATAAGCGGGCGCGCACCTTCGTTCTCCAACCCTGCGGGCCGCCATGAACATCCACGAACACCAAGCCAAGGCCGTCCTGAAGGATTTCGGCGCGCCCGTGCCGCAGGGCTACCCCGCTTTCACGCCCCAGGAGGCTGAGGACGCGGCGCGCAAGCTGGGCGGTTCGGTGTTCGTGGTGAAGTCGCAGATCCACGCCGGCGGCCGCGGCAAAGGCAAGTTCGAGGGCCTCGGCCCCGACGCCAAGGGCGGCGTGCGGGTGGTGAAGTCCGTCGAGGACGTCCGCAAGAACGCCGAGGAGATGCTCGGCCGCGTACTCGTCACCCACCAGACCGGCCCGCACGGCCGTCAGGTCAACCGCCTCTACATCGAGGAGGGCGCCGACATCGCCCGGGAGCTCTACCTGTCGCTGCTGGTGGATCGCGAGACCAGCCGCGTGGCCGTGGTCGCCTCCACCGAGGGCGGCATGGATATCGAGGAGGTGGCCGCCCATACGCCCGAAAAGATCATCACCATCCAGATCGACCCCGCCACCGGCGTCTTCCCGCACCATGGCAGGGCGCTGGCCGAAGCGCTTGATCTGAAAGGCGATCTCGCCAAGCAGGGCGCCAAGCTGCTGGGGCAGCTCTATGCGGCCTTCGTGTCCAAGGACATGGACATGTTGGAGGTGAACCCGCTGATCGTCACCGGCGACCAGCAACTGCGCGTGTTAGACGCCAAGGTCAGTTTCGACTCCAACGCCCTGTTCCGACACAAGGATATCGTCGAGCTTCGCGACGAAGGCGAGGAGGACGAGAAGGAGATCGAGGCCTCCAAGCACGAGCTGTCCTATATCGCGCTGGACGGCGAGATCGGCTGCATGGTGAACGGCGCGGGCCTCGCCATGGCGACCATGGACATCATCAAGCTGTACGGCGCCGAGCCCGCCAACTTCCTCGACGTGGGCGGCGGGGCCAACAAGGAGAAGGTCACTGCGGCCTTCAAGATCATCACCGCCGACCCGAACGTGAAGGGCATCCTGGTCAACATCTTCGGCGGGATCATGCGTTGCGACATCATCGCCGAAGGCGTCATCGCGGCGGTGAAGGAGGTCGGGCTGAAGGTGCCGCTGGTGGTCCGCCTGGAAGGCACCAACGTCGCCAAGGGCAAGGAAATCCTTTCCAGCTCGGGCCTCAACGTCATCGCCGCCAACGACCTGTCCGACGCGGCGGAGAAGATCGTCGCGGCGGTCCGCAACGCCGCCTGAGGCGAAGGCCCGGCAGAGGCGGCTTGGCGAGCCTCAGGAACAGGTCGGCCCCGCGCCGGTCGGGAGCATGGCGAGTGGGGTGCGGCGAAGACGAAGGGTGCTGGGTGGAGCACGGTCCTTTCCGATCCGACGGACGGGGGGCCCTGTTCCTCGACCGCGACGGCGTCGTGGTGGAAGAAGTAGGCTATCTGCACCGGTCAGAGGATGTCAGGCTGATCCCGGCTGCGGCCCAGACCATCGCCGCGTTCAACGCCGCCGAGATTGCGGTCATCATGGTCACCAATCAATCGGGACTGGCGCGCGGCTATTTCGGATGGGCTGACTTCCAGGCGGTGCAGGCCGAAATCGCGGCGGAGCTCGTCCGGGCGGGCGCCCATTTCGACGCCGTGTTCGCCTGCGGCTATCACCAGGACGGCTACGGAAGCTTGAAGGTCGCCGACCACCCCTGGCGCAAGCCCAATCCGGGGATGTTTCTTGCGGCAGGCAACCGGCTCGGCGTGGACCTCTCGCGCTCGATGGTGGTGGGCGACAGGGCGCAGGACCTGCTGGCGGGGCGGGCGGCCGGGCTGAGACAGGGCGTCCATGTGGCCACCGGGCACGGGGCCGCCGAAGAGCAGGCCGCCGCCATCGCCCTGGAACGTCCAGATTTCTCGGTCTCTCTGCAGCGCGACATCGGCGGCGCCCTGGAGATGATCTCACAGCTCCAGGTCCTCCCATGCTGATCGACCAGATCGCAGGGCGCCGCATCCTGGTGGTCGGCGACGTGATGCTGGACCACTTCGTCTCCGGCCGGGTGGAGCGGGTGTCCCCCGAGGCGCCCGCGCTCGTGGTCAACGTCACCGATGAACGGATGATGCTGGGCGGGGCCGCCAACGTCGCCGCCAACATAGCGGCGCTCGGCGGCGAGGCGGTGCTAGTCGGCGTCGTGGGAACCGACGCAGGCGGCGCCGCCCTGGTCCGACTTGTCAGGGAAGACGCGCGGATCACCGATGCGCTGGTCCAGGCGCCCGACCATTCCACCACGCAGAAGACGCGTTATCTCGGTGGCGACCGGCACCTGCTGCGCGCGGATCGGGAGAAGATCGGCTTGAGCGCGTCGGCCGAGCAGCGGGTGGTGCAGACGGCCCTGGACCAGCTGCCGGGCTGCGACGCCGTAGTGCTTTCGGACTACGCCAAGGGCGTCGCGAGCGAGGCGGTGGTGCGCCCGGTGATCGCGGCGGCGAAGGCGGCCGGCCTCCCGGTCGCGGTCGACCCCAAGCGTTCGGACCTGACGGTTTTTGTCGGCGCCACCCTGCTCACGCCCAATCGCAAGGAGCTAAGGCTCGCTACGGGGGAGCCCTGCGAGGACGACGCCTCGTGCGACCGGGGCGGCGAACAGGTCGCGGCCTCGACCGGCTGCGCTGTCCTGCTCACGCGCTCCGAGCATGGCGTCTGCCTCTACCGGCAGGGTGTGCAGGTCTGGCGGGAGGGCGCCCTGGCCAGGGGCGTGCGCGATGTGTCGGGGGCCGGCGACACCGTGATCGCAGCCGCGGCCCTGGCTCTGGCGGCCCGCGCCGACCTCGTTTCAGCCGCGCACCTAGCCAACGCCGCGGCTGCGGTGGCTGTGGGCAAGAGCGGCACCTCCTGCGTCACGCCGCAGGAGCTGAACCAGGCGCTGCTGCACGGGCCGGACGAGGCGTCGATCGTGGGCAAGCTCGTCCCGCTGAACTCGGCGGTGGAGGTGGTGGAGGGCTGGCGGCGGGCGGGTCTGCGCATCGGCTTCACCAACGGCTGCTTCGACCTGCTGCATCCTGGCCACGTAAAGCTGCTGGCCGCGGCCCGTGCGCTCTGCGACCGGCTGGTGGTGGGGCTGAACACCGACGCCTCGATCTCCCGTCTGAAGGGCGCGGACCGGCCGATCCAGAGCGAGCTGGCCCGGGCCGAGGTGATCGGCGCGTTCCGTTCGGTCGATCTGGTGGTGCTGTTCGACGAGGACACCCCGCTCGGCCTGATCCGGAGCTTGCGGCCCGGCGTGCTGGTCAAGGGCGCGGACTACACCGTGGAGACGGTCGTGGGTTCGGATCTGGTGCTGGGCTGGGGCGGGCGGGTCGAGCTGGTGCAGCTCGTTCCCCACCAGTCCAGCAGCCGCCTGGTGGCGCGCTCGAGGTCCGGCGAGACCAGCGAAGAGGCAGGACCGAAGGCTCAGGGCGACCCAGCCTCGCCGCCGACTTAGCGCGAAATGACAGGGATTGGTCTCGCTGACCTCACATTCGGTCTCATCCTGAGCCCGTCGAAAGACGAGCCCGCGGCGCGCCCGCTGGACGCCTCGTCCTTCGACAGGCTCGGGATGAGGCGAATGCCGGCGGTCATGGCTAAGTCATCCTCAGCGCCTCAGCCGTGCAGGGCCTTGGTGATCTCGGCGACGTGGCGGCCCTGGAAGCGGGCGGCGCCGAGTTCGTTCTCGCTCGGCTTGCGCGACCCATCGCCTCCCGCAATGGTGGTGGCGCCGTAGGGCGTGCCGCCGCTGACCTCATCGACGCCCAGCAGGCCCTGGTAGCTGTAGGGCAGGCCGACGATCACCATGCCCAGGTGCAGCATGTTGGTGATCAGGCTCATCAGCGTGGTCTCCTGCCCCCCATGCTGGCTCGCGGTGGAGCCGAAGGCCGAGCCGACCTTGCCGTTGAAGGCGCCCTTGGCCCATAGGCCGCCCGTCTGGTCCAGGAAGTTGGCGAGCTGGGAGTCGATACGGCCGTAGCGCGTGCCGCAGCCCATGATGATGGCGTCGTAGCCTTCCAGCTCGTCCACCCGGGCGATGGGCGCCGGTTGGTCCATCTTGTAGTGGGAGGCGCGGGCCACCTCGTCGGGGACCAGTTCGGGGACCCGGCGGATGTCGACCTGCACGCCCGATACCTCCCCGGCGCCCGATGCGATCGCTTCCGCCATGGTCTCGATATGGCCGTAAGCGGAGTGGTAAAGGACGAGGAGCTTGGCCATAGCGGCCTCCTGTGCTGCAAAGATGCACGCCGCCGGTTGGAGACGTTCGCTTTAATGGAACTGAGCCCGTTACAGTTTGGCGGCGCTAAGGGCAAGTGTCGTTCTGCTTTACGCCGCGGTCCGAGGCGGGTGGGGTGATGGAATGAGCGCCGCCATCGAAACCGCGATCTTCGACCTTCTGGGCGCAGGGGAAGGCGGCCGCAGCGTCTCCCCTGAGCAGGTGGCCCGCGCTGCGTCCGGAGAGGCTGGCGACGCGCGCTGCCCCAGGTGCGCGCCTGCGCCGTAGGCCTTGCGCGGCAGGACCGCCTGGCGATCCTGCGACACGGCAAGCCGGTCGATCCCAACGCCTTCAAGGGCGTCTACAGGCTGGCGATTCCATCGGCGAAGGCCTGACGCATTGGCCCTGCACCGTCGCCACCTCCTGTTGGGCGGCCTGGGCGCGGCCGGGCTGAACGCCTGCGCCCCCAGGGTCCAGGGACCGGCGGTTCCCGGCATGGGCTTCCTCGGCCCAAGGATCGAGACGGACGCGCTGATCTCCTCCGACGGGGCTCGCCTTCCGATGCTGATCTGGGACGCCTTGGACGCGGGAGGCGTCGCCGTGCAGCCATGGGCGGTGATCGTGGGCCTGCACGGCATGAACGACTACGCCGCCGCGTTCGGCCTGGCGGGTCCGTACTGGGCGAGCCGCGGTGTGACGACCTACGCGTTCGACCAGCGGGGCTTCGGCCGCAGCGCCGAGCGGGGGGTCTGGGGTGGGGAGGCGCGGATGGACGACGACCTGCGCACGGCATGTGCGCTGGTCAGGGCCCGCTATCCGACCGCGCTCCTCGCCGTGGTGGGCGAGAGCATGGGCGGAGCGATCGGCATCAGCGCCTTCGCCTCCGCCAACCCGCCTGCCGCCGACAGGCTGATCCTCGCATCGCCGGCGGTCTGGGGCTGGCGCGAGCAGGGCGTCCCGAACAGCGTCGCCTTGTGGGTCGGCGCCCACGTGGCGCCGGGGTCACGGGTCAACGCGCCGAACTGGCTGGCGCGCCGCATCCGCGCCTCCGACAACATCGCAGAACTTCGCCGCATGGGGCTGGATCGCAACATGATCTTCGCCACGCGTATCGATACCATCTACGGATTGGTCGAGCTGATGCAGCATGCTCAGGACGAGATCGGCGAGGTCAGGGTCCCGCTACTCTACCAGTACGGCGCGCACGACGAGATCATCCCCAAGCACGCCGCTTTTCATGCCGTGGCGCGCCTGGGGCCGCAGGCGCGGACCGCCTACTACGCCGATGGGTGGCATCTTCTGCTGCGCGACGTGAACCGCAAGCTGGTGCTGGTCGACGTCCTGGCCTTCATCCGCAACCCGTCCGGGCTCTTGCCCTCGGGCGCCCCCGCCATACCCGCCCGGCCGATCAGGCCCGAACCGAAGCTCCAGGCGCTCGGCTGAGCTTGCCGCGCGCGAGGGGAGGGGGTACGCCCCGCGCCTTCCGCTTCCCGCGAGCCTTCGCCGCCATGACCTTGTTCGACGCCCCCGCCTTCGACGCCCATGAGAGCATCCAGGCCTTCCACGACGAGAAGACGGGGCTGAAGACCATTATCGCCGTCCACTCCACGGCGCGCGGGCCATCTGCGGGCGGCTGTCGCATGTGGCCCTATCCGTCTTCCGAGGCGGCGTTGGAGGACGTGCTGCGCCTCTCCCGCGCCATGTCCTACAAGAACGCCATGGCCGATCTCGCGCTCGGCGGCGGCAAGTCGGTGATCATCGGCGACAGCCGCACGCAGAAGACGCCGCAACTGTT
The DNA here is from genome assembly GCA_965198905.1 of Caulobacteraceae bacterium. GTDB lineage: Bacteria > Pseudomonadota > Alphaproteobacteria > Caulobacterales > Caulobacteraceae > CAHJWH01. The sequence continues at coordinate 3,744,903 of OZ240678.1, read as the reverse complement.
CGAGGCCTTCGGGCGCGCAGTGGATTGCGTCGGCGGACGCTACTGGGCCGCCGAGGACGTGGGCACATCGCCCGCCGACATGGCGCACGCCCGCACCCAGACCCCCTACATCGCCGGACTGGACGGCCACCGCGCCGCCTCCGGCGATCCCAGCCCAGTCACCGCCGAAGGGGTGTTCCGCGGCATACAGTTGGCGGTCCGCCGCGCGCTTGGCCGCGATCTGGAGGGTGTGACGGTGGCGATCCAGGGCGTGGGTCACGTCGGCGGCTTTCTCGCCCACAAGCTCCACGCCGTGGGCGCCAAGCTGGTCGTCGCGGACGTGGATCGAGCCGCTCTCGACGCCGTGGTTCAGGCGACAGGTGCGCGGAGCGTCTCCTCAGACGCCATCTTCGATGTCGAAGCGGAGGTGTTTTCGCCCTGCGCCTTAGGCGGGGCGGTGAACAGCGCGACCCTGGATCGCTTGAAGGCCAAGGTCATCGCCGGTGGCGCGAACAACCAGATGGCGACTGTGGACGTGGCTGAAGCCGTGTTCGCCCGCGGCGTCCTCTACGCGCCGGACTACGTCATCAACGGGGGCGGGATCACCAATGTGGCGGCGGAAATTCGCGCCTTGCAGACAGGCGAAGACTACGACGCCAAATGGGTCGAGACTAAACTGACTCGCTTGATGCAGACCCTAGATGAGGTCTTCGATCGTTCCGCAAGGGAGGCGCGCCCGACCTACCGAGTCGCGGACGAAATGGCCCAGGCTAGGATCGCAGCCGCCGCACCCTGATGTACGACGCCGATATTGATGCTGAGCGGATCGACATAAAAATAAACCCGCTCCGACGAAAGCCAAAGCGGGTTTATTCTGGAGTCACATACGGCTAACAAGCCCTAGTCTGAGATTCCGCCCCACGTAAGATCAGGTTTCTTCTTGATCTTCTTGATGCTTATCTTTGTGATGATGCCGCGCGGAGTCTCCATCGGCGATCCGGGCTAAGGTCGGATTGGCGCCGTGGGCGAACCCCTGCTCCTGACCGGCGTCCCGACCCTGAGACACCATGCCTGAGTTCGCGCCCGCGTCTGGCCGGGCTGCTGTGGGGACAGCCTGACCTCCGCGACCCGCACGCCAGCCTTCGAACTCCTTGCTGAACGCCGAATGACGCTCGTTGCGCCAAGCGCCGTAGTCTTCGTCATATCGGCGGGTCTGTTCGTCGCGCCATTGTGCATAGTTGCGATCGTGCGATTGCAACTGAGTCTCGCGCCAATGATGGTAGCTGGGAAGATGGTGATCGTCGTGAGAAGACGAAGCAGACTTGGGGACATTGCTGGATTGACCCTGGCCGCCATAACCGCCGCCATACCCCGCGGGTCCGAAGCGCGATCCGCCTTGACCGTAGTCGATGCCCTGATTGAGCGGCGCATACCCACCCTGGCCCCATTGCGAGTTCAGGTTGGGCTGTCCGTAACCGCCGACATCGGCGCCGCTATAACCTCCAAGTCCGCTGTCTGACGATCCGGCGGCCATCTGGCCGTACGGAGTCGCCCCGCCGTCGCCGTAGCCCGCCGGTTGTCCCTTGAACGGTTCAGTCGACTGCCGCGAGCCGCGGTCGGCGTCTTGAGCGCGGGCCCCCAAGCGCTCAGCTGCCAACGGCCCCTGCTGGTCGTTTATGTCGCGGTTCAAATCACTTCCCTGAGTCGGCCATCGCGCCGATTCGGCATTGCGTTCGCCCAATGCCTTATCGCGGTCCCAATCGGTCATTTTTCTAGTCCTCTCCTGAGGTTACAAGAAAATAACCCCCTTTGAAGCACCCTGGTTCCCTGGGATCACGGCGCGGGGCTTTACCTTGAGCGTAGCAATTGCTAAGGCATGGTGAGACGTTTTGTCCACGATATGAATGGCGTTGAATGAGGATGCGGCCATCCTTGACCGGGGCGATCAATAGCCCGGGCGCGACCGAGGAGCCGCTAGGCGCCAAGCTGAAAAGCTACTTCGACCACATGGCATTAGGCCCGGTGCCGGATCGCCTGATCGATTTGACCGAGGCCTTGGAGGCGGCGTTCGATCGAGGGGAACTTCGTTGTTGCAAGGCGCGCGTCAAGCCGCTCTAGCCCAGTTCGGCATGCTGATGAACGCTTGTGACATTGCTGGCGAAGGTATCCGACGGATCATCGGCGTCCATTATCTGTAAAAGGCGAGCCCGAGCGCGATTTACTCGGCTTTTTATAGTGCCCAGGGCGCAACCGCATATTTCCGCAGCCTCCTCATATGAAAGGCCTGCCGCGCCGACCAGGATCAGGGCTTCCCTGTGCTCATGAGGCAAGCGGCTCAACGCCGCCTGCATTGAGTGCACCGCCATACTCCAATCTTGCGTGGGCGCAGCGCTGAGCGTTGCGGCGTATTTACCGTCCTCATCCGGCACTTCACGGCGCCGACGTACAATGGCGGTGTAGAAGGTGTTCCGCAGAATGGTGAACAGCCATGCGCGCAGGTTGGTCCCGACCTCGAATTTTTCTCGATGGGTCCAGGCTTTGATCAAGGTTTCCTGCACCAGGTCGTCAGCGTCAGCGCTGTTATGACTCAAGGACCAGGCGAAAGCTCTCAGCGAGGGGATGAGGACGACGATATCTCTGCGCCAGCTCGAGGCGTCGCCGACTTGGGCGAGCGGTCCGCCTTGGTTCACCGGGTGGCGAGCTGATGTTTCCGGGTCGGCGGCGCCCGTGATATGACCAGTGTATGCGGGCTCGCGAGCGCCGTGAGCGGACAGTTCGGCCATACGGAACTCGACGAAACACGCCCAAAATCAGGGCGCTCGGAAAACGCCCGCCCTATCTATCTGTTCCGGCCCACGCGCCGCCGCCCAAGGGGACTGACCCGTGACTCCGTATGATTTCGCGGCGCCGCCGCCATCCGTCGGGACGGACGGTGCGACCACCGACCTTCTCGCTCGGTTTGACTATGTCCGCGCCATGTCGCGCAGGTTGGCTGCGCCCCTTTCGCCGGAAGACATGCTGGCGCAGTCGATGCCGGACGCAAGTCCGGCCAAGTGGCACCTCGCACATACGACCTGGTTCTTCGAAACCTTCGTGCTTCTTCCGCGAGGTCACGCTCCCTTCAACCCGGCTTTCCAGTACCTGTTCAATTCGTACTATGAGGCGTTGGGAGAGCGGCAACCCCGGGCTCAGAGGGGTTTGATCACCCGTCCGAGCGCGGATGAGGTCATGGCGTACCGCGCCCATGTCGAGGCTGGCATGACGTCGGTGCTGCAGTCTGGCGATGTGGATGCGGAGACGGCGGCGCTCGTCACTCTAGGGCTGGCTCACGAGGAACAGCACCAGGAACTCCTCCTGACGGACCTGCTCCACCTCTTCTCGCAGAACCACCTGAAGCCCGCCTATCTGGAGCCGCTCGCCCGGCTTGAGGCGGTTGACCTTCCGCCCTGCACCTTTAGCGCGTTCGCGGGCGGCATCGTCGAGATCGGGCACACGGGCGAAGGCTTCGCCTTCGACAACGAGGGTCCACGCCACTCGACGCTGTTGCGTCCCTATGAACTCGCCGACCGCCTGGTAACCAACGCCGAGTGGCTCGCCTTCCTCGACGATGGAGGCTACCGGCGCGCCGATCTATGGCTGTCGGAAGGTTGGACGCAGCTTAACGCTGAAGGCTGGACTGCGCCGCTATACTGGCAGTCATCCGCGGACGGCTGGCGCACCTTCACCCTGAGAGGCGAGCAGGCGGTCGACCCCTCCACCCCCGTGACCCATATCAGCTTTTACGAAGCTGACGCTTACGCGCGGTGGGCTGGAATGCGTCTTCCGTTGGAAGCGGAGTGGGAGCACGCCGCAACACGCGCGGGGCTCGAAGGCGCATCGCTGGACGATAACCGCCTGTCGCCTCAGTCTGCGAAAAGCGGAAGTTTGTGCCAGATGTTCGGCGACCTCTGGGAATGGACCGCAAGCCCCTACGTTGGTTATCCCGGCTTCCAGCCGGTCGCTGGAGCGGTTGGCGAGTACAATGGTAAGTTCATGATTAATCAAATGATCCTGCGAGGTGGATCGTGCATCACGCCTGCGGCGCACATTCGGTCGACCTATCGCAATTTCTTCCAGCCCCACCACCGGTGGCAATTCACCGGTCTGCGCCTCGCCAGAGGCTGAAGACAGGAGGCCGCACGAAGGCGACCTCCGATCGTTTTCAGCTCGGCCGGCGCCGGGCCCCCTGGGATGCTTCCCCACCCTTCCGGCCGGCCGCCGCCGCAAGTTCACGGTTTTGTGAAAAGCTGCGTTTTTCATTGGGGACGCTCTCGCCACCTTTGCGTGCGATTTCCCTTTGCTTGCCGCGATCCATCGAAGCGAAGCCTCTGCTCGATTTGCCGCCATGAGCGGTGTCAGGATGTTGCGTCATCGTCTCTCCTCAGCTTCGGTGAAACTTGGGCGGTAAACCGGATGCTGTGAGACGAAGTTCCCTCGTCGCCCGCTCAGTCGTACGGACGGCCGTCGTCGGGATAGGCGGGCGAGACCGGCGCCTCCTGGGGGATCGCCGCGGGCTCGATCTCAGGCGCTGAAGGACCTGGCCCGGGTGAAATCGGCGCGGGCGCGGGAGCGGTCTCGGGGGCGGGGTCGGACATGAGCGTTCCTCAATGACTCAAGGCGCTAACGTATCGCCCTGAGAGAGGTTCGAGATCGGACGTCGGGCGGTTCTGCAAGGCCACCTTTACCGCTGTACCGCCCTCTGTCTGCTGCGCGCAGGGTCGCCTGAGACAGTCGGTCCCTGCGGCGGTTTGCGCGCCTCCAAGTTGAAGTTCCGACGGATAGGCTGCGCTTCAGGAGCGACAAGCCCCAGGGCGATGTGGGACAGGAACCTTGGACTTTTGGCGTCGTTCCAACTTGGTGGACGGGCAAGGTTCGAGCGAGCGCAGGAGTGACGCTTCCGGGGACGCCCGGATGGCGCCGCGCCAGATCAGCCGACAGGCGCCCTATCTCCGCCGCTACGCCCGCGCATTGACCGGATCGCAGTCCAGGGGAGATCGGGTCGTCCAGGCTTCCCTTGAAGGGCTGCTGGCCGGAGCGATCGAACTCCGCGGAGACTTGGCTGTGCGGCCCGCGCTTTACGCGGCTCTACACGAAAGCCTGCGTCATTCGGAAAACGCTGCGAGGGAGGGCGACGTCACTGGCGCCGACCGCCACCTACAGACGCTGGACGATCAGGAGCGAGCGGCTTTGTTGCTGACCACGATGGAGGCGTTCACCCCATTGGAGGCTGCGGAAATCCTCGACAGCGACATGGAGCGGGTCCTGAGGCTGCTCGCCGCGGCGGACGCCGCCCTTCGCGAACAGCTGGCTGCCCGAGTGCTGATCATCGAGGACGAGCCGATTATCGGGCTGGACCTTACGCGGGTCGCTCGCGAGCTCGGTCATGACGTGATCGGGGTTGCGGCGACCCGGTCCGAAGCGGTGGCGATGGCGCGAGCGAACCGCCCGGGTCTGATCCTTGCCGACGTGCGGCTGGCGGACGGATCGAGCGGCATGGACGCCGCCGCGGACATTCTGCAAAGTCTGGATATTCCGGTGATCTTCATCACCGCATTTCCGGAACACCTTCTGACGGGGGATCGGCCTGAGCCCGCCTTCCTGATCACCAAACCGTTTAGCGAAGACACAGTGAAAGCGTTGATCGGCCAGGCTTTGTTCTTCCACCAGGCGTCGCCTGCGCCCATCTGACCGGGAGGAACCTGCCGGGAACAGACGAGTTTTCGTGCGGCGAGCAAGTGCGGGAGGCCGACATGACTGAAGCCACTTTGAACGATAAGGCCGCGTCCCTGGCGGATAAGGCGGACCGAGACTTAAGCGATACTTCTCGGGGCCTGTCCGAAACCGCCGATCAAGTGCGGAAAGTCGTCACCGAAAAGGCGGGGGTGGCGAAAGAATGGGCGGCGGATCGTTCCGGCGTCGCCCGAGATTGGGCTCTGGACCAGTCCGATGTCATTCGTGACACGGTCCAGACCAAGCCCTTCGTGTCGGTGGGCGTATCGGTCGGAACCGCCTTCGCAGCCGGAGTGGTGTTGGGCGTGCTGCTGACGCGGCGATGACAGCGACGTGTTCAGTGCAGCCTAGTTAACCGGTGGATCTGGGTGGCGGGCTCGAGCTCGCGCCTTCTTCCGCTTCAGGATAGCGGCTTGAATAGGTGTTTTAGGCAGGGTCGCCAGCGTCAGATATCCGGTGCTTTTGGTGTCTAGAAGATCAAACCGCCGGTCGATCGCGGCGAGGAACTCGTCTCGCGTAATCCGCCCGTCAAATCGGGCGTCCGCCGCCGCGACCGGCTCGGGCGTGTTGATGACGGAGTAGAGTTCGGCTCCTTGCATGCCGATCCCTCTCGCAACCGTCGGCGCGCGCTCCGATCTTTGGTGGGATTGACGCCCGTTCGGCCGGTTGTCGGTATTTGAGGGGTCGCCGAAGGTGAGATCGGTGTCCATCCCTTCCTCCGCATGCAAACCTTCGATGTGGGGAAGGATTTCCGGCGCTATGTTCTGTTCGTAATTTCCGAGTTCCACGCCGTCGATGACGCCGTCGTGGTTGGTGTCCAGCTTATTGAAGAAGCTCAGGGCGTCATGGCGAAACTCTTCGCGGTCCAGACGCCCGTCGTGGTCGGCGTCGGCGCGATCAAACCAGACGGCGACAGGGTAGGGCGCGCCCTGAGCGGCCCTGAAGGGCTCGCCGGCCGGGCTTATGAAAATGTTCGGCAAGGCTCGGGGTGGACCATGACGTGGGCCTTCGCCGGGATCATCGCTGGCGCATGCACACAGCGCCGAGCATAGCAGGATCAGGGTTCGGGCGCGTGCGGCCTTGGTCATGCGCCCCTTTACGAGGGGTCGCTCGGAGCTGGCAAGCGGCTCAAAGCGGCAGCCGGGCGTGAGCCCTCAGGCCGCCTTCGGCCCGATTGGCTATCACCGCTTCGCCGCCATGGGCCCGAGCCACGGAGCGGACGACGGCCAAGCCCAGGCCTGCACCGCCGGTCTGCCTGGAGCGGGACGGTTCGCCGCGGTGGAAGGGCTCGAACACCTGTTCCCGCTCGGCGTCGGGAACGCCCGGGCCATCGTCGTCGACTTCGATGACTGCTTGACCGTCCTCGCGATAAACCCGCGCGCGCGCCGCGCCGCCGAACTTGACGGCGTTGTCGAGCAGGTTGGTCACCAGCCGGCGCAAGGCCACCGGATCGCCGACCATGACGACGGGGTCGGCGCTGTCGGCGCAGACATCCAGTCCAGTCTCGGCCATTTCGTCGGCCACCGCGGCGACCAGCGAGCAGAGTTCCAGGCGATGGCGCGCGAACGGCTGGGTCGCGTCGCGCACGAAGGCTAGCGCCGAGGAGATCATGGCGTCCATCTGGTCGACGTCGGCGATCATCTTCTCCCGCAGGCCGTCCGGCGCGGCCTCGACGCGGAAGCGCAGGCGCGTCAGCGGGGTGCGAAGGTCGTGGGCGACCGCGCCGACCATGGCGGTCCGGTCGTCCACGTAGCGGCGCAGACGCTCCTGCATTTCGTTGAAGGCGCTGGCGGCCTGCTGGACCTCGGGCGGACCCCGAAGGCGCAGCGGGGGCGCTCCAGGGTCGCGGCCCAGCCGTTCGGCTGCGGCGGCGAAGCCGCCGATCGGGGCCGCCAGCCGTCGCGCGAACAGATAGGCGACCGGAACCAGCGCCGTGGCGCTGATCACGAACCACAGCAGGATGCGGCGCTGCCAGATGTTGGGGAAGCTTTCCCGCGGCGTCGCCACCAGCCAGCGTCCGTCCGGGCGCCTGATAGCTACCTTGAACGGGGCGATCAGCAGGCGTTCGTCGCGCCCCATGAGCCTGTCGTCCTTGAAGCCGTGCGGGACCGGAGGGCGCAGCAGCTTGAAGCGCAGCGGTTCGCTGGAGACGACCACATCTGTCGCCGGTAGGTCGAGCCGCTGCTGGATTTCGGCCACGGCGTCGCGGGTGTTGTGGCCGAGGAAATAGGTCGGCGGCGGTCGGTCGGCGGTGTGGATGTCCAGCGGCACCCCTTCGCGCGAGATGGCGGGCTGGCCTTGCAGGGCCGAGATGACGTCGGTCACCCGGAAGATGATCGGCGGCGGCGGCGGCAGGCTGAAGAGGATGGCGATATTCACCGCCTGGGCCGCCACAATGCAGACGAGCACCAGGGTCAGCACCTGGACGAACATGGACGGACGCAGCCCGCGCCGCCCCGGCGACGACGGAGCGGCCGCCGGGGTCACCGGCGAATCACCTTGGGCGTGAACAGATAGCCTTCGTTGCGGACGGTGCGGATCAGCTCCGACCCGCCGCCGTCGTCCAGCTTGCGACGCAGCCGGCTGATCTGCACGTCGATGGCGCGGTCATAGGCGTCGCTGTCGGGTCCGCGGGCGAAGTCCAGCAGCTGGTCGCGGGTGAGCACCCGCTGGGGATGCTCGACGAAGGAGCGCAGCAGGCTGAACTCCCCGCCGGACAGGTTGACGATGATCCCGTCGGGCGTGCGCAGTTCGCGTCGCACCATGTCGAGGCGCCATCCATTGAACTCGCAGCGCGCGCCGAGGTGATCGTGTGCGCCCAGCCACTCGCCGCGCCGACGCAGGACCGCGCGGATGCGGGCCAGCAGCTCGCGTGGATTACAGGGCTTGGGCAGGTAATCGTCGGCGCCGAGCTCGAGGCCGACGATCCGGTCGGTCTCCTCGCCCATGGCGCTGAGCATGATCACCGCGGGGCCGCCCTGGTTGGCCAGCCGCCGGCAGATCTGCAGGCCGTCCTCCCCCGGCAGCATGACGTCGAGCACGACGAGGTTCGGCTGGAACACCGACATCAGGCGGTTCAACTCGCCGGCGTCGGCGGCGGTCTCCACCTCGAACCCATGCCGGTCGAGGAACTCTGACACGACGTCGCGGATGCCGGGATCATCGTCCACCACGATGATGCGGCCGCGCGCGTCTTCGGCGTCGGGCGCGTCGCTGGAGGGCGGGGCGAGGCTCATCACGTCATCATGCCAGCCAAAGCCGTCACGCCAATGTCCGTGCCGACATAAGCGCCCCTGACCGAGCGCTTGCGCCTAGCGGTTCAGCGGATCGCCGTGGCCCGGGGCGAAGGCCTCGTTGGGGCCTGGCCCGACGTCGAGCAGATCGATCCCCTTGGCCAGCTTGGAATGCCATACGCCATAGACCGCATAGATCACCGCCCCGACGAGACAGTATGTGGACAGGATCGTGAGCGGCAGGGGATCGTGGTTCATCGCCTTTTCGATCATCGGCCACAGGTTGAACGAGGTCAGGGCGAGACAGAAGATGATCCCGAGGACCGCGGTCACGATGCCGCCGGGAACCCGGAAGGGCCGCTCCATCTCCGGGTGCTTGACCCTGAGATAGATGACCGAAAGGCAGACGATGGCGAAGGCCAGAGCGGTGCCGAGCGACACCAGGTCTCCCAGCAGGTCGATAGGCAAAAAGGCCGCCGCCACCGCGATAAAGGCGCCGAGCAGGATGGTGCCGACCCAAGGGGTCTTCAACTTGGGATGCACCCTGGCGAACACGGCCGGCAGCAGGCCGTCCTTGGCCATGGTGTAGAAGATGCGCGTCTGGCCGTAGGTCAGCACCAGCATGACCGACGACAGACCCGTAAAGGCGCCGATCTTGATGGCCAGCGAGATCAGGTTCAGTTGGCCCGTAGCGTTGAAGGCATAGGGGATGAGCGCCCAGGTGGGGTTCATCCGGTCGATGGCCACCGCGATCGGCTCTGGCCCGCCGAGCTGGCGATAGGGCACCACCCCGGTCATGATCGCCGCCACCACGATGTAGAACAGGGTGCAGATGAACAGCGACCCGAGGATGCCGATGGGGATGTCGCGGCTCGGGTTCTTGGCCTCGGCCGCGGCGGTGGAGACCGCCTCGAACCCCACATAGGCGAAGAAGATGATGGAGGCGCCGCGAAGCACGCCGCTCCAGCCGAAGTTGCCGAACCCACCCTCGTTCTTGGGCAGGAAGGGATGCCAATTGGCGGGATGGATGTGGCTGACGCCGATGGCGATGAAGGCCAGCAGCACCGTCACCTTGATCACCACGATGATGTTGTTGAACTTGGCCGACTCGCTGACGCCGACCACGAGCAGGCCCGTCACCGCCGAGATGCCGAGCGCCGCCAGCAGGTTGAGCGAGCCGGTGAGCTGGAAGCTGGTGCCCCCGGCGGCGTTCGGCAGCGCCTGGATCAGCGGGGTGGCGAAGGCGGGGGCGGCATGGCCGCCGACCATGATCATCGGGAAGTTGATCCCGAGGTCGCGAAGCAGCGACACTGAGTACCCCGCCCAGCCCACCGCGACGGTGGAGGCGGCGACACCGTATTCCAGCACCAGCAGCCAGCCCATGATCCAGGCGAACACCTCGCCGAGCGTGCCATAGGCGTAGGTGTAGGCGGAGCCGGAGACCGGCATGGCGGCCGAAAGCTCTGCATAGCAGAGCCCCGCAAACGCGCAGGCGACGCCTGCGAACACCAGCGATAGAAGGATGGCGGGCCCGGCGTTGGCGGCGGCGACCTGGCCCGTCAGCACGAAGATGCCCGCGCCGATGATGCAGCCGACCCCCAGGCTGATCAGGTTGAGCGCGCCGAGGGTACGCTTCAGCTCGTGATTATTCGCCTCGCGCTGGATCTGGGCGATGGACTTCTTGAGCAGCAGTCGATTGCCGCGGCTCAACGTGACTGACGCCATACTGTCCTGTTTCCCCGGGACGACGCATGAAGGTGACGTCGACTGTGCCCTTGACCAGGAGGTTAGAGAGCGCTTTCCCGGTGCGCAACGGGGCGCGGCGATTGCGCCGCCCGGAGGCCTTGCCCGCTGATGGTCCTGCCGATCCATCAGGCGTTGCCGGAACTTCGGTCGGTTTTGCAGGCGCAGACCGCTGCGGTGCTCGTCGCGCCGCCGGGCGCCGGCAAGACCACCGTCGTGCCCCTGGCGCTGCTGGAGGCGCCCTGGCGCGGCGACGGTCGCATCCTGGTGTTGGAGCCGCGCCGCCTCGCCGCCCGGGCGGCGGCCGGCCGCATGGCCTCCATGCTCGGCGAACCTGTCGGCCGCACGGTGGGCTATCGCGTGCGGCTGGACGCCCGGGTCTCCTCGGCGACGCGGGTGGAGGTGGTTACCGAGGGCGTGTTCACCCGCATGATCCTGGACGATCCGGCGCTCGACGGCGTGGCCGCCGTGCTGTTCGACGAGTTCCACGAGCGCAGCCTGGACGCCGACCTCGGGCTGGCCCTGGCCCGTGACGCTCAGACGCTGCTGCGCGAGGACCTGCGGCTGCTGGTCATGTCCGCCACCTTGGACGGCGCGCGGGTCTCCACCCTGCTGGGCGGGGCGCCGGTGGTGGAGAGCCTGGGCCGCGCCTTCCCTGTGGAGACGCATTACCTCGGTCGCGACCCGGCTGCGCGGCTGGAGGCGCAGGTCGAGCGCGCCGTGCTGACGGCGCTGCGGGAGGAGGAGGGCGGCGTGCTCGTCTTCCTGCCGGGTGGGGCGGAAATCCGCCGGGTGCAGGAGGCGCTGGCGGCGCGGCTGGCCGGGCGCGGCGAGGTGGAGGTCCATGCGCTTTACGGCGCGCTGTCGCCCCAAGCGCAGGACCGTGCGGTGGCGCCGGCCGCGGCCGGGCTGCGCAAGGTGGTGCTGGCGAGCGCCATCGCCGAGACCAGCCTGACCCTGGAGGGCGTCCGCGTCGTGATCGATTCGGGCGTGTCGCGCGTGCCCCGGTTCGATCCGGCCAGCGGCCTGACCCGGCTCGCCACCGTGCGCGTCAGCCGCGCCAGCGCCGACCAGCGCCGTGGACGCGCCGGGCGCACCCAGCCTGGCGTCTGCTACCGGCTGTGGGACGAGGCGGAGACGCGCGCCCTGACGCCCTTCGCCCGCCCGGAAATCGTGGACACCGACCTCAGCGGCTTCGCCCTGGCGCTGGCGGGCTGGGGGGCGAAGTCGCCCGATGGACTGGCGTTCCTCGATCCGCCGCCGGCCACAGCCTTCGCCGAAGCGAGGCGATTGCTGACGGCGCTGGGCGCGCTGGACGGCTCGGGCGAACTGACCGGGCACGGCCGCCGTCTGGCCGATCTGCCCACGCCGCCCCGCCTGGCTCACCTGATGGTGTGCGGGGCTGAGGCCGGCGCAGGGCTGCGCGCCGCCCGTATCGCCCTGCTGCTGACCGAGCGTGGCCTCGGCGGCGACGTCGTCGATCTGGGCGAACGGCTGTCCCGCTTCGCTCGCGACGGCTCGCCCCGTGCACGCGACGTCCGCGGCCTCGCGGACGGTTGGGCGCGACGGATCGTGACGGGAGCGGCGCCTTCAGGAGAAGGAAACGTCGAGCCTGCGCTGAGCGATGGCGCGCTCCTGGCGCTCGCCTATCCGGAGCGGATCGCCAAGGGCCGCGGCGCCGACGGCGTGTTCAACCTGACGACCGGGCGCGCCGTGCGGCTTGATCCCGCCGACACCCTCGCTCGTGAATCCTGGCTGGCGGTGGGCGAACTCGGCGGAGGCGCCGGCGCGATCGACCGGGTCCTGCTGGCCGCGCGCCTGACCCTGGAGGAGATCGAGGCCGTCGCCGGCGACTCGATTTCGGACGAGACCCGCACAGAGGTCGATCCGGACGGCCGCGTCCGCGCGCGCCGGCTGCGGCGGCTGGGATCGCTGGTGCTGGAGGCGCGACGGCTGGACCGGCCGCCGCCAACTGCGTGTCGCTCCGCCCTGCTCGCCCACCTCCACAGCCTCGGGCTCGGCTTACTGGAGTGGGCGGAGGAGACGCCGCGGCTGCGCGCCCGCGTCGGCTTCCTCGCGGCTCTCGAACCCGAAGCGTGGCCGGACCTCTCCGACACCGCCCTGCTCGACGACGCGGACGCGTGGCTCGGCGAGCTGCTGGAGGGCGTCGACCGGCTGGCCGACCTCTCGCCGGGCGAGCTTCACCAGGCCCTGCTCGCGCGGTTGCCCTACGCGCTGCAGCGGCGGCTGGAGGTGGAGGCGCCGGAGCGGCTCGGCCTGCCGACCGGCTCGCGCCCGCTGATCGACTACGCCGCCGACGGGGGTCCGCGGGTCGAGGTGCGGGTGCAGGAGCTGTTCGGCGTGGGCGAGCACCCGAGCGTCGCCCGGGGACGCGTTCCGCTGACGCTGGCTCTGCTGTCCCCGGCCCGTCGGCCGGTGCAGGTGACCCGCGACCTGCCGGGGTTCTGGTCCGGCTCCTGGAAGGCGGTGCGCAGCGAGATGAAGGGCCGCTATCCCCGCCATCCCTGGCCCGAGGACCCGCTGGCCGCCGACCCCACGACCCGCGCGAAGCCGAGGGGCAGCTGATGTCGACCGCCCCTCGCACGGCGCGGCCTGGCTGATGGCCCTTTCGCCCGCTGGAGGACGAGGGGCCATGTCAAAGATCGGAAGAACCGCTACACCCTCGGCGATCTCGCCACCATGCGGTGAGTTGCCGCTTTGTTCTCATTCTTTTGCGTTCCTCGAGAGCGGCGAGGCGGAGGCAGGCGCATGAACATCGATCTCGGCGGCAAGACCGTGCTCGTCACCGGGGCCAGCCGCGGCATCGGCGCCGCGGCGGCGCGGGCGTTCGCTCAGTCCGGCGCCCGAGTGGCGGTGCACTGCGGACGCGAGCTCGACCGGGCGAAATCGTTGGCGATCGAGGTCGGCGCCGGGGCGGAGGCCTTCCAGGCCGACCTCGCCGATCCCGACGCCTGCAAGGGGTTGTGGGAGGCGGTGACGGGGCGCTTCGGCCGCGTGGACGTGCTCGTCAACAATGCCGGCGTGGCCTTCGGATCGCCGCTGGACGGCGACGACGCCTCTTGGCTGAGCGCCTGGGAGCGCACGATGGCCGTTAATCTGACCGCGCTTGGCCTGCTTTGCCGCGCCGCCATCGTTCATTTTCAGGCGCATGGCGGCGGTCGGATCATCAATATCAGCTCGCGCGCGGCCTTCAGGGGCGACGCGCCGGACTATCTCGCCTACGCCGCGTCCAAGGGCGGGGTGGTGGCGCTGACCCGCTCCATCGCCCGCGGCTTCGGCAAGAACGGGATCACGGCCTTCGACGTGGCGCCGGGCTTCACCCGAACGGAGATGGCGCAGGACTTCATCGACCAGTACGGCGAGGACTACGCGGCGAAGGACATCGCGCTGACCCGCCTGACCGAGCCGGGGGATATCGCCCCCACGCTCGTCTTCCTGGCCAGCGGACTGGCGGACCACGCCACCGGGACCACCATCGACCTCAATGCGGGCTCCTACGTTCACTGAGGACGTGGCGAGACCCGCGCCGAATGGCTAAATGGACGCCATAGACCAACTCAGTTTGGCCGGAGACTTCTGACGTGTTGCGCCTGGACGTGCTGGCCGAGCGGCCGACCACCAACGCCCCATTCCCGCACCTGACGGCCGAGGGCCTGCTCGGCGAAGCGCAGAAGGGTGAACTGGCGCGCGACTTTCCCGACGAGGCCAAGGCGGGCTTCTTCCCTGTCGAGCAGTTGAGCTACGGCCCCGCCTTTCAGGCCCTGCTCGACGATCTGAACACGCCGGAGTTCTCGCGCATCGTTGGGGAAAAGCTCGACCGCGACTTGGTCGACCGGCCCAAGATGATCGTGGTGCGCAAGTGGTCCGCGCTGAAGGACGGCCGCCCGCATACCGACGGCCAGGACAAGGTGGCGACCGCGCTGGTCTATCTGAACGACGACTGGGCTTCGGAAGGCGGTGCCCTGCGCTTTCTGGAAGGGCCGGACCTCGACGGGCCCGGCACTGCGCCCCTTCCGGCCCGCTACGGCGGCTTCGCCGCCTTCGCCCGGGCCGATGACAGCTGGCACGGCCACAAGCCCTTCGCCGGCGAGCGGCGGGTGGTGCAGGTGTTCTGGCTGAAGGACGCCGACGCCGCCGCCCGCAAGACCAAGCGCCACAAGCGCACCAACTTCTTCAAGGCGATCTTCGGCTGACATGGCCACCCTGATCGACGCCAGCTTCGACCTCGCCCCCCGGGCGCTCCGCCACCCGGAAAAGCAGAACCGCCCTGACACCGAAGTGCTGCGCAAGCCCGACTGGCTTCGCGTGCGCGCCCCGGGCTCGCCGGTCTACAACGAGACCAAGGGCATCGTGAAATCGCACGGCCTGACCACGGTGTGCGAAGAGGCGGCCTGCCCCAACATCGGGGAATGCTGGTCAGTGCGCCACGCCACCATGATGATCATGGGCGACACCTGCACCCGCGCCTGCGCCTTCTGCAACGTGAAGACCGGCCTGCCCGGGGCGCTGGACTCCACAGAGCCCCAGCGCGTCGCGACGGCTGTGGCCAAGATGGGTCTGAAGCACGTGGTCATCACCTCGGTGGACCGCGACGACCTGGACGACGGCGGTGCGGCCCATTTCGCCGAGGTGGTGCAGGCGATCCGTGGAGCCTCGCCAGACACGACGGTGGAGATCCTGACGCCCGACTTCCTGCGCAAGCCGGTGGCGGCGGCGCTGACCATGATCGATGCGCAACCGGATGTGTTCAACCACAACCTGGAGACGGTGCCGCGGCTGTATCTGAAAATCCGCCCCGGCGCGCGCTACTACCACTCGCTGCGGCTGCTGGAGCGGGTGAAGGAGCGCGATCCGGCGCAGTTCACCAAGTCCGGCGTCATGGTGGGGCTGGGGGAGACCAAGGAGGAGGTGATGCAGGTCATGGACGACATGCGCTCCGCCGGGGTCGACTTCATCACCATCGGCCAGTACCTGCAGCCCACCCGCAAGCACGCCGCCATCGACCGCTTCGTCTCGCCGGACGAGTTCAAGGCGATGGAATCGATCGCCTACGCCAAGGGCTTCTCCATGGTCTCGGCCAGTCCTCTGACCCGCTCCTCCCACCATGCCGGGGAAGATTTCGCGCGATTGCGCGCGGCGCGTCAGGCGGGGTCGCGCCCGACTGCCGTGGTCTGAGCCGTGGCGACCTATCACGTCACGCGCCGGCTGCCCTACACGCCCGAGCAGGTCTTCACCCTGGTGGGGGACGTGGAGGCCTATCCGCAGTTCATCCCCTGGATTACCGCCATGCAGGCGCAGCCGGCGCACGAGGTGGGGGAGGGCGTCACGGTGCTGGAAGCCGAAGCCTCCGTCGGCTTCTCCTTCCTGAAGGAGGCGTTCACGACGCGGGTCACGCGCGACGTGAACCAGATGCAGATCACCGTCAGCCTCATCTCAGGCCCGTTCCGCAGGCTGGAGAACGTTTGGGCGTTCAAGCCGCACCGGATCGGCTGCGAGGTCGTCTTCGACATCGACTTCCAGTTTAAGGGACGGCTGCTCGACATGGTCCTGAAGGCGAACTTCGGATACGCGGTGGATCGGTTGATCGGCTGTTTCGAAACCCGCGCCCGCAAGCTCTACGGCGCGCCGACGCTCAGCGGAGCCGGTCCGAAAGAAGCTCTAGCGCCGTCCTGACCGCCTCCAGCCGAACCTCGCCGCGGCCCGGATTTCCGTAGCGCGCTTCGTTCGACAGGACGGGTCCGTCGCGCATCGCGGTGGCGAACCAGACCAGGCCCACCGGCTTTTCGGCCGATCCGCCGCCCGGCCCCGCCACCCCGGTGACGGCGATGGAGACGTTCGCCGCCGAAGCCTGGAGCGCGCCTTGAGCCATGGCGAGGGCGACCGCTTCGGACACGGCGCCATGGGTCGAGATCAACGCTTCAGGGACGCCGATCACGGAGGTCTTGGCGGCGTTGGAATAGGTGACGTAGCCGCGCTCCACCACGTCGGACGATCCGGCGATCTCGGTCAGCAGGGCGGCTATCAGCCCGCCGGTACAGCTCTCCGCGGTGGCGATGCGGACATCTCGAGCCCGGCAGGCCGCAAGCAGCGCCTCGGCGGCGGCGAGAAGGTCATCAGGGAAGATCGACATAGGGTCTGCTCCTGGGCCCCGCTTCCCTGTGGGAGAGGGCGGGGCCCGCGTGTTGCAGACACGTGGGCTTCGCTGAGCCCCTTCCTTCTCCCGCAAGAGGAGAAGGCGCGTGGGCGCCTGCTGACCTCACTCAGGCGTCTCCACCGTGCAGACGGCCTGGGCGGCCAGGCCTTCCCGGCGGCCGGTGAAGCCCATCTCCTCCATGGTGGTGGCTTTCACGCTGATCCGGTCCAGGGGCAGGTCGAGCAGTTCGGCGAGCCGCTGGCGCATGGCGGCGCGGTGCGGCTTCACCTTGGGGCGCTCGCAGATCAGCGTCACGTCGGCGTTCAGCACCCGGCCGCCCCTGGCGCGCACGAGGTCCATGGCGTGGAGCAGGAACTTGTCGGAGGCCGCACCTTTCCACTGCGGGTCGGTGGGCGGGAAATGGTCGCCGATATCGCCCTCGCCGATGGCACCCAGGATCGCGTCGGTCAGCGCGTGCAGCCCGGCGTCGGCGTCCGAATGGCCGATCAGGCCGTGGTCGTGGGGAACGAGCACGCCGCAGAGCCAGCAGCCGTCGCCCTCGCCGAACCTGTGGGCGTCGACGCCCTGGCCGACGCGGGTGATGCGTGCAGGCCCGGCCACGCCTGCGCTCGCCAGGGCTTCGGCCATGGGAAAGTCCTCCGGATAGGTCAGCTTCATCAGCAAGGGATCGCCGGGGATCAGCCGGACCCGGCCGGCCGCCCGCTCCACCACCGCGGCGTCGTCGGTAGGAACCTCACCGTCGGGCCATGCGGCGTAGGCGGCGTCGAGGGCTGTGCGTCGGAAAGCCTGGGGCGTCTGGGCGCGCCACAGACGCTCACGCTCCGCCGTCCCCTCGACCATGAGGTCGGGACCCGCGCGCTTGAGCGTGTCGCTCACCGCCAGCGCGGGCAGCGCGCCCTCCGCGCCGACCAGGGCGGCGAGCAGGTGCTGGACGTGGGCTGAGGTGACGAAGGGGCGGGCGGCGTCGTGGATCAGCACGGCCTCCACTCCGTCGGACACGGCCGCGAGCCCGGCGCACACCGAATCCTTTCGTTCTGCGCCGCCCGCCACGACGTTGACCTGGGGCCGCCCGCCCATCAGGCGCTTGGCATAGGCCATGTCCTCGCCTGAGGTGACCACGATCACCTCCGCCGCTCCCGCCGCGGCCAGGGCGTCCACCGACCAAAGCACGACCGGACGGCCCGCGAGCAGGCGCCACTGCTTGGGAAGGTCGCCGCCGGCGCGACGGCCGGCGCCGGCGGCGACGATGACGGCTGCAAATTGCATGTCGCGGGCTTTTGGCGCGCCGGAGCGGCGATGTCCATGCGGAGCGCAACCGACGGCGTGACGTCCGCTTGCAACGAAGTGTTGA
This sequence comes from Caulobacteraceae bacterium, assembly GCA_965198905.1. Taxonomy (GTDB): domain Bacteria; phylum Pseudomonadota; class Alphaproteobacteria; order Caulobacterales; family Caulobacteraceae; genus CAHJWH01. The sequence continues at coordinate 3,726,653 of OZ240678.1, read as the reverse complement.
ATCCGCGCCACAGGGCGCTAGCCTGTCGCCATGTCCGTCACGGCCTCGCCGGAGTCTTTGGAGCGGTTGGAAGACCGCACCGACCAGAGCGCCTTCATCGAAGCGCCCGTTCAGCCGCGAGCGCGCTACACCTTCGGCGCGGCCTTCGGGCTGGCGGTGCTGATCACCGTCGTCTGTGTGGTCCTGACCCTCGGTGCGCCGGTCAACCGGCCGATGGCGGCGCCCAGCCGCTATGTGCTGGCGCTGATGGCGTTGAACCTGACGCTGATCCTGGGGTTGGCGGGGGTGGCCGCGTACCGGGTGATCAGCCTGTTCGGGCCACGGGCCAAGGACGCCGGCGTGCGGCTGCATCGCCGCTTCGTCATCACCTTCGCCCTGTCGGCGGTCGCGCCGACCGTGATCATGGCGCTGTTCTTCGGGCTGATGGTCACCCAGGGGGTGGAGACCTGGTTTTCCGCGAGGGTGAGAACGGTGGTGGACAACGCCGGCACCGTGACCCGCGCCTATGTGGACGAGCAGACCGAGTTCATGCGCAACCGCATGGGCCCCATGGCCGACGACCTGAACCGCAACGAGGCCGGTTTCGAGCGCGCGCGGCTGCAGTTCAGCACGCTGCTGGCCTATGAACTGCCGGAGCGGGACATGGCGGCGGTCTATGTGGTGGACGGGGAGGGGCGGGTGCTCGCGCGCGCCGAGCAGCCCTCTGCCCCACCCTTCCTTGCGCCGCCGCCCGCGGTGTTCGCCGCCGCCGTGCACCGGGACCAGGTGGCCCTGCCGTTCCAGTCCGACTACATCCGCGCCCTGATGCGGCTGCGGGCCTATCCCGACGCCTACCTCTACGTGGCGCGGCCGATGGGCGAGGGCATCATGGCCCAGCTTCGTCGGTCCCAGGCCTCGGTGGCCGCCTACCGCACAGCCGACCGTAACAGCGCGCGCATCCAGGCCATCTTCTTGCTCAGCGTGGTCGAGACCAGCCTGCTGGTGCTGGTCGGCGCGATCTGGGTCGGGGTGACGGTGGCGACGGGGATCGCGGCGCCCGTGTCGCGCCTGGTTCAGGCGGCGGACAGGGTCGCAGCGGGCGATCTCAGCGCGCGGGTGGACACCTCCCGGGACCCGGAAGAGATCGCGGTGCTGAGCCGGGCCTTCAACCGCATGACCGGGGACCTGCAGGACCAGCAAGGCGCCCTGACGGAGGCGAATCGCGACGCCCAGGACCGCCGGCGCTTCATCGAGGCGGTGTTGTCGGCGGTCAGCGCGGGCATCGTGGGGCTGGACCCGCTCGGTCGCATCTCCGTGATGAACGCGCGAGCGGCCACCCTGCTGGGCCTGGAGGAGCGTCTGGCGCTGGGACGGCCGCTGACCGCGGTGGCGCCGGAGTTGGCGGAGCTGGTCGGCCGGGCGCGCTCGGCCACCAACGACGCCGAGAGCGAGCTGGACGTGGTGAGGGGCGGCGAGACCCGGAGGTTGCGGGTGCGCGCCTCCGGCCGGGGCGAGACCGGGCTGGTGCTCACCTTCGACGACATCACCCGCCTGCTCACAGCCCAGAGGAACGCGGCCTGGCGCGACGTGGCGCGCCGCATCGCCCACGAGATCAAGAACCCGCTGACGCCCATTCAGCTGTCGGCGGAGCGGATCAAGCGGCGGTATCGCAAGGAGATCACCTCCGATCTCGACACCTTCGACCGCTGCACCGACACCATCATCCGGCAGGTGGGCGACATCGGCCGCATGGTGGACGAATTCTCCTCCTTCGCCCGGATGCCTGCGCCGAGGCTTGCGGACGAGAACGCCTCGGAGCTGCTGCGACAGGCGGTGTTCTCCCAACGCGTCGGACATCCGGAAGTCGAGGTCGACTGCGAAATCCCCGACCATCCCGTGCCCCTGACGTGCGACCGGGGACTGGTCGCCCAGGCCCTGCTCAACGTGCTGAAGAACGCCGGCGAGGCGGTGGGCGCCCGGGTCGCCTCGACCCCCGACCCTCCGGGCCGCATCCTCGCCCGATTGTTCGCAGAGTCTGGGGAGGTGGTGTTCGAGATCGAGGACAATGGCGTCGGCCTGCCGGCCAAGGATCGCGAACGCCTCACCGAGCCCTATGTGACCACGCGCGAGAAGGGCACGGGCCTCGGCCTCGCCATCGTCAAGCGCATCCTGGAGGAGCATGGCGGCGAGTTCATGCTCGGCGACGCACGGGTCCTGACCGGCGCCAGGGCCAGACTACAATTTCCCGCGGTGCTGCGAAGCGAGGCTGAGAAGCCCGCACGCATTCCCGTCGCGCAAGGAGCTTAAATGGCGACCGACATCTTGGTGGTGGACGACGAGGCCGACATCCGGGAGCTGGTCGGCGGCATCCTGGAGGACGAGGGCTACAGCGTGCGCACCGCGCCGGACGCCGACGCCGCGCTCTCGGTCATCCGCGCCCGGCGTCCGGCCCTGCTGATCCTGGACATTTGGATGCAGGGCGGCGGCATGGACGGCATGGAACTGCTCGACGTCATCAAGGGCTTCGACGCCGACCTGCCGGTGCTGATGATCTCCGGCCACGGCAACATCGAGACCGCCGTATCGGCCATCAAGCGTGGCGCCTACGACTTCCTGGAGAAGCCCTTCAAGGCCGACCGGCTGCTGATCATGGTGGAGCGGGCGCTGGAAGCCACGGCGCTCCGACGCGAGAACCGGCGGCTGCGCACCCAGGCGATCTCGCCGGAGGCGCTGATCGGCCGTTCGGCCTCCATGCAGCAGCTGCGCGCCATGATCGGCAAGATCGCCCCCGCCAACAGCCGGGTGCTGGTCTCCGGGCCCCCCGGTTCGGGCAAGGAGTTGGTGGCCCGCTTCATCCATGACGCCAGCCCCCGGGCCCGGGGCGAGTTCGTGGCCCTTTCGGCGGCCGGCATCTCCCCTGACCGCATGGACCTGGAGCTGTTCGGCGAGGAGGGCGAGGGCGGCCGGCCGAAGAAGATCGGCGCCTTCGAGCGCGCCCACAACGGCACCCTGTTTCTGGACGAGGTGGCCGACATGCCTCGGGAGACCCAGGGCCGCATCCTGCGCGTGCTGGTGGAGCAGCGCTTCCGTCGCGTGGGCGGCGAACAGAACGTCCAGGTGGACGTGCGCGTGATCTCCTCGACCTCCAAGAACCTGCGCGACGAGATCGAGGCCGAGCGGTTCCGCGAAGACCTGTTCCACCGGCTGAACGTGGTGCCGGTGCGCGTCCCGGGCCTCAGCGAAAGGCGCGAGGACATCGCCGAGCTGGTGGAGCACTTCATCGAACGTATCCGCGAGGCGACGGGCCTGCCCGCGCGCATCCTGGGCGAGGACGCCATCGCCACGCTGCAGGTGCACGACTGGCCCGGCAACGTGCGCCAACTTCGCAACAACGTGGAGCGGCTGATGATCCTGGCCTCGGGCGACCCGGGCGAGGTAATCAGCGCCGAGATGTTGCCGGCCGAAGTCGCCGCCGCCGGGATCGCCGGTTCGGTCGGGCCGGAGCGCATCATCGCCCTGCCGCTCCGCGACGCGCGAGAGGTGTTCGAGCGCGAGTACCTCACCGCCCAGATCCTGCGCTTCGGCGGCAACATCTCGCGCACCGCCGCCTTCATCGGCATGGAGCGCTCTGCGCTGCACCGGAAGCTGAAGTCGCTGGGCGCGGCACCGCTCCGAGGCGGCGGCGAGGATGAGGACGATTGAGGGTGCAAGCTAATCATCACCCCTCCCGCTCGATGGGGCAGGAAGATCAAATAAGTCTGCGATTTCATCATCCCCCAGCTTTGCGCGAGGAGATCAGGCGCGCTGGGGAGAGGGGATGAAGGTCGCCTACGTCAATGGCTGCTATGTCCCACAGCCCGATGCGGTGGTGCACATCGAGGATCGGGGCTTTCAGTTCGCCGATGCGGTCTATGAAGTCTGGGCCGTGCTGGACGGCAAGCTCACCGACGCGGAGGGTCACTTCGCCCGGCTGGAGCGTAGCCTGGGCGAGCTCTCGATCAGCGCCCCGCGCTCGCGCCCGGCCCTGCTAGCTGTCCTGCGCGAGACGGTGCGGCGCAATCATGTCCGAAACGGCATCGTCTATCTGCAGATCAGCCGGGGGACCGCGCCGCGGGACCACGCCTTCCCCTCCGCCGACACCCCGCCGACCGTGGTGGTCACCGCCAAATCGCTCGACCTTGGCAAGCTGGAGGCCTCCGCCACGAAGGGCGTATCCGTGGTCACCCGGCCCGATCAGCGCTGGGGGCGTTGCGACATCAAGACGGTGGGCCTGTTGCCCAACGCGCTTGCCAAGCAGTCCGCGCACCAGGCCGGCGCCTACGAGGCGTGGCTGGTGGACGTAGAGGGCAGGGTGACTGAAGGCGCCTCCACCAACGCTTGGATTGTGGACGCCGGTGGGCGGCTCCGCACCCGCGAGACCGCCGCCAATATCCTCCGCGGGATCACCCGAGGCAATCTGATCAGTTTGGCGAGCGGGCTGAAGATGTCGGTGGACGAGCGTCCCTTCACGGTGGAGGAGGCGAAGGGCGCCCGCGAGGCCTTCCTCACCGCCGCCAGCGCCTTCCTCACGCCGGTGGTCAGGATCGATGAGGCGCTTGTCGGCGACGGGCGGCCAGGTCCTGTCACCTTGCGGTTGCGCGCACTATATCTGGATCACGCCCGGCGCAACGCCGTCTGAGGCGCAAGCCGAAATCTGAACTTTGGAAGTTGCGGACGGCGGCGTCGTCGACGTAGTTTTCCCCTATGTGTGGCGAACGGCTTGGTTCGCTGAAACGATAAGAAGACGAGAGATCAAGATGTCAGCCGAGAAGAAGCAAAACCTGCAAGACACGTTTCTGAACAGTGTGCGTAGATCGAAGACGCCGCTCACCATATTCCTGGTCAATGGCGTCAAGCTGCAGGGTGTCGTGAGCTGGTTCGATAATTTCTGCGTCCTTTTGCGTCGAGATGGTCAATCACAGTTGGTCTATAAGCACGCCATTTCCACCATCATGCCCTCCCAGCCGGTTCAGCTATATGAGCCGTCGCCAGAAAGCGAAGACGTTTGAGCCGAGACGAAAGCGACACCTTCCAGCAGCCTGCCGAAAAGGCGCGTGGGATAGACCCTCGTGCCTGCGTCGAGGTGGCCCTGGTGCTGCACCCGCGGCATGGCCACGATCTTGGGCTCCGCGAACCCGAGGCGAGGCTGCAGGAGGCTTGCGGTCTCGCCCGCGCTCTAGACCTTGAAGTCGCCGGGGCAGAGATGGTGCCGATCCGCACCCCTAAGCCCGCCACCCTGTTCGGCTCCGGCCGGGTTCAGGAACTCGCCACACAGGTCGAGGCCATGTGCGCATCGGTGGTCGTGGTCGACGATGCGCTGACGCCCGTACAGCAGCGCAACCTGGAAAAGGCCTGGAACGCCAAGGTGATCGACCGCACGGGTCTGATCCTGGAAATTTTTGCGCGTCGCGCCCGAACGCGGGAAGGCAAGCTTCAGGTCGAACTCGCCCGCTTGTCCTACGAGAAGTCGCGCCTGGTGCGTACCTGGACCCACCTGGAGCGCCAGCGCGGCGGCTTCGGCTTTCTGGGCGGTCCCGGCGAGACCCAGATCGAGGCTGACCGGCGGCTGCTCACCGATCGCATGGTCAAGCTGAAGAAGGAGTTGGAGGAGGTGCGGCGCACCCGCACCCTGCACCGCTCCGCGCGCCAGAAGGTGCCGTATCCGACCGTGGCTCTGGTCGGCTACACGAACGCCGGCAAGTCCACCTTGTTCAACCGCCTGACCGAGGGCGGCGTACTAGCCCAGGACATGCTGTTCGCCACTCTCGACCCGACGCTGCGCACCCTGAAGCTGCCCGATGGCCGGCCGGCTATCCTGTCGGACACGGTGGGCTTCATCTCCGACCTGCCGCACGAACTGGTTGCCGCCTTCCGCGCCACGCTGGAGGAGGTGCAGGAGGCAGACGTCATCTTGCACGTGCGCGATATCTCCAGCTCCGAGACGGCTGCGGAGGCCAAGGACGTGGAGACGGTTCTGGCGGAACTCGGCATCGACGCCCAGCCGGAACGCATGATCGAGGTCTGGAACAAGCTGGATCAGGTCCCCGAAGAGGATCGCGGCGCGCTGGACGCCCGCGCCCGCCGGGCCCGCGACGTCGGCGCGCCGGAAGCCTTGCCGGTCTCGGCGATCACGGGAGAAGGCTGCGACGCGTTGCTGCGCGCCATCGCCATGCGCGTCGACCCTAGCGAGTCGATGGACTTGGAGCTGGCCGCGGGCGAGGGCGAGGCGCTCGCCTGGCTCTACCGCAACGGACGGGTGGTTAGCCGCGACCAGGCGACCGACGGGGCGCTGCAGCTCTGCGTCAGGCTCGACGCCCAGGCGCGCGGCCGCTTCGAGCGCCTGTTTCCAGAAGCGAACACCCGCCTCGCCGCCGAATAGCCTGCAGAGCAACCGTTCTAATCTGGGTGATCGGGCCAGAGCAGAACGACGGAAAGGTTCGTTTCCGGCAAAGGCCGGCGACTGCGCCTAAATCGTCCCTTGCTAAAGGTCAGCGGCCATCAGAGCCCGGGTCGCGGACGCCACATCGGCTTGGCGCATCAGGCTTTCGCCGACGAGCAGCGCTGACGCCCCAGCCGCGCCCAGGCGAAGGGCGTCATCAGCGTCGGCGATGCCGCTCTCTGCGACCAGCAACGTTCCGGGAGGCGCCCGAGGGGCCAACCGTTCGAACACCGCGAGGTCGGTGACGAAGCTGCGCAGGTCGCGGTTGTTGATCCCGATCATGGTCGCCCCCAGCGCGCCGGCTCGGCTGAGTTCAGCGTCGTCGTGCACCTCGACCAACGCGTCGAGATCAAACCGCGTCGCTTCGGCCAGCAGCTCCGCCGCCAGGGCGTCGTCAACCATGGCCAGGATCACCAGGATGCAGTCGGCGCCCAGCGCCCGGGACTCGGCCACCTGCCAGGGGTCCACGAGAAAGTCCTTGCGCAGCACCGGCAGGCTCACCGCCGCCCGAGCGGCGACGAGAAAGTCGTCCTCGCCCTGGAAACTCGGCGCGTCGGTCAGCACCGACAGGCAGGTCGCGCCACCCTGCTCATAGGCCCTCGCCAGGGCCGGGGGATCGAAGTCGGCCCGGATCAGGCCCTTGGACGGGCTGGCCTTCTTGATCTCGGCGATCAGGCCCAGCTCTTGCGATACGAGGGCGGCGCGGAATCCTCGCACGGGCGATGCGGCCGCGGCCAGGCGCTCGATCTCGCCGATCGGCGTCCGCGTCTTTCGATCCGCGACGTCCAGCCGCTTGTAGGCGGCGATGTGGGAGAGGACATCGCTCACGCGACCGGCTCCTTCGCCGATGTGATCGCCACCAGCCGGTCGAGCGCGCCTCGTGCGCGCCCCTCGTCGATCGACGCCGCCGCCCGCACCACGCCCGCTTCCAGCGTCTCCTCGACCTCGGCCACCAGAAAGGCGGCTGCGGCGTTCAGAAGGACGATGTCACGGTAGGCGCCCGGCGCCCCGTCAAGCAGGGCCCGCAACGCACGCGCGTTCTCCGCAGGGTCGCCTCCCCGAAGCGCCTCCGAGGTCACGCGAGGCAAGCCGACGGCCTCCGGCGTGATGCGGAACAGCCGCACCTTTCCGTCCCGCCACTCCGCGATCTCGCTGGGTCCGGTGGTGGTGAGTTCGTCCAGCCCCGAGCCATGCACCACCCAGGCGCGCTCCGACCCCAGGGCGCCGAGCACCCGGGCCAGGGGCTCTACGAGGCGAAGATCGTAGACGCCGAGCACCTGCCGCTGCGCGCCGGCCGGGTTGGCGAGGGGGCCCAGCAGGTTGAACACCGTGCGAAAGCCGAGCTCGGCGCGCACCGGCGTGACGTGGCGCATGGCCCCGTGATGGGCGGGGGCGAACAGGAAGCAGATACCAGCCTGGTCCAGGGCGTCACGGGATTGCTGCGGCGTGGGGTCCAGGTTCACGCCGAGCGCCGCCAGGACGTCGGAGGAGCCGGAGCGCGAGGACATGGCGCGATTGCCGTGCTTGGCGACCTTCAGCCCGCCGCCGGCCGCTACCAGGGCTGCGGCGGTGGAGATGTTGTAGGTGTGCGCCCCGTCGCCCCCCGTGCCGCAGGTGTCGATGACCTGGAACGGATGCTCCAGCCGACTGGCGGAGCGGCGCATGGCTCGGGCGCAGGCGGTGATCTCGCCCACCGTCTCGCCCCGCAGGCGCATGGCGGTGACGGCGGCGGCGACCTGGGCCGGGGAGGGCTCGCCACGCAGGCAGGCGGCGAAGAACAGCTCCGCATCGGGCTCCGACAGGGTCGCCCCATCGGCCAGGCGCGCCAGCAGCGGCTTGAAGGCGTCGCTCACGCCGCGATCGTCCGGGGGACTTCGCCGGAGAGGGCCAGGAAGTTGGCCAGCAAGCGGTGGCCGTCTTCGGTGGCGATGGATTCGGGATGGAACTGCACGCCATGAAGCGGTCGCGTCGCGTGGGCCAAGCCCATGATCTCCCCATCGTCGGTCCAGGCGGTGACTTGGAGGGCAGGGGGCAGGCTCTCCCGGCGGACGGCCAGGCTGTGGTAGCGCGCGGCGGTGAAGCCCTCGGCCATGCCCGCAAAGACGCCATCGCCTGTGTGGCGCACAGGGCTGGTCTTCCCGTGCATGAGCGCCTTGGCCCGCACCACCTCGCCGCCGAAAGCCTGGCCGATGGCCTGATGCCCAAGACACACCCCAAGGATCGGCAGGGTCGCAGGCGCGGACCTGAGCAGGGCCAGACATATCCCCGCCTCGTCTGGCGTGCAGGGTCCAGGCGAGATCAGCACTCCGGTGGGCGCCAACGCCAACGCCGCCTCTTCGCTGAGCGCGTCGTTGCGACGGACCAGCGTCCGGGCGCCCAGCTCTTCGAGATAGTGGACCAGATTGTAGGTGAAGCTGTCGTAGTTATCGATGACCAGGATCATGACGGACCGAAGAGAAGGGCGCGCCAGCGTCTTAGGCGCTCGGCGAGCCTGCTCCAAGCGGTTGCGCTTACGCGGTCTTAGGGAATCGGGCCTCTTCTAGCGCAATGCTGATCCTCAGGACCGAAGCCGATCTGTCGCTGAGCTCGGCCCGCACGTACTTGGCCCATTCGCCTCGCCGCGAGCCCATGCTGCCGACGCTGGCTGCAGCGGCGTTGGCCGCGTTAAGCGCTCTGGCGCTGGCGGGCGCGGTGATCCTGGGGCCTCCAGGCGGCGAGATGATCCATGCGCCGGCCGTTTCATCTAGCCATCCCGGCTAGGCCACGGCGACGTAAACGGCTTAGCAATCATGAATACCGCTTTCTAGGCGCGGACGTGCGCCTCATCGGCGTGGGGAGAGCATTCTGATGTGCGGGATCGCCGCCGCGGTGGGTCTGGCCGGCGCCTCCAGCCTGGTGGCGCGCCTGATCGATGGCCTGAGGCACCGCGGGGACGTCAGCGACCCCGTCGCGTCACCCATCCCGCGGGTCGCCATGGCCACCCGACGCCTGCGGATCGTGGACGCCGAGGGCGGCGTGCAGCCCGCCCTGTCGTTCGACGGGCGGATCGCGGTCTGCATGAACGGCGAAATCTACAACCACCAGGCGCTCCGGCGGGAACTGGAAGGCCTGGGCGCCAGGTTCGCAACCGCGTGCGACACAGAGGTGCTGGCGTGCGCGCTCAGCGTCTGGGGCGGCAAGGCGTTGCGCCGGCTGGTCGGGATGTACGCCTTCGTCGCCGTGGACACCGGCACGGGCGAGTTCATCGCAGCCCGCGATCCCCTAGGCGTCAAGCCCCTCTACGTAATCCAGCAGGGCGACGGCTTCGTGTTCTGCTCCGAGATCGCCCCCCTCCTCGACGCCGTCGAGGAGGGCGAGGTGATGCTGCTGCCGCCGGGCTACATCCTCTCGCAAGGCTTTTGCTCGCCCTACAAGTCCGCAATCTCCGATCCCCTGACTATGTCGCAGCCGGCCGATGTCCACGCGCTGGACGCCGCGCTCGCCGGCGCCGTGGAGCGGCGGATCCCGCCGGACCTGCCCTTCGCCCTGATGTTCAGCGGCGGCGTCGACAGCACGCTCATCGCCCATTACGCCCGAAGGCGGGCGCCCGAGGCTCCCGGCTACTTCCTGGGCGGCGTCGGCGCGCCGGATCATCGCTACGCCGCCGACTACGCTGCGCAGAGCGGCATGGACCTGCGGGTGGTGGAGTTGGAAGAGCCCCGCCGGGCGGTGGCGCGCATCGGCGAGGTCGTCGGCCTTTGCGAAAGCTTCGAGCCGGCCGTCGTGCGCGACAGCTATTGCACCCTGCTCGTCGCCGAGCGCATCCGCGACGACGGCTATCGGGTGGCGCTGTGCGGGGAGGGCGCCGACGAGCTGTTCGCCGGCTATCGCCCGCTGGAAGTGGCCTTCGCGGCCGGCGACGCCTTCGGCGCGCCGATGCGGGACCAGTGCCTTGGAGGAATGCATCGCAGCAACCTGCAAAGGCTGGATCGCGCCAGCATGCGCTGCCAGCTCGAGGCCCGCGAGCCGTTCCTGGACCCTGAGGTCGTGAACCACGCGCTGAACCTGGAAGGTCGGGCTCTCCTGGGACCGTCGGGGACCGGGAAAGCGCCGCTCCGGGCGCTGTTCGACCTCTATCCCGATGTCCTGCCCATCTCGATCCGAGACCGCGTCAAGATCCCGCTGAACGAGGGCACGGGCTTCGATGTGAGCCAAGCCGAAGGACCTTGGGCGCGCCATGCCGACCAAGTGCTGAGCGACAGGGATTTCATCGGCGGCCGCCGCCGATTCCGCGCCTTCGACCTGCGGAGCAAGGAGGAGTTGCTATACTTGACGATGCTGGCGGAGCGGATCGAGGTGGAGCGGGTGCCGCATCTGAAATCGCGCCTGCGGCTTTCCATCCCCGACATGCCCAACGCCCGTTTGCTCGACGCCTACAAAGCTTAAGCTGCGCCGACGATCAGAAGCTGAACGGCTCCACCTGGGTCCTCTCCCCGCACATCATGGCGTCCGCCACCAGCTCGAACGGCCTCAGGTCCATTTCAGACTCCTTGCGGGACAGCAGGTCTGCAAAGCGCGCGTAAAGGTCAGGATATTCTTTCGACGCCGGCAGTTCGACCGGGGCGCCATCGACGCTGAACTTTGAGCCACCTGCCGAGAGGAGCATCTTCAGACCCGCCTTAGTCTCGACCTCGATGTCCCAGGTCTGGGGGCCTTCCTGGCGCCAGTCGAACTCCGCCTTCAGATTGTCGGTCGGAGGCTCGGCTCCAAACGCCAGTTCAGCGGCGATAGGGCTCTGCCGGTTGGAGGGTATGCTCAACCGGCCGGATTGGACGAAGATGGGGGCGGGCAGGATGGCCGTCACGATGGATAGAGCGTTGATCCCCGGATCGAACACGCCGAACCCGCCCGCATCCCAGACCCACTCCTGACCCGGATGCCATTTGCGGACATCCTCCTTCCAGGTGACCTTAAGCGAGATCACCACCTGGCCCTGTAGTCGCTTGGCCGCCTCAGCCACGGCGGGGTTTTGGCGAGCGTGCCAGGTTGCAAATACCGTCACACCCTTCTGCTTCGCCAAGTCCCTGAGCGCACGGGCCTGTCCGACAGTGGCAGCCGGGGGCTTTTCCAACAAGACAGACTTGCCGGCGAGGATGGCGCGCCTAGCCGTCTCATAGCGAGCCTTAGGCGCGCTGCAGATCGCGACGCAGTCAATCTCCGGCGCGTGAGCATACATCTCCTCATCGTGCGAGAAGACCGCCGTTACGCCGGGGATCGACGTGGCGTGGCCGCTGGTTACCGCCAATAGCTCGAACGCAGTTCCGCCCCTGATTGCGGGGATATGCTGATCCCGGGCGATCTTCCCGTAGCCGATGATGGCCAAGCGATAGGGGAGCATTAGCGCACTCGTCAAAGGTGAGGCACAGAAAAGCGGGCGGGATCAGGGAGGTTCCTCCTGATCCCGCTCAGCTCATCAAAGCCCAGCCCAGTCTACATTCCAGACGCTTGGCAGCTCAGCATCCCGAGTCGTCCCAGTGATAGCGGGACTGCGCCGCGTTCCAGATGTATCGCCCGCACGGCACCGCCGTCGTCGGCGCAGCTGTCGGCGATGTGACGACTGGAGAGGAGCCATACTGTTGGTTCCAGGGATCAGCGCCCTGCGCCGCGGGTGCGTAACCGCCGCCGTAATCACCACCGTCAGCGTCTCCATACCCATAGCCACCGTCTGCGCCCCATCCGCCGTAAGTCGCCGGGTAGTAGTAGTCCCACGGCTCATAGAAGTCGGAGGCGTAGAGCGCACCCAAGCCGAAGCCCAGACCGAGACCATAGAGGCCGTAGCCGAATCCGTAACCGCCGCCATAGAAGCCCCGGCCATAAAACCCACGGCCATAGAAGCCTCGACCATAGAAACCTCGACCGTAGAAGCCGTGGCCATATCCGCCCCTATAGCCGAAGCCGCCATGATAGCCTCCCCCGCCATGGAAACCGCCTCCGCCATGAAAGCCGCCGCCGCGCTGGGCCGACGCTATCGGGGGAACGGCGAGGACAAGCGCGCAGGCGGCTGTTGTCAGAAGTTTCAAACGCATCACCGAACTCCACTGCACGCCGGCTGTGGCGCAAGGACGCACCACCTCTATTAAATAGGCGACACTTTCCTGAACCCAAGCTGAACTGTATGGCTGTTTGATGCTGCGCGGGCGTGGGGCCACGTAGGTTCAAACGGATGGCAAGTCGTTGAAGCGTCTCTTTTTCACCGCAAGTTCGTTATCCGCCGCTCTCGCTCTCGCGGGCGCCGCCCGAGCGCAGGAACCTCAGCCGCAGCCCACCCCGATGCCGCCCGCGATCAGCGAGCCCCGCGATGTGGCCTTTCCCGGCCAGATCAGCCTTCATGTGGACGCAAGCGACTTGGCCCGGGGCATCTACCAGGTCCACGAGAACATACCGGTCACCGCCGCTGGCCCCATGGTTCTGCTTTATCCGCAGTGGTTGCCGGGCAACCACTCGCCCAGCGGTCCGCTGGATCAACTCGCCGGCTTGATCATCACTGCGAACGGCAAGCCGGTGGAGTGGACGCGCGACGTGGTGCAGGTCTTCGCCTTCCACATCGACGTTCCGGCGGGAGCTTCTAGCCTCGATCTCCACTACCAATACCTGACGCCGACGAACCCGGGCGTCGGGCGGGTGATGACCAGCCCGGAGATGCTGAACCTGGAATGGAACACCGTAGCGCTCTATCCGGCCGGCTACTTCTCCCGGGATATCACTTACCGGCCCAGCGTTACGCTGCCGACCGGCTGGAACTTCGGCGCCGCGCTCGACGGCGCCAGTCGCAGCGGGGACACGGTCAGCTTCGCGCCGGTGACGTTCAACACCCTCGTCGACTCGCCCCTGCTGGCGGGCCGCTACTTCAAGCAGGTGACGCTGAGCGAAACGCCCGTGCCAGTGCGTCTCGACATCGCCGCGGACCGTCCCGAGGACTTGGTCGCCACGCCGGCCCAGATCGCGGCGCACCGCAACCTGATCGTCCAGGCCCAGGCCCTCTACGGCTCGCACCATTACGACCACTACGATTTCCTGCTGTGGCTCAGCGACACCATGGGCGGGGAGGGGCTGGAGCATCACCGCTCCAGCGAGGACGGGACTGAGCCGGGCTATTTCACCGACTGGGACCACTCCACCAGCGAGCGCGACCTGCTGGCGCACGAGTACACCCACTCCTGGAACGGCAAGTTCCGGCGGCCGGCCGACCTGTGGGCGCCCAACTTCAACGTGCCCGAGCGCGACAGCCTGCTGTGGGTCTACGAAGGCCAGACCCAGTATTGGGGCTATGTGCTGGCGGCGCGATCGGGCCTGTGGACCAAGCAGGACGGCCTCGACGCCCTCGCCGGTGTGGCGGCGACCTTCGAGGAACGTATCGGCCGCACGTGGCGTGCGCTCCAGGACACCACCAACGATCCCATCATCGCCAACCGCCGTCCGCTCTCCTGGCGCAGCTGGCAGCGCAGTGAAGACTACTATTCCGAAGGACAGTTGATCTGGCTGTCCGCCGACACCCTGATCCGCGAGCAAACCAACGGGGCCAAGTCGCTGGACGACTTCGCGCGCAACTTCTTCGGCGTGCGAAACGGGAGCTACGTCACTGACACCTACACGTTCGACGATGTGGTGACGGCTCTGAACGCGGTCACGCCCTACGATTGGGCCACGTTCCTACGGTCCCGCCTGGATGGCCACGGCCCCGGCGCTCCCCTCGACGGGATTGCGCGGGGAGGTTATCGGCTGGTCTATAACGATACCCCGACGCCCTTTTTCAAGGACAACGAGAAGCGGCGCAAGATCACCGACCTGAGTTTCTCCCTTGGCATGATCTTGGACAAGGATGCCAAGATCGTCGACGTGCATTGGCAAGGTCCCGCCTTCAAGGCGGGTCTGGTGACCGGCGCGAGCATCACGGCGGTGAACGGCCTGAGCTTCGATACGGAAAAGCTGGCGGACGCCATCAAGGCCGCCAAGAGCGGCGCTCCGCTGAACCTGCTGGTCAAGACAGGAGATCATGTCCGCCAAATTCAGATCAACTATACGGGGGGTCTGCGCTATCCCCACCTGGAACGCGTTCCAGGTGTGCCCGACCGACTCTCCACCATCTTAGCTGCTCGACATTAGTTACGAAAATGGCTCCCCGTCTCCGGGGAGCCATTCAACTCTCGCTCAAGCCAAGCCAAGCCAAGCCAAGCCAAGCCAACCCGGTCCGGCTCGGATGCCGTCCTATCAGCCAACGACGCGCAGGTTGCCAGCCGACGTCTTGCCGGTGCGACGATCCTGCTCCAGGTCGTAGGAGACCATCATCCCTTCATCCAGGCTGTTCAATCCAGCCCGTTCCACTGCCGAGACGTGAACGAAGATGTCCGGGCCGCCTTCGTCAGGAAGGATGAAGCCGAAGCCCTTGGTGGCGTTGAACCACTTCACCTTGCCGCTGCCCGACCCCATAACCGCGCCTGCACCGCGTGCAGCGCCACCACCACCTCCAGCGCCGCCGCCGCCGAATCCGCGATCCCTGTCGCCTCCAAAGCCACCGCCGCCACCGCTACGGCCACCGCCAAATCCACCTCCGCCACCACCGCCGTAGCCGCCGCCGCGATCACCCCCACCGCCGCCAAATCCACCGCGATCACCGCCGCCGAACCCGCCGGGACGCGGTCCACGCGCGGCAGGGCGCGCACCCGCCGGCGCCGACCCGGTCACCTCGAGATTGCCGGCCGCCGTCTTGCCCGACCTGCTGTCCTGTTCGAGGTCGTAATTGACCGACTGGCCCTCATCGAGCTGGCTCAAACCGGCCCGCTCCACTGCGGAGACGTGGACGAAAATGTCCTGCCCGCCGTCATCCGGCTGGATAAAGCCAAACCCCTTGGCCGTGTTGAACCACTTCACCTTACCGGTAGCCATTCCATTCCGTCCTTCTCACGCCCGCGGGTCCGTTCCCCATCCGTGGGGGCCGCCGGCCGTCGTTTGTCCCAAGCCGTCGATGAAGAGGCTCTGTCGATGCACACCACGTGCTACGCCCGGTGCGGCATTACCCACACAGCCCCAAGGACGCCATAGGCCATGGCGGCTTGCAAGCGGAACCTGCAAAGAGCGACGCCGAAGACCGCCTAGCCGCGCAGGAAGGTGAGCAGATCGGCGTTCAACCGGTCTTTTGCGGTCATGAAGAGGCCGTGGGGCTCGCCCTCGTATTCGATGAACTCCGCACCCCTGACGAGCTTGGCCGTCTGATGACCGGAGACGTCGATGGGCACCACCTTATCGACCGAGCCTTGGACCACCAGGGTCGGCACATCGATCTTGCCCAGGTCGCCGCGGAAGTCGGTTTCGGAGAAGGCCCTTACGCACGCCTGGGTCGCCCGCGCCGACCCCTGCAGCGCCATCATCAAGGTCCACTGCAGCGTCTCGTCCGAGACCTTCGAGTCGAGCAGGGTCTTTCCGTAGAATTGCGGACCGAACTGGGCCAGGAAATGCGCCCTGTCCTTCATCAGACCTTCGACCATCTTATCGAACACGCTCACATCCACGCCATCCGGGTGTTCGGCGGTCTTCAGCAGATAGGGCGTGACGGACGAAACGAGCACGGCTCGCGAGATGCGGGCCGACCCGTGGCGCGCCAGATAGCGCGCCACTTCCCCCCCGCCCATGGAGAAGCCGACCAGACCCGCGTCGCGCAGGTCCAGAGCGTCGATGACCGCGGAGAGATCGTCCGCCAAGGTGTCGTAGTCATAGCCCGTCCAGGGCTGCTCCGAGCGCCCGAACCCCCGCCGGTCATAGGCGATCACCCGCAGACCGTGGGCGGCGAGGTGAGTCATCTGGTAGTCCCACATGTCCGCATTCAGCGGCCATCCGTGCACCAGAACCACCGGCCGACCGGCGCCCCAGTCCTTGTAGTAGAGCTGCGCGCCATCGTGAGCCTTGATGAACGCCATGACCTGAGTTTCCTGTTGTGCGCTTACGGCCTGATAAAGGCCTCGCCCAGGTTCAGTTCCTGGAGTGGGGCCGATCAGTCCGCCGAAAAGGAGGTCGCGACCAACCTCGTCCTCAGCGCCCTTCGACTCCAGCATGCCCAGGGTAAAGCTGGTGAAGGCAGCGCCCCAGCGCCTCCTGCCAGTTCGGCAATTCCACGGCGAACACGTCCCTTACCCGCGAGCAGTCCAAGCGCGAGTTCGCGGGGCGGTGGGCGGGCGTCGGGTACTCCGCGGTCGAGATCGGCTTGACCTGGGCGAACGGACCGCCCCGGGCGCGGGACCCGTCCAGCACCGCAGAGGCGAACTCCGCCCAGCTCGCCTCGCCGCCGCCCGCCATGTGGTAGAGGCCGGGCCGCCCTTCGGGGCGCACCATTTGAGCGGCGATCTGCAGCAGCCCTTGGGCGATGTCCGGCGCATAGGTCGGACAGCCGATCTGGTCGCCGACCACGTTCAGGGCGTCCTTCGTCTCGGCCAGGCGTAGCATGGTGCGCACGAAGTTCTTGCCTTCGGCGGCGTAGACCCACGCGGTGCGCAAGATCACGTGGCGCGGATGGGCGGCCGCCACGGCCTGCTCGCCAGCCAGCTTGGTCGCCCCGTAAACGGTCACCGGACCTGTCGCGTCAGTTTCGACATAGGGCGAAGGCTTCCGCCCATCGAACACGTAGTCGGTCGAAAGGTGCAGGATCGGCGCGCCGAGTGCGGCCGCCGCCTCCGCCACGACGCCTGGCGCCTGGGCGTTGACGAGGTTTGCCCGCTCCGGCTCGCTCTCGGCCAGGTCGACCCCGGTGAAGGCCGCCGCGCTCACCACCACGTCGGGCCGCGCGGCGCGCAGGGCCGGGGCGATGGTCTCCAGCCGCTCCAGGTCGAAATCCGGCCGGCCGAGCGCGATAACCTCGACGCCGGCGACGGCGCCGGCCTGGGCGAGCGCGGTTGCGACCTGGCCGCTTCGTCCCGTCACCACGAGGCGCATGCGCGCTCCTTTCCTCCAACATCTTATCGCTCAGATGCCACGTCGAATGGCGATGGCAAAGCCGCGAGACCACGCCTGGCGTGTCCATAGATCGTCGCCCCGGTGACCGCGTCTGCGGCCGCCGCGGAGGACAAGCCATCCGCCGGACGAACCGATCAGCCTTGTTTCAGTCTTCACCGTGACCAAATCGCCGATGCATCAGGCCCGTCCAGAGCTCGGCGGGCGACCAGATCACGGCAGCTTATCGATCGATGTATGATCCACCCCTGACGGGACCGTAGCATGGCTTCTGGAACGGAGCGGACCCTGTCGCTCGCCAACGTGCACGGTTCGGTTCAAACGCCCGCCTCCGACGCCGGTTTTCTGCAGCAGTACCGCGCCTTTGCGGGTCCGGCCCTGCTGATCAGCGTCGGCTATATGGACCCGGGCAACTGGGGCACAGACCTGCAGGGCGGGGCCCAGTACCGTTACGGGCTGATGTGGGTGGTGCTGCTCGCCAGCCTCATGGCCATCGTGCTGCAGGTGATCGCCGCCCGGCTCGGCGTCGCCACGGGCAAGGATCTGGCTCAGGCCTGCCGAGAGGAATACCCAGCCTGGACGCGCATCCCCAGCTGGCTGCTGGCGGAGGTCGCCATCGCCGCCTGCGACCTCGCCGAGGTGCTGGGAAGCGCTGTGGCCATCAACCTGCTGTTCCACATCCCGATCCTGTGGGCGGTGCTGATCACGTCGGCCGACGTGCTGCTGCTGCTGGCCTTGCAGCGTCTGGGCGTTCGGCTGATCGAGGCCGTGGTGCTGGTGCTCGTGGCCACCATCGGCGTCTGCTTCTTCGTCGAGCTGTTCGTGCTGCCAAGGACCATCCCGAACTTTCGCGAGATCGGCTCGGCGCTGCTGACCCCAGGATTGCGCGAGACGGGGATGGCCACGGTGGCGGTCGGGATCATCGGCGCCACGGTCATGCCGCACAACCTCTATCTCCACTCCGCCCTGGTCCAGAGCCGGCAGCTTCGGCCCGACGAGGCTTCCAAGCGCGTCGCGATTCGCTGGAACACGGTGGACGCCGTCGTGGCCCTGAGCCTCGCCTTCTTCGTCAACGCCGCCATCCTGGTGCTGGCGGCGGTCACCTTCCACGGCCGTTCGAGCCTCAGCGTAGGCGGCGTAATGTACGCCTTCAACGCCGACACGGACTGGATCCGCGTCGCCTTCCTGACGCTCGCGCCCCTGCTGGGGACCTTCGCCGCCAGCCTGCTGTTCGCCGTCGCGCTGCTGGCCAGCGGCCAGTCCTCGACCATCACCGGCACGCTTGCGGGGCAGGTGGTGATGGAGGGCTTTCTCCACCTGCGCGTCTCGCCCTGGCTGCGCCGGCTCATCACCAGGTTAGTCGCCATCCTGCCAGCCGTGGTGATGATCGCCGCGCGCGGAGGGGGCGGCGTCAACGATCTGCTGGTTCTCAGTCAGGTGGTGCTGGCGCTGCAGCTCCCCTTCGCCATGTTCCCGCTGCTGCACCTCAGCGGTAAACGCGCGCTGATGGGACGCTGGCGCCTAGGCTGGTTCCTCCTGGCGGCAGGCTGGAGCAGCGCGATCCTGATCACAGCCCTCGACCTCTACGGCCTGCCGGGCGCTACTGCTGACGTTCTGAAGGTGTTCGGCGGACGATAAGCTTTAACTGCTACACAAGTCAGGCGCGTCGTTAGATAACTAAGACAGGTGCTTGCGTTCGTTCATGCTTGTAAAGCTCCTGGTGGAGCCGAGGGGAGTCGAACCCCTGACCTCCTCATTGCGAACGAGGCGCTCTACCAACTGAGCTACGGCCCCAGGATCAGGTCCGCTAGGGGCGTTCGGCCCTTTTGCGAGGGGCGGACATGTGTCGGTTCGTACAGGCCGTGTCAAGCGCCCGTACGGCCTTGGGAGCGCCCGCTTGAGCAACGCGGCAAACGCGTGCAGAGACGGCGCGCCCCGGAGATGTGAGACCGATGATCGCCGCCCTGCTGTTCCTCCTCAACAGCCTGATCGAACTGGCCATCATCTTGGTGCTGGTCACCGCCGTGCTGAGCTGGCTGGTGGCTTTCGACATCATCAACCTGCGCAATCCGACCATGTACCGGATCGTGAAGACGCTCGATCAGCTGACCGAGCCGCTGCTGCGGCCGGTCCGTCGGTTCATGCCGAACCTTGGGGGCATCGACATCAGCCCCATCATCGTGCTGCTGCTGCTGAAGGCGCTGCAGATTCTGCTGGCCCGGACGCTGGGCCCGCTGGCCTACTCCGCGCCGGGTCTCTAACCAGGCCTCAGACGCGCAGCGGCATCAGCACGTAGCGCACGCCGGCGTCCGCGGGATCGAGCACCAGGGTCGGGGAGGCGGGGTCGGCGAAGCGGAACTCGGCGGTCTCGCCAGTGATCTGGCCGGCGACATCGAGCAGGTACCGCGCGTTGAAGCCGATCTCGAAGGGCTCGCCGTCGTAGTCGATCTCCACCTCCTCCACGGCCTGGCCGGCCTCCATGTTGCGCACGGTCAGCACCACCTTGCCGGGCTCCAGCGCCAGCTTCACCGAGCGGGACTTCTCCGCCGAAATGGTGGCCACGCGATCGACGGCTGCGGCGAACAGCTTGTTGTCGATCATGGCGACCTTCTGGTTGTCGCGCGGTATCACGCGCATGTAGTCGGGGAAGGAGCCGTCGATGACCTTGCTGGTCAGGGCCGCGCGACCGAACTCGAAGCGCACCTTGGCGGCGGAGACCTGCAGCTGGACGGTCTCGCCGGCGTCGTCGAGCAGGCGCCGGGCCTCCTGGATGGTCTTGCGCGGCACAATCACCCCGGGCGCCCCGGCGGCGCCCGCGGGCGCCGGCATCTCCGCCAGGGCCAGGCGATGGCCATCGGTGGCCACAGCGCGAAGCTTGGTCTCCCCACCCTCGTTGACGGTGTGGAGATATAGGCCGTTCAGGTAGTAGCGGGTCTCTTCGGTGGAGATGGCGAAGCGGGTTTTGTCGATCAGCCGGATCAGGTCGTCGGCGCCCACCTCGATCGGCTCAGACAGCCCGTCCGAGGACATCACCGGGAAGTCGCCGGCCGGGAGCACGGGCAGGTTGAAGCGCGATCGGCCAGCCTGGATCGACAGGCGCGGATCCTCGCCGTTGAACTTCAGC
Source organism: Caulobacteraceae bacterium (assembly GCA_965198905.1). Classification (GTDB taxonomy): domain Bacteria; phylum Pseudomonadota; class Alphaproteobacteria; order Caulobacterales; family Caulobacteraceae; genus CAHJWH01. The sequence continues at coordinate 3,706,095 of OZ240678.1, read as the reverse complement.
TCGACGTCGGCGCCATCGGGGAGCTTGCGCACGATCTCGTAGAGGGTGTGCGCCGGCGCGGTGATCTGGCCGTTCACGCCGACCTGCGCGGCGGTGCCGTCCACGATCTCCATGTCCAGGTCGGTGGCCGAAAAGGACAAACCGCCCGCATCGGCCGAGAGCAGCACGTTGGACAGGATCGGGATCGTATTGCGCCGCTCCACCACGCTCTGCACGTGTCCGAGCGCCTTGATCAGCGCGGATCGCTCCATGGTCAGCTTCATCGCGTCGTCCGATCCGGCGGCGGAAGAAGGAGTCTCCGCCCTAGTCGAGGGCCGCCGAGACTAGCCGAACCTTGGCGCGGGGGAAGGGGGCTTTCGGTCGCTCCGGGCGGTTGGCGGCGAGCGGCGGCGGTGGACATGGGACCGCGGTGCGCTATTCGGGGGCCGCCCATGCCCGTTTCCGTCCGCACCGCCTACCAGGATCGCCTGAGCGCCGGAGAGATCGTCCCCGATGCCGCCCAGGCCGCGGCGATCGAGGCCCTGTCCCGCCTCGAAGGCGAGCTGAACGCGCTGGCCGAGCCGGGGTTCGCGCTGTCTTTCCTGCACAGGAAGCGAGAGCCGCTGAAAGGCGTCTACCTCTACGGGCCTGTGGGGCGGGGCAAGTCCATGGTGATGGACCTGTTCTTCGACTCCGCCCCGGTGAACCGTAAGCGACGGGTGCACTTCCACGCCTTCATGGGCGAGACGCACGGCCTGATCGATACATGGCGCAGGGGCGACGCCGCGGCGCGGAAGGCGGCCTTCGGACAAGCAAAAGGCGATGATCCGATCGCGCCGGTGGCGCGGCATTTGGCGCAGGGGGCGAGCCTGCTCTGCTTCGACGAGTTCCACGTCACAGACATCGCCGACGCCATGATCCTGGGCCGGCTGTTCGAGGCGCTCTGGGCGGATGGGGTGGTGATCGTGGCCACGTCCAACCGCGCGCCCGACGCCCTGTACCAGGACGGTCTGAACCGCCAGCTGTTCACGCCTTTCATCGAGATGCTGAAGGCGCGCATGCAGGTGGTGCGGGTCGATGGCCCCAAGGACTTCCGCTTGGATCGGCTGAAGGGGCGGCAGGTCTACTTCTGCCCTTTGGACACGACGAACCGAACGGAATTCGACGGGCTATGGGCCAGTCTGCTCGACGGGGCGCCGGAGACGGGCGACACGTTGGAGGTGCAGGGCCGCAGGATCAGGCTGCCTCACACCCTGGGCGGGCACCTGAAGTCGAGCTTCATCAGTTTATGCGGGCAGGCGCTGGGCGCTCAGGACTACTTGGCGCTCGCCAGGCGCTTCCACACCGTTTTTGTGGAAGACGTTCCGGTACTTGGACAGGATCAGCGCAACGAGGCGGCGCGGTTCGTCTCGCTGGTCGATGCGCTTTACGAGGGCAAGTGCAAGCTGGTGGTGCTGGCCGACGCCGAACCTGACGCGCTCTACGCCACGGGCGACGGATCGTTCGAATTTGAGCGCACCGCCTCCCGCCTGCAGGAGATGCGGTCGAGCGCCTATGTCGAGGCCGCTCGCGATTGAGGCGACAGGTCCGGCGGGGGCGGGGAGGCCCCCGCCGGGCGAGGTGTCGTCTAGTGGGCGAGCGCGCCCATGGCCAGCAGCGGCAGGGCCGCCAGCAGGAGCGAGCCGGCGGTGCTGAGGCGGTCGGTAAGGTTCGAAAGCCTGATCATGGTAGTCCCTCATTCTTGCCCGCAAAACGTCCGCCGGGGGTAGGTTATCGCTTCCGCAAACACGATCGTGGAAGGAGTTACCCCGGTAGAACGGGTGTAGGGGTCATATAGTCCTCCGATCGCCTAAAGCCGAATTAAATTGCTGCAATGCACCCAAGCTGTGGCGCGGCGGTCACAGGCGCAGTCGTGGCCGGGGTCGTAAGCGGTCTCGACCTGGACACTTTCGATGCGGCGGACCGATCCGGGGCGCTGACGCCGCCATGTCGAGCAAGCCTGCTCGACAGCCGCGCTCGCTTGGACCACCTGGAACGCATATGCGCGCCGTCCTTCGCCGTCTGACCCTCACCGACTACCGATCCTACGAACAGGCCGTCCTGGCGCTCGACGGACGCCCTGTGGTGCTGTCCGGCGCCAATGGCGCGGGCAAGACCAACCTGCTGGAGGCCGTCTCCTACCTCGCCGCGGGCAAGGGCCTCCGGGGAGCCGCCATCGCCGAGCTGGGCCGACGACGTCCGGGCGAGCCCGCGGGCCGGGCGTGGAGCATCGCGACCCTGGTCGAAGGTCCGCTCGGCGATGTTCGCCTCGGCACGGGGGTCGAGGGCGCGGCCGCGCCGCGTCGCACCGTGCGTCTGGATGGCGAGACGGTGCCTCCCAGCCGCCTCGCCGAGCATCTGCGCCTGGTCTGGCTCACCCCCGCCCAGGACCGCCTGTTCATCGAGGGCGCCAGCGAGCGGCGGCGCTTCCTCGACCGTCTGACCTTCGCCGCCGAGCCGTCCCATGCAGGCGTCGCCAACATCTATGAGCGCGCCCTGCGCGAACGCATGAGGCTGCTGACCGACGGGCGTGCGGACCCGGTGTGGCTCGACGCCCTTGAAGCCCGGCTGGGCGAGGCGGGCGTGAGGCTCGCCGACGCCCGGGTGCGAACCCTGGACCTGCTGCAGGCCGAGATCGACGCCCGGCTGAGCCGCCCGTTTCCCCAGGCCATGCTCAGCCTGACGGGCGAATGGAGCCGGCCCGACCCCGTCGCCGACGCCCCAAGGCTGGCCGAGGCCTTCAGCGGCGCCCGGGCCCGGGACGCTGCGGCCGGACGCGCCTTGACCGGCCCCCATCGCACCGACCTGCAGGTCCGCCACAAGGAGAAGGATCGTCCGGCCGCGGAATGCTCCACCGGCGAGCAGAAGGCGTTGATCCTGAACCTCGCCCTGGCCCAGGCGGCGCGTTTATCCCGTGCAGAATCGTCGCCAAGCCCTATATTGTTGCTGGACGAAGTGGCCGCGCACCTGGATCAGCAGCGGCGCGCCGCCCTCTTCGAGGAGATCACGGCGCTCGGGCTCCAGGCCTTCCTCACGGGGACCGACCGGGCGCTGTTCCAACACCGCCCAGGCTGGGCTCAGGAAGTCCAGGTGGACGCCTCGCAGCTCACGCCGCTGGAAGACTGAAGGACGCGATGAGCGAAGAGAGTCCCGAAGCCGCCGAGCTCGCCCCCGCGGGTGACTACGGTGCGGAGTCCATCCGGGTGCTGAAGGGCCTGGATGCCGTGCGCAAGCGCCCGGGCATGTATATCGGCGACACCGACGACGGCTCGGGTCTGCATCACATGGTCTATGAGGTGGTGGACAACGCCATCGACGAGGCGCTGGCGGGCCATGCGTCGCACGTCCAGGTGATCCTGAACGCCGACGGCTCCTGCACCGTGATCGACGACGGCCGCGGCATCCCGGTCGATATCCACTCCGGCGAGGGCGTCAGCGCCGCCGAAGTGATCATGACCCAACTGCACGCGGGCGGAAAGTTCGACCAGAACAGCTACAAGGTGTCCGGCGGCCTGCACGGCGTCGGCGTGTCGGTGGTAAACGCGCTCTCCGACTTCCTTCAGCTCAAGATATGGAGGAACGGCAAGGAGTACGAGATGCGTTTCGAGCGCGGCGACGCGGTCAGCCCGCTCGTGGTCACAGGCGACGCGCCGCGCCGCTCGGGCGCGGACGCCAAGGCCGGTGAGTTCATGACCGGCACCAGCGTCACCTTCATGCCGTCGATCAAGACGGGCCCAGGGGAAGGCGAGGGCACCTTCACCGCCATCGATTTCGACCGCAAGACGCTGGAACACCGCCTGCGCGAGTTGGCATTCCTGAACTCCGGCGTCGTCATCCGTTTCCGCGATCTGCGCGAGGCGGAGCCGTTCGAGGAGGTGATGAGCTACGAAGGGGGTGTGGAGGCGTTCGTGCGCCACCTGGACAAGTCCAAGGCCACGATCCTGAAGACCCCCGTCTCGGTGCGCGGAGCCAAGGACCAGGTGGAGGTCGAGCTCGCCCTGTGGTGGAACGATAGCTACCACGAGCAGATGTTGTGCTTCACCAACAACATCCCCCAGCGGGACGGCGGCACCCACCTGGCCGCCTTCCGCGCCGCCCTGACCCGGGTGGTGGGCGGCTATGTGGAGAGCTCGGGCGCGGCGAAGCGGGAGAAGATCAGCGTCTCCGGCGAAGATGCGCGCGAGGGACTGACCTGCGTGCTGTCGGTCAAGCTGCCCGATCCCAAGTTCTCCTCCCAAACCAAGGACAAGCTGGTCTCTTCCGAGGTGCGGCCTGCGGTGGAGCAGCTGGTGAGCGAGGCGCTCGGCCACTGGTTCGAGGAGCACCCCGCCGAGGCCAAGCTGATCGTGGCCAAGATCGTGGACGCCGCCGCGGCGCGCGAGGCGGCCAAGAAGGCGCGGGAGCTGACCCGGCGCAAGAGCGCGCTCGACATCAGCTCCCTGCCCGGAAAGCTCGCCGACTGTCAGGAGCGCGATCCGGCCAAGTCGGAGCTGTTTATCGTCGAGGGCGACTCCGCGGGCGGCTCCGCCAAGCAGGGCCGCAATCGTGAGAACCAGGCCATCCTGCCGCTACGGGGCAAGGTGCTGAACGTAGAGCGCGCCCGCTTCGACAAGATGCTGGGTTCGGACCAGATCGGCACCCTCATTACAGCGCTCGGCGCCGGGATAGGCCGCGACGACTTCGATATCGAGAAGATCCGCTACCACAAGATCGTCATCATGACCGACGCCGACGTGGACGGTGCGCACATCCGCACCCTGCTGCTGACCTTCTTCTATCGCCAGATGCCCAAGGTGATCGAGCAGGGCTATCTCTACATCGCCCAGCCCCCGCTCTACAAAGCCGCCAAAGGCAAGTCATCCCGCTATCTGAAGGACGACGCCGAGATGGCCGCATTCCTGTTCGACGAGGGGACCGACGGCGCCCAACTGGACCAGCCCTCGGGCGAGCGGCGTACGGGTGCGGACCTGATCCAGCTCGTCCGCGACGCCCAGTCGGCCAAGTCCCTGATCGACCGCCTGTCGTCCCGCGCGCCAGCCTTCGCGGTGGAGCAGGCGGCGCTCGCAGGACTGTTCGGCGAGGATGGCGACATGGCCCGCGCCGCGGAGCGGCTGAACCTCTACGCGGAGGAAGGCGACGGCCTCTGGTCCGGGGAACCCGCGGTCGGCGATGGCGGGCATGGCTTCGGACCGGGCGGCTATGTCTTTTCGCGGCTGCGCCGGGGTGTTTCCGAGCGCATCGTCCTGGACGACCTGCTGATCCACTCCGCCGACGCCCGCAAGCTCGGAGAGCGCGCGCCAGCCTTGGCGGCCGCCTTCCCGCAGCCCGCCACCTTCACCCGGCGCGACCAGACCCGAGCGGTCCGGGGGCCGCTGGACCTCGTGGCCGCGGTGATGGACGCCGGCCGTAAAGGGCTAAGCATCCAACGCTACAAAGGCCTGGGCGAGATGAACGCCGAACAGCTGTGGGAGACCACCCTGGACGCAAACGCGCGCACCCTGCTGCAGGTCAAGGTGACGCACGCCGACGACGCCGACGACATGTTCTCGAAGCTGATGGGCGACCTGGTCGAACCCCGCCGCGACTTCATCCAGGAAAACGCCCTCGACGCCGAGGTGGATGTCTAAACCCCCTCTCCCCTTGCGGGAGAGGGGTCAAAGCTTGCTCTCCGCGGTCGGACGGTCGAAAAGGCCGCGGGCGCTCTGATCGGAATGGTAGATGCCGGGTTTAACTGCTCTCAACGACACCTTGACCGGCCTGCTGATCGCCCTGTTCAGCACCAAGGGCGTGGCGCTGGGTCTGGCGGGACTGATCCTGTTCGCCGCCGTGCTGATCCTGTTCGGCGTTTATTTCAGCCGAGTCGTGCCGATCCGTAAGGCGGTGATGCGCCGGATCGTGGATTTCCCGCGCAGCGTCACCCCTTCGGAGCTCGAGCAGGTCTCCGCCACCATGTCGCGGCCGGACAGGCAGAGCTTCAACCTGGAGCGCGCCTGGGCGGCGTTCCGTAGTTCGCTGACGTTTACGCCCGCCGGTGAACTTCGCAGCGGCGCGCCAGCCTGGACGGTGTTCAACATCGTGACCTCGGAGACCGGCGTGCTCGGCTGGTGGTCCAACCTGTTCGTGGCCATCGGCCTGATCTTCACCTTCCTCGGTGTCGTGGCGGCGCTGAGCGAGGCCACCAGCGTGCTGGGGACCGGCAACGCCAGCACCGCCACTATGCAGGCGGCGCTGTCGGGCCTGCTGACCATCACCGCCACCAAGTTCTGGACCTCCATTGCGGGCATCCTCGCCTCGGTGATCCTGCGCATCTTCGAGCGGCGCTGGGCCACGCGCATCGACGAAGCGGTGGAGGATCTCTGCGAGATCATCGACGCGCGCATCCCACCGGTGTCGCCGGGGATGCTGGCCGGCGAACAGCTGAACGAGCTGAAGCGTCAGACCGATGTGCTGAACGCCATCAAGGGCACGCTCGCCGACCCCCGCGCCCGCGCAGCCTGAGGCGCCCGTCATGACCACCATGGCCACCGTCCGCCGCCGTCAGGGCGGCGAGCATGAGGAAAGCTACTTCGTCTCCATGACCGACATGATGGTCGGCCTGGTTTTCGTGCTGATGGTCATGCTGGTCTATTACGCCCTGCAGTACCGCCAGACGACCAACGAGCTGACCGACACCAAGGTCAGGCGAACCCAGTTGCTGGAGCACCTTCAGCAGCAGCTCAGGGCCGAGCATCTGAACGTGGTGATCGACACCGACGCCGGGGTCCTGCGCTTGCCCGAGGACGTGCTGTTCGACAAGGGCAGCGACGCGGTGAAGCCCGAAGGCCTGGACGCCCTGCGCAAGGTCGGCGCGGCGATCAAAGCCGACGCGCCATGCTTCACCGATGTTCACCTGCCGCCGGGGTGTCCCGTCACCCAGAGCGGTCTGGAGTCGGTGTTCGTGGAGGGACACACCGACGCCGACCAGATGAGCGGCGCGCGCGACAACTGGAACCTCTCCGCCGATCGCGCGGTGAACACCTATCGTGCGCTGATGGGCCAAACGCCTGGCTTGGCCCGGATCAAGAACGCGCGCCTCAGGCCGTCAGACCCGCAGCCCCTGTTCGGGGTCAGCGGCTATGGTCCGACTCGCCCTGTGGTCGCGGAGACCTCGGAGGCCAACAAGCGCCTGAACCGTCGCATCGACATCCGCTTCAACGTAGTGACGCCGCAGCAGGCCCGATAGGGCGGTTTAGCCTTCCGGGAACCGCGCGGGGGGATGTCCGCTCCCTCCCCATGATTCGACCTCAGGACCTGCTGTGCCCCAGGCCTGAGGGGCTCTACTGCCCACCTGGCGACTTCTACGTCGACCCCGTACGTCCCGTCGCCCGGGCGGTCATCACCCATGGCCACGCCGACCACGCCCGTTCAGGCCATGAGACCGTGCTGGCAACCCCGGCGACACTCGACATCATGCGCGTGCGCTACGGCGAGGACTTCGCCGCCGAGACCCAGCCTGCGCCCTATGGAGAGACGGTGCGGCGCGGCGAGGTGGAGGTCAGTCTGGCGCCGGCCGGCCATGTGCTCGGCTCGGCCCAGGCGGTGGTGCGCTGGAAGGGCCTGACCATCGTGGTCTCGGGCGACTACAAACGTCGGGCCGATCCGACCTGCGCGGCGTTCGAGCCCGTGCCCTGCGACGTGTTCGTGAGCGAGGCGACCTTTGGCCTGCCCGTCTTCTGCTTCCCCGAACCTGAGGCCGAGATCGGCCAGTTGCTGGAGTCGGTGGCGCGCTTCCCGGAGCGGGCGCATCTCGTGGGCGCCTATGCGCTGGGCAAGGCGCAGAGGATCATCCGGCTCCTGCGGTTGGCCGGTCATGACGCCCCCATCTACGTCCATGGCGCCCTGCTGAAGCTGAACGCTCTCTACGAGGCCCACGGCGTGCCGCTGGGACGGATCGAGCCCGCTGCGGGTCTTCCGAAGGCCGCGTTCAAGGGCGCGATCGTCGTGGCGCCGCCTTCCACCCTGCAAGACCGCTGGTCGCGGCGCTTCCCCGATCCGGTGACCGCCTTCGCCAGCGGCTGGATGCGCGTTCGCGCACGGGTGCGGCAGAAGGGCGTGGAGCTGCCCTTGATCATCTCCGACCACGCCGACTGGGACGAACTCACAGCGACCGTGGGAGAGCTACGTCCAGCCGAACTCTGGATCACCCACGGGCGGGAGGAAGCGCTGGCCCGCTGGGCTGAGCTCCAGGGCCTCGCCGCCCGCCCCCTGCGCCTCGTCGGCTATGAGGATGACGAGGAGGACTGAGCGGTTAGATCGCCTGCGGGCCCCGTTCGCCGGTGCGGATGCGGATCACGTCGATCAGATCGGACACGAAGATCTTGCCGTCGCCGATCCGGCCCGTGCGCGCGGCGTTCACCAGCGCCTCGACCACCCGTTCGACCTCGTCGTCCGCCACCGCGATCTCGATCTTCATCTTAGGTAAAAAGTCCACCACGTATTCGGCCCCGCGGTAGAGTTCGGTGTGGCCCTTCTGGCGTCCGTATCCCTTTGCCTCCAGCACAGTCATGCCCTGCACGCCGATGTCCTGCAGCGCCTCCTTCACCTCGTCGAGCTTGAAGGGTTTTATCACGGCCTCGATTTTCTTCATTTTATGCGGTCCGATAGCCTGTCAGGTAGGCCTCCCGGCACGGGGTTTAGCACCCGGGAGACTCCGCGCCATAGCCCGTGCTGACGTGAGGCGAAGTCGAGCGTGATGGAAGACGGCCGAGAGCGGGAAATCCTCACCGTCGCGCAGATGGGGGAGGCCGATCGCGCGGCGAGTGCGGCCGGCACGCCGTTGCGCACGCTGATGGAGCGCGCCGGGGCCGCCGTCGCCGACGCGATCCGGGCGCGCTATCCGCCTCGCCCGGTGCTCGTGCTCTGCGGCCCCGGCGACAACGGCGGGGACGGCTTCGTGGCCGCGCGTCAGCTTCAGGCGACGGGCTGGGCGGTGACGGTGGCGGCCTTGGGCGATGTCGAGGCTATGACGGGCGCGGCCAGGGACGCCGCGTCGGACTGGACCGGAGCGTTGGTCAAGCTCGAGGACGCCGACCTGCAAGCCCCTTCGATCGCCGTGGACGCGCTGTTCGGCGCCGGCCTGAGCCGGCCGCTGGATCCGACGGCCGGAGGCGTGCTGAAGGCGCTTGAGGCCCGCGCCATCCCCATCGTCTCCGTCGATCTTCCATCGGGGCTTGAAGGCGACACCGGCGCAGTGGCGACCTATGCGCCACAGGCGGCCTTGACCGTGACCTTCCATCGTAAGAAGCCGGCCCATGTCCTTGAACCTGGACGGGAACTCTGCGGCGAGATCGTCGTGACGGACATCGGGCTGACAGCTCTGCAGTCCAGGCCCGTCCTGCTGGCGGAGAACGGTCCCGAGCTTTGGCTGCCTCGATTTCCATGGCCCGAGACCAGTACCTACAAGACCGAACGGGGTCGGCTGGTCGTGGTCAGCGGACATGCCTGGAGCACCGGCGCCGCCAGGCTGGCGGCCAGGGCCGGATTGCGGATCGGCGCCGGCCTGTCGACCGTGCTGTCGCCGCCCGACGCCCTGCCCGTGAACGCGGCGCACCTGGAAGCGGTGATGCTCAAGCCGTTCGACGGCGAGGCTGACCTGCATCACGCCGCCCAGGACGCCGATGCCGCCGTGATCGGTCCGGCCGCAGGCGTCGGCGTCGACACCCGGGCCAACCTATTGGCCTTGGCGCGCACCGGCGCAGCCCTGGTGGTCGATGCAGACGTCTTGACCTCGTTTCGCGACGACCCCGACAACCTGTTCGCAGCCCTGGACCGCGACGACGTGCTCACGCCCCATCCTGGCGAGTTCGAGCGCATCTTCCCCGGCCTGCTCAAGGCTGCACCCGAGCGGATCACCGCCGCCCGAACCGCCGCGCAAAGGGCCGGCGCGATCGTCCTGCTGAAGGGTCCGGACACCGTCATCGCCGCCCCGGACGGCCGCGCCGTGGTCAACACCAACGCCGCGCCATGGCTTGGGACCGCCGGGTCGGGAGACGTCCTGGCCGGGATCATCGCAGGGCTGATGGCCCAGGATCTGGAGAGCTTTCACGCGGCCTGCGCCGGGGCGTGGATTCATGCTCGCGCGGGCGCATCCTTTGGACCCGGCCTGATCTCCGAAGACCTGCCCGATCGTCTTCCCGCCGTCCTGGCGGACTTGCTGGCGATGTCGCGAGCGCGCGCCGGTTAACGGGTTCGCAGGCCTGCCGGACTAGGATCAGCCGTCGACCGTCCGGAGGAGATCATGGCCAGCCTGGTGAGCGAGCGTCCTGCGCCCTGGTCGGCCGGGCGGGGCATGGACCTGCTGGAGCGCGCGGCGGTGCTCGCCATGTTCGTCAGCTTCGCGGTGCGCAACTACCGCGCCGTGGTGGATCAGGGGCACTGGTTCAACGCGATCATGGTGGCGTCGGAAGCGCTGGTCGTCCTGTTCATCCTGATCCGCCGGCCGAGCGCCGACGTTTCCCGCAGCGCAGGCGACTGGATGCTGGCTTTCGCCGCGACCATCGGACCGTTGCTCGCCCGGGCGTCCTCCACCGGTCATCCGCTGATTCCCATGGGATCGGGCGTCGCGCTGCTGGTGATGGGACTGGCGATGCAGGCCTGGGCCAAGCTGACCCTGCGCCGCAGCTTCGGCATCGTGCCGGCCAATCGCGGTGTGAAGGCGGACGGCCCTTACCGCCTCGTGCGCCATCCGATGTATCTGGGCTATGTCACGGTCCACATCGGCTTCCTGCTGCTGTCGCCGAACCTGTGGAACTTGATGGTCTACGGCGTGAGCTTCGCCATCCAGATCGTGCGTATCCGGGCGGAGGAGCGCCTGCTGGGGCTCGATCCAGCCTACGCCGCATTTCAGGAACGGACCCGCTTTCGCCTCGTCCCCGGCCTTTTCTAAGGGCGAAGGCTTCCAAGCTGGCGTGGATCGAAGCGGCGTAGTAAGCGCCGAAGCGGACCTGGCGGATGTGGCGGAACTGGTAGACGCACCAGATTTAGGTTCTGGCGCCGTAAGGCGTGGAGGTTCGAGTCCTCTCATCCGCACCAGCCTCGACCGCGGGGAAGCTTGTGTCGCGCCGAGGCTTTGACGGGCGCAGGCCGCTCACGTACAAGCTCCATCCTTCGCCGTCCTGGGCCCCGGCTCCGGGCGGCGCATCCATTTGAAGATCCCCGCGGGCGGGCCCGCGGCGTTGGCGGAAGACCCATCATGGCGATGCAGATCACCCAGAAGTCCGGCGAGGGCCTGAGCCGCGTCTATGGCGTCACCGTGCCCATGCAGGACCTGGCCGACAAGCTCGAGGCCAAGATCGCCGAACTCCGTCCACGCATGAACATCAAGGGCTTCCGCCCCGGCAAGGTGCCCACCGCCCACGTCAAGCGCATGTACGGCAAGTCGCTGATGGGCGAGATCGTCCAGGAGACGCTGAACACAGGACAGCAAGCGGCCCTTGACGAGGCCAAGGTCCGCGTCGCCGCCTCGCCCGACCTCCAGCTAGACGAGTCCACCATCGACAGGGTGCTGGCCGGACAGGCCGACCTCGCCTTCGACCTCGCCGTTCAGGTCATGCCCGATTTCGAGCCGGTCGACGTCACTACGCTGGAGCTGAAGCGCCCGGTGCACGAGGTTTCCGACGAAGAGATTGAAACCCAGCTGAGGGCGATCTCGGACTCTAACCGCAGCTACGAAGCCAGGCCGGAAGGTGAAGCGGCCGAAGACGGCGACATGGTCGTGGCCGACTTCATCGGACGCATCGACGGCGAGGCCTTCGAGGGCGGCTCTGCCGAAGCGAGCGAGATCACCATCGGCTCCAACCGCTTCATCCCCGGCTTCGAGGAGCAGTTGAAGGGCGCCAAGGCGGGCGACGTCGTCACCATCAAGGTCAGCTTCCCAGACGACTATGCCGCCGAACAGCTCCGCGGCAAGGCGGCGGAGTTCGAGACCACCGTCAAGGAGGTCCGCGCGCCCAAGGCCGAAGAGGCGCTGGACGACGAGTTCGCAAAGCGCATCGGCTTCGATACGCTGGACGCCCTGAAGGAGGCGATCCGCAACCAGACCGCTCAAAGTTACGGCCAGGCCAGCCGCTTCAAGGCCAAGCGCGCCCTGCTCGACGTGCTGGACGAGAAGCACGATTTCGACCTGCCCCCCGGCATGGTCGAGAACGAGTTCGGCGCCATCTGGGCCCAGGTCGAGGCCGAGCGGGCCTCGGGCGAGCTGTCCGACGAGGACAAGGACAAGACCGAGGAGCAGCTCCGCGCCGAGTATCGCAAGATCGCGGAACGCCGGGTTCGCCTGGGCCTGATCCTGGCGGAGATCGGCCAGCGCAACAATGTGCAGGTCTCCGAGCAGGAGATGCAGCAGGCGCTGATCGCCGAGATCAGGCGCTATCCCAGCGACCAGCAGCAGCAGGCCTTCGACTTCTTCCGCAACAACCCGCAGGCCTCAGCCCAGCTCCGCGCGCCGATCTACGAGGAAAAGGTGGTCGACCTGATCCTGGAGCGCGCCAAGGTCCAGGACATGCCGGTGACGAAGGACGAGTTGTTCGCCGAAGACGAGATGCCGGAAGGCTACGGCGGCTGAGGGGAGGCGAGCTTTTCGCGAAAGCAGCTGAGGCTAAACGCCTAAGCCTTGATCCTCCACTTCCGGGGGAGGGGGACCAAGCGCAGCTTGGTAGAGGGGGCTGCGCCGCCGGTTCTGGACTGGAGCCCCTTCAGTCGGCTCCGCCGACAGCTCCCCCAAAAAGGGGAGCGTCTTGCAGCCAGAGGCAGACCCAATTTTGCTGGCGCAGGCCGGCAAGTCCCCTCAGCGAAAAGATCGATTGCGGGATCAGAATAGTCCCGCGCCGCCGTCTACCGATCTAAAGCCCGGGCAGCTTGATGTGGCGCTTGGCCGGGGCTCTCTGGATCACGACCGGCTTATCCCCGGTGAGCGAAGCGACAGTCTTCTGCACCACCGCGGGGTCGACGGGGTTGGGCGTGTCGGCGGCCTGTTGCTCGGCGCTGGCCTGGGCGTCCTGGGGCTGGCCCTTGCGCCAGAACATGACGCGGTCGGAGAACGACTTCTCCTTGTGCGAGATGTCGCCGTACTGATCGTCGACGACGTAGCGGATCAAGGGATCGGCCTTCTCCGCGCCCGCGCGATTGACCAGCAGGGTCTCGCCCTCGCTCCGCTGAGCACTCTCGCGCTCGCCGATTAGCGCCAAGCGCGCCTGGCTCTCGGGTTGCAATTCCTGGGGGCGCGGTTCGCCGGGGCTCGGCGGCCGCAGCGCGTATTCGGGGGGCACGACGAGGGGGGCCTTGGTCACCACCCGGAACTCGTCGGGGGCGAGCTTGCTGGTGCCCAAGGTGTCGCCGATCGACCCGCAGCCCGCCAGCGCCAAGCCGCTCGCGACCGAACAGGCCAGCAGCGCCGTGGAGCGACGGGCGGAAGTGCGCTCGCTGCGCTTGGCGTTCATCAACTCTACTCCATGGCCGCCCCCGGCCTCTGACGCTGGGCCGATACAGCAAGCGCCACGTCGGCGCAAAGGTGCGCGGCGACGCAGCCCCGCCTCGCTAGGTCTCGGCGGCTGGCTTGGCCACCAGGCTGTCGAGCAGGAGCAGGACGACGCCCACGGTGATGGCGCTATCGGCCACGTTGAACACCCACGGGAAAAACCCGATCTGGGTGAAGTCGAGAAAGTCTACCACCGCCCCCATTCGCAGCCGGTCCACGGCGTTGCCGATCGCGCCGCCGATGATCAGGCCAAGCCCGAGCGAAGGCAGCAGACGCCTCGTCTTGCGCGCCCACAGCGCCAGGGCGATGGCCACCCCGATTGAAAAGATCGACAGAAGCCAGCGCGCCAAGTCCACATTCGCCAGCAGCCCAAAGCTGAAGCCCCGGTTCCAGACCAGGCTGAGCCTGAAGAACGGCAGGATGGGAATCGTGCCGAGGTCGGCGAGGTGCAGTCCGTAGAGCATCCAGGCCTTGGAGACCTGATCGAGGATCAGGACGACGACGGCCAGGCCGTAGCTGAGCAGGGCATAGCGGGTGAGCGGGCGCGAGGCGGGGAGGGTGGTCATGGGTCAGTGCGTCCACAAGGCGGACAAGGCGGCGCGACCCCTCACCCTCCCACGTGTCTTCAACACGCGGGCCCCCCCTCTCCCGCAAGGGGAGAGGGTTTGGCGTTTGCTCCCTCTCCCCTTGCGGGAGAGGGAAGGGGCCCATGCGCGAGCATGGGAAGGGTGAGGGATCGCGCCACGTCCGGCCGCCGACTCACGCCGCAGCCTCGATCTCAGTCACGGCGGCATCGCAGCGCTCGCAGAGGTGCTTGGGCGCGTGAACTTCGGGGAGAATGCGCCAGCAGCGGGCGCACTTTTCGCCTTGGGCTAGTCTCGGTTTGACCCAGGTCCGAAGATCAGTCGGGCTACCCTGCCGTGCAAGATCCATTTCAGTGTAGGTCAGTTCGGACATACGCCTGAGGTGGGCGGCGCTGGTTCGGAACACCTCGGCAGCATCAATTCCATCAAATGCGCTGAACGAGGCGTCATCGGCATAAACATCTGGATCAGCTTCCAACGCAGAGCCAATCCGTTTTTCACGTCTTTCGCCCTCAAGACGGTTCGTCACCCAGCTTGTCGTCTGGCTAAGTTCCAGCCATCGCGCCGACTCCGCATCGTTCCGCCACACTTGCGGCGTCTCGGGCATCACCCGCAGGCAGTTCGACCCCGCCTCCGGATAACGCATTGTCCACGCCTCTTCGCACGTGAACGGCAGGATCGGCGAAAGCCATACGGTCAGTCGCTCGAACACTGCGTCCATCACCGTGCGCGCCGCACGCCTGCGCAGGCTGGAGGGGGCGTCGCAGTAGAGGGCGTCTTTGCGGATGTCGAAATAGAGCGCCGAAAGTTCCTGCGCCGCGAACTCCGACACCGGCCGCCACACGTCGTTGAAGCGGTAGTCGCGATAGGCGGCGCGGACTTGGCCGTCGAGCTCCCACAGTCGGTGCAGGACGTAACGCTCCAGCGGCGGCATGTCTTCGAGCGCCACCCGCTCGGCGTCTGAGAAGCCGTCCAGCGCGCCTAGCAGGTAGCGTAGGGTGTTGCGGAACTTGCGGTAGCCGTCGGTGGCGGTCTGCAGGATCGCCTTGCCGATGCGCTGGTCCTCGGCGTAGTCGACCATGGCGACCCACAGGCGCAGGATCTCCGACCCGCTGTCGTTGATCACCTTCAGGGGATCGACGGTGTTGCCCTTGGACTTGGACATCTTCTCGCCCTGCTCGTCGAGCGTGAAGCCGTGGGTTAGCACCGCGTTGTAGGGCGCCCGCCCGCGGGTGCCGCAGGCCTCCAGCAGGGAGGACTGGAACCAGCCGCGGGCCTGGTCGGAACCTTCGAGATACAGGTCGGCCGGCCAGCGGCTGTCGTTGCGCCCTTCCAGGGTGAAGGCGTGGGTCGAGCCGCTGTCGAACCAGACGTCCAGGATGTCCTCGATCTTCTCGTAGTCGTCAGGGCTCCGACCGGGGCCGAGGAACTCGGCGGAATGGCGGGTGAACCAGGCGTCGGCGCCGTCGGCGGCAATGGCGGCCTGGATGCGGGCGTTGACCTGCGGGTCGCGCAGGGGCTCGCCCGTCGCCTTGTCCACGAACATGGCGAGCGGCGTGCCCCAGGCGCGCTGGCGCGAGATCAGCCAGTCGGGGCGGCCCTCCACCATCGACCGGATGCGGGTCTGGCCGGTCTTGGGGTGGAAGGCGGTGGCGTCGATGGCGGCCAGCGCGCGCTCGCGCAGGGTGGCGGCGTCCTGCGTGCTTCGAGACGCGCCCTGCGGGCGCTCCTCAGCATGACGAAGTTCGGAGGCGTTCGCTGAGCTTCCCCCACCCTCGTCATCCTGAGGAGCCGGCGAAGCCGACGTCTCGAAGGACGCACCCTCGATCGGCTCGTCCATGCGGATGAACCATTGCGGCGTGTTGCGGTAGATCACCGGGGCCTTGGAGCGCCAGGAGTGGGGGTAGCTGTGCGTCACGCGCGAGCGGGCCAGCAGGTTTCCCGCCTCGATCAGCTTGTCCATCACCGCGCCGTTGGCGGGGCCGAACTTGCCGGCCTTCTTGCCCTCGGTCTCGATCACCTGCAGGCCCGCGAAAAGGGCCACGCTGTCGAAGTAGGCGCCGTTGGCGTCCACCGTCTCGGGGATATCCCGCCGCCCGGACTTCAGCCAGACCAGGTAGTCTTCCTGGCCGTGGCCCGGGGCGGTATGGACGAAGCCTGTCCCTGCGTCATCGGTGACGTGCTCGCCGGCCAGCATCGGTACGTCGAAGCCGTAGGCCGGCGCGAGCTTGGCGAGCGGATGGGCGCAGACCAGGTCGGCCAGCTCGGCGGCGTATACTGGCCGCTCCAGCGTCCAGCTCTCCACACCCGCGGCCGCGAACACCTGCTCGGCGAGGGCGGGAGCGAGGATCAGCCGGTCACCGGTCTTGGCCCAGGGCTCGTAGTCGAGGCCGCCTTTCAGGTGCTCGACGCGATAGCAGGCGTACGCGATGCTGGGGCCGTACGAGATCGCCCGGTTGGCGGGGATGGTCCAGGGCGTGGTGGTCCAGATCACCACCGACGCGCCCACCAGCGAGGCGGACCCTAGCGTCGGCGTCTCGCGCACCACAGGGAACTTCACCCAGATCGTGGGCGAGGAATGTTCGTGGTACTCGATCTCCGCATCCGCCAGCGCGGTGCGTTCGACGGGGCTCCACATCACCGGCTTGGAGCCGCGGTAGAGCTGGCCGCTCATCAGGAACTTGTGGAACTCGCCCACGATGGTCGCCTCGGAGCGGTAGTCCATGGTGGCGTAGCGGTGGTTCCAGTCGCCGAGCACGCCCAGCCGCTTGAACTGCTCGCGCTGCACGACGATCCACTCGTCGGCATAGGTGCGGCAGCGGGCGCGGAACTCGGCCTTGGACACTTCGTCCTTGCGCCGGCCCTTGGCGCGGAACTCCTCCTCGATCTTCCACTCGATAGGCAGGCCGTGGCAGTCCCAGCCGGGGACGTAGTCGACGTCTTGGCCCAACGCGAACTGCGAGCGGACCACAAAGTCCTTCAGCAGCTTGTTCAGCGCATGGCCGATGTGGATGGCGCCGTTGGCGTAAGGGGGGCCGTCGTGCAGCACGAACAGCTCAGCCCCCACCGCCTGTCGCGCGCGCCGCATCTCGGCGTAAAGGCCTTGCTCCGCCCAGTCGGCCAGGATCTTCGGCTCAAGTTTGGGCAGGCCGGCGCGCATGGGGAAGGGCGTCTGCGGCAGGAAGACGGTGTCGCGATAGTCGCGTGCGGGAGAGGGGCTCTGGTCGTCGGCCATGGGGAAGTTGGGTCCAGCGGCGTTCAAGGTTGGGGGCGAGGGCGTCCCGGCGCAGCGCCGGCTCAGACCGCCGCATGACGCGCCGGCCGACCCAGCCTCAGG
Organism: Caulobacteraceae bacterium; assembly: GCA_965198905.1. Taxonomy (GTDB): domain Bacteria; phylum Pseudomonadota; class Alphaproteobacteria; order Caulobacterales; family Caulobacteraceae; genus CAHJWH01. The sequence goes on along the minus strand of OZ240678.1, from coordinate 3,688,643 downwards.
CTGGGCGGGTAATTCGCCGAACGGGTCCGCAGGGGTGCGCCATGGCCGCGGTGTAGCAGACCGCGATGCGGCGGCAAAGCTGGCGAGGCGACGAAGCGCTTACCCTGTCGCCCCAGGATCGCTAACACGCCACCATGACCGACGACGCCGTGCAGATCATCGCCCGCGGACCACGCGCCGAGGCTGAAGCCGCCGCCCGCGCGATCGACCAAGACCCGCTGCTGGAAGCCGCCACCTATTCGATCCTGGAGGAGGACGAGGACCGCGGCGCCTGGCGGATCGACGCTTTTCCGACGAGCGGGGAGGAGGCGGCGCGAATGCGCAGCGTTCTGGAGGCGCAAGGCGGCCTGAGCGTCGTTCAGGAGGTGCTGGCAGACGCCGACTGGCTGGCCATGGCGCTTTCCGGTCTGCCGCCCGTGCGCGCCGGGCGCTTCTTCGTCTATGGGGCTCATGACTTGGGTCGCCGCCCCGACAATACGGTCAACCTTCGGATCGAAGCGGGGGCGGCCTTCGGCACCGGCCACCACGGGACCACGGTCGGATGCCTGTTCGCCTATGACGCGCTGCTGAAACGGCGGTCCTTCGCCAAGGTGCTCGACGTGGGCGCCGGCACGGGCGTGCTGGCGATCGCGGCGGCCAAGACCGGCGCCGGTGTGGCGCTCGGGACCGACATCGACCCGGTGTCGGTGCGCATCGGGCGAGAGAACGCCGCGCTGAACCAGGTGCGCGCCCGCTTCGTGCACGCCAACGGCCTGCGCGACCGCAGCGTCCAGGCCGGCGCGCCCTACGACCTGGTGTTCGCCAACATCCTGGCGCGGCCGCTGGTCTGGCTATCGTCCGATATCAAGGGGGCGCTGAAGCCGGGGGGGCTGGCGATCCTGTCCGGCCTGCTGCGAAGCCAGGAGCGGTTCGTGCGCGCCGCCTATCTGTCCCGCGGCTTCCGCGTCCAGCGCCGATATCATCGCGACGCCTGGGCCACGCTGGTGCTGCGGCGAGGATAGCAGCATCCGCACGGCGCCGGGCCTTGGCCCTGTCGATTGCGGGTCAGGCGGGGTTGCGGGGCAGCCGGTTGTGGATGGCGGTAGCGGCGACGGCGGCTTCCCCCTCGGCCACGCTGATCTGGTTCAGCCCGCGGACCACGTCGCCGGCGGCGTAGAGCCCCATGACCGAGGTCTGCTGATGCGCGTCGACGCAGAGACGCCCGCTTTCGTCCAGGCGCGCGCCTATCCCCTGCGCAAGGTCGCTCTGGGCGGTCACGCCGAAGGCGGAGTAGATGATGTCGAAGTGGTTCGGCTTGCCTCCCTCCGTACAGACGGCGGTGACCTCTTCGGCGCCCAGCGAGACGGACTCCAGGGCGGTGTGGAAGACCTTGACGCCCAGGTGGTCCAACGCCTGGCGCCGCTCTGAGCCAAGATCGGCGCCGGCGGTCAGCACAAGCGAAACGTCGGCGGCCCAGGTGCGCAGGAACAGCGCTTCGCCGGCCGCGTGGTCCCCGGCGCCGAGGACGGCGACCTTCTTTCCTTGCGCCTCGAAGCCGTCGCAGATGGGACAGACGCGCATGAGGCTGCGGGTGATCGCCTCTACGGCGCCGGGGATGTCGGGCACGATCTCGGCGACGCCCGTGGCCAGGATGACGTGGCGCGCTTCAACGCCGCGGCCACCCATGTCGGCGTAGAAGCCGCCTTGCGGCCGATGGCTCAGCGCGCCGACGGCGCAGGTCTCCACCTCGACATCGTAGCCCCGAAGCTGCTCGCGCAAGTTCTGAAGCAGGGTTTCGCCGTGAAGACCTTTTGCGAACCCGGGCAGGTTGTGGCTGCGGGGGATCCAGGCGGCGCGACTGGCGCCTGTGTCCGCGATCAGGATGCGGCGGCGGAAACGCGCCAGATACACCCCGGCCGTAAGGCCCGCAGGTCCTGCGCCGATGATGAGGGTGTCGAGTTCGTCCGCCATCTTCGCTCCTGGCCGGATCAACTCGCCCGCATCCTGCAGGTTCAGAGCGCTTCATGCGAAAGAGGGCCGCAGTCTGGTGAAGGGCCTGGACGCGGTGCTCTGCACGCTCTGCACGCCTCAACCAGCCTGGGCGCCCAGGCAACAGACCTCCGGCGTCCCAGCAAACCATCATCATGGCCGCATCCCGCAGCGTTGCGAGAGGCGACGGTCGACAGACATGGCTCGACAGCCCTCCTGTCGTCGGACAAGTTTCCAACTGGCGCGTCGTGCAGGCGTGCGTCGTGCTACGGACGGCGGCGGCGGGAAAAGAGGATGGCACGCGGGTGAGCGGACGAATCCTGGTGGTGGAAGACGACGCCGACGTGGCGGACTATGTGGCCAAGGGGCTGCGGGAGACCGGCTACACGGTGGAGCATGTCGCCGACGGGCGCGACGGGCTCTATCTCGCCTCCTCCTCCACCTTCGACGCCATCGTCATGGACCGGATGATGCCCGGCATGGACGGCCTGTCGGTGATTAAGGCGCTGCGGGCGGCGAGCATCGAGACGCCGATCCTAATCCTGTCGGCGCTGGGCCAGCTCGACGAACGGGTGGTAGGCCTGCGCGCCGGCGGCGACGACTACCTGACCAAGCCGTTCGGCTTTTCCGAGCTGCACGCACGTATCGAAAACCTGATCCGCAGGCGGGCGGGCAAGTCGGTGGAGACGGTCCTGCGCTGCGGCGACCTGGAGATGGACCTGCTCGCGCGCAAGGTGTTTCGGGCCGGCAAGCCTCTGGACCTGCTGCCCCGGGAGTTCAAGCTGCTGGAGTATTTCCTGCGCAACCGCGACCGGGTGGTCACCCGCACCATGCTGCTGGAGCAGGTCTGGGACTATCGCTTCGATCCGCACACCAGCATCATCGACACCCACATCTCAAGGCTACGGAAGAAGCTGGACGAAGGGTTCGAAAAGCCGCTGCTGCATACCCTGCGCGGCGTCGGCTACCGCCTGTCGGAACAGCCCTGAGCCCGCCGTGGTGAGCTGCGCGCGATGAGCCGCACATCGGGGCTGCGGCGGCTGACGCCGTCCAGCTTCCTGTTGTTCGTGGCGGTGCTGGCGGTGGCGGCGAGCGCCGCCGCGCTGATCGTCGTCTATCGCACCGGCGAGAGCATCATCTCGGAGCGGGAACGCGCGGAGGCCCTCGCCGAGCATTTCCTGCTGGAGGAGGTCGATGTCGAGCAGGGCCTGGACAGCCTGACCACGGCGGTGGCCCGACGCGCACGGTTCGCGGCGGCGGGCGAGCACGTCGGCCTGTTCAGCGCCCAGGGTCAGGCGCTCGCCGGCGACCTGACGAGCTTTGACGCCAAGTACCGGAGCGCGGACTGGCGTCTGGTGCGGGTCGGCGCGCATCCCCGCTTCACCCTGCACGTGGTCGGCTCGACCCTGAACGACGGGGCGGTGCTGGTGGTGGGACGCAGTCTCACCAACCTGCATCGCTTCGAGCGCTCGATCTTTTACGGGTTCGCGGCGGCGACCGCGATCGTGGCGGCGGCTGGCCTCGCCGCCGGCCTGACGATGAACTTCCTGATCCTGCAGCGGGTGGACGCCATCGCCAACACCGCCGAGCGGATTGCAGCCGGCGACCTCTCCGCGCGCTCGCCTGTCGCCGACGGGCGCGATCCCTTCGGGCGGGTGGGGACCTCGCTCAACGCCATGCTGGAGCGGATCGAGGAACTGCTGACCGGGATGCGGACGGTTACCGACAGTCTGGCCCACGACCTCCGCTCGCCGTTGACCCGGGTCAAGGGCGCCCTGGCCCGGGCGATGCACGACGGCGCGAGCACGGAGGAGCGGCTCGACGCGGTAGAGGTGGCCCACGACGAGGTGGAGCGCATCCTTGCAACCCTGTCGGCCATGCTCGACATCGCCCGGGCCGAGACCGGGTTGTCGCGGGAGATGATGGTCCGGGTGGACGTGGCGGCGCTCGTGGCGGAGCTGACGGACTTCTTCACGCCGGTGATCGAGGACGCCGAGCAGAAGCTCGTCTTCCACGCGCCCGAGCATCCGGTCATCGCCCACGCGCACGAGGCGCTGCTGCGGCAGGCCGTGGGCAACCTGCTGCACAACGCTTCCCAATACGCCGGCGAAGGGGCGGTGGTGCGGGTCTCGGTGGAGGAGGCCGACGACCGGGTCCAGATCGTGGTCGCCGACACCGGCGCGGGCGTCCCGGAAGACCAGCGGGGGCGGGTGCAGGAACGCTTCGTGCGCCTCGATCCCGCCCGAAGCACCGGGGGCACGGGCCTCGGTCTCGCTATCGTGGCCGCCTGCGCCAAGCTGCATGGGGGCTTGCTGAGGCTGGAGGACAACTATCCAGGCTTGCGGGCTGTGCTGGAGATCCGGCGGGTCTGAGCCGGCGCGAGGCTGCGGCCGCCGATATCCGCGCCCGCATCGGGCTCCAGCCGCATGTAGAACGGCGCGGCGAGCAGGGACAGAGCGCCGACCAGCAGGAAGGGCAGGGTGAAATGTTCCGGTGTCAGGCCGCCGGAGCCCCTGGCAAGATGCAGCGACAGGCCGCCGATGCTGACGCCCAGGCTCATGCTCACCTGCTGGATCACCGTGGAGAGGGTGGAGGCCTGGCTGATGTCCGGTCGTGCGACATCGGCGTAGGCCAAGGCGTTGGCGGAGGTGAAATGCGTGCTGCGCATGAAGCCGGAGACGCCCAGGACCAGGACGATGAAGGTTAGCGGCGTATCGGCGCGGAAAACGGCGGGCAGCGCGGTGCAGACGGCCGTGCCGATCGCCGACAGGACGAGCACCCGTCGATAGCCCATGGTCCTGATCACCGCAGGCGCAATCGGCTTGAACAGCAGCGCGCCGGCCGACTGGGAGATGGTGAGCAGGCCCGCCTTCATGGGCGACCAGCCAAAGCCGATCTGCATCAGCAGCGGGAGCAGCAGCGGCAAGGCGCCGAGCCCCAGCCGCACCAGCGACCCGCCCACCATGCTGGCCTCGAACGTGGGGACTTTCAGGAGACGCAGGTCGAGCACCGGGCGATCCACCCGACCGACGTGGCGCACGAAGGTCACGAGGAAAGCCACGCCGACAACCGCGACGGCGATCTCCACCGGCCAGGGCGCCAGGCTGGTGCCGACCGTCTCCGAAACCGCGGTCAGGCCGATGATCGCGAAGGCGGCCAGAATGAACCCGGAGGTGTCGAAGCGGCCGGGATCAGGCTGTTCGAGCTTGGGGACGAACTTGGCCACCGCCGCGATGCCGAGAACGCCGACCGGAATGTTGATGTAGAAGATCCACGGCCAGTCCGCGACGCCCAGGATGACGCCCGCCAGGGGCGGCCCGAGCAAGGGACCCACCAGGGCCGGCATGGTGAACCACGACATGGCCGACACGAAGCGGTCGCGTGGCGCCGAGCCGACCACGATCAGTCGCCCCACAGGCGTCATCATCGCCCCGCCCATGCCTTGCAAGATGCGCGCGGCCACCAACTCGCCCAGAGAGCGGGACAGCCCGCAGAGGGCCGACCCCGCCAGGAACACGCCCATGGCGATGATGAAGACGCGCTTGGCCCCGAAACGGTCGGCCACCCACCCGCTCGCCGGCGCGAACACCGCCAGCGCTAGGAGGTAAGAGGTCAAGGCCAGCTTCAGGTGGACGGGATCGGTGTGGAAGGCCGTCGCCAGCGTGGGAAGCGCGGTCGACAAGGCCGTGGAGTCGATGAACTCCATGAACAGGGCGCTCGCCACCGCCAGCGGGATGGCGTTGGCGGCGAAGCCCGAGCGTGGCGGCGGGGCGTCGGGGCGAGGCCGCTCCACGGGCGGCGCGACGCTGGACTCCACAGCGCCGGTTGCGACGCCGGTGACATTTACGAATCGGGATGAATCCACAGGGCCTACTTAGTCGCTCCCGCCATCGAGGGGAGGGCGCCGATCCCGGATCGGCGCGCCGTCAGGTTCAGACGAGTTGCGGAGATGGGCGGCTCAGCGCGTAGGCCTGATCGCCGCGGGCGATGACGCGATCACCCGGGGCGATGGCCGCGATCGGGATGTCGGCGCTGCCCGTCAGGCGGGTGTAGAGCTCTCCAAAATCGCGCTGGGTCACGTCCAGCAGCTCATCGATCGACGGAATGACGAAATAGACCTGCTGGAAATCGTCGATGCGGTAGGGCGTCCGCATCATCCGCTCCAGGTCGAAGGCGATGCGGTTTGGAGAGCCGTCCGCTAGGCTGAAGACCGACTCGGCGCGCGACGAGACTATGCCGGCGCCATAGATGCGCAGCCCTTCGCGCGACTGCATCAGGCCAAACTCCACGGTGTACCAATAGAGCCGCGCCAGGTTCTGCAGACGCCCGAGCTTCAAGGCGCGCGCGCCTCCTCGACCATAGGCGGCCATGTAGTCGGCGAAAATCGGGTCGGTGAGCATGGGCACGTGGCCGAACACATCGTGGAAGACGTCGGGCTCGGTCAGATAATCGAGCTCGTGCGGCTTGCGGATGAAGTTTCCGGCCGGGAACCGGCGGTTGGCGAGGTGGTCGAAGAAGACTTCGTCGGGAACGAGCCCGGGCACTGCGACCACCGACCAGCCGGTCAGCGCCTGGAGCCGCTCGCTGATGCGCGCAAAGTCCGGAACGCCGTCGCCGCGAAGGTCCAGCACCTCCAGCCCATGAAGGAAGGCGTCGCAGGCCCGCCCGGGCAGGACGCCCAGCTGGCGATCATAAAGCGTCAGCCAGGTCTGGTGGTCCTGCGGCGTATAGGCGGTCCAGGCCTGGTCTATCGTCCAGTCGGCCGCCGCACCGTCAGGCGGCCCAGCCACAAAGCCATCCGCGCTCATGTCCATCGCTCGCTCGACGTCGATCTGATCGACCATACCGCGCGGTGCAGGCGTTGGCGACGTTCGATCGGCGCGCGCCTTCTAGTGGGTGGCGTGTTCCCGAAGCCGGTATTCGCCATTCTCGAAGCGAGTGAACATTTCGCCCGCCCCGGGGTGACCCACCGGCTCGCCGGTGTCGTCGGCAAGCAGATTCTGCTCCGAAACATAGGCGACGTAGCAGCTTTGCTCGTTCTCGGCCAGAAGATGGTAGAAAGGCTGATCCTTGCTCGGGCGGACGCCTTCGGGGATCGACAGCCACCATTCGTCACTATTGGAGAACTGGGGATCGACGTCATAGATGACGCCACGGAACGGAAAAATCCGGTGCCTGACGACTTGACCGAGTCTGAACTTTGCGACGCGCATGTCCATGTATCGCAGCTTCCGCCCGGTATGGTGACTAATTTATGAACGCGGCGAAGGATAGGGCAAGAGCCACGGGTGGGAGCGAAACCGGCGGTGGTGATCGCGGGGGTTCGCTCACAGGGCCAGGTTTGTTACAGTCGGGTCGTACAGCGCCTGCCTCCTGGCGGCTGCGGCAGGAGAGGTGATGTCCCACCCGGCGGCGAGCGCGACAATCTCCGGCCGGACGCCGCGTCGGGATGGACCGTGCTATGCGGCGCTGGACCTCGGCACGAACAACTGCCGCCTGCTGATCGCCACGCCCGCCGGGCGGAGTTTCCGAATCGTGGAGGCCTTTTCGCGAATCGTACGCTTGGGGGAGGGCTTGTCGCGCACCGGTCGGCTGGACGAGGTCGCGATGGAACGCACCCTGGTCGCGCTGCAGATCTGTTCGGAGAAGATCACCCGCCGGGGGGTGTCCAAGGTCCGCGCCGTCGCGACGCAGGCCTGTCGGCAGGCGGCTAACGGCGCGAGCTTCATCGCCGAAGTGCAGCGCCGGACCGGGCTCGACCTTGAGATCATAGCGCCGCGCGAGGAGGCCCGGCTGTCGGTGGTCGGGTGCCTGAACCTGATCGATCAAAGCGCCGGCGCGGCCCTCGTGGTCGACGTCGGCGGAGGCTCCACCGAGCTTTCCTGGGTGGACCTGCGCGACGGGGCCTTGCGACGCCCGGGCGCCAGGCTGGCCCCGGACCGCCTCCCGATACGCGCCTGGCTGTCGGTCCCCATCGGGGTCGTGACCCTGGCGGAACGCTTTCCAGAGACCGACCCCGTCTCCGACGCCTGGTTCCGCGCCATGGTCGAGCATATGAAGGGTCACATCTCGGCCTTCCGCCATGCCGATCACCTGCGCCCGGTGTTCGCCGCCAGTCGCGGCCACCTGATCGGCACATCCGGAGCGATCACCAGCCTGGCCGGAATGCATCTCGGCCTGAAACGCTACGACCGGGCCAAGGTCGACGGTCTCTGGCTCAGCCACGTCGACTGCATCGCGGCCGCCGAGCGGCTGATGGGCATGGGCTTGAGCGCCCGGGCGGCGGAGCCTTGCATCGGGCCTGACCGCGCCGATCTGGTGCTGGCCGGCGCCGCCATCCTGCAGGCCGTCCAGGAGGTCTGGCCCTGCCAGCGCGTGCGCGTGGCCGATCGGGGTCTCAGGGAAGGCATCCTGCTGTCATTGATCGCCGGGGGCGCGAAGGGTGCGAACCGCAGCGTCGCGCCGCCGCTGGCCGCAACCGCGGCGGCCACGTCCCATGAGTGACGACGAGCGCCGACGCATGGTGCGGCCGCCGACCGGCGGCGAGAGTTCGGGACGCGCGGTCGGCCAGCGCCTGAAGGCCGCCCGCAGCCACACCGCCTCTTCGCAGCAGTGGCTGGAGCGGCAACTGAACGACCCCTACGTCCAACGCGCCCACGCCGAAGGTTTTCGCTCTCGCGCCGCGTTCAAGCTGACGGGGATCGACGACCGCTTCCACCTGCTGCACAGCGGCGTGCGCGTCATAGACCTCGGGGCTGCACCCGGCGGCTGGGTGCAGGTGGCGTTGAAGCGGGGCGCGGCGGCGGTGACCGGCGTGGACCTGCTGGAGATCGAGCCCATTCCCGGCGCCCGGCTGATTCAGGCCGATTTCACCGATCCCGGCGTGGGTGAACGGCTGATCGAGCTGCTCGGCGGTCCGCCCGACCTCGTCCTCAGCGACATGGCCCACAACACCACGGGTCATCGTCAAACCGACCACCTGAAGATCGTCGGCCTGATCGAAGCCGCCGCCGACTTCGCTACCGCCAACCTGAAGACAGGCGGCGGATTCGTCGTGAAGACATTCCAGGGCGGCGCGGCGGGCGGCGTGCTGGACCGGCTCAAGGCCGCCTTCGGCGACGTGAAGCACGTCAAACCGAAGGCGAGCCGGTCCGACAGCTCCGAAGTCTTCCTTGTCGCGACCGGATTGAAGAGACGCTGATCTATTTGACGGAGATGGTAACCGTCCCTCCGCCGCTCCGATACTGAAGATGCAAAGCCTTCTCGAGCAAACTCGGCTCGGCGGTCCAGCGGGTTAGCTTGTCCGAGGCCTGTGCAGCCTCGAACCCGCAGTATCAAGCCGCCACGGCCTTTTTCCGTCCACGCTTTGCGGGGGCGGGGGGCGGGGACGTCGGTTCCGGCGCGGGCGGCGGTGCGGCGGCGGCGGCCCCCCGGCCACCTCGGCCGAGACCCAGCGTCTTGGCGAGGTTCGAGCGCTGGGCGGAGTAGTTGGCGGCCACCATCGGATAGTCTTTCGCTAGCCCCCACTTGGTGCGGTACTCATCCGGCGACATCCCATGGGTGTTGAGGTGGCGCTTGAGCGACTTGTATTTACGCCCGTCTTCCAGGCTGATCAGGTAGTCCGGCGTGATGGACTTCTTGATCGGCACGGCCGGCGCCAGAGGAGCGGCGGGCTCGACCGTCACACCGCTTGACGCCTGGGTCAGAGCGTCGTGGACTTGTCGGATCAACTGGACCAGGTCGGACGTCCCGACATTGTTGTTGCTGACGTAGGCGGACACGATGTCGGCGGTGAGCTCAACCGCTTCTGAGTTTTCGGCCATGCGAGCCTTCCTGCTGTCTAGGGTTGCGATGGAATTCCTCGCCGAACTACACGCTCGACTCAGATTACCTGCCAGCTTGACTATCTTTTGCGATGCTGCGCAAGCGGGCATGTAAAGCCCGCTAGGCTCTGCTTCCGAATTGAGCACATCTGGCGGACGGGGTGGGATTCGAACCCACGGTGGGCTTTCACCCACGGCGGTTTTCAAGACCGCTGCCTTAAACCACTCGGCCACCCGTCCGGGAGGCGCGCTCTTAGCAGGCCCAGCGCGCCAGGGCGAGAGGGCGCAAGCAGAGGGGGCGTCGCTCAGCTTCAGGGCATGGCGCTAACCTTGTTTTCAGCTCCGGTCGTCATGCTCGCAGTGCCCGGGTTCTCGCGGGCGCGGAGGCGAGCATGCCCACCCGGCTCCATGGTGATCTGCGCACGGGCTTGACGCGGAGTCTTGCCGCCCTGGGCGCGGCGCTCAGCCTGAGCGCCTGCGCCACCGCGCCGCTTGCGCCCACGTCGCACCGGCTCGTGTCGGCGTCGAGAACGCGGATCCGAGCCTACAACCGGCCTTATCAGGTGCGAGGACGCTGGTACACGCCGGTCGATCAGCCCGGCTACGATCGAATCGGCCTGGCCTCGTGGTACAGCTACGAGTCCCGCAGCCGCACGACCGCGAACGGCGAGCCCTTCGACGTCAGCATCCCAACCGCCGCCCACACCACCCTGCCGATCCCGAGCTGGCTTGAGGTCACCAATCTGGATAACGGCCGGCGTCTTCGCGTGCGGCTCAACGATCGAGGCCCCTTCGTCCCGGGGCGCATCCTGGACGTTTCGCGAGCCGCCGCCGATCAGCTCGGCTTCCTTCAGCGCGGCACCGCGCGCGTGAGGGTCCAGTATCTCGGTCCGGCCGGGCCGTCAGGGCTCAACCCCCCGATGTGGGCCAAATCCGACCCGCCGCCGAGCGTCGTCCGCGCACGCCCGCAACCTCTGCAACTGGCGCGCGCTGCCCCAACGCCGATGGTCGACCCCGCCGCCGAAGTCGCCGAAGACCTCGGCGACACCGCCGGGGAGGGGCTCGCACCTCCTTCGCCGCCGCAAGACTACGAGCCTGCCGAAATCGCCTACACGCCCGCGCCGCGGCCCGCCGCGGAGACGTCGCCTCCGGACGGTCAGTTCCTGGTGCAGGCGGGCGCCTTTGCAGACCGAAGCAACGCTGAGCGCGCCGCCGAGCGCCTCGCCCTTACCGGCCAGACCAGCATCCGCCCGCTGGAGCGCGAAGGGGCTCCGGTCCTGTATCGCGTGGTCGTGGGCGCCTGGACCCAGACGGAGGCGGCCCAGTCCGCCCGCTCGCGCATCGCCGCCCTCGGCTTCGCCGACGCCAAGGTGCTGGTCCCCTAGGCGTCGCCCTTGCCTTCATCGCCTCGCAAGGCGATCAGGGGGCGTGGCGCACGGACGTTTCATCAGCTTCGAAGGCGGGGAGGGCGCGGGCAAGACCACCCAGATCCGTCGCCTTGCGGAAAGGCTTTCGCCCCGGCTGGCCGAGCTTGTGCTCACCCGCGAACCCGGCGGGTCGCCGGGCGCGGAGGCGTTGCGCGATCTCCTGGTCCGAGGCGACGCGGATCGGTGGTCCGCCCTATCGGAGACCCTGATCCTCTACGCCGCCCGGGAGGATCATCTGGAGCGGTTGATCCGGCCCGCATTGGCGCGCGGCGCCTGGGTGCTTACCGACCGCTTCGCCGATTCCACCCGCGCCTACCAGGGGGCGGGGGGCGGTGCGGACGCAGCCTTCATCAGCGGACTGGAACAGGCGATCCTGGGTGCGACCCGGCCCGACCTGACGCTGATCCTGGACCTCCCCATCGAACAGGGGCTGTCGCGGGCGCTGGCGCGTGGCGGCGCGGAGGAGCGGTTCGAGCGTAAGGGCGCCGACTTCCACGCCCGGCTGCGCCAGGGCTTCCTCGACATCGCGCAGGCCGAACCCGACCGCTGCGTCGTCGTGGACGCGGCTCAGGCGCCCGATCAGGTGGCCGCGCGCATCTGGGATGTGGTGCAGAGGCGTCTGCTGGACAGTGCTCTATGACGGCCGCCGTCGCGCCTGAACATCCGCGTCTCAGCTTTCAGCTGGATCGGATCGATGCGCCGGCCCAGGCCTTCCAGGAGGCCTTGTCGCGGGGGCGGCTGCACCACGCCTGGCTGCTCACCGGACCGCAGGGGATCGGCAAGGCCAGCTTCGCCTACCACGCCGCCCGGTGTCTGCTCGGCGCCGAGGGCGCAACAAAGGGTGGGCTGCAGGGCCAGCGCCCGGACGACCCGGTGAGCCGCATGGTCGCCGCCCAGTCCCACCCTGACCTCATGGTGCTGGAACGCCATGTCGAGGGCGGGCCTGCGCGCAAGGCGATCCCGGTGGACGAGGCGCGGCGGCTGCCGGAGTTCTTTTCCAAGGCGCCGGCGCTGTCGCCCTATCGCGTGGCGATCATCGACGCCGCCGACGATTTGAACGTCAACGCCGCCAACGCCGTGCTGAAGACGCTGGAGGAGCCGTCGGGCCGGGGCGTGCTGCTGCTGGTCAGCCATGCGCCGGGCCGTCTGCTGCCGACCCTCCGCTCCCGCTGCCGCCGGCTGGCCTTCGCCCCCTGGCCGACGCCGGCCCTGGCCGAGTTCGCCCTGGACCGCCTGCAGGTTTCGGATACCGAGGCGAAGCGGCTGGCGCACATGGCGCACGGAGCGCCCGGACGCGTACTGGCCCTGGCGGCCGTCGGCGCGCTGGACCTTGACGATGCGGCGGCCGATCTCATCGACGCGGCGAAGGGGACGCAAGCCGACTCCGACGCCTTGCGCCTCGCCGATCGCCTGCGGGGCGGGGAGGGCGCCCAGGTCTTCGCCTTGCTGCTTGAGCGGCTGGGGGAGCACATGCACGAGGCCGCCGAGCGCGCATCGACGGCCTCCGTCGCCGACGCCTGGGCCACGCTATGGCGGCGAACCGCCGAGTTGCCGGGGCGGGTCGAGGCGCTGAACCTGGACCGGACCGACGCCTTCTGGAGCCTGCGCGCCGAACTGCGCGCTACGGCGAACCGCTCGAGGGCCCCTTGATGCTGATCGACAGTCACGTCAACCTGCATGCCCCCGCCTTCGACGGGGATCGCGAACAGGTGATCGATCGGGCGCGCCTGGCCGGAGTGCGGGTGATGCTGACCATCTGCGACCGCCTGTCCAACTTCCCGGCCGTCGAGGTCCTGGCGTCGGCGCATTCGGACATCTGGTGCACGGTGGGCGTCCATCCTCATGAGGCCAAGGACTATCAAGCGCTTGAGGCCGAAGAGCTGATCCAATTCGCCAAGAACGGGCGGGTGGTCGGCCTGGGCGAAACGGGGCTGGACTACCATTACGACCTCAGCCCGCGCGACCAGCAACGCCGGGTCTTCGCCGCTCATATCGCCGCCGCCCAGGCTAGCGGACTGCCATTGGTGGTCCATACCCGCAAGGCCGACGCCGACATGGGCGACATGCTCGAAGCCGCCCACGCCACGAAACCGTTCAAGCTGCTGATGCACTGCTATACCAGCGGGGAAGGGCTCGCCCGCCGGGCCGCGGCGCTCGGCGCCTGGTTCTCGGTATCGGGCATAGCCACCTTCAAGGCGGCCCAGGAGGTTCGTGACGTGATCGCCGACATGCCCGCCGACCGGATCCTCGTCGAGACCGACTGCCCCTATCTCGCGCCTACGCCCATGCGCGGACGTCGCAATGAGCCCGCCTACCTGCCGCACGTCCTCGCCAAGCTGGCGGAGATCAGGGGCTGGTCGCTGGAGGAGGCGCAGGCCCTGACGAGCACCGCCTTCTTCACCCTGTTCGACCGGGTCCGCCAGCCATGAGCGACCGCCTGCGCTTTACGATCCTGGGCTGCGGGTCCTCGGGCGGCGTGCCGCGCGCCGACGGGATCTGGGGCAAGTGCGACCCTTTCGAGCCCCGTAACCGACGTTCGCGCTGTTCCTTACTCGTGCAGAAGATAGCCGAACGAGAACAATCGCTTGAAACCACGATCTTGATCGACACCTCACCCGATCTTCGCTGGCAGACCTCGGCGGCGGAGGTGCGGCGGCTGGATGCGGTGCTTTACACCCACGACCACGCCGACCAGGCTCACGGCATCGACGATCTCAGGGTGTTCTTCCTGACGGGGCGGCGGCGTATTCCTTGTTATATGGACCCGGTTACGACCGCCACGCTCATGCGGCGGTTCGACTACATCTTTGAGACCCGCAGCGGCTATCCCGCAATCTGCGAGGCCAGGGCGCTACCGCCGCACGACACTCCGTGGGGCGTAGGCGGTCCGTCCGGTGCGATCCCGATCCTGACCTTCGATCAGGACCACGGCGGCATCCGCTCGGTCGGCTACCGCATCGGACCGGTGGGCTACTGCAGCGACGTGGTGGCGCTTCCGCCTGGGGCGATGAAGGCGCTGGCCGGTGTGGAGGTCTTCATCGTCGATGCGCTGCGCGACACGCCGCATCCCACCCACGCCCACCTGGAAATGGCGCTGGACTGGATCGCTGAGCTGAAACCGGCGCGCGGCGTCCTCACCAACATGCACAGCGACCTCGACTACCAGGATTTACGCCGCCGGCTGCCGGCCGGGGTGGAGCCGGCCTATGATGGCATGGTGATCGAGACGAACGCCTGACGGGCATAGTCGCCTAAGCAGTCATCTCATTTCCGATAATACATCTTCTGCGCATCTCGGCTTCTAGTCCGTAACCGCTCACCGTCGCTCCAGCGACGCCCCTCCCGCTGTCAGGTCGGCTTAAACTTCGTGACCGCCTCCAGTACAGGCTCGGCGTACTCTGCGCGGCAGATCAGCAGGTCGGGCAGCATAGGATCGGGTCTGTTGTAGACCAGCGGCGATCCGTCGATGCGGCTGACGTGCAGACCGCACGCCTGGGCCACGGCGGCGGGCGCGCAGTTGTCCCATTCGTATTGCCCTCCGGAGTGCAGGTAGATGTCCGCCTCGCCGCGCACCACCGCCATGGCCTTGGCGCCTGCTGAGCCCATGGGCAGCAGGTCCGCCCCCAGCAGCTTGGCCACGGCCAGCGCCTCGGCGGCCGGCCGGGTCCGGCTGACCAGCATCTTTGGAGGCGAGTTTGCGGGCTGCAGCGCCGGTGGCTGAGCCGAAGACAGCGTCAGGCCCAGCCCTGGCAAGGCCACGGCGCCCACAGCCGCTCGGCCGTCGATGGCCAGGGCGACGTGGACAGCCCAGTCCGTGCGGCCCTCGCCATACTCGCGCGTGCCGTCCAGCGGATCGACGATCCAGACCCGAGCGTGGCCGCAACGCGCCGTGTCGTTGGTTTCCTCTTCCGAGAGCACGGGATCTCCCGGGCGATGCTGGGCCAGGGCGCGCAGGATGACGTCGTTGGCCATCTCGTCGCCGACCTTGCCCATGGCCTTGCCCTCGAAGAGGCCGCAGCGTTGGAGGCTCAGCAGGATTTCGCCCGCCGTCGTGGCGATGACCTCCGCAAGCCTCGCGTCCGTCTCGTCCCCGGCGATCATGGGATGAGCGTATCTACGATCAGCTGGGCGGCTTCGTCCGCCGTCATCGCGGTCGTATCGATGCGCAGTTCGGGGGTCAGAGGCGCCTCGTAGGGGCTGTCGACGCCGGTGAAGTTCTTCAGCTGGCCGGCGCGGGCCTTGGCGTAGAGGCCCTTCACGTCGCGCCGTTCGGCCTCCGCCAGCGTCGTGTCGATGTGGACCTCGTAGAACTCGCCCGAGGGGATCATGGCGCGCACCATGTCGCGCTCCGCCCGGAACGGCGAGATGAAGGCGGTGATGACGATCAGGCCGGCGTCGGTCATCAGCTTGGCCACCTCCCCTACCCTTCGGATGTTCTCCACCCGGTCGGCGTCGGTGAAGCCCAGGTCCTTGTTCAGCCCGTGGCGCACGTTGTCGCCGTCGAGCAGGAAGGTGTGGCGGTTCATCCGCGCCAGCTTGCCCTCCACCAGGTTGGCGATGGTCGACTTGCCGGCGCCCGAGAGCCCGGTGAGCCAAAGCACCGCCGGCTTCTGGTTCTTCAGGCCCGCATGGTGGCTGCGGCCGATGTCGGTGGCCTGCCAGTGGACGTTCTGGCTGCGGCGCAGGGCGAAATTCAGCATCCCGGCCGCCACGGTGGCGTTGGTGATCTTGTCGATCAGGATGAAGCCGCCCAACGTCTTGTTGGGGGCCGTGCGGCTGTCGGCATAGGGCTCGAACACGATCGGCTTGTCGGTGGAGAGCGTCGCCACCCCGATGGCGTTCAGCTCCAGCGTCTTGGCCGCCAGGTGCTCCAAGGTGTTGACGTTGACCAGGTATTTGGGCGCCTGGACCGTGGCGGAGACGCTCTGGGTGGCCAGCTTCATCAGATAGGCCCTGCCCGCCAGCATGGGCTCGTCGGCCATCCACACCAGCGTCGCCTCGAACTGGTCAGCGACCTCAGGCGGCGAGTTGGCGACGCTGATCACATCGCCCCGAGAGCAGTCGACCTCGTCGTTCAGGGTCAGGGTCACCGACTGGCCGGCCACGGCCGCCTCCAGCTCCCCGTCGAAGGTGATGATCTGCTTGATTGTAGAGGTCTTGCCGGACGGCAATACGCGGATGGCGTCGCCGGGCTTCACCCGCCCGGCAGCGATCAGGCCGGAGAAGCCGCGGAAGTCGAGGTTGGGGCGATTTACCCACTGCACCGGCATGCGGAAGGGCTTGTCCTGGTCGCTGGTCACGTCCAGCTCCACGCTCTCCAGGTGCTCCATCAGGGTCGGGCCCGAGTACCAGGGCGTGTTGGCCGAGCGCGCGGTGATGTTGTCGCCCTTGAAGCCTGAGATCGGCATGGCGGTGAAGGCTTGGATGCCGATGCTCTCGGCAAAGGCCGAATAGTCGGCCACGATCGCCTCGTATTTGGCCCTGTCGTAGCCGATCAGGTCCATCTTGTTCACCGCCAGAACCAGGTTCCGGATGCCGATCAGGTGCGCCAGGTAGCTGTGTCGGCGAGTCTGGGTCAGCACGCCCTTGCGCGCGTCGATCAGGATCACGGCCAGGTCGGCGGTGGAGGCGCCGGTGACCATGTTGCGGGTGTACTGCTCGTGGCCGGGGGTGTCGGCGACGATGAACTTGCGCTTCTCGGTGGCGAAGAAGCGGTAGGCCACATCGATCGTGATGCCCTGCTCGCGCTCCGCCGCCAGCCCGTCCACCAGCAGGGCGAAGTCGATGTCCTGCCCTTGCGTGCCGACGCGCTTGCTGTCGGCCTCCAGCGCCGCGAGCTGGTCCTCGAAGATCATCTTGGAGTCGTAGAGCAGCCGTCCGATCAGGGTCGACTTGCCGTCGTCCACCGAGCCGCAGGTGATGAAGCGCAGCAAGCTCTTGTGCTGGTGCAGCTCCAGATAAGCGTCTATGTCCTCGGCGATCAGGCTCTCGACCTGGTAGACCGAGGGAGGCTCGGATGTACTCAGAACTATGTCGTTGAGGGTTATATCTTCGCTCATCAGAAGTAGCCCTCCTGTTTCTTCTTCTCCATGCTGGCGTCGCCCGCGTCCTTGTCGATGGCGCGGCCCTGACGCTCCGACGTGGTGGTGAGCAGCATCTCCTGGATCACCTGCGGCAGGGTGGAGGCGGTGCTCTCCACAGCGCCGGTGAGCGGGTAGCAGCCCAGCGTGCGAAAACGGATCGAGCGCATCTGCGGGACCTCGCCCGGCTTCAGGCGGAAGCGCTCGTCGTCGACCATCAGCAGCAGGCCGTCCCGCTCCACCGTGGGGCGGCGTTCGGAGAAGTAGAGCGGCACGATCTCGATGTCGTTCAGGTGGATGTACTGCCAGATGTCCAGCTCGGTCCAGTTGGAGATCGGGAACACCCGCAGGCTCTCACCCTTGGCCTTGCGCGCGTTGTACAGGTTCCACAGCTCCGGCCGCTGGGTCTTGGGGTCCCAGCGATGATTCTGCGAGCGGAAGGAGAAGACGCGCTCCTTGGCGCGGGACTTCTCCTCGTCACGCCTCGCCCCGCCGAAGGCCGCGTCAAAGCCGTACTTGTCCAGCGCCTGCTTTAGCCCCTCGGTCTTCCACATGTCGGTGTGCAGCGGGCCGTGGTCGAACGGATTGATACCGCGTTCGATGGCCTCGGGGTTCTGGTAGACCAGCAGCTCCATGCCGGCGGCCTTGGCCGCCCGGTCGCGCAGCTCGTACATGGCCTTGAACTTCCACGTGGTGTCCACGTGCAGCAGCGGGAACGGCGGGGGGCTCGGATAGAACGCCTTGCGCGCCAGGTGCAGCATCACCGCGCTGTCCTTGCCGACCGAATACAGCATCACCGGCCGCTCCACCTCCGCCACCACCTCCCGCAGGATGTGTATCGACTCGGCCTCCAGGCGCTGGAGATGGGTCAGGGCGACGGTAGGGGCGGGCGGTGTGAGCGACATGGGTCCAGCAGTTGGTTTCAGCCTCTATCTAGGGAGTATCAGCCGCCGTCGCTTTCTCGGTCGTCCACGTCCTTCTGCGGCCGCTTGAACATCAGGGCCGACCGCAGGCAGGTGGCGACCATCTCCTCGCGCTGGTTGAAGCTGGTGTGACGGAAGACGACGATGCCGGCGTCCGGGCGCGAGCGGCTGGGCCGCGCCTCCACCACCTCGGTCTCGGTGCGCAAGGTGTCGCCGATGAAGACCGGCTTGGGGAAGCGCACCTCGTCCCAGCCGAGGTTGGCGATGGTGGTGCCGAGCGTGGTGTCGCCCACCGAGACGCCGACCATCAGCCCCAGGGTGAACACGCTGTTGACCAGCACCTGACCGTACGGCGAGGCGCGCCCGGCCTCGACGTCCAGGTGGATGGCGGCGGGGTTGTGGGTCAGCGTGCTGATCAGGACGTTGTCGGTCTCGGTCACCGTGCGCCGGATGTCGTGGCTGAACCGGCTTCCCGGCTCCAGCTCCTCGAAATACAGGCCGGCCATGAATCGCTCCTCGGGTCCTGGTCTCCGCCTAGCGGGCGGAGGCGGAGATGTCACGGCTGACAGGCGCCCTCCCCGCCCGCATGGCCTTCGAGCGGGGTGACGATGAGCGAACTCGCTGAGCTTACACTCGGCCTCATGCCTTTCGCCCGTCGAAGGACGAGGCCGCGGCGCAGGCGGTGGACGCCTCGTCCTTCGACGGGCTCGGGATGGGGCGACTGCTGGCGTTTATGCCTGACGTCAACCGGCTCCAGCAGTGGACAAATCCCGATCATAAGGAAAGCCTGTGCGCCGGGATCCGCTGGGGTATGATTGAGGATGACGATGGGCGAAGATCGCTTTGAGGCCGATTACGTGGTCGTCGGCGCGGGCTCAGCGGGTTGCGTGGTGGCGGCGCGGCTGTCCGAAGACCCCAAGGTGCGCGTGATCCTGATCGAGGCCGGCGGCGACGACCGGCCGCTCCACAACCTTGGACAGTTCATGTCCAACCTGATGATCCACATCCCCGTGGGCTACGCCACCACCCTGACCGATCCCAAGGTCAACTGGCTGTACAGGACCGAGCCGGACGGTGCGGGCCGGGCGCACCTTTGGCCTCGGGGCAAGGTGCTGGGGGGCTCCTCCTCCATCAACGCCATGCTGTACGTCCGCGGTCAGGCGCAAGATTACGACGGCTGGCGCCAACTGGGGGCCGCCGGCTGGAGCTGGGACGATGTGCTGCCCTACTTCCGCCGGGCGCAGAACCAGACCCGGCCCGAACTGTCGCTGGATGCGGAGCGGCACGCCACGGGCGGTCCGTTGCACGTCTCGGACATGGAGACCCACGACATCTCCGAAGCGGCGATCGAGGCCTGCGTGCAGGCCGGCCTGCCCCGCCGCGCCGACCTGAATGGCCTAGATCAGGAGGGCGCCGGCTGGTTCCAGGTGACCCAGCGCAATGGACTGAGATGCTCGGCGGCGTCTGCCTACCTGCACCCGGCCATGGGTCGGCCGAATCTGCGGGTCGAGACCCACGCCCTGGCGTCGCGCATCCTGTTCGAAGGCCGGCGCGTCGTGGGCGTCGCCTTCACCCAGGACGGCCGCCAGAGGATCGCCAAGGCGTCGGCGGAGGTGATCCTGTGCGGCGGCGCCATCAACTCCCCCCAGCTGCTGCAGCTGTCGGGCATAGGCCCCGCCGCCGTGCTGGCCGAAGCCGGCGTGGCCGTCCTGGTCGATCGCCCGGAGGTCGGCGAGGGGCTGCAGGACCACTATGTCCTCGGCGCGCGGTTCCGCCTCAAGGCGGGGCTGCTCAGCGTCAACGAGCAGTCTCACGGCCCGCGGTTCCTCAAGGAAGTGCTGAACTACGCCCTGCATCGCAAGGGGCTGCTGACCCTGTCCGCCGCCCATGTCGCCGCCTTCGCCAAGAGCCGCCCGGGGCTCGCCACCCCCGACCTGCAGTTCCATATCCTGCCCGCCACCATGGACCTGGAGCAGTTGGCGCAGAACCAGAAGATGGTGCTGGAGCACGAACCCGGCCTGACGCTTGCGCCCTGCCAGCTTCGGCCGGAGTCCCGGGGCCATGTTCGCATCCGATCCGCCGATCCGGCGGCGCACCCAGCGATCGTGGCCAACTACCTGGAGGACCCCTTGGACCAGGAGGTCGCGGTGGCGGGCCTCAGGTGGGCCAAGCGTATCGCCGGCCAGCCTGCCCTCGCCAAGCTGATCGATCACGAGATCAATCCCGGTCCCAAGCTGACGAACGACGCGCAACTGCTGGCCTTCGCCAAGGCGGCGGGCACCACCATCTACCATCCCGTCGGCACCTGCCGGATGGGCGGGGACGCGTCAGCGGTGGTCGATACCGAGCTGCGGGTGAACGGGGTTCAGGGCCTGCGTGTCGTGGACGCCTCGATCATGCCGCGCCTGACCAGCGGCAACACCAATGCGCCCACCATCATGATCGCCGAAAAGGCGGTCGACATGATCCGGGGACGGGTGTTGGCGACGGCCTGACCCTGCCGGGCCGCGACGGGTCAGCCCGCCGCAGCCCAGGCTGGTGCGGTCCGCGCCACCTTGAGGTTCTCGGCCACCAGGAAAGCCAGCTCCAGCGCCTGATCGGCGTTCAGACGTGGGTCGCAGTGCGTGTGGTAGCGATGCGACAGCTCGTCCTCGGCCAGGGCCCGGGCGCCGCCCAGGCACTCGGTCACGTTCTGGCCGGTCATCTCCAGGTGCAGGCCGCCGGGGTGCACGCCCTCGGCGCGCGCGATCTCCACGAAGGCGCGCACCTCCTTCAGGATACGGTCGAAGGGGCGGGTCTTGTAGCCGTTGGCTGCTTTCAGGATGTTGCCGTGCATGGGGTCGATGGACCAGACCACCTTGCGGCCGGCCCGCGCTGTCGCCCGCATCAGCGCCGGCAGGCGCGCCTCGACCTTGTCGGAACCGAAGCGGCCGATCACCGTCAGCCGGCCCGCCTCGTTGTTCGGATTGAGGACGTCGATCAGCCGCAGCAGGTCGTCCGGCTCCATGGTGGGGCCGCACTTGCAGCCGATGGGGTTCTTGATCCCCTTCATGAACTCGACGTGGGCGCCGTCCAGGCCCCGGGTGCGCTCGCCGATCCACAGCATGTGGGCGGAGGTGTCGAACCAGTCTCCGCCCTGGCTGTCAACGCGGGTCATGGCCTCCTCAAAGCCAAGCAGCAGGGCTTCGTGGCTGGTGAAGACCTCCACCCGCTTCAGGTCCGGGTGCGTTTCCGGCGTGACGCCGACGGCGGCCATGAAGGTCAGGGCCTCGCTGATCTTGTCGGTCAGCTCCCGGTAGCGGGCGCCGAGGGGGCTGTCGTCGACATAGCCCTGGGTCCAGTTGTGGATGTTGTAGAGGTCGGCGTAACCGCCCCCCGCATAGGCGCGCAGCAGGTTCAGCGTCGAGGCCGACTGGCCATAGGCCTTGACCAGGCGTTCGGGATCGGGCGTGCGCGAGGCGAGGTCGAACTCCGGCCCGTTGATATTGTCGCCGCGATAGGACGGCAGCGTCACCCCGCCGATGGTCTCGATAGGTTCTGAGCGGGGCTTGGCGAACTGGCCCGCCAGCCGGCCGACCTTCACCACCGGCTTGCCCCCGGCGAAGGTCAGGACCACCGCCATCTGCAGGATCAGCCGAAAGGTGTCGCGGATGTTGTCGGCATGGAACTCGCGAAAGCTCTCGGCGCAGTCCCCGCCCTGCAGCAGGAACGCCTTGCCCTCAGCCACCTGGCCGAGCAGCCCCTTCAGCCGCCGCGCTTCGCCGGCGAACACCAGCGGCGGCATGGCCCGCAGCCGATTCTCCACGGCCGCCAGGGCGTCGATGTCGGGATAGTCTGCGGGGATGTGCTTGGCCGGCTTGGACCGCCAGCTGGAGGGCGTCCAGCGCTGCATTACGATAACCCGATCAACAAGATGTCGGCATATAGGGCCGTTCGCCTCCTGCAGGAAGCTCGGCCAAGGCTTCTACTCCGCCGCGATCAGCTCGGCCGGCGTATACTTCTCGTGCAGCGTCACCAGTTCCTCGGCCGCGGAAGGATGCAGCGCGCAGGTGGCGTCCCATTGTTCCTTGGTCAGGCCAGCCTTCACGGCGATCGCGGCGAGCTGGATCATCTCCGGAGAGTCCGGCCCCACGATGTGACAGCCCACGACCTTGCCGTCGTGCGGACACACGACAAGCTTCATCATGGTCAGCTCGTCATCGCCCGCGAAGGCAGTCTTCATGGCCCGGAACTTGGTCATGTAGACATCGACCTTGCCCAGCTTGTGGCGGGCTTCGGCCTCGGTGAGGCCGACCACGCCGGCCGGTGGCTGGGTGAACACCGCGGTCGGGATGTCGGCATGATCGAACCTGGTCGGGCGGTCGTAGTACACCGTCTGGGCGAAGGCCGCGCCTTCGCGGATCGCCACCGGCGTCAGGTTGACCCGGTCGGTGACGTCGCCCACGGCGAAAATGTGCGGCACGTTGGTCTGGGAGAAGTCGTCCACCGCCACCGCGCCGCGGTCGTTCAGCTCCACCCCCGCCGCCTCCAGGCCCAGTCCCATGACGTGCGGCGCGCGCCCGACGGCGAACATCACCTGCTCGGTCTCCACCACCATGGAGTCGGTCAGGTGGCTGCGGAAACCGCCCTCGATCTTCTCGATCCGCTCGTGCTGGCAGGCCAGGGCGATCTTCAGCCCGCGCTTGACAAGTTCCGCGGACACATGCGCCCGCACGTCCTCGTCAAAGCCCCGCAGGAGGTTGGAGCCGCGATAAGCCAGGGTCACGTCCACGCCCAGGCCGTGGAAGATGCAGGCGAACTCCACCGCGATGTAGCCGCCGCCGACGATCAGGATCGACTTGGGCAGATGTTCCAGGTGGAAGGCCTCGTCTGAAGTGATGCCGAACTCCGCCCCCGGCACGTCGTTCGGCATGCGCGGACGGCCGCCGACCGCGATCAGGATGCGCTCGGCGGTGACCGTCTTGTCCTGGCCGACCAGCTCTAGCGTGTGGGGATCGACGAAGCGCGCCTTGGTGTGGAACAGGTCCGCTCCGGCCTTTTTCAGGTTGGCGGTGTAGGCGCCTGACAGCCGCGCGATCTCGCGGTCCTTGGCGTCCAGGAAGGTACGCCAGTCGAAGCGCGCGCCCTCGCATCCGCTCCAGCCATAGCCCTTGGCCAGCTTGAACTCGCGCGCGAAGTTTGAGGCGTAGACCATCAGCTTCTTGGGCACGCAGCCGCGGATCACGCAGGTGCCCCCGACCCGGCTCTCCTCCGCCACCGCCACCCGCGCGCCGGTCATGGCCGCAAGCCTTGCCGCCCGCACGCCACCCGAACCTGCACCGATGACGAAGAGGTCGTAGTCGTAGGCCATGGCGTCCTCACCTCGTCCCTCCGGGACGCTCAGTGCGGATATAGACGTGCAGCGCGGACGAGAGAATGGCCGCGCTTAAGCTTCAGCGCTCCAGCCGGCGCACTCCGGTGTCGTCCGCCACCAGCGCCGTCTCCGCCAACCCCAGGAACAGGCCATGCTCCACGACGCCGGTGACGCGCTTCAGCGCCTCGGCAAGGGCGGCGGGATCGGAGATCGCGCCGCAAGCGAGATCGTAGATCACCCCGCCGCCGTCGGTTCGCACGGGCTGGCCGTCCCGCAGCCGCAGCACCGGCGGACCCTCGACGCCCGCAGACCGCGCCGCCGCAGAGAGGCGAAGGGCGGTCGTGGCGTGTCCAAAGGCGACCACCTCTACGGGGAGCGGAAAGCGTCCGAGCTGGGGGACCAGCTTGGCGGCGTCGGCGATGCACACGCAGCGGCTGGAGGCCTCCCAGACCAGCTTCTCGCGCAGCAGCGCCGCGCCGCCGCCCTTGATCAGCGAAAGACCGGGGCCGATCTCGTCCGCCCCGTCCAGGGTCAGGTCGATCCCGCCTGCATCGTCCAGAGCCACCACGCGCAGCCCGCAGTCCAGAGCGAGCGCTGCGGTGGCCTCGGACGTCGCCACGCACCGCAGGGTCATCCGCGCCTCAGCCGCCCGTTGGCCAAGCGCCACAACCATCTGGGCGGCGGTCGACCCGGTGCCGAGGCCCACGGTCATCCCGTCCTGCACCAGCAGGGCCGCCGCCTCCCCCACCGCGCGCTTCTGGTCCTCGACGCTCATGACGACTGGCCTCGACCCGAGAGCTTTCGCGCCCTGAAGCGCGCCGCCCAGCCGGGCTTGTCCACCTGCGGGCTGCGTTCGAGCGCCAGGGCGTCGTCGGCCACGTCGCGGGTGATTACCGAGCCCGATCCGGTCATCGCCCCCGCGCCGATGCGCACCGGCGCGACCAGGGCGGTGTCTGAGCCCACGAACGCTCCCTCCCCGATCACCGTGCGGTGCTTGTCGAAGCCGTCGTAGTTGCAGAAGATCACGCCCGCGCCGATGTTGGCCTGCGCGCCGACCTCCCCGTCGCCGAGATAGGCCAGGTGGTTGGCCTTGGCGCCGGGGCCTAGCGAGGTGTTCTTCACCTCCACGAAGTTGCCGACGTGCGCGCCTTCGCCGATCCGCGCGCCCGGCCGCAGTCTCGCATAGGGGCCGACGATCGCACCGCTCAGCACTTCGGCGCCCTCCAGATGGCTGAAGGCGCGGATTAACGCCCCGCTGCGGACGGTTACGCCGGGGGCGAATACGACGTGGGGCTCGACCAGGGCGCCCGACTCAACCACCGTGTCGTGGGCGAAGAAGACCGTCTCGGGCGCCGGCATGGTGACGCCGCCGGTCATAGCCTCGCTGCGCCGGGTACGCTGCCATTGCGCCTCCGCCACGGCTAGCTCCGCCTGGGAGTTCACGCCCAGCACCCGGGCCTCCTCGGTCAGCACGGCGGCCACCTTCAACCTCCTCGCACGCGCCAGGCCGACCACGTCCGTCAGGTAGTATTCGCCCTTGGCGTTGGCGTCGGTGACCTCGCCCAACAGCTCGAACAGCAGCGGCGCCGGCGCGGCGATGACGCCGGAATTGCAGAGCCGGATCGCCAGCTCCTGGGGCGAGGCCTCCTTGGCCTCCACGATGCGGTCGAGCCCGCCGTCGGCGCCCAGCACCAGCCGGCCGTAGGCGCCCGGATCGGCGGCCTCGAACCCCAGCACCGCGACCTCGGCGCCCGCCGCCCGCGCCTCGAACAGCGGCGCCACGGCTGCGGCGTCGAGCAGCGGCGTGTCGGCGTAGGTGACCAATACATCGCCGGTGAAGCCTGCCAGGGCCGCCGCCGCCGCCTGCACCGCATGGCCGGTGCCCCGGGGCGGGTCCTGGATGGCCAGCGCAGGCTCGCCCAGGCGCTTGCGGACGTGGGCCCCGACCTCGGGCGAGTGAACGCCGGCCACCACCACGATCCGCTCGGCGCCCAGGCTCTGCGCCGTGTCGATGGCGCGGTCGAGCATGGCGCGCCCGGCGACGCGATGCATCACCTTCGGCGTCGGAGAGCGCATGCGCGTCCCCTGCCCCGCCGCCAGGATGACCACGGCGCGGGGCGGGGCGGCGTTCGCTTCGGGTCCAGCCAAGGATCGGCTCCTTCGGCGCCTGGCGGCGCGGCTTGTCTCGCCTGGCGATCTAGCCCAAAGCCCGCGGGCTTTCGACCGTCAAACGAGCCGCACCCGATGACACCCGCCGCATTCGCTTCCGCGACGCACGACCCCGGCAGCCTGGCCGGCGTCACCATCGCCTTCGACCTCGACGGTACGCTGGTGGACACCGCGCCCGACCTGATCGGCGCGCTGAACGTGGTGCTGGGCGAACGCGGCCTGCTGCAGGTGGAGGAGGACGCGGCGCGCATCCTGGTCGGCAAGGGCGCGCGGGCCCTGATCGCCAAGGGCTTCGCCCTGGCGGGCGAACCCCTGGACGAGGCGGAAATCGGCGCTCTCACCGCCCGCTTCATCGCGGCCTACCAAGCCCGGATCGCCCAAGGCAGCCGCCCCTATCCTGGGCTGGACGCGGCGCTGGACGCGCTGTCGGCGGCGGGGGCGACCCTTTGCGTCTGCACCAACAAGCGGACCGATCTGTCGCTCGCCCTGCTCGACGCGCTCGATCTCACGGCCCGCTTCGCCTCGATCACCGGGGCCGACAAGGCCCCGCGCCCCAAGCCGGACCCCAGCCACTACCTGGCCGCGATCGCCGAGGCCGGCGGCGACGTGGCGCGCTCGCTGATGGTCGGCGACAGCGCCAACGACGTCCGCTCCGCCCACGCCGCAGGCGCGCCCGTGGTGGTGGTCACCTTCGGCTATACCGAGATCGCGGCGAAGGATCTGGGCGGCGACGGCCTGATCGAGCGGTTCGATGAGCTCCCCGCCCTGGCCGTCCAGATCATGGGGAGCAGGGAGTGGCGGCTCGGGGCCTTGCCGCTGGAGACCGCCTCCGTTATAGACCCGGCCTCCTGACGCACAGGCCCTGGGCCCAAGCGGACGCGTAGCTCAGCGGGAGAGCATCGCCTTCACACGGCGGGGGTCGTAGGTTCAATCCCTACCGCGTCCACCAGCCTTTCGCAGGGGGGTCATCTCTTGGCGTAGGCCTTCACGTAATCCACTAGCATCACCGACGGGTTCGTCGCCTGGGCCAGTCCCTTGGGGTGCATGGTCAGGTCGACCAGCATGTAGACCGGCGTCCGATACTGGGCGAGCATGGGGAAGCGCGAGGTCTCCAGGCCGTCATAATAGGTGATCACCCACTGGGGCGTCAGCATGACCCCATAACGGTGGAAGGCCGACGACATGTCGCCAACCGGGATCTTTTCCGACTTGTACCAGTGACCCGGCAGGCCGCCGGCGTTGCGGGCGGCGGCGGGCCACAGATGCACCGAGCTGTGGATCTTCTCCGGCGAGCTGCCGTACTGCTCCAGCACGTCGATCTCGCCGCGGGTGACGGTGGGATCGGTCAGGCCGTTCTGGGTCAGCAACCAGAAGGCCGGCCAGGTGGCCTGCCCCTTGGGCAGCTTGGCGCGCATCTCGAAGTAGCCGTACTGCTGGGCGAAGCCGCGACCGTGCGAGTCCAGCGTCTGGATCAGCCCCGACCGCCATCCCCCCTTATCGCGATTGGCGCTGATGGCGAGCGCCGAACCTCCAATCCCGAGCGGGCCCCCGTGCACGATCTTGAAGGGACCGGCCGGACCCGGCGGTTCGAACTGCGCCTCGCCAAAGCTGGAATGGACCGGCGCATACCAGGGCCCCTTGCCGCCATCTGCGGTGATGTTTAGCCGGTCGAACTCGTCGCCGAAGGTCGCGTGATAGCCGGTGAGGTCCAGGGGCGTCGGTGACGCCGGTTCCGTCCAGCCCAGCGCCGTGGGCGCTTCCTCGGGCGAATGGAGCGGCGGAAGCTCGGGCACCTGGCTGGCGAGCTTCAGGAGGGCGGTCTCGATCCGGTCGAACTCGGCCGGGGGGAAGTCCAACGCCGCGCGCCGCGCCTGTTCGTCCGCCCGAAGCGTTCGGACCTGGTCCTTGAGGGCTTCGGCGCGGGTGGGATCGAGCTTGTGGTGGGCGACGGCGTCGTCCGCACGCGCCCCGATCTCGGCCTCCAGGTCCCGGGTGCCTAGCCCCGCGGCCCAGGCCGGCCCCGAGATCTGGAGGCCTGGGTCTTGCGGCATGGACGCAGGCAGGACGGGGGCCGGTTCGGGCGTCGCCTCGGCCAGCTTCAGCAGCTCGCCGTTGATCCGGTTGAACTCCGCAGGGGGAAAGTTCAGGGCGGCGCGCCGGGCCTGTTCGTCGGCCCTGAGCGCGGCGACCCTGGCCTTCAAACTTTGGGCGGCGGCCGGCGACAGATCGCGCCGCGCCAAGGCCATGTCGATATGGGCGTCGATCGCCTTTTCCAGGTCGCTCATGCCGAGCCCGGCCGCCCAGGCCGGCGGCGACGGTCTGGCCGACGCGGGGGCGATCATCGCCAGACCGATGCAGGCGATCGCGATCAGCTTGGAGCGGTAGGTCATCCAGGCTCCTCGGCCTTACCCGTTCCTGTGCGGCTTAGCTCAGGCAAGCCTCGGCCGGAAACCGGCGGTCAGCCGCAGGGGTGCTGGCGGCCCTGTGCATCCGGGTAGCTGCGGGTGCGGGTGTCGTATCCCCGGTGCTCACGCCTGCAGCGCTTCTGGCCCCTGTCCAGTCCGAGCGTCATCGGCGGCGGGCGTGTCCCGGCCATCGCCGGATCGGAGGCGGCGTCGCTCTCCGGGGCGAGCTGACGCGGCGGCTGGTTGGACGGCGGCCCGGCGAGGGGGATGGGCGGCGCGTCGATGGCAGGGGCCGGCGTCACCTGCGCCCGGGCGACGCCGGCGGCGGCGAAGACGAGGGCCAAAGTGGGGGCGAGGCTTCTCAGCAGGGACAGCTTCATCGGGGCGGCTCCAGGTGGGTGTCGGCGGCTCAGGCGTCGACAGATACGGCCAGCGGCGCCGGCTCTGTCCAGCCTTTCAAGGCGAGCAGGGCCCGCTCGCTCATCGCCCGCTTCTTGGCGCGACCACGGTCCTTGGGTGGGATGCGCCGCCCCTCTGCGTCGCAACGGGGCGGGTCAGGCAGGATCGGCAACAGCCCGTAATTGATGTTCATGGGCTGGAACGAGCGCGACTTGCCCTGCTCCTCGGCCAAGTGACCGCCGACCACGTGGGCGAGCAGGGCGCCCAGGGCGGTTTCGGCCGGCGGCGGCGACAGCCGCTCGCCCCGTCTGTCCGCAGCCGCGAAGCGCCCGGCCATCAGACCCATGGCGGCGCTTTCGACATAGCCCTCCACGCCCGTGATCTGGCCGGCGAAGCGCAAGCGCGGCGCCGCATGCAGCCGCAACCGGGCGTCCAGCAGACGGGGCGAGTTCAGGAAGGTGTTGCGGTGCAGGCCGCCGAGCCGCGCGAAGCGGGCGTTCTCCAGCGCAGGGATGGTGCGGAACACCTCCGCCTGCACCGTGTGCTTCAACTTGGTCTGAAAGCCGACCAAGTTGTAGAGTGTGCCGAGCGCATTGTCCTGGCGCAGCTGCACCACGGCGTAAGGCTTGTCGGGACGGTTTGGGTTGGTCAGCCCCACGGGCTTCATCGGTCCGAAGCGAAGCGTCTCGGGCCCACGCTCCGCCATCACCTCGATCGGCAGGCAGCCGTCGAAATAGGGGGTGTCGCGCTCCCAGTCCTTGAACTCCGCCTTCGGCCCGTCCAGCAGCGCCTGGATGAAGGCCTCGTATTGGGCCTTGTCCATCGGGCAGTTGATGTAGGCCGCCTTGTCGCCTCCGGGGCCTTCCTTGTCGTAGCGGGACTGCCGCCAGGCTACGTCCATGTCGATGCTGTCGGCGTAGACGATCGGCGCGATGGCGTCGAAGAAGGCCAGCGCCCCCTCCCCGGTCAGCTCCAGGATCGCCCGGCTCATGGCCTCAGAGGTCAGGGGGCCGGTGGCGATCACCACGTTGTCCCACTCCGCGGGCGGCAGGCCCGCCACCTCGCCGGGGACGAGGCTGACCCTGGGATGAGCGCGGAGTCGTGCGGTCACCTCGGCTGAGAAGCCGTCGCGATCCACCGCAAGCGCCCCGCCCGCCGGCACCTGATGGCGATCGGCGGCCGAGAGGATCAGTGATCCGCAGGCCCGCATTTCAGCGTGCAGCAAGCCCACCGCATTGTAGGCCCAGTCGTCGGAGCGGAAGGAGTTGGAGCAGACCAGCTCCGCAAAGCCGCCGGTCTGGTG
The DNA here is from genome assembly GCA_965198905.1 of Caulobacteraceae bacterium. GTDB lineage: Bacteria > Pseudomonadota > Alphaproteobacteria > Caulobacterales > Caulobacteraceae > CAHJWH01. Next base: position 3,658,793 of record OZ240678.1, on the reverse strand, counting down.
CGCGGGCGTCATGCGCACTGGACGCATCTCGTGCAGCACGACCTGCGCACCGGCTTCGGCGATCTGCCAGGCGGCCTCGGAACCGGCCAGGCCGGCCCCAATCACGTGGATGGGCTTGGCGTCGGGAGCATCGGACATCCGCGTGTCCTTACAGCCTGGCGCTCACGGCGGAAATCGCTTGCGGTGTGTCTGCGTGACTCGCCAGGAGAAAGCAGGTTTGAACGCGCGTCCGACGATTGCGGGGCGCAGGGGGAATGAGGATGGCGACCAGGGTCCCGGTGCTGGAGGCCGCGCGCGCAGCGATCGTATTTGCGCGCGCCAGCGTCCCGCGCGTCGCCGGCGTTCTGGCCCTGGTCGCGCTGCTCAATATCGCGGCGGATATGGCGGGCGGCGGCTGGGCGAGGGGCGTATTGAGCGCTGTGGCCGGACTGCTCGGCAGCCTGATGGCCAACGCGGCCCTGCTGCGCCTGGCCTTCGTCGACGAGCATCGGGGCGACCCGGATTTCCAGATCGGGCGGCAGGGTTTCCAGTTCGGCCGACCCGAGCTGCGGCTGCTGGGCGCCATAGCCTTGCTGAGCTTGTTCTTCGTGCTGGCCATCCTGTTCATGCTGCTGCTGGCCTTCATCTTCACCATCACCCTGGTGGTGGCGGTGCATGGCCAGACCGCCGTCCCCTCCAACGCGGCCCATCTGCCGCCGGATGTGCAGCTGATGCTTTCGTTGCTGATCATGGTGTTCGCCGCAGCGCTCCTGTGGGTCGCGGTGCGGGTCTGCCTCTACCCGGCAGCGACGATTTCGAACCGGCGCATCCAGGTGTTCAGCACCTGGAAGCTCACCTCCGGCCTCTGGTGGCCGATCTTCGCGGCCCTGCTCATCCTGCTCGCGCCCACCCTCGTGCTGACCGCCCTGCTGGGCGCCTCGCAGCACTATCCAGCGCTTCAGGCCGGCTTCGCCATCCTGTCGGCTGTCGTGAACGCCTTCATCGAGATCCCCCTGTTCTGCGGACTGTACGCCTACCTGTACAAGACCTTGAGGACCTCAGGCCCCTCGCCGGCCCTGAGCGCGGAGACTCGCGCAGGGCTCGCCGGGCCGTGGGGATAAGGCTAGAAGGCGCGCTTCCCGCCTCAGGCGGAGCCGCCGCACCAGAGACCGCACGCCGATGAAGTTCACCCTGTCCTGGCTGAAGGACCACCTGGACACCTCCGCGTCGCTTGGCGAGATCGTGGAGGCCATGACCGCCGCGGGTCTGGAGGTCGAGCACGTGCTCGACCCGTCGGCCAAGCTCGCGCCCTTCTCGGTGGCCAAAATTGTCGAGGCGACGCAGCACCCGAACGCCGACCGTCTCCGGGTCTGCCAGGTCGACACGGTGGACGGCCATAAGGAGATCGTCTGCGGCGCACCGAATGCTCGGGCCGGGCTGACCACCATCTACGCGCCCCTCGGCGCCTATGTGCCGGGAAGCGGCGTCACCCTGGAGGCGCGGCCCGTGCGCGGGGTCGTGTCTAACGGGATGCTCTGCTCGGCGCGCGAGCTGGAGGTTTCCGAAGACGGCGACGGCATCCTGGAGCTGGACGACGGCCTGGCGGTGGGAACGCCCGCCGCCTCGGTCTTCGACGCCGACCCGGTGATCGATTTCGAGGTGACGCCGAACCGGCCCGACTGGCTGGGCGTCGACGGCATCGCCCGGGACCTATCCGCGGTCGGCCTCGGCGCGCTGAAAATCGAGGCGATCGAACCGGTGGCCGGCCTCTTCCCATGCCCGATCAAGGTGGTGCTGGAGGATCGATCGGCCTGTCCGCTGTTCGCCGGCCGGCTGATTCGCGGCGTCCGCAACGGCCCGTCACCCCCGTGGCTGCAGGCGAGGTTGCGCGCCATCGGCCTTCGCTCGATCAGCGCCTTGGTCGATGTGACCAACTTTCTGTCCTACGACCGCGACCGTCCCCTGCACGTCTACGACGCCGCCCGGATCACCGGCGACACCTTGACCGTGCGCCTCGCCCACCAAGGCGAGCATATCGAGGCGCTGGACGGGCGCACCTACCCGCTCACGCCCGAAATGACGGTGATCGCCGACCAGAGCGGCGTGGTGGACCTCGCCGGCGTGATGGGCGGGGTCTCCACCGGCGTGTCCGAGGCGACCACCGAGGTCTTCCTCGAGGCCGCCTGGTTCGACCCCCTTCGGACCGCTCAGACGGGCCGGGAGCTCTCGCTGTTCTCGGACGCCCAGTACCGCTTCGCCCGGGGCGTCGATCCCGGCTTCGTGGTGCCCGGCCTGGAGCTGGCGACGCGCATGATCCTGGAGCTCTGCGGCGGCGAGCCCTCTATCCCGGTATTTGAGGGCGACCTGCCGCCGCAGGCCGCGCCGATGGATTTCGACCCCACCCAGGTGCAGCGCTTGACCGGGTTGGAGGTCGAGCCCCGCCGCGTGGTCGAAATCCTCGAACGTCTCGGCTTCCAGGTCGAGCGGAGCGCGCACCTCCGCGTGCAGGCGCCGAGCTGGCGGCGCGACGTGGACGGCCCGGCGGACCTGGTGGAGGAGGTCGCCCGCATCCAGGGCCTGGCCGCCCTGCCCTCGACGCCCCTGCCGGACGCCTCGCCCCTCGTCGGCGGCGTCGTCACCGCACGCCAGGCCAGGGTCAGGACCGCCCGATCGAGCCTGGCCGCCATGGGTTATGCCGAGACGCTGGGCTGGTCGTTCACCTCCCGGGCGCTCGCACAGATGTTCGGCGGCGGCGCTGACGCCCTGGTGCTGTCCAACCCGATCGCGTCGGAGTTGGACTGCATGCGCCCCTCCGTCCTGCCCGGGTTGATCCAGGCGGCGGCCCGCAATGCGGCGCGGGGCCAAGCCGACTGCGCGCTGTTCGAGGTGGGGCCGGTGTTCGCCGATGACACCCCCAAGGGCCAGCGGACCGCCGTGGGCGCGCTCCTGGCGCCCTACGCCGCCCGAAGCTGGCAAAGCGCCCCCGACGCCGGCGTGTTCACCCTGAAGGGCGAGCTGATGGCGCTGCTGGAGGAACTTGGCGCGCCCGTCGGGTCCCTGCAGGTCTCGCAGGGCTCGGCCTCGCCCTGGTGGCATCCGGGCCGCTCAGCCCGGGTTCAGCTTGGGCCGAAGGCGGTGCTGGCCGAGGTGGGCGCGCTGCACCCCCGCGTCCTCAAGGCCCTGGACATCGACGGCCCGGTCTACGCCTTCGAGCTCTGGCTCGAAGCCCTGCCCGAGCCGAAGCCATCGGCCGCGCGGACACGAGGCGCGCTCGATCTTCCCTCGTTAACGCCGCTCTCGCGCGACTTCGCCTTCGTGGTCGATCGGGAGCGTCTGGCCGGCGATCTGGTCAGGGCCGCCGCCGGGGTGGACAAGGCCCTGATCTCGGGCGTGCGGGTTTTCGACGTCTACGAGGGCGCCGGGATCGTGGAGGGCTCCAAGTCGGTAGCGCTGGAAGTCGCTATCCAGCCCCGGGAGAAGACGCTCACCGACGCCGATATCGAAGCCCTGTCCGCCAAGGTGGTCGCAGCGGTCGAGAAGGCCACGGGCGCACGCCTGCGGGGGTGAGGCGTCAGCGCCGCGGTCCGGTCCGCCGTCCGGCCAAGCGCTGGTGCAGGGCGCGCCCACTTTCGGTGGCGCCGTGCTTGTCGCCCCCTTCCGCGAACGGGTTCTTGTTGGACTTGACGCTGATGCGGATCGGCGTCCCGGGCAGGTCGAAGCTCTCGCGCAGGCTGTTGATCAGATAGCGCCGATAGCTGTCAGGTAGCTGGTCCGCGCGGCTGGCGAACAGCACGAAGGTCGGCGGCCGGGCCTTGGTCTGGGCCATGTACTTGGGCTTGATGCGCTTGCCGTTGACCGCAGGCGGCGGGTGCCTCTGCACAGCCATCCCCAGCCAGTCGTTCAGGTCGCGCGTCTTGACCTTCACCGACCAGTTGGCGTGGGCCTTGAACACGGCGGGCATCAGCTTGTCGACGCTGCGACCGGTCTCCGCCGACAAGGTCACCAGGGGCGTGCCGCGCACCTGCGGCAGCTGGCGGTCGGCGATCTCGCGCAGCTCCGCCAGCCGGGTCTGGGGGCTCTCCACCAGATCCCACTTGGCGATGCAGAAGACCAGCGACCGGCCTTCCCGCTCCACCAGGTCGGCGATCTGCAAGTCTTGAGTCTCGAAGGCGTTGGCGGCGTCCATGACCAGGATCACCACCTCGGCGAAGGTGATTGCGCGAATGGTGTCGGAGGTGGAGAGCTTTTCCAGCACTTCCTGCACGCGCGCCTTGCGCCGCAGGCCCGCGGTGTCGACCAGGCGCACGGCGCGGCCGTCATAGGTCCAGTCCACCGAGATGGCGTCCCGGGTGATGCCGGCTTCGGGCCCGACCAGCAGGCGATCCTCCCCGATCAGGCGGTTGACCAGGGTGGACTTTCCGGCGTTGGGGCGCCCGACGATGGCGATGCGGACCGGCTTGCCGGCCTCGTCCTCGCCCACCTCCTCGAACGGCGTCTCGTAGGGCAGCAGCGCCTCGTAGAGGTCGCTCATTCCCTCGCCGTGCTCTCCGGAGATCGGGATGGGCTCGCCGAGGCCCAGCGAGAAGCCCTCGCCCACCCCGCTCTGGGACGCCTTGCCCTCGCTCTTGTTGGCGCCCAGGAGCATCGGCTTGTCTCGCCGGCGCAGCAGGTCGGCGAAGATGCGGTCCAGGGGCGTCACGCCTTCGCGCGCGTCATAGATGAACAGGCAGACGTCGGCGTCGTCCACCGCGCGCTCCGTCTGGGCGCGCATCCGGGCCTGCAGGCTCTCGTCGTCCACGTCCTCGAAGCCGGCCGTGTCGATCAGGTCGAGTTCGAGGTCGCCGATCTGGCCGCTCGCTTCGCGCCGGTCTCGGGTGACGCCGGGGCGATCGTCGACGATGGCCAGCTTCTTGCCAGCCAGGCGGTTGAACAGGGTCGACTTGCCCACGTTGGGGCGGCCGACGATGGCGAGCTTGAGCGGCATGGGACCGGGTTACGCGTCGAAAGCCGCAGAGCCAAGGAAAAGCGCCGACGCTCCCCGCTGGCGAGAGGGCGGAGGCGCCCGCTACCGTATCGCGACCAGATCGCCGCCGTTGGTCAGCACGTAGAGCGTCCCGTTCACCCCGATCGGATTGAGGAAGGCGGGCGAGCCGAGCTTCAGCGTCGCCTCCCGCGCGCCGGTCTTGGGGTTCAGCGCCACCAGCTGTCCCAGGCTGTCCACGAGCAGCAGCCGGTTGGCCGACAGCACCGGGCCGGAATAGACCGCGCGCTGTTTCTTCTTCACGCCCTTGTTCAGGTCCCGGATCCAGTAGACCTGGCCGGACTCCCGGGCGATGCAGATCACCTTGCCGCCCTGATCGGTGGCGTAGACCACATCGCCGGCGGGCCAGGGCGTGGTGATGGTGGCGATGGGCAGGGACCAGCGGCGCTGTCCGGTGTGCAGGTCGATAGCCGCCAGCACGCCCGAATGGCTGCCCGCCAGCACGTCGCCCCGGTAGATCACCGGCCGTCCGGCGATGTCGCGGATTTCCGAGAGCGCATTGTCCCGGTTGGTCTGGGAAAGCGTGTCCTCCCAGATCTGCTGACCGTTGGCGGTGCTGAACGCCACCACCTCGCCCGAAGCGAAGGGCGAGACCACCACCTCGCCCGAGATGGCGGGGCTGGACGCCTCCAGCATCCGCGCCGGCTCCTGCAGGGCCTGGAAGGTCCAGAGCATCTTGCCGGTGGCGGTGTCGAAGCTCATCAGCTGGTCGTTCACGTCCACCGCGAACAGCTTGCCGCCGTCGACATTGGGCGCGCCATGGACCGGCACGATGGTGTCGTTGCGCCACTTCACATCACCCGTGCGGCCATCGACAGCGGCCACGAACCGGTAGCCCGAGGTCATGAACAGCACGCCGTCCGCATAGGCCAGGCCGCCGCCGAACGCCTCAGTGTCACGGCCGCGCCGGGGCGCGAACTGGTCGCGCCAGATCACGTGGCCAGAGGCGGCGTCCGTGGCGTCGACCCCGCCCATGCCGTCCAGGGTGAAGACCTTTCCGGCGGCCACGATCGGGGGAGCGGTGATGTGGGCGCGCCGGGTGGCGCCAAAGCCAATGTTCGTCCGCCAGACGACGTGCAGTCCGGCGCCGGCGTCCAGGTGCTCGACGGATTGTTCGGGGTCGCCGCCGGGGACCGGCCAGTTGGGCTGGGCGGTGGGCGGGGGTACGCTGAAGTCGACGCCCTTCAGCGCGGGCGAGACCTCGATCTGCTCGGTTCCCCCGAGCACCGATATGCGCTGACCTTCCGCCGCCTTCTCCTTGGGCTTGCGGTTGGCCAGCCCAAAGAAGCTCGGGGTCTTGAAGCCGGCGCACCCGGCAAGCGTCACGCCGATGAGGGCCGCAGTCAGGGTTCGCGCCAGAACGCGGCATGCGGTCATTGGGGAGTTCCGGAAGAGGCGGGAGCCGGGGCCGCCGCGCCGGCCGTCTGATCCTGACCGCCGCTTTGCGCAGCCTTGGCCGCCTGGGCCTGAGCCTGGAGAGCCGCGCCCTGCTCAGGGGTGAGACCCGCGGGGGCGGCGGGCGGCGGAGAAGGCTTGAGGCCGATGGCGGACCGGGCGATGGCGGCGATGTTGGCGCCCGACCCGGACTGGATCATGGAGAGCGCCGCGGTGGCCCGGGCGCGGGAGGCGTCGGACACGTCCGAGGACAGCGACAGCACCTGAAAATCGCCCTTGGCCTCAGCCGTCTGACCATTGGCGAGCTCCGCGACCGCCAGACCTTCCAGCGCCAACATGCGGAAGGGATGTCCGCTGGCGGTCAGCGGCTTCAGCCGGGCGCGCACCTGGTCGTAAGGCGCGGTGTCCATCAGCAGGAAGGCGGCTCGCAGCTTGGCCCCGTCGATCGTCAGGGGGTCGTGCGCGGCGGCGGCGGCCTGGTCGAACAGGGCGGCCGCACCGGGCGCATCGTCCGCCTTCAGCTTCAGGCCGGCCTGCTGCATCAGCGCCAGGGCGCGGTAGGTCGGGGTGCCGTCCTTGGCCAGGGAGGCGAACTTGGCCTGAGCGCTTGCGGTGTCGCCTACGCCCAGCGCCGCCATGCCGTCGGCGTAGCGCTGCGAATCGGCGCCTTGCTCGGAGGCTTCATGGGCGCGCCACGCCCACACGCAGAGCGCCGCCACGATGACCAGCGCCAAAAGCCCTGCGGCATAGGGCCAGCCGCGGCGGAACATCGTTTTCAGGCGGGCGGAGCGGAGCTGCTCGTCCACATCGTAGAAGACATCGGCCACTTGCGCTGGAGGCTCCGCACCGGAGAAACTGGAGAAGGCGAACGTATCGGTTGCCATCGGTCGCCGCAACGCGACGCCTGGGCGCTCCGTAGCGCTCGCAAAGCCGCCGCTTCATGGCGGGATTTGGGCGACGACGCCAGGGCCCGCGTACTGCGGCGTCACACCGCCCCCTGACCCGTGGTCGGGATCAGAGCGCGTCCGACACCCGCACAGCCGCCAGAGCGACGCCCACGACCGCCAGTCCCGCCACCATCCACAACGCTTCCCCGCCCAGCGGCGGCAGATGCGCGCCCACCGCGGCCTGGCCGCGCGCGAGGACCATGGCGGCGACGCTATGGACCTGAAGGTCGGCGCTCTGCGACGCCACGCTGACGCGCTGGACGAGGTCCGCGCCCACGATCTGGGCCGCCGCCACCAGCCCGCCGACCACCCCCGCCGTCCCGATCAGCACGCGTCGCACGACCCAGCCCCGATCGAGCCGCACCTGGATCGCCGCGGCGAAGGCCGCCTGATCGTCGAAGGCGTCCGGCTCGGCGAACAGGCGGGCCACGTGGTGTTCGAAGGTTGGATCAGACATGCCTACCTCTCGACAGGAGGACCTGCGTCTCGGCAGGCGGCGTGAGTTGCGCCTTCATCTTGTCCAGCCCGCGCCGGACATGGGACTTCACGGTGCCGAGCGGCGTTTTCAAGGCTTCCGCCGCCTCCGCATGGCTGAAGCCCGCCCCGCAGCACAGAGAGACACATAGCCGCTCCGCCGGATTGAGGGCCTTTAGGGCGCCTTCGAGGTCGAGCCTCTGGCCGGGCGGAGGCTCGTCAGACGTTGCGAGAGCCTGCTCCACGTCGTCCACACCGAGAGACGCCGCCAGTCCCCGGCGCTTGCACCGCTTGATGTACAGCCGCGCGGCGATCCGCTTCACCCAGCCCGAAAAGGCGCCCTCGCCCCGAAACTCGCCGATCCTTTCGAAGGCGGCGAGGAAGGCGTCCTGGGCTATGTCGTCCGCCGTCGAAGGCTCAGCCCCCATGCGGCGGAGGAGCGCGCGGACGCTGGAGCCGTGGCGGCGGACCAGCTCACCGAAGGCCAGCCGGTCACCGGTCTGGGCCAGGGTCGCCAGTTCGACGTCGGCGAGGGCGGCGATCAGCGATCGCCTCCCCGAACTCTGGCGGCTCGGACCGTGGCGACCTGGACCCTGGGGGCCCGGACCCTGGGTCATGGACGGCGCCCCCCCCGCCGTCTCAGGCCTTCGTCTTGGAGCGGGCGAAGGCCGCCAGGGCCAGGTAGGTCAAGCCCACAAAGGCCGGGATGGCGCCGAACGCGGCGAACAGCGAGAAGGTCTCCTGGGCGCCCCCAACCTCGTACAGGCCGGCGTATGACGCCCCGCCTGCGGCCACCAGCCCCAGCCCGATGGCCAGCCAGATCAGGCCCCGACGCAGGTCACGCTGCGACTGGCTCGCGAAGATCGGTGTCATCATCGGGGGCGGCGCTTCAGGCGCAGGCCGCCCTTCGATCTCGGGCTCTGCGGCGGACGCCGTTCTCGGCCGCCATCCCGCGATGGCGTCGGGGTCCAGGGCCTCGTAGCCCCCGGTATAGATGCGCCTGCGCGATTGCAGCGCCGCGATCAGCTCGGGCGGGACCGGCTGGCCTCGCTCGAAGGCCGTCCGCAGCGTGTCGTGCAGCCGCCCGCGCTCCTGATGGCGCAGCACCTGGGGCACGATGATGATGGCGCCCAGAAATCCGAAGAAGACGACCCCGCTGAGGTCCATGGGAAAGCTCCTGACGAACATGCGCCGGTCGAGCCGGCTCTCGTCAGTAAGGAGGCTTCCATATCCGCGGGCGGATGCGAAGGCGTAGATGAAATATCGTTAAGCTGGCGGGAGCGGCGCCAATCGGCCCGCCAGACCGTGGGTCGCCCCAGGCGTCAGCGCCCGCCAGAGAAGCCGGTGCGGCGCCACGGGCCCAGGTGGGAGCACCTCGCCTGCCGGAACGGGCTCGAACCCCAGCGGGCCGAAGAAGTCCAGATCGCCGACCAGAATCACCACGCTCTCGCCAGCGCTCAGGGCACGGGTGCAGGCCTTATCGACCAGGGCGGCGCCCAGCCCGTGACGGCGAAAGTCTTGCTCCACAGCGATGGGTCCAAGGAAAATGACCCTGCGATCGCCGATCCGGACCGGCCACAGCCGCACCGCGCCCGCCAGCGTCGCGGCCTCCCAGGCGCAGAGAGAGAATTCCGGATGCGCGACCGAACCCTCCCGCAGCCGCTCGGCGGTCTTGGCGAAGCGGCCGGGGCCGAAGGCGTGGTCGATCAGGGCGTCGACCCGGGCGCGGTCCTGCGGACGCTCTGCTGAGAAGCGGACTCCGCTTTCATGCGGCAGCGCGGCCGCCGAGTTCAGCGCGAAGTCCCGCGTCACGGACGAGGCGCTCATGGTTCTGGATCGTCCGGGCGGCGGGCGGGCGCACTCCTTTGCTGAACCGCGGTTTGTCCGTCAACAAGGATTGCGCCGGGGCCGGGCGCCCGCCATGCTGCACCGCTAGATGGACAGTCCGCCCCTCCCCTCTCCGGCGGTCTTCCGCTATCGCGCCTACAGCCTGTTCTGGATCACGCGGGTGCTCGCCACCCTGGCGGTGCAGGCGCAGAGCGTCACCATAGGCTGGCAGGTCTATACAGTGGCGCGCCGCAGCCACAGCGTGGAGCAGGGCGCCTTCCTGGTCGGCATGGTGGGGCTGGCGCAGTTCCTGCCGCTGTTCTTTCTCACCTTCGTGGCCGGCGCGGTGGCGGATCGCGAAGACCGCCGGCTGATCATCCTGATCTGCCTGATCGTCGAGCTGCTAGCCGTCCTGGCGCTGGCGGCGTTGGCCGTCCATCCGGGCGTGAGCCTGCTGCCGATCTTCGCCGTCGCGTCGGTGTTCGGCGCCTCGCGCGCCTTCTCGGGTCCGGCTCAGGGCGCGATGGGACCCATGCTGGTGCCGCGCGAGGTGCTGCCCCGGGCCATCGCCTGGAACTCGCTGGGCTATCAGGGGGCGGCGATCATCGGTCCGTGGATCGGCGGCGCGCTGTGCGCCGTCTCACCGATGGCTGCGTATCTCGGCTCAGCGGTTCTCTATGTGGCGGCGATGGGCACGATGCTCGCCGTTCGCGCCGACACCAAGCCCGAGGCGACCGGCGCCTCGCGCATGGAGCTGATCCGCGAGGGGCTGCACTACGTCTGGACCAACAAGATCGTGCTGGGCGCCATATCGCTGGACCTGTTCGCCGTGCTGCTGGGCGGCGCGACGGCCCTGTTGCCGGTCTACGCCCGCGACGTGCTCGATGTCGGCGCGCACGGCTTCGGCATCCTGAGGTCTGGCCCTGCGATCGGAGCCTCGCTGATGGCGGTGGCGCTCAGCCGCTGGCAGATCCATCGCCACGCCGGACGATGGATGTTCGCAGGCGTCGCGGCCTTCGGCGTCGCCACCCTGGTGTTCGCGGTGTCCAGGCTGCTCTGGGTGTCGGTGGTGGCGCTTGCGGCGCTAGGGGCGGCCGACATGATCTCGGTCTATGTCCGCCAGTCCCTGGTCCAGATCGTGACGCCCGACCCGATGCGCGGGCGGGTGTCGGCGGTGGCCACCCTGTTCATCGGCGCGTCCAACGAGCTGGGCGAGTTCGAGACGGGCGTGATTGCGCGCATACTGGGGCCGGTCGGCGCGGCGCTGTTCGGCGGCTTCGGGTCGCTGGGCGTCACGGGGCTGTGGGCCAGGCTGTTCCCGTCGCTCCGGGACGCGGACAGGTTGGACAATCCCGAAGCGGTGGGCTAGCGGCCACGCGCCCTTATGTCTGGAGCGACGATGACGCCCCGCTACGACTTCGCCTCCGACAACACCGCCGGCGCCGCGCCTGAGGCCATGGAAGCGCTGGTGCAGGCCAACGCCGGCTTCACTTCCGGGTACGGGACCGACACAGTCACAGCCCAGGCGGCAGACGCGGTGCGCGCCCTGCTGGAGGCGGATGCGGACGTGCGCTTCGTGGCGTCGGGCACGGCGGCCAACGCCATCGCCTGCGCGGCGCTCTGCCGCCCGTTCGAGGCGGTGCTGTCGCATCGCCACGCCCACATCCAGACCGACGAGACCGGCGCCCCCGGCTTCTTCGGCCATGGCCTGGGCCTGATCGGGCTGGAGGGCGCCTCGGGCAAGATCGACCCCGCCTCGCTGGCGGCGGCGCTTGAGATCCCTGAGGCCTCCTACCGCCAGTCTCCCGCCGCGCTGTCGCTCACCAACGCCACCGAATACGGCACGGTCTACACCGTCCAGCAGGTCGGGGCCCTCGCGGCCCAGGCCAAGGCGCAGGGCCTCCCTGTTCATCTCGACGGCGCGAGGCTGGCCAACGCAGTCGCCGCGGGATTCGAGCTCAAGGCCCTGCCGGCGCTCGGGATCGACATCCTGGTCATGGGCGGGACAAAGGCCGGGATGCCGTTGTCGGAAGCCGTGGTGCTGTTCAACCGCGCCCTGTCGCGCCGCTTCGACTCGCGGCTGAAACAGGCAGGCCAGCTGCCGTCCAAGGGCCGCTACCTGGCCGCGCCGTGGCTCGGCATGTTGCGCGACGGCGCCTGGACCACCCGCGCCGCCCACGCCAACGCCATGGCCAGAAAGCTCGCCGCGCTCATGCCCCTGCCCGTCCTCCACCCGGTGGAGGCCAACGGCGTGTTCGTGGCCATGGACGAGCCGACGCTGGGGCGGCTGCGCGCGCTCGGCTGGAACGTCTATCGCTTCACCGATGGTTCGGTGCGCTTCATGTGCTCCTGGGCGACCACCGAGGCCGCGGTGGAGGAGATCGGCGCAGCGCTCAGCCAGGTGGCGTGAAGTCGATTTCGGCCTCAAGCGACCACGGGCCGCCGAGATAGCGCCAGAGCAGCACGCCTACGCCCAGCACCTCGAAAGGCTGGAAGCTGTCCCGCAGGTCTTCGAATAGAGCTCGGGCGAGGATAGGCTCGACCTTGTTCTGCACCGTCACGTGAGGCCGGAAAGACTGGCGATCCTGCGCGGTGAGTCCGTCCGCCCAAAGCCCGGCCAGATGGGCCCGCCAGCGCGTCAGGTCAGCCCCGCCGACCTCGAAAGCGGTTCCGCGCCCCAGCTTGCGCAGGCCCGTAGCGTGCAAAAGCAGCGGCGCAGCGAGCGCAGACGCCTGAAGATTGGTCAGAATCGCGCCCCGCCGCGTGCCTGGAAGGTGGTGAAACAGGGTCAGATGCGCCGGGATATGGTTCAAAACCGCGGGAAAATGCGTCCTTCGGAGAGAGTCGAACCGCGTAAAGCTCGAAGGATCGAGCTTCAGCGTGAGGATAAGCGGGGCGTCTTCCATGGCGCTAGACCAGGGTCAGACCAAGCGTGACCGCCGGCATTCGCCTCATCCTGAGCTTGTCGAAGGACGAGGCGTCCACCGGGCGCGCCGCGGCCCCATCCTTCGACAAGCTCAGGATGAGGCCGACTGAGACGTAAGCGTTCCCGGCGATCTTCATTGCGTCCCAACGCCTGAGAGCGGCAGTGCGTCGCCTTGCCGCCAGCCCTCGTTTCCCGCACAGCTTGGGCCTGCGGGCCTTTCCGCAAAGCCCGAGCGCGCCCTTGTCAGACTCCCACGTCCGTCGCGACATCGGCCCGCTCGCCCTGATGCTGACGGGGCTGGGCTCCATCATCGGCTCGGGCTGGCTGTTCGGGGCTTGGCGCACCGCCCAGCTGGCCGGTGCGGGAGCGGTGTGGGCCTGGGCGCTGGGCGCCGTCATCATCGCCATCATCGCCACGGTGTTCGTGGAGCTGGGCGCCATGTTTTCCGAGACCGGCGGCATGGTGCGCTACGGCTACTATTCGCACGGCACGCTGGTAGGGTTCATAGCCGGCTGGTCCAACTGGATCGCGGTGGTCTCCGTCATCCCGGTGGAGGCGGAGGCCTCGGTCCAGTACATGGCGTCGTGGCCTTATCGCTGGACCCACGGCCTCTACAACGGACACGAGCTGTCGACGGTCGGCCTGCTGCTCGCGGCGGTCCTGGTGGTGGGCTATTTCCTGCTGAACTACTGGGGCGTGAAGCTCTACGCCAAGACCAACGCCGGCATCACCGCCTTCAAGCTGGTCATCCCCGCGGTCACGGGCGTCGCCCTGATCATCGCGGGCTTCCACCGCCAGAACTTCAGCGTCGGCCTGCATCCGGGGCGCGAGGCGATCAACGTCTCCGCCATCCTGGCCGCCACCGCCACCAGCGGGATCGTGTTCAGCTTCAACGGCTTCCAGAGCCCGATCAACCTGGCGGGCGAGGCCAAGAACCCCCAGCGCAACGTGCCCCTGGCCGTGTTCGGCGCCATCGCCATCGCCACGGTGGTGTACATCCTGCTGCAGGTCGCCTTCGTGGGCGCCACGCCCCCGGACGTGCTGAAGCAGGGCTGGGCGGGGGTGAACTTCTCCTCCCCCTTCGCCCAACTGGCCCTGGCCCTGAACCTCAACTGGCTGGCGCTGCTGCTCTATTCGGACGCCTTCGTGAGCCCCAGCGGCACCGGCGCCACCTACACCACCACCACGGCGCGGATGATCTACGCCATGGAGAAGAGCGGCTCGCTGCCCAAGGTGTTCGGCCACATCAACTCCAAGAGCGGCGTCCCCCGCCCGGCCATGTGGCTGAACTTGGTCGTGGCCTTCCTCTTCCTGTTCTTCTTCCGGGGCTGGGGGCCGCTGGCGGCGGTGATCTCGGTGGCGACCATCGTGGCCTACCAGATCGGGCCGATTGCGGTCGGGGCGCTGCGGCGCACCGCGCCCGACCTGGAGCGGCCGCTACGCACCCCCATCCTGCCGGTGTTCGCGCCGGTCGCCTTCATCCTCTGCACCCTGCTGCTGTATTGGGCCAAGTGGCCCCTGACCGGCGAGGTGATCCTGCTGATCCTGATCGCGGCGCCCATCTACATCTGGGCGGAGTGGAAGCACGGCTGGAAGGACTTCTCCCAGCACCTTCGCGGCGCCTGGTGGCTGATCGCCTACCTGCCCGTCATGGCCCTAGTCTCCTTCATCGGCAGCCGCCAGTTCGGCGGCCTCGGCCTGATCCCCTACGGCTGGGACCTGGGGCTGGTCGCCCTGATGGGCTTGGCCTTCTACGTATGGGGCGAACGCTCCGGCTGGCGAACCCCCGCCCTGGAGCTGCACGAACAAGGCGCGGACGACGAGACGGAGCTGTATTGAGCGGCGCGCGATCTGCCGGTTTCGTCGCCGGAACTCGCGCCGCCTGAAGAACGTGGGTCGCGCGACGCCCCAGATGACCCGTCGCAGACCGTGTGCTGCGTTCGATCAGGCAAGCACTATGCTTTCCGTTGAAACTATGAAGTCGCAAGCATGTAGATCAAGAAACGAATCTTCGTCTGGCCTGATAAGCCCGAGGTACTCAGGGTCGGAGAAGCAGCGAGCGAGCGATTCAACATCATCAAACCAGAGTTCCGTAATGCCGTCGTACTTAACCGGCGGCATTCCGGGCAATTCGACTGGCATGGCATGTTGCTGTATGTAGCGCCTTACAGTCTGCTTCACTACGGCCACGGACATGAAAAGAGCAGCATGGACATTTCTATGATGATCAACAAACTCAGCGTGAGAGAGCGTGGGTTTGCGGACGAGTAAAATGCTAAATTTTATCATCATTTATTGTCCTATCGGTCGGCGCGGTGAAACGAGGTCAGGGGCGCCCGAGCTGTAACTCCGCGGCAGGGAGATGGTGGCATCCCCCCGAGTAGAAGGCCCGTTACTCTACCTTCTGACACTCTGCAGAGGTTCGTTGGTGGGCTGGCTGATCGTGAAAGCGGCGGCGCTTAGCGTCCACTCCAGCCAGCCCTCCGACGACGCCATTTCGCCGCACCCGCGAATTCGCCTGCGGGGCGAACTTGGCGTCGGCTTTGCGTTGCGGAGACCATCGCGCCGCAGGGCGCCCCAAACTGAGATAGGAACCCAGCCCGATGTCGGTGGTAGTCAGCTCGCAGGACGTCCAGCTCTCCAGCGCCCCCATCCGCCCGGACTGGGTGATGCAGGGAACGCCGCAGGCCCGCAACACGGTGTTGGCCCGCAGCGCCGACCGGACGGCGATGACCATGCTGTGGGACTGCACGGCGGGGGTGTTCCGCTGGGTCTATGACCAGGACGAGACCATCCACATCATCGAGGGCGGCGTGACGATCACGCTGGACGATGGCCGCGTCGAGGTGCTGGGCCCGGGCGACGTGGTGTTCTTCCCGGCCGGCGCCTCGGCGACGTGGCAGGTGGACACCTATGTGCGAAAGCTCGCCGTCTTCCGGGAAAGCGTGCCCCAGCTGATGGCTATGCTGGTCCGGCTGCGCGGAAAGGCGCGGGAGAAGTTCTCCGGCCGCCTCCCCGCCTTCAGCCCCCCGGCGCCGCAGTTGCAGGCCGCCTGAGGCCGGCCGCGTCGGTGCGATACCTGCCGAACCAGGCCAGGATCGCGCCGGCTTCCGCGGCTTCCTGAGAGGGGCGTTCGGCCAGCGCCTCATGCGAGGCGCCGGGCACCCGGATCAGGGCGGTGGGGACGCCGCGGAGCTGCAGGGCGTCGAACTCCTGCTCGGCTTCGCTGGGGGGCGTGCGGTGGTCCTCCTCCCCGACCATCAGCATGGTCGGCGTGGTCACGGCCCCGACCAGCGACAGCGGCGAGCGGCGCCAGTAGCCCATGGGGTCTTCCCAGGGCATCTTGCCGAACCAGTACTTGGCCATCTGCTCGTAGCCATCGGTGGTCAGCACTTCGCTGGTCCAGTCGATCACCGGCTTCTGCGACACCGCCGCCTTAAACCGTGCGGTCTTGCCCACGATCCAGGCGGTCAGCGCGCCCCCGCCCGAGCCGCCGGTGACGAACAGGTCGTCGGGGTCCACGAACCCCCTGGCGATCACCGTATCCACCGCGCTCATCAGGTCGTCATAGTCCTGGCTCGGATAGTTGCGGTCGATCAGGTCGGCGAACTCCGCCCCGTAAGAGGTCGACCCGCGAGGATTGACGTAGAGCACCACGTATCCCGCCGCCGCGTACAGCTGCAGTTCCGAGGCGAAGTTCGGGCCGTAGCTGGCGAAGGGGCCGCCGTGCACCTCCAGCACCAGCGGATATTTCCGCGCGGGATCGAAGCCCGGCGGGGTCATCACCCAGGCGTCTATGGCGCGCTTGTCGTAGGTGGAAGTCACCGCCAACGGCGTCACCTTGGCCAGCGTCACCGCCGAGAACAGCTCCGCGTTCAGGCTGGTGAGCCGCCGGGGCGCCCCGCCGCCGCGCGAGATCGCGACATCGGCGGGCGTGGCCGCGTCGCCGTAGGTGAAGGCCAGCGTCCCGTTGTCAGACACGCTGTAGTCGCCGCCGCTATAGGGCCGGTCGAGTTCGGACCCGCCGAGCCCCGCCACCAGCGGGCGGACCTGGCCCTCCATCCCGACCTCCGCCACCTCGGTCACCCCGTGGTCGGTGTAGTTCACATAGACGCTGCGCCCGTCCCTGGCCCATTCCGGATGGCCGAGGGAGCGGTCGAAGCCGGCGGTGAGCAGCTTCGGCGTGCCCCCCTGCAGGTCCATGACGTACAGGCCGCTGTTCTCGTAGCCGCGCAGGTGGTCGTCGAAGCCGACCCAGGCGATCCGCTTGCCGTCGGGCGACAGCGCCGGCTCCTGGTCCGGCCCTACGCGGTGGGTCAGCGCGGTCAGGGCGCCGGTGTCCAGCGACAGCCGGAACAGCTCGGAGTTCATGGTGTCGAGCTGCCAGCCCTTCTCCCGCTCCGAGACGAACACCAGGGTGCGCCCGTCCGGCGTAAAGCGGATCGGGCCGCCGTCGTCATAGTCGCCGAAGCTCAGCTGGCGCGGCGCGCCGCCGTCCGCCGGGACGATGAACAGGTGGCGGTAGCCGGGCTTTAGGTAGCCCTCGTTGTCCTCGCGGTAGTGGACGCGGGTGATGATCTTCAGCGGCTCCGCCCACTTGGCGCCCTCGGGCTTGTCCATCGGCGCGCCGAGCTTGGGGGCATCCTCGGTGACCAGCATGGAGAAGGCGATCGAGCGCCCGTCCGGTGACCAGGCGAGATCGTCCGGCCCCTCCGGAAGGTCTGTCATCGCAGCGCTCGCTCCGGACGCCATCCAGCGCACGTGCAGCTGGGGCTTGCCCTGGGGGCCCGCCGCCACATAGGCCAAGCGCCTGCCGTCCGGCGACCAGCGCGGCTCGCCCTCTCCGGCCGCCCCGTCCATGGGCTGCTGAGCGCCGCTCGCCACGTCCACCAGCCAGATCGAATGGCGCGGCTTGTCCGTCATGATGTCGTAGGTGGTGCGCACATAGGCGACCTCGCCGCCGTCGGGGCGGATCTGGGTGTCGCCGGCCTGCTGCAGCGCGAACAGGTCCTTCGGCGAGAACGCGCGGCTAGGCGCCTGCGCCTGGGCGGAGGTGGCGAGCGCGCAGAGCGCCGCGGAGATCAAGAAACGGCGCAAGCTCGACCTCTTGGACGGTGTCGGGCCGTTAACTGCACGCTCCTCGCCGCCGCGTCACCTTAAGAAGCGGCAATACGCCGGCGGTCATCCACCGGCCGGCCGCCGGTTCAACGCCGCCTGGATCATCGCCGGCGTCTCGGCGGCGCCCAGGGCCGAGGCGACCTGCAACACCGCCATGCCCGCGAGGTCGACCGCGGTGGGGTCGGCCCCACGCGCCAGCAGCAGGCCCACCAGCTCGATCCGGTCGAACATGGCGGCGATCATCAGGGGCGTGCGCCGGTCGGGCCCCGCGCCGTCGACCGCCGCGCCCTGGTCGAGCAGCGCCCGCGCCACCTCCAGCTCGCCCTTGAAGGCCACGCCGCCCAGCGGCGTCTGGCCCCGGTCGTTGACGATGTCGGGGTCGGCGCCGGCCTCCAGCAACGCCCGCACCGCCGCCAGCCGGCCGTGATAGGCAGCGAGCATCAGCAGGGTGTCGCCCTTGTCGTTGCGGAGGTTCGGCGACAGGCCGTGCGCGATCAGCCCCGCCAGCGTCTCCGCATCGCCCCCCCGGGCGGCGTCGAAGATGCGGCCGGCGAGCGCGATGGTCCCGGCGTCCGGGGAGGCGTGGGGGGAGGCTTCTGGAGCGGGCGGAGCGGCGTCGGTCGTCATGCAGGCCTATACCGCTCTCGACGATTTGCGTTCCCGGCCGGCCGCCTGGGTTCCCCGGCGACGGCGCCCGCGCTATGCAGCCCGGCATGGAGTTGCTCGCCATCACAGCGGCGCTGAGCGCGATCATCGCGCTGCGCTATCTGGCGGTAGCGGCGGGCATGTACGCCCTGCTGTGGCGGCGGGGGGAGCCGAGGCTGAAGGCGCTGCGGCTCAACACCCGCGCGCCGACCCGCGCGGGGGTGTTGCACGAGCTGCGCGCCTCCCTGGTCTCCTCGCCTATCTACGCCTTCCCGGCCGCGGTGGCGCTGGTGGCCTTTCGGCATGGGCGGGGGCTGCTCTACCTCGACCCACACCGCTATCCGCTGTGGTGGATGCCGGTAAGCGCTGTGATCTACCTGCTGGTCCAGGACGCCTACTATTACTGGACGCACAGGGCGTTGCACCAGCGCTGGGCCTTCGCCTGGGCGCATCGGGGCCACCACCTGTCGCGCGAGCCGACGCCCTTCGCCTCCTTCGCCTTCGACGCGGCGGAGGCGGCGGCGACCGCCTGGGTGCTGCCGGCGCTGAGCTTCGTCGTGCCGCTGCAGCTCGACGTGGCGCTGGGCCTGCTGACGCTGATGACGCTCTCGTCGCTGATGAACCATTGCGGGTTCGAGCTGTGGCCGCAGCGCTTCGTGCGCGGGCGGATCGGGAGCTGGCTGATCACCGCCACCCACCACAGCCTCCACCACACCCGTTTCCGCTGCAATTACGGCCTGTACCTGCGCGCCTGGGACCGCTGGATGGGCACCGACGCCATGCCGCCGGTCGGCCGGCCCGCCGCGCCCGCCAGACCGGAACCCGCCCTGGAGCCCGCATGAGCGAGACGCCGTCGCTGGACCGCCTGCTGGCCATCATGGCGCGCCTGCGCGATCCGGAGACGGGCTGTCCCTGGGACCAGGCGCAGACCTTCGCCAGCATCGCGCCCTACACCCTGGAGGAGGCCTACGAGGTCGCCGACGCCATCGAGCGGAACGACCTGGCCGACCTGAAGGACGAGCTCGGCGACCTGCTGCTCCAGGTCGTGTTCCACTCCCGGATGGCGCAGGAACAGGGGGCCTTCGCCTTCGAGGACGTGGCCGCCGCCATCTGCGCCAAGATGGTCCGCCGTCACCCCCACGTCTTCGGCGACGCGGAGCCTCGCTCCCCCGAGGCGCAGACCGCCGCCTGGGAGGAGATCAAGGCGGCCGAGCGCGCCGCCAAGGGCGCGCACCGCGCCGGGGTGCTGGACGACGTGCCCTCCGGCCTGCCGGGCCTGGTGCGCGCGGTGAAGCTGACCAAGCGCGCCGCCCGCGTGGGCTTCGACTGGCCCGACGCCCTGACCGTCATGGACAAGCTGCGCGAGGAGACCGCCGAACTGGAGGTCGAGATCGCCGCCGGCGACAAGGCCAAGGCCCGCGAGGAACTCGGCGACCTGCTGTTCGTCTGCGCCAACCTCGCCCGCAAACTCGACGTCGACCCCGAAGACACCCTGCGCGCCGCCAACGCCAAGTTCATCCGCAGGTTCGGCTATGTGGAAGCGGCCTTGGCTGCGGAGGGACGGCGTCCGGAAGACTCCGATCTGGCCGAGATGGACGCCTTATGGGACGCCGCGAAGCGGGTGGAGCGGAGCGGCGGGCCCGGCAGATGAGCGGACGTCTGCTGAGTCTCAGTTGGGTGGAAAGCGACCAGAGCGTTTGACGGGTAGGAAGCAGGGCGCAATCTGGCAGTGCGTGTCAGCACTGCTGGTGGCCAGTCGCCTCTTGCGGATCGGCCACGCGCGACGCGACTGAAATAAGCTCCTGGTCGGCTGTGCTCACCGCAAAGCTCACCCGGAGCCCTAAGTGGGCGGCGCCGATTGCGGGATGGCCATCAGGTACGGTCGGGAGGAACCTGGCTGGATCGCCCAGATGCTTGTGAAGTCGAAGCCGGAGTAGCTGGACGCCTGGTCGGGATCGAGGCCGGTCGATCCGCCGATACCGGTTACGCCCGTGCCGGAGCCTGAGCCGACGCCCGTACTCGTCCCTGTCGTGTTGGTGTCGAACACATCCGAGACCAGCGTACCGTTGTTCGCTCCGGCGAACCCGAACCCAGCCTTCCCGGTCGCGTAGGATGTAGCTACCGTGGCGCCTTGGTCATTCACCCCGACAAGGCCGCCCTTGCCGGAGGAGCCGCTCACCGCGCCGGTGGCGTAGGTGTTCGCCGCCGAGCCGGCGTTCTGCCCCACAAGGCCGCCAACATCGACACCTGAGCCGCTGGGCGCGCCATTGCCGGTAAGCCCCTTTACAGCGCCGGTCGCGTAAGCGACGGAGATCACGCCGCTGCTGCTGTTGTAGCCCACCAGGCCGCCGACCTGTTCATTGCCGGCCACCGCACCGGTGGCGTAGTCGTCGGTCAGCGTGGCGCTGTTGGAGCCGACCAGACCGCCCAGGCCGTTCTGCAGGAAGCTCTTGCCGGAGACGCTGCTCACCGCGCCGGTAGCGTAGCTCTTGGAGATGGTCCCGGTGTTGGAGCCCGCCAGACCGCCGACAGAGCCCTCGCCCGTGACGGCGCCGGTCGCGTAGTCGCCGGTGAGCGACCCGGAATTGAGACCCACGAAGCCGCCCACATTCTGGCTGGGGCTGGCGTTGGCGGTTCCTGTGCCCGAGACGGTGGCTTTGCCGTAGGAGCCCGAGACGAGGGCGGAGTTATAACCGACCACCCCACCGACATTGCTGGCGCCGCTGACACTACCCTTGCCTGAAGAGCCCGTGACCATCCCCGAATTGTAGCCGACCAGGGCGCCCACATTGGTCCCCCCCGTGACGTTGCCCGAGAGGATCAGGGACTCCACGACGCCGCCAGCGCCCAGATCGCCGATCAGTCCGACATCCGTGCCGGATACATCGTTGATGGTGAGGCTGGTGACGGTGTGGCCGGCCCCGTTCAGCGTTCCGGTGAAGGGGGCGGACGCCTGCCCCACGGGCACGAACCCGGCTGGACCCCACACGTCGGACGGATTGGACGTGCCGCTCGCGTCGACGTTGGCGGCCAGCGTGTAGGTGGCCGACAGGTTCAGCGCCACCAGCTGCAGCTGGTGGGCGTTTGTGATGGTGGTGGAATACTCCGACAAGAGGATGGGGCGCGTCGCACCGTTTGTGCCGTTTAGCGTGCCGTCGCTGTCGACGATGACGAATCCGGAGCCGCCGGGCGTCGCACTGAGGCCAAGATTGCTGATCGGGCTGGAGGCGTTCATGAACTGGGCGGTCGTCAGGCCAGTCGCGCCGCCGCCGTCGCTCGTTTGACCGGTCGTTTGGCTGTCGAAGTAGGAGTTCGAGACGGTCCCTGAATTGATATTCTGGCCCACCAAGCCGCCTGTGGCGTAGCCGCTGACCGGACCGCTTGCGTAGGACCGAGTGATGGGCCCCATGCTCACACCGGCCAGACCGCCGCTACCGTCTCCGCTATAGACCGATGCTGTAGAGTAGCTGCTGTCGATGCCTCCATCATTGAAGCCGACCAAGCCACCGTCGCTCAGTGGGCCGGTGACACTGCCGGTCGAAAACGACTCGGAAATTCGGCCGATGTTGAAGGCGACCAATCCTCCTGCATCGGCATCACCTTGGCCGACCACCTTGGCCGACGAGCTTGCGTGAGAGATGGTTCCTGCGGCGAAGCCGACGAGCCCTCCAGCTTCCCCGCCGACGATCGAGCCGGAACTCGAGGAGTAGCTCACGCTGCCATAGCTGACGCCTGCAACGCCGCCAGCGTCATAGCCGCTCGTGACGTTCACAGCCGATTGTATTCCACTCAAGCTGCCGTAACTCTCACCCACCAGTCCTCCGGCATATGTGGTGCCACCATAGGAGGCGCTTACTTGCCCGGTTAAGCCCAAATCCGTGACAACCCCAGATGTATCGATCCTACCAAACAATCCCGCATAACTATCAGTGGAGTCTTCTATCTCCAAATTCAATATTGTGTTTCCTAAACCTTCAAACCTTCCCGTGAACGGAGTTGATGACGTCGAAATTAAAGGGATTTTAGTATATCCAGCGCCGCCGTTGCTTCCATCTATGCTTTTGGCCAGCGCAAATGCGCCGGAGTTGTTGGCGACGATGTCGGCGGACAGCGTCTGCAGGTCCGACACAAGCGTGTAGTTGACCGGCGCACCAGTCCCCACGCCGATGACCAGTGCGCCCGTGGGCTGGCCGCCGCCGGCGCCGGTGAACTGGACCGAGCCACCGTTGAACAGCAGCGCGCCCCCGTTCCCCGCCCCGCTGTTGTCGGTGACCAGGGTCAGGGCGCCACCGCCGGAGGCGGTCACCTGGGCGTCCACGTTGATATTGCGGTAGGCCGAGAGCGTCAGCCCCGCAGTAGTGCCCCAGCTGATCGGCGCGGCGACGGTGATGTCGCCCTTGCCCGAGGCGCCGACCACGCCCGCGCCGCTGTAGCCGCTGGCGGTGGTCTGCTCGGTGACGCTGGTGCCGGCGTTCAGCGCGCTGTCGATGGCGGTGGCTGCGTTGGTGTCGATGGTCAGGTCGTCCGGATCGACGAGCCAGGTTCCGCCACGGGCGTCGATCCTGACCGAGCCGATCTTCAAAGCGCTGCCGGAGGTCTCGATGACGCCGGCTGTTCCGCCTGCACCCTGCGCGGTGATCGCGCCGCCGAGGTCCAGCTCGCCCCCCTCAGCCACCAGCCAGACCTTGCCCCCGCCGCTCTTCACGCCTGTGGCCCGGATCACCCCTGAGGTGTCGCCGGCCAGGGCGTAGACGTTGCCGCCCTCCGCCCGCAGCTCCGCATCCGCCGCGTGGATCAGGCCCGCGTTGGTGACGCTCGTGTCCGCTCCGCCCAGGAGCACCGAGAAGCGGCCCTCATCGAGTGCGCCGTCGCGCAGCATCACCACGCTGTGGCCGGCGATCAGTCCCGCCGAGCCGTTGGCGGCCGAGATCGAGCCCGCATTGGAGACCTGCGCCGCGATCAGGGCCACGTCGCCCCCAAGCGCCCCCACCTTGCCGAGGTTCACCACGGACGCGGTGCTCGGCCCGCTGAAGCCCAGCGCGCCGCCCTTCAGGAAGCTGGCGTCTGGCGTGTCCAGGGTGGAGGCGACGAAGGTCCCGCCCACGTCCAACACGCCGGACTTGCCGATGATCACGCCGTTGGGGTTGATCAGGTAGACCGAGCCGGTGGCGCTGAGCAGGCCGTCCAGGCTGGAGAGGCTCGCACCCGTGACCCGGTTCAGGGTCGCGCCCGAGCCGTTGTCGAAGGTGACCTTGCCGCCTGCGCCGATGGAGAAGCTGGACCAGTCCAGGATCGCCTTTGAGGAGGACTGGGTCACCGTCAGAGCGCCGGCGCCCGGCGCTCCGATGGCGGCGGAGCCGGAGACCACCTTGCCACCCGTGGGCAGCACCGGCCCCCCTGCCTGCGCCGCGCCCGTCCCGGCGATCAGCGCGCCCAAGGTCAGCCCGAACACCGGCCACGACAGAACGCCGCGCCGTGCGCCAGCCTTGAACTCACCAGACATTTCAGCCCCAATACAACTCTGGCGCACTTTAAGGCGCAGAGCGTCTCCGTCTCGCGTGACCTAAGGTCGCGCATATGCGCAGCCCTGCACGTGAGCTGCGAAAGTGAAACGCTTTGAGACTCTGCGCCAACAGCGGGCTGGCTCCAGAACTACCCCGCGGGGTAGCTGATCTTACCATTGGCGCGGCCCCCTGCCGCGCAGGGGCAGACACTCAAACTGACTGTGCAGGATCGCTGCCGTCACTCGGACCCAGGCTAATTCGTACATACGGCGCGACCGTCACCTGCACGTCGCCTCCAGCGTTCAAGTAGCCCCGCTCAGGATACTTGGACCGGTCGTGCGCCAACCGTTCGAGGGCGTGCTCTGGAGAGGTCCGCCGGCGGCTGGCTCCGGACTTCAAGACCATCGCCGACTTCCGCCGCGACAACGGCGAGGCGATCCGCGCGGTCTGCCGTCGCTTCGTCGATCTCTGTCGGAGCCTTCGGCTGTTCTCCCATGCAGTGGCCGCCATCGACGGCAGCAAGTTCAAGGCGTTGAACACGCGCGACAAGAACTACACACCGGCCAAGCTCAAGGCCCGCATGGAGCAGGTCGAAGCGAGCATAGAGCGCTATATTGCGGCCCTGGATACGGCTGACCGCCAGGAGGGCGAATTGGCCCGCGAGAAGAGCGGCCGGCTGAAGGAAAAGATCGCAGCGCTGCGCCGGCAGATGGCGAGCTTCAAGGCGGTGGAGCCTGTGCTTGAGGCGACGCCTGACCGCCAGCTCTCGCTCAGCGACCCCGATGCGCGCTCGATGGCGACCAGCGGACGCGGGAGCGGGATGGTCGGCTACAACGTCCAGGCCGCCGTGGACGCCACCCACCACCTGATCGTGGCCCATGAGGTGACCAATGTCGGTCACGACCGCCACATGCTTGCCGAGATGGGCGCAAAGGCGAAGGCCGCCTGCGGCGCGGATCGGCTCCAGGTGCTGGCGGACCGCGGCGACTTCGACAGCCAGGAGGTGCTGGCCTGCGAAGCGCTGGGCGTGGAGCCCTACGTCCCAAAGCCCCTGACGTCCAACGCCAAGGCGGAGGGACGCTTCGGCAAGCAGGACTTCGTCTACCTGCCCGAGGAGGACGTCTATCGCTGCCCGGCGGGCGAGCGGCTGACGCGGCGCTTCGCTTCAGACGAGGCAGGCCTGTTGATGGACAAGTATTGGACCCTGGCCTGTGCGACCTGTCGCTTGAAACCCCAATGCACGACAGGTCCCGTGCGGCGGGTGCGCCGCTGGGAACACGAGGCGGTGCTCGAAGCCATGCAGGCGCGTCTGGATCGTCATCCCCGCGCCATGCGGGTCCGGAGGGCCACCGTGGAGCACGTCTTCGGCACGCTCAAAGCCGCCATGGGAGCCACCCACTTCAAGATGCGAACATTACCAAAGGTCCAAACCGAGATGAGCCTGCACGTCCTGGCCTACAACCTGAAGCGAATGATCACGATGTTTGGCGTGGCGCCGCTGATCCAGGCGATGCACGCCCGATCGCCTTCACCGAGCCGACCAGTTCGCTCCAGCGCCCTGGCTCCAAACCGTGTTCTCACACAGCCTCGGTCGATAGAACGTATAGGCCCGCCGTCAGAAACCTGCCCTTCGATCATCCCGCGTCCGTCGCGGGCGGCAGCGTTCGTTGATCAGGGCGGCGCCTCGTCGTCTCCTTTTGCGGGCGGGTGGGCCAGTGCCCGTCGCAGGATGGGTCGGGGAGATTAAAGTCATCGGGACGAAACGTGCGCAAACTCGGAGGCCGGAAGGCGTCCGAGAGGGACAGCTACGCCGTGTGACTCAGCCCTCGGCGTCGAGCGAATAGCCGGCGGAGCGGACGGTGCGGATCGGGTCTACGTCCTCGTCCCGGTTCAGCGCCTTGCGCAACCGGCCGATGTGGACGTCCACGGTGCGCGCCTCGACATAGACGTCGGAGCCCCATACCGAGTCCAGCAGTTGCTCCCGGGAGAAGACCCGGCCGGGATGCTGGATGAGATAGTCCAGCAGGCGGAACTCGGTGGGGCCGAGGTGAATTTCACGGCCCGCGCGCTTCACCCGGTGCGCGACCCGGTCCACCACGATGTCGCCGTGGTGAACCCGATCCTCCGCCAGGCCGGGACGGATGCGGCGCAGCACCGCGCGCAGCCGCGCCGTCAGCTCGGTCATTGAGAACGGCTTGATGACGTAGTCGTCGGCGCCGGTGTCCAGGCCGCGGATACGGTCGCTCTCCTCCCCCCGGGCGGTCAGGATCACGATGGGGACGTTGCGGGTTTCCGCCCGACCCCGCAGGCGGCGACAGACCTCGATGCCGCTGATCTTGGGCAGCATCCAGTCGAGCACGATCAGGTCGGGCAGGCGCTCGTCCACCTGGACCAGGGCGTCCTCTCCATCGATCGCGATGCGGACGCCGTAGCCCTCCTTCTCCAGGTTGTACTGCAGCAGGGTGGACAGGGCCTCTTCGTCCTCCACGACCAGCACCTGCGGGGTCATGGCGTTCAGATCTCCGAGTCGATCGCGCCGGACCGGGGTTGGTCGGACACGCTGCTCCACTTCGGACGGTCGCCCACGATCTCTTCGCCGGTCACCTCGTAGTGGACGAGTTCGGCGATGTTGGTGGCGTAGTCGCCGATCCGCTCCAGGTTCTTGGCGACGAACAGCAAGTGGGCGCAGGAATTGATCATGCGCGGATCACCGATCATGTAAGTCAGGAGTTCGCGGAACAGCGAGTTGTAGTGCTCGTCGACTTCCTCATCGTTCTGCCATACGTCCATGGCGCGATCGAGTTCGGCGTTGGTGTAGGCGTCCAGCGCATCCTTCAGCCGGCCGGAGACCAGCTTGCCCATGCGCTCGATCGATCGGGTCAGGGCGCTGATCGGCTCGTGCTCGGCGATGACCAGGCCGCGCTTGGCGATGTTCTTGGCGTAGTCGCCGGTGCGCTCCAGGATCGAGCTCATCTTCATCGCGGCCACGGTGCGGCGCAGGTCCTGCGCCACGGGCTGGCGTAGCGAGATGATGCGGATCGCCTTCTTCTCGATATCGTGCTGCAGGGTGTCGAGACGACGGTCGCGACCGACCACGTCCTCGGCGAGGGGAACGTCGCGCCGGGCGATCGCCTCAATGGAATCTGAGACCTGGGCTTCGGCCAGTCCGCCCATGCGCGCCACCTCGGCCTTGAGCTGGTCCAGCTCCTCGCCGAAGAACTTCAGGGTGTGTTCGTTCATGCTCATGGAGGCGATCCCGGCCGACTCAGCAGCGTGGACTAAGTGACGCGCGTTTGCAGACGCCGAGCGACAGTTCTACGACAGTTTTGTCACGCTGCACGCGATGTGTGTGACGCAATGACGTCGCCCGCGCCAGACGAAACCGGAGCCGCGGGCTCCGCATCCTGAACAGGCTGTCTGGCGTCCGCAGCGGTCATCGGCAGATAGACGGAAAACGCGGCGCCCTGGTCCGGCGCGCTCTCGACGACGAAACCGCCGCGATGGCGATTGACGATGTGCTTGACGATGGCCAGGCCCAGCCCCGTTCCCAGGCGTTCGCCGCTGCGCTGACCCTCCACCCTGTAGAAGCGCTCGGTCAGGCGCGGCAGGTGTTCACGCGCCATGCCCGGGCCGCTGTCCTCGATCCTGAGCAGGGCGTAGCGCTCTGCACTGGCTCGGACCGGGGTCAGCAGGGACATGCGCCCCCCGTTCGCCGCGCCCTGGCGCACGTCGCCCTGCCGCGGCGCGGAGGCGGACTCCAGCGACAGACCTGCGAGCACCGACACGCTGACCACGCCCCCCGCCGGCGCATACTTGATGGCGTTGTCGAGCAGGTTCTGCACCACTTGGACGATCTGGTCGCGATCGCCGACGATTGTGGGTCCACCGGTCGGCGGCAGTTCGCAAACGAGTTTGACCGCCTTGCCCGAGACCTGCGGCGCCAGGGCGTCCACGACATCGCCCACCGCCAGCGACAGATCGCACGCGCCATCGGGCCGGATGTGCTCGTTCAGCTCGATACGCGACAGCGACAGCAGGTCGTCGATCAGCCTCGCCATCCGCTCCGCCTGGCGAGCCATGATCACCAGGAAGCGATCGCGCGCCGCGACATCCTCCCGGGCGTGACCGCGCAGGGTCTCGATGAAGCCGGTGAGCGAGGCGAGCGGCGTGCGAAGCTCGTGGCTGGCGTTGGCCAGGAAGTCGGCGCGCATCCGCTCGTTCAGCCGCACGTCGGTCTCGTCGCGCATGATCACGAGCGCCAGGCGCGGATAGAGCTGGCTCGGCGGCAGGGGCTTGGTCCACACCCGCCAGAAGCGTTCCTGGCCGCCGCCGCTCTCATAGTTCAACACCCGCGCCGTGCGGCCGTACAGGGCTTCATCGATGGCTTCGAGTACGGCGGGATGGCGCACGGCTGTAACCAGTAACGCGCCCTCCCGCGCGATGCGCAGCAGCTCTCGCGCCTCAGCGTTGGCGAACAGGATGCGGCGAGCTGAGATATCGTCCGTGTCGCCCCCGATCACCAGCAGAACAGGGTTGGGAGCGAGCTCCAGGGCGAGCACGTAGGTCTGGATTTCGTCCAACGATGAGGGGGTCGGGCCAACCCCCAGCTCACCCCGGGCCGTCTCGCGGGGTCGCCGCACCCGAAAGGTCATCGCCGCCCAAAGCGCCGCGATCACCCCCGCCGCCATCAGGCTTGCAATCGGGTCCGCCCGCCCCGTCACAGCCATGGCCGCGATCAGCAAGATGGAAGCGGCTGCAATCGCCATGGAGGCGCGGGAGACGGGCTCCGCCTGTCTCGCGGCCGACGAGGTCTGCGAAGGGAGCGCCGCCGAGGGAACGGGAGGGTTCAAAGGCATGAAAACGCTACGCGCCGGGTCTGAGCCGCACGTCCGTCATGGGCCGCAAAGATGACGGTTTTCATGGCCTCACGGCCCTCTCCGCTTCTGCTCCCCAAGTCATGCGCGTACTGCGATGCATTGCGTCTGTTTTCCTCGTCTGAGACCCGGAAATGGTGATCTCGCCTGGGTTCGGCCCGTCTGAGCGAGCGGCGCCGGAACCGCCTCACAAGGCAAGGGTTGAAACTCCATTGTTGGTGGAGTTTGATCCATGTCATTTGTCACGATCTGTGGCTTGGCTCGCCGAGCGATGATCCTGGCGGGCGCAGTTACGATGGCTGGGCTTTGCGCCTGCAGCAATCCAAACGGCGCGAGGACGGCGGATGCGGATCGCGCCGCCGCCCATGCCGATGCTTCGGCCGCGGCCTCGGATGCGGGACGCGCGCTTGACCATGCTGCGGACGCCACCAGCCATGCGGCCAATGACGCCGCGGCCCATGTAGGACCGACCCTGGACCATGCAGCGGCCGTCACCCGCCGAGCCGTCGGCGACACCGTGAACGACGCCGAACCCGCCTTCGCCCACGCCGAGCGGGACACTGAACAAGCGTTAAACCACGCCCGACGCGCCACGGGGCGGGCGGCGGAACGGGCCGGAGCCGATCTTGACCGCGCCGGTCGCAACGCCGATCGCTCGCTCAATTCGCAAGACGATTGATCGGAAATTCTCTGAGACTGCGCGGACTAAGATCTCCCGCGCAGTAAGGATCAGGTCGCGCCGGCCGCCGGCGCAGATATCGACTGGGAAATTCCTATAGATGTTTAGCTTTATGTTCGCCACGGGCATCGAGAACAGCGTCCCGACCATCAAAGGCGGAAAAGAGCGGGTTGATGAGCTTGAGAAATGCGGCTTTTACAAGCATTGGCAGACGGATTTTCAGCTTGTCGAGGATCTAGGTATCAGATTTCTTCGGTATGGGCCGCCGATCCACAAGGTGTGGCTCGGCGACGGAAAATATGATTGGGACTTCACCGACCAGACCTTCAACGATCTTAAAAAACGCGACATCGTTCCAATCGTCGATCTCTGCCACTTCGGCGTGCCCGATTGGATTGGAAACTTCCAGAACCCTGATCTTCCTCGACTGTTCAAGGACTACGCGCGCGCATTTGCCACTCGCTTTCCTTGGGTGCAACTCTATACGCCCGTCAACGAGATGTATATCTGCGCCATATTCTCCGCTCGCTATGGCTGGTGGAACGAGCAAATGACGACGGATCGTTCTTTCGTTACGGCGCTAAAGTATATCGTCAAGGCCAATGTTCTAGCTATGCAGACAATCCTGGATGTCCGTCCGGATGCAATCTTCGTGCAGAGCGAGTCGTCCGAATATTTCCATGCTGAAAATCCCGCGGCGATAGGTCCGGCGGAGGTGATGAACTCCGAGCGGTTCCTGTCGCTCGACCTTAATTACGGGCGCCGCGTTGATTCCGAGATGTATGAGTTCCTGCTTGATAATGGTATGACCCGCGACGAATACCACTTCTTTCTGAACAGCAGGCTGAAGCAGCACTGCATTCTTGGCAACGACTACTACATGACTAATGAGCACAGGGTAACGGCCGATGGGATGACCAGCGCATCGGGTGAGATATTCGGCTACAACGAAATCACCCGTCATTACTATCAGCGCTACCGTCTCCCGGTCATGCACACCGAGACCAACATCGCCCAGGGTCCCAATGGCGACGAGGCGGTGAATTGGTTATGGAAGGAATGGGCGAACGTACTCCGGGTACGAAACGACGGCATCCCGATCCTAGGCTTCACCTGGTATTCGCTGACCGATCAGGTTGATTGGGACACCGCCTTGCGTGAGAACAACGGCACGGTGAATCCCCTGGGTCTCTATGACCTGGACCGAAACATCAGGCCGGTGGGCTCGGCCTATAAGCAGTTGATCTCCGACTGGCGTGACGTCTTGCCGATGCAGAGCGTTTGCATGGTCGCGCCCATCGCGACGCCAAGTGAGCATGGAGATAGTTGGCTGATCGATATCCAGGATCGTGCGCGCGAACTCAACGACGATTATGCCGAATATAGTGACGCCAACAAGATGAGGGATCCATCTTGAAGCCCTCGTCGGCTGCAAGGCGTCGAGCGTCGGTATGAGGATCGAGCGATGAGCGTTCACGCGTTTGGCGTCACCGCAGACGGCCATTCCGTTCACGCTGTCCAACTGGCATGGCCAAGCGGGCTGGAGGTCCAAATCCTCGAGTTCGGCGCAATCGTGCGTCGCCTAGGCTTTCCCGCTCCTGAAGGCCTGCGACAAGCCATTCTTTCCTACGAGACTCTTGCCGACTACGAACGCGATACAGCCTATCTTGGCGCTTTGGTTGGCCGTTTCGCCAATCGGATCGCCGGTGGACGTTTTCCGCTCGATGGGCGAGAGGTTCAGGTCAGCGTCAACGAGCTCCCGAACACGCTCCACGGGGGGGTGAAGGGTTTCAATAAGCGCATCTGGCGCATCGAAGACGCTGATCCGGAAGGCTTGACCGCCACCCTCGCCTATCTGTCGCCGGACGGCGAGGAGGGTTTTCCGGGCGATATCGACGTGCGTGCGACCTACACTCTGACGGCGGCAGATATATTGCAGATCGACTATTTTGCGACGACGGACGCGCCTACTCCGGTCAACCTGTCCCAACACCTTTACTTCAACCTGCTCGGCGATCGTGACTCGAAGATCATGGATTATGATCTTACCGTAGCCGCCGAATACTATACCCCCGTCGTCGAGGGGCTGATCCCGAGCGGGGAACTGGCCGGCGTCGCCGGAACGCCCTTCGACCTTCGCGGAGGATCGAAGCTATCTGACGTTCTCGCCCGCCAAAATCCGCAGATCGCCATGGCCGGGGGCCTGGATTTCAACTGGGCGCTTGTGGCCGGCGCAACGCCGGCGGTCGAATTGCGCGCACCCGATGGCGCAAGGCTTCGGCTTTCGACCGATCAGCCGGGAATGCAGATTTATTCGGGCCAGGGACTGAAGCCACCTTTCGCCCAGCACGGCGCTCTGGTGCTGGAGCCGCAGGGTTTTCCCGACGCCATGAACCATCCGGACTTTCCTGACGCCATCCTTCGGCCGGGACAAACCTATCGGCGCCGCAGCGTTTACCGCCTGGGCTTCTAAGGGCGTCCTCGCTTCATGATCCGCGTGATGACCTACAACGTGCACGGCTGCGTGGGCGTGGACGGTAAGCTTGACGTGGGTCGGATCGCCGCCGCAATCGCCCAGAGCGAGCCGGATATCGTGGCCTTGCAGGAATTGGATGTCGGACGGGCGCGGAGCGGCCGGGTGGATCAGGCGCACGAGATCGCGGGCCGTCTCGGCATGCGCTTCCACTTCAACTCCGCCTTCAGCGTGGAGGAGGAAAAGTACGGCGACGCCATTCTCAGCCGCCTCCCCTGCCGGTTGATCCACAAGGGCCCGCTTCCGGGTTTGCCCCGCACGCGCCTTGAACGCCGTGGCGCCCTGTGGATGGCGGTGGAGATCAGCGATCGAGTCGAGCTACAGGTGCTCAACACCCATCTCGGTCTCGTGCCCGTGGAACAGCGAGCGCAGGTTGCGGCTTTGCTGGGCCCTGAATGGATGGGGCACGCGGGATGGCGGGGGCCGGCCGTGCTGCTCGGCGATTTCAACGCAGGCTCACGTTACGCCGCCTATCGCACCTTGGCGGCACACCTGCGCGACGTGCAGCGAGGCCGGGAGGGAGAACGCTCCTCAGGCCAAACCCTGCGCACGTTTCCTTCGCGCCTGCCGGTGTTGCGGATCGACCATATCTTCGTCAGCGCTGAACTCGACGTGACCAGGGTGCACGCCCCGCGCTGCGCCCTGGAGCGGATCGCATCGGATCACCTTCCGCTGGTAGCCGACCTCCACGTCTCGGCCCTATCCCGCGGGAAGGCTGAGTGACGCAAGGACTCAGACCAGAAAGTTATCGGCGTCTTTCGCAGAGCCTTCGACGGCGTTGCGGCTCCGCTCGGCTTCAGCATCGTCGGCGCGGCGATACGGGCCGGCGAAGGCGGCGTCCGCGCGGCGGCGTCGGTCCGGACCGAAATATCCTTCCGTCCTGATGAACGGACGCGGCCGATAGATCACCGCCATGATGCGGTCCAGCAGCGTGCGGGCGTTGACGGGCTTGACCACGAACTCCGTGACGCCTGCGTCGCGCGCCTCATAGACCCGGGCGCGGGCCGAATGTCCGGTCATCATGATGATGGGCAGGTAGGGATTGCGGCTGTCGGAGCCAGTACGCACCCTGCGGGTGAACTCTACGCCGTCGATCGGGTCCATCTTGAAGTCGATGATGGCCAGATCGGGCGCCCAGCTCTGCAGCATGTTCAAGGCCAGGGAGCCGTCGTGCACCGAGCGGATGTGTTTGATGCCGTAATTGCTGAGCAGGACGCTGACGATCTCCCGCATGTGCGGGTTGTCGTCCGCGAGCAGGACGCTCAAAGCTTCCAGACCTGTCGCCATCCGTGACCGTCCAACCTGTAAAACCTGGGGCGATACGCGGCTCAGATACTCATGCGAAGGTCGTGCGTCCACATTTCAGAAAGGTTGACGCCCGTCGAGTTCATGGGATGCTGCGTCAATCAGCCTCCACCGGCGAGGTGAACCGCTGAAGCGCCTCGCCCGCGCCGACATAAGGCTCCTGCCGTTCGACGCTCCAATACCTCAGCTCTTCAAGGCTGATCCGGCGACCGGAAACAGCGCATACGACGTAGCCGCCGGGCTTGAGCACCGCATAGTCCCCGTCGCCGTAGTGCAGCAACGCCGGACTATCTAGATCGCGATCGAAGGCGTTCATGACCTTGCTCCTTAACGCCTAGCCTTATCGATGGGAACGCCGATCGGCGGGATATGGGCGGCAGGCGTTCAAAGGAGCTGGCCTTGGTCCGAGGGTGGCGAGGCGCGCCGGAGCGGCTTCGGGGTCCGGATAGGCGAGCCGCCGCCATCCACATGAACACCCACCGGGCTGCGATCGGCGAACACCAGAGACAGCGCCTCGCCCGGCTCAAGATCTGCCCCCGATCTCACTAGGCGGCCGTCGATTTGATGGACCCGGGCGAAGCCTCGCTCCAGCGGGCGATCGGGGTTCAGCGAGGCGCGGAGCTTCTCCAGTTGGGCCACGCGCTCCGCGGCGCGGGTGATGCGGCGCATCGTCGACGCCGTCATGCGGTCGCCGAGTTCGGGCAGGCGCGCGCGGCGAAGGGCGGCGTCCGGCGCGCGGCGTCCGGCGGCATCCAGCCTCACGCCCAGACTCATCAGCCGCTCGGCGCGGACCTTCAGCGGCATCTGCAGAAGCGCCGGGGTCAGGCGGGCCGAGGCACGGGTCAGCCCGCGTTCGTGGGCGGCGGCGTTCCGCTCCAACGCCGCCGAAAGCCGGCCCGCGGCGATGTCGAAGCGCTGGCTGGCGAGGGCGAGGAGGTCAACCGGACGTGGGAGGCCCCGCACGGCGGCCGAAAGTCGCGTCCGACGCGTCTCCAGCTGGTAGTGGGTGCAGCGGTAGGTCCGCCGCCCATAATCGATCACGAGCGCCCGCAATTCGCTGAGCACCGGCGTGGCGATCTCGGCGGCGGCGGTGGGGGTGGGCGCGCGCCGGTCCGAGACGAAGTCGATCAGGGTGGTGTCGGTCTCATGCCCGACGGCGGAGATCAGCGGGATGGCGCTCGCCGCCGCGGCCCGGGCCAAGGCCTCGTCGTTGAAGGGCCACAGGTCCTCGATGGATCCGCCGCCTCTGGCCACGATCAAGATGTCAGGCCGCGCGATCGCACCGTCCCCCGCCAGGGCGTTGAAGCCGGCGATGGCGGCGGCGACCTGGGTGGCCGCCTGCTCGCCCTGCACCGCCACGGGCCAGACCAGGACGTGTGCGGGCCAGCGGTCGGAGATGCGATGCAGGATATCGCGGATCACCGCGCCGGTAGGGCTCGTCACCACGCCGATCACCGACGGGTGAGGCGGCAGGGCGCGCTTTCGCGCCGGATCGAACAGCCCCTCGCCTTTCAGTCGCGACTTGAGCCGTTCTAGCTGCACGAGCAGCGCCCCGACCCCTGCCGGCTCCAGGCTCTCGATCACCAGCTGGTAGGAGGAACGCGCCGGGTAGGTGGTGATCCGGCCGGTGGCGATGACCTCCAGCCCCTGCTCGGGCTGGGCCCTGAGACCCCGGACCGTCCCCTTCCAGACCACCGCGTCGATGCAGGCCTTGTCGTCCTTCAGGGTCAGATAGACGTGGCCGGAGCCATGGCGGGTGACCTTGGAGATTTCGCCTCGCAGCCGCACGAAGCCGTAGGCGTCTTCCAGCGTCCGCTTCAGCGCGAAGGCTAGCTCCGAAACGGAGTAGGCGGGGGCGTTGCCCACGACAACGCCATCTTCCGAGGTCGAGGAATCAGCCAGGCTCATCAGCCTAAATTAGGCGCTCGCGACGCGTCAGGCGAGTTTGGATCGCACGGGCCTGAGACTTCTACTGCGAAGTTGCGAAGCTGGTCGTCGCAGTCATCCCTGCGCGGTCTCGGCCTTGCATCTCGCCCAGCGTCAACGATACACGCCCCTTAGAGGCGAAGTTGCGAAGCTCTCAGTTGAGGCTGGCGGCTTGACGCTGCCGGTCCAGGGGTATGTGGTCCGGCCAAATCCTCCGCTGGAACCGCTCGTGGACGTCACGCCGCTCGCCCAAGACTTCCCCGCGCCCGATCGTCAAGCCTGGGTCGCGCTGGTGGAAAAGACGCTGAAGGGGGAAACGCCCGACAGTCTGACTTTCCGAAGCTATGACGGGCTGGAGACCCAGGCGCTCTACACCACAGCGGCGCTTCAACCCGAAGCGGTCCGGCTCTCGCTGGTCCGCAGTCAGGGCGAGGGGCGATGGGATGTCCGCACCGTCCTGGACACGCCCGACGCCGCCGTCGCGAACGAGCACGCGCTGCAGGACCTGGAGAACGGCGCCAATTCGCTGCTGCTGCGGGTGGACCCGACAGGCGCCGACGGGGTGGCGATCGGCTCGGCCGAAGACATGGCCAGGGTCGTTGCTGGGGTGGAGATCGAGCTGGCGCCGGTGGCGCTCGACGCGGGTTTCCTGGGCGTGAAGGCGGCGAGATGGCTGCACGTCGCGGCCAAGTCCGCCCCCCGCGCCAAGCTCGCCCTGCACCTGGACCCTCTGAGCGCCTTCGCCCGGACGGGCGCCAGCCCCGGCCCGATCGACGCGCATGTCACGGAGGCGGCGACGCTGGCGGCGGAGTTGAGCGAGACCTATCCGGACGCGACCGCCTTTCTCGCCAGCGGCGCGGTGGTGCACGAAGCCGGAGGGACCGAGGCCCAGGAACTTGCGGTTATACTGGCGGCGGCTTCGAGCTACTGTCGCGCTCTGGGCGAAGCGAACATGGCCCTGTCGCAGGCGCCCCGACTGATCACGCTCGGGCTCGTTGCGGACGGCGAATACTTCACCACCCTGGCCAAGCACCGCGCCGCCCGCGCGCTCTGGAGCCGGTTGTGCTCGGCGCTAGGCGCCTCGACGCCGGCCCGCATCGAGGCGCGCAGCTCGCGGCGAATGCTGTCGCGGCTGGACCCTTGGGTAAACCTGCTGCGCCTGACCGCGGCGGGGTTCGGCGCCGCGGTGGGCGGTGCGGACGCCATCGTGCTGGAACCCTTCACACAGCCCCTGGGTCGGCCGACCCCGTTCGCACGCCGCCAGGCCCGCAACGCCCAGCTGGTGCTGATGGAGGAAAGCGGGCTGGCGAGGGTGGCCGATCCGGCCGGGGGGGCGTGGTTTCTCGAAGCCCAGACCGATCAACTCGCCCGCGCCGCCTGGACGCTGTTCCAGCAGATCGAGGCCGCGGGCGGTTTGGCGAGCGCGCTGGAGGCCGGCCTGATCCAGAGCTGGGTCACACCGGCGCGCGAGGCGCTCGCCGGCGACATCGCCTCCGACAAGCGCAAGCTGATCGGCGTCAGCGTCTTTCGCAATCCGGCGGAAGCGCCGGTCGCGGTCGAAATCGTCGATCCGGCGCCCTTCGATAAAGGCGCGGTGGAGGTCCGGTTGGCAGGTGAGCCCAGCCTGTGCGCACCCCTGGCGCCCTGGCGGGCCGCGGCGCGCCACGAACAGGACGCAGAGGACGGCCGAACCTCATGAGCCAATCCGACCCTGCCGCAGGCTTCTCGGAAACCACCTGGAAGACCGTCCAGACCTTCTCCGGGCGCATAGCGGTCAACGCCGATGTCGAGGCGGGGGCCGCCGTCTTCGCGCTTGGCGAGACCTTCAATGCGACCGCGTTCGAGGAGCCCCTGCCCCAGCCGGTGATCTGGTACGACGAGACCCTGGACGAAGAGTTCGCGGCGCTCATCGTGCAAGCGGAAAACCACGAGACCGAGGACGGCGAGGCGCTGCAGGTCCTGGGTGTGCTGATGCCCGATGGACGCACGGCGGTGACCTTCACGGAGGATGTGGAGGAGGTCTCCGGCGACGACCCGGGCTGGCTGGCCCTGCTCGCGGCCGATCTCGCCCCAGACGAGCTCGACGCGGAGGACGGAGATGACGCCGTATCCTGACTTCTCGACGCTCGCCTACGACGAGCTGACGCCGCCGCAGGGCTCGTCCGTTCCCGGCTCGCCCGTCGATACGCCGGAGGGTATTCAGGTCAGGCCGTCCTATGGCCCCGCCGAGTTGGAGGGGCTTGACTTCCTGCAAGGCTATCCGGGGATCGTGCCTTTCGTGCGCGGCCCCTACCCGACGATGTACGTCACCAACCCGTGGACGATCCGGCAGTACGCGGGCTTCTCCACCGCCGACGAGTCCAACGCCTTCTACCGCCGCAACCTGGCGGCGGGGCAAAAAGGGCTTTCGATCGCCTTCGACCTCGCCACCCACCGCGGCTACGACAGCGACAACCCCCGGGTGACCGGCGACGTCGGCATGGCCGGCGTGGCCGTGGACAGCATCTACGACATGCGCACCCTGTTCAGCGGCATCCCGCTGGATCAGATGAGCGTGTCGATGACCATGAACGGCGCGGTGCTGCCGGTCCTCGCCCTCTATATCGCCGCGGCGGAAGAGCAGGGCGTGCCCCACGCCAAGCTCACCGGCACGATCCAGAACGACGTGCTGAAGGAGTTCATGGTCCGCAACACCTACATCTATCCGCCAGCCCCCAGCATGCGGATCATCGCCGACATCTTCGCCTACACGGCCAAGGAGACGCCGAAGTTCAACTCCATCTCCATCAGCGGCTACCACATGCAGGAAGCCGGCGCCTCCGCCGACCTTGAACTGGCCTACACGCTGGCCGACGGGATCGAGTACGTGCGCGCCGGCGTCGCCGCCGGGATGAAGGTGGACGCCTTCGCGCCGCGCCTGTCCTTCTTCTGGGCGGTCGGCATGAACTACTTCATGGAGGTGGCCAAGATGCGGGCCGCGCGCCTGCTCTGGGCCCGCCTGATGCGTCCGTTCGATCCCCGGGACGAGCGGTCGCTGTCGCTGCGCACCCATTCCCAAACCTCCGGCTGGTCTCTGGCGGCGCAGGACGTCTACAACAACGTCACGCGCACCTGCTTGGAGGCCATGGCCGCCGCCAACGGTCAGACCCAGTCGCTGCACACCAACTCGCTGGACGAGGCGCTGGCCCTGCCCACCGACTTCTCCGCCCGGATCGCGCGCAACACCCAGCTGTTCCTGCAGACCGAGTCGGGGCTGACCCGCACCATCGACCCCTGGGGCGGTTCCTACTACGTGGAGCGGCTGACCTACGAACTCGCCACCCGCGCGCTAGAGCACATCGCCGAGGTCGAGACGCTGGGCGGCATGGCCAAGGCGATCGAGGCCGGCGTGCCGAAGCTCCGCATCGAGGAGGTCGCCGCCCGCACTCAGGCGCGCATCGACAGCGGCCGCCAGATCGTGGTCGGCGTGAACCGCTACAAGCCGGAGTCTGAGGAGGTCATTCCCATGCTGAGGGTGGACAACTCCTCGGTCCGTCGCCAGCAGGTGGAAAAGCTGGAGCGCCTGCGCGCCGAGCGCGACGGAACCGAGGTGCGCCGAACGCTGGAGGCGCTGACCAACGGCGCCGCTTCGGGCGCCAATCTGCTGGAGTTGTCGGTGGAGGCCGCCCGCGCCAAGGCGACGGTAGGCGAGATCAGCGACGCCCTGGAGACGGTGTTCGGCCGCCACAAAGCGGAGGTGCTCGCCATCCAGGGCGTCTACCTGCGCGAGGCGGGCGCCAACGACTTCACCATCAACCGCGCCAAATCGATGGTCGAGGCGTTTCGCAGCGCCGATGGGGGTGCGCCCCGCATCTACATCGCCAAGATGGGCCAGGACGGACACGACCGCGGCCAGAAGGTGGTGGCGTCGGCCTTCTCCGACCTCGGCTTCCAGGTGGAGATCGGGCCACTGTTCCAGACCCCGGCCGAAACCGCGCGCGATGCGATTGCAGCGGGTGTGCATGCGGTCGGGGCCTCTTCGCTGGCGGCCGGCCACCTGACGCTCGTACCGGAGCTGAAGGCGGAGTTGGCGGCTGCGGGGCGAGGCGACATCATGGTGGTGGTGGGCGGTGTCATCCCGCCTTCGGACTTCCAGGCGCTGCTGGACGCAGGCGCGGCGGCCATCTTCCCGCCAGGAACCGTGATCGCCGACGCCGCGATCAAGCTGCTGGAGCAGCTTAACGCAAGGCTAGGCTACAGCCAGCAGGCGGCCTGATCAGCTGCAAGGCGATCAAGATGCTCTCCTTTTGGGGGAGCTGTCGGCGAAGCCGACTGAGGGAGGGAGCGCCAAGCTTGCCGCCGGCGGTGCAGCCCCCTCCCCCAAGGGGGAGGATCGAAGGCTAAGCCACCTTCACCCTGAGCGCCGACTCCGGCAGGTCCGTCCCGAACGCCCGCTGGTAGAACTCGGCCACTGTGGGCCGTTCCAACTCGTCGCACTTGTTCAGGAAGGTGAGGCGGAAGCCCAGGCCGATGTCGCCGAAGATTGTGGCGTTCTGGGCCCAGGTGATCACGGTCCGTGGGCTCATGACGGTGGAGATGTCGCCGTTCATGAAGGCGTTTCGGGTCATGTCGGCGACGCGCACCATGGCGTTGATAGTGCGCTTGCCCTCAGGGGTGTCGTAGCCCGGCGCCTTGGCCTGCACGATGCCGACCTCCACGTCCTGGCCCAGATAGTTCAGGGTGGTGACGATGGACCAACGATCCATCTGGCCCTGATTGATCTGCTGGGTGCCGTGATAGAGACCGGTCGTGTCGCCGAGGCCTATGGTGTTGGTGGTGGCGAACAGGCGGAAATAGGGGTTCGGCCGGATTACGCGGTTCTGATCTAGGAGGGTGAGCCGGCCCTGCACCTCAAGTACTCGCTGGATCACGAACATGACGTCGGGCCGACCGGCGTCGTATTCATCGAAGACGAGGGCGATCGGTCGCTGGATGGTCCAGGGCAGGATGCCCTCCCGGAACTCGGTGACCTGCTGGCCGTCCTTCAGCACGATCGCGTCCTTGCCGACGAGATCTATGCGCGAGACGTGGGCGTCCAGGTTCACCCGCACCAACGGCCAGTTCAACCTCGCCGCCACCTGTTCGATGTGGGTCGACTTGCCGGTGCCGTGATAGCCCTGCACCATGACCCGCCGATCGAAGGCGAAGCCGGCGCAGATGGCCAGGGTCGTCTGGGGGTCGAACTTGTAGCTGACATCAAGCTCGGGAACGTGGGGGTCGGAGGTGCTGAACGCCGGCACTCGCATGTCGCTGTCCACGCCGAAGACGTCGCGGACGCACACGCTCCGGTCAGGGGCGGAGGCGAGCAGGTTGTCGTCGATGAGCGTATCTAGGGCCATATCGGGATCTGTCTAAGCGAGCAGGGCCGCTGGCGAAAGCGGCGTGAGCGGAAGAGGCGACATCGCGCGTCAGACGAGCTTGGCGGCCTTCAGGGTCTTATAAGCGCGCAGCACCCGTCCAAGTTTCTGCTCCGTGGAACGATCTCCCCCGTTTGAGTCCGGGTGAAAGCGCTTCACCAACTCGAGATAACGGACACGGACAGCGGCCTTGTCAGCCATATCGTCCAAATCCATCTCCTCCAACGCGCGCCGTTCCAGTTTGCCGAGCTGGCGGGTGGGTTTGGCGGCGGCGCGCTGGGCGTCGACGCTGCCGAACACGCCGAGGGGATCGGCGTAAGACCCGGCGCCCTTGCCGTTGGCGCCGCCCCCCATCTTGGCTGCGAACGACGCCGCTTCCCGCGACATGCGCGAGGCCTTGAACTCCCAGGTCGGGCGCTCGCCGGTGAGGCGGGCGGCCTGGGCCTGAGCCACCTCTCCCTCGCTCATGCCCGCGAAGAAGTCCCACTTCTTATTGTATTCGGCCGCGTGCGGCTGACAGAACCAGTAGTGCTCGTTCATCATCTCACGAGACTTGGGCGCCCGGGCGCTGGCGGCCGTCCGGCAACCGGGCCACTCGCAAGGCCTCTCCCCAGGCTTCAGGGCGTGGACGTCCTCCTCGTGCGTGGGCTCGCCGTCCTTCCTGGGCGGACGGACGCGCATATCCACGAACTTGGGGCGGTATTGAAAGTCG
Source organism: Caulobacteraceae bacterium (assembly GCA_965198905.1). Classification (GTDB taxonomy): domain Bacteria; phylum Pseudomonadota; class Alphaproteobacteria; order Caulobacterales; family Caulobacteraceae; genus CAHJWH01. The sequence goes on along the minus strand of OZ240678.1, from coordinate 3,617,512 downwards.
CCGCTCATGGGAGGATTATGCGGAGGAAGTTTTCACGATCAAGGATTGACGGAGCGGATATGGCGCACGTGGCCGAAGCGATGCGGGAAAAGCTGCAGTCCGCCTTCCAACCGATGGCGCTTGACGTGGTCGACGACAGCGACAAACACGCGGGCCACGCAGGCTCGCACGGCGGCGGCGAGAGCCACTTCACCGTCCGCATCATCGCGGAGAGTTTCCGCGGCGTAGGGCGGCTTCAGCGCCAGAGACAGGTCTATGCGGCCCTGTCGGACGAACTCGCCGGGCCGGTGCACGCCCTGTCGGTCCAGGCCAAGGCGCCCGGGGAGGCGTGATCCGCCCTCACCCCATCATCTTCAGCATCTTGGGACCGCCGGTGAGCATGAACCGCCATGTCATCAGTGCGGCAAGGACCAGGAACGCCAGGTTGGCGAACGTGGTCCCGTTCCAGGCGAAGGCTGTGTGCGCAAGATCGATCGCGCCGCCCTGTCGGGTCGGGGTGAGGTGCAGGAGGGCGAACAGTCCTTCCACCAGCAGGCCCGCAGCGGCCATCGAGATGTAAAGCGCGGCCCCGAGCAGGGCGGCGGCCTTGAGCCCGTAATAGCGGCGGTAGATGTCCAGGATCGGCAGCACGATCAGGTCGCCGAAGATGAAGGCGATCACGCCGCCGAAGCTCGCCCCTCCCCGCCACAGCACCGCCGCTAGCGGTACGTTGCCCACCGAGCAGATGAAGGTGAAGACCGCGACGATTGGCCCGATGAAGGGCCCGGCGATGACCGCGGCGACCGGATGGCCAGCCAGGAACAGCCCCGCCCAGACCTGGGACGGGACCCAGGCGGCGATGGCGCCCGCCACCAGCAGGCCCATCAGCAGGTCCATCCAGAGCGACATCACGTCCATGACGAAGAAGTGGCAGATCGCCGTCACTCCCTCCTTGGAGAACAGCCGCGATAGCAGGGTTCCGTCCTTTTCGACCGACATGTCCATGGCGGCGTGGCCCTCCATCCGGCCGGCCACGTCCTTCTGGGCCTGGGCTTTGGCCGCTTCGCGGGTCCGACGGTTGAACAGGACCCGAAGCAGCAGGACCAGCAGCGGGATCATGATCAGCCCGCCGATCCAGCTCGCCGCCATGAACCGCCAGCCCATCAGCGTCAGCAGCACGAGGCCGAGTTCGAGCACCAGATTTGTGGAGGCGACCTGAAAGGCCATGGCGGCGGAAAAGTCGCCGCCCGTCTTCACCACCGCCCGAGCGATCGCCACCGCCGCGTAGGAGCAGGACGAGGACGCCGCACCCAGCCCCGTCGCCTTCAGAATAGAAGCGGGTCCGTCGTTTGGCAGGAGGCGCGCCATCTCCCTGTGGGACACTACGGCCTGAACGGCGCCGGAGATGGTGAAGCCGAGGACCAAGGGCCACAGCATCTCCCAGCCCATCGCGGCGGACATCTGCAAGGCCTTCAGTACGGCGTCGATCACCCTGTCTCCTTGATTGGATTCGTTTGGTCTCCCGTCGTGAAGGCGTCGCCCCGGCGGGAGTTGCACCTGCGCCGGCCGTCGCTTTCGCTCCAGACAGGAAACCCGTTCCTTCGCTTCCGCAATCGCCCTATATGAGTGCGGAGCAGCGGCTGGGACGCGTGAGCGCGGGCGACCTTGCGCATTCGTCTTCCTGTCCGCGGCTGACCGCTGGGAAGACCTCCATGACCACCCGCCGCAAGAAGATCTACGAGGGCAAGGCCAAGATCCTTTACGAAGGGCCCGAGCCCGGCACCCTGATCCAGTATTTCAAGGACGACGCCACCGCCTTCAACGCCCAGAAGAAGGCCGTGCTCGAGGGCAAGGGCGTGATCAACAACCGTATCTCAGAGTACGTGATGACGCGGCTGAACACTATCGGTGTGCAAAACCACTTCATCCGGCGACTGAACCTGCGTGAGCAGTTGATTAAGGAAGTCGAAATCATCCCGCTGGAGGTGGTGTGTCGCAACATCGCCGCAGGATCCCTGGCGACTCGGCTGGGGCTGCCTGAAGGCCAGGCCCTGCCCCGCTCGATCATCGAGTTCTACTACAAGAACGACGCGTTGAATGATCCTCTGGTGACCGAGGAGCACATCACCGCCTTCAACTGGGCCCAGACCCAGGAAATCGACGACATGCTGGCCCAGACCCTGCGGGTGAACGACTTCCTGTCGGGCATGTTCAGCGCGGTCGGCATCACCCTGGTGGATTTCAAGATCGAGTACGGCCGGGTTTGGGAGGGCGACTTTTCCAAGGTGTTGCTGGCCGACGAGATCAGCCCAGACTCCTGCCGCCTGTGGGACAGCACCACCAACGAGAAGCTCGACAAGGACCGTTTTCGCCGCGACATGGGTGGGGTGATCGAGAGCTATACCGAGGTGGCGCGCCGGCTCGGCATCATGAAGGAGATGCCGCGCGTGATCGAGGGAGGCGTCGCCTGATGCAGCTTCCTACGTGAAGGTCAGGGTCGAGGTGTTCCTGAAGCCCGGCGTGCTGGACGTGCAGGGCAAGGCGATCGAAGGCGCCCTGCACGGCCTGGGCTACACCGATGTCGCCGATGTGCGCGTCGGCAAGACCATCGCCTTCGACGTCGCTGAAGAGCCTCGCGACAAGGCCGAAGCCAGGGTGAGGTCGATGTGTGAGCGCCTGCTCGCCAATATGGTGATTGAAGGTTACCGGCTGGAGATTGGCTGATGATCGGTGTGGCCGAAGAGGCGGCGGAGTTCCGGCGAGACGACAGGTTCGGCGGCGCGGAGCGGCTTCGGCGTTTAGCAGGCATCGGGCCCGTCTGTGAAGTTGTCGAGGTTGAATCCAAGCGCCTGAAACTCAGGCTCGTCGACCAAGACGATACCTTCGAGTATCCACGGGCCGAAGCCGAACTTGATCCGCTGGCCTGATGCACGCCATCTCTTTCGATCTGAAACTGAGAACCCCGGGAGCGATCCACCCGAGGGGATTTCAGCAAGCCTATCGGGACATGGAGCGCACGTTGAACCCGTTACGTTTTCGACGGGTACAGCAAAGCGTTTACGTCACTGAACGTCACGATCTCGGCAGCGTATATCTCGCCATCGCGACCCGAAGGGGTTGGAATGGTTTCCTGAAGCCGTGACGGATATCTGCGCCTTCCGGGTAGAGGACTGGTCGGACTTGACGCATCTTTTCAAAGACAGGCGCCCATGAAATCAGCCGTCGTGGTGTTTCCGGGCTCCAACTGCGACCGGGACTGCGCCGTCGCTATCGAGCGCTCCACCGGAGAGCGGCCTCAGATGGTGTGGCATGGGGAAAGCGAGCTTCCTGACCGGCTGGACCTGATCGTGCTGCCGGGCGGCTTTTCGTATGGCGACTACTTGCGCTGCGGGGCCATGGCGGCGCTGTCGCCGGTGATGGCGCCGGTGATAAAGGCGGCGGAGCGCGGCGTAGCGGTCGTGGGGGTCTGCAACGGCTTCCAGGTCTTGTGCGAGGCGGGGATGCTGCCGGGCGCCTTGCTGAGGAACGCGGCGCTGAAGTACGTTTGCAAGCCCGTGCCGCTCCGTATCGAGAACGGCCAGACGCGGTTCACCGCGGCCTTTGGCGAGCGGCGCGAGGCGGTGATGACGGTGGGCAATGGCGAAGGGAACTACTTCGCAGACGATCCAACCCTGGATCGGCTGGAGGGCGAAGGCCGGGTGGTGTTTCGCTACCTCGACAACCCGAACGGCTCCAGCCGGGACGTGGCGGGGATCGTCAACGCACACGGCAACGTGCTGGGCATCATGCCCCACCCGGACCGGGCCTTCGAGCCGGAGCTAGGCTCGGCCGACGGCGCCCTCCTGTTCCAGAGCATCGCGGCGAGCGTCTGAGCCGCGGGCTCATCCTCCCTGCTTCGGCGGTACTCCCCCACGCTGTGGGGGAGATCAGCGGCGCTAACGCCCCGCCACCGCACCCTCTCGCACCTCGCTGAGCGTGGCGCCAGGCGACATGCACGACACGTCGACCTTGACATGCACGATGGCCGGCAGGCCTGAGGCCTCAGCCGCCCGAAACGCCTCGGCGAAGTCGGCCGTCTGCTCCACCGTCGCCCCAAAGCCGCCGAACGCGCGGGCGTAAGCGGCGAAGTCTGGGTTCTTCAGGTCGGTGGCGACCACGCGGCCGGGGAACTCGCGCTCCTGGAACAGGCGGATGGAGCCGTAGCTGCCATTGTCGACGATCAGGTTGACGATCGGCAGGGCGTACTGGACCTGGGTGGCGAACTCCTGTCCGTTCATCAGGAAATCGCCGTCGCCACTCAGCGACACCACGTGCCGGTCCGGATAGAGCCGCTTTATCGCTATGGCTGAGGGCGGCCCGTAGCCCATGGTCGCCGACGCCGGTGCGATGTGGGTGTTCAACCCGCGAAAGCGGTAGAAGCGGTGCAGCCAGGCCGCATAGCCGCCCGCGCCGTTACAGAGGATGGCGTCACGCGCCAGATGCTCGCGCAGCCAGACCACCACCTCGCCGAAGTTGACGCCCCCCGGCTGCGGCGTCGCCACCTGCGACCAGGCAAGGTAGTCCGCGTGGGCGTCATCGGCCTGCCCCGCCCACGCGATCTCTGCCGGCGGCGATAAGGCGGCGAGCGCCGGGGCTGCCCTGCGCGGGCTGGCTGGGATGGCCAAGGCGGGTTGGTAGACCTGGCCGATCTCGTCGGGATCGGCATGGATGTGCACCAGGCGCGGTCCGGGCGCAGGGATGTCGAGAAGCTTGTAGCCCTGCGAGGGCACCTCGCCCAACCGCCCGCCGACCAGCAGGATCAGGTCGGCGGCCTTGATCCGGGCGATGAGCTTGGGATTGGCGCCCAGCCCCACGTCGCCGGCGTAGTTCGGATGGTCGGCGTCGAACAGGTGGCCGCGGCGATAGCTCGTGGCCACCGGCAGGGCGAACCGCTCGGCGAAACGGTGCAGGGCGGCGCAACTGGGATCGTCCCACCGGCTGCCGCCCGCTATGACGAACGGTGCACGGCTGACGACGAGCAGCGCCCGCAGTGCATTGAGGGCTATGGCGTCAGGTCCAGCCTCCACCGCCTGGACCCGGGGGGCGTCGGCGGAGCGGTCGGGCTGGCCCAGCACGTTGCGCGGCATCCCGATGACCACGGGGCCGGGACGACCGGACATGGCGGTGGAGAAGGCTCGCGCCATCACTTCCGAAACCCTGCCAGGATGGTCGACTTCGCCGACCCACTTGGCGACGCCGCCGAAGCTCGCCCGCAGATCCATCTCCTGCCAGGCTCCTCGCTCGCGGAAGGCCTCGTCGACCTGGCCGACCAGCAGGATCATGGGCGAAGAGTCTTCGTGGGCGATGTGGACGCCGACCATGGCGTTGCTGGCCCCGGGCCCCCGGGTGACCATGGCGACGCCGGGGCGTCCTGTCGCGCGGCCTACCGCATCCGCCATCATCGCCGCCGCACCTTCATGGCGGCAGACGGTGAGGGTGATCGCGCTGTCGTGCAGGGCGTCGAGCACGGGCAGATAGCTCTCCCCCGGGACAAGGAAGACGTGACGCACGCCCTGGATCACAAGCTGATCCACGATCGCCGCGCCGACCGAGCGGCCGCGCCCTTCCACCGAACTCATGCAGGCGTCTCCCTCGCTTCCGAAGCGACTCAGGCGCCGAACAGCACCGCCTCCGTGTAGGCAAGGTCGTTCAAGCGAGGCGCCTGGCCGCCGCGGAAGTACTTTGGCGCCCGATCCTTGAAGAACCGCCCTACGAGGCCGCGGATGGGTCCGGGTGCATCCAGGATCACCAGCGGCAGGCCCCTCGCCGCTAGCCAGCGGCCCAGGGGCCCGGCGAATCGGGCGAACGCGCCGGCGTCGTTGCAGTAGGCTAGCTGGGCCACGCGGCGACCCACGCCCTTCACATCGCGGGGTAAGAAGGCGAACACCGCTCGCTCCCCTGCCCGCCGGCATACCAGAACGAGGAGGCCGAGGCGGGCGTGGGCGTCGAGCAAGGCCTGCACCTGCGGCTCAAATCCGGGCTCACCCAGCTCGTAGGGCCGCACACGGGCGCCCCAGCCGTGCGTCGACAGCGCCGGCAGGCAGGCGAACTGTCCTTCGCTGTAACGGGTATAGCCCTGCGCCTCCAGGATCGGCCAGGTGTGCTCGGCGGGGGAGACGTTGAGATAGGTCACCTCCTTGTGGCGGAGCCCGCGCGCCACCAGCAGGCTGGCGTAGCCGCGGAAGGCCGGGGCCACGTACCAGCTCGACAGGTTGCAGCGCACAAAGCTCCGACCGTCTTCCGCCACACGCGAGAATATCTGCAGCAACACGCCCACGCACGCGCCACCGCTTTCCAACATCAGCCCGAATCGTGGGTAGGCGTCGGGCGCCTCGCGCGTGCAAAGCACCTTCAGCGCACCGTCCCAGTAGGCCCGCGAGCGGTCGGGAAAGCCTTCGCTCAGAAGCGCCGCTACGGCGGACAGGTCGGCCTCTTGCACGGGGCGGCACCTTAACGGGATCGGCGGAGGACTGATGGCCATGGCGTGGGCGGGCAGGATGAGCCGATCCCGTTGCAGGACGGCGGTGCAAAGCCTGCAACGATTGCGCCAAGACGCCTTGCACCAAGGCGCGGCAAGCCGCCGCTCGCCAGGGAACCGAACCTTAGGCTTTCAGGTGCAGGAATGTTCGGGTGCAGCAGGCGGACCCATGGCCTTACGAACCCTCATAGAAGATCAGATGCGCCTCGTGGCAAGCGAGCAGCATAAGACGCTGGCGCCGCTGTCCGACGAGCTGGTCCTGCTGGATAGCGGGCTGGACTCCCTGTGCTTCGCCATCGTCGTGGCGCGGCTGGAGGACGAGCTGGGGTGCGATCCGTTCGCCACCTCCGAGGACGTGTTCTTCCCTGTGACCTTCGGTGACTTCGTCCGCTTCTATGACCGCGTCGCCGCCTGAGACCCGGCTGGCGGGCGCGCCCCTGCGGACGCGCATCGCGACGGCGCTCGAAGACGGACGCACGTCCGCGCTCATCGGCCCGGATCGCAAGGTCTCGCTGCAGGCGCTAGGCGCCCAGCGCTTCATCTCGGCGCCCGAACACACGCTCCAGGGTCGCAACGTCCTGATCTGCACGGACTTACCCATGGCTGCGGCCTTGGCCCTCGTGGAGCTGGATGGCGTGGCGGCCCGGCTGGTGCTGTGTCCCCCGGACGTCACGCCGGCGCAAATCGCCCTGGCGGCGAAGGCGGCTGAGATTGAACTTGTGGTGGGCGACGGTGACGACCCCGTCCTGCCCGAGCTGCCCTACGCTCGCATCGGCCTGGACCCCAGCGCGCCCGTCGAGCCCTCGTCGCCTTCGCAGGTCACGCAGTGGGCGCTGTTCACCTCCGGCACCAGCGGAGCGCCCAAGATGGTGGCGCACACCCTGCAGGGGTTGACCGGGGCCATCAGCGCAACACCCGCAGGCGATGGCGGCGCTCCACCGGCCGTCTGGGCGACCTTCTACGACATCCGCCGGTATGGCGGCCTTCAGATGCTGCTCCGGGCGCTGACCGGCGGCTTGTCCCTGCTGATCACCGACCCGCATGAAACGCTCGCCGCCTTTCTGCACGGGGTCGGCGAGCATGGCGTCACCCACCTCGCGGGAACGCCCTCCCACTGGCGACGCGCCTTGATGAGCCCCGCGCTCGACCGCGTCTCACCTCGCTACGTGCGCCTGTCGGGGGAGATCGCCGACCAGGCCGTGCTGGACAGCCTTAAGGTCCGCTTCCCCCAGGCGGTAGTGGCGCACGCCTTCGCCTCCACCGAGGCGGGCGTGGGGTTCGAGGTGAGCGACGGGATGGAAGGCTTCCCCGCCGCCTATCTCGACCGCGACGCTCCGGTGCAGATACGGGTCCGCGAGCACACGCTCCAGCTTCGCTCGGACCGCGTAGCGCTCAGCTATCTCGGTGAAACCATCTCGCCGATCGCCGACGCCGACGGCTGGGTGGACACCGGGGATCTGGTCGAGCGGCGCGGCGACCGCTTCCATTTCCTGGGCCGGCGCAGCGGGGTCATCAATGTCGGCGGCCTCAAGATCAGCCCCGAGGAAGTCGAAGCGGTCATCAACGCCTGTCCAACCGTGCGCATGTCCAGGGTGACGGGGCGGAAAAGCTCCCTGCTCGGCGCGCTGGTGACGGCGGACGTGGTGCTGTCGGCGCCCGAAGACCGAAGTGGCGCGCGCGAAATGATTCTTGCCCACTGCCGCACGGTTCTACCGCCCCACAAGACCCCGGCCTCGATTCGGTTCGTCGACACGCTGGCGGTCAGTTCGGCGGGAAAGCTGGAGCGACGCCTTGCATAGGGTGCTGGTGACAGGGGCGAGCCGCGGCTTGGGCTTGGCCATTGTGGGACGACTGGCCGCCGACGGTTTCGCCGTGACCGCAGTGGCGCGCCGATCATCCGACGCGCTGGAGCGAGTCATGGAGGCGGCGCCCCCGAACGGCGTCCGCTTCGAACCGTTCGACCTCAGCAACGTGGACGATATTGCGGTGTTCGTCCGGCGGCTGAAGGCCGAGCACGGAGGCTTCTACGGCCTTGTGAACAATGCCGGGATCGGTACGAGCGGCCTTCTGACCAATCTGAGCCAGGCTCAGATCGAGGCTCTGATTCGGCTGAACACGTTGTCGCCGATCCTTTTGACCAAGTACGTGGTGCGCCAGATGCTGGTGGCAGGGGAAGGCCGGGTGGTGAACATGGCCTCGATCATCGCCTCCACCGGCTTCAACGGCTTGTCGGTCTATGGCGCCACCAAGGCGTCGCTGGTGGGCTTTACCCGCTCGCTGGCGCGGGAGGTGGGGCGGGTCGGCGTGACGGTGAACGCCGTCGCGCCCGGCTTCATAGAGACCGAACTGACCGGGAGCGTCGACGCATCGGGGCTGGAGAAGATCGCCGGGCGCAGCGCGCTAGGCCGGCTGGCCATGGCGCAGGACGTGGCGGCGGCCGTGTCGTTCCTGATGAGCGAGGGCGCGCGCAACGTCACGGGCACGGTGATGACCGTGGATGCGGGCGGGACCGCCTAGACGGCCCCCACCTCAGAGGCGCCGTCGAGCCTAGCGGACGATGCCGCCCACGCCGCCGTCGAGCAGCATGGCGCCGGGTGCGCTGGATTGGGCGCTTTCGCTCCGATAGGCGACGCACTGCTGGCCGCCCATCTTGATCACCTTGATGCCCGCGCCGTAACGGCGGAGCAGTGAACGCTCGTTACAGTCGCGCGCGGGACGCTGAGCCCGGCAGGCCAGCTGGCCCGTGGCGCTGTGGTACAGGGCGTCGCCCTTCTGGCACGAGACGGTCTGGCCCCGGGCGAAGTCGGCCGAGCCGGAATAGTCGGCCAGGGTGTACTGCATCCGCGTGCCCGCGATGCAGCGGAACACCTCGCCCTCATAAGCCGGCAGCAGGTCCCGATCGGGGATCACTTGCGAGGCGGGGTGCGGGATCGCCTTGTCGTCAAGACAGACAGCCTGCACCGCGACCACCCGAGGGGTGGCGCGGAACTCGGCGCAGATGCGTCGGGCTTCGGGCGCTTCACCCTCCACCTGCAGGTTGGGGATATAGCTGCTGGACCCTTCGGAGGACGACCAGTTGGAGCCTCCGCCTAGCGCGAAGCTGGAGGCGTTGGTCACCGCCAACGCATTGGCGTAGGCGTTGCCGAGCGCATAGCCGTTCGCCTGGGCGGACGAGGATGCCTGGGCGTTGCTGGAGGCGCTGGCCGAAGCCTGGGACTGGGCGTAGGCGACCGCAGCGGACTGCACCTCCACATAGGGCGCCGCCACGTAGATGTTGGGTGCGTTCACGGTGATCGAGGGGGGCGTGATGTTCACGCCCGGCACGTTGACCATGTGGCCGGTGGGCACGTTGCAGTCGCAGGGCTTGGGTACGTTGCAGGTGTTGCAGCCCGAACCCATGGTCATGCCGCCCGCATGAACGACCGCCGCGGGCGCCAAGCCGGCGAAAACCGTGCCGGCGACAAGGCCCGCGCGCAGAAACGCCTTCATGTCCGCTCCCCTTCCCTTTCGGGTCGAGCCAATGGAATGCGCGCGAAACTCCTTAAACGCGGTTAAGGCCGCCGCACGCCGCTGGCGTTAGGAACAGGGCCGTTGCAGATAGGTCCAAGCCTAGCGGACGTGGCGAAATTGGTAGACGCGACAGACTTAAAATCTGTTTCCCCTGGAGTGCGGGTTCGACCCCCGCCGTCCGCACCACCTTCTCGGATGCGAGCTCACGCCAGCTTGATCTCGCGCAGCCGCTCGCGAAGATAGGCGTCGGCGGTGATCGGCTCGGGATAGAGGTCCGGCCGCTCCGGCGTGATGCAGTTCGGCAGGGTGCGAATCACGAAGTCCGGCCGAAAGTGCAGGAAGAACGGCATGGAGTAGCGCGAGAGCCCCTGGCGCTCTCGCGCAGGGTTCACCACGCGATGGCTGGTCGACGGCATCACATGGTTGGTCAACCGCTGAAGCATGTCGCCGATGTTGCAGACCACCGAGCCCGGGGGCGGCTGAACAGGCAGCCAGCGGCCGTCGCGGTCGAGCAGTTCCAGCCCCGCCTCCTCGGCGCCCAGGAGCAGGGTGATGGCGTTGATGTCCTCGTGCGCTGCAGCCCTGACCCCCGGCGCATCCGCCGCTACCGGCGGGTAATGCAGCAGGCGCAGAATGCTGTTGCCGTCACGGGTCGGGTCTTCGAACGCATTGTAGGCAACGCCGAGATGGTGGGCGATGGCGCTCAGGACCTTGGCGCCGAGTTGATCCAGCGCGTCGTAAAGCGCCGATACCGCAGGCCGAAAACCCGGCAGCTCCGAAGGCCACAGGTTGTCCGGCATGACCGCCCGATAGGGGTGATCTGCAGGTAGATCGCGGCCCACATGCCAGAATTCCTTCAGGTCATGCGATCCGGCGTCCTTCGCCGTCTCACGCCCGAAAGGGGTGTAGCCGCGCTGGCCGGCGCCGGCGGCGACGGCGTAGGCCGCCTTCTGCGCGTCAGGCAGGGCGAACAGTCGCCTGGTCTCGGTCACCGCCGCATCGATCATCGACGGCGACAGGCCATGGTCGCCGATCACCGCGAATCCGTAGCGCTGGAAGCTGCGCCCGAGATCGCGCGCGAAACCTTCGAACTCGCGCTCGCCGGCGATCAACGGAACGGGGGTGATGCTCATGCGAGCCTCAATGCGCAGCGACGGCCGGCCCTCCCCCCGTCGGCTTTGCGGTGAACCAGATGCTGAACGCCGCTACAACCATCACCACCGACAAGCCCAGAAAGAGCTTGTCCGTCGCCAGCATGACCGCCTGACCCTGCACCATCGCCTCGAACGATCCCAGCGCCTGATTGTGGGACAGACCGGTCCGCATCAGGCGCTGCACCGCATGTCCGGTGTCGATCTGATTCAGTAGTTGGACCCGGCCGGATCGGGCGCTGTTGGACCAGATCGTGGTGGAGAGCGAGGTCGCGAAAGCGCCGGCCATGGTGCGCGCGAAACTCATCAACCCCGCGCCGCCAGCCAGATCGTGGGGCTTCAGGGTGGCCAAGGCCAGGCTGAACAAAGGGACGAAGAAAAACGGGACGAAGAGGCCTTGCAGAAGCTGCGGCAGAACGATCTGGCCGAAGCTGATGTCGGACGCGAAACCTGCGCGCATCGCCATGGTGGCGGCCAAACCCGTGACGCCGATGAAGATGAGCAGCCGAGAATCCACCTTGCCCATCAGCTTGGCCACGACGGGCGACATGACGATAGCCAACAGCCCAGCGGGCGCGACGGCGTAACCCGCCCAGGTGGCGGTATAACCCAGGTTCGTCTGCAGCCACAGGGGCTGAATGACTACTGATGCAAAGTAGGCTCCAAAGCATAAGCACAACACAAGAAGTGCTATTGTATAGCTTCGAGAACTAAATACGCGCAAATTGATGATTGGATTTTTCTCCGTCAACTCCCAAATGAGAAATGCGGAAAAACCGATGACAACTATGACCATCAAGAAGATGATGAATGGCGAATTGAACCAATCATCGTCTTCACCCTTGTCGAGCATGATCTGAAGCGCGGCGATCCAGACGATCATCAAGCCGAGGCCAATGGCGTCGATCGGCAGCTTGACCCTCTTGTCCTCAAATTTTCCCAATATCCGCCAGGCCAGGAAGGCGGAAATCAGCGCCACCGGCATATTGATATAGAATATCCAGGGCCAGCTATAGTTGTCGCAGATCACGCCGCCCAGGATCGGCCCGGCGATGGGCGCGACGACGGTGGTCATGGCCCACAGGCCCATGGCTTGGCTCGCCTGGGCCTTGGGGAACGTCCGCAGCAGCAACGTCTGCGAAAGCGGGATCATCGGGCCGCCGGAAAGCCCCTGGAGCACGCGAAAGACCACCAGCACGTTCAGCGATGGCGCAAGACCACACAGCGCGGAGAAGACGCCGAATAGCGCCATCGCGGTGACGAACACCCGCACCGAGCCGAACCGCTGCGATAGCCAGCCCGTAAGGGGCACGGTGATCGCCTCGGCCACAGCGTAGGACGTGATGACCCACGTTCCCTCGTTCGCCGAAACGCCCAGTCCGCCGGCGATGTTGGGCACCGACACGTTGGCGATGGTCGTGTCGAGCAGCACGATGAAATTGGCCAGGGAGAGCAGCAGACCCGCCCCCCAAAGGATGGCTCCCGCCAGGGGCGCCGGCGCCGCGGCTTCACCGGCCTTCGCCGAGGCGGCGGCGATCTGCGAAGGTTCGCCGGCGGCCACGACGGGCGCCATGCCTTCGCCGGATTCCTGGGCGGAGAGGGGAAGATCAGGCACGCGTCGCGCTCCTGTGCTCAGAGGTCGCTGTTGGCGGGCGAGGAGGCGGACTGGCGAACGGCAGGCTTGGCGCCGGGCGACGCGACGTCGACCTTGACGTCCATCGAAAGTCCGACCCGCAGCGGATGCAGCCGCAGTTCACGCGGATCGAGCCGGATGCGGACGGGGAGCCGCTGAACCACCTTGATCCAGTTGCCCGTCGCGTTCTGCGCCGGGATCAGGGCGAAGGCCGACCCCGTCCCCCCGGAGAGCCCCGCCACCCGACCATGGAACACCACGCCCTTGCCGTAGCGGTCGGCGGTTAGTTCGGCGGGCTGGCCCACCTCGACCTTGCGCAGCTGCACCTCCTTGAAGTTGGCGTTCACATAGACCTGGTCCACCGGCACCACCGTCATCAGCTGAGTGCCGATGGCCACCCTCTGGCCGAGCTGCACCTGGCGCTGGGCGACCACGCCGTCGAACGGCGCGCGCAGGATGGTGCGGGAGAGGTTGAGCTCAGCGACGTCGACGGCGGCCTTGGCCGCGGCCACCTCGGGATTTTCGTTCAGGCTGGAGCCCTGGGTCAGGGCCATGGACGAAGCCAGCTGGCCCTCCGCCACCGTCTTGTTGGCCACGTCCTGGGCGCCGGCGGCCTTGGTGGCATCAAGGTTGGCGAGCGCAGTCTGATAGGCGTTTTTCGCCGTGCTCAGCTCTTCGCCCGAAACCGCGCCCGACGCGGAGAGCGCCTCGCGCCGCTTCAGGTCGAGCGCGGTGCGGTCGACGTCGCTCTGGGCGGACGCCAGCAAGGCCTTGGCGCGGAGCAGGTCCGCATCGCGCGCCTGGATCTGGGCGCCGGAAGCCTGGTCGTTGGCCATGTATTGCTGCACGCGCCGGACCGCGCGTCCGTATTCAGCCTGGGCCTGGGCGAGCGCCAACTTGGCGTCGGACGGGTCGATCACGACCAGCACCTGGCCGGCCTTGACCGCCTGGGTGTCGGCGACAGCCACGCTTTGCACCTGGCCGTTCACCTGTGGCGTGATCTCGGCCACGTCGGCGCCGACATAGGCGTCGTCTGTGGAGACGAAGTGCGAGAGCACCAGAACGTCGTAGAGGCCGTAACCGACCGCTGCGACCAGGATCACAGCACCCAGCAGGCCGAACCAGCGTTTTCGGTTCGACCTGGGGTGGCTGACGGGTTCGACAGGGACCACAGGCGGCGCGCGGACCTGGGAGACGCCGTGGCTCGAAGGCAGGCTTTGGTCATCAGCCATGGGATGATCCTTGCATCAACGAGCGGCCAGGCGGGTGTCGGAGACGGTGAAGCCGCCCCCAAGCGCCTGCACCAGCGCTACGTCCAGGGAGATCGCCTGCGCCTGCAGGTCGGCGACGTTGCGACGCGCCGCAAGCGCCCCGTTTTCCGCCGTCAGCACGTTCAGATAAGGCGATAGCCCGCCTTTGTAGCGAAGCGTCGCGATGTTGAAGGCGTCGTCGGCCGACACGACCTGGGCCTGGGCGTCCCTGAGCTGGCTGGCCAAGGCGCGCTCAGCGGTGATGGCGTCGGCGACCTCGCGCAAGGCGTTGGCCAGGGTCTGGTCGTAATTCGCCGCGGCCAAGTCGTACTCGGCCCGGGCGCCACGATAGGCGCCCTCCAGCCGGCCCTCGGAGAAGATCGGCAATCGGATCGCAGGGCCGATCGCCCCGATGACCGAGCTGTATCGGAACAGTTCGTTGATCCCCAGGGACTGAATCCCATAGAGGGCTGTGAGGTCGACGTTGGGATAGAAGTCGGCGCGTGCAACCTTGATCTGCTTGGCCGCAGCGGCCGCGCGCAACCGGGCGGCTACGAGATCGGGACGGCGCCCGATCAGATCGACGGCGAGGTGGTCTGGCAGGCCGAAGGCGTGCAGACCTGACGCCTTGGGGCGCGCGATCTGCAGACCGCGGTCTGGGCCCGAGCCGATCAAGGCGGCGATCTGGTGGCGGCTGGCAAGGATTTCGCGGTCGAGAGCGTCGACATCGCCCTGAGCGGCGGGGACGAATTCCGCCTGCTGGCTGAACTCGCCACGGGTCTCCAGTCCGTTCTGCAGGCGTTGGCTGACGAGCTGCAAGGTCTGGCGGCGCACCCGCAATGCATCCACGGCTTCGTCGCGGTCCGCATAGAGCCGGATCAGGTCCGCATATGCGCTGGCCACCGCCACCGTCAGCTGGAGGCGGGCCGCCGCCTCATCCGCCTCGGCCGCCTTCGCCGTCGACGTTGCGGCCGCCAGGGCCGCGCGATTGCGGCCGAAGAAGTCGAGCTGCCAATCCAGATCAGCAGCGATCCGGGTCTGGGTATGGAAGCCGGCCGGCAGGAATTCCTGAAATTGCGGAGGATAACCCTCGTTCAAGCTCTGCTTGGTAGTCTGAATGCCTCCTTCGCCGCTGAACTGCGGCAGAAGGGCCGCGCGGGTGGTCTCCACGGTTGAGCGGGCCACACGCACTCGCGCCATGGCCGCCTTGAGGTTGGGCGCGCCCTGCAGAGCCTCGCTTTCCAGAGTGTCGAGCTGGAGATCGTTGTAAGTCTCCCACCATCGATCCGACGGCCATGCGACCGCCGGTGCGACGAAGCTCTGACGCGTGGCGTAGGCTTGCGGCCGCGATAAGGTGGGCTTCGGGCCGAGCGTCGGAGCACAGGCGGCGAGAAGATAAACAGCGAGAGAGCAGCCCGCGAGCCGCAGCGCCCTACCTGCGAAAGTGACCGACATCTCGAAACGCCATGGGTTTGACCGTACCGTACGGTATCGATTAGCTCTACGCCATTTGTGCAGTGCGTCAAGGCCTGCGCTCAAACGCGGTCGGGCGGCGTCGCTTCCACGATCGTCATGGCCGCGGCAGCGCTGCGCGATGCGAAAAGCCTGCCTCTGTCAAGCGCGTCGCCTGTGAAATGCTGCGTCGCTGTCGGTCTAGAGCCAGCTTAGACGCGTCAGATCCCACCCTGCGGTTTCCCAGGTGCGTCAAGCCTGCATTGTCCAGCCCTCAACGCCCATAGCCGCTTGGCGCAGGGCTTCCGACCGGGTCGGATGGGGATGCGAGGTGCGGGCCACGTCCTCGGATGCGGCGCCGAACTCCATGGCCACGCAGTATTCGCCGATCATCTCGCTGACCGAGGGTCCGATCATGTGGACCCCCAGGATGCGGTCGGTCTTGGCGTCGGCCAGAACTTTGACGAAGCCTTCCGCCTCGTGGTTCACCTTGGCGCGTGAGTTGGCCGCGAAGGGGAACTTGCCGACCTTGAAGTCGACGCCCTTGGCTTTCAGCTCCTCTTCCGTCTTGCCGACCCAGGCGACTTCCGGTGCGGTGTAGATCACGCCGGGAATGACGTCGTAATTCACGTGGCCGGCCTTGCCGGCGATCAGCTCGATGCAGGCCACCGCCTCGTCCTCCGCCTTGTGCGCAAGCATCGGTCCGTGGGTGACGTCGCCGATGGCCCAGACGCCCTCGGCGGAGGTCTTATAGTGGTCGGTGTCGATGAAGCCCCTGGGATCCGGCTTCACACCCACGGTGTCCAACCCCAGGTGCTCGGTGAACGGGCGGCGGCCCACGGCCACCAGCACCATGTCGGCCTCCATGGTCTCCGCCGGGCCGCCCACCTTGGGTTCGACGCTCACCGTCACGCCGGCGTCGGACGTCTTGGCGCCGGTGACCTTGACCCCCAGCCGGAACTTGAAGCCCTGCTTGGTCAAGGCTCGCTGGAAAGCGGTCGCGATTTCGCCATCGGCGCCCGGAATGATGCGGTCCAGGAACTCGACCACCTCGACCTCGGCGCCCAGCCGCCGCCATACCGAGCCGAGTTCCAGCCCGATGATGCCGGCGCCGATGATCAGGAGCTTCTTTGGCACCTCAGGGATGGCCAGTGCGCCGGTGGAATCGACGATTCGCTTCTGGTCAACTTCCAAGCCCGGAACGCGGGAGGGTTCTGAACCCGTGGCGATCACGATGTTTTTGGTCTCCAGCGTCTGCTCGGAACCGTCTTCCGCCTTGACCAACACCTTGCCGGGCCCAGCAATGGAGCCTGCGCCCTTGATCCATTCGGCCTTGTTTTTCTTGAACAGGAACTCGATGCCCTTGGTCAGGGCCGTGACGCTCTCACCCTTTTGCTTGTGCATCTGGGGCAGGTCGAGTTCCGGGGTCACCTTGATGCCGAGCGAGGCGAAGCCGGTCTTGGCCTCGGCGAACATCTCCGACGCATGGAGGAGCGCCTTGGACGGAATGCAGCCCACGTTCAGGCAGGTGCCGCCCAAGGTCTTGCGCATCTCCACGCAGGCGACCTTCAGTCCCAGCTGGCCCGCGCGGATGGCGGCGTTGTAGCCGCCCGGACCACCTCCGATGATGACGACGTCGTATTGGGTCATTTGATTCCTCAGGTCGCGGGGGCGGCGGCTTCGCCCTTATTCAGCTGGACGACGGTAGTTCCGGGTATCGGTCCAAGCGTCGATCTTCAGGCCTTCCCACGCGCAGGAAACTTCCGCTTTCGCAAGGCCTAAGCCCTTAGATGTGGATAGCCTGGGCCGCCTTCAACGCGCCCGAAGCCCTCCTCGTCCTTCACCTCTTCGCCGAAGTTCGGCTGGGTCTGGACGCCCAGATCATCCCTCTTTAGGCATGACGAGAGGAGATCGGCCGTGGAGCGGGTGTTCGGCGACTTTCCGTGGGTGGTGCGTACGCCTCTGCCGCAGCTCGCGGCGGATCGTGAGCGGACCAGGGAGGTTGTCCTGGGCGAGTTTCGCGCCTGGTCGGCGCCCAAGGACCAGCACAGCTTTCCCATTCGTTCCCCGGACGAGACCTTCGAGCGGCTCTACGACGCCTTTATGTCCGCGTGCATCCAGGCATTCGATCCTTTCACGCTCCATGCCGCGTCGACGCGGCAGTGCTTCGCCTACGTCCAGAACGACGTGCGCGGCGCCTCGGTGTGGCACGACCATCTAACCACCTCCACGATCAACGGCGTCTATTATCTGAGCGTGCCGGACAGCGCCGGGCAGCTCTGGTTCCTCTTCCGCGAGCACCTGCTGAAGACGACGCCGCAGGAGGGCTGGCTGTATCTGTTTCCGCGCTGGCTGCTGCACAAGCCGGTCGCCCAGACGTCGCCCTTCTTCCGCATCAGCCTGAACGTCGAGCTGATCTCCAACGAGTGCCCGATCCTGCGCGACGGCGGAGCGAGATGGTGAGCGACGCTCGCCGGGGCGACATCGCTCACCCGGTCGCGGCGTAGATCATGACGCCGGTCGCGACTGAGAGGTTGAGGCTGTCGGCGCGGCCGCGCATCGGTATCTTCACCGCCACGTCGCAGGCCGCGGCGAGGTTCGGCGGCAGGCCCGCCTGCTCGTTGCCCATCAGAATGAGGCTGGGCGCGCGGTAATCCGCCGCTCGGTAGTCGAGCTGCGCGCTCAGCAAGGTCCCGACCACCGATCCCGGCCAGCGGGTGCGCCACGCCAGGAAAGCGTCGACATCGAGCTTGAAAATGGGCACCGCGAAGATCGACCCCATTGTCGCGCGGACGGCTTCCACCGAAAAGGGATCGCAGCACTCCCCCACCAGGATCACGCCGCCGCACCCCGCCGCGTCCGCCGTCCGCACGATGGTCCCCAAGTTTCCAGGATCGCGCACGGCCTGCAGCGCCACCCAGCAGCGCGCCGCCGCCGGAAGGAGGGTCTCGATCGCCGAAAAACATTGTGGAAAAATGCCGAGCACGGCCTGGGGGTTGTCGCGGCGGGCGATCTTTTCCAGCACCTCGCGGCTGACCTCAACCACCTCGCCACCGGCTTCGCGCGTGGCGAGAACGGCGCGCTGGAGCACCGGATGGTCGGTTTGCGGTCCGTGCAACAGGAAACGCGGAGCGTGGCCCAGGTCGACCGCTTCCCCGACGATCTTCAGGCCCTCGGCCAGGAACAGCCCGCTGGCCTCGCGCTCCTTGCGCAGGTTCAGCCCACGGGCGAGCTTCACCAGGGGGTTGGTCAGCGACGTGATGCGGCGGGGATCGGGGGCAGCCATCAGCCTCGCCGCCAACGGGCGAAGAAGGACAGCCCAATCTCGCGCGGCGATCCCGCCGCCTCGTCCTCGCGCAGCGCCAACTCGCCCCAGTCCACCGTCCCTCCCCGCCCCGCCAGCGCGCCGGATACGAGGTTCGCCAGGGACAGGCCGGAAATGCGTGCGGCGTAAGCGTTGAGCAGCAGGAAGTCGGCGTCGTCCGCCAGCAGCTCGGCGCACAGTCCGACCAACTCCGGCAGGTCCTCGAACAGCCGCCAGACCTCCCCCGCCGGCCCGCGACCATATTTGGGCGGGTCCAGGATGATGCCCTGGTAGCGCGATCCGCGTTTGGCTTCCCGTGCCAGATAGCGGCGGGCGTCCTCGCAGATCCAGCGGACGGGACGATCGGCGAGCCCCGCCATCTCCGCATTCTCGCGAGCCCAGCCGATGGCCTTCTTGGAGGCGTCCACATGGGTCACCGCGGCGCCTGCCGCCGCACAGACCAGGCTCGCCACCCCCGTATAGCCGAACAGGTTGAGCACCTTGGGCGCCGACTCCAGCCCCCGCACGCGGTGGTCCAGCCACGCCCAGTTGGCCGCCTGCTCCGGGAAGAAGGCCAGGTGACGGAAGCTGGTCAGGCGCGCCTTGAAGCGCGTCTCGCCCCATGCCAGCGGCCAAGCTTCCGGCACCGCGCCGGTCAGCCGCCAACGACCGGCGTCCTCCTCGTCGGAGGGGTCGAAGGTGGCGCTGGCGGTCGACCATGTCTCCGCAGAAAGGCGCCGCGGCCAGAAACACTGTGGTTCGGGCCGCACGACGGTGAAGCGGCCATACCGCTCCAGCTTGGCGCCCTCTCCACTGTCCAGCAGGGCGTAATCGCTCCAAGGGAGGGTCCGCAGGATGGTCGGCTCGGCGGCCAGCGGCGGGTGGGACGGCGCGACGCCGGCAAGGATGGAGGGATCGCTCACCCGGTTCGCTTAGCGCCAGGGTCGCGGTCTCGTCCAGCCGCGGCTCGACTTCGGCTCCCGCCGCTGGCAAGAGCGCGCGCCATGACGCCCGATTTCGAGGCCATCGTCGACGCAGCCGCTCGCCTCAAAGGCCACGCGGTGGAGACGCCGCTTCTCCGCGCAGACGCCTTGGACCAGGTGGCGGGCGGCCGCGTGTTCGTAAAGGCGGAGGCGCTGCAGCGCACCGGTTCGTTCAAGTTCCGCGGCGCTTATAACCGCCTGTCCCGACTCAGCCAGGACGAGCGACGGCGCGGCGTGGTCGCCTTTTCCTCCGGCAACCATGCCCAGGGTGTGGCGGCGGCGGCGCGGATGGTGGGCTGCCCGGCCGTAATCGTGATGCCGTCTGACGCGCCGCGCATCAAGGTGGAGGCGACGCTCGGCTACGGGGCCGAAGTAATCGCCTACAACCGCTACACCGAGAGCCGCGAAGCCATCGCCGAGCGCGTCGCCGCCGAGCGCGGCGCCGTCGTCGTTCCCGCCTTCGACGATCCCTACGTCATCTGCGGCCAAGGCACGTGCGGCCTGGAGGCGGCGACGCAGCTGAGCACGTTGGGGGTGGTGGCGGACGTGCTGCTCTGCCCAGCGTCCGGCGGCGGGCTGATGGCCGGCATCGCTCTGGCGTTCGAGCGGCTGTCGCCCACCACCGAGCTATACGTGGTCGAACCCGAAGGGTTCGCCGACCACGCCGCCAGCCTCGCCGCCGGTCGTCCCGTTCGGGTCGAGACGGCCGCGCCTAGCCTCTGCGACGCCCTGATGGCGCCGGAGCCTGGGGCGGCCACCTTCGCCATCAACGGGTCGCGGCTGGCCGGTGCTCTAAGCGCCACCGACGAAGACGCGCTCGCCGCCATGGCCTTCGCCTTCCGCCACCTGAAGATGGTGCTGGAGCCCGGCGGCGCGGTGGCGCTCGCGGCGCTACTCGGCGGGCGCCTCGCGCTCGATGGTCGGACGGCGCTGGTCGTGGCCTCGGGCGGCAACGTCGATCCGCACACCTTCATACGCGCCCTGGAGGGCTGAGAAGACCCAGGAGCGCGTGGCCATCGTCTCCTCCCCTGCGCAGCGGGGGAGGAGGCGCGGCGCTTGCGCCGGGACGGAGGGGCGTCGCCGCCGCTGCGTTCGCCAACCTGCGTCGACAGCGGCGACGACGCCCCCCTCACCCCGCTTCGCGCGGTCCCCTCCCCCCGCTGTACAGGGGGAGAGAAGAGGCGGCGCCTAGCCCTATCGCTTGAACGCGGTCACGTAGTAGCCCGACGCGTTCAGGTGGTTGCGTCGGGGATCGGCGAAGCGGTCCAGCAGCCGCCCGAGCGTGCCGCCGAACCGCGGCTCCACGCGAAGCTTCCAGGACGGCAGCAGGTTGGCCACCGTCGCGTATTGCCCCCGCACCGGCTGCAGCTCCACGTCGCGGAAGTCGCGCAGCAGATAGGCCAAGCCGTCTCTTGAGAACCGATAGTTGTCCTGGAAGCTCAGGTCGTCCGGGGCGTGGTACTGGTAGATGAAGGGCGCGAAAAGGTAGGTGCGGCCGCCGGGCTTCAGCAGGCAGGCGATGTTGTCGATCATCGCCTGCGGGTCGTAGACGCACTCCAGCACCGCCAGGGCGACCACCACGTCATAGGCTGAGTGGTAGGTCTCGGGGATCGGCTGGCAGAGGTCGGCGAGCAAGTCGGGATAGCCGTCATAGGCGTTCAGATCGAGCGTGTGGGCGAGCCGCGCCTTGGCCCGGATCGGCTCGAACCAACCGCGCATGGACTTGCCGACGTCGAGCACCGCTTCGTGCGGTTGCACGGCCGTGAGGAGTCCCTCCCGCCAGTCGGTGTTGCGGTCGTTGTAGACGGGGGCGTCCACCAGCCGGACCCGGGCGATCTCCTCCTTTCGTCGCGCGTTCGCTGCGGCGGCGTCGTTCAGGACGACGGGGGCGGCCATCGCATCTAGCGGGTGGGGACCGGCGTTTCGCCGCGATAGTCGTAGAAGCCCCGCCCGGCCTTCTTGCCGAGCCAGCCCGCCTCCACATACTTCACCAGCAGGGGACAGGGCCGGTACTTGCTGTCGGCTAGCCCCTCGTGCAGCACATTCATGATCGCCAGCACCGTATCCAGCCCGATGAAGTCGGCCAGTTCCAGCGGCCCCATGGGGTGGTTGGCGCCCAGCCGCATGGCGGTGTCGATGGCGTCCACGGTGCCGACGCCCTCATAGAGCGTGTAGACCGCCTCGTTGATCATCGGCGCCAGAATGCGGTTGACGATGAAGGCGGGGAAGTCTTCGGCGTTGGCGGTGGTCTTGCCCAAGCTGCGGGCGAAGGCGACCGCGACCTCATAGGTCGGGGCGTCGGTGGCGATGCCGCGGATGATCTCCACCAGGTTCATCACCGGCGCGGGATACATGAAGTGCAGGCCGATGAAGCGCTCGGGCCGGTCGGTCACCGAGGCCAGGCGAGTTATGGAGATCGAGGAGGTGTTCGACGCCAGGATGGTGCGCGCAGCCAGATAGGGCGTCAGGCTGCGGAAGGCCGCCTTCTTGACCTCCTCGTTTTCGGTGGTGGCCTCGATCAGCAGATCAACGTCTCCGACCTCCTCAAGCGATGCGACGCTGTGGAGGCGCGAGAGGGTGGACGCCACCGCGTCAGCGTCGACCACGCCCTTGGCCGCCTGCCGGTCCAGCTTGGCGTGGACCAGGTCCAAAGCGGAGTCGCTGCGTCCGGCGTCCAGGTCGTGCAGCTTCACCTCGTATCCGGCGAGCGCGCAAACATGGCTGATGCCGGCCCCCATCTGACCTGCGCCGACCACGCCGACCGTCTTGATGTCCGTCATCTATCCGCCCTGCACCCGGCGCGGTCGAGGTCCGCCAGCGGCTGAAAGCCTTTGCAAAGAAGCATGGATAAGGCGTTGCTGCGTCGCATACAAGCACTGCGGCGCGGCTATGCTCACGCTTGCGTCAGCGGATGGAGCCGGGCGCAGGCGCCGCCTTGGGCCAGCAAGGCGCGGTGGCCACCCTCCTCCACGATCTTGCCGTCGTCGAACACCAGGATGCGGTCGGCATCGCGATAGTCGACAGGCGATGGGCGATGGGCGATGGGCGATCACGATGGTGGTCCGCCCCGCCATCAAGGCCTCGCTCGCCGCCTGGACCTGCCGCTCCGTCTCCACGTCGAGCGAAGAGATGGCCTCGTCGAGCACCAGCACCGGCGCGTCCGCCAGAAAGGCGCGCGCGATCGCCACCCGCTGGCGCTCTCCACCCGAAAGCTTCACCCCACGCTCCCCCACCAGGGGGTGGAGAAGGACTGCACCCGCGCAAAGGCCTCGTTGGTGAGATCCTCCATGTTGCGCGCGGCGAAGGTGTTCATGGTGCGAAACGCCCGGTTCCGGACCACGTAGACCACGAGATAGAGCCCCGACAGCATGGCCCAGGCCCGCCAGGCGCTGGCGGAAACGTGCGCTGGCGCGGCGACTGCGGCGATCAGGCCGCCGGCCGCCCAAGGGATCGACAACTCGCCCAAGGTGGAGACCAGCATCAGCCCGATGAAGGCGGCGAATCGGCCGGGCAGCCGCATCCATTGGCGCGCGATGAACCCCAGCACCCGCCAGACCGACAGCACGCGCTCGCGCCGCCGCCGCTCGTCGGCCTCGTCATCCCGGTCCGGTTCGTCCATCGGCTTGGCAGACAGGCCGCCACCTCACGCCGCGCGAGACCCGGCGATTTGCCCGGCATGATTCACCGCTTGCAAAGCGCGACCCCGCTATACCGCCAAAAGGCCGAGACGCGGCCGCAGGTAGAGTTTCGATGTTCAGGCACATGGTCGTGCTGGTCGTCGCCGTAGCGGTCGCGCTCGGCCTGGCCCAGCAGATGGTGAGGATGACGAGCGCCCACGCCGCTCCGCCGGTCGTGGCCCAGGCCGTGCCGAGCCTGATCCCCTTCTCGGGCGGCGAGTCTGGCTCGGACCCCGTCGTTCAAGCCTCGCCGTCGCCCCCCTACCCGCAACCGTCTGGCTGGGGCGCCCAACTGGCGAAGGGTGCGGACGGGCACTACTGGGCTCAGGCCGACGTGAACGGCCATCCCGTTCACTTTCTGGTCGATACGGGGGCGAGCTTCGTGGCGCTGACCCGCCAGGACGCCGTTCAGCTCGGGTTGAACCCGACCGCCCTGACCTACGACGCGCCGGTGGTGACGGCCAACGGCAAGACCAGCGCGGCCCGCGTGCAGCTGGACTATGTGTCGGTGTCGGGCGTGCGGGTCGACCATGTGCCGGCCATGGTCATCGCAGACGGCTTGTCCACCTCCCTGCTCGGCATGAGCTATCTCGAGCGGTTGTCGCGCTTCGAAGCCACGCCAACCAGTCTCACCCTGCAGCCTTGATCCGCGCCTCGAAGCCGGTCAGGCCGCGATCTCGACCGGCCGGGTCACAGCCTCCAGGGCGAGGTCCAGCACCTCCAGCCCCGCGCCCGGCCGGCTAGCCCCCACCGTCAGCATCCTTCGCCACGCCCGGGCGCCTGGCCGGCCCGCGAACAGGCCGAGCATGTGGCGAGTCATCGACGAGAGCGGCGTTCCATGCGCCAGCTGCGCCGCCAGATAGGGTCGGTAAGCCTCGACCGCCTGCCAGGGCGTCACCCGCTCGCCGTCGCCGAACATCCGCCTATCCACATCTCCGAGCAGGCCGGGGTCGTGATAGGCCGCACGCCCGAGCATCACGCCGTCCAGGTGGGCCAGATGGATGACCGCCGCGTCCAGGTCCGCCACGCCGCCGTTCACCACCACCTCCAGCGCCGGGCGCTCCGCCTTGAGCCGGTAGACCAGGCCGTAGTCCAAGGGCGGCACGTCGCGGTTCTCCTTGGGGCTCAGCCCTTTCAGCCAGGCCTTGCGCGCATGCACCGCGACCTGGCGCACGCCGACCGAGGCGCAGGCGTCCGCCAGGGTGAAAAGGCTATCCTCGGGGTCCTGGTCGTCCACGCCGATCCGGCATTTCAGCGTTACGGGCACGGCTACGGCGTCGATCATGGCGGCCATGCACTCGGCGACGAGCTCGGGCTCGCGCATCAGGCAGGCGCCGAAACGGCCGCTCTGCACCCGGTCCGAGGGGCAACCGACGTTCAGGTTGATCTCGTCATAGCCGAACCCCTCTCCGATCCGGGCGGCCTGCGCCAGGCCTGCGGGGTCCGAGCCCCCCAGCTGCAAGGCCACCGGATGCTCTACGGCGGAAAACCCCAACAGCCTGTCGCGGTCGCCATGCAGGACAGCCTGGGCCGTGACCATCTCGGTATACAGCAAAGCGCGCCGACTCAGCGTGCGGTGCAGCGCACGGCAGTGCCGGTCGGTCCAATCCATCATCGGCGCGACGGCGAAGATTTTTTCCTTCAATTACAATGCTTTCCGGTGTAGGTTCAACGAACTTAGGGTGAACGTTCACACCCGTTCACACGCTGGAATACCCCATAATACGCCACGCTGCGAAGCGGCAGTGTGCACGGAGGGTGAACGCCATGGCGACCATTCGACGGCTGAAATCTGGAAGCTGGCAAGCCCAGGTCCGGCGGAAGGGTGTGGCGCTCAGCCGATGCTGCCATCTCCGCCGCGACGCCGAGGTGTGGGCGCGCGAGACAGAGAGCCGGATCGATCGCGGCGAGACGCCCAGCAAGCGCTCCAAAGGCTCTCCGACCACCTTCGGCCACCTCATCGACCTGCACATCGAGGACATGAAGGAGGTCGGCAAGGCCCCGCGACGCTCCAAGGCGGCTGTGCTGAACACTCTGAAGGCCGACCTCGGTCGCGTGAAGCTCAAGGACCTCACGCGCGAGCGGCTGATCGAGTTCGGCAGGGCGCGCGCCAAGGCTGGTGCAGGCCCCGCGACGCTGTCCGTCGACCTGAGCTACATGCGCACCCTCATCGTCCACGCCGCCGCCGTCCACGGCGTCGACATCTCGGTCGAGCCGGTCACCCTGGCGCGCGCCGCCTTGAAGCGCCTCGGCCTCGTCGGCAAGGGCCGCGAGCGCGACCGGCGGCCGACCGCCGACGAACTCGCCCGCATCTGCGCCGACGCCGAGGACAACCCGCTGCAGGTCATCCCTCTGGCGAGGCTCATCCGCTTCGCCGTCGCCACCGCCATGCGCCAGGAGGAAATCTGCGAGGTGCTGTGGTCCGACCTGGACCGCGAGGCCCGAACCCTGCTCATCCGCGACCGCAAGGACCCGCGTCACAAGGTCGGCAACCACCAGCGGGTCCCGCTCCTGAAGATCAGCGGCTTCGACGCCCTGGCGCTCCTGGATGAGCAGCGCGCGGCGACCACCAGCCGCGGCCGCATCTTCCCCTACAATCCCAAGTCGGTGGGGACGGCGTTCCGACGCATCTGCCGCCGCCTGAAGATCAACGACCTGCACTTCCACGACCTGCGCCACGAGGGCACGAGCCGCCTTTTCGAAGGCGGCCTCGACATCCCGCAGGCCGCGCTCGTCACCGGGCACAAGGACTGGAAGATGCTGAAGCGCTACACGCATATTCAGCCGTCCACCCTGCACAAGCGGCTGGAGGAGCGGGCGAAGGAGGCGTCCAAAGGCCAGGCGGGCGCGGCGTCGCAGGCCGCGTTCTCCTCAGCCATGGCCCTGATCGTGGAAGACCCCCTGCTCAGCGGCGCCCCCAGGTTCCGCGGAACGTCCGTGCTCGTCCACCCCATCGCCGACCTGCTCCTTCGCGGTGTGCCCGAAGCGACCATCCTGGCCGACTTCCCCGACCTCACCCCCGACATGCTGGTCGCGGCGCGGCTGCACCGCGCACTGTCGACACGCACTTCAAAGGCGCAGATTGCTTGACCTCCCAGTCGCCCCTCGGTAGCCATGATCTCGGTTGCAAGCTGCACGCCAAAGCCTGACGTTGAAAGCGAATAACTGCCGAGCCCACCGGGGCGGAAGTGCCTTACTAACCGCCCTGGCGGCGGCTCGTGCTCCGGTGGCTAGTGAAGCCTCAGACAATCTGCAGCGAGAAAAGGCGCGACAGCGCCGCGAAGTTCGCTACCCAGCGCTGAATCGTTGTATGGCTGAGAGAACTCCTCACCCGTGGCCGGATAATGTTCGATTTCGCTAACCTGCGCATTAGCTCGCCAAAACGGAACCCCAGAGGGCAAACGGGGTGGGAGGGGTTCTTTCCCTACTATGCCGGTTATCCTGAGGCTTTCGCTCATGAGCTTCTGAGTTCGGCGGGTTTGCCGAAGGCGGCGCGAGTGCTGGATCCTTGGAACGGCAGCGGCACCACAACCTCCGCCGCGACGAAGCTGAGGTTGGACGCAGTGGGGATCGACATCAATCCCGTAATGGCGATTATAGCCAGAGCCAGGACGCTGTCGCCATCCGAGGCTGACAGTCTGGTGGCCCTTGCAAGGCAGCTACTCATTAAAGCTGAGCAAGAAGTGCTTGCTTCTGAACCCTCAGATCCTCTAGGCGATTGGTTTGGTCCATTGACTATCGCCTGGCTACGAAACCTTGAAAAAGCGATCACCGTGTCGCTCACGAGCGAGGACACACGAGCGAGCGGCGAAGTACAAGCGGTCTCGGCGCTGGCGGCGACCTACTATGTCGCCGTCTTCACGCTCTGCCGCGACCTAAGTTCAAGATACAAGACATCGAACCCGACTTGGCTGAAGGTCGTCAAGAACGGCCAGCGGAGGGCGTCCGCTGGGCGGATGTGGATGTCAATGCGATTTGTGGAGATTGTCGCCGAGATGGCTCAGGCGCTCTCCTCCCGTAAAGCAGACCCGCTGGACGTTGGGCTCGTTGAGCTGATCGTTGCTGACACGGCAGGTGAGTTGAACTTGGGCAAAAAAGCTGACATCGTCCTGACCTCTCCTCCATATTGTACGCGGATCGACTACACGGCAGCGACCCGAATCCAGCTTGCTGTTCTGGCTCCCCTCCTCAGGGTCGGAAGGGCAGAGCTAAGCCGACAAATGCTGGGCAGCGTCCGGGTGCCCGAGCGTGATCTAGTTCCGGATCTAGCATGGGGGCCAACCTGCAGTAAGTTTCTGGATTCCGTGAAGAAACATCCATCAAAAGCGTCCTCAGGCTACTACTTCAAGACCCACACGGACTACTTCGATAAAATGTCCAGGTCCCTAAGGGCGATTTCCGGAGGAGTTCGATCAGGGGGAGCAGCTGTGCTGGTGGTTCAGGACTCTCATTACAAAGAGATCAAAAACGATCTACCTGCGATCGTCAGCGAAATGGCGTTGACCCATGGATTACAGCTGCGTCGCCGGGATGACTTCCCACTTAGCAAGACTCTTGCAGGAAGTCATCCGCACACGAGGAAGTACCGTCAGAGCTTCGAAGCCAACGAGGCCGTGCTTTGCTTTGAGAAGGTCTGATGCGAGCCACTTCCTCTCCCATGTCCGTTGCGGATTATTGTCAAGACTATGGTGCTGGAAAAATAAAGGTAAATGAGGAATACCAGAGGAAGGTCGGCTTGTGGACATCGCAAGCCCGTGCCTATTTTATTGAATCAATACTTTTAGAATATCCAATTCCGAAGTTGTATGTGCACGCCAGATTGGACCTGAAGAGTCGGCAAGTCATTAAGGAGGTTGTTGACGGGCAGCAGCGAACGCAGGCCTTGATGATGTTCTATCAAAATAAGCAACGACTGACGAGCAATATCGATACGGAGGAACTTCGAGGACTCAAATACAACCAGTTGGACGACACGTGGAAATCCCGCTTTCTGTCTTATTCCCTGCCAATTGATCAGTTTCAGGGAACCTCGGACGAGGAGATCCGAGAGGCGTTCCGGCGGATGAACGCGAACAATATCCCCTTAAATGATGAAGAACAAAGAAACGCTCAGTTCCAGGGGGACTTCAAGTGGTTCATCGTGCGGGTCGGCGACAAGCATCAACAAATGCTGAACCAGATAGGCCTTTTCTCGCGCCGAGACCTGGTGCGCATGGCCGATCTGAAGCTCTATTCTGAGATGGCGCTTGCGCTTGACAGCGGGTTTTCAACTGTCAAGGGCAAGCAGATCGACGGATTATATAAGAAGTACAATGCCGCATTCCCGGAGGCGGACGAATTCGATCGCTGGCTTTCTACCGCGATCGAGTCTGTCGTCACGGCACCCGAGTTGGTGCAGCCGGTCTTTCTGAGGGGGCATATCTTTCAATCCCTCGCTCTAGCTTGCCTCTCGGTAAAGGACGAGGTGGTAAGGCGGAAGCTGGTCGATTCGACTGATGCGGCATTGCTGAGTCACGTCCAGACGCAGGCAGTGTCCATCGAAGTCCTTGCGGCCGCCCTGAGCGACCCCGGTAACTATCCAGGTCTTCAGGATTTCCTGGATGCTTGTAGCAAAAAGACAAACGTCGAGGATTCAAAGCGAGTCAGATTTCTGTATTTCTATTTCAGCCTTAAAGCGAATGAGTAGGAGGTGCGGCCGGTCACTGATCTGTCGAAGCTGCACGACGCTTTAGGCTCGCGGCTTGGACGCCTCCGCCGCTTGTATAACGCTGGCGCCGACCCGGCATCAGGGAGGCCCGAGCTCCTGCCATATTCCGTGATCGAGCTGGATAATTTAGTTCTGAGCACTATGCGCGTCCTCCTTATTAGCAGTATTCGGAATGCGCGGACGCTGAGCGGCGTCCGCGTTCGCAGCAACTTCTCTCTCCGGGAAGAAGACGAAATTGCTGCCTTTATGTTGTCGGTCCTCAATAATCAGGCTTTCAAGCGTATGGGTTCGCCCCCCCGGATCGACCGGAAGCAGGAGCCCACCGTTCGAGATCCAAGAGACGTGGTGAGGGTCTTTTCCGCAGCGTACCTGACGAATACATCTTCTCTTCAGAACGCGTTAGCGTTGAATACAACGCTATTTGCCAACCTGGGAACTCTCCGAAATTTCTACGCACACCGCAATGCGGACACGTTGCGTAAGGCACGGCGAAAAGCAATTGACATGGGCCTTTATGCTACCGGAAGCGTCGACGATATCGTGAAATCCGTGGTTCCAGGACGCGCGGTTCGCGTTTACGAGGATTGGTTGGACGACGCCGAGCTCTTCTTCGAAGAGGCCTGCAAGTAGCGTCAGTTGCGCGAGCGCCTGACTGTCCGGAGTCGCACTAGCCTCAGCGGACGCTAAGGGCGCGGATGCTCCTCAAAGCCTTGTCTTTGGCGGCACGAGACTCCGGAGCTCCGCGACCTTGCTGTACGACGCCGCGCTATCTACCAAGCCTACGTCTCGCGATCCGGCGCTCTTCCTCGGTGAACACGCTGTCCCAACGCGGCTCAAGCACGAGTGACTCCACCGCAAGATCGAGCCGGCTGAGCATGGCGAGTCGCCCGAAGCCGTCGGAGGGAGGTAGGACGAGCAGGCGTCGGGCCGTCTCGATCCCGCCGAGGCGATCGATCATCTGGAGCATGCCTGTCGGCCGGTAGCCGAGCGCGTCACATTGCGCGTAGATGTCGCGGAGAGCTGCCACGAACTGCCGCTCGACCTGCTTGTGGTCCGGAGCAGCAGGGGCCGGCTTATCTCCAGACCGAGCCGCTCCCGTGCCACCGAACAGCAGGGGCGCCAAACCTGAAGCGTTCGCCGTGAGCCAGGCCGCCAGCTCCCCAATCGCGTCGAGCCCAGCCAGCACGGCGCCACGTTGGCCCTCGAAGGAGGCGGTTGGATCGATGCCCGGCGTGGGCACGCGGATTGCCAATGACTTGCCCGCAGGCTCGGCCGTGAACCGAGTGTTGGACAGCACGCCGGAGGACGTGACCCTGCCAACGGCGTCGACGAAGCCGGTGAACTGCGCGTTCACCCACTTCCAAGCGACACCGCTTCCGAACTCATGGCGGAGCGCCGGCGTCGGGAGGCCCGGCAGCTCGAGCCCCTCGAAGATGCGCGTAATGGCCTTCGGCCCGTCGGTCGAGGGCCGGACTTTTAGCCCCAGCAGCCGCTCGCGTGCGAGCGCGGCATAGGCCTCTGCGAAATCACGCTTCTCGGGCACAGTCGTCGCGATCCAGCCCGACGCCGCACGCCTGCCGCAGAGCGCCTCCAGCAGCTGGACGCGCATCGCCAGTCTGGCGTCGAGCTCCAGAGGCAGGCCGTCGGCGCGCCGGCCGTTGAGCTGGTCGACGATGTTCTCGATCGAGATGCGGGCGTCGAACGCCTCGCCACCGGCGAGGCCGGCAAGTCTGGCTGCTGGCGCGACCAGCACGGTCGCCGCGCCGAGCCGGCTCAGCCGCGAGCGCGCCTCCGCGACCTCCGCCACGTATGCCTCGACCTGACCCGGCTGGAAGTCCGCTGTCACCTTGCTCTCGATCAGCACCATGGCGTGGAGCGTCCCGGCTGCGTCGAACCACCCGATCTGCACGTCGGTCTGCCGAGCGTCCTGCAGGCGGGGCGGCGACTTCTGGAGGCGCACCTCGCAGTCCGCGGGTGCAGCGAAGGCCGGGCCGGTGCGGCCGACGAACCAGTCCCGGAACTCGGGCGAGGCGTGGAGTTCCTCGACCAGGAAGTTGTCGAGGTCGCGCTCGCGGACTCGGTCTGCGAAGGGCTGGTCGCTCACCTATCCTCCCCCCGAGGATGATCTGCAGTCACAGCGTCACATCTCTCCAATCACTCAGGCGTGGCCGCCTACGTCGGGGTACACCTCAAGGATGTAAGGCGCGAGGGGGTTACGCTTCTGCAGGCCCATGACATGGAATGCCACCTCGTAGGCCGCTTCCCACGCTTCGGGGCTGCTGGGCCCCTTCATCTCCGGATCGTTGAGGAAGTTGGCAAGGATCAGGTAAGCGGGCGCGCCTTGCGTGCGCAGGAAATCCAGGTGAGCAATACGATTGGCAAGTTGGTAGAAGAAGTCGGTCCACGCCGCCCGGTTCTGCCGGGCTCCTAGCTTGGTCGCCACCTCGCTCAGCCGCGCCTCAATGCGCTCCCGTGATGAGGCCGTGGCCGCCGTTCCAGGAGAACACATCTCGGCTATGTGGGCCTTGGCCTCTACGAGGAGCAAATGGCCGCCGTCCGTGCGGCCAAGCGCATCCCATTGCGGTCCGCGCGCCGGCCAGAAATCTTGAAGCGCGCTGCAGAGATCGCCGCGGCCGAGCCGGTCCAGAAAGCCGCAGTCGCGGTATTCGGCGAAGCTGTCGGCCTCCAACGGCGACAGCCACTCGATGCGATGGGCGCCCGGCAGCGCGGCCACGACCGGATCGTCAAGGCTCGGCCAGCGCTCGTTTGTCGCCCTCTGAATCCACTTCAGGCTTCCGCGAGCGCCCGATGGTTGAGGTGTGCGAGACATAAGCCCTTGAACACCTGGATTGCTACCCTCGCAAGGCGTGATCACTACGGCTAAGTTCACGCCCATGATCGCGTCCGATTTCGTCCGCAAGTGGAGCGACGCCACGCTCCGCGAGCGCCAGGGTAGCCAGGAGCACTTCCTGGACCTGTGCCGTCTACTGGGCGAGCCCACGCCGGCGGAGGATGACCCGCATGGCGAGCGCTACTGTTTCGAGCGCGGGGCGTCGAAGACCGGCGGCGGGGACGGCTGGGCGGACGTCTGGCGCAAGGGCTGCTTCGGCTGGGAGTACAAGGGCAAGCACAAGAACCTGGACGCCGCGCTGCGCCAGCTCCAGGCCTATGCGCTCGACCTGCAGAACCCGCCCTATCTGGTCGTCAGCGACATGGAGCGGATCGTCGTCCACACCAACTGGACCAACACGGTCTCGCGCCGGATCGAGCTGACCCTGCCGGACCTGCTGGAGCCCGCCAAGCTCGACATCCTGCGCCAAGTGTTCCGCGGCTCGGACAGCCTCAAGCCCGGCGTCAGCCCCCAGGAGCTGACCGCCAAGGTGGCGGGGCGTTTCGGCGAGCTGTCCACCCGCCTGCAGGAGCGCGGCGAGCACCCCCGCGCGGTGGCGCACTTCCTGAACCGGCTGGTGTTCTGCATGTTCGCCGAGGACGCGCGGCTCCTTCCGCCCGACCTGTTCGCCCGAGTGGTGCGCAGCACCCAGACCCGGCCGGACTTGGCCCGCGCCCAGCTCGCCGAACTGTTCTCCAAGATGCGCACCGGCGGCTTCTTCGGCGCAGACGTGATCCACTGGTTTAACGGCGGCCTGTTCGACGACGCCGAGGTGCTGCACCTGGAGCCCGGCGACTTGAAGCTGGTCGCCGACACCGCCGTCGAGCACGACTGGTCGCAGATAGACCCCGCCATCTTCGGCACCCTGTTCGAGGCGGCGCTCCACGCCACCCGCGAGCGGCCGGCTCTCGGCGCCCACTACACCGACCGCGAGAAGATCCTGAAGATCGTGGAGCCGGTGATCGTGCGCCCGCTCACCGCCGAGTGGGACGCGGTCCGCGCGACCATGCAGGCCGCCATGCACGAGGTGAAGGCGGCCGAGGACGAACGCCGCGTGGTGCTGGAGCGGGCCGCCGACGCCATGCGCGCCGATCCCGCCGCCGCGAAGGCCGGAGAGGCGGCCCGCCGCCGCACCCTGACCACCATCGCCCGCCGCCGCGACGCAGCGCACGGCCGGGCCAAGGCGGCGCTGGACGCCTTCCTGGAGCGGCTCTCGGCCTTCCGCGTGCTGGACCCGGCCTGCGGCTCCGGCAACTTCCTCTATGTCGCCCTGCATGCGCTGCGCGACCTGGAGCTTCGCGTCCAGATGGACGGCGAGCGCATGGGCATACCCCAGCAGACGCCGCGGGTTGGGCTTCAGTGCCTGCGCGGGATCGAGATCGAGCCCTACGCCGCCGAACTGGCGCGGGTGACCTTGTGGATCGGCGACCTGCAGTGGCTGCAAAAGAACGGCTACACGGGCCTGAACAGCCCGATCCTCTCCACCCTGGACCAGATCGAGAACCGGGACGCCCTGCTGAACCCGAACGGGACGGAGGCCGAGTGGCCGGCCGCCGACGCCATCATCGGTAATCCGCCTTTCCTGGGCGGCAAGCTAATGCGAGCTCAGCTCGGCGATGGCTACGTTGATGCGCTGTGGGCGACCTATGACAAGGTCATCCCTCACTTCAGCGACTTCGTTTGCTACTGGTTCGGTAAGGCCTGGGCTAGTCTCCAGAACGGCCTTGCGGAGCGCGTCGGACTGGTGGCTACGAACTCGATTCGAGGGGGAGCATCACGCGCCATTCTCGACCGGATTGTAGCCGAAGGCGCGATAACAAACGCGTGGTCGGACGAGCCCTGGACGGTCCAAGGCGCAGCTGTTCGGGTTTCAATGGTGTGTTTCCAGGAACGCGCCGCCGAAGCCGCGCTTAACGGCCACGCCGTGACGAAGATCAATTCGGATTTGACCGCTAGCGACGCCGATCTGACGAAAGCGAAGCGCCTGCCCGAAAATGCCGGTGTGTGTTTCGAAGGGGGGCAAAAGTTCGGCGCGTTCGATATCCCGGGTGAACTGGCTCGCTCTTGGCTCATCGAGCCGGTGAACCCGAATGGCCGCTCAAACGCGGACGTGCTGAGGCCGGTGTTCAACGCCGCCGATCTCGTCCGACGGTCTAGCGATACCTGGATAGTGGACATGGAGGCTGCAGAAAGCCCGGCAGACGCAGCTCTGTACGAGCGGCCGTATGAGCACCTCGCCGAGCATGTCCGGCCCGAACGAGAGCGAGGCGGCAATGAGCGCAACGCACGACTTTGGTGGAGATATCACCGGGCGCGGCCTGAACTTAGACAAGCGCTAGCAGGGCTTTCTCGCTACCTCGCCACACCCGTTGTGGCGAAGCATCGAATATTCGCTTGGCTGCCCGTGGCGGTCTGGCCTTCGAACCTCCTGGACGCCATCGCCCGGGATGACGACACGACGTTCGGCATCCTGCAGTCCCGATTCCACGAGCTTTGGGCCTTGCGTCTGGGCACGTGGCTCGGCGTCGGCAACGACCCCCGCTACACGCCGTCCACCACCTTCGAGACCTTCCCCTTCCCGGAGGGCCTGACGCCCGACATCGCGGCCAGCGACTACGCCGACGATCCCCCGGCCGCAGCGATTGCCAAAGCCGCCGCCGAGCTGAACCGGCTGCGCGAGGCCTGGCTGAACCCGCCCGACCTGGTGCGTATCGAGCCAGAGGTCGTCCCCGGCTATCCCGACCGCATCCTGCCGCGCGACGAGGCGACCGCGAAGGTGCTCAAGACCCGAACCCTGACCAACCTCTACAACCAGCGGCCCGCTTGGCTCGACATGGCCCACCGCCGCCTCGACGCCGCCGTTGCCTTCGCCTACGGCTGGCCCGCCGAGCTTCCCGACGAAGACATACTCGCCCGCCTCTTCGCGCTGAACCAAGAGCGGGCCAATGCCACTGCTCGCCAGAAGGTGGTTCCAAGGGTCGGCTAGCTTTTGCCGCGATCCGGAAAGGATGCTGGGGGGCCGAAGCCGGAGCCCGGCGCCGGTGTTCTCAGGTGGGTCGGCGTTGCGGGCGTGGAGCGCGCTAGCTCTGCACAGACCCCTGTGACCGCCATCCCGCCGGGTCGGCGACCCAGCGGTCGATGGCGGACTCCCGCCAGCCGGCGCTGTGCTCGCCAAGTTTGAGACGCTGGGGGAAGGAGCCGTCGGT
This sequence comes from Caulobacteraceae bacterium, assembly GCA_965198905.1. GTDB lineage: Bacteria > Pseudomonadota > Alphaproteobacteria > Caulobacterales > Caulobacteraceae > CAHJWH01. The sequence goes on along the minus strand of OZ240678.1, from coordinate 3,582,253 downwards.
CATCTTGCGGTAGAGGGTCGAGCGGCTGAGGCCGGTGCGGTTCAGCACGGTGCGGATGCGGATGATCCGGTCAGGGTCGGGCATAGACGGCGCTCCACTGGTCGGCGCGGAATGGCGCCTGCCGACACAAGATCAAGCGACAAATCTTAACTGCAAGAGCCGCTTAGGGCCGGTAGTGTCATGGCGCGCTTGAGCGCGTCGTAGTGTAGAAGAAACATTCCCACGATCGACCGGGCGCCGTCTGTGGACGTTTGATCCGCTTCTGCGCTGGACGTATCTGCGTAGCGACGCTCAGGCTGGAGACCGTGATGAGTGAGCTGGTGCGCTGGAGCCTGAAAGTCTCGCGCGACACGGACGTAGCGCTGCGGACGCTCCTAGCCACGCGGAGCGGCCGCAGGGGCGACCTGTCGCGCTTCGTCGAAGACGCGGTGAATCGGGAGGTGCTGCGCCAAACGGCCCGAGACGTGCGTGCGCGCAACGCCGATCTGGACGAGGCTGAGGTCCTGCGCCTGATCGAGGACGATCTCGGCGCGCTGAGGTCGGAGGTGGGATCGCACGCGTGGCCGCAAGCGTGCGCGTGATGCTGGACACCAACATCCTGGTCAGCGGTTTGATCTCGCCACCGGACCGTCGGCAGCGCATCAGGCCGTTGCTGCGTCCGTTCGAAGCGAGTGGCTGAAAAACCGCTCTTGGTTCGAACGGCAGGGGAGCGCCCGTCGGCTACGCGCTGCGCTCCGTGAATGGCTCCGCGCTACGCCGCCGGGCGATTGCAGACCGCAGCGCAAGAGGGGTCAAGTTGGCCGCCGTTACATACTAGGCTCCACGTCGCTCACCGACTTGCTTCGGCCTCGAACACGCGCCGCCCGCGCCTCCGCCAAAGCTGCAGCAGCTCCGCGCCACCAGGTTTGCGCAGCATGTCGGCGATGGCCAGCAAAGCGCCGTAAAGCACAGCGCGATCGTCGCCGGTAAGGTCAACCAGTCCGGCCTTGGAGACGAGGCCGCCGAGTTCGATCAGTTGGCGGGTGCGTTCGCGCCGGTTCACGACCCAGGCTCGCGTGTCGGTTCGTGCACGGGCTGCCTCAAGCCGGTGGCGGGCCGCCGTCGTCCGGCGCGCTGCAAGCGTCGCCGACTTCAGCGCCTGCAGCAGCCCCGCGCGACCGGCGCTGAAAGAGGCCTGGCCGCGTTTGCGCCAGGTCTCCTCCCGGGCTGCATCGCTTGCCTCCATCATCGCCAGCAGACCGCCGGCGAGCGTCTCGGCGTCCAGCGCGTCGGCTCCGGTCGCGGCCACCAGTTCGCCGAGTTGGCGCACCTTCCGCTCTTTCAAGCTCTTCGCCCTGTCGTTCAGTGCGAGAAGCTCGGCGTTGAAGTCCCGCGGTTTTCGCATCGTCATCTCCGTAGCTGTCCAGGCTTGATGTAGCGCCGACCATTCGGAGATGCTGTAGAGACGCCGGAACAGTCTGAGACGGCCCGATCCCGAGCAAGAAAGTTTCTTGTGAGGGCGCGCTTATACGTCGTGCCGACGTGCGCTTTGCCGAGTAGATGGGCGATCGCGATGGCGATCTACCACTTCTCCGCCAAGGTGATCTCGCGGGCTGCAGGCTCCAACGCGCTCGCGGCGGCCGCCTACCGTTCGGCCTCGCGGCTGGCGGACGAGCGGCTCGGGCGCGACCACGATTTCACCGGAAAGCCCGGCGTGATCCATTCCGAGGTCCTGCTGCCGGACGGCGCGCCACAAGAGTTCGCCGACCGCGAGCGGCTGTGGAACGCCGTCGAGGCCGGGGAGGTGCGAAAGGACGCCCAGCTCGCCCGCGAGGTGGAGTTCGCCATCCCGCGCGAGATGACGGAGCGCCAAGGCGTCGAACTCGCTCGCGACTTCGTGCAGCGCGAGTTCGTCGACCAGGGCATGGTCGCCGACCTGAACGTGCATTGGGACCGTGGCGCCGACGGACTGCTGAAGCCGCACGCGCATGTCATGCTGACGATGCGCGAGGTCGGCGAGGACGGCTTCGGGAAGAAGGTGCGGGAGTGGAACCGCACCGAGCGGCTCGATGGGTGGCGGGAGCGCTGGGCCGCGCATGTGAACGCGCGCCTAGCCGAGCTCGACATCGATGCGCGCGTCGATCACCGCAGCTTCGCCGATCGCGACATGGGGCTGGAGCCGCAACACAAGATCGGGCCGGCGGCTTCCCGCATGGAGGAAGATGGCCTCGCGTCGGACCGGGCCGAAGACCACCGCCGCATCGCGCGCGAGAACGGCGAGGCGCTGATCCGAAAGCCGTCGGTGGCCCTGGCGATGATCACCCGCGAACAGGCCACCTTCACCAACCGCGACCTCGCCCGCTTCGTCCACCGCCACAGCGACGGGAAGGACCAGTTCGACCGGGTGATGAGCGCGGTGCCCGCCTCGCCGGAGCTCGTGCCGCTGGGGATCGACGGACGCGGCGAAGCTCGGTTCACCTCACGCCCCATGCTGGCCATCGAGGCGCGGCTGGAGCAGAGCGCCGAGGTGCTCGCGACCACACGGGATCATGGCGTCACCGCACGCCTTCGCGACGCGACCATGGCGGCGTCGGCCCGGCGGGGCCTGACGCTTTCGGCTGAGCAGGCCCAAGCGCTGGAGCATGTGACCGGGAAGGAGGGGCTGGCCTCGGTGGTGGGCTACGCGGGCAGCGGCAAGTCGGCGATGCTCGGGGTGGCCCGCGAGGCGTGGGAGGCGGAGGGCTTCACGGTGCGCGGGGCGGCGCTGTCGGGGATCGCCGCGGAGAACCTGGAGGGCGGCTCCGGCATCGCTTCGCGCACCCTGGCCAGCCTGGAGCACCAGTGGGAGCAGGGGCGGGATCACCTGACCGGCCGCGACGTGCTGGTGATCGACGAGGCCGGGATGATCGGCTCGCGGCAGATGGATCGGGTCCTCTCCCACGCCCGGGAGGCCGGGGCCAAGGTGGTGCTGGTCGGCGACCCCGAGCAGCTGCAGGCCATTGAAGCGGGCGCCGCGTTCCGCGCCATCGCCGAACGCCATGGCGCGGTGGAGATCACCGAGGTGCGCCGCCAACGCGAGGAATGGCAGCGCGACGCCACCCGCGACCTCGCCACTGGGCGCACGGGGGAGGCGCTGGAGGCCTACGACGCCCGTGGCGCGGTGCACGCCGCCTCGACGCGCGAGCAGGCGCGCGCCGAGCTGGTCGAGCGCTGGGATCGCGAGCGGCAGGCGTCACCGGACGCCACTCGCATCATCCTCACCCACACCAACGCCGAGGTCCGCGAGTTAAACAAACTGGCGCGTAGCCGCTTGCGCGACGCGGGAGCGTTGGGCGATGACGTCGCGGTGACCGTCGACCGCGGCGAGCGGACGTTCGCCCCAGGCGACGGCGTCATGTTCCTGAGGAATGAGCGGAGCCTGGGGGTAAAGAACGGCACGCTGGGCCTGCTGGAGGCTGTTGCGCCGGAGCGCCTGGCCGTCCGGCTGGACGACGGCCGCAGCGTCACCTTCGACCTGAAGGACTACGCCCACCTCGACCACGGCTACGCAGCCACCGTCCACAAGGCTCAGGGCGTGACCGTGGACCGCGCCCACGTGCTGGCCACGCCCGGCATGGACCGTCACGCCGCCTATGTCGCCATGTCGCGCCATCGCGACCGGCTCGACCTCCACTACGCCCGCGACGACTTCGCCGACCGTGGCGCGCTCGTGCGCACCCTGTCGCGCGACCGGGTGAAGGACATGGCGTCGGATTACGAGCGGCTCGATCCGGCGCAGGCGTATGCCGAGCGGCGCGGCATCACCTTCCGCGCCCGCGTCGCCGAGATCGTGCGCAAGGTCGTGCCCGAGAAAGTCCGCGGCATCTTCGATGGCCTGCGCTTGCCTACCGATGCCGGACCCGGGGCGGAGCGGGTCGGGCCGGAACGGAAGGTGGCGCAAGACCCGGAGACCGCACTGCGTCACGCCCGCACCGACGCGCTCGTCCGCCATGCCCGCGCCGTGGATGCGGTCTTCGAGACTTGGGGGCGGGGCGGCGAGACAAGCCCGGAGCAGGTGAAGGAGCTGCAGGCGGCGCGGAAGGCCTTCGAGAAGGTGCGGCCCTATGGCTCGTACGACGCCGAAGCCGCTTACAAGAAGAACCCCGAACTCGCCCTGGAAGCCGCTTCGGGTCCCACCTCACGCGCCATCCGCGCCCTGCAGCTCGAAACCGAACTGCGCACGGGTCCAGAGCGCCGCGCCGATCGCTTTGTGGACCGCTGGCGCGACCTCGACCAGACCCGCCAGCGCCAATATCAGGCCGGCGACATGGCCGGCTTCAAGGCCACGCGCGACAGCATGGGCGAGATGGCCAGGAGCTTGGAGCGCGATCCCCAGCTCGAATCGATTCTCGAAGCCCGCAAGAGCGCGCAGCTCGGCATCGGCGCAATCGAGGCCGAGAGCCTCACCCGCCGGCTCGCCATGAGCATCGGGTTCGACCTGGGCCGAGGGCGGGGGGTCGGCCTATAACTACGCTCAGATGGCCTGGTGCAGTCGAAAGAAATGCGCTATAGACATGGGATGGTATTTGTTGGGAAGTAGTGAGACGTCAGGAAACACTAGTCTGTCGTGTGAACCGACTGTGAATGCCGTCTTCCAACAACTTGAGATGTACTAGGAAGCGTAGCCATCCATCATTGGAGCCACAGAAATCGTCTTCGCGGTCAATGACATGACCTTCTTCTGTACTATTCGGTGACGGTAAGTTCAAATCTCGACCACGTCCCAGGCACTGGGTCCCACTTGCTTGGTAGCTGCCAAATTGGCTTGATCGGCTGATGGTGCGGGTGGCCGGGGTCGAACCGGCACTCCTTGCGGAACCGGATTTTGAGTCCGGCGCGTCTACCAATTCCACCACACCCGCGTCGAGCAGCTTGGCTCCTATGTAGCGCCTGGCGCATTTCGCCCCGTCTTTGGGACGACTATCCAGGGCAGCATCAAGCGCCTTTGTTCACATCGGAACATGAAAGTTCTCTAGAGCCCGACGCAAACCTCGTCTTCAGTCCGCCACGCCTGCCATTTCACCACCAGGGTTGGCGGGGAAGCGGGCGATAGAGACTTTCCAGCCCCTGCGCAAGGCGGCGGCGCCGTGAAGCGGCCGCCTTGCTCATCAGGTCGATATCAGGCCTTGGCGCCCTTCATGCAGGCGCGGCGGAACTTTTCGCGGTCCTTGCCGTGCAGGTTCTTGGAGTCGGCGGACGCGGAGCAGTTCTTGGAGATTTCCGTCCGCTGGGCGGCGGGAACCGGGCCCTTCTTCACCGTGGTGACCTTCGGCTGGCCAGCCATCTTGGTGGTCGTCGTCGTGGTCGCCATCGGCGTCTGGGCGACGGCCGATGTGGCCATCAGTGCGGCGGCCGCGGTCGCCAGGATGAACTTGCGCATGGATGGTGCTCCCTCTGAATGTGGGAAGTGTAGCTTGGCCGATCGTTCTGTCGAGAGACGCCCAGCTTACAGTTTTATCAGGCTCGGACCTGGGGCCCTACTCGTCGTAGCCACGATGATGGCGAGCATACCAGCCGTGGTAGGGATAAGGCCGATAGGTCCAACGCCCGCCCGCGTACAGCCAGGGAATGTAGCTGGACGGGGCGGCGTAGGCGTAATCTCCGCCATAGGCGAAGGCCGCGCCTCCAGATCGCAGCACATAGCCGGGAGGACAACCAGGGCTGGTCGCTCGCGATCCGCTGGATGCAACTACGCCGCCGAGCACGGCGCCGCCGGCGGCCCCCGCCAGAGCACCGGTTCCGCGACTATGGCGGCCCGCAAGTCCCGCCCCGGCCAACGCTCCCAGCGCGCCGCCCAACAGCGCACCCCCTGTAACGTTGCCGCTCGATCTGACACAATTATCGGCCGCCCATTGCTCCGCCGCCTGGGCGTACTGTGAGTCCGCGTAGGCTGAGGCTTCGCCGCCGGGACCCGCAGCGTGGGGATCATAGCCGGGGGGCGGCGCGACGTACGCTCCGGCCCCGTTCGGCTGGCCGTAGCCCTGATCCTCGGGCGGTCCCGCCGGATAGCCACCCGACGGCTGAGTGTAGCCTTGTTGGCCATAACCCTGCTGACCATAGTCCGGCTGACCGTAACCTTGCTGGCCGTAGCCCTGCTGCGGATAACGGGGCTGACCGTAAGCGCCCTGGTCGTTTTCGCCGGGCGGGAGATATTGACCGGGCTGCGAGCTGTATCCAGGGTCTCCGTAGCCCTGCTGAGGCTGACCGCTGTAGTTCGGAGCGCCATAGGACGACGAATCGTCCTCATGGCCGGTGGAGTACCCACCCTGGCTATAGCCTTGCTGACCATAAGCCGGCTGGCCATAGTTCGGTTGGCTATAACTTGGCGGGCTATAACTTGGCTGGCCATAACTCGGCTGGCCATAGTTCGGCTGGGCATATCCCGATTGGCCATAGGCCGGCTGACCGTACGAAGGTTGGCCGTAGCCGAACCCGTTAGAATACGGCTGACCGTAGGCGGGTGCGGCGCCGTCGTCCTGGGCCCAGGCGACCGACACGGCCAGCGGCGAGGCGCTCATACCCAGGGCCGCGAGCAGCATACCCGATCGAGCCAGTTTCGCGGGGACGGTCATGAGCGTATCCTCCGCCGCTCGCAGAACGGCTGCCAAGCTGAGCAGATGAAGTCTGAACCCATCCTGACTGTTCCATTCATCCCCTCCAGCCCGGCCGAGGGAGCGGAAAAGCGGAAATCCTATACCGGAAGAGCGTCGCCTTTGCTGGCCCTGGCCATGCTCGCCTTAAGCGCCGCGACCCAAGCTTTCGCGGCAGACAAAAAGCCGGCGATGGCGACGGCGGACGAGCCGGCGGCGCGGGTGTCCGGCGTGACGGTGACGGCGAGCCGGACGGTCCCGCGCGTCCAAAGCACCTTCCCGGCAGCCGGGGCCAGGATCACGCCCGGACTGTTGGTGCTGAGGGTGACCTACGACACCAAGATGCGGCCGGACGGCTGGTCCTACGCCCGGGAGAAGGGCGCGGAATATCCCGACTGCGCGGAGTCGCCGAGGCTGCTGGACGACGGACGGAGCTTTGTCCTGATCTGCCGCACTCTGCCGGGCAAGCGCTATTCGGTCTGGTTTAACCGGCCGCCGCTGGGGGATTTCGCCAGCATGGGCCGACGTCCCGCCGTTCCGTTCGAGCTCAGCTTCGCGACGACGGACGAAGAGCCGATCCGGACCCTGCCGGAGGCCATGAAGGCCGATCCCGCGCTTTCCAACGTCGCCAATCCGGTGGAGCCGGACGGCTTGGCCGTCTATGGCCAGGACCATGACGCGCCGGGTGACTGATGGCGCGGCTCACCTCCAGCCCTCTCCGAGCGAGGGAGGTTTAAGCGTGGATGACGCCGCGACGGGCCAGGCAGCCTGGTGCGTCGTGGACGCCCGGGGCCACCGCTGTCCCGTACCGACGCTTCGCCTACTTCGCGCACTGGACGCCGCGCCGGCGGGGGCGAGCGTGCTGCTGCTGGCCGATGATCCGATGGCGCGTATCGACGTGCCGCACTTCGCCGCTCAGGCCGGCTGCCTCGTGACGACTTCGGTTGAAGAAGGCGGGGCGGTGAGCTTCAGCGTGACGAAGCCAGCTTCGGCGGCCGCCGGGGACCGTGGTTCACCCCCGGGCTGAGGATCAGCTCCATTTCCGTCGCCACAGCCCCGCCGTAGAAAACCGCGTTCACGTTCCAGGACAGCCACACCAGGAACACCACCACCGCGCCGACCGACCCGTAGGTGGCCCCGTAATTGGCGATCTTGCCCACGTAAAAGGCGCAGAACCACGAGGCGACGATGGACAGCATCGCCGCCGCCACGCCTCCCGTCGCCGAGGCCCGCCAGCTCACCCGATGGCTGGCCATGGCGTAGCGGTAGAGCAGCGCGAAACCGGCCACCAGGCCGACGCTCTCCCAAGTCCACTCGTTGTTCAGCCAGCCCTGGCCCAGCAACTCCAGCTTGAAGGTCGAGCCCAGCACCCGCACCAGCAGGAAGGCGCTCGACGACGCCGCCAGCAGCAGGAAGGCGCCAAGCGCCACCAGCAGCGCCATGACGTTGAACTGGACGAAATTGCGCGGCCGATCCTCCTCGTAGATGAAGGACAGCCCGGCCAGCAGAGCCTTGAACCCGCGATGCGCGGCGTAGAGGCCTATGGTCAAGGCCACGATGCTCTGGACCGACACCGCCGAGCGGGGGGCCGAAGCCAAGCGTCCGAGTTCTGACTCAACCAGGTCTTGCGCCTGCAGCGGCATCAGGTTGACCAGGGTGACCCCCAGCCCCGTCACTTGGTTGGACGGCGCCAGCACGCTGAAAAGCCCTACCAGGATGGTGAGCGCCGGGAAGACCGCCAGCAGGGCGAAGAAGGACACGCCGCCCGTGTAGAGCATGCAGTCGCGTCCCCAGATGCGCAGGAAGGACCGCCGCACCAGCAGGGCGGCGGCGCGCATGAAGGTGAGAGTCCGCTCCTGTGACGGCGCTCGGACCGGCGCGGCGGCCCGACCTCCAGCCACGCGCGCCGAAGTGCGGCGCCCGGGGGGCGCCGCAGCCGGCGCGTCGGGCGCGATGTCGATCGGTTCTGTCGTCAATCGGAAGCTCGCCTGGGCCGATTTGCGCAGTGCTTGGCCACGCCGCTATGATCCATAAACGATTGATGCGCCAGTGAAGCGCATCCGGAGCGGGTTCGGACGCGCAGGAAGAGGTGATCGGTGTCGCAGAGCGTGCGCGTTCTGGTCGTCGCACGGGACGAAGACATCTCCGCGCCCCTCTGCGCCGGCCTGGATGCGCTTGGCTGGCGCACGATCACCGCCCGCGGGGTCCACGCTGCGCTGATCGCCCTGGAAGACCTGCCGATCGAGGTCGCCGTCATCGTGAGGGACGAGCTGGAGGACCCCGGCGAGATCGCGCGCCGGCTCCGGGCTCATCGGGTCAAGCGCCCGCTGCCGGTGATCGGCCTCAGAACCGGGCGGGCGCCGTTCGACGATCTCGGCTTCGACCTGACCGTGGCGGCCGCCTGTCATCCCGCCCAGCTCGCCCTGCGCCTGGAGCAGCTGGTCCGGGCCGGCGCTGCGGAGGAGGAGTTCGCGCTGCGCCAGTCCACCTTCGCCGAGCATGGCGGCGCCTTGCCCGCCCCTTCGCCCGACACCTCGCCCTATCGGGTGCTGACCGTCGGCGAGCCGGCCCCGAAGTTCCTCGCCCTGCTCCACGCCCTGAAGGCGCACGGGGCGGAGGTCACCGCCGCCTTCAGCGCCTACACCGCCTTCGACTACCTGCATGAGCGGGCCTTCGACGCGGTGGCGCTCTGGGCGGGCGAGACCCAGGCGGAGGCCTTGTCGATCGCGGCGGGGATGAGGCGCAACTCGCGCCTCTACCACCTGCCGACCCTGCTCTATCTGCGCGCCCGGTCCGAGATCGATCCGGCGTCCGCCTACCGGCGCGGCCTGACCGACATCGCCACCGCCGAGACGGACCCGGAGGAGACCGCGCGCCGGATCGCGGCCCTGGCGCGCACCTACCGTCGCGAGGTCGCCATCCGCGACGCCCTGGAGCAGGCGCGCGGCATCGGCCTGACCGATCCTGCGACCGGACTGTTCACCCCAGAGCTGTTCGCCAGCCATCTGATGCGATTGACCGAGGCCACGCTGGCCCGCGGTCGCCCCCTGTCTCTGGCCGTCCTGCGCATCGCCGATCGGATGGAGACCTCGCGCGCGCGGGTCGGCGGATGGGTGGATCGTGCGATCCCGCAGATCGGCTCCATGATCGGGCGGCTGGTGCGCGCCGAAGACACCGCCGGCCGGATCGCGCCGGAAATCTTCGGGCTGGCCCTGCCCGGCGCGGGCGCGGCGGCGGCGTTGAGCGCGGCCGAACGGATCGCTGCGGTGATCGCCTGCACCGCCTTCCAGGCCGGGGCCGACCAGCGGCCTTTCACCGTGGACTTCGACGTGGGCGCCGCCGAGCTCCAGCCCGGCGAGAGCGCGGGCCACGCCCTGGAGCGGGCCGCCTCCCAGTCTCTGGCGCGCCGGGCGGGCTGAGCGACCGCGCCAAAGCCGTTGACCGTCGCGGCCACGGCCGCCAACCTGTCGCGCCGGCGCCTCCGCCCGCGCCAGGAAGCCACGCTGATGCTCGTCGTCCACCACCTCAACAACTCGCGCTCCCAGCGTGTCCTGTGGCTGCTGGAGGAGCTGGGCGTTCCTTACGAGGTGAAGCGCTATGAGCGGAACAGCCAGACCATGCTGGCGCCGCCGGAGCTCAAGGCCGTCCACCCCCTCGGCAAGAGCCCGGTGATCAACGACGACGGCATGACGATCGCCGAGACGGGGCTGATCGTAGAGTACCTCTGCGACCGCTACGGCCAAGGCCGACTAGCCCCCGTCAAGAGCGTCGGCGTCGACAGCTCCGAACGCCTGCGCTGGCTCTACTGGCTGCATTATGCGGAGGGCTCGGCGATGCCTCCGCTGCTGATGAAGCTGGTGTTCGGCGCCATGCCCCAACGCGCGCCCGCCTTGATGAAGCCCCTGGTCAAGGCCATCGCCAAGCGCGCCACCGACGGCTTCGTCGACCCTCAGCTCAAGCTGCACCTGGACTATTGGGAAGCCGATCTGTCGGCGAGCGGCTGGTTCGCTGGCCCCGAGTTCAGCGCCGCCGACATCATGATGAGCTTTCCCGTAGAAGCCGCCGGCTCGCGGGTCGGGTACGGGGTCGACAGGCCGAACCTGAAGGACTTTCTGGAGCGCATCCACGCCCGGCCGGCCTATGCACGCGCCTTGGAGCGGGGCGGCCCTTACGCCTACGCCTGAGGGAACCGCCGGGGCTCTGCTGCAATCCTGTTGGAGGGGCGGGTGCAGGCTCGCCGCGCCGTGCGGGGCCGACGCAGCCCGGCGCCCCGCGCTACAGGAGCTCACCCATGGAATATCGTCGCCTCGGCGCGTCCGGCCTTATGGTCCCGGCGCTCAGTTTCGGAACCGGCACCTTCGGCGGCAAGGGCGAGTTCTTCCAGGCCTGGGGCTCCACCGATGTCGAAGGCGCGCGTCGCCTGATCGACATCTGCCTCGACGCAGGCGTCACCATGTTCGACAGCGCGGACATGTACTCGAAGGGCGCCGCCGAGGAGATCCTGGGTCAGGCCCTCAAGGGACGCCCTCGCGACCAGCTGCTGATCTCGACCAAGGCCACCTTCAGGGTCGGCGATGGACCGAACGATGTGGGCTCCTCGCGCTACCACGTCATCGCCGCGGTGGAGACGGCGTTGAAGCGGCTGGGCGTCGACTATATCGACCTCTTCCAGCTGCATGGCTTTGATGCGCTCACCCCGGTGGAGGAGGTGCTCTCCACCCTCGACCAGCTCGTTCGAGAGGGAAAGATTCGCTACACCGGCGTGTCGAACTTCTCCGGTTGGCACCTGATGAAGTCACAGGCCGCAGCCGAAAAGTACGGCTATCCCCGCTACGTCGCCAACCAGACCTACTATTCGCTGGTCGGGCGCGATTACGAGCAGGAGCTGATGCCCCTTGGCCTGGACCAGGGCGTGGGGGCCGTGGTCTGGAGCCCGCTGGGATGGGGCCGGCTGACCGGCAAGATCAGGCGGGGGCAGCCGGCGCCGGAGACTAGCCGCCTGCACAAGACCGCCGAGGCCGGGCCGCCGCTGGAGGACGAGTACGTCTACAAGGTGGTCGACGCCCTGGATGAGGTGGCCGCAGAGACCGGCAAGAGCGTGCCTCAGATCGCGCTGAACTGGCTGCTGCAGCGTCCGACGGTCTCTTCGGTGATCGTCGGCGCCCGCAACGAGGAGCAACTGCGCCAGAACCTAGGGGCGATCGGCTGGACCCTCACGCCCGAACAGGTGCGCCGGCTGGACGAGGCGAGCGCGAAACCCGCCGCCTACCCCTACTGGCACCAGGCCGACTTCGGCGAGCGCAACCCAGCGCCTGTAGCGACGGGACTGTAGCATCGGGACAAACGCGCGCCCTCGACAGGGCGCGCGCCGCCGGGCTTAATTCGGACGCGAGACCGGAGGCGAGCGCCGTTGTCCACCTTAGACGCCCACGAGCAGCACGAGCGCGCCGAGCACGCCCACCACGCCAACGATCCGTTCGTCACCCGCGTGTCGATCACCATCGCGCTGCTGGCGGTGGCCGCGGCGATCGTCGGTAGCCTGGAGACGGTGCAGAGCGCCACGGCCATCAACGCCACCAGCCAGGCTGTGCTGGCCCAGGACAAGGCCACCGACGCCTGGAACGAGTATCAGGCCGACAGCCTGAAGAAGCATCTTTACGGCATCGCCGCCGATCAGGGGGGCTCCAACGCCGCCCGCTATCGGCAGGTTTCGACCGATCAGGTCAAGGATCAGGCGAGCATCCGCGCGACGGCCACCCAGGGTGAGACGGCGAGAGACGTGCTCGTGCACCGCGCGGAGAGCGCCGAGACGCGCCACCATTGGCTCACCGCCGCCGCCGCCCTGCTGGAGATCGGCATCGGCATTTCATCGGTTTCGATCATCACCAAGAATAGGTGGTTCTGGTTCGGCGCCTTGGGGCTCGGTGTTGCTGGCGTCGCGCTGTTCGTCACGACATGGCTGGTCTGAGACCAAGGCCGTCCAGCCGGCCCTCCTGACCGGAGGTGCGCCAACGCCGACACACTGACCAGACTTTGCGCGGCCGCTGCGTGTGATCCCGGCAGGGTCGCTTGACCTATGCGTCAGCCCGCAGTCAGAAGATGGCAACAATAAGGGGGAGGACGACATGATCCGGACGCTTATGGCCACGAGCGCGCTGCTCGCCGTTCTGAGTACGGGTGTCGCCCAGGCGGCGACGCCCAGCCCCTTCTCGGGCGAGACGGTGTTTGGCGACAGCCTCAGCGATTCGGGCAACATCTCCATCGTAAGCGGGCTGCCGCAGATCATGCGGTTCACCACCAATCCGGGCTTCACCGCGGTCGAGGATATCGGAAACAACTTCGGACTGGCCACCAACCCGTCGCTGAAGGGCGGCACGGACTTCGCCTATGGCGGCGCGGGCGTGAACACCAACTCGCCCGGCACCCCTTCCAGCATCCCCAACGAAACCCAGCAGATCACCAGCTACCTCACCGCCAACCCCCAGCTCAGCGGCAGCGAACTCTATACGGTGTTCGGCGGGGCCAATGACATCTTCTACCATGGCACAGCTGTGGCTGCGGGCGAGTTCGCCGCCGCTCATGGTCTGAATCCTGTCGCGATCGCCAACCTCGAAGGCGTCGCCGGTCCCGAGACGCAGGCCCAGGCCCTGAGCGCCATCCAGGCCGCCGCCGCCCAGGAAGTCACCCTCGTCGGCAACCTGCAGAAAGCGGGTGCGCGCTACATCGTCGTCTTCAACCTGCCCAACACCAGCCTGACCCCTTCGGCTGCGGCTGGGGAAACGCTGGTTCCGGGCACCATCGCTGAACAGTCGACCCTTTCGAGCGCGTTCAACAGCGCGCTGAACGCCGGCTTGGCCAACGCCAGGGTCGGTATCATCCCGGTCAACACCTTCGCCCTGTTCAACGAGGTGCTGGCCGATCCTTCCGCTTTCGGCATCCTGAACACGACGGTCGCGGCCTGCACCACCGCAAGTTCGCTGAACTGCACGCCGCAGACGCTGAGGCCGAACGCCACGCCGGCCACCTACCTGTTCGCCGACGGGGTGCACCCGACCACCAACACCCACGCCCTGTTCGCCGAGGTAGTGGAGAACGAGATCATCGCACCCCAGCAGGTCTCCCTGCTGGCCGAAGAACCGCTGGCGACGCTGGAGGCGGAGCGCAACGCCATCGGTCAGCAGCTGCTCAGCGACCAGACCGACGCCGCCCCCGGGGTGCACCTGTTCGCCACCGGCGGCTACGTGCGCCAGCATATCTCGGCGGAGAGCTATACGCCCTCGGCTCATGACGACGACGGCCTGATCACCGCGGGCTTCGACGACCGGCTAAACCCCGCGCTCACCGTCGGCGCGGAGTTGAGCGGCGGCACGGCGAGCGAGGCGCTGAACGGCCAGCTCAGGCGCTTCGACACCGACAGCTTCATGGGCTCGCTGTTCGCCCAATACGTCCTGGGCCAGGCCTATGTCGACGGGGCCGCGGGCTTCGGCGGCGTCCGCTTCCGCAACATCCTGCGCGAATACAAGATCGGCCCGGTCACCCGCACCGAGCAGGGCGATGCGGAAGGCCAGACCTCCTCGCTGAACTTCACCACCGGCTACTGGTTCGGCGCCCCGACCCTGCGCGCCGGGCCCTTCGTGACCGGCGCCTACGAGCGGGTCCACGTCGACCGCTACGCTGAACTGGGCGCCGACAGCGGGGCCATGACCTTCGGATCGCAGACACGCGAGTCGCTGATCGGCGAGGCCGGAGTGCGGCTCCAGGGCGCCCTGCCGCTCGGAACGACCCTGCTGCGCCCCTATGCGCAGGTCGGTTACGCCTATGACGGCGACGCCCGCACCCGCGACGTGGTGGGCGGCCTGACCACCATGGCCGGCCAGTTCGCCATCCCGGGTTTTTCGCCCGACCGGGAATGGGGCGAGGCCCAGGCCGGCCTGAACGCGACCTTCACCCGCCACTGGAGCGCTTTCATCGCCTATAATGGGCGCTTCGCGGGGGCGAACACCGACTATTACGGCGGCGATATCGGGGTGAAATACGCCTTCTGATCAAAGGGTGACGCGACGGGGCTTGTCTTCGGTGACGGTCGAAAGTTAGAACCTTTCGACCTCATGGAGCCCCCCCGCCGTGAAGCCCGAATTTCCAGGCCAATTCGCCAGCGGACCCGAGCGTCCGGCGATTCCACCTTATCCGGATCGGATCAAGCTCGGCAGCGAGGCGCACAAGGCGCTGTTCTGCACAACCCTGCTGGACACATTCAATCCCTACAAGCCGGCGGTGCTGGACTGGCCCGAGCTTAAGCCCGAGGCGCTGGCGCGGATCACCAGCCTGCCGATCTGGGACATCGCAGTCCGGACCGAGAACCGCGCCAGCCTGCGGGTCAAGGCCTACGCCGAACTGATCTCGGACCCACTGCTTCGCCAGGCCTGCGAGCTGAACGGGTTTGAGGAGGCGCGCCATCGCCACGTCCTGACCAACCTCGTCAACGCCTACGGCATCGCCCTGAAAGGCGAAGACCTGGTCAAGCCGCCCCGGGACAAGGAATGGGCCTTCATGGTCACCGGCTATTCCGAGTGCATCGACAGCTTCTTCGCCTTCGGCCTGTTTGAGGCGGCCCGGCGCTCCGGCTTCTTCCCGGAGGAGCTGGTGGAGACCTTCGAGCCGGTGGTGCACGAGGAGGCGCGCCACATCCTGTTCTTCGTCAACTGGGTGGCTTGGCGGCGGCGCAACATGGCGATCTGGCGCCGGCCGGGGTTCAGGCTGAAGATCATGGCGGTCTGGGCCTTCCTGGCCTGGGAGCGCATGGGCCTGGCCAAGGACGTCGGCACGGCGGAGGAGACGAACTTCACCGTCGCCGGGGGCGAAGCGGTGGCCGACATCGACGTGCCCGGCCTGATGGACCTCTGCCTGGCGGAGAACGCCCGCCGGCTCGCGCCCTACGACAAACGCCTGGTCCGCCCCACCTTCTTCCCCAACCTTGTCCGCTTGGCCCGACGGTTCCTTGGCAAGTCCAAGGCGCAGAAGCAGGCCGCGGGGCTGGCGACGGCCTGAGGCGATTGGCGACTCGAGCAGGACGATGGCCGGACTCGCTGTCCTTTGAGTCGGCCTCATTCTGAGCCCGTCGAAGGACGCGGCCGCGGCGCGCCCGGTGGACGCCCCGTCCTTCGACAAGCTCAGGATGAGGCGAATGCAGGGGGCCGCGCCTGAGCTCAGCTGGGCGTAGTCGTCGAGGAGGCCAGCAGCTTCTCGATATCCGCTTCCAGCGCTTCGGGCTTGACGTTGGGGGCGTAGCGGCCGGCGACTTGGCCGTCGGGGCCGATCAGGAACTTGGTGAAGTTCCACTTGATCCCCTCGGAGCCCAGTACGCCCGGCTTCTCGTGCTTGAGGAAGGTGTAGAAAGGATCGGCCTTAGGGCCGTTCACCTCAATCTTGGCGAACACGGGAAAGCTGACATCATAGGTCAGGGAGCAGAAGCTGGCGATCTCGGCCGCATCACCGGGTTCTTGGGCGCCGAACTGGTTGCAGGGAAAGCCCAGCACCTCGAAGCCGCGTCCCGCGTACTTGCGATGCAGCGTCTCCAGCCCGGCGTACTGCGGGGTGAAGCCGCACTTGCTGGCCACGTTGACGACCAGCAGCACCTTGCCGCGATAGGCTTCAAGCGACGCAGGTGATCCGTCCGACGCCTGAGGCATGAAATCGTAGGCGGTGGTCATAGGCGGGCTCTCCCGGGCGAGCCCAGCATGTGCGTCCTGCGAGACGCCCGCAAGCGGGCGCCTCAGGATGACGACCGATGTGCTCGCCTACTGTTCGTCATGCCAAGGAGCGAGGCGCATGCCTTGCGTCTCGAAAGCACGCTGGGCGCCTACGCTTCGACCTTCAACAGCCCGCGCTGATCCAGCAACTGCGCGATCTGCACCGCGTTCAGCGCCGCGCCCTTGCGCAGGTTGTCCGACACGCACCAGAACGCCAGCCCGTTCTCCACCGTCGGGTCGGTGCGCAGGCGGCTGACATAGACGGCGAACTCGCCCTGGCTTTCCTTGGGCGTCATGTATCCGCCGTCTTCGCGCTTATCGATCACCACCACGCCGGGGCTTTCGCGCAGGATGTCGCGCGCCTCGTCCTCGTCCAGCTCGCGCTCGAACTCCACGTTCACAGCTTCCGAGTGGCCGACGAACACCGGAACGCGCACACAGGTGGCGGTGAGCTTGATTTGCGGGTCGAGGATTTTCTTCACCTCGGCCGTCATCTTCCACTCTTCCTTGGTGTAGCCGTCCTCCATAAAGTCGTCGATGTGGGGGATGACGTTGAAGGCGATCTGCTTGGTGAAGTGATGGGGGTCGGTGGGGCCGAGCACGAAGACGTTCTTGGTCTGGTTCCACAGCTCGTCCATGGCCGCCTTCCCCGCGCCCGACACCGACTGGTAGGTCGAGACCACCACACGGGTTATCTTTGCCGCGTCGTGCAGCGGCTTTAGCGCCACCACCAGCTGAGCTGTGGAGCAGTTGGGATTGGCGACGATGTTCTTCTTTCGAAAGCCCATGATGGCGTCGGGGTTCACCTCCGGCACGATCAGCGGCACGTCCGGGTGCATCCGCCAGGCGGAGGAGTTGTCGATCACCACCGGGCCGGCCTGTCCGATCTTCTCCGACCAGGCCTTGGACACCTCCCCTCCCGCCGACATCAGCACGATGTCGACCTGGGAGAAGTCGAAGCTCTCGATGTCCTCGCATTTAACCGTGATGTCGCCGAAGTCGATCGGCAGGTTCAGCGACCGGCGGGAGGCGACGGCGTGGAGCTTGTCCACGGGGAACTTCAGCTCGTCCAGGATGACCAGCATCTCGCGGCCGACATTGCCCGTGGCGCCAACGATAGCGACGCGATAACCCATCGCGCTCTCCTAACCGAAACCCGAATGCAGGATGGCGTGGGACCTACGCCGTGGCGACCGCGCTTACAAGCCGAGCTCGAGACGAGAGCCCCGCCGACTGGATCGGCGGGCGCAGGATCAGCCGCTCGGTTGAAAGGAACGGTCCAAGCTCGACCATCAGCCGCCTCGTCTCAGTCGCCCATGTCACGTGACGGCGTTTCGAGGCAAGCTAGCGTCAGATTCGCGCGCAGCGGAGTGCGTCACCGTGGCCGAGCCGTCATCGCACATGTGGTACGTCAAGGCCGCCGGCGGGGTTTGGGGGCCCTACCCCGAGGCGCGGGTGGCGGGCTTCGTGGCCGAGGGCCGGGTGAGCCCCGCGACCCTGCTCTCGCCCTGGGCCGGCGGCCCCTTCGCCCCCGCCCAGGCCAGCGTGGAGTTCGAGCCGCTGTTCCGCAGCCAGGTCGAGGCCCGCACCGGGACCGACGACCGGCCGGCCGGTCGGCCGAGCGCGCGACAGGCGGCGGCCCCCCAGCCGATCCCGGCGCCGGTAGCCGACCGCCTGGCCACGCCGCCGTCGCCGGTCGCGGAAAGCGTCAGGGCGCTGGTCGCCGACCCTTCCGCGGTCGCGGCGGGGTCCGGGCCGGTCAGGCCGCTGCTGGTCTGGATCGACCACGCCCAGACGAGCCTGGAGCTGACGGCCGTGCTGGACGCCTTTGGGCCCAACATCGCCATCCGGCCGGGCCTCTGGCTCGTGCGGGCGCGCACACCTGCGGCGACGCTGCGTAACCTGCTGTCGCGCAAGCTTGGCGAGCACGACGCGCTGTTGGTGGTGGAGGCGACGCTGGATCAGGCCGCCTGGTTCAACCTGGATCCCGCCCGCGACCGGGAGCTTCGACGCCTCTGGAGTTCCGCCACCCAGAAATGATGCGCCCGCCATCGATCAGAGGGTCGAGATCCTCCCCCTGGGGGAGCTGTCGGCGAAGCCAGCTGGGGGGCTCCAGTTCGGCACAGGCGGCGCAGCCCCCTCGACCAAGCTAGGCTTGGTCCCCCTCCCCAAAGGGGGAAGGATCAAGTCTCCAACGATCGGCTCCGACCGACTTTGTATAAAATCACAGCCTACGGCGCCGATAGATTAGATTTGAACGTCATTCCTCCCGTTCCGCCGTCCTGCTACGCAGATGTTTGAAGCGTCACAAAAGCTTTATCATCCCGCTAAACTGTCGCGGGTGAGGCGCTTAACCCCTCGGAAAGGCCCTGCTAGCATCCTCGATGTTGCGATTCGCGGCCGCCGCGAATCGCCATCATGAGGTGGGCGTGGGCGCATCGGCGTGTGACAGGTCTTCTGGACCACCCCGACCGGCGGCGGCGGCGGCGCCGCCGTCCGCGCTCCCTTCCCGCCTCTTCGTCAGGGACGCCGCCTCCGGGCCGCGTCCTTTTTTTCTGTCTCCTGTCCGGCTCTGATGGAGGACTCCATGACCAAGCGTGCCCTGAAGCGTCTCGTGCGTGACGGCGAACTGGACGCTACGCAGTTCGAGGGTCAGTTCGGAAGCGACGACGGCAAGGTGCGCCGCCTCCCGCTCGAACGCAGCTCGCTCCCCGACCGGGCATGGTCGCCCATGGGCGGTCCCCGCGAAGAGGGCGCGGCCCGGGACCAGAGCTACGTCAAGACGCTGCGGCCCAAGTCCATCGGTCAGGGCCGCCTGCTGGAGGCCGTGGACGCCAAGAGCCTGGTCATGGCGCTCGGCCCCGCCGGCACGGGCAAGACCTATCTGGCCATCGCCAAGGCGGTGGAGGCGCTGGAAGCCGGGCGGATCGGGCGCATCGTCCTCTCCCGTCCCGCGGTCGAGGCCGGGGAGACGCTCGGCTTCCTGCCCGGCGACATGGAGGAGAAGCTCGCCCCCTACCTGCGCCCGCTCTACGACGCCCTGTCGGACCGGCTGTCGATGAAGCGGGTCAAGGCGCTGATGGCCGAAGGCCTGATCGAGATCGCCCCCATCGGCTTCATGCGCGGGCGCACCCTGAACAATGCCTTCGTGGTCATCGACGAGGCGCAGAACTGCACCTATGGCCAGCTGAAGATGCTGCTGACGCGGCTCGGCTGGAACTCCACCATGGTCATCACCGGCGACCCCGCGCAGTCGGACCTGCTGCCCGGAATCTCCGGCCTCGCCCAGGCCGCCGAACGGCTGGAGCAGCTCGCCGACGTGGCCGTAGTGCGGCTGGAGGACGTGGACATCGTGCGCCATCCGCTGGTCGCGGAGATGCTCGGGGTGCTGTGAAGCCCGCGCGGCGGCAAGGCGCTCATCGCCTTGCCGCCGCACACGCCATGGCTCAACTCGTCTTCATCAAGGAAGAACGTTTGACCAAAGAACAGACGGACGATGATGACGCCGTTCGACGGCGCCCGAGCAGTGACAGCCGAGCGGCTTCGGCAGAACGCCGCCAATCATTTCTTCGCCTACGCTGAACGAGACCTCGATCGCATAGAACAGCCGTTGGGCGAGGACGGTCGCTTGACCAAAGAAGCCTACGCTCAGCAGAGCTTAGGCCTGATGTGTGCGCGCGAGCTTGAGACGTCGGACGCTGAGTCCTGCGAGATCGTGCACAGAATGTTATATGACGTACGATCGCAGTAAGTCTTCAGCAGATATCTCTCAGCGTTGAAGATCGTGCTTTAGCCCACATCTTTCCAAAGCGCATTGGGTCTAAAGCTGCTGGTGATCACTCCCTGAGCATCCACGTACCACCAGCCTCGGATCAACTCCGGCGGTATGTCAGGAAATAAGGTTTCTCCTCGTGGATCGATCTCTACAATCCATTGGTCACAATTGGTTCTAGCAGCGGAATGCATGTAGGGCTTTAAATCTCTAGAGCAACGTACTACAGGACGGTACCGCTCATTCCTGGAGTATTCACTCGTCATCATCCCGAGCGGATCGACCTTCCACGCCCCACGGATTGCTTCCGGAGGGACTGGCTGATCATCGGGATATTTCCAGTCAAGATCATACAACCAGCCGCCCGGTTGACTGCGCGCCATCGCCACGAGAGACGGATCATTCAGCGGTGGCGCCGGATCGCGTGCCTCGGCCATTAGTTACCTCCCCGATAACCTGGGTTAGGGATTGTGTTACCCAGGCCACCGCCCGGAAGAATGGGCTTAGCACTGAGAACAGCTTGAGGCGACACGCCTCCCAATACCGCCATTTCCTGCTCATGAGGGTATGGATTATCTGGATAGGCTTGGTTCACATCCACGCCTGAAACCTGAGAGCTATCTACCTCATAGAGGTACTTTCCCGGCGAAGCAAAATCTAGATTGTTCGCAATGTCTGCCGTCTTGGACGTACTGACGAATGCACTTGGAGCGTTCTGATTGACGTAGGTCTGAAGATCGGTTGCGGTACCTTTTGGCTGGAAACCCTCGTTAAAGATCGTGCCGGGTGGGCGTCCGTCGACGCGATAGAGGGAGGGGGGCGGCGCCCCCGAAGGCAGGGGATCTCCGCCACCGCCCGCCCGCTCCTCCAGTCCCCGGCCGAGCGCCTTGGCCCCGGTCTGGGCGGCGCGGGCGAAGCCAGTGGCCTCCACCTCCGCGATCGCCGGGCCGACCACGCGAGCCAAGCCGCCGAACGCCGGCAGGAGGCTGGCGACGACCACCGCCCACCGCGCCCAGGAGGGGACTTCCGACTGGATCGGCTCGAACGTCCCTGTAGGGCCGCCGATCAGGACGTTCGCCGAGCCCTCGATGATCACCGCGCCGCAGGTGGTCTTGTCCCCTACGCGGGATGCGGCCAATCCGTTGATCGCCACAGTGCGCGAGCCCTGGGCCAGCTTGCCGGCGTCGCAACTTTCCGCATCCTCCACCCGTGCAGCGGGACGTCCGTTGATCGACACGTTCGGCGAGCCCTGCGCGACCTGCCCTGAGGCCGGTCCCATGCTGTGGGCGCCTAGCGCCTCGCCCGCCTCTTCGGTCAAGCCCATCAGCTTGCCGCCGACTAAAGCGTTCATCCCGAACTCGCCTACCGTGGCCACGGCGCCGACGATCAGCGGCGTGGCCAGCCCGGCCGAGGCCACTTCCGCAGCCGCCGCCCCGACCACCGCCCCGATCACCACGGCGGCGCCGATGGCGGCCGCCAAGCCGATGGCCGCGCCGGCGAGAAAGCCGCCGAGCGCGTGGCTGTGGGCGACAGGATCGCGCAGCCGCGCGGCGCCCGGCTCGCTCATGGTGACGTGAACATGAGGCGACGAGCCGGGTCCATGGCTCAGTAGGGCCCGGGGGGCGGTGTGGGAGCGGGATTGGCCGAACGCGACCGATCCCCATAGGGGTCTCCGTCGCCCTGGCTGTGGGTGTCGGCGTCGTCCGCATCAGGCTGGCCCTGGCTGAGGCCTGCGGTGTTGCCGAGCAGGTCGCTGACGGGGTTGTCGTCCTGAGCGGCGGGGGCGGGGACGGTCTGGCCGGTCGGGATCGACTGGACCTTCAGGCGGGGCAGGCTCGCGGCCATGAACTGGCGCCACAGGTCGGCGGGGGCCGAGCCGCCGGTGACGTGGCGCATGGGCGCGTCGTCATCCTTGCCGACCCAGACCGCCGCGACGAAGCCGCCGGTGTAGCCGACGAACCAGGCGTCGCGGAAATCGCTGGTGGTGCCGGTCTTGCCGGCCAGGTCGTAGCCAGGGATCGCCGCGCGCGTACCGGTGCCAGGGGGGACCAGGACGCTGCGCATCATCGAGACCAGCTGGCCGAGTTGCGGCTCGGGCACCACCATGTCGTGCGGCGACGGGGGATGTTCGTAGAGCACCTTGCCGTCGCGGGTGCGGATACGCTCGATGGCGTAGGGCTCCACCCGATAGCCGCCGTTGGCGAAGGCGTCATAGGCGGCGGCCATCTCCAGCGGGCTGACCTGGCTGGTGCCGAGCGCCATGGCGGGGTCGGTGTTGATGGGCGAGGTGATGCCGAGCTTGCGGGCGGTGTCCGCCACCTTGTCGCGGCCGACCTGATCGGCGACGCGGGCGGCGACGGTGTTGATGGAGCGCTGCAGCGCCTGGGCCAGGGTGACGGGGCCCAGATATTCCGGCTCGAAGTTGTGCGGGGTCCAGCCGTTGATGGTCACCGGCTCGTCGGACTCCATTGTCTGGGGCGTGCTGCCGTTCTCCAGCGCTGTGAGATAGACGAAGGGCTTCCAGGCGGAGCCGGCCTGGCGGCGGGCGTCGATGGCGCGGTCGAACTGGCTGGCGGCGTAGCTGACGCCGCCGATCAGCGCGCGCACCCGCCCCCCGCCGTCCAGCGCCACCACCGCCGCCTGTTGCACGCCCAGGCGTCCGTCCCGGGACACCACGTTGCGGGCCGCCGCTTCGGCCGCAGTGTCGATGGGCAGGTCGAGCGTGGTCTCCACGATCAGGTCGGCGGTGGGCTGGCCGACCAGCTTGCGGACCTGGGCGTCGACCCAGTCCACGAAATACTGGGCGTGCTGGGTGGCGAGCGCGGGCGAGACCCGCACCGGATGCGCCAGCGCCTCGTCCCGCTGTTCAGAGGTGATGGCGTGGGTCTCCACCATCTTGTCGAGCACGATGGTGGCGCGCCGACCCGCCCGCTCCTGCTCGTTGACCGGGGAATAGTGGGTGGGCGACTTCAGCAGCGCCGCCAGCAACGCCGCCTCGCCGATGGACAGCTTTGAGGCCGGC
This sequence comes from Caulobacteraceae bacterium, assembly GCA_965198905.1. Lineage (GTDB taxonomy): Bacteria > Pseudomonadota > Alphaproteobacteria > Caulobacterales > Caulobacteraceae > CAHJWH01. The sequence goes on along the minus strand of OZ240678.1, from coordinate 3,559,102 downwards.
TTGTTGAAGAAGGTCTCCGACGCCGACTCGATGCCATAGGCGCCGGCCCCGAAGTAGACGCGGTTCAGATACAGGGCCAGGATCTGCTTCTTGGTGTACTGGTGCTCCAGCCAGACGGCCAGCAACAGCTCCTGCACCTTGCGCTTGATGGTCTGGTCGGGCGTCAGGAACAGGTTGCGCGCCAGCTGCTGGGTGATGGTGGAGGCGCCCTCCGCGGCGTGGCCCCGGTGGATGTCGGCCACCACCGCGCGCCCGATGCCGATGGGGTCGAAGCCCCAGTGCGAATAGAACCGCCGGTCCTCCACCGACACGAAGGCGGCGGGCACGTAGGCCGGCAGCGAATCGATGTCGACCGGCGGCGCATACTGGCTGCCGCGCACCGACAGCAGCGCGCCGTTGCGGTCCAGATAGCTGATCGAGGGCTGGCGATGGATGTCGTAGAGCTTGGAGGTGTCGGGCAGGCCTCGCGAGAACACCAGCACGAAGGCGGCCACGAAGATCAGCGCCCAGACGCCGAGCACCACCAGCCAGTAGATCAGGGAGCCGAGCAGGGTCCGGCGCGGCCGGCCCGCAGGCGCAGAGCGGCCGGGCGGCGGGCGTCCGCCGGTCCCGCCGCCGCCGGACCGGCCCGTGGGGCGATCGGCGTTCGCCATGTGTCTCAGACTCCGCGCGGGCCCTTCAGGAGCAAGCCAGCGGGCCAGGAGCCCTAACCCACGCGCCTTTGCAAGAGATGAAGGGCCGCAGCGCCGAGCGCTCGCCCGCCGGGAGCGTCAGGACCGCAGGTAGGGCGCGTCCGGGAGATCGCCGAGCGCGTCGCGCAAACCTTTGGACCACTGGTCGCCGAGGTCGTGGAAGTAGGGCTCGTCCACCTCGATGCGGTGGGTGAGCTCAGACGCCAGCGCATCGCGGCGCAGCACCAGCACGTCCAGCGGCAGGCCGACCGCCAGGTTGGAGCGCAGGGTGCTGTCGAAGGAGACCAGCACGATCTTCAGCGCCTCGGACAGCGGGGTGTCGTAGGTGATGGAGCGAAGCAGGATCGGCTTGCCGTACTTGGTCTCGCCGGCCAGCAGGAACGGGGTGTCCTGCTCGCACTCGATGAAATTGCCGTCGCCATAGATCAGGAAGAAGCGCATCGGCTGGCCGCGGATCTGGCCGCCGAACAGAATCGTGACGTCGGTGGACACGCCCGGGCCCACGGTCGAGGCGATGGCCGTCTTGAACCTTGCCGTGGTGTGTCCGACGAGCTGAGCGGCGCTGAACAGGTCGGCCACGTCGTGCAGGGTCAGGGGTCCGCCCTCGATCGGTGGGGCGGTCAGCTGGGAAAGCGCCGACTGGGTCACCGACAGGTTGCCCGCGGTGGCCAGCACGATGAAGCGGTCCTCCCCCTGAACCGTGTGAAGCTTGCGGTAGGTCGAGATATTGTCGACGCCGGCGTTGGTGCGGGTGTCGGTCACCACCACCATGCCGTCCTTCAGCAGCAGCCCGCAGCAATAGGTCATAGGTCCTCGCTCCAAGCCCGCTCAGCTGTGCTCACTGCCCCCGAGGCGCGACGCGCAGCTTGACGTCCATGTGCTCGCCCGAGCCGCCATAGCGGCTGCCGCGCACCGGCGCCGCGCCGAGATAGTCCAGGCCGGCGGCCACGCGCACATAGCTGTCCGTGGGGCAGACCCCGTTCGCGGCGTCGAAGCCGACCCAGCCCAAATCCTCCACATAGGCCTCGGCCCAGGCGTGCGCCGCCTCCTGATCGATCTGGCCGTCGCCCCGAGCCAGATGGCCGGAGACGTAGCGGGCGGGCGCGCCCAGCGCCCGGGCGCAGGCGATGAAGATGTGGGTAAGGTCCTGGCAGACCCCGTGCTTCAGCGCGAAGGCTTCGGCGGCCGAGGTCGCGGCGTCGGTCCGCCGGGTCTCGAAGGTCATCTCGTCGTGGACGGCGGCCAGCAGGACGTGAAGCCGGTCCAGCATGCCGTCCCCCGCCGACCGGGCGCGTTCGGCGAACTCCACCAGGGGCGCATCGGCCTTGGTCAGCTCGGTCTCGCGCAGATAGACCATGGGCGGGAACCGCTCCACCGCGCCCTTGACCACGCCGCCGTTGTCCCAGGTCTCCACCTCTCCTGTCACGCGGGTGACCAGCCGCCGGATCGGGCCGGCGACGGACAGGCCGTGCGTGGTGTTGCCGAACGCGTCCTCGCCCAGATGCAGGCGCACGTCGGCGTCGGTCTCCACCGCCCATTTCAGCACATGCTGGCCGTCGTGGCCCCGGGGCGTCATGCGCAGGGCCTGCACGATCAGCTTGGCCGGGGTGTCGTAGTCGTAGCGGGTGACGTAGCCGACCTGGATGCGCATGGCTCTTCGCCCTTCAGACCAGGTACTGCTCGGTGACGGTTGCGCCCAGCTGGGCGTTGTCGTCGAGGAAGCCGGTGATGAACTCGTGCAGCCCAGACTGGAAGATGTCCTCGATGCGCGAGCCGTTCAGCTTGGAGAGCATGGCGCGGGCCTGGCGCTGGCTCGGCCCTCGCCGGCCGTAGGATTCGGCCAGCAGGTCGGTCTGGCGCGCGATCACCTCGTAGCAGTTGGCGAGCGAGCGCGGCATCTGCTTGTTCAGGATCAGCAGGTCGGCCACCAGCCAGGGCTTCACGCTTTGACGATAGACCCAGGTATAGGCGGTCAGGGCCGAAACCTCGCGCAGGATGGTGGACCACTGGAAGTAGTCCAGCGTGCCGCCTACCCGCTCATGCTCGGGCAGCAGGATGTGGTACTTGACGTCCAGGATGCGCGCGGTGTTGTCCGCCCGCTCCAGCGCGCCGCCCAGGCGCAGAAACCAGTAGACGTCGTTCTTCAGCATGGTGCGGCGCGCCGCGCCGTCGAAGGTCAGCACCACGCCCTTAACCCACTCCAGGAAGCGCACCAGTTCCTCACGCGAGAGGGCGCGGCCGCGCCAGCTCTGCAGCTCCAACCCCGCATCGTTCACGGCCTCCCACATCTCGGCGGTCAGGGCCGTGCGGACGGCGCGGGCGTTGCTGCGGGCGGTGGTTAGGCAGCTGTAGATCGAAGAGGAATAGTCGGGGCTGAAGGCCAGCCAGTCGCGCACCGTCTCCTCGTTGGCGTCGCCGTAGCGTTCGTAGAACACCTCAGCCGCCCCGGCCGAGGCCACCGCGCTCTCCCACTCGGTGGACGAGCCGCCGTAGCTGGCGGGGAGCGAAGCGGCGCGGAGCGCGGTCTCCAGCAGTCGCGCGAGGTAGTCGGCGCGCTCCATGTAGCGTGCGGTCCAATAGAGGCTGTCGGCGGTGCGCGAGAGCATGGGTCAGGCCACAACGTTCGCCGGTAGGTTACAGGCCACAACCCTTTTCTCCGTCCCCCCGGAGGGTAGGGTCAGGGTGGGGAGACATGTCCGGGAAGCGCGCCGAGGCTGACGCGGCCCCCCACCCTGACCCTCCCCTCCGGGGGGAGGGTAGATGGTCGGCGGCTCCATCCTACTCATCCAGCACCCAGGTGTCCTTGGTGCCGCCGCCCTGGCTGGAATTGACCACCAGCGAGCCCTCCTTCAGCGCCACCCGCGTCAACCCTCCCGGCGTGATCCGCACCTCGTCCGACCCCGTCAGCACGAAGGGGCGCAGGTCGACGTGGCGCGGCGCCACTCCGCTCTCGACGAAGGTCGGGCAGGTGGAGAGCGCCAGCGTCGGCTGGGCGATGAAGTTGTGCGGTGTGGCGATCAGCCTGGCCCGGAAGGTCTCGACCTCCTCGCGCGACGAGGTCGGCCCCACCAGCATGCCGTAGCCGCCAGAGCCGTTCACCTCCTTGACCACCAGTTCCGGCAGGTGCTCCAGCACGTAAGCCAGCGAGTCCGGCTCGCGGCAGCGCCAGCTCGGCACGTTGTTCAGCACCGGCTCCTCGCCCATGAAGAAGCGGACGATTTCGGGCATGTAGCTGTAGATGGCCTTGTCGTCGCCGGCCCCGGCGCCCGGCGCATTGGCCAGGGTGACGTTGCCCGCGTGATAGGCGCTCATCAGTCCCGGCACGCCCAGCATGCTGGTGGGATAGAAGACCAGGGGATCGATGAAGTCGTCGTCGACGCGGCGATAGATCACGTCGACGCGCTTTGGACCTTCGGTGGTCCGCATGAACACCACGCAGTCCTGGACGAACAAGTCGCTCCCCTCGACCAGCTCCACGCCCAGCTTGTCGGCCAGGAAGCTGTGCTCGTAGAAGGCGGAGTTGTACATGCCGGGCGTCAGCAGCACGATGGTGGGATTGCCCTGGGCGCGGGTGGGGGCGACCGAGCGCAGGGTCGCCAGCAAAGCCTCGGTATAGCTGTCCACCGGCGCGATGCGACAGCGGGCGAACAGGTCCGGGAACAGGCGCATCATCACCTCCCGGTTCTCCAGCATGTATGAGACGCCGGACGGGGTGCGGCAGTTGTCCTCCAGCACGTAGAACTCGTCGGCCCCGGTGCGGACAAGGTCGATCCCGGCGATGTGGCAATAGACGCCATGGGGCGGCGGATGGCCGACCATCTCCAGCCGGAACTGCGGATTGCAGAGGATCAAATCCTCGGGAACGATCCCGGCGCGCAGGCAGTCCCGCGGCCCGTAGATGTCGGCCAGAAAGGCGTTCAGCGCGCGCGAGCGCTGGATCAGCCCGCGTTCCAGGGTGGCCCATTCCGGGCGGGTCAGCACGCGGGGGATGATGTCGAAGGGGATCAGCCGCTCCTCGGCGTCGTTGTCCCCATAGACGGCGAAGGTGATTCCGATGCGGCGGAACAGCAGTTCGGCCTGCTGGCGACGGGTGTCCAGCAACGCGCTCGGCGTCTCGTTCAGCCAAGTCTTCAACGCCTCGTAGCCGGGGCGCACCTCTGCGGTCTCGGCGGAGCCCCCGTACATCTCGTCGAACGTCTGCATCGACACCGCTCGCCTCTGGAGGGCGACCTGACAGTTTGCCCAGGCGCACACCATCCATGGAACAAAGCGCGGCAGGCGCCCAGAGGATTTGCCGCCCCAAGCGTAGGCGCCGCGCTCGTCGGATGCTTCCATTTTGATCAGACGGGAGCGGCGCGTCGGGAGAGGGCTCGTGGGAGGGCGGACGCCGCCTGCGGCGCTCCGGCCAAAGCGGACCGGGGTCGTCAAGGAGCCCAGCTACGCGTCCCGCCGGTCACGTGATGAATCACGCTCCGCCCGTGCATCGTCGTGGGACGTTCAGCGTTGCGACTTCGACCTCAACACGCTGTGGAAAGCCGACATGTCTGAGACCGACCTCGCCCAACGTCCCACCGCCCAGAAGCCCTTTCTGAGCGACGTGCAGACCCTGCGAGCCCGGGCGCGCGAGCACATCGACGGAGGCGCGGTAACGTCGACGTACGAAGGCGATGTCGACAAGACGATTGAGATTCTTCAGGCGGTGCTGGCCACCGAGATCGTCTGCGTTCTGCGCTATACCCAGCACTCGATCGCCGCGTCGGGCATCTCCAGTGAAGGTGTTCGGGCCGAGTTCGCCGAGCACGCCAAGGAAGAGCAGGAGCATATGCTGGCGGTCGCCAACCGCATCAACCAGCTTGGCGGCACGCCCAACTTCGATCCCGAGGGTCTGGCGATGCGTTCCGCCTCTCAATATGCCGGGCAGAACGGCAACCTGATCGAGATGATCAAGGAGAACCTGATAGCGGAGCGGATTGCGGTGGATCATTACCGGGAACTGATCCGCTACTTCGCTGACCAGGATCCCACCACCCGGGTGATGCTCGAAGGCATCCTGGCGGTGGAAGAAGAACATGCGGATGACATGCACGACCTGCTGGTCTCGCACGAAGGCAAGCCCATGTTGCCGCGCAATTGACCTATCGCAGAGTATGAAAGCTGCGGGTTGCGCTCGGTGTTGCAGGTAGGAATGGCGTGATGAGTGATACCGAACGCCCCACGGCTGAGGACATGGTCGGCCAGACCCTGCCCTATCCGGCCAAGCAGTCCGACATGATCATCCCCCCGCAAAGCTCGCTCGCAGCCTACAAGGCGGCGGGGAAATTGGTTGGTAAGTGCGCCTTGATCACCGGCGCCGACAGCGGGATCGGGCGCGCCGTGGCCGTGGCCTTCGCCTTGGAAGGGGCGAAGGTCGCCATCTTGTACAACGAGAACGATGACGATGCGCAGGAGACCCAGCGCATGATTGAGGATCGGAATGGAAGCTGTCACGTCATCAAGGCCGACGTGCGCAGCCGTCAAGCCTGTTTTGACGCTGTAGCGGAGACCGTGAATGCACTTGGCGGCCTCGATATCCTCGTCAACAACGCCGCGTATCAGAAGTCTCAGGAAGGCGGACTGCTGGACATTTCCGAGGCGCAGCTTCGGCGCACCTTCGAGACGAACATCTTCGGCTATATCTTCATGGCTCAGGCCGCCCTGCCCTACCTGTCCGAAGGGTCCTCCATCGTCAATACCGGGTCGATCGTGGGCATGACGGGTGAGCCTCTGCTGATCGACTACTGCGCGACCAAAGGTGCGATCCATGCCTTCACCCGGGCCTTGGCGTTGTCGCTCGGCGAGAAGAAAATCCGGGTCAACGCCGTGGTCCCCGGTCCGGTCTGGACGCCGAACATCCCGGCCACCATGCCCAGGGACGAGGTCGCCAAGTTCGGCCACGAGGTGGCGCTGGCCCGCCCCGGCCAGCCAGAAGAGTTGGCCCCCGTCTATGTGTTGCTCGCCTCGGACGACGGCTCGTTCATGACCGGCTCGCTGGTCCAGGTTACCGGTGGAAAGTTGTCGACGGACTCATGACGTCTTCGCCCGCCGAAACGGCCGAATTGGTGTCTGATCCCCTCTCCGACCTCGAAGCCCGCACACGCGCGTTGCTGGCGAGCAGGACGGTGTCTGCACCGACCCGGAAAGCCCTGGTCCGGCGCATGGACCAGACCTTCGGTCCGTCGTCGCTCTTTTCCGTTGAACAACGGCGGACAATGGAAGCCGTCTGCCTGCGATTGATCCCCGAGCCCGACCTGGTCCGACGCATCCGCCTCGCCGCCGCCTTTGAAGCCAAGCTGGGAAGCGGATTGGGGCGGGGCTGGCGCTACATCGACATGCAGGATGACGTGGCCCTGCACCAGGCAGGCCTGACCGCTCTCGATGGTTCAGCAAGGGCGGAGGGAGGCTCTTCCTTCGCCGATCTCCCGTTGGATGCACAAGATGAGCTGCTGCAGGCTGCGGCCGACGGGAAAGCGCCTATGGCGGACCCGGTGCTGGAGCATTGGTTCGAGGAGCTGCTGGCCGCACTCGCCGAGATTTATTACGCCCACCCACTGGTGCAGGTCTCGATCGGCTATGACGGCATGGCCGACGCGCTGGGCGTGGAGGCCGTTGGTCTGGACGCGGTGGCGGCGGAGGCTGAACACCTTGAGCGCTGAACCACCGGTCCGCCGCTACACCGATCGTGAGCCCGTCGACGCGGTGGTGATCGGCGCGGGCGGGGGCGGCGCGCCGATCCTCATGCGGCTGGCGCAAGCGGGGCTCAGCGTCGTCGTGCTCGAAGCCGGCCAGAGCTGGTCTCCGGCGGAGGACTTCGCCTCCGACGAGGCCGAGCAGGAAAAGTTGTTCTGGAAGGACGAGCGGCTTGCGGCGGGCGCCGATCCCATCCCGTTCGGTCGCAATAATTCGGGCATCGGCGTCGGCGGCTCGACCCTGCATTGGACCGCCTACGCCGTGCGGCCTCAGCCCGACGACTTTCGTCTGCACAGCGACTTCGGCGTCGGGCGCGACTGGCCCATCCCGTATGCCGAGATGGTCCCTTATTTCGACGAGGCGGAGCGCTTCCTCGGCGTCAGCGGACCCGCTCAATACCCCTGGGGGCCGAGCCGCAGCGCTTATCCCCGCCCATCGCTGCCGCTCAACGGCGCGGCCGAACTGATGCAGGTCGGCGGCGCGTCGATCGGGCTGAAGACCTGCCCCGCCCCCAACGCCGCCCCGTCGAGCGATTACGAATATGCGGGCATCCACCGGCCGGCCTGCACCAATCGCGGCTTCTGCCAGGCCGGCTGCAGCGTTGGGGCGAAGGGCTCCGCCGACGTGATCTTCATCCCCCTGGCGGTTCGGGCGGGCGCCGAGGTTCGGGAGCGGTGTTTCGTCACCGGGTTCGAACGCGCCACGGACGGTCGGTTGTCCGCAGTGATCTACCGGGATGCGGACGGCCGCGAGACGCGCCAGCGTTGCGGGACGGTTTTCTTAAGCGCCGGCGGCGTGGAGAGCGCCCGGCTGTTGCTGATCAACGATCTGGCCAACAGTTCAGGCCAGGTTGGGCGCAACTTCATGGCCCACACCGCCCTGCAGATATGGGCCGAGGTCGACGCCCTGGTGAAGCCCACCCGCGGCATCCCGGGCGGGCTGATCAGCGAGGACATGCACCGTCCGCCCGACGCGGACTTCGCCGGCGGATACCTGGTTCAGAGCATCGGCGTGATGCCCGTCACCTACGCTTCTCAGATGGCCCGAGGCGCAGGCCTTTGGGGCCCGGCGCTGACCACGCGGATGCGCCGTTTCAACAATGCGGTGGGCATCAACATGTGTGGCGACTGCCTGCCGTACGAGGACAATCGACTGACGCTCAGCGACGAGCTGGACGCGCGGGGGCTGCCCAAGCCGATCGTGAGCTTCTCCAACGGCGAAAACGAAAAGGCCATGACCGCGCACGCCGATCGGCTGATGGAGGCGGTGCTACAGGCCGCCGGCGCCTACGGCCTTTTACGGACCGAGCGCAACGCGCATACCCTGGGCGCCTGCCGCATGGGCGTCGATGGCGATGATGCGGTGGTCGACGCGCAGTGTCGCAGCTTCGACATCGACAACCTCTACGTCTGCGACAATTCCGTTTATCCGAGCGCGCTCAGCGTCAACCCCTGTGTAACGCAGATGGCCCTGAGCCTTCGGACGGCGGACCGCTTCCTGGCGAGCCGATAAGCCGCCCTGACCGTCTCGGCGAACGACCCACCCAACGATAGATGAGCCATGGCTGAAAGCTTCCTTAGCAGCATACGCCGGGTCCGCGGCGACGGCGACGACGCGGGCGACGAGTTCGGGGGCGCCGGCGGCCGGGACGGCAGCGGCATGCCGACGGGCGAGGTGGGCGACAGCTTCCTGTTCGCCACCGGGGTGGAATGTTCCTACCCTACCATCGACAATGGCCGCATTCGCCGGGACCAGCTCGCCGAGTGCGGCCATTACGACCGTTGGCGGGAGGATCTGGGCCTCGTCCATGAACTGGGCGTGCGCGTGCTTCGCTATGGCCTGCCGCTGCACAAGGTCTGGTTGGCTCCGGGTCGATACGACTGGTCCTTCGCCGACGAAGTTCTTCGAGAGGTGCAGCGGCTTGAGATCACCCCGATCCTGGATCTCCTCCACTTCGGCCTGCCGGATTGGGTGGGGAACTTCCAGAACCCCGAGCTGCCGGTGCTTTTCCGGGACTATTGCGCCGCGGTTGCGGAGCGATACCCTTGGATACGTCTCTACACGCCGGTGAACGAGGCCTATGTCACCGCGCGCAACAGCGCCAAGACCGGCATCTGGAACGAGCAGCTCAAGTCCGACCGCGGCTTCGTCACCGCCTTAAAGCACTTAGCGGCCTGCAGTATCCTCGGTTGCCACGCCATCGCCGAGCGCACCCACAACGCCATCATCGTGCACAGCGAGAGCGCCGAATATGTGCACGAGATGAAGGCCACGGTCAGTCCCGATACGGTGCTCGCCAACAAGGTCAAGTTCCTGTCGCTCGATTTGCTTTACGGCCACTCGCCGGACGCGGAATGTCTGCTCTACGCCCTGGACAACGGCCTGACGCGGGAGGAATACGACTGGTTCATGCGCGGCGATCCGCCTGGATATCAGGTCCTGGGCATCGACTACTATGGCCGCAACGAACACATCATCAAGCCCAACGGCGACACATTTGAAGCCGAGGACGTGATGGGTTGGCGCCAGGTCGCCTACCAGTACTGGGAGCGTTACCGCAAACCGCTGATGCACACTGAGACCAACGTCTTCGACGCGGCGGCCGCGCCCTCGTGGCTCTGGAAGCAATGGGTGAACGTCCTGAGCATCCGCGAGTCCGGCGTGCCGGTGCTGGGCTTCACCTGGTATTCGCTTACCGATCAGATCGACTGGGACACCCAGCTCGCCGAGAAGAACGACCGGGTGAACGCCTGCGGCCTGTACGACCTCGACCGCAAGCCCAGGACCGTCGCGGCCGACTTCCGTTCAATGCTGGCGGAGTTCGGGCGCATCACCATCATGCCCCATGCGGAGATGCTACGCACCACCCAAGAGGGCGCCGAGTTGAAGGTCGACCGCTGAGGGCGGACGATTTACGGCTGAGCGTCCCCGAGCGCGATTTGCGAGACGACGGCCTTGATCGCGGCGCCCGTCGCGCCGATGACCTCATCTCGTCCGCCATCCCGGAAAGCCGCGCTTGACCTTCTCCCGATTTCGCTCCGCCGCCATGCTCCTGGGCGCGCTCGCCAGCCTCGGCCTCTCCACCGCGGCCTGCCACGCCCAACCCCCCGAGAGCGCCTCCGACATCGCCTTCGGCAAGCGGGTGCGCAGCTATCTGCTGGCCCACCCCGAAGTGTTGCAGGAGGCGCTTGAACGGCTGCAGGTCAAGGCCGACGCCCAGAAGGCGCTCGACGCCCGCGCCGCCATCGTCAGCCGCCGCAACCTGCTGGAGCACGACCCCCGGGATCCTGTGCTTGGCAACCCGAAGGGCGCGGTGACGGTGGTGGAGTTCTTCGATTACCGCTGCCCGTTCTGCAAGGCGGCCGAGCCTGACCTGGAAAAGCTGCTCGCCTCCGACCACGACGTGAGGCTGGTGCTCAAGGAGTTCCCGATCCTGGACCTCGAGGACCAGAGCCACATCTCCGAGGACGCCGCCCGTGCCGCGCTCGCCGCCAACGCCCAGGACAAATACGGACCCGTCCACCGGGCGTTGCTCGCCGACAAGCACCTGGACGAAGCGGGCATAAACGCGGTGCTCCAGGCGGCGGGCGTCGCCTTGTCCGCGGCGAAGGTCGTGGAGACCTCGGCCGCGACCACCACCCAGCTCGCCGACATCCACGCCCTGGCCCGCGCCCTGGCCATCGATGGGACCCCGGCCTTCGTGGTGGGCGACCAGATGATCGCCGGCGCCCAGATGGACCTGTTGCGCGCCGCTGTCGCCAGCGCGCGCAAGCCGGCTCAGCCCTGAAGACCTGCCGGGGAGACGCATGTCGTATCCCGAGGAGGCGCGCTACACGATCGACCTCGACGCCCTCGCCGCCAACCTCGCGGTGGTGCGAGGCGAGGCGATCGGGTGCGAAGTGGCGCCGGTGGTCAAGGCCGACGCCTACGGTCTGGGCGCGGCGCCCGTGGCGCGACGGCTGTGGCGGGAAGGGGCGCGCCGTTTCTTCACCGCGCGCCTGTCCGAGGCCGTCAGCCTACGAAACGCCTTAGGATCGAGCCGTCCCGCGTCGATCTATGTGCTGGACGGCTGCGTCGACGGGGCGTCCGGCCCCCTCGCCGCCCACGACCTGGTCCCGGTCCTGAATAGCCTGCCGCAGGTGCGCGAGTGGACCAGCCACGCGCGCTCGGTCGGGCGGACGCTGTCTGCGGTCCTGCACATCGACACCGGCCTGAACCGGCTCGGCCTACGCCCGGAGGAAGCGGAAGCCCTGGCGCAGAGCCACGACGGCCTGCGCGGCCTGGAGCTCGACATGGTCATAAGCCACCTCGCCTGCGCCGATCCGGGCGGAAACCCGATGGACGTCGAGCAGGTGCAGCGGTTCGCGGCCACCGCCGCCCTGTTCCCCGGCGCGCCGACCAGCCTTGGGGCGTCGGCGGGGGTCTTCCTCGGGTCGCCCTTCCGGGGCGACATCGTGCGACCGGGGATCAGCCTCTATGGCGGCGGCCCGTTCCAGCAGCCCGATGCCCGGATACGCGCCGTCGCCACCCTGGACGCCCCGGTGCTGCAAGTGCGACGCGTCGCGCCCGGAGAGAGCGTGGGTTATGGGGCGAGCTTCCGCGCGACCCGGCCAATGCAGGTCGCCATCGCCGCCCTCGGCTATGCCGACGGCGTCTTGCGCGCCTCGGACCGCCCACGTTATGGATGGTTTGCAGGGGCGAAACGCGCCTTTCTCGGCCGGATTTCGATGGACCTGATCGCCTTGGACGTCACCGGGTGCGAGGCATGGCCCGGCGCGCGCATCGAGCTGTTCGGCCCCAACCTGGCCTTGGACGAGGCGGCGGCCGACGCCGGCACCATCGCCTTCGAGCTGCTATCCAACGTCTCGCCCCGGGTGCAGCGCCGCTATCTCGGCGAGGCGCCCGCCGCATGAACCCCGTCCGCGCCATCGGGCGCTCCACCTTCGACCTGATGCAGTCGGGCGGACGGCTGGCGATCTTCGCCGCGCGGGGCTCGATGGCGGCGCTCATGCCGCCGTTCTTCGGCCGCCAGCTGCTGCGCCAGCTCTACTCGATCGGCTACTTCTCCCTGCCCGTCGTGGGCCTGACCGCGGTGTTCACCGGCGCCGCGCTGGCCTTGAACATCTACACCGGCGGCTCGCGCTTCAACGCCGAGCAGATCATGCCCCAGATCGTCGCGCTGGGCATCACGCGCGAACTCGGCCCGGTGCTGGCGGCCCTGATGCTGGCCGGCCGGGTCTCCGCCGCGATCGCGGCCGAGATCGGGGCCATGCGCGCCACCGAGCAGATCGACGCCCTGCAGACGCTGTCCACCGATCCCTATCGCTATCTGATCGGACCGCGCCTGACTGCGGGTGTGCTGACCCTGCCGCTGCTCACCGCGGTCGCCGACATCATCGGCATCGCCGGAGGCTGGCTGGTGGCGGTGGCGACGCTCAAGTTCAACAGCGTCACCTACATCCAGAACACCTGGAACTTCCTGCAGCCGTCCGACATCATCACCGGCCTGATCAAGTCGGCGGTGTTCGGTTTCATCGTCACGCTGATGGGCTGCTATAACGGCTTCAACAGTCACGGCGGCGCGCGCGGCGTCGGGCGCGCCACCACCAATGCCGTGGTGTCGGCCGCGGTGCTGGTCTTCGCCACCGACTACGTCATGACGAGCCTGCTGCGATGAGCGAGGCCCCTTTCGCCTCGCCTGCTCCCAAACTCGAACTCCGCGGCGTGACCAAGACGTTCGAGGGTCGCCGGGTGCTGGACGGGGTGGACATCTCGGTGGAGCGCGGCCGATCGCTGGTGATCATCGGCGCCTCCGGCCAGGGCAAGTCCGTCACCCTGAAGATCGCGGTCGGTCTGATGGAGGCCGACCGTGGGCAGGTCTACATGGACGGGCAGGACATCACCGACCTCAGCACGGCGGAGCGGTCCCGCCTTCACGGCAACCTCGGCATGCTGTTCCAGGGCTCGGCCCTGTTCGACAGCCTGAAGGTCTGGCAGAACGTCGGCTTCCGCCTGATCAACGCCGACAAGGTCTCGCGCAAGGAGGCGCGCGAGCGGGCGGCGGAGGCGCTGGTGCGGGTGGGCCTTTCACGCGACGTGGCCGACCTCTTCCCGAGCGAGCTGTCCGGCGGCATGCAGAAGCGCGTAGGGCTCGCCCGCGCCGTGGTCGCCCATCCGGAAATCCTGTTTTTCGACGAGCCCACCACGGGCCTGGACCCCATCACGTCGGACGTCATCAACGAGCTGATCCTCGAGGAGGTCAAGCGGCTTGGCTGTACGGCGGTGTCGATCACCCACGACATGGCGTCCGCCCGAAAGATCGGCGACGAGATCGCCATGCTCCACGGCGGCAAGATCGTCTGGCGCGGCCCCGCCAAGACGATCGACGAGGCCGACAACCCCTACGTCCAGCAGTTCATCAACGGCCGCGCGCAAGGGCCGATCATGAGCGGCTGAACGGTCGCAACACGCGCGCGCCATACCATATCATGCTGATGATCCCGCTTTCCGTCCTGGACCTCTCCCCCGTCGCCGAAGGCTCCACTCCCGGCCAGGCGATCCGCAACTCCGCCGACCTCGCCCGCCACGCAGAGCGCGCCGGTTATCACCGCTATTGGATGGCGGAGCACCACAACATGGTGGGCGTCGCCAGCGCCGCGACGGCCGTCGCTCTGGCCCACGTGGCCGAGGCGACCTCCACCATCCGCATTGGGGCCGGCGGCGTCATGCTGCCGAACCATGCGCCGCTGGTGATCGCCGAGCAGTTCGGCACCCTCGCCGCCCTGCACCCCGGCCGTGTTGACCTGGGCGTCGGGCGTGCGCCCGGCTCTGACCAGATCAGCGCCCAGGCCCTGCGCCGCACCCTGTCTGGCGATGTCGACAGCTTCCCGCAGGACGTTCTGGAGCTGCTGGCCTATTTCGAGCCCGCCCAGCCGGGCCAGGCTGTCCGCGCCGTGCCTGGCGAATGCCTGCGCGTGCCGGTCTGGATCCTGGGCTCGAGCCTCTACGGCGCCCAGTTGGCGGCAGCGCTGGGCCTGCCCTACGCTTTCGCGTCGCATTTCGCGCCCGACGCGATGATCCAGGCGCTTGAGATCTATCGCGCTCGGTTCAGGCCGTCCCAATACCTCGACAAGCCCCACGCCATGCTGGGCCTGAGCGTGGTCGCTGCGGACACAGACGCCGAGGCGCGTCGACTCTTCACCTCCCAACAACAGGCCTTCGCCCGGCTTCGCTCCGGGCGACCGGGCAAGCTGCCCCCGCCGGTCGCCGACATAGACGCGGTGATCTCGCCTTTGGAGCGGGCCACCGTCGACCATGCGCTGAGCTGCGCCGTCGTCGGCGGCCCTGATACGGTGCGCCGGGGCCTGCAGGCCTTTGCAGCCAGGACGGGCGCCGACGAACTGATGCTCACCGCCCAGATATTCGACCACGGCGCGCGGTTGAGCTCGTTCGAAATCTCCGCGCAGGCGGTGGAGCTGGGCGCCCTGAAGGCGGCGGCGTGAGGAAGAAGGCCGACCTGCCCTCCAAGCCCTGCGCGGCCTGCGCCCGGCCCTTCGTCTGGCGGAAAAAGTGGGCGAAGGTGTGGGACGAGGTGCTCTACTGTTCCGATCGGTGCCGAGGTGACGCCAAACGCGCCCGCGCCGAAGCCCCCAGCATAAGGCCTGCAAGTTGAGACATTGGGCGAGCGCCGCGGTCAACGACGGCAATGCGGCGCTGAAGGAGGCCACACCCGGCGAGCAGTTCAAGGCGCTGCGGACTTTGGGCCCCTATCTGTGGCCGAAGGGTGAGCCCGCCTTGCGGGCGCGGGTCGTGCTGGCGCTGTTGCTGGTGCTGGCCGCCAAGCTGTTCAATGTCGGCATACCGCTCCTGCTGAAGCGGGCGGTGGACGCCCTGGCGCCGCACGGCCATGGCGCGCTGATCGCCGCGCCGCTGGGTCTGGTCGCGGCCTACGGCCTTTCGCGGATCGGGGCGCAAGGCTCGGGCGAGTTGCGCGACATGGTGTTCGCGCCCGTGGTGCAGCGCGCGGTGCGCAACACCGCCATCGCCACCCTGAACCGGCTGCACGGCTTGTCGTTGCGCTTCCATTTGGACCGCCAAACCGGCGGCGTAAGCCGGATCATGGACCGAGGGCTGGCGGCGGTGGAGAGCCTGCTGGGCCTCACCCTATTCAACGTCGCGCCGATCCTGCTGGAGGTGACGCTGGTCAGCGCCATCCTCTGGCGGCTGTTCAACCCGCTGTTCGCCGCCACCGTGATCGCGGTGATCCTCGGCTACGCCGCCTTCACCTTCGCGGTCACCGCCCGGCGGGTGGCGCTGCGCCGCGAGATGAACCGACAGGACAACCTGTCCAGCGGGATCGCCGTGGACAGCCTGATCAACTACGAGACCGTAAAGTATTTCGGCGCCGAGGCGGTGGAGGTCCAGCGCTACGACGACGCCAAGCGCGACTACGAACGCTCCGCGGTAAAGAACCAGATCACCCTGTCGGGCCTCAACATCGGCCAGAACCTGATCATGTCGGCCGGGCTGGTGGTGGTGATGAGCCTGGCGGCGGTGGGCGTCGCGCGCGGGCGGATGACCGTCGGCGACTTCGTGCTCGTCAACGCCTACCTGCTCCAGCTCTACCAGCCGCTGAACGTGCTGGGCGTCGTCTATCGCAGCCTCAAGCAGTCGCTCGTCGACTACGAGCAAATGAACCGCTTGCTGCAGACCACGGCCGAAGTGCAGGATCGCGCGGGCGCCCGTCCGCTCAGCGATCCGGGCGGCGAGATCGTGTTCCGAGACGTGGGCTTCGCCTACGAGCCACGCCGCACCATCCTGCAGGACGTCTCCTTCCACGTCGCGCCGGGGCGCAAGATCGCCCTGGTGGGCTCAAGCGGCGCGGGCAAGTCGACCATCGCGCGCCTGCTGTTCCGCTTTTACGATGTGAGTTCAGGCAGCGTGACCATAGGCGGGGAGGACCTGCGCGACGTGACCCAGGCCAGTCTGCGCGCCGCCATTGGCGTCGTGCCCCAGGACACCGTGCTGTTCAACGACACCCTCTTTTACAACGTCGCCTACGGCCGACCGGGGGCAACCCGCGAGGAGGTCGAGGCCGCTGCCCGCGCCGCCCGCCTGCACGACTTCGTTGCGCTGCTCCCCGACGGCTATGAAACCCGCGTGGGAGAGCGCGGCCTGAAACTCTCCGGCGGCGAGAAGCAGCGCGTGGCCATCGCCCGCGTGATCCTCAAGCAGCCCAAGATCCTGATCTTCGACGAAGCCACAAGCGCCCTGGACACCCACACAGAGCAAGCCATTCAGGAAAGCCTTACTCGCCTGGCGCAAGGCCACACCAGTCTGGTCATCGCCCACCGTCTCTCGACGGTGACGGATGCGGATGAAATCCTGGTGCTGGAACACGGCCGGGTCGTGGAGCGAGGGTCGCACGAGACCCTTCTCGCTCGCCGCGGGACCTACGCCGGAATGTGGGCGCGACAGCAAAAGGCCGCTGAGAAGGAAGCGGCCTGATAGCGAGCGCAGCGCGAGATGGCTTGGCGAATACCCGAACGTGGGGCAGGTCTACGCATCAAGGCCAGCGGTCGCCTCATCCTGAGCATGTCAAAGGACGAAGCGTCCACCGGGCGCGCTGCAATCTCGTCCTTTGACATGCTCAGGATGAGGCCAAACGCCGAAGCAGGGGTTCAAGCCGCCGTCTTAAAGCTCTAACCCGCAGAGTAGACGACGGAAGGCTGTGCCTCGCCGCCCTCAGGCGCACAGAGTCTCAGTCCTCGTCATCGTAATCGCCTGAGGTCATCACCGGGCCGCTGTCCATGCCCTTGGCAGAGGTATCGCGGTCGACCAACTCGATCACTGCGACCGGGGCGTTATCGCCATGACGGAAGCCCGCCTTGATGATCCGGATATAGCCGCCGTTGCGATCCGCATAGCGCGGGCCGATGGCGGAGAACAGCTTGGCCACCTGAGCCACGTCGCGCACCCGGCTGATGGCGATACGGCGCGCAGGCAGGTCACCCTGCTTCGCCAGGGTCACGAGCTTCTCCACGAATGGGCGAAGCTCCTTGGCCTTAGGAAGGGTGGTGGTGATCTGCTCATGCTTGATCAGGCTCGCCGACATGTTGGCGAACATGGCGGTACGGTGGGCCGAGGTCCGGCCAAGTTTGCGGTGAGCGTTTCCGTGACGCATGCTTCGGTCTCCTCAAATCAAGCCTCGCCCTTCAAGCTTGAAGGGGGCGGAGCAGGCGCCCGGCGAGCCGTGCGCGTGCGGGGTGAACGTCTCAGATCTGGTCTTCGAACTTCTTGGCCAGGTCTTCGATGTTTTCGGGCGGCCAGTTCGGCACGTCCATGCCGAGGTGCAGGCCCATGCCAGTGAGCACTTCCTTGATCTCGTTCAACGACTTGCGGCCGAAGTTCGGAGTGCGCAGCATTTCGCCCTCGGTCTTCTGGATCAGATCGCCGATGTAGACGATGTTGTCGTTCTTCAGACAGTTGGCGGAGCGGACCGACAGCTCCAGCTCGTCCACCTTCTTCAGGAGCGACGGGTTGAAGGGCAGCTCGGGCTTGCTCTCCTCGGTCACCTTCTTCTTCGGCTCGTCGAAGGTGATGAACAGCTGCAGCTGGTCCTGGAGGATGCGTGCGGCGTAAGCCACCGAGTCCACTGGACTGACAGCGCCGTTGGTCTCGACCTCCAGCACCAGGCGATCATAGTCGAGCGACTGGCCCTGGCGGGTCGGCTCGACGCGATAAGCGACGCGCTTCACCGGGCTGTAGAGTGCATCCACCGCGATCAGGCCGATGGGCGCGTCCTCGGGGCGGTTCAACTCGGCAGCCACATAGCCCTTGCCGATATTGACCGTGAACTCCATGCGCACCTGCGCACCCTCGTCCAGGGTGCAGATGACGTGGTTCTTGTTCAGCACTTCGATGTCGGTAGGCGCATCGATCTGGGCGGCGGTCACGACGCCCGGCCCCGTCGCCCGCAGGGTCATGCGCTTAGGGCCGTCGGAGTGCATCCGCAGCGCCAGTTGCTTGATGTTCAGGATGATGTCGACGACGTCTTCGCGCACGCCCTCCATGGAGGAGAACTCGTGCACGACACCATCGATCTGCACCGAGGTGACGGCTGCGCCCTGAAGCGACGACAACAGCACCCTACGGATCGAGTTGCCTAGGGTGACGCCGAAACCGCGCTCCAGGGGTTCGGCGATCATACGCGCCTTGCGCTGGCTGTCGGCGCCGAGCTCGATCTGGGGCTTCTCGGGACGGATCAGGTCTTGCCAGTTTCTTTCGATCACGATCGTCTCTCGAACGGAGTATGAGCGCCGGCAGCTAGACCCATGAAGGGAAGCCGCCCGGCGCTCTTGAGGGGTATCAGCGGGCGGGGCTCAGACCCGGCGGCGCTTAGGCGGACGGCAGCCGTTGTGAGGAATAGGCGTCACGTCGCGAATGGCGGTGATGGAGAAGCCCACGGCCTGCAGCGCCCGCAACGCCGACTCGCGTCCGGAGCCCGGACCGGCGACGTTCACCTCCAGGGTCTTGACGCCATGCTCCATGGCCTTGCGGCCCGCATCCTCGGCGGCCACCTGGGCCGCGTAGGGGGTGGACTTGCGCGACCCCTTGAAGCCCATCGTTCCCGACGACGACCAGGAAATCGTATTGCCTTGAGCGTCGGTGATGGTGATCATCGTATTGTTGAAGCTGGCGTTCACGTGAGCGACGCCGGAGGTGATGTTCTTGCGCTCGCGCTTCTTGACGCGTGTCGGTTCCTTGGCCATCGCGGGCTAGTTTCCTTACTTCTTCTTGCCGGCGATCGGCTTGGCCGGACCCTTGCGGGTGCGGGCGTTGGTGTGGGTGCGCTGGCCCCGGACCGGCAAGCCGCGCCGATGGCGCAGACCGCGATAGCTCGCCAGATCCTGCAGACGCTTGATGTTCATGGTGACTTCGCGGCGCAGATCGCCCTCGACGATGTATTCGCGATCGATGGTTTCGCGGATCTGGAGCACCTCGGCGTCGGTGAGTTGGTTCACCCGGCGGGCATCCTCGATGCCGACCGTCTCAAGGATTTCCTTGGCGCGCTGCGGCCCGATGCCGTGGATGTACTGGAGCGCGACTTCGACGCGCTTGTTGGTCGGGATATTCACGCCTGCGATGCGGGCCACGCTCTACCTCTCTTGTGCGCGCACAGAAAACGCGAAAAAGGCCGGACCCGCCCACAGGCGGAACCGGCGCACTGTCGCGCCCTTTCGCGGAATATGTCGTTATAGGGACGCGCGCGCGCCAGTCAACCAGCAGAGCGCACCTGAAACGGTCTTAAGGAACCTTTTGCAAGCCGACCTTGGCGAGCGCCTCATCGACCGCTGCGGACACGCTTACGATATCGACCATGCCGTCCACCTCGATCAGCTTTCCCGACAATTCATAGTAGGGCAGCAGGGGCGCGGTCTGGGCGGCGTAGGCCGACAGGCGGGTCTCGAAGACCTCCGGATTGTCGTCCGGGCGCCCCTGTTCCTCGAATCGCTTGGCGATCCGCGAGAGCAAGGCGTGGTGGTCGACCACGAGGCGCAGCACCAGGTCGATTTGGCTGTGCCGGTGGGAGAGCATGCCGTCCAGCGCCTGGGCCTGGGCGACGGTGCGGGGAAAGCCGTCGAAGATGGCCCCGCCCGCCGCCTCGGCCGCGGGAAGATGCTGTTCGATCAGGGCGATGACGATCTCGTCCGAGACCAGTTCGCCCCGGTCCATGATCCCGGCCACCTGCCGGCCGAGCGGCGAGCCCGAGGTCTTGGCCGCGCGCAGCATGTCGCCGGTGGAGAGCTGGACCATGCCATGCTCGACGACCAGCCGCTGCGCCTGCGTTCCCTTGCCCGCAGCTGGCGGCCCGAACAGGATCAGGTTCATCGCGCCGCCACGCGCGGCGAGGCCACCCGGGGCCGCATGCCGACCGCCCCGCCGCCCTTGCCCCGCGACTTCTTCAGCAGGCCTTCGTACTGATGCGCCAGCAAGTGCGACTGGATCTGGGTCACCGTGTCCATGGTGACCGTCACCACGATCAGGATCGAGGTGCCGCCAAGATAGGGAAGGTTGTAGAAGCCCATCGCAGCCTCCGGCAGGATGCAGACGGCGGTGATGTAGGCCGCCCCGATCACCGTCAGCCGGGTCAGGACATAGTCCATGTATTCCGCCGTCCGCTTGCCGGGCCGGATGCCGGGCAGGAAGCCGCCGTACTTGCGCAGATTCTCCGCCGTTTCGTCCGGATTGAAGACGATGGAGGTGTAGAAGAAGGTAAAGAAGACGATCATCGCGCCATAGAGCAGGATGAACAGCGGCTTGCCGTGCTGAAGCTGACCCGTCAGGCCCGGCAGCCACGGGGCCCAGGCCGGCGGCTTGCCCGCTCCGGCCACAAAGCTCAGCACCGTCGTCGGCAGCAGCAGCAGGGACGAGGCGAAAATCGGCGGGATGACGCCGGCGGTATTGATCTTCAACGGCAGGAAGGAGCTGTCCCCGCCGTACATCCGGTTGCCGACCTGGCGCTTGGGGTACTGCACCAGCAGCCGGCGCTGAGCCCGCTCCATGAACACGATGAACAGCACCACCCCCACCGCCAGAGCCAGGATGGCGAACATGGCGAACACGCTCATCGAGCCGGTCTGGGTCTGGGAGATCATCTGCCAGATCGCCTTGGGCAGGCCCGCCACGATGCCGGCGAAGATGATCAGGCTGACCCCGTTGCCGACGCCGCGAGTGGTCATCTGCTCGCCTAGCCACATCAGGAACAGGGTGCCGCCGGTGAGCGTCGCCATGGTGGAGATGATGAAGAAGACGCCCGGCTGATCTACAACGTGGCCGGCGTGCGACAGACCCTGGGCGATGCCGAAGGACTGCACCAGGGCCAGCAGCACGGTGAGGTAGCGGGTGTACTGGTTGAGCGTCTTCTGTCCCGCGGCGCTCTCCTTCTTCAGCTTCTCCCAGGGCGGATACATCGTGCTCATCAGCTGCACGATGATCGACGCCGAGATGTAGGGCATCACGTTCAGCGAGAAGATCGCCATCCGCTGCACCGCGCCGCCGGAGAACATGTTGAACATGCCCAGGATACCCTTGGACTGACCGCTGAAGGCCTGGGCGAAGGCGGCGATGTTGATGCCCGGCATAGGGATGTAGGTGCCCAGGCGATAGACGATCAGCGCGCCGAGCGTGAACCACAGCCGCTTGTGCAGGTCGGTAGCGCGCTGAAACGCCCCGAAATTCATGTTCGCCGCGAGCTGTTCAGCCGCCGAAGCCATAGGCCAGTCCTTAACGCGTTAGCCGCTTATGACGATGGGGCGGCCCGTTCATCTCAGATAGAGCAGCAACAGCGGATTGGCGAGCGGTCCGGATGCCGCTCTGCTCCCCTCTCCCCCTGCGGGAGAGGGAGGGGCCCGCGACGCGCAGCAGCGTGGGAGAGTGAGGGGTCGCGCCGCGCTCGCAGCTGCAGACGGAGGCGCGACCCCTCACCCTTCCTAGCAGAGCTGGACCCCTTCCCTCTCCCGCGAGGGGAGAGGGAGATCAGGCCGCTTCGGATTCCGCTGCAGGCGCAGGCCGGGTCTCGGTCAGCGTACCGCCGGCGGCTTCAATCGCTGCACGGGCGCCAGCGCTGGCGGAATAGACCGTCAGGGTCAGCTTCGCGGTCATTTCACCGTGCCCAAGTAGGCGGACGCCGTCGAGTTCGCGGCGGATGACGCCGGCGGCCTTCAGTTCAGCTGCACCGATGGGCGCCGCAACGTCGAGCTTGCCGGCTTCGATCGCCTTGGCGATCCGCCACAGGTTCACCTCGGCAAAATCCTTGGCGAAGGGATTGTTGAAGCCGCGCTTGGGCATGCGCATGTGGAGCGGCATCTGGCCGCCCTCGAAGCCCTTCATGCCGTGGCCGGTGCGCGAGGTCTGCCCCTTCACGCCGCGGCCGGCGGTCTTGCCCTTGCCGGAGCCTTCGCCCCGGCCGACCCGCATCCGCTTCTTGCGGGCGCCTTCGTTGTCGGCGATCTCGTTCAGCTTCATGGCCTGCTCCTCTGGAGGCTTGCGCCGGCGTTGGGGCCGACTCGGCGGTTAGTATCTCCTCCCCTGCGAAGCGGGGGAGATGACGCGACGCGAACCGTCGTGACGGAGGGGGCTCCCCCGGGCGCGACGGTGGGCTGGACGCCCCCTACACCACGCTACGCGTGGTCCCCTCCCCCGCTGCGCAGGGGAGGAGAAAAACTCAGCCCTCGTTCTCGACCCGCACCATGTGGGCGACCTTGGCGATCATGCCGCGGACGTGGGGGGTGTCGGGCAGCTCCGAAGTCCGGCCGATCTTGTTCAACTTCAAGCCCTTCAGGGTCTCGCGCTGGTCCTTGGGGCGGCGGATCGGGCTGGCGACCTGGCGGACGATGACGGTAGCCATGATTAGCCCTCCACGGCTTCGGGCGACGAGGCGCCGTCGGCGCGGCGGCCCAGCACGTCGCTGACCTTCTTGCCGCGCTTGGCGGCGATCTGGCGGGGCGAGCTCTGGGCCTTCAGGGCGTCGAAGGTGGCGCGGATCATGTTGTAGGGGTTGGACGAGCCGATCGACTTGGCGACCACGTCGTGCACACCCAGCGTCTCGAGCACAGCCCGCATCGGGCCGCCGGCGATCACGCCGGTGCCCGGAGGCGCCGCGCGCAGCGTCACCTTGCCCGCGCCATGCCGGCCCGCGCCGTCGTGGTGCAGGGTGCGGCTTTCGCGGAGCGGTACGCGGATCATGGTCTTCTTGGCTTCCTCGGTCGCCTTGCGGATGGCTTCGGGCACTTCGCGCGCCTTGCCGTGGCCGAAACCGACCCGGCCCTTGCCGTCGCCCACCACCATCAGGGCGGCGAACGAGAAGCGGCGGCCGCCCTTCACCGTGGCGGCGACGCGGTTGATGTGGACCAGCTTTTCCTGGATGTCGCTGTCGCGGTCCTCGCCATCGCGGGGCCGGCGGTTGCCTTCGTTGGGACGGGCCATGGGTTATCCTTAGAACTGCAGGCCGGCTTCGCGCGCGGCGTCGGCCAGCGCCTTGACGCGGCCGTGGAAGATGAACCCGCCGCGGTCGAACACCACGGTCTCGATCCCGGCGGCCTTCGCGCGCTCGGCGACGAGCTTGCCCACGGCGGCGGCGGCGGCCTTGTCGGAGCCCTTTTCGGGGGCGCCCTCGCCGCTTTCCAGCGAGGAGGCCGCGGCCAGGGTCCGGCCCTCGGCGTCGTCGATGACCTGGGCGTAGATGTGCTTGGAGGAGCGGTGCACCGACAGGCGCGGACGCCCGCCGCCCACGGCCTTGAGCCGCAGGCGGTTGCGCTCGGCGCGGCGCTTGTGAGTCTCGCGAGGCTTAAGGGCCATGGCTTACTTCTTCTTGCCTTCCTTGCGCCGGACCTTCTCGCCGGCGTAGCGCACGCCCTTGCCCTTGTAGGGCTCCGGCGGCCGGATGCGGCGGATGCGGGCGGCGACTTCGCCCACCATCTGCTTGTCGATGCCGGCGATCTTCACCTCGCCCGGGCGGGCGGAGGCGAAGGTGATGCCCTCCGGCGGCGGCATGTCGATGTCGTGGCTGAAGCCCAGCTGCAGGCTGAGGTTCCGGCCCTTGATCGCGGCGCGGTAACCCACGCCGACGAGTTCGAGCGTTTCTTCATAGCCCTTGGTGACGCCCTCGACCATGTTGCTCACCAGGGTGCGGGTGAGGCCCCACATGGCGCCGGCGCGCTGGCTGTCGCTGGTGGGAGTGAAGCTCAGCTGGCCGCCCTCCTGCGCCACGCGGATCTCCTCCGGCGCGGTGTAGGCGAGCTGGCCCTTGGGGCCCTTCACGGCGATCTTCTGGCCGTCCAGCGTCACGGTGACGCCGGAGGGGACAGCGATGGCCTTCTTTCCGATGCGGGACATGACTATCGCCTCAGTAGACGCGGCACAGGACTTCGCCGCCGACGTTCTCGGCGCGCGCAGCCTGGTCGCTCATCACGCCCTTGGACGTGGACAGGATGGAGATGCCGAGCCCGTTCTTCACCGGCTTCAGGTCGCCGATGGCGGAATAGACCCGGCGGCCAGGCTTGGACACCCGGCTGATCTCGGCGATGACCGGGGCCCCGTCGAAGTACTTCAGCTCGATCTCGAACTCCGGATGCTTGCCGGGCTCTTCGACCAGGGCGTAACCGCGGATGTAACCCTCGGTCTCCAGCACATCGAGCACGCGGCCGCGGAGCTTGGAAGCGGGCGTGGAAACCTTGGAACGCTTGCGCATGGCGGCGTTTTTGATGCGGGCGATCATGTCGCTCAGGGGATCGTTGAAAGACATCTTCTCCCCTCCCCTACCAGCTCGACTTCACGAGGCCGGGGATCTGGCCCTGGGAGCCGAGCTCCCGGAGCGCGATCCGGCTCATGTGCATCTTGCGGTAATAGGCGCGCGGACGGCCCGACACCTCGCAGCGGTTGCGGATGCGGGTGGGCGAGGAGCTGCGCGGCAGTTCGGCCAGCTTGAGACGCGCGTCGAAACGCTCCTCCAGCGGGCGGCTCTCGTCGTTGGCCAGGGCCTTCAGCTCGGCGCGCCTGGCGGCGTATTGCTTTACCAGCGCCTTGACGGCTTGGTTGCGCTCGACGGCGCTCTTCTTGGCCATGTCCTCAGCTCCCCGACGGTTGGGTGAACGGGAATTGGAATTCCTTCAGAAGCGCGCGCGCCTCGTCATCGGTCTTCGCGGTGGTGCAGACGATGATGTCCATGCCCCACATCTGGTCGATCTCGTCGTAGTTGATCTCGGGGAACACGATGTGCTCCTTCAGGCCCATGGCGTAGTTGCCGCGACCGTCGAAGCTGGTGGGCTTCAGGCCTCGGAAATCCTTCACTCGCGGCAGGGCCACGGTGATCAGACGGTCTAGGAACTCGTACATACGATCTTTGCGCAGGGTTACCTTCGCGCCGATCACCATGTTCTCGCGCAACTTGAAGCCGGCGATGGAGTTGCGCGCCCGGGTGGACTGGGGCTTCTGACCTGCGATCATCGCCAAGTCTTTCATGGCGGCGGTGGTCTTCTTGGAATCGTTGACCGCCTCGCCGATGCCCATGTTCAGCACGATCTTGTCGAGCCGCGGGATCTGCATCTCGTTGGTGTAGCCGAACTGCTCGCGCAGAGCGTCACGCATCTTGGCCTTATAGGCCGTCTTCAGGCGGGGCTCGTAGCGTCCGTCGGTCCCGAGGGACTCGTTAGCCGGGCCGGCTTCGCGCTGGGCGCTGGGAGGAGCCTTGCCCGACGAGCTTTTGGTGGGGGACTTAGCCATTGATGAGATCTCCGGTCGTCTTGGCGAACCGGACCTTCTTGTCGCCGTCCATGCGGAAGCCCACACGGCTCGGCTTGCCGGCGGCGTCCACGATCGCGACATTGGAGACGTGCAGCGACGCCTCCTTGCGCTTGATCCCGCCCTGGGGATCGGACTGCGACGCCTTGGTGTGGCGCTGGACCATGTTCAGACCCTCCACCACCAGGCGCGCATCCTTGGGCATGACCTTGAGGACCTTGCCCTGCTTGCCCTTGTCCTTGCCCGCGAGCAGGACGACGGTGTCGCCCGTCTTGATCTTGGCGGCCATCACAGCACCTCAGGCGCGAGGGAGATGATCTTCATGTGGTTCTTCGCGCGCAGTTCGCGAGGCACCGGCCCAAAGATGCGCGTGCCGATCGGCTCGGAGGACTTGTTCACGATCACCGCCGCGTTCTTGTCGAAGCGGATGGTGGAGCCGTCCTTGCGGGCGATGTCCTTGGCGGTGCGAACGACGACCGCACGCAGCACGTCGCCCTTCTTCACCCGTCCGCGGGGGATGGCTTCCTTGACCGAAACGACGATGACGTCGCCGACGCTGGCGTAGCGGCGACCCGCGCCGCCCAGCACCTTGATGCACATGACCCGGCGGGCGCCTGAATTGTCAGCGACGTCCAGGTTAGTTTGCATCTGAATCATGGTTCAGATTTCCTTATGTACTTAAGCCGCCGACGTGGAAGCGACCTTGGGAAGGACCTCCCAGGTCTTCAGCTTGGACTTGGGCGCACATTCGATGATCCGGATGTGCTCACCGGCCTTGTAGTCATTGGTCTCGTCGTGGGCGTGGTACTTCTTGGACCGGCGCACGGTCTTCTTCAGCACCGGGTGCAGGAAGGTCCGCTCGACCTTGACCACCACGGTCTTGTCGCCCCTGTCGGAGACGACCAGGCCTTCCAGGATACGCTTGGGCATATGAGGTATCCTTTACTTGGCCACAGGTGCGGCTTGGCGCATCTGGGTCTTGAGGCGCGCAATGTCCTTGCGGATCGCGTTCACCCGGTGGGGCTTCTCCAGCTGGCCCGTGGCAGCCTGGAAGCGCAGGTTGAACTGCTCGCGCTTCAGCTCGAGCAGGTTGTCGGACACTTGGTCGGCGGTCAGGCCGCGCACGTTGGTCATCTTCATCACGCGGCCTCCGCCATGTTCTCGGTCAGGACGCCGGCGTCGAGACGGGTCACCACCTTGGTGTGGATCGGCAACTTGGCGGCGCCGAGGCGCAGAGCCTCGCGCGCCACGTCGTCGGCCACGCCGTCGATTTCGAACATGATCCGGCCAGGATGAACCCGGGCCGCCCAGTGGTCGATGGCGCCCTTGCCCTTGCCCATCCGCACCTCGGCCGGCTTGCCGGTCACCGGCACGTCCGGGAAGATGCGGATCCAGACACGACCTTGGCGCTTCATCTGGCGGGTGATCGCGCGGCGGGCCGCTTCTATCTGACGGGCCGTGATGCGCTCGGGCTCCATCGCCTTCAGGCCGTAGGCGCCGAAGTTCAGCGCGGTCCCCCCCTTGGCGGCGCCATGGATGCGGCCCTTGAACTGCTTGCGGAACTTGGTCTTCTTGGGAAGCAACATATCAGAGACTCACTCCTCAAGCCGCAGGTGCGTCGGCGGGTGGCGCATTGCGGTCGCGGCGCGGCCCGCGGGGGCCACGGTCACGGTCACGACGGTCGCCGTCGCCGGCCGGGCCGGTGGCTTCCAGAGCCCAGCGCTTGTCCTGCGCCATCGGATCGTGGTCGAGCACCTCGCCCTTGAACACCCAGACCTTGACGCCGATGATGCCATAGGTGGTGACCGCCTCGGTGAAGCCGTAGTCGATGTCGGCGCGCAGCGTGTGCAGCGGCACGCGACCTTCGCGATACCACTCCATCCGCGCAATCTCGGCGCCGCCGAGACGGCCGGAAACGTTGATGCGAACGCCCTTGGCGCCCAGGCGCATGGCGGACTGAAGCGAGCGCTTCATGGCGCGACGGAAGGCGATTCGGCGCTCTAGCTGCTGAGCGATGGACTCGGCGATCAGCTGAGCGTCGGTCTCGGGCTTACGCACCTCGACGATGTTCAGGAACACCTCGCCCTCGGTGATGGCGGCGAGGTCCTTGCGCAGCTTCTCGATGTCGGCGCCCTTCTTGCCGATGATTACGCCAGGGCGCGCGGCGTAGATAGTGACGCGACACTTACGGTGTGGACGCTCGATAATGACGCGCGAGACGCCGGCCTGCTTCAGGCGCGCCTTCAGCCACTTGCGGACCTTGATGTCCTGGTGGAGCAGGCGCGCATAATCATCACCATCGGCGAACCAGCGGCTGTCCCATGTGCGGTTAACGCCGAGGCGAAAGCCGATCGGATTGACCTTCTGTCCCATTACGCGGCCTCGGCTTGTTCGCGGACCACGATGGTGATCTCCGCAAACGGCTTTTCGATACGCGCCGCCCGGCCGCGAGCGCGGGCGGAAAAGCGCTTCATGATCAGGTTCTTGCCCACGAAGGCCTCGGCGACGACGAGGCTGTCGATGTCGAGGTTGTGGTTGTTCTCGGCATTGGAAATGGCCGAGTAGAGAGCCTTGCGCACATCGATGGCGATACGCTTGGGGCTGAACTCCAGCTCGTTCAACGCGCGCTGCACCGGCAGACCGCGGATGGACTGAGCCACTAGGTTCAGCTTGCGAGGGCTGGTGCGGAGCGAGGCGATCTTGGCCATCGCCGAGGTTTCGGACAGGCGGCGGGGCTTGGCTTGCTTGCTCATCGCCTACTTCCTCTTGGCCTTCTTGTCGGCCGCGTGGCCGTAGAAGGTGCGGGTGGGCGAGAACTCACCGAGCTTGTGGCCGACCATGTCCTCGGACACCTGCACCGGGACGTGCTTGTGGCCGTTATGGACCCCGAAGGTCAGGCCGACGAACTGGGGCATGATGGTGGAGCGACGCGACCAGGTCTTGATCACGTCCTTGCGGCCGGAGTCCTGGGCCTTGTCCGCCTTCGTCAGCAGGTAGCCGTCGACGAACGGGCCTTTCCAGAGGGAGCGGGTCATCGCTTAGCGAGCCTTCCGAGCATGGCGGGAGCGGATGATGAAGCGATCCGTCTCCTGGTTGGTGCGGGTCTTGCGGCCCTTGGTGGGCTTGCCCCAGGGCGTGACCGGGTGACGGCCGCCGGAGGTCTTGCCCTCGCCGCCGCCGTGGGGGTGGTCGACCGGGTTCATGGCCACGCCGCGAACGTGCGGACGAAAGCCCATATGACGGACCCGGCCAGCCTTGCCGAGGTTCTGGTTCATGTGGTCGGGGTTGGACACAGCACCGACGGTGGCCATGCAGCCGTCCAGCACCATGCGCAGTTCGCCCGAGCCCAGGCGGATCTGGGCGTAGCCGGCATCACGACCGACCAACTGCGCGTAAGCCCCGGCTGAGCGCGCCATCTGGGCGCCCTTCTCCGGCTTCATCTCGACGTTGTGGATGATGGTGCCGATCGGCATACCCCGAAGGGGCATGGCGTTACCGGGCTTCACGTCCACCTTCTCGCCGGCCACCACTTCGTCGCCAGCCTTGAGACGCTGGGGGGCCAGGATATAGTTCAACTCGCCATCGGCGTACTTGACCAGAGCGATGAACGCGGAGCGGTTGGGGTCGTACTCGAGCCGCTCGACGGTGGCGGGCACGTTCCACTTGCGGCGCTTGAAGTCGACGATGCGATAGAGCCGCTTGGCCCCCCCGCCGCGGAAGCGAACCGCGATCCGACCGTTGCCGCCACGGCCACCAGACTTGGTGAGGCCTTCGACCAGCGACTTCTCGGGGCGACCCTTATGGAGTTCGCTACGGTCGACCAGCACCAGGCCGCGCTGGCCGGGGGTGATCGGGTTATAATGCTTGAGCGCCATGACCTATCCGCTCCTACAGGCCGGTCGTGACGTCGATGGACTGGCCTTCGGCCAGCGTCACGATCGCCTTCTTCACGTCGTCCCGGCGGCCCATGATGCCCCGGAAACGCTTGGTCTTGCCCTTGGTCACCACGGTGTTGACCTTGAGCACATTGACCTTGAACAGCTCTTCGACGGCCGCGGTGATCTCGTCCTTGGTGGCGTCGTGGGCCACCCGGAACACAACCTTATTCAGCTCGGAGAGAACCGTGGCCTTCTCCGTGATGTGCGGCGCCAGAATGACGTCGTAATGGCGAGCGGTCGCGGCCATCAGGCGGCTTCCTTCTGTTCGGTCTCGGCGTCGCCCGAGAAGCGCGCCTCGATGGCCTCCACCGCCGAGCGGGTCAGCACCAGGGTGTCGCGGCGCAGCACGTCGTAGACGTTGAGGCCCGCATCCGGCAGCACGTCGATCAGCGGAATATTGCGGGCGGCCAGCTTGAAGTTGGCGTCCACTTCCGGACCGGCAATCATCAGGGCGTTCTTCAGCCCAATAGTCTCGAACTGGGCCCGCAGCGCCGCCGTTTTGGGCGCATCCAGGGTCAGGGCGTCCACCACCACCAGCGTGCCGGCCTTGGCTTTAGAGCTGAGCGCGTGGCGGAGGGCCAGGGCGCGGAGCTTCTTGGTCAGGCTGAACTCGTGGCTGCGGACCACGGGGCCGTGAGTCTTAGCGCCGCCGACGAACTGGGCGGCCTTGCGGGAGCCGTGGCGGGCGCCGCCGGTGCCCTTCTGCTTGTACATCTTCTTGCCCGTGCGGGCGACTTCGTTGCGGGTCTTGATCTTGTGGTTGCCGGAGCGGCGCTTGGCCAGCTGCCAGGTCACGCAGCGCTGCAGGATGTCGCCACGGATGTCGGTGATGCCGAACACCGCGTCCGACAGCTCGATCTCGCCGGCCTGATCGTTGGCCAGGGTGATGACGTTGAGCTTCATTATTCAGCTCCCTCTTGAGCCGGAGCCTCAGGCGCCGCCTCGGCCGAAGCCGCCGCCGTCGCAACCGGAGCGCGGAAGGCGCCGGGCTTGGGCGCGTCGGCGTGGAGCGCCTTCTTCACCGCGTCGCTGACCTTGACGTAGCCGTTCTCGGACCCCGGGACCGAGCCCTTGATCATGATCAGCCCGCGCTCGACGTCCACGCGCCAGACGGTAAGGTTTTGGGTCGTGACGGTCTCGACCCCGAGGTGTCCTCCCATCTTCTTGCCCTTGAAGGTCTTGCCCGGGTCCTGGCGCTGGCCGGTGGAGCCCAGCGAACGGTGGGACAGCGACACGCCGTGGGTGGCGCGGAGGCCCCCGAAGTTCCAGCGCTTCATGCCGCCGGCGAAGCCCTTGCCGATGGTGGTGCCCTGGATGTCGACCTTCTGGCCCGGCACGAAGTGGTCCGCGGTGATCTCCGCGCCGACCTCGATCAGGCTTTCGGGGTCGACCCGGAACTCGGTAACGACGTGCTTGGGCTCGACCAGCGCCTTGGCGAAGTGGCCGCGCATGGCCTGGCTGGTGTTCTTGGCCTTCTTGGTCCCCGCGCCGAGCTGGAGGGCGACATAGCCGTCCTTCTCGATGGTCTTCTGGGCGGTGACCTGGCAACCCTCGAGTGAGAGCACGGTCACGGGCACATGCTGGCCGGCTTCGTCGAAGAAGCGGGTCATGCCGAGTTTCTTGGCGAGTACGCCGGTACGCATCACTCCGGCCCCCTACAGCTTGATTTCGACGTCGACGCCGGCCGACAGGTCGAGCTTCATCAACGCATCGACGGTCTGGGGCGTGGGATCGACTATGTCGAGCACGCGCTTGTGCGTGCGGATCTCGAACTGCTCGCGGCTCTTCTTGTCGATGTGCGGCGAGCGCAGGACGGTGAATTTCTCGAGCTTGGTGGGCAGCGGGATCGGCCCGCGCACGGTCGCGCCGGTGCGCTTTGCGGTCTGCACGATCTCGCGCGTCGAGTGGTCGAGCACCCGGTGGTCGAACGCCTTAAGGCGTATGCGAATATTCTGACGATCCATACCGATGCCGTCCTCGCGTCCGTTCCGCTCGTACAGTTCAAAGACCTAGACCCCCGGCCCGAAAGCCGAACGTCGTACCTTGCGTCCCGAACGCCACCAATCCGATCCGCTGGGATCGACCGCAATGACGGGAGCCGCAAAACGAAAGGGCCCCACGCAGCCAAGCTACGAAGGCCCAGATCACCCCGCGCCCCGGAGGACGCGATCTGTGAAGTTCGTATCGCGAACCGCGTCTAGGCGACGAGCACCTACGGCCGATTCAACGGAGCGCGGTTTATGACGGGGCGAACCCATCGCGTCAAGGGTGGAGTCGGTCCCGCCACGCCCGCGCCATCCGCGGCCGCAATTGACAGCCGCACCCTGTTCTGGGAAGGAACATCCCGGCAACCCCGCCCCAGCGCCCTATCGGAGCACGACCATGCCTATGCGTGGCCTTCCGTCGAATGAACTCACCGTTCGGGCGCCATCGTTCTATTATTATGGCTTTCGATACGCCGGCTGAGCGATCGACCCGGGCTGAACCCAAGCCTCGATCCTTCCCCGCCGGCGACCGCCTCCGTTGCGGAGCGGCCGACAGGCGTGTTCGCGCGGCGCTTCGCCCGTCCGCGCGGCCTTCCCCCCGTTCGAAAGTCCACCCGATGACCTCTCCTACAGTCGCCCAGGGCGGCGACGCTTCCACGATCCCTCCCTCCGAGACGCCGGGTCTGGATGAGCTGCGGGCCGAGATCGACCGGCTCGACGACACCCTGCTCTCCCTGCTCCACACCCGGATGGCGCTCGCCAGCCGCATCGGCGGGGTGAAGGCGAGCGGCCCGGTCAACGCGCTGAAGCTTCGGCCCGACCGGGAGGCGCGGGTGATCTCGCGGCTGCTCGCCCAGTCCGAGCCCCAGTGCCGCCAGATGGCGCTGGGCGTCTGGCGAGAGATCATGGCGGCCGGGCTGGCGCGCCAGGGCGAGCTGGAGGTGCTGGTCTGGGGCGGACCCGATCCGGCCCACGTTCTGGACAATGCACGCCGTCGCTTTGGCTCCTCGCCCCGCTATGTGGAGGTGGGGACGCCTGTCGAGGCGTTGGCGGGGGCTGCGGCGCGCAACGCGGTGGCGGTGCTGGCCATCGATCCGCGCACCGCCTGGTGGACGCGGCTGGCGGCGCAGTACCGCGACCTATGGGTTTTCGACGCCATCGACAGCCCTAAGGGCGGCAAGGAGCCGGGCTGCCTGGCGGTGGCGCGGATCGACCCGGCCTCGCTGGCGGGCGGGCGGACCTTCGTGATCTCCGCCGGGGGCGATGCGGGGGGCGGAGAGCGCTCCCGCCGGCTGCTCGGCCTGGAGGAGGGCTGGCGGCTGTACGAGGTGGACCGGGCGCCGGACGAGGTTACCGCCATGGACCGTTATCGCGGGGTGATCGGCCGCGCGCCCGCCTTCTCCCTGTCGGTGGACGCCGTCGTCAGCGTGGCGGAAGCGGGGGGATGAGCGACGCCCTCCCCCTCGTCGCCGCCTCCCCCGCCAAACGGCTGGCGGGCGCGCGGCGCGTGGTGGTGAAGGTGGGATCGGCCCTGCTGATAGACGCGGCCACCGGCTCGGTAGACCGGACGTGGATGGCGGGGCTGTGCGCCGACGTGGCCCGGCTGGCCGCCGAGGGGCGTCGGGTGCTGGTGGTGTCGTCCGGGGCCATCGCGCTCGGGCGGCGGCGGTTGGGGCTGGCGGTGCGCGGACGGCTCGACCTGCAGACCCAGCAGGCGGCGGCGAGCGCGGGCCAGAGCCTGCTGATGCGCGCGTGGGAGGAGGCGCTGGAGCCCCACGGCCTGCCCGCCGCCCAGGTGCTGCTCACCCGGGACGACACCGAGGTGCGCAGGCGGTGGCTGAACGGGCGCGCGACCTTAGAGCGGCTGCTGGAGCTCGGCGCGGTCCCGGTGGTGAACGAGAACGATGCGGTCGCGACCGGCGAAATCCGTTACGGCGACAACGACCGGCTGGCCGCCCGGGTGGCGCAGATGGTTCGCGCGGACCTGCTGGTGCTGCTCTCCGACGTGGACGGGCTTTACACCGCCGACCCCAACCTGGACCCCGCCGCCCGCCATATCGCCGAGGTCGAGGCGCTGACGCCCGAAATCGAGGCTCTGGCCGGCGGGGCGAACCCGGGCGCGGCGGTGGGGACCGGCGGCATGGCCACCAAGCTCGCCGCCGCCCGCATCGCCCAGGCCGCCGGTTGCGCGACCCTGATCGCCGCGGGCCGCCCTGCCGGCGACGAAGCGCCTCTGGCGGCGCTGCAGGCCGGCGCGAGAGCCACGGTGATCCGGCCTCACGCCACGCCCTTGGCCGCCTACAAGCAGTGGATCGCCGGGGGCTTGGCGCCCCAGGGCGCGCTGCATGTGGATGCGGGCGCGGTGCGGGCCCTGGCCTCGGGCAAGAGCCTGCTGCCCGCGGGCGTCGCCGCCGTCAGCGGGGGCTTTGGCAAGGGCGATCTGGTGCAGGTGCTGGACGAGACCGGGCGGGAGGTCGCGCGGGGCCTTGTGACTCATGGTGCGCACGAGGCCTCCCGCATCGCCGGCCTGCGCTCGGACGCGGCGGAGGCGGCGCTAGGCTATCGCGGCCCGGCGGCCTTGATCCACCGGGACGACATGGTGGTGGCCTCGGCCGCCCTGGGCTTGGAGATGAATCATGGCTGACGGCGCGGGACCTGCGGGCGGCCTGAGGGCGCAGATGCTGGAGATGGGTCGTCGCGCGCGGGAGGCCTCGACCTGGCTGCGAGAGGCGAGCGCTGCGGATCGCACCGCCGCCATCCTCGCCATGGCCGACGCCCTGGACGGCGCCTCGACCGATATTCTGGCCGCAAACGCCGCAGACCTAGATGCGGCCCGCGCCGGGGGGACGGCCGCCAACATGCTGGATCGCCTCACCCTCGATACCGCGCGGTTGGACGGCGTGGTGCAGGCGGTCCGCGACATCGCCGCCGTCTCCGATCCCGTCGGCGGCGAGATCGCCCGCTGGACCCGCCCGAACGGGCTCGACATCGCCCGCATCCGCACGCCCATCGGGGTGCTGGCGGTGATCTACGAGGCGCGTCCCAACGTGACCGCCGACGCCGGAGCGCTCTGCCTGCGCTCTGGCAATGCGGTGATCCTGCGCGGCGGATCGGAGTGCCTGCAGACCAATCTGGCGCTGCATCGCGTGCTGATCCGAGGCCTGGAGGCTGCGGGCGCGCCGGCCGCGTGCATCCAGCTCGTTGCCACCGCGGACCGCGAAGCCGTGGGGCTGATCCTGCAAGGGCTCGACCGCCAGATCGATCTGGTGATCCCCCGCGGCGGCAAGAGCCTGGTGGCGCGGGTGCGGGCGGAGGCGCGGGTGGCGGTGCTCGGCCACCTGGAGGGACTCTGCCACACCTACGTCCATGCCGGCGCCGATCTCGAGAAGGCGCGCGCCATCGTGGTCAACGCCAAGATGCGGCGCACCTCGGTCTGCGGCTCCACCGAAACGCTGCTGATCGACGCGGCGGTGGCGGACGCCCTGCTGCCGACCCTCGTGGCCGACCTGGAGGCGGCCGGCTGCGCCCTGCGCGGCGACGCGGCGGCTTGCGAGATCGCTCCCGCCATCGCTCCGGCGCAGGCGGCGGACTGGACCACGGAGTACCTGGCGCCGATCCTCTCGATCGCGGTGGTGGACGGGGTCGACGCCGCCGCCGCCCATATTGCGCGCTACGGTTCGGGCCATAGCGACGCCATCGTCACCGAAGACGACGCCGCCGCCGAGCGCTTCGTCCGCGCAGTGGACAGCGCCATCGTGCTGGTGAACGCCTCGACCCAGTTCGCCGACGGCGGCGAGTTCGGCTTCGGGGCCGAGATCGGCATCGCCACCGACAAGCTGCACGCCCGCGGCCCGGTCGGCGCCGAGCAGCTCACCACCTACAAGTATGTGGTCCGGGGCGACGGGCAGGTGCGACCCTAGCCCTGCGCAGCGAGAGAGCGGCGCGCTCAGACCTCCAGCGACAGCTCAGCCAGCACGAAGCTCGCTTCCAGGCGGGCGCCCATCTCGATCTTCACCCTCGGCCACTCCCGTGCAAGCAGCTCCAGCCCCACGACGTCGTGGAACACGCCGCTCTTGCTCACGTGATCGCGGAACAGCGCCTCGTGGGTGAAGCCGAACCGTTCGTGCAGGCGGATGACGGCGGTGTTGCCGGCCAGGACCTCGCACCAGAGCTTATTCAGACCGAGCCCCTCGAACACATGGCCAAGCACCAGCCACTCCACCGCCGCGCCGACTCCACGACCACGCGCGGCTCGGTCGGCCAGGTAGAAGGCCCAGTCGCAACGTCGCGCCGCGGGATCGATGCCGATGAGGTTCGCCAAGCCGACGGGCGCGCCCTCCAGCTCAATGATCCAGTAGCAACGGTCCGGCCGGGTCATCGCCGCGTCGAGCCATAACTCGTGCTCCGTCCGGTTGATGGCGTGATCGCTGTACATGTGGGCGGCGACTTCGGGCGAGTTGCGCCAGGCCAGCACCCGCGCGGCGTCGCCGGGGGTCAGTCGGCGCAGGCGCAGGCTCACGCCGCCTCCACCTCGTTGACCAGCACCCGGTCGGGGTGCTCGGCCTGCCAGGCGAGCACGTCCTCCAGGCCGAAGTCGGGCTTGCGCGGGTACAGGGCGGCGTAGACGTCGTAGGCGAAGGCGAAATCCTCCTCCGTATCCACTGTCCAGCGGAACCGCAGGGGTGGGTCGCGGGTCACTCGCTCGATGTTGAAGCGCCTCGGCCGGCGGTAGATGTAGGGCGTGACGTGCTCACGCTCGTAGGGATCGCCGGCCTGGAACCAGGCGGCGTCGAGCGCCTCTGTGCGGCAGACCTCCACATCCAGGCCCTTGGGGAAGGTCGCGCCCGCGGTGTTGTTCGTATAGTCGGCGCCGCTCTGGAGATGGCGGGCGATGCACTGGTCGATCACGGCGGGCTCTGTCAGCGGGCAGTCGGCGGTGAGGCGCAGGAAGTGCTCGGGCTGGCCGGCGGCGACCAGCGCACCATGAAAGCGATCCAGCACGTCGGCCAGATCGCCCCGGAACACCTGGACTCCGATGCCGTGGCAGAAGCCCGCCAGCACGTCGTCGTCCTCCCGCGTGCTGGTAGCCACCAGGATGCGGCTGATCGCTTTGGCGCGGCACAGCCGCTCGATCTGACGCGCGATCATGGGCATCCCCAGGATCGTCTTCATCACCTTGCCCGGCAGCCGGGTCGAGCTCATCCGCGCCTGGAGGATGGCGAGCATCGGATCAGGCCGCTCTGGATACGGACGACGTCATAGGGGCAAGCCTGATCCGTCCCGATTAAGGGACCGTGACAGGGGTCAAATTTCGCGCAGGCGGTCGCTCAGGGCGTTCTCGTGTGTGCCGCGGCTTGGGAAGTGCGTGGCCAACGCGACGCCGCACACTTCCACCGCGCGCACGAACCCGTCGGCGGGAGCGCCGCGCTTCATGCCGTCCTGAACGGCGGCGATGGCGGTGTTCCAGGCCGTCTCGCCGACGGCGGCGTGAATGGCGTCGTCAGCCAGCAGCTCCACCCGCCGGTCCGCCTGGGACGCGAAGATAACCACCCCAGTGCGGCCTTCCGAGGCGTGCAGGCCGGTGGCGAGGAACTGCTGCAGGGCGGCGCGATGCACGCGATGGCGGCGCAGCGGCGAAGGCGTCAGCACCCGGCGCACCGCGGGGATGGACGCCAGCACGGCCACGACGGCGAAGGCTATGACCTGCAGCAGGCTATAGGCCTCCACAGCCCGGCTCAGGCTCAGGCCGGCGCCGGTGCTCCAGTCGCGGGCCCACGGGATCATCGCCGGCGCGGGAACGCCGGCTAAAAGGAGGAGCGGCGGCGCGATCAGCGCCACCGCCGCGGCGAAGGCCAGCGGCACCTCGCGATAGTTGGAGACCTCCCGCGCCAGGATGCAGACGATCTCGCCGCTGGTCCGCGCCTCCGCGTCGGCGACGGCGGCGGCGATGCGCGCGTGGTCGGCCTCGCTCAGCATGTCGTTCCACCCCTCACCAGCCACCGGAGGCGCCCCCGCCGCCGAATGAACCGCCGCCCCCGCTGAAGCCGCCGCCCCCGCCGCCGCCGAAGTCATCGCCGCCGCCCCGGCCGCCGAAGCCGCCGCCCATGAACATCAGGGGCAGCATCCAACCCGCGCCGCCGCCTCGTCTGCCACCTCGGAAGAAGGCGGAGATAACGAAGAAGAACAGCAGGATGGAGAAGATTGTGCCGATGATCTCATGGCCGTGCGGGCGTGGCTGCGCCTGGGCGGCCTGCGCCTGCTGCACCTGGGCCTGGGCGGTGGCGGGATCGAGGCCGAGTTGGGCGATGATGGCGTCGGTCCCCGCCACGATTCCACCGGGAACGTCGCCCTGGCGGAAGTGCGGCAGCACCTGGCTGTTCAGGATCACGCTGGACAGGGCGTCGGTCAGCACCGGCTCCAGCCCATAGCCGACCTCGATACGGGTCTTCTTCTCGGCCGGCGCGATGATGAACAGGGCGCCGTTGTCCTTGCCCTTCTGGCCAATGCCCCAGGCGCGGCCGAGCTGGTAGCCGTAGTCGGAAATCTCCGTCCCTTGCAGGGACGGCAGGGTCACGACCACCAGCTGATCGCCGGTCTTGGCCTGCAGCGCCGCCAGTTTCTGGGTCAGGCTGGCCTGGATGTCGGGGCTGAGCACATGGGCGTCGTCCACCACCCGGCCGGTCAGCGCCGGGAAGGTCAGCGCGGCGAAGGCTGGGGAAAAAGCGAAGACCGCCAGCAGAACGCCGACGAGCGCGGCCATCCAGCCCCTCTCCCCCTGCGGGAGAGGGAGGGGCCCGCGGCGCGGAGCGGCGTGGGAGGGCGAGGGGTCGCGCTGAATACGCAGCTGCAAGCCGCCGTGCGACCCCTCGCCCTTCCCCGCTTCGCCGGGCCCCTTCCCTCTCCCACAAGGGGAGAGAGAGACGACGTTGTGAGCTTTCACGATCTCACTGCGCCGTATTGCTGGCGGCGGTGGTGCTCGTCGTCGTCGTGGTGCTCGTGGCTGCGGCGGGCGCGGCGTCGAAGTTCACGGTCGGCGCGCTCTGGGCCGTCTCCGACGCCTGGAACAGGACCATCGGCTTTTCGGCGTGGTAGAGCGTGGAGGCCCAGAACACACCGGGGAAGGTGTGCAGGGTGACGTTGTACTGCTGCACCGCGGCGTTGTAGTCGCGGCGCGCAATGGTGATGCGGTTCTCGGTCCCCTCGAGCTGCGACTGCAGCGCCAGGAAATTCTGGTCGGACTGGAGCTGGGGATAGTGTTCGCTGGCCACCAGCAGGCGGCTCAGCGCGCCGGACAGGCCGTTCTGCGCCTGGGCGAACTGGGCCATCTTGGCGGGATCGGTGGCCTGGTCTGGGTCCACATGGATCTGGGTGGCCGAGGCGCGGGCCTGGGTCACCTCCACCAGCACGCTCTTCTCCTGGGCGGCGTAGCCCTTGACCGTAGCCACGAGGTTGGGGATCAGGTCGGCCCGGCGCTGATAGTCGGCCTGCAGGTCGGCGAACTTGGTCTTGGCCTGCTCCTCAAGCGTAGGAATGGTGTTGACGCCGCACCCGCCCAGCACCAGCGGCAGGGCGATCAGGGCGGCGAGACGGTCCATGCGGCGCAAAGGTGGGCTCCCGGTCTGCAAAGCTTCGCGGCCCGTCTCTAGCAGGTCGCCGCGAAGCTGGCACGCCGGACGTTCGGCGGGCTGGCGAAGGCTGTGGAAGCCGCTAGGTTCGCCGGCTTGATCGACACCCTTTCCATAGAGGCGCTGGCGCTGGCGCGCGGCGAGCGGGCGCTGTTCTCGGGGCTGGACCTGCGACTGCAGGCCGGCGAGGCGGTGGCGCTGACCGGGGCGAACGGCGCGGGCAAGACCAGCCTGTTGCGCGCAGTCGCCGGCCTGCTGCGCCCCGTGGCGGGCGCCGTGCGGTTCCTGAACGGCGGCGAGGCGCTGGAGCCTGAGGTCGCGCGCGCCGGCGCCTTGCACCTGCTCGGTCACCACGACGGCCTCAAGCCCGGGCGCACCGCGGGCGAGGAGCTGGCGTTCTGGAGTCGCTGGCTCGGCGGCGGCGACCTGGCGCCGGCCATTGCGGCGCTGGAGCTGGCGCCGCTGCTGGGGCTCGAAGTGCGCAAGCTGTCGGCGGGGCAGCGCCGCCGGTTGGGCCTCGCCCGGCTGCTCGCGGCGCCTCGGCCGCTATGGCTGCTGGACGAGCCGCTCGCTCCGTTGGACGCCGCCCGCCGAGTTCGCTTCGGCACGCTGATGCAGGCGCACCTGGACGGCGGCGGCATGATCCTGGCCGCGGTCCACGATCCCCTGCCCCTGCCCACGCGCACGGTTTCGGTCGGGGCGGCGTGAGCCCGCTCGCCGCCCTGTTCCGGCGAGAGCTGGCCTTGGCCTGGGGGCGCGGCGGCGGCCCGCTGCTCGCCGGCGCCTTCTATATCGGCCTGGCCACCTTGCTGCCGCTGGCGGAAGGCCCCTCTCCCCAGCGGCTGGCGGCCGTGGCGACGGGGGCGGCGTTCGCAGCGCTGGCCCTGTCCTCGCTGCTGTCGCTGGAGCGCCTGTTCGAGCGCGACTTCGAGGACGGGGCGCTGGACCTGCTCAGCCTCGGCCGGCCCGGCTTGGAATGGGTGGCGGCCGCCAAGTGCGCGGCCCAGTGGCTGGCCAACGGCGCGCCGCTTGCGGTTCTGGCCCCGGTGGTGGCCATAGCGCTCGGAGCGTCGCCCCGCGCCGCACCCCTGACCTTCGCCGCCGCCCTGGCCGCAGGGCTGGGCTTCGCCTTCACCGGCGGGATCGGGGCGGCCCTGGCCCTGGGGGCCAAGCGCGGGGGCGTGCTCGTCGCGGTGATCGTGCTGCCGCTGTTCTGGCCGCCGGTAGTGTTCGGCGCGGGCGCGGTGGCGGCGCTCAGCGAGGGGCTGGACTGGCGCCCCGGTCTGCTGCTGCTCTGCGCCTACAGCCTGGCGGCTGCGGCGCTCGCCCCCTTCGCCATGGCCGCGGCCTGTCGCAATGCGCTGGACTGAGGCGTGCAGCTTCCGCCCCTGAGACGCGCCACCCTGCTCCGCCGCTACAAGCGCTTCCTGGCCGACGTCCGCTTCGACGATGGACGGGAGGAGACGGTGCACACGCCCAATCCCGGCGCCATGCTGGGCCTGTCCGACCGAGGCCTGCCGGTCTGGACCTCCACAAGCGACTCCAAAAGCCGCAAGCTGGCCCGCACCTGGGAGCTGGTGGAGGCCGACGGCGGCTTGGTCGGCGTCAATACGCTGACGCCCAACCGCCTCGCCGCCGAAGCGCTGGCGGATGAGCTGATCCCCGAGCTGACCGGCTACGCCCGCCATCGTCGCGAGGTGAAGTACGGCGAGGCCAGCCGGGTCGACTTCCTGCTGGAAGCGGCTGACCGACCGCCCTGCTGGCTGGAGGTCAAGAACGTCCACCTGATGCGCCGGCCCGGCCTGGCCGAGTTTCCCGATTGCGTGGCGGCGCGCTCGCTGCGCCACCTGCGCGAGCTGCAGGCGCGCGTGGCGCTGGGCGAGCGGGCGGTGATGCTGTTCGTGGTCCAGCGCACCGACTGCGATCGGTTCGCCGCCGCCGCTGACCTTGACCTGGCTTATGCGAAGGGACTGGCGGAGGCCTTTCGCTGCGGCGTGGAGGTTTTATGTTACGATTGCGACGTCACTCTCGACACTCTTCGCATTCGCCGCCGCATCCCCTGGCTGGGGGCTGCGGCCTGAGGCCCAGGAGCAGCCCATGACGATGGCCCCGGCCGCCGAGCTGTCGCCAACTGTCCGCAGCGCTGGCATCAAGATTCATAGCGCCGAGGACTTCGCCGGGATGCGCGCCGCCGGCCAGCTGGCCGCCGAATGCCTGGACCTGCTCGTCCCCCACGTGCAGCCGGGCGTCTCGACTGAGACGCTGGACGATCTGGCGCGCGCGTTCATCCTGGACCACGGCGCCCTGCCCGCCTGCCTCGGTTACCGCGGCTACGCCAGGACCACCTGCATCTCGGCCAACCACGTGGTCTGCCACGGCATACCGGGGCCCAAGACGCTGAAGGACGGTGACATCATCAATATCGACGTCACCGTTATCCTGGACGGCTGGCACGGCGACACCAGCCGCATGTACGGTGTGGGCGAGGTTGCCCCGCGCGCCAAGCGGCTGGTGGAGGTGACCTACGAATCGCTGGCGCGGGGGCTCGACGCGATCAAACCGGGCGCCACCTTCGGCGACATCGGCTACGCCATCCAGTCGTATGTGGAAGCGCAGCGCTGCTCGGTGGTGCGCGACTTCTGCGGCCACGGCGTGGGTCGCGTGTTCCACGACAGCCCCAATGTGCTGCACTACGGCCGCCGGGGAGACGGCGCCAAGCTGGCGCCCGGCATGTTCTTCACCGTGGAGCCGATGGTGAACCTCGGCAAGTCGGCGGTGAAGGTGCTGAGCGATGGCTGGACGGCGGTGACCCGGGACAAATCGCTGTCCGCCCAGTGCGAGCATTCCGTGGGCGTGACCGAGACGGGCGTGGAGATCTTCACCGGCTCCCCCGCCGGACTGTTCCAGCCGCCGATCGCCTGACTCAGGCTTTACCGGCTCCACAACCTGCGGGCGCTT
Organism: Caulobacteraceae bacterium; assembly: GCA_965198905.1. GTDB lineage: Bacteria > Pseudomonadota > Alphaproteobacteria > Caulobacterales > Caulobacteraceae > CAHJWH01. The sequence continues at coordinate 3,516,878 of OZ240678.1, read as the reverse complement.
CCCTTCGCCAAGCGTTGTCGGCAACCTGCCGCCACCGGGGGTTTAGTAGGAGTTGTCGTCGGGGTGACTGAGAAGGCGCTCCCGCATTATGTCGGCCACCGCGAGAGGCTCCGGGAGCGCGCTGCGGCGGGCGGCCTGCCCACCGCGCCAGACTACGAGGTGCTCGAGCTCTACCTCTTTCGCACCGCGCGCATGGGCGACGTCAAACCCAAGGCCAAGGCGCTGCTCGCCCGCTTCGGCTCGCTGGGCGCGGTTCTCTCAGCCTCACTGCCGGAGCTGATGTCGGTGCCGGGCGTGGGCGAGGTGGCGGCGCTGGACCTGAAGCTGGTGCATGAACTCGCCCAGCGAATCGGACGCGAACCCGCAACCAAGCGCACCGTGATCTCCTCCTGGTCTGCGTTACTGTCCTATGTGCGGGTGAGCCTGCAGCATGAGACGCGCGAGCAGGTGCGGGTGTTGTATCTAGACAAAAAGAACCAGCTGATCCAGGACGAGGTGACCAACCACGGCACCATAGACCATGCGCCGGTCTATCCCCGTGAGATCATGCGGCGGGCGCTGGAGCTGGCGGCCTCCTCGGTGATCCTGGTGCACAACCACCCTTCCGGCGACCCGACACCGTCCAAGGCCGACATCGACATCACCCAGGCCGTCGTCGCCGCGGGTGGGCCGCTCGGCGTCGCGGTGCACGACCACCTAGTGGTGGGGCGGGAAGGCGTGGTCAGCTTCAAGGCTAAGGGGTTGCTATAGGGGTGTTGCAGGACTGGCCGGGCGCGACCTCTACATTCGGCCTCATCCTGAGCCTGTCGAAGCATAGAGGCCGTGGCCCGCCCGGTGGACGCCTCGTCTTTCGACAAGCTCAGGACGAAGCGAATGCTGGTGTTGCTACCTCAGTCCTCCGCCTTGGCGCCTTCGAGCCAGGCCAGGTATTCGGGGGTCTTCAGCAGCGTGTCCGCATACATCGCCGCCGCGCCATGGTCGCCGAACCCCGCCAGCTGGACGCCATAGGTCTGGAAGCGGGTCGCCACCGGGGTGAAGAAGGCGTCGGCGATCGACCAGGGGCCGACCAGGAAATCTCCCGCGTCCTTATAGCGGCCGCGCAGGTCGCTCCACAGCGCCACGATCCGGCGGATGTCGTCGTGGGTGGCTTCCGACAGCGTGACCTCGTGCGGGGTCTTGGTCAGCTCCATGGCGCATTCGCCACGAAGCGAGGCGAAGCCGGAATGCATTTCCGCGCTGGCGGAGCGAGCCAGGGCGCGAGCGGTCGGGTCCTGCGGCCACAGCCCGGCGTCGGGCAGGCGCTCGGCCAGGTATTCGCAGATCGCCAGCGAGTCCCAGACCACCAGCTCGCCGTCCCGCAAGGCCGGCACCTTGCCGCTCGGCGAGTGCTCAGCGATCGTGCCGGTGGTGTGGTGCTGGCGCAGCGGCACCAAGCGCTCCTCGAACGGCACGCCCGCGTGTTTCAGCGCCAGCCAGGGCCGCATGGACCAGCTCGACCACCGCTTCGTCCCGATCACCAGTTCCACGGCCGTCTCCCTTGTCTCGTCGCGGAGAAAGGCTTTAGCGGATCGCGCGTTCCAGACCAGCGTCGTGACGCGACGATCGGCGCCTGAGGATCAGGGGGTCAGGATCAGGGGATCACGCCTAGCGAACGCGCGCTCTCCACCGTGACCTGGCCGGCGGCCATCCGATGATCGACCTGGAAGCGGCGCAACGCCTCGTAGGTCTCGGGGCGGCCGACGCCGTCGGTCGATCCCGGGTCGTAGCCGCGGGCCGCCAGCGATCCCTGCATCCGCGCCATGGCCGGACGCGACAACGGTCCGCCGCACACCACCGGCGCATAGTCCGCGCCGCCGTCGTGCACCTCGCGCACCTGCCGCCAACCGTATTGGGCGGGGATGCGTCGCGTGTCCCACCGCGCCGGGGCGATCACGCGCGATGTCGACACCCAGCGGTACTCGGCCGGAAGCCTGCGCATCGCCGATCCCGCCGGCCGTATCAAGACCCGCCGGGCGATCTCTCGCTGCACCGTGGTGCGTGTGGCGAAGGCGCGGCCCTGCTGCACCCTGACCCGGCGCGTCGCCAGAGCGTAACGGGCGGGACACCACACCCTGCACATGACCAACCCGGTGGGCGTCACCAGCGTCTGTCCCGGTTGCGGCGCGGCGGAGACGAGCGGGCCTCGCCGCTGTTCCCAGACATAGTGGCCGGGCGTCACGAGCACCTGCTCGGTCAGGTCCGCATAGTGATCCGGCTCACGCGTCCAGCGGACCGACCCCGGCTCGGAGACGACGCGCCGCTCGACCCGGTAAAGCGCCGGCCAGCGCATCTGCTCCTGCCGGGCGGGACGGACGAGCACCCTGTGCGACGTGCGCGCCAAGCGGGCCGCCACATAGGTGCGCTCGACGTGGCCGGGGCTGGCCATCACCCGCTCGGCCCTTGCGCTCTCCACCGGCGGCAGCAGTACGCGTCCGACGCAACCGCTCTGGGCCAGCGCAGATGGCGCCAGGACGGGCGAGGCGACGGCGGCCATCACGGCGGCGATCACGAGCGGCTTCATCGAACGACCTGCAACGACGCCGAATACCCGGCCGCCTTAGTATGCCGCAGCTCAAAGCCGAACGCTCAGCCCCTCACCCGAGAGGCGAGCGGGACGTCGCCCCTGGAGACTTGATCCTCTCCCTCAAGGAGAGGGGGGGACCAGCGAAGCTGGTGGAGGGAGCTGCGCCGACGGTGCCGGACTGGAGCCCCCTCAGTCGGCTTCGCCGACAGCTCCCCCATGGGGGAGCATCGAACGCCCCGTTAGTCAGCAATGGGTCTACATCGACTGCGGGGTTTTACTCCGCCGCCATCCGCTGCGAGCCGCCGAACTTGGGCGAGAGTTCGCCGGAGGTATAGCGCTTGGCCATGGCGGAGAGCGGCAGGGCCTTGATCCTGCCGGCGTGGCCGGCGGTGCCGAACTCGTGGAAGCGGGCCTCCACCACCTTGCGCATCGCCTCCATGGCGGGCTTCAGGTACTTGCGGGGGTCGAACTCGCCGGGATGTTCGGCGAAGATTTTGCGGATGGCGCCGGTCATGGCCATCCTGTTGTCGGTGTCGATGTTGATCTTGCGCACGCCGTGCTTGATGCCGCGCTGGATCTCCTCCACCGGCACACCCCAGGTCTGGGGCATCTGGCCGCCATACTGGTTGATCACATCCTGAAGGTCCTGGGGCACGCTGGACGAGCCGTGCATCACCAGATGGGTGTTGGGTAGACGGCGGTGGATTTCCTCGATCACGTTCATGGCCAGCACGTCGCCATCGGGCTTTCTCGTGAACTTGTAGGCTCCGTGGGAGGTGCCCATGGCGATGGCCAGGGCGTCGACCTCGGTCTCGCGCACGAACGCCACCGCCTGGTTCGGGTCGGTGAGCAGCTGGGAGTGGTCGAGCTTGCCTTCGAAGCCGTGGCCGTCCTCCTTCTCGCCCATGCCGGTCTCCAGCGAGCCTAGAACACCCAACTCCCCTTCGACCGAGGCGCCAACCCAGTGAGCCATCTTGGTCACGTCTCGGGTGACGCGCACATTGTAGTCGTAATCGGCCGGGGTCTTTCCGTCGGCTTCCAGCGAGCCGTCCATCATCACGCTGGTGAAGCCGTGCTGGATGGCGGTGGCGCAGGTGGCTTCGTCGTTGCCGTGGTCCTGGTGCATGCAGATCGGGATCTGCGGATAGATGTCGATCAAGGCGTCGATCATCTTGGCCAGCATGATGTCGTTGGCGTACTGGCGCGCGCCCCGGCTGGCCTGGATGATTACCGGGCTGTCGGTCTTGGCCGCGGCCTCGAGGATCGCCAGGCCTTGTTCCATGTTATTGATGTTGAAGGCGGGCACGCCATAGCTGTGCTCGGCGGCATGGTCGAGCAGTTGCCTGAGTGTGATGCGCGCCATGGCCGCCCTCTTGGTCGTGATCGGGGTTTTGTTGCGCCTAGCTTAGCTCAGCTTCGTACGAAAGGCGATTCGCCTCTCCAATGAACCCGGCTTTCGGCTGCAAAGTCCGCTGCTTAGCCTGGGCGGATCAGGCGGGTTGGCGGGCGCGCAGGGCCTGGGCGATGGTGCCGTCGTCGAGCCAGTCCAGCTCGCCGCCCACCGGCACGCCTCGGGCCAGGGAGCTGACCTTCACGTCGGCGCTGGCCAGCCGTTCGCACAGGTAGTGCGCCGTGGTCTGGCCATCCACCGTCGCCGGAAGCGCCAGGATCACCTCGCGCACAACCGCGTCACTAGCTCGCATCACCAGTTCCGTGGCCCGCAGCGTCTCGGGCCCGATCCCGTCCAGGGCCGACAGCAGGCCGCCGAGCACGTGATAGCGGCCGCGGAAGGCCCCGCCCCGCTCCATGGCCCACAGCGCCCCGACCTCCTCCACCACGCAGATCAGCGCGTCGTCGCGTTCGGGCGCGGCGCATACCGTGCAGGGGTCGGCGGTATCCAAGGCGCCGCAGGTCGAACAGGGGCGCACCCGGGCGGACGCCTCGCTCATCGCTCGGGCCAGCGGATCGAGCAACTGTTCCCGCCGCTTGAGCAGGGCGAGCGCCGCGCGCCGGGCCGACCGCGGGCCCATGCCCGGCAGGCGCGATAACAGGGCGATGAGCCGCTCGATCTCCGGTCCGGCGGAGGCCGCCACTACCCGCCTCGCGCAGGCGGCGCGCCCGTCAAGGCTTCAGGCCCGGAAAGCCCGGCATGCCGCCGCCTAGTCCACCCATGCCGCCGGCGAGGCCGGCCAGCGGCCCCATGGCGTCCTGCATCATCTGGGCCTGGGCGGCGTCCAGCTTCTTCTTGGCGTCGGCGTGGGCGGCGACCAGCAAATCGCTGACCATCTCCCCCTCGCCAGGCGCCAGGAGGGAATCGTCCACCGTCACGCCCGAGAGCTCGCCAGAGCCTTTAAGCGTCAGCTTGACCAGACCGCCCCCGGCGTGACCCTCGACGCTGGTCTCCGCGAGCCGGACCTGGGCGTCCTGCAGCTTCTGTTGCAGGCCCTGGGCCTGCTTCATCATCTCGTTGAAATCGGTCATGTAGCGCTCAGTCCTCTATGGGGATTTCGTCTTCAGCCAAAGGTGCCACATCGGTTTCGATCCGGCGCACGCCGACGATCTCGGCCCCCGGAAACGCCTCCATCATGGCGACCACGAAGGGGTCGGCGTGCAGCCGGGTGCGCTGCTCGGCCTCCTCACGCGCCTGGCGGTCGCGCACGCTTTCGCGGCCGCCAACCTGCAGGTCCATCATCCAGCGCTGGCCGGTCCATTCGCGCAGACGCCCGGACAGACGCTGGGACAGGTTGGCGGGCGCGCCGGGCGCGGGTTCGAAACTGATCACGCCCGGCTTGAAGTCGACCAGGCGCACGAACCGCTCGACATCGAGCTTCAGCGTCACGTCGCGTTTGGCGTCGATCAGCCTGACCACGTCCTCGAAGGTCTGCAGCATCGCCGCACCTTCGGGCGCCGAGACCGGGCGGACGCTGGCCTGCGCGACCGCCCCGCCGCCCCCACCGGCCATCGCCCGCGCGCCGCCGCCCGAGGGCGAAGGCGCTGGCGCAGACGCCGGAAGGGCCGGAGCTTCCCCGCGCTGCAGCGACCGCAACGCCTCCTCGGGGCTCGGCAGATCGGCGGCGTAGCAGAGACGGATCAGCGCCATCTCCGCGGCGGCGACCGGCTGGGGGGCGGTGCGCACCTCTTCGTGGGCCTTCAGCAGCATCTGCCACAGCCGCGACAGGATGGCGGGGGAGGCCTGCGCCCCCACCACCGTCAGCCGCGCCGCCTGCTCGCTCGGCAGGCCCAGCACGTCCGGGCCGAGCAGGCGCGAGACGGAGGCGGCGTGGGCGTGCTCCAGCAGGTCCAGCATGACCTGCACCGGGTCGGCCCCGAAACCGTACAGGGTGCGGAAGGCCGCCATAGCCTCGGCCGGCCGGCCGGCCATCACGTGCTCGAACAAGGCGATGGTCTGGGTGCGATCGGCCAGCCCGAGCATGTCGCGCACGACCGCCGCGCTTACGGCGCCGCCGTCCTGCGCCTGGACAATGGCCTGGTCGAGCAGGGACTGCCCGTCGCGCACCGACCCCTCGGCCGCCCGGGCGATCAGGGCTAGCCCCTCGGGCTCCACCTTGGCGCCTTCCCGGACGCAGATCGCCTCCAGGTTCTTGACCAGCACGTCCGGCTCGACCCGCCGCAGGTCGAAGCGCTGGCAGCGGGAAAGGATGGTGACGGGCACCTTGCGGATTTCGGTGGTGGCGAAGATGAACTTGGCGTGAGGCGGCGGCTCCTCCAGCGTCTTCAGCAGCGCGTTGAACGAGGCGGTGGACAGCATGTGCACCTCGTCGATGATGTAGACCTTGTAGCGCGCCTCCAGAGGCCCGTAGCGGACGCTGTCGAGCAGCTCGCGCATCTCCTCCACCTTGGTGCGGGTGGCGGCGTCGAGCTCCAGCACGTCCATGTGCCGACCTTCGATGATGGAGCGGCAATGCACGCCCTCCTCCGACAGGTCGACGGTGGGGGCGTGGACGCTGTCGCTCTCATAGTTCAGCGCCCGGGCGAGCAGGCGCGCGGTCGTGGTCTTGCCTACTCCACGCACGCCGGTGAGCATGAAGGCGTGGGCGATGCGGCCTGAGCTGAAGGCGTTGGCGAGGGTTCGCACCATCGCCTCCTGTCCGATCAGGTCCTCGAACCGGCGCGGACGGTACTTGCGGGCCAGCACCTGGTAGGCGGCGGATGAGGGCGCGGGGGCTGGGGCCTGCGGCGCGCCGAACATGTCCGAGGTGTCGGTGTCGCGCTCGGCGGCGATCTCGTCCGGGTCGAAGTCGGTTTCGCTCATCGCCCAGCGCTGCACGACCGGCGTGCATCCTTCGAGACGCCCACAGAAGCGGGCTCCTCAGGATGACGGGCGTCGTCAACGCCCCGGTTCGTCATGCTGAGGAGCGCGAAGCGCGTCTCGAAGCGCGCCTCGGGCGAAAACGGGGTGGAGACTGAACGGCGACCCGAAACTTGGCTCGTTGCGGCTGCTTCCTTCCGGACCTGACCGGGTTGGCGAGGGCTCCGCCCGCCGCCAGCCTCCGGTCGGCTATATCACCCGTGCGGCGACAGCGCGCAAGGGAGAGGACCCCGGCCCGCTTTTCGGCCGCGGCGCCGGCTGCTACGGCATCATTTAACCTGGCCGCCAAGCTTGCGGCAGGCCACGCAGGATCATGGACGCGCCGAGCATCTTGAACGAGGACGACCGCCTCCTGGCGCTGCACAAGTACGCGGTGCTGGACACCTCTTCCGAGCCGGCCTTCGACAGCCTGACCAGGGCGGCGGCGACCGTCTGCGAAGCCTCGATGGCGGCGGTCAGCCTGATCGACAGGGATCGCCAGTGGTTCAAGGCGCGGGTCGGCCTGGAGCTCGCCGAGACGTCCAGGGACATCTCCTTCTGCGCGCACGCCATGCACGACGACGTTCTGCTGGTGGTCCCCGACACCCAAGGCGACCTTCGTTTCCGGGATAATCCCCTCGTCCTGGGCAAGCCCGGCGTGCGCTTCTACGCCGGCGCCTCCATCCGGGCGGACTCGGGCGAGCCGCTGGGCGCCCTGTGCGTGTTCGACACCGTCCCGCGGCCTGAAGGTCTCACCTCTATTCAGGCGCAGATGCTGCGTGTCCTCGCCGACCAGGTGGAGCCTCAGCTGCGTCTGCGCAGGGCGGCGGAGGACCAGCAGGCCCTGGCCCGGCGTCAGGAGCAGACCGCCCTCGCCACCTTGAACCGCGAGAGCCGGTTGATCAGCGCGCTCGAATCCGCGGCGGTCGGCTGGTGGGACTGGGATGTGGCGGCCGACAGGGTGGCGGGCAACGCCGAGCTTGCGCACGACTTCGGACTCGATAAGGCGGCCACGGCCGCAGGCCTGCCCCCCGACGCCTTCTTCGCCAACGTCCATCCGCTGGACCGCGCCTGGCTGCAGGCCGCCATAGCTGAGGCGCTGGAGACCGGCGACCCCTTCCGCGAGGAATACAGGCTGGTCCAGCCGGGCGGCGGGGTGCGCTGGACCTCGGCCCGGGGACGGTGCCTGCAAAGCCCGCAAGGTTCGCCGACCCGCTTTCCAGGCGTGGCCATCGACATCACCCATCGCAAGCACACCGAAGAACGCCTGCGAGAGGCCGACGCCGGCCGGGAGATGGCGCTGGACACCGCCCGCCTTGGCCGCTTCGACCATGACCTGATCGCCGGCGCCCGGTTCTACGACGCCCGGGCGCTGGAGATGTTCGGGCTGACGATCGAGGAGGTGCAGGACCCAGACCTGGTCGCCTCCCGCGTTCATCCGGAAGACAGGGAAAGGGTGGTCGAGGCCCAGGCGGCGGCGACGAACCCGGAGCGGCGGGGGCCGTACCGTGAGGTCTACCGTATCCACAACGTGGTGACGGGCCAGGAGCGCTGGATTTCCGCCGTGGGACGCAGCCGCTTCAGCGACGGGGTATGCACCCGCATCATGGGCGTTCTGGAAGACGTCACGGAGGCGAAGCTGGCCGAAGCCCATCGCCTGCTGCTCATCCACGAGCTGAACCATCGGGTGAAGAACACCCTCGCCTTGGTGCAGAGCCTGGTGGACGCGTCGCTCCGCAGCGCCGGCGACGTAGCGAACGCCCGCGTCGACATCGCGGGTCGCATCCAGGCGTTGGGGCGGGCCCACGAACTGCTCACGGCCCAGAACTGGTCGGCCGCGTCCGTCAGCCACGTCGTGCAGGAGGTGGTGGCGTCGCTCAGCCTGGCGCCCGCGCGTTTGAAGATCAGCGGCGAGCCGGTGCAGCTCGGACCGAAACCCGCCCTGCAGCTCACCCTCGCCCTGCACGAACTCGCCACCAACGCCGTGAAGTACGGGGCCTTGTCCAACGCCTCCGGTTCGGTGAGCCTCGACTGGCGGGTGGAGCGGGGCGAGGGTCGCGAGGTGTTCTGCTTCGACTGGATCGAGCAGGGCGGCCCCCCGGTCGCAGCCCCCACCCGGCGTGGCTTCGGCTCGCGCCTGATCGAGCGGGTCACGGCGTCCGAGTTCGGCGGCGAGGTGGAGCTGACCTATCCGCCCGAAGGCGCGTGCTGGCGGCTGAAAGCGCCCTATGCCGGTCTGGCCGAGCGGGGGCGCAGCGACATGCAGGTCCCGGCGGGCTGAACCGGCTCAGCGCGGAACCACCGCGGCCTCCATCGGCTGGCCGGACGCCACGTTGAGCACCGCGGCCTCGAGCACGCCGTTGCTGCGGCAGGCGACGGTCACGGCTCCGGCGCGTCGCGCGTGCAGGGTCTCGCTGAACGCCGCGTTGGCGGTGACACGCGCCCCCTCGTCGACCGGCTTGACCAGGATCGTCAGGTCCATGGTCTGACGCTGCAGGGCGTGGAGCAGATCGCCGCCGCCGCAGTCGGCGTAGGAGGCCAACAGTCCCCTGCCGGCGACGGACTGGCGCGCATCTATGATCCCGGCCGCAGGATCCTCGGACACCACCGCGATGCCCTGGTCCTGCAGGAACGCGTGCAGGCGCCGCCAGACGTCGGCCGTGGGCAACGGAACGACCTCCTGATGGTTCACGGCGACATAGGGCGGGGGCGAAGCACATCCGGCAATGGCCCCGGCGACCAGACCCACCAGGACCAGGGCGGAGCGCCGAGCCCTGCTGCGACGACGCGGGTGCATGAGCATGGATCGGCCTCCCTGTCGCGAGGATGACCCGACTCGGCCGCCTTGTGAATCCTTGGCGTCGCTTGAAGCGACCTTCAGAGCGGGATGATTTCAGCGCGTGACGCCGGCAGTCGCCTCATCCTGAGCTTGTCGAAGGACGAGGCGTCCACCGCCTGCGCCGCGGCCTCGTCCTTCGACGGGCGAAAGGCATGAGGCCGAGTTTGCGCGGTAAGTGGATGTCGGCCAACGTCATCCCGGTTCATGATGGCGCAGGGCTTGCAGGAAGGCGCTTGGCCATGAAAATCCCTCTTACGCAGTCCCTCCTCCCCCCGCTCGGGCTGGCCTGTACGCTGGGCCTCGCGCATGGCGCGCTGGCGCGGGCGCAGGAGCCGCCTCGACGCCCGGGCGTCGAACGCCAGGTCGTGGTGGAGCTGGCCTATACGCTGGGTGAGGCGCACGCCCTGCATCGCCTCTGCAGCGGACCCGCCGACGCCACCTGGTATGCGCGCATGCAGCGCCTGGAAGCCCAGGAAGCGATGGACGATGCGGCTCGCCGCCAGCTCGTGGACAGCTTCAACTCAGGTTTCGCGGCGCGCGAGGCTCAGTTCCCCGCCTGCAGCCGACGGTCCAGGCTGGCCGAGCGCAAGGTCGCGGAAGAGGGGGCGGCCATGGCGCGGCGCCTCGCGGCCCCCGTCGACCCCCAGCCCTGATAAGCCCGCGAAGGCCAGTTTCGTTGGCGCCGCTCGCCTTCCCTTGCCCGGCGGGCGTGCTATAGCGCCGCAACCTCCCTGAGACACCACCGGACACCTATGGACCTCTCCAAGATCGCGATCGGCCCGAACCCGCCCTACGACCTGTATGCGGTGATCGAGATTCCCCAGGGTGGCGAGCCGGTGAAGTACGAGATCGACAAGGACTCCGGCGCCATCTTCGTCGACCGCTTCCTGCACACGGCCATGTTCTACCCGGCCAATTACGGCTTCATCCCGCACACCCTTGCCGAGGACGGGGACCCCATGGACATCATGGTGGTCAGCTCCACCCCGGTGGTGCCCGGCGCGGTGATACGCTGCCGCCCGATCGGGGTGCTGATCATGAGCGACGAGGCGGGCAAGGACGAGAAGGTCCTGGCCGTGCCGGTTGATTCCCTGCATCCGTTCTACAAGGACATCGCGTCCTGGACCATGCTGCCGGCGATCCTGACCGAGCAGATCTCCCACTTCTTCGCCCACTACAAGGACCTGGAGAAGGGCAAGTCGGTGGACATCGTCCGCTGGGACGGGGTTGAGGAAGCCGCGGAGCTGATCCGCCAGTCCATCGCCCGGGCGATCGAAAGTCCCAAGGCGTAGGGTCTCAGCTCGCCGGACGGTCCGGCGTCGCCCCTCCGGGCACGCCGGTGCGGCGCTGGGGCGTCTGGGATTTCACAATCACGCCCACGACCTTACCCGGCCCGAGCAAGGTCGCTGCGTCTCGCATCACCTCGGCCCTGAGCCTCGCCTCGTCCAGGTGGACGCCGTCCTGCGGCGGGTTGAAGGGGGTGCGGCTGGCCGCGCGCACCAGCGCATCGCGCAGGAACGGTTCCTCGTTGGCGAGCGGCGCCGCCTCGACCCCCTTGCCAAGTTGCAGCCGCAGGTCGGCGAAGACGTAGTTGACCAGCCGGCCGTGGACCACCGCGGGGAAGCCGATGGGCTGCAGATCCATGTAGGGCGCAGGCGGCTTTGCGGAGGATTGAGGCGCAGCCACAGCCGGGCCCGCGGCGGCGAGCAGGAGCCAGGTTGCGGCGAGACGGCGGCGCATGGTGGTAAAAGCCTTAAGAAGAGACGGCGGGCGAGGGCAGGAAGCCCGCTCGAGCCGGCGACGCGACCGCAGCAGCCCCATAGCGGTTCGGCAGATCGGGCGTCAGCACCTTGGTGGCGATCATCACGAACACCACCCAGCCGATGGCGTTGTAATAGAGGATGGAGCTCTCCGTCAGGTTGGCCAGGGTGAACATGGCCACCAGTGGCAGGGCGATGGTCGCATCTGATCGCCGATAGGTGGTCGCGATTGTGGTGATCCAGGTGATCGCCAGCAGGGCCGCGAAGATCCACACTGCATAGACTCCAAGGCCCAGCCACAGGTCGACCCAGCCGTTGTGGGCGTAGGTCGGGCGCGCGCCGTACTGCTTGACCACCCAATAGACCGGGCCCCACCCCGTCTGGTCGGTCCACACCGCCCCATAGCCGAAGCCGGTCTTGGGCCGCGTGGCGATCTGGCGCATCACCGCCGCCCAGATCCGCGTGCGGCCCGTCAGGGTAGCGTCCTTGCCGAGCAGGCCGAGCAGCGCCTGGGGCGCGAACGCCACCGCGAAGCCGATGGCGCCGGCCCCCACCACGCCGAAGAAGCTGGCCACGACCGCCGCGGCCGGGCCCCGCCGCACGGCCCAGGCGAAGGCGAAGCAAAGGCATCCGAGCAACGCCACCACCAGCGATGTCTTGGACGTCGACATCGCCAGCAGCAGCAGGCCGAGCGCCGCGCCCGCCGCCCATCCCCAGCGCCTGGGACGATCGACCACAAAGGCCGCGGCGCAGAAGACCAGGGTCTCGGCCGCCCAGGCGCCCAGCCCGTTCTTCTCGATGAACAGCCCGCTCCAGGCGCCCGGAAACTCAAGCTTCATGCGCCCGAAGCCCGGCAGGAGCGCTGCGGTCAGCAGGCTGCCCAGGCTGACGACGACGAACACCAGGGCAAGCGCCTTGGTCAGCTGGGTCCAGCTCAGCCGCGCCGCCACCACGGAGCCCGCCAGGGTCGACAGCAGCAGCGCCACCGCCCGCCGCTCGGTAGAGGACGGATCGATCGACCACACGGAAGAGAAGAAGGCCCACCCCACCAGCACCCAGACCAGCGGCGTCCGCAGCATCGCCACCAGGGCGTCCCACGGTCCGAGCCCCACCAGGACCAGCGCGCCGAGATAGCCGGGATAGTAGAGCGAGCGGATCAGGGCGTTGTCGGCGGGCTCGACTCCGCCGCCGTTGAACGGCTTCACCCAGGCTTCGCTGAAAATGAACAGGACCAGGACGCAGAGGCCGAAGGTCCAGCGCGCCCGCGGGGTGGCGCCGAACAGGGTCAGGTCCGAGCCGGACCGCTCGCGCGAAACCGAGGGCGCCATGGTCAGCGGCTGACGCGCATTGGCGCGCCAACGCTCGGCGCGGCGGCTCTCGCCGCGATCTCCGGGGCTGCGCCCAGCGGGCCGTTGAACACCGGCGCGAACAGCGGCGCGAGGAAACTCGCCCCTCGCACCGAAAGATGGTCGTCGTCGTAGTAGAGCGGATAACCGCCTTCGGTCAGGCGGCAACGCTGGGGTCCGCAGAGCCGCGACGCGGGGTCGATCTCGACAGCGCCATACTTGGCCGACAGGCGGTCCAGGGTGGCGCGGGCGAAGCGCTGGCGCGTGTCGAAGGCAGCCCGGGTCGGCGCGAAGTCCGTCTTCCAGTGATACATGGCCGCCCGCGCCAGGGCCTCGGAGACGGGCCGATCGACCTCCGGGATCGGCAGCACCAGATAAACCTGCCGTCCCTCATGGGTCAGGCGGGCAAGCGTCCGGTCAAGGCTGGTGGCGAAGATGGCGTGATTGTCGCGCCAGACGCTGCTCGATCGCTCAGGCGTTCCGGCTTCCCGCAGCCTCACCGGCGGCGCGCCGTCGATGTATAGCCGCCCTTCCGCATAGCCCGCCCAGCGGGCGGCGATGACCACCTTTCGGATGTCGTAGCGCTCGATCAGGGCGACGGCGGCGGCGGCCAGGGGCGGGCAGAGATTGTCCTCGCGCTCATGCACCTCGACGCCGAGCAGCGGCGGACAGCTGCCGTGCGTGGCGTCGATCCCGGCGATCCCGTGCGCCTTGGCGTCCGCATCGAGCACCGACATGACGGCGTCGGCGTGGGAATCGCCCCAGACCATCAGGGTCGGCTTGCGGCCGTCATCCACCCCGATGCGGCAGAAGCGGCCGGCGGCGAGGTCCTTCGCCGTCAGCGAGAAGCAATGGTCACGATAGGCGTTGTGGTCGTCGGCGCCCTCGGCGAGGAGTTCAGCGCGCGGCGTCAGGCGCTGGGGCAGGCCGCGCGCCAGCGCCACCGCGCTGCCGCACACGCAAAAGGCGGCTCCGGCCGCAGCGCATGCGCCGAACAGCGCTGGCCGCAGGGCCAGCAGCCGCCGGGTCCGGAACGGGCGCTCCACGAACCACCAGGAGGCGGTGGCTGCGCCCACGGCGATCGCCACCACCACGGCCCGTAGCCAGGGCGCAGGCTCCTCCGGCGAGTAGTAGCGGGCGAAGACCAGAAGCGGCCAGTGCCACAGATACAGCGAGTAGGAGATCAGGCCGACGAACACCATCGGCTTGGCCTGCAACGTCCGGGCCGCCCACGACGGCGGCTGGGACACAGCGCTTCCCGCCCAGATCAGCAGCCCAGCGCCGAGACAAGGCGCCAGCGCATTCAGCCCTGGAAACGAAACCGTGGACGGCGTCAGGAAGATCGAGCCGAGGACGAGGGCCAGCCCCGCCGCCCCTCCCGCTTCGCGCACCCAGCGTCGGGCGGGCGCAGGCGCGACACCGGCGGCGAGCAGCGACCCGGTCAGCAGCTCCCAGGCCCGGTCGAAGGGCAGATAGAAGGCGGCGCGCTGGTTATGAGCGACCTGCCAGAGGCTGAAGCCGAACGACGCCGCCCAAAGCAGCGCCATGGCCCCCACCAGCACGTCGCGCCGCCCTGGCGCCAAGCGGGTCACCAGCCACAGGAACAGCGGGAAGACGAGGTAGAACTGCTCCTCCACGGCGAGCGACCAGGTGTGCAGCAACGGCGAGATGGTCGCGCCGACGTCAAAATATCCCGTGTGGCGGTAGAAGAAGAGGTTGGAGAGCGAAACCACTGTGGCTACGGCGCTTTCAGAGAACAGCTTCAGATCGTTAGGCAGGAAGAACGAGGCCCCGATCGCGGCCCCCAACATCATCACGAACAGGGCGGGCAGGATGCGGCGGGCGCGCCGCTCGTAAAAGCCCGGGATGCTGAAACGCCCCTGCAGCAGATCGCCATGCAGGTTCGCAGTGATCAGATAGCCGGAGATGACGAAGAACACGTCCACGCCCATGAACCCGCCCGACACCACGTTGAACCCGGCGTGGAACAGCACCACCGCCACCACGGCGATGGCGCGCAGACCGTCGATATCGGCGCGGTACTTGGTCAACGACGGCTCCGATGCACGATCTCGTGCTCAACCTTAGCGGCCCCAGGTTGACGCAAGCTTCACGCCGCAGCGCGAGGCGCTAAGAAGGCGGGCATGGCCAAGACCCCCTCCCCTCCGCCTGAGCCTGATGAGGCCCAAGCCTATCAGGCCGAGGCGTGCCAGGCCGCAGCCGCCGCCGAGCTGGAACGGCTGGCGCGGGAGCTCGCCGATCACGACCGCCTCTATTACGCCGAGCAGGCCCCCGCCCTGGAAGACGCCGCCTACGACGCCTTGAAGCGCCGCAACCAGGCGCTGGAGGCGCGCTTCCCGGCCCTGGTGCGGGCTGATTCGCCGTCGCTCCGCGTCGGCGCTCCGCCGTCCACGACCTTCGCGCCGGTGCGCCACGGCATGCCCATGCTGTCGCTGGACAACGCCTTCGACGCGAGCGACATGGCCGACTTCGTGGCGCGCATCCGCCGATTCTTGAAGCTCGACCCGGCCGAGCCCATCGCCTTCGTGGCCGAGCCCAAGATCGACGGGCTGTCGGCCAATCTGCGCTATGAGCAGGGCCGACTGGTGCAAGGCGCCACCCGGGGCGATGGCCGCACCGGCGAGGACGTCACCGCCAACCTTCGCACCCTGAACGACATTCCTCAGACCTTGAAGGGCTCAGGCTGGCCCGAGCTGATCGAGGTCCGCGGCGAGGTCTATATCGGCCACGACGCCTTCACCGCCATGAACGCGGCGGCGCAGGCCAGCGGCGCGCGCACCTACGCCAATCCGCGCAACGCCGCCTCGGGCTCGCTGCGCCAGATCGACCCCGCCGTGACCCGGGAGCGGCCGCTCGGCTTCTACGCCTACGCCTGGGGCGAGGTCAGTGCGCGCTTCGCCGAAACCCAGACGCAGGCTCTGCAGCGGCTCCGCGACTGGGGCTTCCAGGTCAGCGGCCTCTCCCGGGGTGTGCCCGACGAGACCGGACTTGAGCCGGTCTATCAGGCCTTCGAGGCGGAGCGACCCAGGCTCGGCTTCGACATCGACGGGGTTGTCTACAAGCTGGACCGGCTGGACTGGCAGGAGCGGCTCGGCTTCGCCGGCCGCCTGCCCCGCTGGGCCATCGCCCACAAGTTCCCGCCCGAGCAGGCGCGCACCCAGGTCAGGGACATCGAGATCCAGGTCGGCCGCACCGGCGCCCTCACGCCCGTGGCCAAGCTCGCACCCATCAATGTGGGCGGCGTGGTGGTGCAGAACGCCACCCTGCACAACGCCGACGAGATCGCCCGCAAGGACATCCGCATCGGCGATACGGTGATCATCCAGCGCGCCGGCGACGTCATCCCCCAGGTGGTGGAGGTCGTCGCGGAAGCCCGCCCAGCCGACGCCGAGCCCTACGCCTTTCCCGACACCTGCCCCTGCCCGCTAAAGACCCCCATCGCCCGGGAGACGACGGCGGGGGGCGTGGAGACGGTGGTGCGTCGCTGC
The DNA here is from genome assembly GCA_965198905.1 of Caulobacteraceae bacterium. Taxonomy (GTDB): domain Bacteria; phylum Pseudomonadota; class Alphaproteobacteria; order Caulobacterales; family Caulobacteraceae; genus CAHJWH01. Next base: position 3,500,552 of record OZ240678.1, on the reverse strand, counting down.
ACCGGCGAGCTGGCCTGCCCGTTCCAGCGGCTGGAGCACCTCAAGCTGTTCGTGTCGCGCAAGGCCTTCGACATCGAAGGGCTGGGCGAACGCCAGCTCGCGGCCTTCTACGACGACGGGCTGGTGCGCGAGCCCGCCGACATCTTCAAGCTGGCCCGCAACGCCAAGGCCCTGGCGGTGCTCCGGGCGCGGGAGGGCTATGGCGAGACCTCCATCACCAATCTGGTCGCCTCCATCGAGGCGCGGCGCACCATCGCGCTCGCCCGCTTCATCTTCGCGCTGGGCGTGCGCCATCTGGGCGAGACGACGGCGGTTACGGTGGCCCGGGGCTACGGCTCGGCCACAGCCTTCCTGCAGGCCATGGACGAGCTGGCCGCAGGCGACGCCGCCGCGGCCGAGGAGCTCGACGCCATGGATCAGGTGGGGCCGTCGGTGGTGGAGGCCGCCCGCGCCTATTTCGCAGAAGACCACAACCGGCGTCGCGTCGCCAACCTGGTCGCCGAGCTGACCATCCAGAACGCCGAGCCGCCCAAGGCCGACACCGCCGTGGCCGGCAAGACGGTGGTGTTCACCGGCAGCCTGGAGACCCTGACCCGGGACGAGGCCAAGGCCCAGGCCGAGCGCCTGGGCGCAAAGGTGGCCGGTTCGGTGTCGAAGAAGACGGACATCGTGGTCGCCGGCCCCGGCGCGGGCTCCAAACTGAAGACGGCCGAAGCGCTCGGGCTCCAGGTCATGAGCGAGGCGGAATGGCTGGCCCTGGCCAACGGGCCTTGACGCGACGCGCCGCCCACGCTTGCGTCATCCTCAAAGCGCTGCGCTCGGCGGTGCGTCGATCGGGAGGCCGACCTTGCGTGCACCTATCCTTCTCACCGTCGCAGCGATGCTCGGGGCCGGCGCAGCCGCCGGGGCGTCGCCGGCGTCGGGCGTCTGGCACACGACCAACAAGAACGCCGACATCGAGATCTACGACTGCGGCGCCGACATCTGCGGGCGGGTGGTCGATTCCGACGACCTGCGCAGGAACCCGAACATGCTCGACGCCCGGAACAACACCGCCGCCCTTCAGTCCCGCAAGATCAAGGGGCTGACGATCATGACGGGCTTCCATGGCGGCCCGACCGAGTGGACCGGCGGCGTGGTCTACGACCCCGCTTCCGGCCACACCTATCACGGCTCGTTCACCCTGGTCGGCGCGGAAACGGCGCACCTGAAGGGGTGCATCGTCGCCCCGTTCTGCCGGACCGACACCTGGACGCGCGTCCGCTAGGACGGGGCGATTTGAGCGTCGACGTCGGCGGTCGCCTCATCCGGATGAAGCCATGTCGACTCTCCAGAACAGGCCCCGGCCCTAGGGCCGGGGCGCCCGCGCGTCCGCTCTAAAGCGGGGCGCAGACGGCTGCCAACCACGCGGCGACCTCGGGCTCGACCTGCGGCGCAATCTTGGCCAGCACCTCGGCGTGATAGGCGTTCAGCCAGGCCCGCTCCGCAGGTTCCAGCAGGGTCGGCCGGATCAGCCGGCGGTCGATCGGCGCGAAGGTCAGGGTCTCGAAGCCCAGCATCGGCCGCTCGCCGCCCTCGATCGGCTCAGGCGCGGTCACGACCTGCAGGTTTTCGATCCGGATGCCGTAGGCGCCGGTCTTATAGTAGCCTGGCTCGTTGGACAGGATCATGCCCGGTTGCAGCGCGGTGGCGTTGGGCGCCTTGGCGATCCTCTGCGGCCCCTCGTGCACGCCGAGATAGGCGCCCACGCCATGGCCGGTGCCGTGGTCGTAATCCAGCCCCGCCATCCATAGCGACTGGCGCGCCAGGGCATCGAGCGCCGAGCCGCTGGTGCCCGTGGGAAAGCGGATGCGGGCGAGCGCGATGTGGCCCTTCAGCACCCGGGTGAAGCGGTCGCGCTCCTCCTCCCCCGGCTCGCCGATGGCGACTGTTCGGGTGATGTCGGTGGTGCCGTCCTGGTACTGGCCGCCGGAGTCCACCAGCAGCAGCTGGCCGATCGCCACCCGCCGGTTGGTCTTGTGGGTGGGCCGGTAATGCACGATCGCACCGTTCGGCCCGGCGCCGGCGATGGTGTCGAAGCTCAGGTCCTTCAGCGCGCCGGTGGCTTCGCGGAAAGCTTCCAGGCGGCCGACCACCTCGATCTCGTCGGGGGGATGGGTCTGGGCGTCGGTGGCGAGCCAATGCAGGAAGCGCGCGACAGCCGCGCCGTCGCGAAGATGCGCCCGCCGGACGCCCTCGACTTCGGCCGAGTTCTTGCGCGCGCGCGGCAGGGCGCAGGGGTCCTGGCCCCTCACCACCTCGGCGCCCGCAGCCCCCAGGGTATCGAAATACCAGGCCGAAGACTGCGCCGGGTCGATGAGCACCTTGGCCCCGGACAGCTCCCGCAGGGCGGGCTCAAGCGCCTCCGGCCGCTCCAGGGTCACGGCGTTGCCCAGCCATTCGAGCAGGTCCGGCCCGACCTTCCTCGGGTCCAGGAACAGGCGCGCCGATCCGTCCGCCCGCAGGATCGCCTGGCCCAGCGGCAGGGGCGAGCGGATGACGTCGCCGCCTCGCAGGTTGAACAGCCAGGCGAGCGACGACGGCGCGGTCAGCACCGCCGCGTCCGCGCCCGCCTTGGCAAGGTCCCGCCCCACCCGGTCCCGCTTTGCGTCGCTCTCCTCCCCAGCATAGTCCAGCGGGTGAGGGTGAACGAGGGCTGTGGGCTGAGCGGGGCGGTCTCGCCACGCGACGTCGACGGGATTGGCCTCAACGGCTTTAAGCTTAGCGCCCACGCGGTCGGCGGCGGCCTTGAGGTGGCCGAGCTGGTCGGGGCTGTGCAGTCGCGGGTCGTAGCCGATGACCTGGCCGGCCCCGGCCGCGCTCTCCAGATAGGCGGGAACCCCGCCCTCCACGATGTCGCGGCGCTCGAACAGCTCTGCATCGGTCTGGGCGGCGAGTTGCAGGGTGTAGCGGCCGTCGCTGAACACCGCGGCCCGGTCGTTCAGCACCACCGCCGCCCCCGCCGACCCGGTGAACCCCGTCGCCCAGGCCAGCCGCTCGTTGGCGTCCGGCAGGTACTCGTTCTGGTGCTCGTCCTCATGGGGAATGACAAAGCCGTCCAGCCCCTGCGCCGCCATCTCGGCGCGGATCAAGGGCAGGTGATCAGCCCCAAAAGAGGGGTCGGCCGCGTCGTCGAAGGTCTGGCGCATGGGCTGCATTCTAGCGCGCGTATGCAGGCTCGCAATCGCGGTCCGCGCGTTTCGAGACGATGACTCCTCAGCGCCTGGGCTCGCTCCGCACGATCCTGCGATATGTTCTTGCGGCGATCTACGGGCCGTTCGGCGTCCTGCACATACGCGCGCCTGAAAGCTTCCTGCCCATCATGCCGCCGGTCGTCCCCTATCCGGAGACGGTGGTGGTGCTCACCGGGGTCTGCGAGATCGCCGGGGCGGTCGGCCTGCTGATCCCGCGCACCCGGAAGGCGGCGGGGATCGGACTGGCGCTATACGCGATGTGTGTCTATCCGGCCAACATCTACCAGGCGCTGGCGCACCGCCATGCGCCGCCTCTGCCCGACAGCTGGTGGTACCATGCGCCGCGCCTGCTGTTCCAGCCCGTGTTCGTATGGTGGGCGCTGTTCACCGGCGGCGTCATCAGCTGGCCCTGGACTCCATCCAAACTGAAGGGGACGCGTCGATGATCCTGCCGAAGACGTGGTTGAGGCTGGCGGCGACCACAGCGGTGCTCGCGTGCCCAGGGATCGCCAGCGCCCAGGCGCCGTTGCAGGCCCTGCCCTCGATCCTGCAGCTCCAGCTCAGCCAACGTCCCGCGTGGCGCGCCTACAAGGACGCGGCCGCCGATATCCACGCCGACGGGGCGCAGGCGGCCTCCCGCGCCGCCCTGCTGAACGCCATGAAGACGCCCCAGCGCCTTGACGCGCTTCGAACCGAGTTGCAGAGGCGCCAGCAGGTGTTCGAGCAGCAGGCGACTGCGACCCGCGCCTTCTACGCCGTGCTGTCGCCCGAGCAGCGGCACATCTTCGACGATGTCACCCGCATTCCCGAGCCGCCGAATTTTCCGCCGCAGTCCTCCAGGCGTCCGCAACAGAGCGCCAGCGCCTGGTCCCAGAACGTCCTTCGCTCGCCTCCACCCGGTGCAGGGTTGACCCCACCGGCGCCCTGAACGACGAGACGTCAGCGATGCGTCCAGCCGCGGCTCTGCACCTCGATTGGGCGTCCCGCGTAACGAACGTCGAAGCCTTGCTCTACGACCTCGCCGATGACCGTTAAAGGCACGCCGACCGCCTGTGCCGCCTCGCGCAAGCCCTCTACGTCGGCCGGGAGAGCGGTGCAGACCACCTCGTAATCATCCCCCGCCGTCGCCAGTTCGAGCAGGCTTGAGGCTCGGTCGGACGCTTGTGAGAGCCAAGCCCTGGCTGGTGGGGACAGGGGCGTAAGCTCCAGATCGACGCGCAGGCCCGCGCCGCTCGCCTCGCCGATATGGGCGGCGTCCGCGAGCAGGCCGTCTGAAACGTCGGCGGCGGCGCTGGCGAAGCGGCGGAGGGCCTGACGCAAGGCGAGCCGCGGCGTCGGCAGGCGATGGCGCGCTTTCAACGCCTCAATGGCGTCAGGCGCAAGGCCCGCCAGCCCCTGCTGCAAAGCCCGAAGCCCCAGCCCTGCGTCGCCGATGGTGCCGGAGACGAGCAGCACGTCGCCCGGGCGCGCGCCGCTTCGCCGAACCAGCCGCCCGGCGGGGGTCCAGCCCAGCAGGGTCAAGCTGGCGGTCAGCGGGCCGGGTGTGGAGACCGTGTCCCCGCCCAGCAGCCGCATGCCGAACTCGGCCTGGTCCTGCGCCAGACCTGCGGCGAACTGCGCCCTGCTCTCAAAGTCCACCCCCGGCGGCCAGGCCACGCCCAGGAGATAGCCGTGCGGCTCGGCGCCTTTGGCCGCCAGGTCCGACAAATTGGACCGCAGCAGCTTGCGCGCCACGAGGTCCAGCGACTCGCCCGACAGGAAGTGGACGCCCTCCACCATGGCGTCCTTGGTGATCACTAGGTCGTATCCGGGTCGCCCCGGCAGCACCGCGACATCGTCCAACAGGTCCAGCGCCTCGGCCGATCCTCGCGTCAGCGGGCGATAGAGCCGGGCGATCTGCTCGAACTCGCCGGGCTCGCCCTCCTCGCCGGGAGAGGCGCGCGGAGCCGCCATCAGGCCGCGCGCAGGTCCCGGGCGATCCCGTCCAGGGCGCCGTTGACGAAGGCGACCTCCTTGGCGTCGACGAAGGCCTTGGCGAGCTCCACATACTCGTCCAGCACCACCTCAGAGGGCACGTCCTCCCGGGCCAGAAGCTCGAAGGTGGCGCAGCGCAGCACGGCTCGCACGGTGGCGTCGAGGCGATCAAGCTTCCACTTGGCGGCCAAGCGCTTGCGGATCGCGGTGTCCAGCGTCGCCTGCTCGGCCACCACGCCCCGGACGATCTCGGCGAAGAAGGCCTCGTCCGCATCGGCGAGTTGCTGGCCCTCCAGGTCCCGGCCGAAGCGGTGCTCGGCGAACTCGCGCACGACCGTTTCGACGCCTGCGCCCGCCACCTCCATCTGGTAGAGCGCCTGAACGGCGGCGAGGCGCGCGACGGAGCGAGCCTGGCGGCCGGTGTGCGTCAGGGTGGGCGGCGGGGCGCTCACGCCTCAACCTCCTCGTTCAGGCCCTCTTCCCCCAGGAACTTGGCGAAGTCGGAGGTCTCGCGGAAGTCGCGATAGACCGAGGCGTAGCGAACATAGGCCACCTCATCGAGGCCCTTCAGCGCCTTCATCACCATCTCGCCGACCACATGGGAGGGGATGTCGGTCTCGCCCCAGCTCTCCAGCTGCCGCACGATGCCGGACACCATGCGCTCGGAGCGCTCCGTGTCGATGGGCCGCTTGCGGAGCGCTATGGCGACCGAACGGACCAGCTTTTCCCGGTCGAAAGGCGTGCGCCGGCCGGAGCGCTTGACGATGGTCAGCTCACGAAGCTGTACCCGTTCAAACGTGGTGAAGCGGCCGCCGCATTCGCTGCAGAAGCGACGCCGGCGGATTGCGGAGTTGTCCTCCGACGGACGGCTGTCCTTCACCTGGCTTTCGGCATGGCCGCAGAACGGGCAACGCAAGGGGGCGGGATCCTCTACTCTTCGGATACGGTCTGCGGGGCGTTTCCGACGGCCTCATCCTGAGCCTGTCGAAGGACGAGGCCACTCGCCGCGATGGGACACCTCGTCCTTCGACAGGCTCAGGATGAGGTGAATGAAAGGGCGGTGGCAGCCTACCCGTAGATAGGGAACCGCGCGGTGAGGTCCAGCACCTCGTCGCGCACGCGGGCCTCCACCGCCGGGTCACCCTTGTCGTCGCCGCCGGACAGGGTGTCGACCACGGTGGCGATCAGCTCCCCTACCCGCTTGAACTCCGCCTTGCCGAAACCGCGCGTGGTGGCGGCGGGCGAGCCCAGGCGGATACCGGAGGTGACGGTGAAGGGCGCAGTGTCGAAGGGCACGCCGTTCTTGTTGCAGGTGATGTTGGCGCGCTCCAGCGCCACCTCGGCGGCGCGGCCGGTGGCGTTCTTGGGCCGCAGGTCCACCAGCATCAGGTGGCTGTCGGTGCCGCCGGAGACGATGTCCAGCCCTGCCTCCTTCAGGGTGGCGGCCAGGGTGCGGGCGTTATCGATCACCGCCTGGGAATAGGCCTTGAACTCGGGCTTCAGCGCCTCGCCGAAGGCCACGGCCTTGGCGGCGATGACGTGCATCAGCGGCCCGCCCTGCAGGCCCGGGAAGACGGCGGAGTTGATCTTCTTCCCCAGCGCCTCATCGTTGGAGAGGATCATGCCGCCGCGGGGACCGCGCAGGGTCTTGTGGGTGGTGGTGGTGCAGATGTGCGCGTGGGGGACCGGGCTCGGATAGACCCCCGCCGCTATCAGGCCGGCGTAGTGGGCCATGTCCACCATCAGATAGGCGCCCACCGAATCGGCGATCTCGCGGAAGCGCTTGAAGTCGATGTGGCGGCTGTAGGCCGAGCCGCCGGCGATGATCAGCTTGGGCTTTGCCTCACCCACGGTGCCTGCCAGCCTGTTGTAATCGATCAGGTGGTCGTCCTCGCGAACGCCATAGGTGACGGGGTGGAACCACTTGCCGGAATAGTTTGCGGGGCTCCCGTGGGTCAGGTGGCCGCCGGCCGCCAGGTCCATGCCGACGAAGGTGTCGCCAGGCTTCAACAGCGCCAGGAACACCGCATTGTTGGCCTGTGCGCCGGAATGGGGCTGCACGTTGACGAAGCTACAGCCGAACAGCTCGCGCGCCCGCTCCTGGGCCAGCCGCTCGGCCTCGTCCACGTACTCGCAGCCGCCGTAGTAACGCTTGCCGGGATAGCCCTCGGCGTACTTGTTGGTCAGCACGGACCCCTGCGCCTGCAGCACCGCGCGGCTGACGATGTTCTCCGAGGCGATCAGCTCGATCTGGGTCTGCTGCCGATGCAGCTCATCGGTGATGGCGTGCATCAGCACGGGGTCCGACTGTTCCAGCGCTGTGTGGAAGAAGCCGGGGTAGGTGTCGCGGCGTACGACGGTGGGGGCTGGGGCGGTCAGTGTATCGGACATGGGCGGCGGCCTCATGGGAGCGGAGACCCCGCTTCTAGGCGCTTCGCAGGACGGTCACAACGCAGGATGTAGGAGCAGAACGCCGGGATGCGCCAAGATATGGCGGCGCGGTACGGCCTCGTCCTTCGACAAGCTCAGGATGAGGTCGACTTGGACGGCGGCGATAGGGGTTGGTCTCGGGACCGGCGATCCGCCGTCCGGCTGAGCCGCTCCGCCCACCTTCGCCTCATCCTGAGCCTGTCGAAGGACGAGGCGACGCAGACCGGGAGGGGCCGCGCCTAAGCCGCCACGCCCCCCATCCGCTTGACGTTGCAGCGGGTCCACAGGCCCTGCAGGGCGCGGGTCAGGTCGTCCATCATGGCGTCGGTGTGGAAGGGGGTGGGGGTGAAGCGTAGGCGTTCGGTCCCCTTGGGCACGGTGGGGTAGTTGATCGGCTGGACGTAGACGCCGTGGTCCTCAAGCAGGAAATCGGAAACAAGCTTGCAGTGCACGGGATCGCCCACCAGCACCGGCACGATGTGGGACGGGTTGGCCATCACCGGCAGCCCGGCCTCTTGGAAGCGGCGCTTCAGGGTGGTCGCCCGCTCCTGGTGGCGGGCGCGCATCTCGGGATGCTGCTTAAGCCAGCGCACGCTGGCCAGCGCCCCGGCGGTCAGGGCCGGGGGCAGCGAGGTGGTGAAGATGAAGCCCGAGGCGAACAGACGGATCGCGTCCACCAGGCTTTCCTCGCCCGCGATATAGCCGCCCATCACCCCGAACGCCTTGCCCAGCGTCCCCTCGACGATGTCGATGTCGGCCATCACCCCGTCCCGCTCGGCCACGCCGGCGCCGCGAGCGCCGTACATGCCCACCGCATGGACCTCATCGAGATAGGTCAGTGCGCCGTAGCGCTTGGCCAGGGCCACCGTGCCGGCCAGATCGGAGATGTCGCCGTCCATGGAATAGACGCTCTCGAACGCCACCAGCTTGGGAACGTCCGTCGGCGCGGCTTTCAGCAGGGCCTCGAGATGCTCCAGGTCGTTGTGGCGGAACACCTGGCGCTGGCCGCCGCCGTTCTTGATCCCCGCGATCATCGAGGCGTGGTTCAGGGCGTCGGAGAAGATGATCAGGCCAGGCAGGATCTTGTACAGGCTCGAAAGCGCCGCCTCGTTGGCCACATAGCCCGAGGTGAACAGCAGGGCTGAGTCCTTGCCGTGCAGGTCCGCCAGCTCCTGTTCCAGCTGCACGTGAAAGTGGGTGGTGCCGGAGATGTTGCGCGTGCCGCCCGAGCCCGAGCCGCAGGTGGCGATGGCGTCCTGCATGGCCGACAGCACCATGGGGTTCTGCCCCTGGCCGAGATAGTCGTTGGAGCACCAGACCGTCACCTCGCGCTCGGTCCCGTCCTCCCGTGTCCAGGTCGCCCGAGGAAAGTCGCCGCACCGACGTTTGATGTCGGCGAACACCCGGTAGCGACCTTCGCTGCGGACCTGGTCCAAAGCTGAACGGAAGACGGAACGATAGCCTTCGGTATCCATAACGGGCTTTTACGCCTCACCCCTATCCGCGAACAAGCTTCGCCACCGGCATGGATCAAAGTTTAACGGCGATTGATGGGCGACTCAAATCGAGACGCCAAATACCCGTCATAGACCGGGCGGGCGATGGCCCTCAGCCCGGCTTCTTGAAGCGGAACACGAACTGATCCGTGTGGCCGCGGATGGAGGGGTCGAACACCTTGGCGGTGTGCGGATCCGCGGGGTTGGCGACGACATCGCTGGAACCGTCGAACTTCAGACCCGACATCTCCACCTCGCGACGCACGAAGGCAGGGTCGATCCGGTGCAACGTGCCCGCGTCGCTGTCGCCCGACCCCGCCGGGGCCACATGGTCCTCCAACAGGAACACGCCGCCGGGCTTGAGGGCGGCGAACACCGCCTTGTCGACCATAGGCGCGGTGTCCGGCGGCAGCTTGGGATTGTGCAGGTCGTGATAGTTCTGGCTCGTCCAGACCACGTCGGCCGGGCCCTGGTCGGCGATGGCGCCCAGGCCTTCCACCACCACCGTGACGTTGCCGTAGCCGGGCTCCGCCGCCAGGGCGCGCTCGCTGGTCACCTGCTTGGGCATGTGCTCGGCCATGAAGCTCGGCACGATGGCGAACACCTTGCCGCCCGGCCCGACCGCGGTGGACAGCAGGCGGGTGTAGTAGCCGCCCTCGGGCACGAGCTCGATCACCGTGTCGCCCGGCTTGACCCCGGCGAAGGCCATGACCTGCTGGGGATAGCGGAGGTGGTCGCTGGCCACGTCGGCGGCGGGGCGTGAGGCGGACATGGAGGCGGATGGCGCGGTCTCCGCCTGCGCCGAAATCGCGCCGGCCATCGTCACGACGCTAGCGGCGGCCGCGGCGGCCCGCATCAACCTGCGCATCTGGACGTCTCCTTCTCTTCTTTGAGTCTAGCCTTAGCCTAGTCGCCGCGTCTTGTCGCGCCCGCCGCTATGAGCTTCAACCCCCGGGCCGTTCTCGGAGATCGCCTATGACCCGCGCCCCCATCGCTCCCTATCCGGCGCTGCGCCTGCGCCGGCTGCGCCAGGCTGACTGGGTACGGCGGCTGGTGCGCGAGAGCACGCTGACGCCCGCCGACCTGATCTGGTCCATCGTGGTGCACGATGGACCCGAGCCCGAGGTTCCCGTCGCCTCCATGCCCGGCGCGCCCCGCCTGTCGGTGGCGCGGGCGGCGGAGGTGGCGAGGGAGGCGCGCAAGCTGGGCGTCCCGGCGATCGCCGTCTTCCCGTATGTGGACGGGGAGAAGAAGGACGACCGGGGCAGCGCGGCCTATGACCCCGACGGCCTCGTCTGCCGGGCGGTGAAGGCGATGAAGGACGCGGCGCCGGAGGTTGGGATCATGTGCGACGTAGCGCTCGACCCCTTCACCACCCACGGCCACGATGGCATGATCGAGAACGGCCGGGTGCTGAACGACGCCACCATCGAGCGGCTGGTGGAGCAGGGCCTGATCCAGGCCGCCGCCGGCTGCGACATCCTGGCGCCCTCGGACATGATGGACGGGCGGGTCGCGGCGCTGCGGACCATGCTCGAACGCGAGGGCCACCAGGACGTGATGATCATGGCTTATGCGGCCAAGTACGCCTCGGCCTTCTACGGCCCCTACCGCGACGCCATAGGCTCCTCGAAGCTGGCCTCGGGGCTGTTCGACAAGAAGACCTACCAGATGGACCCCGCCAACACCGAAGAGGCGCTGCGCGAAGTGGCGCTGGACATCGCCGAGGGCGCCGACATGGTGATGGTCAAGCCCGGCATGCCCTATCTCGATATCGTGCGCAGGGTGGTGGAGGCTTTCGCCTGCCCCACCTTCGCCTTCCAGGTCTCGGGCGAGTACGCCATGCTGATCGCGGCGGCGCAGAACGGCTGGCTGGACGAGGAGCGGGCTATCCTGGAGAGCCTGCAGGGGTTCAAGCGCGCCGGCTGTGCGGGCGTGATCACCTATTTCGCGCCGAGGGCGGCGAGGCTCCTCGGCGCGTAGACGGACGCTGACGAGGCGGCCTCAGGCGCCCACCACCTCGTCGGCGATCACCTTGAACACGGCAAGGTTGGTCGATCCGAAGCTCGTGGAGATCGCCACGTCGGTGGCGTCGCGGCCATAGCCTTGGAGGATGCGCCCGATCCGCGGCTTGTTGTGGCGCGCATCAAACGTGTACCAGCGGCCGCCGACAAAGGCCTGGAACCAGGCGGAGAAGTCCATCGGCCCCGGGATCGGCTCGATGCCGATGTCGCCGAGATAGCCGGTGCAGTAGCGCGCCGGGATGTTCATGCATCGGCACAGCGTCACGGCGAGGTGCGCGAAGTCGCGGCAGACGCCGACCTGATCCTGGTGCGCGCCGTGGGCGGTGCGATCGGGCCTCGCGTGATGATAGCCGAAGGTGATGCGGCCGTGGGCGTATTCCACGATCGCCTGGACTCGGCGCCAGCCACCCTGGATGCGGCCGAACTCCGCCCAAGCCGTATCCATCAGAAAGTCCGTCTCGCAGTAGCGGCTGCCCAGCAGGAAAACGAGGACGTCGTCGGGAAGGTCCTGGATCGGGTGCTGCTCGGCGTCGAGCACGATGGGGTCGGGCGCTCCCGAATCGGCGATGGTGAACTCGCTGGAAAAGGTGATCAGGCCGGGAGGCGCCAGCAGGCGATGGCAGGTGTTGCCGAAGCTGTCCCGGTACTCGTGGACGGGGACGTCGGGGGTGACCCGCATCGTCTGCGGGGTGACGAGATCCTTCAGCCTCTCGTTTCGCACGCTCAGCAGCAACAGCATGGGCGTCGGGCCGACGCAGTCGTAGGCGATCTCGTAGCCCGTACGTATATGCATGCTTGAACCTCGGTCGGCGGAAACCCCGCCCTCAGGTCGCGGGGAAAAGCGAAGCCGTCAAGCGACGAGGCGCACCGGGGCGCTATTGCGCTCCACATCGACGTGGACCTCGACATCCATGCCCAGGAAGTCGTCGGCTTGGCCCTGATAGCTGCCCCAGAGCGGGGTGGCTTGGCTCGGGTCCCGGGTGATGGCGACGCGGATCAGGTCGACATTGCCGACGATGCCGTTGGTCGGGTCGAACTCCACCCAGCCGCAGCTCGGCAGGAAGACGCGCACCCAGGCGTGGGTATGGCCGCCGCCCGCGCGCTTCGGGCCGCCGGCGCCCTCCGCACGGCTGTAGACGTAGCCGGAGACAAACCGCGCGGCGAGACCGAGCGAGCGCGCCGCCTCCATCATCAGCATGGCGTAGTCGCGACAGGTGCCCGAGCCGAGATGCAGCGTTTCCAAAGGCGCCTGGGCGGGACCGTAGAGGCGCTGGGAATAGACGAACTCCCGCCGGATCGTGTGGGTCATCTCCGACAGGGCGGCGAGCACCCCCGTCGGACCATCCCGCCGCAGGAACCGTTGCGCCCACCGCTCGACACGCCGCTCCGGATCGCTGTGCTGGCGTTCGATCGAACGCATCAGGTCGGGCAGATCTTCGGTGCTGTAGGCGAACGGGAAAGTCGGTGCGGCGGCGTCGATCAGATCCGTCTCGTCGGTGACCAGTGGCGCTGGGGTATGCTCCAGCCGCACATGGCTCTCAAAGCTGAGTTCGCTCGCCCGCCCTGCGAACCGGGCAATGCCGACGCAGTTGCCGAACACGTCATGGACGAACCGAAGCTCTACCGGCTCCGGCGCGATCACCAGGCGTGACTCCAGTATGCGCTGGTCGTAGCTCTCCAGCGGCCGCAACATCACCCGGTGATCGCCGAACGTCACAGGATGACGATAGCGGTAACGCGTCAGATGTCGGATGTTGAGCGTAGGCATCAGCGTAAGCTAACGAGGGAGTCGGAGAAAAGATCGATGTTTCGTCTCGCCGCATCCGATCCCGCTCCGGTCATTGTGCAAAATTCGGGCAGCTCGATCCCGTTTCTGCTCGTCTGTGACCATGCCGGTCGGCGTACGCCGGAATCGCTGGGCGATCTTGGCCTCGCCGCGGCCGATTGGGATCGCCACATCGCCTACGACATCGGCGCGGCCGGGCTGTCGGAACGACTGGCGAGCGCGCTCGGCGGGGCCTGTCTGATCCAGCAGGTCTATTCGCGGCTGGTGATTGACTGCAACCGTGCGCCGGAGCGCGACGACGCCATCGTCACCCTGGCCGATGGAGCGCAGGTCTCGAGGAACCTCGATCTTTCTCCTCAGGCGCGGCGAGTCCGGGTGGAGGCGATCCACGCGCCCTATCACGCCGCCATCGCCGCCGAACTGGACACGCGCGGAGCGAGGGGGATCGAGACCCGACTGATCCTGATCCACAGCTTCACCCCGACGATGGCCGGCGTCCGGCGGCCATGGCGGGTGGGCGTGCTGCACCAGGGTAACGCCTTGTCGCTCGCAGCGCTCGCCTGGCTGCAGCGACGGCCGGAGCTGACGGTAGGCGACAACGCGCCCTACGCCATGGACGACATCGACTACACCGCGCCCCTCCACGCCCAGCGTCGCGGGCTGGAGTATCTGGAGCTGGAGACCCGCCAGGACCTGATCGCCGACGAGGTGGGTCAGGATAGGTTCGCCAAGCTGTACGCCGAAATGCTGGGCGATATTGCTGGCTGACGCCTGCGGGCTACGGTTTGTTGCTCTGGTTCAGAGCGGATGGCCGAACCGCTGACCTCACATTCGGCCTCATCCCGAGCCCGTCGAAGGAAGAGCCGCGGCGCCCCCCGGTGGACGCCTCGTCCCTCGACGGCTCAGGACGAGGCGATTGCTGGCGCCTAACCGTCCGCGTCGGCGGAGCCAGCGCCTTCGCCGAAGCGCGTCGCGGCGAGTTCGATCACCCGCACCGTCTCCGTCCAGAGCTCAAGTTCGGCCAGCCGGGTCAGCGGGTGGAACGCGGCGGCGGCGGCGTCATCGCCCGCTCGCGGCTCGCCGGATCGCCAGCGCGCGGCGTAGTCGATGAGCACGTAGTGGGTGTCTGCGCCGAACACGCCGTCCACCACGTCCACCAGGCCGAGCAGTTCGGCCTCGACCCCCGTCTCTTCCTTAAGTTCACGCAAGGCGGCGGCTTCGAGCCGCTCGCCCCATTCCACCTTTCCGCCAGGCAGGCTCCATGCGCCCTGCAGCGGCGGCCTGCCCCGTCGGATGAGCAGCACCTCCGCCCCGCGCAGGCACACCACGCCTACGCCCGGGATGGGGTGGCGGCCGGCTTCGGGGCTGAAATGTGTCAACTGTTGCCTATACGGCTCAGCACTGTTGCGGCCGGGTTTCCGTGGCGAAACACCACGGCGGGTGCGACGGGTAAGCCACTGTTCACCAATCTCGGCCACGGTGCATCCTCACATGCACGTAAGGTGTCCTGGGAATTTCTGCATGCGCAAGCGTCTGACGGCCATCGCTCTTACGGCCGCCCTCGCCGGTTTCGGCTTCAGCTCCTCCGCCAGCGCCCAAGGCCTGCAGTGCGTGCAGTTCGCCCGGATGTTCACCGGTCTGCAGCTGTTCGGCGACGCCGCCACCTGGTGGAACCAGGCCATGGGCAAGTACAGCCGCGGCTTCACCCCCGAATCGGGCTCGGTGCTGGTGTTCAAGGCCACCGGCATGATGTCCCACGGCCACGTCTCGGTGGTCAGCCACGTGCTCACCGACCGCATCATCCAGGTCACCCACGCTAACTGGTCGGTGATCGGCGGCCATCGCGGCCAGGTGGAGAAGGACGTCACCGTGGTCGACGTCTCGCCTACCGGCGACTGGAGCCAGGTGAAGGTCTGGTACGACCCCAGCCACAACCTCGGCAATTCGGTCTATCCGACCTACGGCTTCATCTACCACGCCGCGCAGAAGACCGCCGGTGTCGCCAACCAGATCGCCCAGGCGGCCACCGGCCGCTCGAACTCGGCGGCCACCGAGATCGCCATGGCCTCGCCCCAGCCCGTCGTCCACGCCGCAGCGACCTCAGGCGGAGACCTGATCGCCTCGCTGCTCAGCCACCCCTGAGCACGCAGGCGGCGAGATCGTCGGCGCGCACGGTCTGGGCCGCCGCGACGATGCGACGGCTTCGGCGCCGGACATAGGCCCCCGGCCGCACGGCCTTCCACTTCAGCGGATCGGGGAGGATCGCGGCGAGCCGGGACGCCTCGCCGGCGCTCAGATCGTCCGCCCCGTGGCCGAAATAGCGTTCCGAGGCGGCCTGCGCCCCATAGACGCCCGGGCCCCACTCCACCTCGTTCAGATAGACTTCCATGATCCGGCGCTTGCCCCACAGGGCCTCGATCAGGGTGGTGTAGCCCGCCTCCAGGCCCTTGCGTACATAGGAGCGCTGAGGCCAGAGGAAGACGTTCTTGGCGGTCTGCTGGCTGATGGTCGAGCCGCCCCGCACCTTGCCGGGATCGCGGGCGTTGTGCGCCGCAGCGGCCCGCATGGCCGCCAGGTCAAAGCCGTGATGGCTGCAGAAGTGCGCGTCTTCCGAGGCGATCACCGAGCGCACCAGGTCCGGCGAGATGGCCGAGATCGGCCGCCAGGCCTTGTGCAACCCCTGCCCCTGCGCCAGCCGCTCGACCATCAGCAAGGTGATGGGCGGCGGAACCACGGCGTAGACCGCGGTCAAGGCCGGCGGAAAGACGAGGACCACCAGGGCCAGGCCGATGAGCGGTCGGCCCAGGCCATGGCCCCGACGTCGAGGCGCACCCTTTGGGGACCGCTGCGCCCTCGCAGGCTCGCGCGGAGGCGACGGCGGCTTGGCGCGGGGGGCCGCTTTGCCCTTTGCCGTCGGCGCTCCGCGTCCAACCCGGCGTGTTTCGCGCACCATCCCGTCCGACTCCACCCCTGCGACCTATCCTCCAGCCTGCAGACTGGCAATCGACGGCGGGCGACAGGAACTTCAGCTTCAAGCCCCCCGTTCTCTCCGCTCGCATAACGGAGTGGACACATGAGCCCCGCCTTGAAGCCCCTGACGGGCCAGACGCTCGTGATCACCGGCGCCACCTCCGGCATAGGACTGGCGACGGCCCGCAGGGCGGCCGAACGCGGGGCCAAGCTGTTGCTGGTCTCGCGCAACGAGCAGGCGCTGCGCGCCCTGTGCGAGGAGCTGAAGGCGAAAGGCGGGGTGGCGGATTTCGCCGTCGCCGACGTGGCCGATCTTCCCGCCATGCAGGCCGCCGCGACCCGGGCCGACACGCTGTACGGCGGCTTCGACACCTGGATCAACAACGCCGGCGTTTCGGTGTTCGCGACGATCGCCGACACCCCTATGGACGACCAGCGCCGCGTCTTCGACACCAACTACTGGGGCGTGGTGAACGGCTCCCAGGTCGCGGTGGAGCACCTGAAGGCGCGGGATGGCGGGGGGGCCCTGATCAATGTCGGCTCGATCCTGTCCGATCAGGCGATGCCGATCCAGGGCGTCTATTCCGCCTCCAAGCACGCGGTGAAGGGCTTCACCAACGCGCTTCGCATGGAGCTGGGATCGAGCGCCCCCGACGTGTCCGTCACCCTGATCAAGCCCGCCGCGGTAGACACGCCCTACCCCCGACACGCCCGCAACTATACGGACTCGGCGAGGAAAGTCCCGCCACCCGTCTACGCCGCAGCGCTCGTCGCAGAGGCCATCCTCTATGCGGCGCAGACCCGCACCCGCGAAATCACGGTCGGGGGCGGCGGCAGGCTGCTCGCGGCCCTCGGGAACGCCTTTCCCCTCCTGGCCGAGCCTCTGTACGCCTGGGCCGTGCCGCTGTTGATGAAGGGGTCGCCCTCCAAAGCCGGGGACGAGGAGGACGCCCTGTACAAGCCTGGACGCGACCTGTCCGAAACGGGCGCCTCTCTCGGCGTGCGGCAGACCAGCCTCTACACCTACGCCCAGATGAACCCGCGCCTGACGCTGTCGGTGGTGTCCGGCGCGCTTGCGGCCGGGCTGTTGGTGCTGAAGGTGCGCGACATGCTGCGTCTGCACGGGGCGAAGCGCGACGCCGTTCGTCGATACCGGGCCAAGACGGAGGCCAAGGCCCAGCCCGCCGAATAGCTGGGTTCAGGACCGGGCGATCCGGCCCCCGTTCATCGGACGAGGCGCACCGGTAGTGGCGGGAAAAGAGATCGGCAGGCCCGCCAGAGTCCGGGCGGCCAGATAGGCGAAGGCTTCCGCCTCCACCGCGTCGCCTCGCCAGCCCGCCGCCTCCGCCGATACGACGCGGCAAGGCGCGCGGGCGGCAAGGACGCGCATGAGCTCCGGATTTGACCGCCCCCCGCCGGCGACCACCATCACGCCTGGAGTCTGCGCCGCCCAGCTCAGCCCGGCGACGATCGCCTCGGCCGTGAAAGCGACCAGCGTGGCGCAGGCGTCTTGGGTCGAAAGGCCGGCCAGGGGCTCCAGGTCGAAGTCATAGCGGTCCAGCGACTTGGGCGGCGGCGATGAAAAATAGGGATGCGCGAGATAGGCCCCGAGCACCCGTTCATCGACCCGGCCGGCCGCCGCCAGCACGCCACCAGCGTCGAAGCGGCCCAGGCCGCGGGCCTGCACCAGCAGGTCGATCATGCCGTTGCCCGGCCCGGTGTCGAAGGCCAGCGGGTCCGCATGGTCGCTGAACAGGGTGATGTTGGCCACGCCGCCGATGTTCAGCACCGCCGAAGGCGGCGCCAGGCCCGACGCCTTCGCCCGCGCCAGGTGGTAGATCGGCGCCAGCGGCGCGCCCTCCCCGCCCGCCGCGACGTCGGCGCTGCGGAAGTCGTAGGCCACCGGCACGCCGGTCAGCTTCGCCAGCAGCTCGCCATCGCCCAGCTGCACCGTGCGTCCGGGCCGTTCGGGCGTTGGGCGCTCATGCAGCACCGTCTGGCCGTGGAAGCCGATCAGGGCGATGTCGCGCCAAGTCAGGTTCTCGCGATCGAGGAAGGCGGCGGCGGCCTCGAAATGCTCCCGCGCCACCGCCTCCGCCGCCGGGGCGAAGCTTTCAGGCGCCGGCGCACCCCGCGGCCATGACTTCGCCGCCTGCGTTGCGGTGAGGACGAGGCCGCGGGTGGCCTCGCTCAGCTTGCACTCGCCAGCGGGGCCGAAGCCGAAGATGGTCTCCCCGTCGGTCTCGAGCACGGCCATGTCCACCGCGTCCAGCGAGGTGCCGCTCATAAATCCCAGCACGCGCATGGGCTCGGGTCCTCCAAGTTTGGCCGGTAAGCGGCTTCAAAGCCTAGCTCACCCCATGCTAGACCCCGGCGCGATGTCAGACTTCAAGCCGAAATCCGAGCTGGTCCGAGTGCTCGTCGAGCGCGGCTACCTGCACCAGGCCACCAACCTGGAGGGGCTCGACGCGAAGGCCGCGGCCGGCGTGGTCACCGGCTATATCGGCTTCGACGCCACTGCGGCCAGCCTGCACGTGGGCAACATGATGCAGATCATGATGCTGCGCCGGATGCAGCAGACCGGCCACAAGCCCATCGTGGTCATGGGCGGCGGCACCACCAAGGTCGGCGATCCCTCAGGCAAGGACGCCACCCGCCACCTGCTGAGCGAAGAGGCGATCGCGGCCAACATCGCATCCATCCGCAAGGCCTTCGACGCCTATCTGATCTTCGGCGACCGCCCGACCGATGCGATCGGCGTGAACAACGCCGACTGGCTGGACCAGCTCGGCTACCTGCAGTTCCTGCGCGATTACGGGGTGCACTTCACCCTGAACAGGATGCTGAGCTTTGACAGCGTTCGCCTGAGGCTGGAGCGCGAGCAGCCGCTGACCTTTCTCGAGTTCAACTACATGCTGATGCAGGCGACAGATTTCCTTGAACTTTCTAGACGTTACAGCTGTCTCCTCCAGTTCGGCGGCTCCGACCAGTGGGGCAATATCGTCAACGGTGTGGAGCTGATCCGCCGGGTCGATGCGGTCGAGGCGTTCGGCTTCACCAGTCCGCTGGTCACCACGTCGTCCGGCGCCAAGATGGGCAAGACAGCGCAAGGCGCGGTCTGGCTGAACGCGGAGCTGCGCAGCCCCTACGACTACTGGCAGTTCTGGCGCAACACCGAGGACGCCGATGTCGGCCGCTTCCTCAAGCTGTTCACCGATCTGCCGCTGGACGAGGTGGCGCGGCTGCAGACGCTGGCGGGCGCCGAGATCAACGAGGCCAAGAAGGTGCTGGCCAACGAGACCACAGCGCTCCTGCACGGCCGCGCCGCCGCCGACGCCGCCGAAGCCGCCGCTCGGTCGGCGTTCGAGGACGGCGGCTCCTCCCTCGATATGCCGAGCTTTGAGCTGCCTCGCGCGACGCTGGAAGCGGGCGTGCAACTCGCCGCCTTGGTCGCGGACGCCGGTCTGGCGCCCTCCCGCTCCGAAGCGCGCCGATTGGCTCAGGGCGGCGGCCTGCGCCTGAACGACCGGCCGGAGGCCGACGCCCAGCGCATGATCACCCTGGCCGACCTGAACGAGGATCAGTTGATCAAGCTCGCGGCGGGCAAGAAGAAGATCATCTTGGTGAGGCCGATCTGACCGCGGCCCAGGACACATTCCGAAGGAGAGGCGAATGGCTGAGCTGAACGTCAAGGACGACGCCCCCGATTTCGACCTGCCCACCGACGGCGGCGGCCGAATCCGCCTGAGGGCGTTGAAGGGAAAGCCGTTCGTGCTCTACTTCTACCCCAAGGACGACACCTCCGGCTGCACGACCGAATCCAAGGCCTTCTCCGAGATGAAGGTGCAGTTCGACGCGATCGGCGCGACCCTCGTCGGCGTGTCCAAGGACAGCCCCGCCAGCCACGACAAGTTCAAGGCCAAGCACGACCTCACCATCACTCTGGCCGCGGACGAAGGCGGGGAGATGCTGGAGCGCTACGGCGTCTGGGTCGAGAAGAGCATGTACGGGCGTAAGTACATGGGCATCGATCGCACCACCTTCCTCGTGGCGGCTGACGGGACCATCAGCCAAGTGTGGCGCAAGGTGAAGGTGCCCGGTCATGCGGACGCCGTGCTCAAGGCTGCCCTGGCTCTGGCCTGACGATCCGACACCCAGGCGCGGCGGGTTGACGCACCCCATCGCGTGCCCTCGCCGCCGACCTTTTCTGAAAACCTTAGGTCGCTCTGCCTCAATTCTTAATGAGAGCTTAACGAGCCTTCGCCCATTCTTCGATCAAGGGTGCCGTGCAGCATTGACGATGTAACGGCAAACTCAGAAGAATCGGCCACGATTTGGCCAAATCTAGCCGTGCAAGTCACGGCTTAGCTTGAGCATTTGAAAGGCATGTTCCAAACGCGCTTGCCTTGATCGGGCGGTTTTGCTCAATGCGCCCGATGCAAACGTCCAGCTTCGGTCATCGCGTGTTCGACACGGCGGCCAACTCTCCTGAACTCCAGATGATAGACTTGGCGCTAGGCGATCTGGGCGCCGGGACCTTCCGTACCTCGCACGTTACGAGCGCCCTGGCGGCTCCGGTCGCCATGCTCGCGGGCGCCGTCGGGCTGATGGGACTGTGGGCCGTCGTTCCGAAGGAACAGTCCCTGCCCGGGCCTGCGCCCGCAATCGTCGTGGCCAGCGCCACCTCGCTCCAGTCCAGCGCCGTAGCGCAGGCTGCGGAGCTTAAGGATCAAGCCGTCGACCAACTGCTGGTGGACCTCGGCGCGCCGGTCGCTCTCGTCCGCCCGCCCGTGGCGCAAATGACCGCGACGGCCGCACAGACGGTCGCAGGGCTACGCGACGCGGAGATGAACATGGTCTCCGCCGCGGACCTCGACGCCCAGGCGCGGCTCCAGGCGATGCAGGCAAGCTTTCGGGAGAGCGGCCTGGACGCCCGCGCCTACATGGCGCCTCTCGCGAACGAGGCGCCGGCTGTCCACGCTCCGGTGTCGCCGCTCGAACTGCGTGACGTCAGGGTCCTGGCCGCCCGGCTCGACCTGGATCCGGACTTGGCGCGCGGGCTGCAGCAAACCGCACGCCGCCTGACCGCCGCGCACACCTTGGCTGAAGCCGAAGCCGCCATGCCGCTCTCCAACCCGGTGGACGATCCCGTCAGGTCGAGCCCCTTCGGAACCCGCATCGACCCGTTCACCGGGGCCGCCGCCTTCCATCCCGGCCAGGACTTTTCAGGCCACTACGGCCAGCCGATCCATGTCACCGCGCCGGGCGTCGTCTCCTTTGTCGGTCAGCGATCCGGGTACGGCAACGTCATCGAGGTCGATCACGGGTACGGCTTCAAGACGCGCTACGGGCACCTGCAGGCTTTCGACGTCGGTGTCGGCCGGCAGGTGAAGACCGGCGACGTCATCGGGCGGATGGGCTCGACGGGCCGTTCGACCGGGGTGCACCTGCATTACGAGGTCTGGGCCAGCGGGCGCCTGCTGGACCCCGCCCGCTTCCTCCGCTTTCCCGAAGGCGTGTCGCAGCCGGGATAGCAGTGCTTCAGCTCAGGCGGACAGCTCTTCGACCGCCGCTAACATGCGCGTGATGTCCTGCAGGCGGGACAGGCGATGATCCCCGTCTTTGACCAGGGTGTACACGACGTCCTGGCTGCTCCACGCCTCGGCCAGGGCTAGGGCGTGACGCCAGGGGACGTCTGCATCGTTTCGCCCCTGAAGGATTCGCAATGGCGCTGTGCAGGCGACTGGCCCAGGCAGGATCGAACAGCTCCGTCCATCTTCGATCAGTTCGCGAGAAATCGCGTACCCCTTCCCGTAGGGTGAAGGCCGCGTCCAGACGCCGTCGGAAGCCAGCGCCGCCCGCGCCTCCGCCGGTAGGCTCGGTTCGATCAGCTTTTCGGTCATGTCGGCGGCGGGGGCGACCAGAACCAGTCCGACGATCCGGTCCGGCCGCACCAATGCCGCAAGCGTCGCGATCCAACCCCCCATCGAGGACCCGACGAGCACGATCGGCCCTTGGACCAATTCGTCGATGACGGCGAGGGCGTCGTTCCGCCAGCGGGTGATCGTTCCGGCGGCGAAGTCGCCTGACGAAACTCCATGCCCGAAGTAGTCGAAGCAGATAAACCTGCGCCCGCAGGCACCGGACCAGCGCATCAAGGCTGTGGCCTTGGCGCCTGTCATATCCGAGTTGAAACCGCTCAGAAAAATGATGGTGGGTCCACGTCCCGGCAGATGCCGATAGGCGAGACGATGGCCGTCGGGTCGTGGCAGAAAGGCGGTGTCGACTTTCGCGCCCACCGTTACAGGCGGGTCACTCGCCAGCGACCGCTTCCGGACGGAGGCTGCGGAAGGGCTGCAGCCACGCATCCGCCTTGGTCCATTTGTGGATTTCGCCACAAGCAGTGCAACGCACCGCAGCGTTCTCGAACGCGTCGGTGGCGAACTGCGGCTCGGACATGGTGTGACGGGTCGATATGGCGTCGCCGGTAACCGGGCAGTGGATCATGACTAGGGGCATAAACTTTCAACGCGCCAGGGTTCATCTGGTGCCACGGCCTGATTGACGCAGACGAGAAACCGCAGGCTTCCCTCAGGTATTCAGCACCATCCCATAGGCGTCCAGCGACGCCTCGTGCATGGCCTCTGACATGGTGGGGTGCGGGAAGACCGTAGCGAACAGCTCGGCCTCCGTCGCCTCCAGGGTCATGGCCAGGGCGAACCCCTGAATCATCTCGGTGACCTCGCCGCCGATCATGTGGGCGCCGATCAGGGCGCCGGTGTCGGCGTCGAACACAGTCTTGACGAAGCCGTCGGTCTCGCCCGCGGCGATCGCCTTGCCGTTGGCGCGGAAGGGGAAGCGGCCGACCTTGATCTTGCGCCCCGCCTTCCTGGCCTGGGCCTCGGTCATGCCGACCGACGCCACCTGGGGCGTGGTGTAGGTGCAGCCGGGGATCGGAGCCTTCAGCGGCGCTCCGTCCTTGCCGGCGATGCGCTCGGCGGCATGGACGCCTTCGTGGCTGGCCTTGTGCGCTAACCAGGGCGCGGCGGCCACATCGCCGATCGCGTAGAGGCCCTTCACGTTGGTGGCGCAGTGGCGGTCGGTGACCACATGGCCGCGGTCAAGCTCCAGCCCGAGTTCCTCCAGGCCGATGCCTTCGATGTTGGCGTCAATGCCCACGGCCACGATGGCGCGCTCGGCCATCAGGGTCTCGGCCTTGCCGCCGGTCTCCAGCACGAGGCTGACCCCGTTCTTGTCCTTCGACAGCTTCGTCACCTTGGCGCCGGTGCGAAACTTCATCCCGCGCTTCTCCAGCGCCTTGCGGGCGGCGGCGGACACCTCCTCGTCCTCCACCGGCAGGATGCGGTCCACCGCTTCGATCACCGTCACCTCGGCGCCCAAGGCGCGATAGAAGCTGGCGAATTCCAGCCCGATGGCGCCGGAGCCCACCACCAGCAGCGTGTTGGGGAAAGCCTTGGGGGTCATAGCGTCGCGATAGGTCCAGACCCGATCGCCATCCCCCACGAGGCCGAGCGACGGCAGGACCTTGGCGCGGGCGCCGGTGGCCAGGATCACAGCCTTGGCCTGCACGGAGCGCGACCCGCCCGCGGCCAGGGCGACGACGATCTTGGGGGCGGGATCGCCCCGCTCCAGCCTGGCGGTCCCCGCGATCACCTCGATCTTATGCTTCTTCATCAGATAGCCGACGCCGCCGTTCAGCTGCTTGGCCACCTTGCGGGATCGCTCGATCACCTTGGGGAAGTCGAAGCCGGACTTGTCGACGGTGAGCCCATAGTCGGCGGCATGGGCGGTCATGGTCTCAAACACCTCGCCGGACTTCAGCAGCGCCTTGGTGGGGATGCAGCCCCAGTTCAGGCAGATGCCGCCGAGCTCCGCCCGCTCGACGATGGCGGTCTTCAGGCCGAGCTGCGCCCCTCGGATGGCCGCGGTGTAGCCGCCGGGGCCGGAGCCGATGACGAGGAGGTCGAAGTCGAGAGCCATGGCTTAGTCTCCGCGCGAACGCGCTGCGGGATTTGAAAAGAACTGCGGGCGGATACGTCCCCCCACCGAACGCGCGCTCACGCCAGCATGGTCACCGGCTCTTCCACGAAGCCCTTGAACGCCTGCACCCAGCGCGCGCCTATGGCCCCGTCCACCACCCGGTGGTCGCAGGTCAGGGTGACGCTCATTACCGTGGCCACCGCGAGCGCGTCGCCCCGCACAATCGGCCGCTTCTCGCCGACCCCCACCGACAGGATGCAGCCCTGGGGTTGGTTCAGGATCGAGCTGAAGCTCTTGATGCCGAACATGCCGAGGTTCGAGAGCGAGAAGGTGCCACCCTGGAACTCTTCGGGCTTCAGCTTGCGGCTCCGGGCGCGCTCGGCGAGGTCCTTCATCGCCTTGGAGATATCGGCCAGCGTGCGGTTTTCCGCCTCGCGGATGATGGGCGTGATCAGTCCGCCGTCGATGGCCACCGCCACCGCCACGTCGGCATGGTGGTGCAGGGCGATGCCGTCGGGGGTGTAAGAGGCGTTGGCCTCCGGCACCGCCTTCAGCGCCAGAGCCGAAGCCTTGATCAGGATGTCGTTGACCGAGATGCGCACACCCTGACTGTCCAGCGCACCGTTGATCCGCTTACGTGCGTCCAGCAGGCGGTCGATCTCGATGTCTATGCTGAGTGGGAAGTGAGGGACGTCTCGGAAGCTCTCGGTGAGCCGCCGGGCGATGGTCCGACGCATCCCGTCCAGCGGGATCAGGTCGTAGGAGCCGGGCGCGATCCCCAGGCTCTCCAGCGACTTGGCCTCAGCGGGCGGGGTCGCCGATTGCGGCGCGCCCGTAGCCGCGGCCTGAGGCTGGGCGGCGGACGCCCCTGGCTTGGCCTGGTCGATATCGCTGGCGATGATGCGGCCGTGCGGACCGGACCCCTTCAGGCCTGCGAGATCGACGCCCTTCTGCTGAGCGATGCGACGCGCCAGCGGGCTGGCGAACACGCGCATCCCGACGGCTGAACCCGCTGCGTCCGCTTCGCGGCCACCTCGCCCAGGAGGGGAGGATCGAGGGACCGGGCTTTGATCTTCCCCCCCCGGGGAAAGTGGCGGCGAAGCTGACGAAGGGGGCGACTTGGCGCCGGGATCGGCCTGGCGCTCGCGCGCTTCTTCCTGACCTTGGTCGCGGGCCGCGCGGGGATCGTTTGAACTCGCGCCGGGGATGACGTTCTTGCTCTCGGCCGCTTTCGGTTGCGATGGCGGGGGAACGGCGGGCGCCGCGCCGGCCCCCTCCCCTTTCAGCCGGGCGATCGGCGTATTGACCTTCACCCCCTCGGTCCCTTCGGGCACGAGGATGGCGTCCACCACGCCCTCGTCCACCGCCTCCACCTCCATGGTGGCCTTGTCGGTCTCGATCTCGGCGATCACGTCGCCGGACGACACCGTGTCGCCGACCTTCACGTGCCACTTGGCGAGGGCGCCCTCCTCCATGGTGGGCGACAGGGCGGGCATCAGGATGTCGGTCATCGTCGGTCTCTTGGCCGCGTCAGGCGCGGCTGAGGTGGGCGAGGCGGGAGCCGTGGGCCTCCCAGTCGCGCCCGTCGAAAGGTTCAATACGCAGGCCGAGCGCTTGGTAATCGTCAACGCAGCGCGCGTTCACCGACCAGCCGTCGGGATTGGACCGCGGACGGTAGAAGCTCTTTATTCCGCAGACGCCGCAGAACAGATGGCGCGCCACGCCGGTGTTGAAGCCGTAGCTGGTGAGGGCGTCGCCGCCCTGGAGCAGCTCGAACCTGTCCTCCGCCACGATGGCGTGCAGATAGCCCGTCTTGGCGCAGATCGAGCAGTTGCAATCCTGTACATCCAGCGGTTCGGACAGCGCAGCCCGGAACCGCACGGCGCCGCAGTGGCAGCCGCCCTCGCGCCATCTTGGCTCGCCGAGCCCGGTCACCGGTAGCAGACGCCCTTCACCGCCTGGACGATCTTGTCGATCGAGGGCAGCGTCAGGGCTTCGAGGTTGGCGGCGTAGGGCATGGGGACGTCCTCGCCGCTGACGCGGGTCGGCGGGGCGTCGAGATAGTCGAAGGCGTGCTCCACCACCCGCTGGCAGACCTCGGCGCCGACGCCATAGGCCGCCCAGCCTTCCTCGATGCTGACCATGCGGTGGGTCTTCTTCACGCTCTCGACGATGGTCTCGTGGTCGAGAGGGCGCAGGGTGCGTATGTCCACCACCTCGGCCTCGATCCCCTCGGCCGCCAGTTTCTCGGCGGCGTCGAGGGCGAAGCCGACCATGCGGGAGTGGGCGACCAGCGTCACATCCTTGCCTTCGCGCCGCACCTTGGCCTTGCCGATGGGCAGCACGAAGTCGTCCATCTCCGGCACGTCGAACTCGTGTCCGTAGAGCATCTCGTTTTCGAGGAAGACCACCGGGTTCGGGTCGCGGATCGCGGCCTTGAGCAGCCCCTTGGCGTCGGCGGCGTCGTAGGGCGCGATCACCTTCAGCCCCGGCACCGAGCCGTACCAGGCGGAATAGTCCTGGCTGTGCTGCGCCCCAACCCGGGCCGCCGCGCCGTTCGGGCCGCGGAACACGATGGAGCAGGTGATCTGGCCGCCGGACATATAGCGGGTCTTGGCGGCGGAATTGACGATGGCGTCGATGGCCTGCATGGCGAAGTTGAAGGTCATGAACTCCACGATCGGCTTCAGCCCCGCCATGGCCGCGCCGACGCCGAGCCCCGCAAAGCCGTATTCGGTGATCGGCGTATCCACCACCCGTCGCTCGCCGAACTCCTGCAGCAGCTCGCGACTAACCTTGTAGGCGCCCTGGTACTGGGCGACCTCCTCCCCGATCAGGAAGACGTCGCCATCGCGGCGCATCTCCTCGGCGATAGCGTCGCGAAGCGCGTCGCGCACCGTGGTGGCGACCATCCTGGTCCCCTCGGGGATGTCGGGGTCCGCCAGAAGGGTCGGCGCCACAACCGCGACCGGCCCCTCGCCTTCGGGCTGGGTCTTGGCGGTTTCGGGCGGCTGCTTCTCCGGCTCTCCGGCGCTGGCCTCGGCGGCGGCTGAACCCCCTCCGTCCGCTACGCAGCCACCTCCCCTAGCGGAGGAGGATCGAGGAGGTGCGCTTTGATCTTGCCCCCCTGGGGGAAGTGGCGGCGAAGCCGACGAAGGGGGCTTTTCCGCCGCCTCGCCTTCGCCCTTCAGCCGCGCGATCGGCGTGTTGACCTTCACCCCCTCGGCGCCTTCGGGGACGAGGATGGCGTCGACCACGCCCTCATCCACAGCCTCCACCTCCATGGTGGCCTTGTCGGTCTCGATCTCAGCGATCACGTCGCCGGACGACACGGTGTCGCCGACCTTGATGTTCCACTTGGACAAGGTGCCCTCCTCCATAGTTGGGGAGAGGGCGGGCATGAGTACGTCGGTCACGTGAGTTGCTCAGGCCTCCGCATAGACGTCTGTATAGAGTTCTTTCGGGTCCGGCTCCGGCGCGGTGCGGGCGAACTCGGCGGCGTCGGCGACTATCCTCTTCACCTCCGCATCGATCGCCTTCAGCACCGCTTCGTCGGCGAAGCCTCTGGCCTCCAGTTTGTCGCGCAGGTGGTCGATGGGGTCGCGGGTCTTGCGCACCGCGTCCACTTCGTCGCGCGTACGGTACTTGGCCGGATCGCTCATGGAGTGGCCGCGGTAGCGGTAGGTCTTCATCTCCAGGATGTAGGGACCCTTGCCGCTGCGGGCGAACTCGGCGGCGCGGCCGCCCGCTTCGACCACGGCCTCGATGTCCATGCCGTCGACCTCCTCGCCCGGAATGTTGAAGCTCTCGCCCCGGCGGAACAGGTGGGTCTGGGCCGACGCGCGCTCCACGCTGGTGCCCATGGCGTATTCGTTGTTCTCGATCACATAGACGACCGGCAGCTTCCACAGCTCGGCCATGTTGAAGGCCTCGTAGACCTGGCCCTGGTTCACCGCGCCGTCGCCCAGGAAGGTGAAGCTGACCTTGTTGTCGTCGCGATAGCGGTTGGCGAAGGCGAGGCCCGTGCCCAGCGGCACCCAGCCGCCGACGATGCCATGACCGCCAAAAAAGCCCTTCTCCACCGAAAACATATGCATCGAGCCGCCCTTGCCGTGCGACGACCCCGTCGCCCGGCCGGTCAGCTCCGACAGCACAGCCTTGGGATCCATGCCCACCGCCAGCATGTGTCCGTGCTCGCGATAGCCGGTGATCACCTCGTCGCCGTCCCGCGCCACGGACTTCATGCCGACAGCGATGGCCTCCTGACCGATGTAGAGGTGGCAGAAGCCGCCGATCAGCCCCATGCCGTAGAGCTGTCCCGCCCGCTCCTCGAAGCGGCGGATCAGCAGCATGTCGCGATACCAGCCTAGCATCTGCGCCTTGGAGGCGGACGCGTTGTGATCGGGGCGCGCCGGAGCCTCCTGGGCGCTGGACCTGCCGGGCGGGCGACCACGTGGAGCAGGGGTCTTGGATGCCGGCGGCTTGGGCGCACGCGCCATGGGGAGGTCTCCGTGGAGAGGCCTCTATCTAGATCGACGCCTTACGGGGGGAAAGGGTCAATCCGAACGGCGCGGGGTGCGGATGACGTAGTCGCGCGGGTCGGCGAAGCCCAGGATTTCGTGAGCCCGCTCGTCCAGCAGGTCCCGGGAAAGCGAGCGGTCGCTGAGCAGGTGCACGCGGGTGTCCAGCTCCACCGCCTGCGCCTGCAAGCGTTTCAGCTCCAGGGTGCGGGCGGCGAGCGCGGCGTTGCGCTGCGGCCGGGTCAACAGCCCTCGGTCGCCGGTCAGCGCCTGGCAGGCGAAATAGAAGATCAGCAGCGCGAAGAGGGCCGTGGGGATGTAGGGGCGCAGGCGGTGGTGCACGCACGTCTCCCGGCGGCGGAGCCTCCACCGATGCGCGAAGAGGGTTAACGCGCGATGAACGCCCTATAAGCCCCGGAACACGCCCTTGCCCGCGAACACGGCTTGGTCGCCCAGCGCCTCCTCGATCCGCAGCAGCTGGTTGTACTTGGCCAGACGGTCCGAGCGCGCCAGGGAGCCGGTCTTGATCTGCCCACAGTTGGTGGCGACCGCGAGATCGGCGATGGTGGTGTCCTCGGTCTCGCCCGAGCGGTGAGACATCACCGCGGTGTAGCCGGCGCGGTGGGCCATATCGACGGCGTCCAAGGTCTCGGACAGGGTGCCGATCTGGTTGACCTTGACCAGGATTGAATTGGCCAGCCCCTGCTCGATGCCCATGGCCAGGCGCTCGGGATTGGTGACGAACAGGTCGTCGCCGACGATCTGGATGCGGTCGCCCAGCGCCTCGGTCATCTGGGCCCAGCCTTCCAGGTCGTCTTCGGCGCAGCCGTCCTCGATGGAGACGATGGGGAAGGCGTCCACCAGCCTGGTCCAGTAGTCGACCATGCCGGCCGCATCGAGGGTCTTGCCCTCCCCGGCCAGGACATAGCGCCCGTCCTTGTAGAACTCGGTGGAGGCGGGATCGAGCGCCAGCCAGAAGTCCTCGCCGGCTTGATAGCCCGCGGTCTCCCCAGCCTTGACGATATAGCTCAGCGCCTCCTCAGCCGATGCGATGTTGGGGGCGAATCCGCCCTCGTCGCCGACATTGGTGTTCAGTCCGGCGGCCTTGAGGGCGCTCTTCAGGGCGTGGAACACCTCCGCCCCCATGCGCAGAGCGTCGGCGAAGGTCTCCGCACCCGCGGGGACCAGCATGAACTCCTGAATGTCGATCGGATTATCGGCGTGGACGCCGCCGTTGATGATGTTCATCAGCGGCACGGGCAGGACCCGCGCCGAGACGCCGCCGATGTAGCGATAGAGCGGCAAGGTCGAACTTTGGGCGGACGCCTTGGCGGCCGCGAGGCTGACGCCCAGGATGGCGTTGGCGCCCAGCCGGCTCTTGTTGGCCGTGCCGTCCAGTTCGATCATGGCGGCGTCGAGCCGGCGCTGGTCTTCCGCATCGAAGCCGGACAAGGCGTCAAACAGTTCGCCGTTGACGGCGTCGACCGCCTTCTGCACGCCCTTGCCGCCATAGCGATGGTCGTCGCCGTCGCGCTTCTCCACCGCCTCATGCGCGCCGGTGGAGGCCCCGGAAGGGACCGCGGCGCGGCCGAAGCTGCCGTCTTCCAGTGCGACGTCGACCTCGACCGTGGGATTGCCCCGGCTGTCCAGGATTTCCCGAGCGGTGATGTCGACGATATCGGCCATGAGGCGGTCCTGGACACTTGGATGGGCGGCGTGGCCGACTTCGCACGTGCAAACGGCGCGCGAGCATTAGCCCACGCGCCGTGAGGTCTCAATCCTGCACCGTGCGGACGGCCGCCTGTCGCGGGCCGTCAGCCGTATGTCGTCAGCAGTGGGTGCGGCCCTTGGCGATGGCATGGCCGGCGACTGCGCCGACGCCTGCACCGACCAGGCCGCCGACCAGGCCATGGCCGATCACGCCGCCCAGCACACCGCCACTCACCGCGCCGAGGGCGGTGCCTTCGTTGCCCGCGCGCCGGCGCCGCGCATAGCAATCATGGTAGTAGTGATGATGATTGGAGTAGCCGTTGTTTTGGTAGCCGTTATTACGGTCGCCGTTCTGATAACGATAGTCCTGGGCGGAGGCCGGCATGACGGAGACCGTCACTGTGGCCAAGGCGGCCAAGCCGGCCGCGGCCGTCTTCAAGTTGCGCATTCTCGTCTCCCGATTCGATGCGCAAGGAATGAAAAGCTACGGCTCAGGTTCCAAGCGCCATGTGTGTAGATCGCACAGGCGCGATGAACGGCGGGTGACGCGGATGGTACCACCTCCCGGTCTCGAACCGGGGACCTCCAGAGCCACAATCTGGCGCTCTAACCAACTGAGCTAAGGCGGCACGTATCTGCGAGAGGCGGTGTCTTAGTCGGATGGGCCAACAGGATCAAGCGGCGTATGCTCGGCGAAAGAAAAGCGCCGCAGACCTGCTGCGACGCTTATTCTTGAGGTTAATGAAGGCTAGCCCGCCGCAAGTTGCCACTTGATCGGCACAGTAACGATACCTTCCACTGGCTTTCCGTTCCGCTCGGCCGGTTTCATTTTCCACCGCGCAGCCGCCTTGACCTCCGCGGCCCCAAAACCATAGCCATCAGGCGTCTCTGACGCCACACGGCATCCCGTGAGCTTTCCACCCATCGTGACCGTGCATGTTACGCTTGAGCTACCGGTCTTCTCTTCGCGCTGGGCGCGATCAGGGTAGAGGTCCGCAAGGTCATCCCCGTTCGGCGCCTTAATCCAATCCGGCGTCGTGATGACCGGAGGAGCGGGTGGAGCCGTCGGAGGCGCTGGCGGTGACGGCGGAGCGACGATCGGCGCGGGGGGCGTGATCGACTCCGGCTGCGCCGCCTTAACCGGCGGGAGCGGCGCCGGCGGCACCACCATGTTGGTCGGGGGCGGCGGCGTCATGTGCGGCGCCAGCGGCGGCGGGTTGTGTGGCGCGGTCGGCGGCGGCGGGGGTGGGGGCGGCGGAGGTGGCGGGGGCGCCAGCTTCGTCAGGTCCACCTTGACCGCCGTGTCTTCCTGCACCGCGTAGTGGGTCTGGAACTTGGACTTCCAGAGGAAATAGATCAGCGCTGCGTGAACGATAATCGAGATGATGATCCCGACGATCGCCCCGGTGCTCAGCTTTTTTCGGCGACGCGGGCGCTCGTCGAGGAGCGGATCGTAGTGGTGATGCGGCGCTTCGGTCGGGGTTTCTACGGACACTGGCCCCTCCTCACTTGCTGTTGTCTTCGCCCACCAGGGCCACGCTGTAGAAGCCGTTATCCTGAAGCTTGTTCATCAGCCCCAGGAAGTCTCCGTAATCAGTATCCTTGTCGGCGCGGATGTAAATCCGCTCCCGCGCCGGGTCACGAGTTCCCACCGCCTTCTTCAGATCGTCCGGAAGGGTGTCGAGGCTGGTCGAGAAGTCGCCGATGAAGATGCTGCCGTCTTTGCGGATGGTCAGATAGACCGGCTTCGGCGGCGTGGCCGAGGGTTTGGCCACCGCGGTCGGCAGCGCTACCTTAATGGACACGCTGGCCAGAGGGGCCGCGACCATGAAGATGATGAGGAGGACCAACATGACGTCCACGAAGGGCGTGACGTTGATCTCCGCATTCGCCTTGACCGAGTACCGGCTGCCCCCGCCTCCAGAGAGTTGGGCGCCCATCTAGCTTACGCCCCCCGGTCGAGCTGGCGGGAAATGGCGTTCATCAGTTCGACGATGAAGCCCTCAGTCCGCGTGCCGTAACCCGCAATCTGGGTCTGGAAGAAGTTGTAGAAGATAACCGACGGAATGGCGGCGAACAGACCGATCCCGGTGGCGAGCAGGGCCTCGGCGATGCCCGGGGCTACGACGGCCAGGTTGGTGGTGTTCGTCTTCGCGATGCCGATGAAGGAGTTCATGATCCCGTAGACGGTGCCGAACAGGCCGATGAAGGGGCCTGAAGACCCAACAGAAGCCAGGAACTGCATTCCGCCGGACAGGCGCTTAGCCAGGGTGGCCTGGACACCGGAAACGGCGGCGGAGGCCCGGTTGATGGTCGACCCGCGATGCTCGCCGGTGACCGAGAGACCCGCCTGACGCGACAGCTCGACCTCGTTGGAGGCGGCGGCGGCCATGTCGGCGAACGGGTTGCCCTCGAACTCCTCCGCCGTCGCCACCCGGTTCATGTCGGTGATCGAGCGGGCGTCGCGGAAGGCTTCCAGGAACTTGTTGGTCTGGCGGTTCAGGGACGCCATGTTGATCAGCTTGATGATCAGGATGGTCCAGGAGAGAATCGAGGCCAGAAGAAGCCCGGCCATGACCGTCTTCACGACCGGGGTCGCGCCGAGGAACATGCCGACCGGGCCGTTGGCGACGCCGGACTTGATCGAGGTCGGAGCCGCCACCGCGCCGCCGTTATTGACGTCGCCGCTGCTGTCGGCGGCGGGCGCAGCGCCGTCGGTCGTGTTGGCCGCCGAGGCGGCGGCCGGCGCGTCCGCTGTATTCTGCGCGAACGCAGGCGCACTCACCGTCATCAGCGCGATCGCGCCGAGCACGGCGAGGAGGGGGGTCGTTCGTTTGCTTTGCAGCATCTTCAGCCAGTTCCTGGTTGATCGAGCAATGTTACGAGGGGCGTTGCGCGACAGCGGTTTCCACCCATGAGCCTTGCAGCGAGACGACTTGATCGTTGTTTTTTCCGTCCCGTCAATTCCACCCTGACGTTCGGACCAATACCGGAAAACCGGACAGGGTTTGTCGAACGTCTGAGCCGACGCCGGCCCTTACCGGACCGAAGTCTTACCGCAATTTCATAAAACTACGAGCGAGCCCATTTCGCAACGCCGCCCGGCCGCGTCAAGCGCATTTTGGCCGGGCGACGAACCGCTGCGATTTAGCTCGGCGCACAGGCGCAACCGCCCTGATATTCAGCAGCGAGGGGGCGCGGACGAAAATGTCGGAAAGGGCCGCCATGGTGCCTGGGGGCGGATTCGAACCACCGACACGCGGATTTTCAATCCGCTGCTCTACCAACTGAGCTACCCAGGCGAGGGCGAGGGCGCTCTATAAGGGATCGGCCAAAGGTCGTCCAGCCTAGGCCTCGTCGTCCTGCGCCCCCGCGTCCGCCTCGATCACGGGGACCGCATAGGCCCCGCCGAACCAGCGCTGAAGGTCCACGTCGGCGCATCTTTTGGAGCAGAACGGCGCATAGGCGGGGGCCTCGGCCGGTCGTTTGCAGATGGGGCAGGATTTTGCACTCATAGCGGTCGGATATCGGGATGCAGCCTGTCGGCGCCAAGCTCTGGGCGCAGATGGAAACGCGGCCCCAGGCGCTTGACCCAGGGCTCCGCCCACCGGGCGACGTCCGGCGCGCAGGTTCCAACCAGGCGGGCGCCGGGATCGAAACGGCCTTGGCGCTCCAATGCGCGCACCAGGTCGTGGGCCACGGTCCGGAGGGAGAGGCGGCCTTCGCCATCCAGAAGCTGTTCGCCCAACGGCTGGACGCCCCACGGCTTGGCCAGCTCCATGACGCCAAAGCGACTGACTGCGGCGATGGCGACGTCTGGGCCATCGGGGGCGAAGGCCTCCACGGCGGCGGCATGAAGGCGGCGACCGTCTTTGGGAAACCCGATCAGATCGATAGCGACCAGTCCGCCGATCGCCTTCAGCCGCAGCAGCCAAGCCGTCTCGGACAGGGCGGACAGGTTGGCCCGGGAGACGGAGACGGCCGCGCCGGTCTCGGCCAGGTCCACGTCCACCGCCGTCAGGGCCCGGGTCGGCTGGATGGCCAGGTTCACGCCGCCGGGGCCGATGTGTTCGATGGCCAGCGCCTCGGCCTGGGCCGCGTCGACCTGCGCGCGCGCGGCATCACCAGACGCCCAGTCCTGACAGCCCAGCGCCGCCAGCCTCTGCTCAAGGGTTGCGGGCGGGCGGGTCATACCCTCGACTGAGGAAGCCGGACCGACGAGGCGGAACGCGGCCGGCTTGCCGCGCGCGGGTTCCGCGACCACCTCGACCTCGATCCGCTCGCCCACCGTCGGCATGACCGAGGAGGGCCGCAGGCGCAGCGTTCCCGCGACCTCGCCCATCGCCAGTCTGGCCAGGCCCATCCGCGCCGAGACCGCCTCCACCCGGGCCGCATAGCGGGCGCCCAGCCGGGGCGTCGGATCGTCCTCGCGCACGATCAAAAGCCGTTCCGCGCGGCCATCCAGGAACACCGCCGCCCGGGTTTCTCCGGGCGAGACGTCCACCCAGGCGGAGCGCCGCCCGATCACGGTCGCCAGCCCCTCCCCCGCAGCAGGTTCAGCGTCTCGTAGAGCGGCAGCCCGACGACGGCGGAATAGGAGCCCTGCAGGTCGATGACGAACCCGCCGGCCCGCCCCTGGATGGCGTAGCCGCCGGCCTTGCCCCGTCCCTCGCCACTTTCGACATAGGCGTCGATCTCTTCGCCCGTGAGGCGCTTGACGTGCAGGCGGGTATCCACCCGGCGATAGCTGGCTGGCCGGCCCGGCGACACGACCGCCACGGCGGTATGGACCCGGTGCGCGCGACCGGAAAGCAGCTCCAGGCAGCGGCGCACCTCCGCCGCGCTCTCCGCCTTGGGCAGGATGCGCCGGCCGACCGCCACCACCGTATCCGCCCCCAGCACCAGGGCGTCAGGGCGGCGGAGCGCCACCAGCTCCACCTTGGCCAGGGCCAGGCGGACGGCGAGGCGGGTGGGCGGTTCGTCACGCTCCGGCGTTTCGTCCAGCTCGGCCGGATCGCAGACCTCGGGCTCCACGCCGACCTGGCGGAGCAGGTCGAGGCGGCGCGGACTGGCGCTCGCCAGCACCAGCGGCGTGCGCGGGGTCCCGCTCATCCTCCAGCGCTCCAGCCGGCGGCGAAACGCTCGGCCAGCCGGCGGTCGATGTCCTGGCGCATGGTGCGATAGGCCGCCAGCCGCTGGTCGCGCGATCCGCCTTCCAGCGTCGGGTCTGGACTCGGCCAAAATTCCAGCTGAACCGCCCTGCCCCGCGTCAGCTCCGTTGCGCGCGCGTGAGCCTCGGGCGTCAGGGAGATGACGAGATCGAAAGAATCGTCCTCCAGGTCGTCAAAACCTTTTGGACGATGATCCGAAAGGTCCAGGCCGATTTCCGCGACGGTCGCGGCGGCGAAAGGATCGACCGCCTCGCCGGGCCTCAGGCCACAGCTGTCCACGAACACCCGCGTTCCGAAGCGACGACGCATCAGCGCCGCCGCCACCGGCGAGCGCACCCGGTTAAGGTTGCAGGCGAACAGCACGGCTCCCGGCGCCCCGCCCACTCAGGGTCGCCTGTGCAGGGCGCAGATCAGGGTGAACAGGCGCCGCGCCGTGTCGAAATCCAGCGCGATCTTGCCCTCGAGCCGCTCGCGCAGCTTTTCCGAACCCTCGTTGTGCAGGCCGCGCCGACCCATGTCGACGGTCTCTATCTGGGCGGGGGCAGCGTGGCGGATCGCGTCGTAATAGCTCTCACAGATGAGGAAATAGTCTCGGATGATGCTCTTGAACGGGGTCATCGACAGCAGGTGGCGCCGCTCGAAGTCCTGGCCGGTGATGTCGAGCGCCAGACGCCCGTCCTGCAGGGATATCCTGAGCGCATAGGGACCAGCTTCTGCGCCGTCAGGCTGGAAGCTGTTCTCCTCCAGCAGGTCGAAGATGGCGACCTGGCGTTCGTGCTCCACGTCGCGGCTGGCGGGGGCCAGCGAGACTTCGTCGATCTCGATGGCCTCCAGCCTGTGGTCGGCGTCGCTCATTCGGCGGCGTGGGCGCGCTCGGCCGTCGTGTCGAGCCGCAGGGTGGCGGAACGGGCGTGGGCGGGCAACCCCTCGGCCTGCGCCAGGACGCGGGTGTGCGGCCCCAACACGGCGAAGGCGGCCGGGTCGCAGCGCACCACCGAGGTCCGCTTCAGGAAGTCGTACACCGACAGCCCCGACGAAAAGCGCGCCGCCCGGCTGGTCGGCAGCACGTGGTTGGACCCCGCCACGTAGTCGCCTAGCGCCTCGGGCGTGTGGCGTCCGAGGAAGATCGCGCCGGCATGGCGAACCCTGTCCGCCAGCCGCTCGGGGTGGTCGAGCGCGAACTCCACATGCTCGGGGGCGATCAGGTCGACCAAGGTGGGGGCCGCGTCGAGGGGGGCCACCACCACCGCGCCGTGTTCGCGCCAGGAGGCCCGCGCCACCACCTGCGTCTTCAGGCCGGCGAGCTGCCGCTCCACCGCCGCCAACACGGCTGCGGCGAAGCCGGCGTCGTCGGTGATCAGGATCGACTGGGCGTCGGGGTCGTGCTCGGCCTGGGACAGAAGGTCCGCGGCGATCCAATCTGGATCATTGTCGGCGCTCGCCACCACCACGATCTCCGACGGTCCGGCCAGGGCGTCGATGCCCACGACGCCGTAGAGCCTACGCTTGGCGGCGGTGACATAGGCGTTGCCGGGGCCAACGATCTTGTCCACCGGACGAATCGGACCCGCGCCATAGGCGAGGGCGGCCACGGCGTGCGCGCCGCCCAGCTTCCATATCTCGGTGACGCCGGCCTCGTGGGCGGCGGCCAGCACCGCGGGCTCGATCCGGCCGGGGGGCGTGACCATGGCGATGCGATCGACACCCGCCACGTTCGCGGGCACCGCATTCATCAGCACGGTGGAGGGATAGGCCGCCCGGCCGCCCGGCACGTAGACGCCCACCGACTCCAGCGCCGTCCAGCGCCAGCCGAGCTCCACCCCCGCCTCGTCGGTGAAGCGCTCATCGGCGGGGCGCTGGCGCTCGTGATAGCTGCGGATACGACGCGCGGCGAAGGCGATGGCCTCGCGCACATCGACCGGGCAGGCCGCGACACCCGCGGCGATCTCCTCAGGCGTGACCCGGAGCGTTTCGGCGGTCAGCTCGACGCCATCGAAGCGGCGGGCGTAGTCCAGCACCGCGTCCAAGCCGCCGGTGCGGACGCCCTCGATGATGCCCGCGACCGCGGCGTCCACATCGGCCGGAGCACCGCGGGGTTCGTCCAGGAACCTGCGAAAGGCGGCGTCGAACTCAAGATCGGCGGCGTCGAAGCGGCGCATGACTCAGGCTCGTAGCGACGGGCTGAGTGCTTCGAGACAGGCTCTTGCAGAGCCCTCCTCAGCATGACGAGCATCTGTGCAATCCAAACCCTTCGTCATCCTGAGGAGCGGGCCTCGGCCCGCGTCTCGAAGGACGCACGCCCCGGCCGCAAGCCTCACGCCACCGCCTCCTCGTCCATGGTATGGTCCGGCGCCCGGCCGGCGGGCCAGGCCTCGGACACATCCGCCAGCACTGCGTCGATGCACTCCACCTCCGCCGCCAGATCGCCCCCGTGGGAGAACCGCATCAGCACCTGTCCCCCTGGGGACTCGCCGGCCTCGAAACCTAGCGCGAGGCAGGAGACCAGGGCGCCGGGATCCTCGCTGGACAGCCCGCGATGGCGCACCCGGATCACGTCGCCGAACTGCAGCGCCGAGGCCACCCGCTCGCCGCAAGGGCCTCCCGCGCCTTCCCAGCGGTAGCGGTTGAACATGATGGTCAGGGTGCGCGCCTTGGCCTCGAAGCGGATGTCTCCGACATGGGCGATGGCGTCCTGCAGAGCGGCGGAGACGATCTGCAGGTCGTCCTCGTCCTGAGCGAGCAGGCGAAGCGGGCGACAGGGGTCCGATACGGCCTGGTCCATGCTCAGCCCTCTTCCTCTTCAGAGATGCGCCGGATTTGGGCGCCGCAGGCCGAAAGCTTGGCCTCAAGCCGCTCGAACCCGCGGTCCAGATGATAGACCCGGTTGACCACCGTGTCGCCCCGCGCCGCCAGTCCAGCGATCACCAGGCTGACCGAAGCGCGAAGATCGGTGGCCATGACCTGGGCTCCCTCCAGTCCGTCCACGCCCTTTACCCTCGCCTCCCCCCCGGCGACGGCGATGTCGGCGCCCAGACGGGTGAGCTCGGGGGCGTGCATGAAGCGGTTCTCGAAGATGGTCTCGCGGATAACGCTTTCGCCGTCCGCCAGCGTCATCAGCGCCATGAACTGGGCCTGCAGATCGGTGGCGAAACCTGGATAGGGGTCCGTGGACAGGTCAACCGCCTTCAGGCGGGCGCCGTTGCGCTTCAGGGTCACCGAATTGTTGCCGCGGGTGACGCCGACGCCGGCCTCCTCCATCTTGTCCAGCAGCACCGCGATATGGACCGGCCGCACCCCGGTCAGGGTCACCTCGCCCCCCGCCATGCCGGCCGCCAGGGCGTAGGTCCCGGCCTCGATCCGGTCGGGCACCACCGCGTGGGTCGCACCATGCAGGTGGGCGACGCCGGTCACGCGGATCGTCGAGGTCCCGGCGCCTTGGACATTCGCGCCCATGGCGTTCAGACAGTCGGCGAGGTCTTCGATCTCCGGCTCGCAGGCGGCGTTTGTGATCACCGTCTCGCCTTGCGCCAGCACGCAGGCCAGCAGGGTGTGCTCAGTGGCGCCGACCGAAACGAAGGGAAAGTCGATCTGCGCCCCCTTCAGCCCTCGCGGGGCCTGGGCGTAGACATAGCCTTCGTGCAGGTCGATCGCGGCGCCCAGCGCCTCCAGCGCCTTCAGGTGCAGGTCCACCGGCCGCGCGCCGATGGAGCAGCCGCCGGGCAGCGACACCTTGGCGTGGCCCGTACGCGCGATCAGCGGCCCCAGCACGTTGAACGAGGCCCGCATCTTCCGCACCAGGTCGTAGGAGGCGAAGGCGCTGACGATCTCGGGCGTGTGCAGCAGGGTCTCGGGCCCGGCGCCGTTCTGCGTCTCGGTGACCTGGGTTCCCAGCCGCTGAAGCAGCCGGCCGAGGAAGCGCGTGTCGGCCAGACGCGGCATGTTGGTGAGCCGCAGCGGCTCGTCGGACAACAGGCTCGCGGCCATCAGCTTGATGGCGGAGTTCTTGGCGCCGCTGATCGGGATTTCACCCTCAAGCCGCGCGCCGCCGGTGATGACGATCCGGTCCATGCGACATCCGCTCCAGAAGGCGGTCGGTTCTACAGCAGCGGGGACGGGGCGCAAGGTTGGCGGTTTTATGATCCTTCCCTCTCGGGGGAGGGGACCAGCGCAGCTGGTGGAGGGGGCTGCGCCGCTGGTTTCAAGCTGGAGCCCCCTCCGTCGGCTTCGCCGACATCTCCCCCCAAAGGGAAAGCATCTGCTAGCCCTCGCCGCCCACGAAATCCTGCACGAACTCGGGGCGGTCGCTCTCGTCGAGCGGGTCTTCGTCGTCGGCCTTGGCGGCGCCTGGCGTCGGCACGCTGAAGCCTGGGGGCAGGTCCAGGCTCAGCAGGCCGGCGGCCTTCATCTCGGACAGGCCAGGCAGGTCGGCGAGGGTCGGCAGGCCGAAGTGTTCGAGGAAGGCGTCGGTGACGCCGTAGGTCACCGGGCGACCCGGCGAGCGCCTGCGGCCGCGCAAGCGCACCCAGCCGACCTCCAGCAGCACGTCGAGAGTGCCGCGGCTGAGGCTCACGCCACGGATGGCGTCGATCTCGGCGCGGGTGACCGGCTGGTGGTAGGCGATGATGGCCAGGGTCTCCATGGCGGCGCGCGAGAGGCGGCGCGGCTCCTCTCGGCGATCATCCAGCAGGTGGGCCAGATCAGGCGCGGTGGCGAAGCGCCAGCGGCCCGCGACGCACTGGAGCTGAACGCCGCGGTCGGCATAGCGCGTCGTCAGGCGCGCCAGGGCGCCGGCCACGTCGGCGTCCGCAGCCAGCCTCCGTTCCAGATCCTGCAGGGACAGCGGCTCGGCGGCGGCGAACAGCAGCGCCTCGACCTGCCGCTCCAGCGCCAGCGCGTCGAACAGGGCTTCGGTGCTCACCCCTCCCCTCGCCGGGCGCGCAGGTAGAGGGCGGCGAGGGCCTCCGCCTGGCGAAGCTCCAGGGCGCCGTCGCGGGTCATCTCCAGGCCAGCGGCGAAGGTGGAGGCGACGTAGGACGCGCGCCTCGGACCGCCTCCGCCCCGCGCAGGCGCGGACGGGGCGACCTGCTCCAGGCTTGTCCAGTCGTGCAGGCGCGGCAGCATCTGGTGCAGCCGTTCGCGGGCGGCCTCCAGCGGATAGGCCTCCACCCGGGCCGGCGGGCGGTAGCGAGCGGCCAGGGGACGCAGCCGGGCGGCGGCGTAGGCGCTCATCAGGTCGTAGAGGTCTTCCTCCAGGCCCGGAGCGGCGCGCACGGTGCGGTCCTCGCCGGCCCCTCTGGGGAAGACATCGCGGCCGAGTTGGGGCGCAGCCTTCAGCGCCTCCGCCGCGCCGCGCATGGCGTCCAGCTTGGCCAGGCGGAAGGCGAGGGATTCGACGAGGTCCTCGGGCCCGGCTTCATCAGCCGCCTGCGACTTGCTTCGGGGCAGCAGCAGGCGCGACTTCAGGTAGGCCAGCCAGGCGGCCATGACGAGGTATTCCGCCGCCAGGCTGAAGCGCCGCTTCCGCTGGGTCTCCACGAAGGCCAGGTACTGCTCGGCCAGCCGGGAGATGGAGATCTGCAGCAGGTCGACCTTCTGCCCGCGCGCCAGCGCCAGCAGCAGGTGCAGCGGTCCCTCGAAGCCGTCCAGCTCCAGCACCAGGGCCTCGCCGAGGGCGGAGGCCCGATCCGCCGCCTCGAAGTCGAGCGTGGGCTGGAACGGCAGGGTCACGGGACGTCAGGGGCCGGCGTCGCGTCGCGGCCGGCGAGCCCGAGGTCGTCCAGGCGCGCCTCGGCGGCGTCCGGATCGAACGGCTGGGTGCGGCGGGCGACGGCGCGGGCGTCGGCGGCGCGCTCGGCTGGCCGACCAACAAGCTCGGGCGTCGCGCGCACGACGTCTCTCATCTCCGCCATCTCGCCGTTGCAGTGCAGGACCACGTCGCAGCCGGCGTCGAAGGCGCGCCGGGTGCGATCGGCGAAGCCGCCGCCGAGCGCCTTCATCGAAAGGTCGTCAGACATCAGCAGGCCGTCGAAGCCGATGTGGCCGCGGATCACCGTGGAGATCGCCCGATGCGAGAGGGTGACGCAGGCCTCCGGGTCGACCGCGGTGAAGGTGACGTGCGCGGTCATGGCCATGGGCGCGTCGGCCAGCGCCCGGAACGGCGCGAAGTCGGTCTCCTCCAGCACCGCCAGGGGTGTGGAGACGACCGGCAGCTGGTGGTGGCTGTCGGCCTCGGCGCGACCGTGGCCCGGGATGTGCTTGACCACGGGCGCGACGCCGCCGGCCAGCAGGCCGTCCATGGCCGCGCGGCCCAGCGCCGCCACCCGGGACGCATCGCTTCCGAAGGCGCGGTCGCCGATCACCCCGTGGCCTTGCGGGCTCAGCAGGTCCACGCAAGGCGCGCAGTCCGCGTCGAAGCCGAACGCCGACAGCTCGTGCGCCAATAGCCGGTGGTTCAGGATCACCGCCTCAACCGCGTGCTCGGGGGCGCGGTCATAGAGCTGGCCGAACAGGGCGGCGGGCCGGCGGAGCTTGGCCAGGGGCGGCTTCAGCCGCTGCACCCGCCCGCCCTCCTGGTCCACGAAGATCAGGGCGGCCTCGTCGTCGACCGCTTCGCGCAGGCTGTCGTTCAGCCGGCGCACCTGATCCGCGTCCGCGATGTTGCGGGCGAACAGGATGAAGCCCCAGGGCTTCACGTCGCGATAGAGCGCCCGCTCCTCCGCTGACAGCGTCGTTCCGGCGCAGCCCAGGATGCAGGCGGCGCTCAAGGGCGTATCAGCCGCGCACCAGGCAGGTCTTACCCTTGGCCTTCAGCGCGTCGCAGAAGGCCTGGGCGTCGGCGCGGGTGGCGAAACCGGATAGCCAGGTGCGGTAAAGGGTGGCCCCGTCCTTGTCCAAGGACTGCACATGCTTGGCCTTGCCCCCCATCTGTGACGGCAGGGTGGCCGACACGTCCGCATAGCCCTTGTCGGCCAGGGCGCTGGACGAGAAGGCGCCGATCTGGACCACCGCCTTGCCGGTCGCCGAAGGAGTTGCGGCGGCTGAAGACTCAGACGTGGGAGCAGCCGTCTGGACCGGTTTGGCCTTGTGGACGGCGGGGGCGGGCGCCGTGTCCGACGCCGCCTCGTCATTGGCGGGGCGGGTCATGCCGGCTGCGGCGAGTTCCGACTCGTCGACCTTGGTGCGGGGCGCGGCGTGATGCGCGGGCGCGGTGGGGGCGGTCTTCGCGGATGTTTCCGTCTTCTCAGATGTGGTCGTCTTCTCGACGGTCGTCACCGTGGCCTTCGAGGGCGTCTTTTTAGCCGGTGCGGCGGCGAGCTTGGCGGGAGGTGGCGGCGCCGAGGCGGCGCTTTCAGTCGGCGTTGGACGACGCTCGATCTGGGTGGGCGCGGACGGTTTGGCGAGCATGGCGACCGTGGACGCCTTAGGCGCCGGACGGGCGGCGGGCTGCTCAGCAGGCGCGACGAAGGTTGGCTGGCTCGTCGCCGACTGGGTCGCGGTCGATGGCGACGATCCGGCTGCAGATGCGCCGGTCTGGTTAGCGCTGGGGGCTGCGGTGTTGTCCTCGCCGGCGTTGTAGACGTCCAGGTTCGCCGGCGGGGCCGAGGTCGAGGCGCTCGGCGGCGGGGCGGTCTTCACCGCCATCACCGGCTCGCCCACCGGGCGGGGGCTCTCGCCCGCATGGCGCACGCCGCCGCGATAAACCATGGCCACCCCCGCGAGCAGCACCACCAGCACCACGGCGCTACCGATCAGGGCCATGGGCATGGGTCGGCGCTCGCTCGGGCGGCGCGGGTCGAAGGCCAGCGGCGCGTCGGTCTGGGGGGTGTAGGCCCCGCGGTCGTAATCGCTCATGCCTGGCCGCTCCGGACGGTTGGCGAGCCGGGACGACGCCCGAATCGCAAGCCTGCTCATACTGTAACCCGCCGCGCCTGAGACTCGGCGCGGCCTGATCGTCTTACCCTGAACGACAGAGGAAGGAGGTTAACCAAACCCTAACGCCAGCTCTCCAGCCCAAAGAGCCGCCGGTGCTCGTCGATGGCGAAGCGGTCGGTCATGCCGGCGATATAGTCGCATACCACCCGCGCCCGCTTGGCCTCGTCCACCTTCAGGGTGCGCTGAAACCAGGCCGGCGGCATGACGTCGCCCTCCTCCATGTAGAGGC
This sequence comes from Caulobacteraceae bacterium, assembly GCA_965198905.1. Taxonomy (GTDB): domain Bacteria; phylum Pseudomonadota; class Alphaproteobacteria; order Caulobacterales; family Caulobacteraceae; genus CAHJWH01. The sequence continues at coordinate 3,457,076 of OZ240678.1, read as the reverse complement.
CGAACAGTCCGCGCAGGATACGCTTGGCGGCGCTGCGGGTGCGGTTCTGCCGGTGGTGCCGATACATCCGCTCGTACAGAAAGACGCGAAGCCGGTTAAGGTCCTCGAACATCTGCGGAGAAAAGGCGACCAGCTGTCGCCCGAGGACGCGCACGTCCTCAGCCGTCAAGCCTTGGGCCTCTGCGGCGCGTCGTCGGGTCTCGGCCAGCACGTCGCCCACCATGGCCCCGATCATCCGCCGCACTGATTCGAGCCGCAGCAGCCGCAGCTCCAGGCCCGGCCAGTCGGCCTGGACCGAGCGGAGGATCTGGCCGATCAGCGGCACTTCAAGCAAGTCCTCGATTCCGAACAGCCCGGCCTGAAGCCCGTCGTCCACGTCGTGGTTGTTGTAGGCGATGTCGTCGGCGAGCGCCGCCACCTGGGCCTCGGCTGAGGCGAAGGTCTCCAGGCGGAGCGGAAACGCCCGGTCGAAGGCCAGGATGGGCGCGAACGCCGGCTTGTCGAGCTGACCAACCGCAGGACCGTTGTGCTTGACCACGCCCTCCAGCGTCTCCCAGCTAAGGTTCAGCCCCTCGAACTCAGGATAGCGCCGTTCCAGCCGCACCAGCACGCGGAAGGTCTGCACGTTGTGGTCGAAGCCGCCATAGGGCGCCATGCAGGCCTGCAGCTGGTCCTCGCCCGCATGGGCGAAGGGCGGATGGCCGAGGTCGTGGGCGAGCGCCACGCCTTCCGCCAGGTCGTCGTCCAGGCCCAGCGCCTTGGCGATGGAGCGGGCGATCTGGGCCACCTCCAGGCTGTGAGTGAGCCTTGTGCGGAAATGGTCGCCCTCGTGCGCCACGAAAACCTGGGTCTTCTCCTTCAGTCGGCGAAAGGCCGAGCAGTGGATCACCCGGTCGCGGTCCCGGGCGAAGGCGGTGCGGATGGCGCTTTCGGCCTCGGGGTGGCGGCGGCCCCGGGATCGGGCGGGGTCTTCGGCGTAGGACGCCCGAGTGGGCGCAACATAGCCCGTCACGTCTGCCGGCAAGTCGGCGTCCTCCGCTCACAGCGTCTTCCGCCCGAGCCCTGCGGGGGTCATATAAGGCGCCAGGCGCTTTCGCCAGCTTGAGCCCCGTGAGCCGCATGGCCGCCACCCCAATCACGTTGTCCGCCTCCGCCGCCCACCGCATCCGCGAGATCGGGGCGAGCGAAGGCAAGCCGCTGATGCTGCGCGTGGCGGTTGAGGGCGGCGGCTGCTCCGGCTTCCAGTACCTGTTCGACTTGGTGGAGGCTGGTGAAGCCGACGATCTTCGCGTGGAGCGCGACGGCGCCGCCGCCCTGGTGGACGACGTGTCCGTGCCCTTCCTCGCAGGCTCGGAGATCGACTTCGTGGAGGAGCTGGCGGCCGCGGAGTTCCGTGTGCGCAACCCCAACGCAAAGAGCAGCTGCGGCTGCGGGGTCAGCTTCTCGATCTGATTATCCTCCCCTGCGAAGCGGGGAGGGGGACTACGCGGCACGCGTGGTGGAGGGGGCTGCAGCCCAGCGTCGCGCCCGGGGAGCCCCCTCCGTCGGCTGCGCCGCCACCTCCCCCGCTTCGCAGGGGAGGATAAATGATGCGCATCGCCACCTGGAATGTGAACTCGGTCAATGCGCGGCTAGGGAATCTGCTGCGCTGGCTGACCGAGGCGCAACCGGACGTCGCCTGCCTGCAGGAGCTGAAGTGCGTGGACGAGAAGTTCCCGCGCGAGCCGGTGGAGGCGCTCGGTTACAACATCCTGGTGCACGGCCAGAAGAGCTATAACGGCGTGGCGATCCTGTCGAAATACCCGTTGGAGGAGGCCCGCCGCGGCCTGCCCGGCGGCGGCGATGCGGACACCCATTCGCGCTACCTGGAGGCGGTGGTCGAGGCGCCGGCGCCCATCCGGGTCGCCTCCATCTACCTGCCCAACGGCAATCCCATTGGCACGGAGAAGTTCGACTACAAGCTCACCTGGATGACGCGCCTTTACGCCCACGCCGCCGGCCTATTGAAGCTTGAGGAGGCCACCGTGCTGGCGGGCGACTTCAACGTCATCCCCACGCCCCAGGACTGCGACAAGCCGGCGAGCTGGAAGGACGACGCCCTGTTCCAGCCGCAGAGCCGCGCCGCGCATCGGGCGCTGACCAATCTCGGCTACACCGACGCGCATCTGGCCGTAGGACCGGAGCCGCACGCCTACACCTTCTGGGACTATTTCCGCAGCTCGTTCGAGCGCGACCACGGCATCCGCATCGACCACGCCCTGCTCTCCCCCCAGGCCGCCGACCGCCTTGAATCCAGCGAGGTCCAGCGCGGGCCGAGGGGCTGGGAGAAGCCGTCGGATCATACGCCGCTGTTGGTGACCCTGGCGGGGTGAGGCTCGGGCCTTATTCCCTCCCCCTTGTGGGGGGGGGTAGGGTGGGGGGTATCCGGAGAGGGCGCGGCGGTGGCAGGGACCCCCACCCCGACCCTCCCCTCAAGGAGGGAGAAGAGCGCGCCGCCCCGGACATGACAAAGCGCGCCGGATTTCCCGGCGCGCTTTCAAACTCATCAGGCTCGCCGCTCCGGGGCGACGCGCTTCACCGCGGCGTGCGGGGCGGCGGGCGGGGAGTGGCGGGGAGCAGGCCTTCGCGCTGGGCGCGCTTGCGGGCCAGCTTGCGGGCGCGGCGGATGGCCTCGGCCTTCTGGCGGGCACGCTTCTCCGACGGCTTCTCGTAATGCACGTGGCGCTTCATCTCGCGAAAGGTGCCCTCGCGCTGCATCTTCTTCTTGAGCGCCTTAAGGGCTTGGTCGACATTGTTGTCGCGGACGAAAATCTGGACGATGACTAGGCCCTCCTCTGGACCTGCACAGCGGCTGTTATGTCAGACGATGGGCGTAAACGCCATCGGGCCCGGAGGACGCTCCCCCGGGCTTAAGAGCCGGCCGAATACCAAAGGCCGCCTGCTTTGTCCACGCTCAGGGAGATGAACCCTTCGACTCAGCCCATATAGAGGCGCCCATCTTTTTCCGGACCTCCCATGGCGCGTGACGGCGCGATCTACACCTGCCAGGCGTGCGGCGCGGTGCACACCAAGTGGAGCGGGCAATGCTCGGCCTGCATGGCCTGGAACACGCTTGTTGAGGAAGTGGCGGCCAGCCGTCCGCCCGGCGCGCTGGCGCCCTCAAAAATGAAGGCTCGCCCCGGCCTCGCTTTCGAGACCCTGGACGTCGAGACGCCCGCCCCGCCGCGCATCGTCACCGGGCTGGAGGAGTTCGACCGGGTGTGCGGAGGCGGCGTGGTGCCGGGTTCGGCGCTGCTGATCGCCGGCGACCCGGGCGTCGGCAAGTCGACCCTGCTGCTGCAGGCGGCGGCGGCGGCCTCGTTGAACGGCGCCAGCGTCGCCTACGTCTCGGGCGAGGAGGCGGTGGAGCAGGTGCGCGCCCGCGCCCAGCGCATGGGCCTGGCCCACGCGCCGGTGAAGCTGGCGGCGGAGACGTCGCTCCGCGAGATCGCCGAGGGGCTGAAGCGCGAGCATTTCGACCTGGTGGTGATCGATTCGATCCAGACGCTCTGGAGCGACCAGCTGGAGGCCGGCCCAGGCTCGGTCGCCCAGGTACGCGCGGCGGCGGGCGAACTGGTGCGGTTGGCCAAGAAGCGGCGGACGGCGGTGGTGCTGGTCGGCCACGTCACCAAGGACGGCCAGATCGCCGGCCCGCGCGTCGTCGAGCACATGGTCGACGCGGTGCTCTCCTTCGAAGGCGAGCGGGGCTATCCGTTCCGCATCCTGCGCGCCGCCAAGAACCGCTTCGGCGCCACCGACGAGATCGGCGTGTTCGAGATGGGCGATGCGGGCCTGCGCGAAGTGAAGAACCCCTCGGCCCTGTTCTTGAACGAGGGCGGCGAGCGCTCGGCGGGGGCGGCGGTGTTCGCCGGCATCGAAGGCTCACGCCCGGTTCTGGTGGAGTTCCAGGCTCTGGTGGCGCCGTCCGCCTACGGAACACCTCGCCGCGCGGTGGTGGGATGGGATACGGGCCGTCTGGCCATGGTTTTGGCGGTGCTGGAGGCCCGCTGCGGGGTTGGATTGGGGGACCGGGATGTCTACCTGAACGTGGCCGGCGGACTGCGTGTCACGGAGCCCGCGGCGGACCTCGCTGCGGCGGCGGCGCTCGTCTCCTCCGCCCTTGACCAGCCTCTGCCCCAGGATTGCGTCGTGTTCGGTGAGATCAGCCTTTCAGGTGACGTGCGCCCCGTCGGCCGCACCGACTCACGCCTGAAGGAGGCCGCCAAGCTGGGGTTCGGCCGCGCGCTTGCTCCCACACCCTCTAAGGAGGGCGGATCGGCCCCTGGCCCCATTCCCATGGCGGGGGTGGCGCGGCTCGCCGACGCCGTGCGACGGATTGGCGACGGCGATTGGAAATGAGAGCTTCACAGGTTAGTGAGCACCCGGCGGGAGGCGCGCATGAACCTGTTCGACCTCGTCGCCGGGCTGGTTCTGGTCGTGTCCGCCCTGATCGGCTTCAGCCGGGGCGTGATTCTGGAGGTGGTGGCGCTGTTCGCCTTCACCACGGCGGCCGGCGCCTCGGTCTATCTGCTCCCCTTCACCGCGCCCCTTGCCCGCCAGAGCCTGCATCCGCCCTGGCTTGCGAACGCGGCGGCGATCGGGGGGGCGTTCCTCATCATCTATCTTGGCGTGAGGCTGTTCGGAGCGAACGTATCGCGGGCGATCCGAGGCCAGAGCACGCTTGGCACGCTGGACCGCACGGTGGGGTTCGCCTTCGGGGTCGTTCGCGCCCTTGCGGTGCTGGGCTTCGTCTATCTGGTCTTCAGCGCCACCCCGCTCGGCCAGCCCCCGCCCCTGCTGACCCACGCCAGGCTTTATCCGCTGGCGCGCGGGGCCGGCCTGACCCTGGCCTCTCTGGCGCCCGGAGGCCTTCGAGAGATGGAAGGTTTCGGCGCAGGGCTGAAGTCGCACATGGATGGCGGCGATCCCTCCGCCGAACCCGCGCTGGCCGATCCGACGACGGCCGCAGATGCGCCGTCACCCCCTATGCAGATCGATGCGGGCTCTACGCCCTCACCCCACCATCGCCGTCCCGCCCCCGCCCAGGTGGAGTGAGCCCGTGACCCTCGCCTCGACCCTCAACTTAAGACCAAGCCTGCTGCAAGAGGCGGGAGGACACGTTCGAGACGCCGATGACGACCAGCTGCGCCTGGAATGCGGCGTGTTCGGCGTGTGGAACATCGCCGAGTCCAGCGCGATCACCGCGCTAGGCCTGCACGCACTGCAACATCGCGGGCAGGAGGCCTGCGGCATCGCCAGCTTCGACGGACAGTTGTTCCACACCGAGCGGCACATGGGCCATGTGGGCGAGGCCTTCTCCGGGCTGGACCTCGTCCACCGCCTGCCCGGCCGCTACGCCATCGGCCACACCCGCTACGCCACCGCCGGCGCGAGCGTGCTGCGAAACGTCCAGCCGATGTTCGCCGACCTGGAGTCCAGCGGCATCGCCATCGCCCACAACGGTAACCTGACCAACTTCCGCGCCCTGCACACCCAGCTGGTGGCCGAAGGCTCGATCTTCCAGTCGACCTCCGACAGCGAGGTGATCCTGCATCTGGTCGCGCGCTCGAGGAAGGGGTCGATGGAAGAACGCTTCATCGACGCCCTGTCCAGGATCGAGGGCGGCTACGCCCTGCTGGCCCTGACCAACGAGTGCCTGATCGGCGCGCGCGATCCCTTAGGCATCCGCCCGCTGGTGCTGGGCGAGCTGGACGGCGCCTATGTCCTGGCGTCGGAGACCTGCGCCCTGGAGATGATCGGGGCCAAGTTCGTGCGCGACATCGAGCACGGGGAAGTGGTGGTCATTTCCGGCAAGCGCACAATTCGCTCCTCGCGCCCCTTCCCTGCGGCCCGGGCCCGGCCGTGCCTGTTCGAGTACGTCTATTTCTCACGTCCCGATTCGGTGGTGAACGGGCGCTCCGTCTATGATGTGCGCAAGCGGATGGGCGCACGCCTGGCTCAAGAGACCGGGGTTGAGGCCGACGTCATCGTCCCCGTGCCGGACTCCGGCGTGCCCGCCGCACTCGGCTTCGCTCAGGAGAGCGGCGTCCCTTATGAGCTCGGCATCATCCGCAGCCATTATATGGGCCGTACCTTCATCCAGCCGACCCAGGGCGTGCGCGAACTCGGCGTACGCATGAAGCACAGCCCCAACCGCCAGGTGTTGGAAGGCAAGCGCGTGGTGCTGATCGACGATTCCATCGTGCGCGGCACCACCTCGCGCAAGATCGTGCGCATGGTGCGTGAGGCCGGCGCCAAGGAAATCCATTTCCGCTCCGCCTCGCCCCCGATCAAGTGGCCGGACTTCTACGGCATCGACATGCCCGACCGCGACAAGCTGCTCGCCGCCAGGAAGACCCTAGCCGAGATGCAGGAGATGCTGGAGGTCGATAGCCTGGGCTTCCTGTCGGTCGACGGTCTCTACTGGGCCATGGGCGCGGGCGCGCGCGACCCGGTGCACCCCCAATTCACCGACCACTACTTCACCGGCGACTACCCCACCCGCCTGCTCGACCGCGAGATCGCCGAAGGCCGCAACGACCCGGTGGAGCGCCAGCTCTCGCTGCTCGTCTCCGCTTGAGTCCGCAGGGTTGCTCACTGTAGGTGAAGCGTTGACAGGCCTCTGCGTGCTTCGAGACGGGCGCTCGACGAGAGCCCTCCTCAGCGTGACGAGCTTTATGCAACTCACACCCTCGTCATTCTGAGGAGCGCCTGCAAGGCGCGTCTCGAAGGACGCAGATCGGGACGACCTTCGTGACTGACACCCCCCTCCTCGCCGGCCGTATCGCCCTGGTCACCGGCGCCTCGCGCGGCATCGGCTACGCCTTGGCGCAAGGTCTGGCCCGGGCCGGCGCTCACGTGATCGCCACCGCCCGCACGCAGGGAGGGCTGGAGGAACTGGACGATGCGGTGTTCGCCGCCACCGGCCAGCACGCCACCCTCGTCCCGCTGGACATCTCGGACGGCGACGGACTAGACCGGCTGGGCGCCGCGCTCTACGAACGGTTCGGCAAGCTCGACATCCTGATCTCCAATGCGGGCGATCTCGGTCTGCTGACGCCGGTCGCCCAACTGGACCCCAAGGTGTGGGAGCGCGCCCTGGCGGTGAACGCCACCGCCACCTATCGCGTGATCCGCGCCATGGACCCCCTGCTGCGCCGCGCCGACGCCGGCCGCGCCATCTTCCTGACGACAGGCGCCGCCACCGCGCCGCGCGCCTTCTGGGGGGCCTACGCCGCCACCAAGGCGGCTATGGAGGCGCTGGTGCAGGCTTATGCAGACGAGGTGGACAACACCGCCATCCGGTGCACCCTGCTCAATCCGGGCCCATTGCGCACGCGGATGCGGATGCAGGCCTTTCCGGGCGAAGACCCGGACGACCTGACGCCGCCCGAGGTGCTGACACCCATGGTCCTCGACCTGCTGCGACCCGATCACGAGCCGCCGCTCAGGGCGAGCTTCAAGCAATGGCGAGAGGAGCGCCACCAGACGACTTAAAGTCGTATCTGGTCAGGTGAACCAGCCCAGGGTTGAATTACTGCGGCATCTAGGCGCGATGATCGCGGTTGCAAGTCAGGGTTGATTCGACAAGCTTAGTTCCGTTGATCAGGAACCACGCATGTTCGACGGAGAGCCGCCGCACGACATCTGCTCGCTGAAACGATACTGGCTGGTCACGACCGAGGCGCCGGGATTCAGTGGCGGTATCGGCGTCTACACCCACCATACGGCCAAGATGTTCGCAGCGCAGGGCGTGGCGGTCACCGTGCTGCACTACGATCCCGATGTTCATGATCCTGTCTGCGGGTTCGGCGAGGGCTATCGAACCGTTCGTTTCGCCAAGCGGGGCCTTGATCGGCGCCCGATCGAGCACGCCAACCTGCAGGGTCCGCTGAGGATCGCACGAGAGGCCGGCGAGATGGTGCGCGCGCTCATCACCGCCGAAGGCCCGCCCGACGTGGTGGAGTTCCAGGACTACGGCGCCCTCGCCCACGCCTTCCTGAAGCACCGGCTGATGTATCCGCAGGGCGACTGGCCGCGCGTGGTGCTCACGGCCCATCGGCCGCACGTCCATTGCGTGGTCACCGACGGGGACAGCCCCCACGAACATCGCACCGCCTTTCTCGCCGATGCGGAGCGCTGGTGCTACGCGGCCGCCGACGCGGTCCTGGCGCCCTGCCGCTTCATCCTCGAGCCGTTGAAGGCGCTGGGCTTTCCGCTGCCGCGGGTGGAGGTGGTCCACAACCCCTACGCGCCGGCCGCCGGGGAACCGGACGCCGGCGGCCTGGAGCCCGAAGCGCTGGAACTCGCCCGCGCCCTGCACACGCTGGCCGAGCCGGTGCTGGTCTTCGGCAAGCTGCAGGCCCAGAAGGGCGCCCCGGACCTGCTGGCGACGCTGGACGCCCTGCATACCGAACGCGAGGCGCCGCCGGTCTGGCTGTTCGGCCGCGACGCCTTCCTCAGCGACTCTCCCACTACCGTCTACGACGCCCTGGAGCGCCGCCATCGCCGCCTGTTCCAGGCGGGTCGCGTGCGTTACCTCGGCGGCTATGGCGTCGAGCAGATGCGCGCGCTCTGCAGGAACCACCCGGTCGTCGCCCTGCCCTATCGCGAAGACTGTCTGCCCTACGCCTTCATCGAGGCGGTCGTGGCCGGCGCGCTTCCCCTCACCAGCGCCCGTGGCGGCCAGGCCGAGCTGATCCCACCAGACCTGCACGACCTGCTCACCGCCGACGTGAGGCGGCCGGACCAGTGGGCGGCGAAGCTTCGCGCGCTGCTGGCGCTGGAGCCATCAGCGCGGGCGCGACTGTCCGGCCGCCTCGCCGCCGCGGTGACGACCAAGACGGATCCCGCGCGCGTCTTCGCCGCCAAGATCGCCGCGTTGGCGCCGATAAGCCCCGTGTACCTGCGGCCCGACTACCCCTTCGTCCATCCCGCCGCCAAGCGGTTCGAGGACGCCGACCCCGAACGCCGGAGCAGGCTGTCCGCCGCCGTGCCCCAACTCGGCGCGACCCGGCGGGTCCGCAGCGCGGGACCGGACGTCGAACCCCATCCCGAGCTGATCAGCGTGGTCGTGCCGTATTTCGACATGCACGCCCACGTGGACGAGACCCTGGCCGCCATCGAGGCGCAGGACCATGCGGCCGTCGAGCTGGTGATCGTCGACGACGGATCGCCCTGCCCCGCCGCCCAGGCCAAGCTCGACCACATCCTGGCGAGCCCACGGCGCTATCCCACCCGCGTGCTGCGCAAGACCAATGGCGGGCTGGCCGACGCCCGAAACGCCGGCGCGAAGCTGGCCCATGGCGCCTACCTCTACTTCCTGGACGCCGACGACATCATACATCCGAGCACGTTGAGCTGCTCGCTCATGGTGCTGAAGCGCTTTCGCAACGTGGCCTATGTCGGCGCCTGCCTGAAGGAGTTCGGCGAGAGCGACGGTGAATGGACCGTGTTCGATATCGATGGCCCCTATATCGGCTTCCACAACCTCCAAATCTGCGCCTTCCTAGTGCGGGCGGAGGCTTGGTTGCAGTACGGCTTCAACAACCCGGCGCTGCGGCTCGGCATGGAGGATTATGAGAGCCACGTGCGCATGTTCGCCCATGACGTGCGCGGGATCGCAATCCCGGAGACCTTGTTCAGCTATCGAAAGCGCGCCGGCTCGATGTCCAAGGCGTTCGAGCCCCATGCGGTCGCCTCCCTCTACCGCCACATCTGGCAGGCCAATCCCGAGCTGCTCCGCCGTTTCGGTCCCGAACTGGTCGGCCTCTACGCCGAGAACGGACATGGCGCGCTTGCGCCGTCGGTTGGGGAGCCGAGCCCGCACCACGCCGCCCTGTTCCGCCGCGATATCCCCGCGCTCGAAGAGATCGCCGAGGACCTGGAGGCGTGCGCCTCGCGCGAGGGTCTGGGACGTGCGCTCCGGGCCCGCTGCGCCGCGCCGTCGGCGGAGTGGGACTACACCACCGCCCGCCTGCTGCTCGCCTTGGACATGGAGTCGGCCCTGGCCAGATCGCTACTGCGCGACGCGGTCGAGCGCGCGCCGCAGAACGGCTGGTTTCGCCTCTACGCCATGATCGCCGAGCTGCGGGATGGGCGGATCGGGGCCGCCGACGCCCTGTGGACCGATGACTTTAGCGCTTTCTGCGCGCAGGAGGCGGGCGCGGTCGGGTGGATCGGCACCCTGGATGGCGTTCGGGGCTTCCCCCATGTGACCCAGGCTCTGAAGGTCTGGCTCGCCGCCCGCGCCCACGTGGAGATCGCGTCTCCGATGTTGCATCTCGGCGCGCCTCAGGAGCCTCTCGGGGGAGAGTTCGGCGCGCTCCACGAAGCGCTGGACCAGCTCCGCGGTGCTGGGCGGGACGGCGGGCGACGCGTGCGCGACGAGGCGGAGGACGCCGTGAGACGCGCAGCGGCGGGCCTGTCCGGCGAGGCGGTCGAGGCGCTGATTCGACGATGGAGCCACATCTGGCGCATGGCGAAACGACCCGGGGACCCAGCTCAAAGACGCACGCCCACCTTTTGGGGTGCGGCCTGCGAGGCCTATGTCGGCCCACGGTCCGGCGGCCGGACCGGCCTCAACGCTATCGAGGCTGCTGACCAAGCCCTTTGGGCCGGACTGACGTCCCGCAACCCCGGGTCGGGCGCGTCCGAAGCGATGGTCGCCCTCAGCCGAAAGCTGCTGCGCCAGACGCCCTTGGCGGTGCAGTAGCCGCTACAGCGAGATGACGGGGGCCGAAACTGCTGACCTCTAACTCGGCCTCATCCTGAGCGACTGCTGGCGTTTACGCCTATGGCATCCGGCTCTAGCCCACCGCCGCGGCCCAGCCTTCGTTGGCGGCGGTTGTGCCGCCCTGGGCCAATTGCTGCTCGTTGGCGAGCATGTAGTCTCGGGTCGTGGGTAGGGCGTCCACCTGCTTGGTGAGCTGGATCTGGAAGTTCATCATGCCGAACCAGCGGAAACCCGCCTCGCTGGAGATCAGGTAGAACTCCCACATCCTGCAGAAGCGCTCGTCGTACAGCTCGGCGATCTCGGCGCGATGCGCCTCGAAACGACGCCGCCATTCGCGCAGGGTCTCGGCATAGTGCAGGCGAAGGATCTCCATGTCGGTGATCCAGAGGCCCGCGCGCTCGATGGCGGGCAGAACCTCCGACAGGGATGGGATGTAGCCCCCGGGGAAGATATATTTGGAGATGAAGGGCTGGGTCATGCCCGGCGGCGTGCGTCGCCCAATAGCGTGCAGCAGCATGACCCCGTCGTCAGCCAGCAGGCGTGAGACGTTGTCGAAGAACTCCTGGAAGTGCGGCCGGCCGACATGCTCGAACATGCCGACTGACACGATCCGGTCGAACGGCCCACGCACGTCGCGATAGTCGCGCAACTGGAAATCGACCCGGTTCGACACCCCTTGCATTTGGGCCCGCCGCTCGGCCACCGCCAGCTGCTCGCGACTGAGGGTGACGCCCAGCACCTCCATCCCCGGCGCCATGTGCGCCAGGGTCAGCCCCAGGCCCCCCCAGCCGCAGCCGATGTCGAGCAGCCGCCCGCTCTGGGGCAGCTTAAGCTTAGCGGCGATGTGGGCCTTCTTCGCCGACTGGGCTGTCTCCAGCGTGTCCTGCAGCGAGCGGAAGTAGGCGCATGAATACTGCATGTCGGTGTCGAGGAAGCGACGGTAGAGCTCGTAGGAGAGGTCGTAGTGATGCGCCACGTTGCGCCGCGCCGCGCGACGGTCGTTCATCTGCCGCAAGCGGCGCAGCGCACCTTCACGCATCAGGTGCAGAGGCGAACGCGAGCTGACCCAGAAGCGCGGATTGCGCGAGACGAGTTCGAGCATGTCGTACATGTCGCCCTGCTCGAAGACGAGTTCGCCGTCCATGAAGCATTCGCCGAGCTTCAGATCGGGGCTCAGGGCGATCTTCAGTGCGGCGCCCTTGGCCAGACGGATGGAGATCGGCGCGCCGCTTCCGTCTCCATAGGTACGACGCCGCCCGTCGCCCGCATCGACCGTCAGCGCCCCGACATCCACCGTCCGCCGCAGATAGCTTTCGAGCACCTTCGCCGCTCCGTCGCCCCCGATCCCGACGCGTATAATGGCCAAGCCCCGCTTGCGAAGCCAATGCTTTAGCTTGGCTCCCGCCAGATCGCTACGGCTGGGGGTTTGCGGCTTTGCGGCCGAAGACCCCGCCCTTGCCAGAAATCACCCCATGAGGGCGGCGGACGACCGGACGTCAGGCCAATTCGGGGAGGTGGTCGAGCAGCTTGTCCAGGGTGATCGGATAATTCCGCACCCGCACGCCACAGGCGTTGTAGACCGCGTTGGCCACCGCAGCGCCCACGCCACAGAGGCCGAGTTCGCCGACGCCCTTGGCCTTCATCGGCGAGGAGATGGGATCGGTCTCGTCCAGGAAGATCACCTCCTGGTGCGGGATGTCGGCGTGGACGGGCACGTGGTACTCGGCCAGATCGTGGTTGACGAAGTAGCCGATGCGCTTGTCCACCACCGCCTCCTCCATCAGGGCCGCGCCTACGCCCATGGTCATGGCGCCGATCACTTGGCTCCGCGCCGACTTGGGGTTGATGATGCGCCCGGCGGCGCACACCGCCAACATGCGGCGGATGCGGACCTCGCCGGTGGCCGCGTCGACGCCGACTTCTGCGAAATGGCCGGCGAAGGTGGACTGCTGGTATTCCTTGCCGAGATCGCCGTACTCGATGGCGTCCTCTGCGCTCATGCCGCCGGCGGCCTCAGCTAGCGGAATTCGCCGGTCGCCCATCTGCACCTGCCCGTCGGCGAAGCTGATCTCGGCGGAGTTGGAGCCGAGCTTCTGGGCGATCTCGCCGCGCAGCTTGGTGCAGGCGGCGTAGACGCCGGAGGTGGAGTTGTTGCCGCCCCACTGCCCGCCCGAGCCCGAAGAGGCCGGGAAGCTGGAATCGCCCAGCTGCACCACCACCCGATCCATGCCGACGCCCATCATCTCGGCGGCGGTCTGGGCGATGATGGTGTAGCTGCCGGTGCCGATGTCGGTCATGTCGGTGGAGACGGTGACGATCCCGTCAGGGCCTACCGCCACCCGCGCGCCCGACTTGGTCAGCATGTTGTTGCGGAAGCCTGAGGCCACGCCCGTCCCGACCAGCCATTCGCCCTCTCGCCGCGTTCCGGGCCGCGCGTTGCGCCGATTCCAGCCGAAGGTCTCCGCACCGAGCTTCAGGCAGCCGATCAGGTTGCGTTGGGAGAAGGGGCGCGTGGGGTTTTCGGGATCGACCTGGGTGTCGTTGGCGATGCGGAACTCGATCGGGTCCATGGCCAACGCCTCGGCCATCTCGTCCATGGCGATCTCCAGCGCCATCAGCCCCGGCGCCTCGCCCGGCGCACGCATGGCGTTGCCTTCCGGCAGGTCGAGCGTGGCCAGATAGTCGGCGGTCAGCCGATTGGCTCCGGCGTAGAGCAGCTTGGTCTGGGACACCGCCGTCTCCGGCTTGCCGCCGGGCAGGTCGCCGGACCAGCTCTCGTGGGCGACCGCGGTGATCTTGCCGTCACGCCCGGCGCCCAGGCGGATGCGCTGCACCGTGGCGGGGCGATGGGTGGTGTTGTTCATAATCTGGGGCCGCGTCAGCGCCACCTTCACCGGACGCCCCGCCGCGCGTGCCCCAAGCGCCGCCATCACCGCGTCGCTACGTATCCAGAGCTTGGAGCCGAAACCACCGCCGACATAGGGCGACACGACGCGGACCTTCTCCTTGTCGATCTGAAGTGTTTGGGCCAAGTCCTTGACCGCCCAACGGATCATCTGGTTGGAGGTCCAGATGGTCAGCTGGTCGCCCTTCCAGACCGCGAGCGTCGAGTGCGGCTCCATCATCATATGGCTTTGGTCTGGGGTGGAGTAGGTGCGGTCGATGGTGACCGGGGCCGCAGCGAAGGCCGTCTCGAACTCACCGACCCTATCCACCGGGCTGCTGGCGCTACCTTCGCCGCTGCTGGCGCCCTTGGGCGGAACTTGGCCGACCTGGGCGGCGAGGTCGAAATGGCCTGGTTCGCGCTGATAGTCGATGCGGATCAGCTTGGCGGCCGCGCGCGCAGTCTCGAAAGTCTCCGCCACCACGATGGCCACGGCCTGGTCGTAGTGCTCGATCTCAGGGCCGCCGAGCAGGGCTGCGGTGTGGTCTTTGGACTTACCGAGACCGCCCGCGGTCTTCCAGGTCACCACAGTGATGACGCCCGGCGCAGCCTTGGCGGCGCTGACGTCGATATTGGCCATCCGCCCCTTGGCGACGGCGCTGCCGAGGATGAAGCCGTAGGCCGGGTCGGCCACGATGTCGTGACGCTCGTAGGCGTAGGGCGCATGGCCGGTGGTCTTCAGCGGGCCGTCGATACGGTCGTGCGGGTGACCCACGACCTTCAGCTGATCGATCGGGTTGGTGGTGGCGGGGGTGTCGAACTTCATAGGACTCAGGCCTTGGCTTCGGCCACCGCCGCGGCGAGCGTGCGCTCCACCAGCAACAGCTTGAACCGGTTTTCAGGAGTGGGATGGGCGTTGGCCAGGAGCTGCGCGGTCACAGCCTTCGCGCCATGCGGCAGGGCGGCCTCGGCCGCCTCCACCCGCCAGGGCTTGTGGGCCACACCGCCCAGAGCCACCCGCCCGGTGCCGTCGCGCTGCACCACGGCCGCGACCGACACGAGCGCAAAGGCGTAGGAGGCGCGGTCCCGCACCTTCTTATAAATCTGTACCCCGCCGACAGGCCTGGGCAGGGTGACCGAGGTGATCAACTCGCCCTGGTCCAGCGTCGTCTCCACCTGGGGCGTGTCGCCTGGCAGGCGATGGAACTGGGCGATCGGGATGGCGCGGGTCGAGCCGTCGGGCTTCACCGTCTCCACCTCGGCGTCCAGAACGCGCATGGCGACGGCCATGTCGCCCGGATAGGTGGCGATGCACTCTTCACTTGCGCCGATCACCGCCAGCGGCCGGCTGAACCCGCCGATGGCCGAGCAGCCCGACCCTGGCCGGCGTTTGTTGCAGGCCTGATTGGTGTCGTAGAAGTAGGGGCATCGCGTGCGCTGCAGCAGGTTGCCGCCCGTCGTCGCCTTGTTCCTCAGCTGGCCGCTGGCCCCGGCCAGGATCGCGCGGGAGAGCACCGCGTAGTCGCGCCGCACCCGCGGGTCGGCGGCGAGGTCGGTGTTGCGCACCAGGGCGCCGACGCGCAAGCCGCCGTCAGGAGTCGCCTCGATCTTGTCGAGGCCCAGTTCGTTCACGTCGATCAGATGGGTGGGCGTCTCCACCTGCAGCTTCATCAGGTCGAGCAGGTTGGTGCCCCCGGCGATGAACTTGGCGCCGGGCGTCTCCGCCGCGGCGGCTGCGGCCTCGGCCGGAGTGCGGGCGCGCGCGTAGGTGAAGGGTTTCATACGCGTTCTCCAGCCACCTCGACCATGGCCTCGACGATGTTGGAATAGGCGCCGCAGCGACAGATGTTGCCGCTCATCCGCTCGCGCAGCTCATCAGGCGTGACCTGAGACGGGGCGGTCAGATCTGCGCTGACGTAGCTGGGGACGCCTTGCTTGATCTCGTTCAGCACCGCCACCGCCGAACATATTTGCCCCGGCGTGCAGTACCCGCACTGATAGCCGTCATGCTTGACGAAGGCCGCCTGCATCGGATGGAGATGCTCGGGCTCGCCGAGGCCCTCGATCGTGATGATGCGGTCGCCCTCGTGCATGACCGCGAGCGTCAGGCACGAATTGATCCGCCGCCCGTCCACCATCACCGTGCAGGCGCCGCATTGGCCATGGTCGCAGCCCTTCTTGCTGCCGGTGAGATGCAGGTGCTCCCGAAGCGCATCCAGCAGCGTCGTGCGGGTGTCCAGCGTCATCTCGCGAGGCTGGCCGTTCACCTCGAAGGCAACCTTGACCATGGAGGGCTCGGCGGCGTCCGAAGACGCCTTGGCGCTGGCCGCAGAGGACACGCTCACCGCCACAGAGGCTGCACCCGCGACCAGGATGCCACGTCTGGAGAGTTCGAGATTGCCCGTGTCGCCCATGATCCAGCTCCGTTCATGGGCGCAGACTTGGCGTCGCCCGCCGCATTCGGCAAGCTGCGCTGCGCTTGAGTTCGCGCGTATGACGGGCTCATCCGCGATACTGCGCGTCAGAGACGGGTTCGAGCCAGTCGACCATCGTTCCGTCCATCGCTTCGTTTATAGCCACATGAGACATCGCCACCTGTGGAGACGCCCCATGCCAGTGCTTCTCGCCCGGCTCGAACCAGATGATGTCGCCGGGATGGATCTCCTCCACCGGACCGCCCTCGCGTTGAACCCGGCCAAGGCCTGAGGTGACAAGCAGCGTCTGGCCGAGGGGATGGGTGTGCCAGTTCGTGCGTGCGCCCGGCTCGAACGTCACCGTCGCCCCGGTGACCCGAGCCTGCCCCGCACCCTTGAAGGGGGAATCGATGCGCACAGTCCCGGTAAAATAGGCGCTCGGCCCCGGCGCCGAGGGCTGCGACCCGATACGTTTGATGTCCATGAGCCTCGATCCCTCATCGCCAAAATGCCCGGCGACGTCACCGCCTACGCCCAGGGTGGGCGCAAAGGCGGATCACACCTGGTCAGCGCCCAAAGTCTACTGGGAGACCGCACATCGGCGCCAGGATAAGAGCGCATCCGGCTCGAAGGGCGGCGATCGATAGCGCCAACCTCAAAGACCAAGGGCCGGCTCGGGCTCGCTGCCGGGGAGGGGCGAGGCGTGACGTGCGACGTCCGCCAGTTCCGCCACCCGCCGCCGGTGGTCCGCCTCGCCGAGCGGGAAACGCACCAGCACCGCCACGGCGAACAGCCCGAGCAGCACGGTCACGCCGCAGTAGATGATGACCAGATGATCGAGCACCGCCAGAGGCACCTTTCCCGGAACCGCAGCGGCGGGAAATCGCACGAGCGCCAGCAGCGTGCCGGACATGAACAGGCCGAGGCCGGAGACGCACTTTTGCATGAAGAAGGCGCCTGCGAAGAACAGGCCCTCCTCCCGCTCGCCGGTGCGCGCCTCGGAGTCTTCCACGACATCGGCCATCATGGACGCGCTCAAGATGGTGGCGGCCACGCCGACCACTGTCGAGACCAGGTTGAAGGCCATCAGGAGCGGCAGCAGCGAGGCGGCGCCATTGGGCGGAAACCATCCCACCAGCCTCAGCAGGAAAGGGGCGGTCGCCAGGACGAGATAGGCCAGCGTGGCCGCTACCGCGGCGTTTCGCTTGCCCCATCGTCGCGATGCGCGCTTGGAGAAGGCGAAAGAGAGCCCGACGCCGATGATCACCCCCACGGTGAAGGCCGCCAGCGAGCTCGCCGGCAGGCCCCAGAGAAAGGTGCTGAAATAGGTGCCCAAGGCGAAATTCAGCCCCTGGATGGTGTAGATAAACATTCCTGAGACGAGCAGGATCACGAAGGCGCGGTTCTTGAGAACCCGCGCGATGCTGCCCGGCCCGCTGACGGGCCGCCTCGCCTGAGTAGGCTTCAGCCGACGCTTGACCTCGCCGTGGGTGCCCAACGCCGACAGCAGGATGGCTGCAGTCATGACGGCGGAGGCGACCACCGCATAGGTGCGATAGCCGGCGGGATTGAGTTGGCCCACCGGGAAGCGCGCGCTGGGCGCCAGGAAGACGAGGAAGGTGAGCAGCAGCATGCCCATGCCGCCGATCCAGCCGAACAGATAGCGCCATCCAAGGATCGAGGTACGCTCGTGGTAATCAGAGCTGAGTTCGGGCGCGAGCGCTGCGGACGGCACCTCATAGCAGGAGATCGCCGTGCGAACGAGGATCGCCACCCCGACCAGATAGACCAGGATCACCAGATGTGATGCGCCGACGGGCGGGCTCCACAGCAGTAGATACAGCAACCCGACCGGTATGGCGGACGCATACATGAACGGATGGCGACGTCCCCAGCGGGTCTGCAGCCGGTCCGACAGGTAGCCGATCGTCGGATCGATGAACGCGTCGAGCACCAGGGCGATGAAGATGGCGAGGCCGACCCACTGGGCCGGCAGACCCACGACCTGATTGTAGAACAACAGCAGCAGCGTAGAGAAGCCGTTGTCCTTGACCCCATAGGCGAGTGAACCAAAGCCGTAGGCTAGCTTGACCGGCAGGCTCAACCTGGACGGCCGGATATCGTGCTCTACGCCGAGCACACCCCGGGCCTCAGCAACGGTCACCGAAGGCTCCTGGCGAGGCCAAGACAGAGCCTCGATCCCGTGGCGTTCATCCGGTGGGTCCAGGCGATCAGCGGAACCGGACCTGGAGCTGAACGCCATAGGTGCGCGGGATGATGAAGTTCGCCTGCTGAGTATAGTTGGGGAAGCCGGCCGAGGGGTTGACGATCAGGTTGGCGGTGACGTTGTCATAGCCCTGGGCGTTGTTGAGGTTCTTGCCGAAAGCGATGACGGTGAAGCGATCCAGCCGATCGTTATAGATGGCGCGCAGATCGACCTGACTGTAGGACGGCGCAAGATAGTAGGGCTGGTCGAAGATGCTGTCATAGCTCTGCGCCTTGTAGATGTAGTCCAGCGAAAGCGAAAGATCGCCGGGATCGAAGCGCCAGGTATAGTTGGCGTTAAAGGCGACCTTGCTATGAGGCGATTGCGGAAGATTCTGGCCGTCGACGTTGCGCAAGCCGAGCAGAGGCTGCACGGCGTCCTCCAACGGGCTGTTTGAAGTGATCCGGGCGTTCAGGTAGGCGTAGCTGAGCAGGAACCGGAGGCTCGGGGTGGCCTGCCAAGTGGTCTCCAGTTCGGCGCCGTAAGAGCGGCTTTTGGAAATGTTGAACAGCACGGTCTGCTCAGGCCCGGCCGCGGGAAGCACCGTCAGCGGGTCCTGCAGGTTCTGATAATCGTAGTCGAACAGGGCGATGTTCACCTGCAGCGAGCGGGTGAGAACTTCCTTCAGCCCGCTCTCATAGGCGTTGATGGTTTCAGGCAAGGTCTCGGGCGAATCCAGAATCGCACCGCCGTTGAAGCCGCCCGACTTGTAGCCGCGGCTATATTTGAGATAGGCAAGCGTCCTTGAGTTCGGCGTCCATTCGACGCCCGCAGTGCCGGTCACCGCGCCCCATTGGCCGGCCAGCCGCCGGTCGTAGTCGCCGGTTGTGGGGTTGAACGTCACCGGACCGTCCACTCCACGGCTTGGTGCGAACGAGATCAGGGCCGAGCTGATGTCGATGGCCGGCGTATAAGCGCCGTACATCGCCGCCGGCGCTCCACAAGTCGGCAGTCCCAGACAAATAGCGCGAAAGTTCTCGTTCCCGTACTTCTGGTCTTTGGTGTATCGAGCGCCGCCGGTGAACCTTAGCTGGCTGTTCAGGCTGTAGTCGCCCTGCGCAAAGGTCGCGTAGGAATTGGTGCGCGCTGTTTGATCGGTGTGATAGATGTCGCCTGACGGATTCAAGGCGCTCTGATAGGGCGCGAAAATCTGCGTCTGGTTCGGCTCTATGATGTTGACCGGCTGGTCAAAGGACTCATGATATTGGTAGAAGCCCAATATCCACTGAAATTTCGACTTTCCGGTAGAGGTCAGGTCAATCTCGTCGCTGAAATACTGCTTGCTCTCACGATAATTCTCGATCTGGGTCGGATAGACGATCAGCGGAGGTAGGCCGGTAGTGCTGGCAAAGGGATAAGAGTTGACCGCCGCTCCGTCGGCGTCAAAGTTCAGGTCGTATCTGTAGATACTGTAGCCGCCAATATATTTCAGGTCGGCGAACGGCAGATGATAGGTCGCCTGCAGGTTCCCCAAGATGTCGTTGCCGAGCTGGGCGTGGTCCGGCGTATTGGTGTCAATGTTGCGCACATTGGAATTGCCCGGCGGCACGGTCAACAGAGGCCCCTGGGTCACCACACCTGGGATCGTCAGCCCGTAGCCGGCGGTTGGCGACAACGAGCCGGGGGGAAAGGGGTTCAGTTCGTATGACTGGAGCGTGTTAGTCGACCGATAACTGCTGTCGTAACGGTAGTATCCCACCTTCGCCCACACGTCGAAGTTCGCCGTTACCTGCGCCTGAAGCTGCGCCTCTATGTACTGGGTGTTGCCCCGTCCCCCCTCGCTCTTGTCGCCGGAGAGGTTCTTGAAATAACCATCGTTCTGGTTGTTGTCAAAAAAGGCCAGACGACCCTGAACGTTGTTGGCGAGCGGACCGGAAATGGCGCCCTCGCCGTTATAGGTGCCATAATCGCCGATCGTCGCGCGCCCTTCGGCGTAGAGAGTGTCGGTGGGCCGACGAGAGACGGAGTTGATGGCGCCGCCGATCGAGTTGCGGCCGTAAAGCGTTCCCTGAGGTCCTCGGAGCACCTCCACGCGGTCCACGAACAGGGAGTCTCCCGCGGCGGCGACCACACTCGAATTATAGACGCCGTCGCTATAGGTGGCGACACCGGGATCTTCCGAGAGATTATTGGTCTGACGGCCGACGCCGCGGATGTAGGCGCGATCGAGCGAGGTCGAATACTCCAGGCCGGGGGTGAAGTTTGCAATGTCCTGGATGGTATCGATACCGATCAGGTCACGTTGCTTGGAGGTGAAGGCCGTCACGGCGACGGGCACCTTCTCCAAGTTTTCACTACGCCTCTGCGCGGTGACCACCACCTCCTGCACCGCGGTCGCCGACAAGCGTCCAACGCTGGGCGAAATGGGGGCGGACGGCGGCGCGAGCGCAAGGCTTACCGGTGTCGGAGCCGGGGCGTCCTGCGCCAGCGCGCCGCCCGCGGCTGGCGCGACCATCACGACGCACGACGAAAGAAGCAAGCCTTTGAACGTCATCCAAACCCCCTATGCATTGGCGCCTGAATGAACACTTCACCCCGGCTTTGATTTTTTTTATTCAGTACTGCATTTTCGCCTGCGGGAGCTCCCGCAGGGTCTTCTTGAGCTGCTTATGCTTTCGTTAATCCACCAAACCTTCAGCGCCTAGGCTGTAGCTCCGAGCTCGCCAGCGAGGCTGCCGGGTCGCGCACAAACAAGGCTACGACTTCGGACGAACCCACCGTCTCCATCCAGACCATGCTTTGGACGATCGCACCTTACTGTCAATCCTCCAAAAAGCGTTATGGTCCCGGCCACAAGCTCAAAGACGCATTTCGGCCATGTTCATTTGTCGCATCCGACGCCGCAGCCTTCGGTCGGCCGTCGCTCGCAAGCGTCCGGGGATCAGGATATCCCCTCTTCGAGGGAGACCTGCCCTAGATGAACGACGCGCTCGTGGAAGTTTGATGGACCCGAAAACCGCAACAAGAGAGCGCCGGTCGGAACGCTTCGAGCGGCGGCGCTCAGAAATCCTGGATGTCGCCTCCGACCAGATCAACAGCAGTGGGTTGCACGGGCTGACCTTGACCTCTGTGGCGCGCGCGCTGAGCCTCGATACGTCCAGCGTGACCTACTATTTCCGCTTCAAGGAAGATCTGGCCGCGGCCTGTCTGCAGCGCAGCCTGGATCAGTTGGAAGCCTTCGCGGACATCGCAGGCGGCGAGGCGGAGCCCCGAGAGCGCGTCCGGCGTTTTGTGGCCGAGAGCGTGGAGCTGTTTCGCCGGGCGCGGGAGCCAGGCGCCCCGCATCTGGCCGTAATCTCCGAGATTTCCGTGCTCGACGAGACTGCGCGAGCCCCGCTTGATGCGAGCTATCGATCCGCATCGCAGGCCGTACGCGGCTTCTTCGATCCGCGGGCCGATTCGGCCCGGGCTGTCGCCGCGAACTCGCTGATCGCCAACGCGACCTGGATGTCGGCTTGGGTGATCCATTACAACACCGCCGATCTCGCTCGTGTAGCCGAACGCCTGACCGCCGTGCTGCTGGATGGGCTGGAGGCCGCGGTCCCTTGGAGCGTGAGCCTGGAGTCCTTGGAAGCGCGCGGCGAGTCGCAGGGTCGCTTCCTGCACGCCGCGACCAACCTGATCAACCGGCATGGCTACAAGGGCGCGAGCGTTGAGAAGATCGCCGCCGAAATGGGCGTCAGCGTCGGCAGCTTCTACCACCATCTGGAAGGCAAGGACGATCTGGTGATCGCCTGCTTCGACCGCAGCTTCGAGGTTCTGGACCGCGCCTGCCATCGCGTAGAGGCGGCCGGCGGCCCCTGCGGGCCTCGTCTCGGCGCTCTGGTGAGCCAGCTGTTCGCCTTCCAGTTCTCGGCGGAAAGTCCCCTGCTGCGGCCCTCGGCCTTCCAGGCCCTGCCCCCGGACCTCCGCGAAAAGATGCTGGAGCGCATGCGCGCCTTCACCCTGCACCTCAGCGGCCTGATCGCCGACGGCGTGGCGGAGGGCTCCATACGTCCCGTCGATCCCGCCGTGGCCGGCCAATGCGTGCTGGCGACCGTGCACGCCGCCGCGGACCTGCGGAGCTGGGCGTCCAAGCGCACGCTGCAGGAGGCGGTGATGATCGCCCTGTCGCTGCTCCGAGGGGGACTTTGCTGACGCCTCACCTTTCATCCCTCCAAAACCGCCTACGCCGCCGTTGCCTCCTTCAGGGCTTTCCCATAAATTGAATCGAAATCGAGGTACGGTCGCTGCGGCTTTCAGCCGGCGCTTCCCGCAAGGCTTGGAGAAGACGAGATGGGAGAGGCCGCGTCAGCTTGGACCGGAGTGGGCGACAAGCTCGGCTTCGATGCGCAGGCGCTTCGCGCCAAGTACCGCGAAGAACGCGACAAGCGCCTGAGAACCGACGGCAACGCCCAGTACGTCGAGCCGAAGGGCCAACTTTCGCGATTCCTTGATGATCCGCATGTAGCCCCCGGCTACGACCGCCCCGCCCTGGACGAGGAGTTGGACGTGGTGGTCATCGGCGGCGGCTTCGGGGGTCTTCTGGCGGGCGCGAGGCTGCGGCAGGTCGGCGTGTCCAGCCTGCGCGTGATCGAGAAGGGCGGCGACTTCGGCGGCACCTGGTACTGGAACCGCTATCCCGGCGCGGCCTGTGACATCGAGAGCTATATCTATCTGCCTTTGCTTGAAGAGACCGGCTATATGCCGAGCGAGAAATACGCCAAAGCCGCCGAGATCTTTGCGCACACGCGCCGGATCGCCGAGCAGTTCGACCTTTATCGCGGCGCCCTGTTCCAGACCGAGGTGACCGATGTCCGCTGGGACGCCTCCTCCGACCGTTGGACAATCTCCACCAATCGCGGCGACGCCTTGAAGGCGCGCTTCGTGGTGATGGCCAACGGCCCTCTGCACCGCCCCAAACTTCCGGGCATTCCCGGCGTGGACAGCTTCGCCGGCCACAGCTTCCACACCAGCCGCTGGGACTATGACTATACGGGCGGCGACGCGGGCGGCGAACTCACCGGGTTGCGCGACAAGCGGGTGGGGGTCATCGGGACCGGGGCGACGGCGGTTCAGTGCGTGCCGCATCTGGCGGCGTCTAGCGGCCACCTCTACGTCTTCCAGCGCACCCCCTCTTCCATCGACGTGCGCGCCAATCGTCAAACCGACGTGGACTGGGCGGCAGCCTTGTCGCCCGGCTGGCAACAACAGCGCATGGACAACTTCAACATCCTGGTCTCGGGCGGCCATCAGGAAGAGGACATGGTCGGCGACGGTTGGACCGACCTGCTTCGCCACATCGGGGATGTGCAACGGATCCAGGCGTCGGAGCAGGACGCCGGTCCGCCGCTACGGGGCGACGACCTCGTCCAGGCCGCTGACTTCCGCAAGATGGAGCAGATCCGCGCCCGGGTGGATGCGACCGTCAGGTCTCCCCAAACGGCCGAGGCGCTCAAGCCTTACTATAATCAGTTCTGCAAGCGCCCGTGCTTCCACGACGACTATCTGAACGTCTTCAACCGTCCCAACGTCACGCTGGTGGATACCGGCGGCAAGGGTGTCGAGCGGATCGTTCCCGGAGGCGTCGTGGTGGACGGCAAGACCTATGAGCTCGACTGCCTGATCTTCGCGACCGGCTTTGAGGTCGGCACCTCCTTTGCACGGCGTTCCGGCTATGAAGTGCACGGGCGTGACGGCCTGTCCCTCAGCGAAAAGTGGAAGGAAGGCGCGCTGAGCCTGCACGGCATGCACGTCAACGGCTTTCCGAATAGCTTCATCATGAGCATCGTCCAGTCGGGCTTCACCGCCAACTATCCGCACGCGCTGAACGAACAGGCCAAGCACATCGCCTATGTCGTCAGCCACTGCCTGGACCAGGATGTCGTCTATGCCGAAGCGACGCCGCAGGCGGAGAAGGATTGGCGCGACACCATCTTGAAGCTTGTGGTCGACCGCCGGAAGTACCTTGAAGAGTGCACGCCGGGCTACTACAACAACGAAGGTCAGGCTTCGCCTGTGGCGGCCAGCCACGCCTCTTACGGCGCCGGCTCCATGGCCTTCTTCCAGGTGCTACGGGACTGGCGCGAGAAGGGCGACCTGGCGGGGCTCGACCTCGAGCATCGCGCCCTCCCCGCCTAGGCTCGCGGCGGAGCGCTGGTCAGCTCTACGCCTCGGCCAGCGGCGCGCTCACGCGCAAGGCGGTGATCTGGTTCCTCTGACGACGAAGCACGTGGAACCTGTGGCCGTGGAAGATGAAGGTCTGGCCCGGATCGGGGATCATCTGCGCGTCGTGGATGACGAGGCCCGCGACCGTCACCCATTCGTCATCGGGCAGGTCCCAGTCCAGGGCTCGGTTCAGGTCGCGGATGGCGACGGAGCCGTCGACATTCACCGAGCCGTCGGGCTGGCGGCGCACGCCCTCCACGGCGGAATCGTGCTCGTCCTCGATCTCGCCGACGATCTCCTCCAAGATATCCTCCAACGTCACCAGACCTTGAAGCGCACCGTATTCGTCCACGATAAGGGCGAAGTGGTTCCTCTGTCTTAGGAAGGATTGGAGCTGATCCTTGAGGTTGGTGGTGTCGGGGATGAACCACGGGGCGGTGGCGACGGCGGCGATGTCGATGGCGTCGAGGTCGCCGCCCGAGGCCTCCATGGCCCGGGCTAGGTCCTTGGCGTGCAGCACGCCCACGATGTTATCGGCCTCCTCACGATAAAGCGGCAGGCGGGTGAACGGCGCCTCCAGCGCCTGGGCCACCACCTCGCGCACCGGCTGGCCGGCGTCGAGCATGGTGATGTTGGTGCGGTGAACCATGACCTGGGCCACGTCCATGTCGGCCAGGTCGAGCACGCCGCCCAGCATCCGCCGGTCGCCGCTCTCCACCAGCCCTTCCTCGTGGTGGTATTCGATGGCGCCGCGGATTTCGGCCTGGGCGAAGGCCTCGTCGGCAGCCTCGTCCAGGTCCAGGCCGAACAGGCGAAAGCCGACCTTGATCAGCCACTGGATGCCCGAGATCACCGGACCGAACAGGGTCACCACGATTCGCGACGGGCCGGACAGGCCCCGCGCCACATCGTCCGGCCGGGCGATGGCGATGGTCTTGGGCAGCACCTCGGCGAACACCAGCACCAGGAAGGTGACGAGCCCGGTGGCCAGCGCCACACCCCAGGCCCCGGGGATGACGTGGGCCAGGAACTCGGTGACCAGCGAGGAGAGCAGGATGTTCAGCAGGTTGTTGCCGAGCAGCACGCTCCCGATCATCCGTTCCTGATCGTCGATCAGCAGGTTGACGCGCTCGGCCGCTTTGTCGCCCTCGCGTTCCAGCTGGTGCATACGCGCGCGGCTCGCCCCGGTCATGGCCGTCTCGGCGGCGGAAAAGAGGGCGGAGACGGCCAGCAGCACCACGATCAGCAGGACGCCGGCGAGAACGGCCAGGATCATGGAACGTGCACCGCCTTCATCCTCCCTATCGCAGATGGTGAGGTGGCGGCGAAGCCGATGGAGGGGCCGCGCGCCCGAGCGGCCCGCTCCCGGCCTTCGGCCGTACTCCCCCACCCTGTGGGGGAGACCAAGACACGCGAGCAGGGCCGGCTCAACTGCGCCACCTGAGCGTAGTCGCCTGCACCGGATTGACGAACGGCCGCCCCTCCGCCTGGCTGGCGGTCCACTCCCGCTTCAGCGCCTGGTACCACTTGGCCTGGCGGTCGGCGTCGTCGATCCACAGCAGGGGCGGATCGTAGCGCAGACCCTCGTTCTGCAGGTTCACCATGTCGCCGTCCTGCTTCAGGAACCGGCGTGCGCCGGCGGCGATGGCGGGGCGCAACAGGGCGAAGGCCGGGTGGTCCGACCATATCAGCTGGGTGATCCGGGTCCTGGTCGCGGTCACCGGCGTCAGGCAGGTCAGGGCCAGCACCTGGCGGACGCCTACCCGCACATGCTCCCAGCGCAGACCGGGAAGGCGGAAGGTGATCTCGGTCTGCGGCGCGCCGCCCAGCAAGCGGTAGGCGCGGCTGTTCTTGGATGGGGCGTGGCGGGCCATGGCGAAGCCGAGCTCGCGCGGCTCAAACGCCTTGGCCTTGTCGAGTTGCTTCTTGGCAGAGCGCCACCACCATTGCTGATGCACATAGGGGCCGTGGGCGGGGTCCATCAGGCCTACGATGGCGTGGTCCACATGACTGTCGAAGTCCATCCGCTCCACGATCTTGGGCGCCGCTCCGACCACGCCCTCGAACACCGGCGGAGCGTCGGTCGGCGCATCGGCGCGGGGATCGACGGCCATGTAGACGAAGATCAGGCCTTGGCTCTCGCGGACGGGATAGGGGCGCACGCGGATACGCTCGACCTCCGTCGACTGCCCGTCGGCTAGCGACGGGATGGCCGCGCAGACCCCGTCGGCGGTGCGGAACCGCCAGCCATGATAGGGACAGGCGACCTCGGCGACGCCCTCCCCCCCGTTCGTGATCGTCCCCGCAGACAACGGTGCGGCCCGGTGCGGACAAATGTCGCGCAGGGCGAAGACCTTCCCCGCAAGATCCCGGCCAAGCAGCACCGGCTCGCCCAGCAAATCGTAGCGGCGCATGGCGCCGGGCTTCAGCGCCGAGCCCAGGTCTGCGAAGTACCACAGGTCGTAGAGGAAGCCCCGGCCGAACAAGGCCCTACCCTCCGCGCCTGAGCGGGTCGTGATCTCGCCGTCGGCCATGAGTCCCTGCATAGCAGAGATTGCTTGCGGCGCCGAAACGCCGCCGAGCCTCAGGTGCGCGGGCCCAGCCCCTGTCCCGGCGCCGCGGCGCAGCCGTCATAGCGCCGCCCCTCGACGATGGCCGTGGCGGTGAGCGGATAGCCCATTCCCGTCGATCCATCCTGACAGGGTTTGGCCAGGACGCTCAGTCGCAGCAGACGCCCCGCACGCCCCGGTGCAGCGGGCGGCAGCGAGCCGCTCCACACCGCGCCGGCCTTGCCATGATCTGTCACCGCCGCCTGCACGCTCAGTTCCGGTCCCTCCCCGGTGCTGAAGCGGAGCTGGCCTTGGCGGACCTGGGCGCTCCACTGCGGCTCTCCCCCCGCATTCAGCGCGCCGGTCGGTGCGATGGCGGGGTTGCGGACTGGAGCGTGATGGGCCGAGCGGCTGCATCCGCTGAGACAAAAAGCCGACGCGAGGACCGTGGCGACGGCGGAACGCAAACGCATGAAAGGCTTTCGCAAACTGATCTCACCGCTGCTTTGATGAACAGGCTGGCGGCGCGCGACCCATACCGCAATCGAGCGGCGCGCCTAGGGCCTATCCCCAAATTGATGGACCCGATTGCGTGAGATCGTGCAGGCGTTCGCGCAGAGGCTGGCGATGAAGCCGGCCTTCGGGGTCACCCGCCCGGAGATGGGCCGCGATGGCGCCGGTCCGCCGTCAGTAATCGTGTGAATATCTGAGGCCGATATTCGAGGTGCCGAGAGCCCCGACCGAGGACAGCAGCTTGAGCGACTTGGTCAGGGCGACCTCGATCTGGGTGGCGGTGTTGCCGCGCGCGTCGGTGATCACCTCCACATAGATGTTGGAGGAGATGTACTTGCCCGCGCCGACCGACGGTCCGCGCCCGGTGGCTTGGTCCGCCCCGTAGACGTGCAGCTGGTCCAGCCCCGCGGCCGAGCGCAGCTTGCCGAGCGGGTTGAAGCCGCCGCCGCCGCCGCGCAGCGAATTCACCGCTGCGGCCAGCTGCACCGCCTGCAACGGCGAGATCTGCGCCACCGAACTGCCGAACAGCAGCCGCGACAGCACCTCGTCCTCGGGCAGCGACGGGGTGGAGCTGAAGGTGATCTCCGGCGTCTTGGCGCTGCCGCCGATGGTGATGGTGGCGGTCACCGCGTCCACGGTGGTGGAGGCCTCGATGTCCAACGTCGGGTTGGGCGGCTCCGCCCCGTCCAGATGGATGACGCCCTTGGACAGGGTCAGCTGGCGCCCGGCGAAGGTGAACGTCCCGCGCACCAGGTTCACGTCGCCCACGACCTTCGGGCGCCTGGCGTCGCCGGTGATGCGCAGCGCTGTGGACCACTCCGCGTCCAGTCCCAGGCCCCGGACGAAGATCTGGCTCGGCGCGTCGATGTCGATGTCGAGCTTCCACACGCTGGGCGGGCCGGCGGTGGCCTTCGCGTCGCCTGTCGTTATGGATTGGCTGACCGGCTGGCCCCTGCGGTGGACGCCGGTGAGCTCGACCACCTGGCCTGACCCTTGGGGCGCGATCTCGTAGGCGGCGCGGTTCAGCTTCAGCTTGCCGGAGACCAGCGCGCCCTCGGCGTGATCGTTGGTCACCGCCAGATGGCCGGAGATGGTGGCGCCCACCGTGTCGCTATGGGCGAGCTGGGCGTTTGCGAGCTTTACCTGCAAGGCGATGGGGAAGCCCTTGGCCGAGGACAGGTCGGCGTAGCCCGATGCCGAAACCGTGCCCTTGCCGGCGTCGCCGGTCAGGGTGTTGATCACCAGCCGCGTGTCGGCGAAGCCGCCGTCCAGCGCGATGTGGTCGATCACGGTGCCCAGCGTGTCGTTCTGGTAGCGCAGCGCCTTGGCCTTGATGACGCCGCGCACCTGCGGCTGCTCCAGGCGGCCGGAGACGTCCACGCCGATGGCGATGGGGCCGGAGAGGTCCTGGCCGCCGACGCCGCCGAGGCCCCACAGCACCTCCGACGGCCCGTCGTAGCGCAGGCCGCCGGTGAGCGGGGCCGCCTTCAGCCGCTGCAGCCAGGCCTGCGACGCCGGGCCGGGGATCGGCGCGAGCCGCGCCTGCAGCCGCCCGACGATCAGGCCGCGCTGGCGCACCAGGGCGTGGGCCTCGGCGCCGCTCTTGGCCAGGGTCCCCAGCACCGCGATGTCCACCGGCTCCAATATGGTGGTCAGGCCGGAGCGGGTGAAGCCCGCGACCTGCAGCTGGACGCGCCCGGTCGGCATGGCGCCGCCTTTGGGCAGGGCGACGTCGGCGGTCCCTGAGACCTTGCCGCCGAGCCCGAGGTTCGGCGCGAAGGCGCGAACGATGCTCAGATCCACCTGCTCCATCCGCACCGAGGCGTTCACGCCGGCGGCCCCCGTGGCGCCGGAGAGCGCCAGCCGGCCTTGCGGGAAGACGATCGTGGTGGGCGCCAGGCTGTAGCCGCCCGCGACTTGGCGGATATCGGCGGGGCCGGCGAGGCGGAGCGGGATGCGGTTGGCCGAGCCCTGGCCGTTGACGCGGATCAGCTGGGGCGAGATCCCGGCGTCCACCGCGATCGAGAAGGGCACGCCGCTGTTCCCGTCGGCGGCGACGTCCACCCGCCCGCTGCCGCCGCGATAGTCCACGCTGGCCTTCGCGTTGGCCACCACGAGCTGGTCGCGGCGCACGCCGGCCAGCGTCGCCTTGCCCGTCACCGCCGGCGCGCCGGGGTACAGGATGGCGGTGGCGTCGATCACGCCGCGGGCGATGGTCACCGGCGGGTTCAGCGGCAGGCGCGCGTCGCGGGCCGTGAGCGCCAGGTCGATGCGCTGCACCTTGCCCGCGGCCGACAGGGTGGCCGTGCCGCTCAGCCCGGAGCCGGACAGCCGCAGCGCGCCGGCGAACGGCCCTGCGGGGGTCTGGCTCACCGTCCCGCTGACGTTGATCCCGCCCACGCTGGCGCGGCGGATGTCGGCCTGCAGCGCGCCCTTGCCGGCATGCAGCTGCACCTCCGCCGAGATCGGGCCGTACTGGGAGTTCCCCGTGGCGGTGACGACATAGCCGCCCGGCCCCACGCCCTTCAGCTGCACGTCGAGCCCGGTGACACCGGCTATTTTGGGGCTGGCCGCTTGCAGCCGGACCTGGGGCGCCTTGGCCGTGCCGCCGATCTGCAGCTTCAGCGGGCCGTAGGCGTCCGACACCGCACTGGCGGTGAAGTCGATCGCCCCGTCGGCGCCATAGGTCCCTTGGCCGTCGTTGATGCGGAACTTGGGCGACTTCAGCCGCAGGTTGGACACTGCGAACGCCCCGTCCGGCGAGCGGCTGAAGTCAGCGTCGATCACCGCATCGCCGCCGAGCTGCGCCTTGGCCGAGGCGTTGTCGATGCGCTCGGTGACGACGTGGACGTGGCCCGCGACGCGGAAATCGCCCTTGCCGGTCGGGGTCAGCCGGGCGTCGGTGACCAGGTCCACGACGCCAAGGCCCGCAACCTCGTATCGGTTGATTGCCCCGTTGAGCGCGGCGCTGTAGCGGCCGGTGTCCAGCGACAGGGCAAGCACCAGGATGGCGTCCAGCCGGTCGGAGCGTATGCTCAGGTTGTCCGAGGCGATCTGCTTGGCCGTGATCACCAGGTCGCCGTCCACCCTGAGATTCGTGGTCAGCCCGCCCGCCGCCTGCGGCAGGCCCACCACCTTGCTGGCGGTGGCGTGGACGGGCAGGTGGATGGTGTGGTCGGCGTCGATGCGGGCGTTGGCGGTGACGTGCAGGTTATCGATCAGGGTCTTGTCGACGCCGAGCTCGGCGGCCGAGATGTCGTAGTCCACCACAGGGTGGGCGAAGGCGCCGTTCAGCGTCAGCGCCGCGCGCACGTCGCGCCCCGACAACTTGGGCGACGCGGCCTCAGGTTTCAGCAGCCGCGCGTCCACCTTCACGCCGAGAAAGCGGCTGCGCGCCAGGTCCAGCCGCCCCTTGGCGGCCAGCGTTAGGGCGGAGGAGCCGAAGCGGGCGTCGAGGTCGAGCTGGCGGTCCTGCAGCCGCCCGGAGATGTCGAGGCCTAGCGCCGGGGCGGTCAGCGCCTTTACCGCGGCGGCCTTAACCACCAGCGCCGGCTGGCCCTGGCCCCTTATGCGGAACAGCCCGCTATGCGCCGACAGGCCTGCGTCCAGCATCGGCTGGCCGCCGAGGGTGGCGAGCACGCGGCCGTTCCAGGCGCTCCAGGTCCCTCGCCCGTCCAGGTCGAAGCTGAGCGGCGCGTTCAGCTTGGCCAGCCGGTCTACCACGCCGCCCTGGGGCGCCCGCAGGTGCGCATCGATCAGCAGCCGGTCGGCCGAGGGCTCCGCATCCACCGCCAGGGTCAGCCGGTCGCCGCCGGCGTGGCCGTCGATGGGCTGAGCGGCCACCGCGGCGTGGACCATGACGCGGCGGTGCAGCAGCTCGATGGAGTCCTCGATGGCGAGGCTGCGGCGGTCGCCGGTGACCGGCGGCTCCAGCACCAGCTGGGCGATGTCCAGCCGCTTCAGGCTGAGGTGCAGGTCCGGCAGGGTCGGCTGGTTCGGCTTGGGCGGCGGGCCGGGCTTGAGATGCGGCAGGCGCAGCAGGCGGATGGAGCGCGAGGACACCTCGTTCAGCAGCACGTACTTGTGCAAAAGCTCGCTCGGCCGCCAGTCCAGCGTGACGGATGGCGAGGTCAGGAAAACGCCCTGCCGGTCGCTCAGGCTCAGGCCCCGAAGGGTCATCCGCCCGTAGATCGAGCCGTCGATCCGCCCGACATGCACGCCGAGCCCGTTGGCGGGCTTGGCCCTGTTGACGAACGACACTAGCAGGGCGCGGCCCGGCGCGGTGTTGAGCGTGACCACGCCGATGGCGAACAGGGCGAGCAGCGCCAGCAGGTCGCCCCCGATCCACAGCGCGACCACGCGCAGCAGATGACGGCGCGGCTTGCAGGCCGGTGGACTCGCCTTCCGCGGCGGCTCGGCGGCGATGTCGGGGGCCTCGCTCATCAGAACGCCTGGCCGATGGAGATGTAGAGCGACACAATCGACTCGCCGGCCTGACGCGCGACAGGGGTGGCGATGTCTAGCCGCAGCGGTCCGAAGTTGGTGTAGAAGCGGCCGCCGATCCCGACTCCGTAGCGGATGTTGGTGAACTGGGGGGTTGAGGTCTCGTAAACCTGCCCGCCGTCCAGAAATCCGACCACGCCGAGGTCGCCGACCCGGTAGCGCCCCTCCACCGAGAACTCGGTCTGGGACGAGCCGCCGATCGGGTTGCTGTTCGGGTCCTTGGGTCCCAGCTGCTGGTAGCCGTAGCCCCGCACCGACCCGCCGCCGCCCGAATAGAACCGCCGCGACGGCGCGATGTCGAACGCGCTGGCCCCGAACAGCCCGCCGAACTCCAGCCGCCCGGCCAACACGAAGCTGTCGGTGAAAGGATAGTAGCCCGTGCCCTGGACGATGCCCTTCAGGTAGGGCTGGGTCCCGTCGCCGAGCGACACCTCAGGGCTCGGGCGCACCAGCAGGCGAAAGCCGCGGGTCGGGTTCAGCAGGCTGTCGGAGCGGTCGTATTCGACCAGCAGCGGCAGGGCCCCCACCTCGTAGGTGCGCCGCACGGTCTCGGCCAGGTTCAGGTCGTAGCCCGTCTCGCTGGAGACGATGGCCTCCACCCCCGCCGAATAGGTCCACAGCTTCTGCCAGATCGGCGTGGAATCGCGTGAGACGGTGAAGCCGACGGTGGCGGTGTCGGCCTTGTAGGCGTCCAGCTCCTCGTGGGCGTACTGCACCAGCGCCTGCAGGCTGCGGTCGCGCGCGCCGGCGTTGGAGCGGCGGAAGGTGACACCCAGCTGCTGCTGCTGGGTGCCGGTCAGCCCCACCACCGTGAGCGCGCCTTCGGGCGGGAACAGGTTGCGGTCGGTCCAGGCGGCCGAGACGCTGGCCCCCAACCCCGTCTCGTATCCGACCGATCCGCTCAGTGTATGCGGCTTGGCGGCCGTGCCCTGGACGGCGAGGTTCACCACCTCGGTCCCGTCCGGCGCGACGGTCCCGGTGTCGAGCTTGGAGACCGCGACGGAGTTGTAGAGGCTGGTGGCCACCAGCGCCTTGCGCAGGTCGTCCACCTTGCGGCTGTCATAGAGCTGGCCCGCCTTGAAGCGCGGGATCACCTGCAGGTGGCGCTGCGACATCACCGGCGCGCCCTCCACCAGCACGGCGCCGAAGCTGGAGCGCTTACCGGGGTCTACCGGCAGGGTGTAGTCGCCGGTGTGGGTCGCGCCATCCAGCGCCACGTCGCGCTCGCCGACCTTGGCGAAGGGATAGCCCTGCTCGGGCAGGCGCAGGCTGACGTCCGCCTCGGCCGCCTCCACCGCCGGCGCGATGATCGGCTGGCCGGTCTTCAGCGGCAGCGCCTGACGCGCCAGGTCGGGCGGGCGGGTGGCGGGCCCGGTCACCTGCACCTGGCCCAGCCGGTACTGGTCGCCCGGACTGACCGCGATCGCCACGCCCACCTTGCCCGAGCCGTCCGCCGCCGGCGTGACGGTCAGGTCCGCATGGCCGTCATAATAGCCGTTGGAGCGCAGCAGGCTCTCGATGGTCTTGACGTCCTCCCGCGCCCGCGCGCCGATCTGGGCGGTGTTGACCGCCTTGCTCTTGGCGTTGCGCAGGCTGGACAGAGCGCGAAAGCGCGCCGCGAGGCCGGTCTTGTCCAGGCCGGTGACAGTGAGGTCAAAGGCGATTGCGGCGGGCTTGGCGGCCGGCGCGCCCTTGGGCTGTCGAGCGCTCACGCTGAACTGATCCAGCGGTGTGAGCGGACGCAAGAGCTCCGGGTCCACCGCGCCCGGCCCGGCGACGGTCTTGAGGCCCGGGACTGCGGGTGCCGGCTGAGCCAGGGCCGCTCCGGCGAGCGTCAGGTCGAGCCAGGCGAAACCAAGCGCCGCAAGCACGCCTCTGACCACCAGATCTCCCCGTTTGACATAGCTATCCACGCCCAGCTGGCGCTTACGCTGCGGCGCCACGCCATCCAGCGGTGGGGACAGCTGAGATATAACCGGAATTCGCATATTGCGTCCATGCAACATGCCCGGGGCGCCCAGGTCAGGTCGGACGTCGCCCGCGCCGCCACAGTGCGGCCTGCATGAGCTGGACGGGCCTGGAGCTAACTGCGCGCTTGGCGCTTTGACCGAAATGTCCCTGCTGATGAACCTCCTTCAAGCCGTCAGCCTTCTCGGACTGTGGCTGATCCTTCTGGTCGGCGCCTTCACGCCACCGAACTCGGGACCTTTCTCGGGGTCCGCTCGCGGCGAAAAAATCCGGAGGACAAGGACGCCAACGGCTTGGCGGCCGCGGCGCTCGGCCTGTTCGCCCTGCTGATCGCGTTCACCTATTCGCTCTCGGTCACTCGCTACGAGGCGCGGCGCCTGTCCGTGCTCGAAGAGGCCAACGCGATCGGCAGCACCGCCAATTTCGCCCTCATGCTTCCCGCCGTCGACCAGCCGCCGATCCTGGAGCTGCTGAGACGCTACACCCAGGTCCGCATCGGACTGGGCGCGCCCTTCGACACCCGCAAATTCGCGCGCGACAATGCGACCTCGGGTCGGCTGCAGGCCGAGCTATGGGGTCATGCAGTGAAGGTGACGGCGAGCGAACCGCAGTCGCTGTCGGCCTACCGCTTCGTCGCCTCGTTGAACGAGGTCAACAACATCAGCGAGGCGCGAGTGACGAAGCTTCGCAATCATGTGCCGGTCATCGTGCTGCTGGTGCTGGTGGCGGTGGGGTTCGTCGCCATGGGGTTCAGCGGCTATGGCGCGGGCGTGTCCGGGGTGAACCGGCGTATCGCGTTCGCCATCATGTCCTTGACCCTGTCATTGCTGATCACCTTGACCGTTGATCTCGATCGCCCGGACCGGGGAACCATCGAGGTGTCCACCCAGCCGCTCATCGACGCCCTGACCGCCCTGCCCCAACCCGCCCTCGCCAAGCCTTGAGCCGCATGTGACCTACCAGGTTAAGCCTCTCGCCGAGCATCGCGCCTGAAAAGGCCGAGCGCCGCAGCGGGCTTGATGTCGGGGCCCGCACGACCCCTGATACCTCATTGGTCTGCGCCGACCCTTTGCTGCGGCGGCGTCTGACGCACTTCGATCGGGGGAAGGCCCACGATGTCGTAGGTGGCCGAGGCGATGCCGATGCCGACCTTGTCGAGTTCGGTGATGATCTGGCGGCTCATGGCGTCCTTGGCCGAACGGATCTGGTGGGTGCCGAGGACGAAGCGCACCGTCAGCTCCAGCCAGTTGTCGGTGATGCGGAAGAAGACTTTGGCGTCAAGGTCGATCGGCTCAACGCCGAAACGGTCCTGCAGGTCCTGCTTGGCCTCGGCGGCGATGGAGTTCGGATCGAGGGCGTGAGCGTGGGCGGCGTCGAGCAGGATCTGCTCAACCTTGGCCCGGTCGGCCTGATAGGTGATGGGGATAGCCATCTCCTCCCAGATGAAGGGGAAGTCGCGGGTGTAGTTGTAGACCGGGTCGGCGAAGATCTTGGAGTTGGCGACGGTGACGATGCGGCCGGTGAACTGGCGGCTCTTCACCCACATGGCGGGATCGGCGCCCTGGACGCTCGGCGGCTGGCCCATCTCCATGATGGTGGTTTGGATGAAGCCGAGCCGCAGCACATCGCCTCGCACGCCGCCCATGGAGATGCGGTCGCCGACGTTGAACGTCGCGCCGCGAAGGATGACGAAATAGCCGGCGATGGAGGTGACGACCTGTTGCAGCGCAAAGGCCAGACCCGCCGACACCAGGCCGAACGCGGTGGCCAACCGGGTCGGATCGCTGAACCAGATCGACATGACGCCGAGGATGATCGCCATCGCCGACAGCAGGCTCACCCCCTGCCGCGTCCAGAACTTGGCCCGTATCGACGCGAGGTTCGTGCGTCCGAGCACAAGGCCGACCACGGCCCTCAGCACCGCGGAGACGAGCAGGATGCCCGCAATAAAGATGACCGAGAGCACCAGCTTGCGGCCGCTCTGCAGATTTACCCCTACCCAGTCTATCCCAAGGATATGCAGGTCGTCGTTATGCATAACGATAAATCTTGCTCCAGAAGATGCGGCTGGACGCCATCGAGTCAACGTATGCCAAGTGGTGTTCGGCGCCGTCTCCGGGCGCGTCCGCGTTAGCGCCGCAAGAGAAAGTGAGGCCTAGCGGCACACCAGACGGGCGGATCAATCGCGCCGCGGCAAGCGGCGGCCGATGCTATGACTTCTGCTCCCCTGAATGCTCAAGCCCGCCGCGACCATGCGATCACCTCGCATTTCAGGTGTCTTGGTATGCGCGAGCGGCGCGGAGAATACTAATTAAAGTTAAGGCAGGGTCGGCGCAAAATGAGGGGCTCAGCGCCGGCGCAGCTCGGCGCATGACCGCCCTATCCTTATCGATCGCCATATCAACAAAGACCAAGGCGCCGCCCGGCGGATCGTTGCAAAGTTAAGCGCGAATATCGCGATGTTCAGGACCCGGACTCATGAAGATATTGATCGTTACCGCAGCCGTCGCCGCCCTGTTCGCGACCGCGGCTTCAGCCCAGATGGCTCCCGCCGGAGAAATGGCTCCGCCGACCCCCTCCATCGCCGCGCACAAGACCGGTCCTTCGAGGGCGGTCGCCACGACCACGCCGACGGAAATGGCCAATGGCGAGACCGCGGTCTCCAAGACGGTCTCGACGGGCGCACCCGTTTCCGCTCGACGGGCGAACATGGCCTGTACCGAGCAGGCTAATCAGCAACACCTCCACGGAACCGCCCGCGCGAAGATGCGGACGGCGTGCATAGCGGCGGCCAAAAGAGCTAAGTCTCACAACCTACGTGTTTGAGCGACCTTATGCCCGATACCCACCAGGGTGTCGGGCATAACTTTGTCATGAGTGCAGACGCTGCAGCCGAGGAGTCTAGCTCGCTACTGTTCGCGTGTAGAGGTGCCAGGTGGCGTAGGCCAGCGTCGGGAGCACCACCGCCAAACCCACGAGCAGCGGGATCGAGCCGAGCGCGAGCAGCGCCGCCACGATCAGGCCCCAGGTCGCAAAGACCACCGGGCTCTCTCGCACGGCGCGGAGCGAGGTCTTCGCCGCAGTCAGCGGACCGACCTTGCCGTCCACCAGCATAGGGAATGAGATCGCGCTGATCGCCAGCACCACGGCGGCGAAGACAAGGCCGGCGAGGTCGCCCGCAACGATCATCGTCCAGCCGGCTCGGGTGGTGAACAGCCTTGGGATGAAATTGGCCGACGAGGCGTCTGCTGCGGAGCCAAGGGTGACGCTGTAGATCGCCCACGCCACGCCTAGCCATGCGAAGTAGAGCACGGCGACCAAGCCGGTCAGGGCGGCGATCGGCCATATCCGCGGGCCCGAGAACAGATCGAAGGCGCGCAGCCAATGCGCATCCTCCCCGCGCTCACGCCGCCGGGCCAGCTCGTAGAAACCCGAGGCGAGCGGCGGGCCCATCAAGCTGAAGCCCGCCGCCAGGGGAAAGATCAACGGCAACAGGTTCTGCCTGAATATGGCGAGACAAGCGATGAGGCCGACGGCGGGATAGATCAAGCCCAGGAAGATGACCTCGCTGCGCCGGTCCAGATAGTCCGCCCAGCCTTGTCTAAGCGCGATTCTTAGGTCTTCGATTTTCAGGCGTCTGACCTCGATCTCCGAAGCTGTGATCGGGGGTATGGGAATGCTCATAGCCATCCGTCGCCTCCTCCCGCCGGCGCTTTATCAGCCGGCATTTCTACGTGGCGGGTTTCGACCAAGACGGCGATGGCCCTAGCAGGTCGCACCAGCCTGGCGTCTCGACACGAAGTTATGCCGGTTGCCCCGGCTGCAAGGCCATTGATCTACCACAAGACGCGGACAGACACACCGCGGTTACGTTGAAGTTTCGCATGTGCTCCGAGGGCCTCCCTCCCGCGCCGCAAAGTTCCGCGAACGCCCATCAATCCGCCGCCTGAGATCAACATCCTACGTGCATTTTTGACTATCAACGAAGCTAGACCGCATATAGATAGCAACTTATGTGCATACTGAGATAATCCATATTATTTGAATCTCGGCTCAGCTTTACCTATCGGCATCATTGAGTGAGAATACATGCGCGATATCCTATATTGACGGGTGATAAAATCGTTACGAAAGCTCGCCTAATCTTACACTTGTCGCGTCAAGAGGAAGGCCGTCAAAGCGCCCCATCGATCTGGGTATCGGCCGCCGGCTACGGCGCGGCCAACTTCGTCGCCAGCTATACCTTTCCAACCCTTTTCACCTACGCCAACCGCGCCGGGATCGAGGTGGGGGTCGTCGCCGGAAACGAGCGCAACGTCTGCAGGCTGGAGGGACCGGCGGCTTCATCGCGAACTGCCGCAAATCACCAGCCAGACGGGCTCGTGCGCGCAAAATACCGGGGGTTCGTAGAGTCCGGGCCGCTGCACGCTCGCATGTCCTCCGGATCGGGCATACGTTGAGGCCATGGCCGCTAAGCTGTCGGATGTGATCGAGGGCGCTGTCGGCGCCGTCCTGTCCCCTGTCGTTTCGGGGATCGCCTCGTTCAATCGCTGGCGGCTTCCCCCCCGCGACGCGCCACATCCCTTCCTCACCGGCTTCCACGAGCCCATGAGGGAGGAACTGACCCTGCACGATCTGCCCGTGGAGGGCGCGATCCCGCGCGAGCTGGATGGGCGCTACGTGCGCATCGGGCCCAATCCGGCGGCCCCGGACCCGCGCACCTACCACTTCTTCGTCGGTGACGGCATGCTGCACGGCGTACAGATCCGCGATGGCCAGGCGCTCTGGTACCGCAATCGCTGGATTCGCTCGACCGAGGTCGCAAAGGCGCGCGGCGTATCCGCCGCGCCGGGCCCTCGCCACATCTTCGACACCGTCAACACCAGCGTCGTTGGGCATGCCGGCGCGGGATGGGCGCTGGTCGAGGCGGGAAGCACGCCCGTACGCTTCAACGAGGAGCTGGAGGACCAGCGCTACGATGATTTCGAGGGCACGCTGCCGGGCTCCTTCACGGCCCATCCGCGCCTCGATCCCCAGACCGGCGAGCTCCATGCGCTTTGCTACGAAGCCAACGACCTCAAGCGCCTACGCTACAACGTCGTGGATGCAGGCGGAAAGGTGCGGCGCTCGGTCACGATCCCTGTCGAGCACGGCCCGCTGATCCACGACTGCGCCATCACGCAGCGCTACGTTATCATCCTGGACCTGCCGCTGACGCTGTCGATGCGGGTCGTGCTGTCCGGCCACGGCTTCCCCTATCGCTGGAACGACAGCCATCCGGCGCGGATCGGACTTCTCCCGCGCGAGGGGCAGGCGGACGACATCCGCTGGCTGCCGATCGATCCGTGTTTCGTCTTCCACAACGCCAACGCCTACGATCTCGACGACGGCCGGATGGTGCTCGATGTCATCGCCTACGACCGCATGTTCTCCGACGACAATCTCGGACCCGACGAGCAGCCGAGGGGGCTCGAACGCTGGACCCTCGATCCCGCCGCCGGGACGGTGACCCGAGCGACGCTCGACGCCACGCCGCAGGAGCTTCCGGTCATAGATGACCGGCGAACCGGTCACCCCTATCGCTACGCCTACGCGCTCGGCCTTCCGGCCGAGATGACGGAGAGCCTGGTGGGCGAGGCGCCGCTCATCAAGCACGACCTCGATCAGGGATCGAAGGAGACCCACAACTTTGGGCGCGGGCGCGTGGCGGGGGAGTTCGTGTTCGTACCCCGCACCCCCGACGCCGCGGAAGACGACGGGTGGTTGATGGGCTTCGTCACCGAGGCGGACGGCGCAAGCACCAGCCTCGAAATCCTGGAGGCGCGAAACTTTGCCGCGTCACCGGTTGCGACCGTCCGCCTGCCCCATCGCATCCCCCCGGGCATTCACGGCGCCTGGCTGCCGGCACGCTAGGGTATTTGGCTACCGCCCGGCTGCGATCCAATTCGTCGAACCTTCGCCGGATGGGCTCAGCTCGTCCAAGCCAAGCTCACTTCGATGGAAGGTGGAAACCCTTCGTGGCAAGCTGAGGCCATGCGTCGACTTCCCCGCCTTCTGGCCTGCTCGTTCTGGTCGGCTCGCCTATGCGGACGGCCGCCGCCGCGGCCTCTTCGACGCCGCCCACGCCAAGCGACATCCTGGCGGCTGCGCCCGCTGTGGATTGGGTCGCGATCGATCCCGCCGACCTCCTGGTAATAGACCTGCAGGGCGGTGGGCGCGTCGTGATTGCGTTGTCTGGCCCGTTCGCTCCCATCCACGTCGCCAACATACGTCGGCTCGCCCACGAGCACTGGCACGACGGGTTGGCGGTGGAGCGGGTTCAGGACGACTACGTCGTCCATTGAGGCGACCGGTACGGCAAGAGGCGCCTGCCCGACGACATGGTCCAGACGCCCCCTGCGGAGTACGAGCGCCCTGCGGCGGGCCTGCAGCACCAGCCCCTGCCCTACCGCGACACCTAAGCCAAGACGCTCGGGGGGACTACGATGACCGTCAACCTCGCCGTCGACGATGTGGCCGTCTGGTACGACCGCGCCATCGCCGCCGGCGCGACGCCGCTGAGCCCGCCTTCGGACGAGTTCTATGGCCGCCAGGGCAAGCTCCGCGATCGGTTCGGCCACGTCTGGGGCATCACCGGACCCGCCAGGGGCTAGCGCGGCGCTCCCTCCCCTCAAGAGGGAGGGTCGGGGTGGGATTCTGGCGCTGAGCTTGACGGAGGAGCTCGCGAGGCGCCTCCCGCTCCCTTCCACGAACTCCGTGCACTCGCCCCACCCTGGCCCTCCCCTTCGAGGGGAGGGAAGAGGGATCAGAACTGGGCGGTGATCTGTTGTTCGCCGCGCTGGATGGTGACGCGCCAGCTGCCCCCCGCCTCTGCAAGGGCGGCGCTGAGCTCGGCTGTGGTGGTCACCACCCGTCCGTTGACGCCGCGGACGATATCGCCGGCCTGGAAGCCCTCGCGCGCCGCGATCCCCTGTCCCGCCGTGGTCACCAGCACGCCGTGCAGGAAGGGGTCCAACCCGTACTGACCGGCTGTGGCGGGAGACAGGTTCACCACCGTCGCGCCCTGGAAGGGCGAGCGCGCGGACAGGGTCCGCTCGTCGCGCGGCGGATCGGCTGCGGGGGCGGCCACTACCAGCCGCTCGGTGCGGGTCGCCCCATGGCGCACGAAGGTGAGGCTGACGGCGTCGCCGGGCCTGTGGGTCGACACCAGATAGTTCAGCGACGCCTGATCATTCACGGCCTGCCCGTCCAGCGTCAGGATCAGGTCGCCGACCTGAAGCCCCGCCCGGGCGGCGGGGGCGCCGGGATGGAGATCGGCGACGAGCACGCCTTCCGGCCGGTCGCGGCCCAGGCTCCGGGCCACGTCGGCGGTGACCGGGCTGACCTTCACCCCCAGCCACGGCCGCTGCGAAGCGTGCGCGCCGCCGGCCGCGGACTCCACCACCCGGCGCACCAGGGCGACCGGAATGGCGAAGCCGACGCCGCTTGAGGAGCCCGAGCGCGAGACGATGAAGGTGTTGATGCCGATGACGTTGCCGTCCATGTCCACCAGCGGGCCGCCGGAGTTGCCCGGATTGATGGCCGCGTCGGTCTGGAGATAGAACCCGCTGTCGGTGGCGCCCACGTCGGTCCGCGCCAGCCCTGAGACGATGCCGTTGGTCACCGTCTGCCCGACGCCGAAGGGGTCGCCGATGGCGAGCACTAGGTCGCCGACCTGGACGTCGTTGCGGGTCTCCAGCGGCAGGACGGGCAGCCGCTCAGCCCCCACGTCGATCTTCAGCACCGCGATGTCGGACTGGGCGTCGGCGATCAGCACCCGGGCGGGGAACTCGCGCCGGTCGGCGAGCACCACGCGCAGCTGCTGGCCGCCCGCGATGACGTGGTTGTTGGTGACGATGATGCCGTCGGCGCGCACGATGACGCCGGAGCCGAGCGAGCCCTCCACACGGTCGCGGGGCACCGACTGGCCGCCGAACATGGCCCAGAACGGGTCGACCTGGGTCCGCACCGTGCGGGTGGAATAGACGTTCACCACCGCCGGCGCCGCGCGCTTCACGATCGGCGCGAAGCTCATCTTCATGGTGACGAAGTCGGGCGGGGGGGTGCGGTTGGGCGCCGCGAGCGGCGTGTCGGGCGCCAGCACCGGCTGGGCCTGGCTGCGCGCAGTGGGATCGGAGCAGGCGGCGAGCAGCGCCAGGAGCGGGAGACAGGCGAGACGTGGACGGGGCATGGGCATTTCTGGTTGGCGACGCCGCCTTACAGCGACGCTTTCTGGCGCAACAATGGCGCCTCTCGCCTCAGGTTCCCAGGGCTGGGTTGAAGACATCGGCGCCCGCCGGCGGGTCGGCGGCGTCCGATCGCCTGGCCCGCCTCGTCGCCATGGCCAGCCCGAGCGCCGCCATGAACAGCAGGGCCGCAAGGTAGTAGGGCGCGCCCGCAAGCACCGGATAACGCCGGGGCGTGACGAGGCGAGAGAAGATCTGGGTGAACAGGACAGGCCCGATCAGCCCGGCCATGGCCATGATCGAAGAGTTCGCCCCCTGCAGCCTGCCCTGCTCGTCCGTTCCGATACGCCGGGTCATCATGCCCTGGACCCCCGGCGTCACCAGCCCCACCAAGCCGTAGATCGGCACCCCGAGCCAGAACAGCGGCCCGGTGGGCGCCCAGCCGTAGACGAACATGCCCACCACCCCAAAGCCCAGCCCGGCCAGCAGCGCGCCCCGCTCCTTGAACCGCCGCACGAACGGCTTCACCACCACGCCCTGGACCACCAGGCTGGCCAGCCCGATGCCGCCTAGACACAGCCCCATGGCGTTGGGCGTCCAGCCATAGCGGAAGTTGGTGTAGAGCACGGTGACGCTCTGCAGCGCCTGAAACCCCAGGAAATACAAAAACATGACCGCGCCGAGCTGCACCAGTCCCGGATAGGCGATCAAAAGCCTGAGCGAACCGAGCGGGCTGGCATGGGCCAGGCGGAAGGGCGCCCGCCGATCCTTGGGCAGCGACTCCGGCAGCACGAACAGGCCATACATGCCATTGGCGAACGACAGCCCCGCCGCCGCCCAGAACGGCAGGCGCGGGTCGATCTGGCCCAGCACGCCGCC
Source organism: Caulobacteraceae bacterium (assembly GCA_965198905.1). Classification (GTDB taxonomy): domain Bacteria; phylum Pseudomonadota; class Alphaproteobacteria; order Caulobacterales; family Caulobacteraceae; genus CAHJWH01. The sequence goes on along the minus strand of OZ240678.1, from coordinate 3,413,954 downwards.
CATGGCCGGCCCTATGATGAAGCCGACCCCGAAGGCGGTGCCGAGCAGGCCGAACTTGGCGGCGCGGTCCTCTGGCGGAGTGACGTCGGCGACATAGGCGTTAGCGGTGGAGAAGCTGGCCGCGGTGATGCCGGAGATGGCGCGACCGACGAACAGCCACGCGACATTGGGGGCCAGCGCCATCAGCACGAAATCGCACCCCAGCCCGAAGATGGAGGCCAGCAGCACCGGCCGTCGGCCGAAATGGTCCGACAGCGCGCCCTGCACCGGCGAGAACAGGAACTGCATCAGCGCCCAGACCGCACCGAACAGGCCCACATAGTCGGCCGCCCTGCCGGCATTCCCATGGGTGAAGCCTTCGACCAGCTTCGGCAGCACCGGAACGATGATCCCAATGGCCACGATGTCGAGCAGCACGGTGACAAAGATGAAGCCCAAAGCCGCCCGCCGCCGAGGCGCGGACGGCGGCCGACCAGACGCCACGCCGCCGACGAGGGCTGCGGCAGGCGAAGCCCCCACGGACGCTGAAGGCGGATCGGCCATGGCCCCTTATACGCCCGCCGAACGGCCAGGTCAGCGCGACTCGGCGACTTAAGCCGACGAGGCGGTCGCCGGCCTTCTCCCTCCCCCTCAAGGGGAGGGTCGCGGTGGGGGACGCTGGCCGCCTGTCTCCGCTTACCAGAGCCAGCCGCGCCGCCCCTACAACCCCAAGCGCCAGTGCAGCGGCGGCCCCCACCCCGACCCTCCCCTCAAGGGGGAGGGAGAGCGACTTTGCTCTGACTAACTCGCGACGCGCGCGGCCTTCTGGGTTGAGGCGAACAGCTTGGCCATCGCCGCGACGATGTCCGGCCCGTCGCTCACCTGGAAGTACAGATTACTGCTTGAGGCGCAGTTCTGTAGGTTGGTCGGGATCGTGGAAATATAGGGTTGCACGAGCCGCTGGTAGTTGCCCTCCAGCGCCGTGATGCTGGGATTGTAAGTGTTCGCGTTCGCCTGGTCGGTGATCGGAACATAGGTCGTGTAGATCACCCCGACAGTGGCCTTCAGCTTCAAGGGCGTGCACAGGGCTGCGTTGAAGGCGCTATCGCAGTGGCTGTTATAGCAGGAGTCGGCCAGCCCGTCGGTGACGATGAAGACATAGTTCAGCGGCGACGCCGCGCTGACCCCGCTTCCGTTTGCGGGAAGCTGAAGATTGAAGTTCGTCAGCTCTGAAGTGAAGTTGGAGTCTCCAAAGCCGTAGAAATTGTTGTTGCCGAGGTCGATCGTGCCGGCCTCGTTCGTCAGCGTGCTGTAGTCGGAGGATGGCGCCGCCACCGTGTTCATGTTGACGCCCGTCACCGGGTCGTCGCTGATGGTGTAGAGGCCGATCTTGATGTTCTTCAGCGCGCCGGAGTTCGATTGCGCCAGGCCGATGATGTTTTGGATCGCGGAGACGGCTGAGTCGATCCGCAGGGTGATCTTGGGCGAGATGTTGTGGGCCAGCGCTTCATTGGTGACAGGCTGCAGCCCGCCATAGCTGGAGGGCGCCTGCACGTGACAGCCGAACACACAGCCCGTCTCACCGTTGGAGCCATTCCTGTAAAGGGCGGTCCTGTTGTATAGGGCGGCCATGTCGGTCTGCGTCGACGCGATCCCCATGGATTGGGAGATATCCACCACGACATAGTAGTTGATGTAGGTCGGAAGGCTCGCCGTCGACTTGGAGGTGACGTTGATGGGAATGATCTTCCATCCGAGCACGCCTCCGAACGACGGGGCGAAGTTCGCGCTGGCGTTGACGACGGACGTCACGGTGGAGCCGGACTTCTCGACGTCCGGCGTCACCGAGGTCAGGGTCGTGTCGTTGGCCGCAGGCTTGTTGGCGGCGAAGATGGCCTGGGCTTCGCTGACGCCCATAGGCATCGCGCCGTTGCCCGGCATGGTGGACGCCGCGATGAAGGCCGGCGAGTTGGCTGCGACCGATCCCACGCTCGCCGCGTCCGCCGCCTGCTGCAGCTGCATCTTGCGCAGGTTGAGCGTGCTGAGGTCCACCGCCGCCCCGACGCCGACGATCAGCATCGGAAGCAGCAACGCGAAGATCATTGCGGTGTTGCCGGCTCGGTTGCCGAACAGTCTTTGTCCCAGGCGTCGCAATGCCAGCCTCCAGCGCGGGCGCCAGCCTCGCACAAGGACGTGAATCGGACGTTTAGGGTGTGGGCGGGAGCGTGAGGCTCGACCGCCAATCCGCGGTGGCTCCGGACCGGGCGCCCTGCTAACCATGGCGTCGATGAGCCTGACGCCCTTCCACATCGCCTTTCCGGTGGACGACCTGGCCGCGGCGCGGGCCTTCTACGGCGGGGTGCTGGGCTGTCCGGAGGGACGCAGCGCGGTGCAGTGGGTCGACTTCGACCTGTTTGGCCATTAGATCGTGGCGCACCTGGCGCCGCCGAGGGTTGGAGACGTTCACGCCAACCCCGTCGACGGCCACGACGTGCCCGTGCCGCACTTTGGCGTGGTGCTGGACATGGCGCGCTGGCGCGCCCTCGCCGCTCGACTGGAGGCGGCCGGCGTCCGCTTCGGTATCAAGCCCCACATCCGCTTCCAGGGCCAGGTCGGCGAGCAGGCGACGATGTTCTTCCTCGATCCCGCAGGAAACGCGCTGGAGTTCAAAGCTTTCGCCGATATGGACCAGCTGTTCGCCGCCTGAGACGCGGCGGGATCGCACCCGCTGCTGCAGCGTTAGGCGGCGGGGTCGGTCGCTGAGACCGGGAAGTTCGGGGCGCGCGGGATGACGGAGAGCCAGGCTCAGGCCGCAGCTCCCAAGGCCAAGACCACGCCGGCCGGCCGGGAAGCCGGCCCGCTCCCCGTGCTGGGGCTGGCGGCGCTCGGCATCGTCTTCGGCGACCTTGGCACCAGCCCGCTCTACACCCTGCAGACGATCCTGCAGGCGACGGGCTCCAAGGTCGACAGCGCGGTGGCGCTCGGCGTGTTGTCGCTGATCTTCTGGACGCTGCTCATCACCATCTCGGTGAAGTATTGCATCTTCGTGATGCGCGCCGACAACCATGGCGAGGGCGGCATCCTGGCGCTGATGTCGATGGTGGGGGCCAGCGACTGGCGCAAAGGCACCTATGTCGGCGCGGCGATGGGCCTGATCGGGGCGGCGCTGATCTATGGCGACGGCGTGATCACCCCGGCCATTTCGGTGCTGAGCGCCGTGGAGGGCGTCAACGTCGCCACCACGGCGCTGAAGTCCTTCATCCTGCCGATCGCGGTGGCCATCCTGCTCGCCCTGTTCGCCGTGCAGCGCTATGGCACCGCGCGGATCGGCGGGGCTTTCGGGCCGATCATGCTGGTCTGGTTCGTGGTCATCGGCCTGCTCGGCCTGCTGCAGGTCGTGCAGCATCCGCAGGTGCTGGCGGCGGTCGATCCCGCCTACGGCGTGAGCTTCCTAATCCACAGCGGGCCGAAGGCTCTGCTGGTGTTGGGCGGGGTGTTCCTGTGCGCCACGGGGGGCGAGGCGCTCTACGCCGACGTGGGCTCGTTCGGGCGACTGCCGATCCGCGTGGCCTGGTATGGCGCGGTGCTCCCTTCGCTGCTGCTGAGCTACGCCGGCCAGGTCGCCGCCCTGCTGGCGCACGGGGACCCCCACGGAGCCAACCCGTTCTTCATGCTGGCGCCGTCCTGGGCCATCTATCCGCTGGTGGGGCTGGCGACGCTGGCCACCATCATCGCCAGCCAGGCCATCATCACCGGCGCCTTCTCCATGACCCGCCAGGCCATGCAGCTGGGCTGGCTGCCCCTGTTCGAGGTGGAGCAGACCTCCCACAAGTCTTATGGGCAGATCTACGTGCCCGTGGTGAACTGGCTGATGATGGGCGCGACGCTAGCCATCACCATCGGCTTCCGCAGCTCCGACAAGCTCGCCGGCGCCTACGGCACGGCGGTGTCAACCACCATGCTGCTGACCACGCTGCTGCTGTTTCGCGCCATGAGCAAGACGTGGAAGTGGCCGGCGCCGACGGTGTGGGGGGTGACGGGGCTGTTCCTGGTGGTGGACATAGCCTTCTTCTCGGCCAACCTGCTGAAGCTGCTGGACGGCGGCTGGATCCCTCTGACGCTCGGGGCTGTGATCTTCACGGTCATGCTCACTTGGCGTCAAGGCGTGCAGAGCGTGCGCGAAAAGCTGTCCGGGGGTGCCCAGCCGATCGAGCAATTTATTGCCGAACTGAAGCGCGCCGAGATCGCCCGCCCGCCCGGGGTCGCCGCCTTCCTGACCCGGCTGGGAGATCGCACCCCGCCGCTGATGGCCGAATACGTGCGCCTGACCGGCAGCCTGCACCAGACCGTGATCGCCCTGTCCCTGATCTTCGAGGAGACGCCGCGCGTCGCGCCGCAGGATCGCGCCGAGTTCGCAAAACTGGATGAGGACTTCTGGCGGGTGACCCTGCGCTACGGGTTTATGGAGAACCCTGATCTCGGCGCGGGTTTGAAGGAAAAGACCCTGGCGGCCTTCGGCGAGGAGGTGGACCTCTCCAACGCCCTGTTCTTCGGGACCCGCGACTACGTGATACGCGGAGAGTGCGCCCGGATGGGGAAGATGCGCGTTGGCCTGTTCGCCTTCCTATTCCGTAACGGCCGTCGCATCACCGACCGCTTCAACCTGCCCCCCGACCGCACCTTCGAGATCGCGCGGGAGATCAAGATCTAGGCCGCAGGACGACCGGTGGACGGCCGGCTATTCGAGCGGTTCGCGCCCGCGGAAACAGGTGAACGCCGTGGCCAGACAGAGCAGTGCGCTGACGCCGACGGCGGTGATCAGGTCCATTGGGGCTCTCGGTACAATTACAATAGGCCCATCAGGCCATGCCCATGCTTACGAAACAAGAAACGTCCGGCGTGGAGTCTTGTCGCACCCTTGCGATCGGACGGGTCTTGAATCGCTGAGCCCGCATTCGGCGATCGCTAAGACAATTGTGTCGCCTTGGACCAGCGGCCGTCAAGTTTGACCGCTTACGCCAGGCGAGATGCTCCCCGCTGGGGGAGCTGTCGGTGAAGCCGACTGAGGGGGCCACCCCCGCTGGCAAGCCGCAGCGCCGCCCTGTCCACCAAGCTACGCTTGATCCCTCTCCCCCAGAAAGGGAGGATCGGGTCGCAGCGGTCAAGATCAACGGTCGCTGGTGTTAGACCCAAAGGGCGCCATGGAGGCCTGGCCGGGATTCGAACCCGGGTGCACGGATTTGCAGTCCGCTGCGTAGCCTCTCCGCCACCAGGCCCCGGGGACGCCCGGCTGCGCTAACAGATGGGGCCGAGCCTCGCAAGGCGCAGGGCTCGGCTTACGAGGGTGGAACGGGCGTCGAGGCGGGCGCCGGGCCGCCCAGTTCCCGGGTGAAGAACTGCAGGTAGGTCCGCCACAGCTGCAACTCGCGCGCGGGCGCATGGATGCCGTGCCGCTGGCCCGGATAGAGCATCAGGTCAAAGGGCGTGGACAGCGCCTGCAGCCGGTCCATCACCGCGATGGAGTTGGCGAACAGCACGTTGTCGTCGGCCATGCCCTGCAGCAGCAGCAGCCGCCCCGACAGGTGATCGAGCCGCGGCAGGTCGGCGCTCTGGTCATAGGCCGCCGCGCGCAGCTGCGGTAGGCCCATAAAGCGCTCGGTGTAATGGGTGTCGTACAGCCGCCAGTCGACAGGCGGCGCGCCCGCGGCGCCCGCCTTGAAGCCTGCGCCGAGTTCGGTCAGCAGCCGCAGGGTCATGTAGCCGCCGTAGGACCAGCCGCTGACCCCGATCCGCGCGCCGTCCACATAGGGCAGGCTGCGCAGGAACTTCAGGCCCTGGAGCTGGTCTTGCACCTCCACTCCGCCCAGGTGGCCGGCGAGGGCTGCGGCGAAGGCCATGCCCCGGTTGGCCCCGCCACGGTTGGCGAGCTGGAACAGCACGAAGCCCTTTTGCAGATAGAGCTGCTCGTCGGGATTTCGCCAGCTGGCGCGCACGTCCAGAGAGTCGGGGCCGCCATAGACCTCCACGATCGCCGGATAGCGCTTGGCCGCGTCGAAGTCCTTGGGCCTCATCAGGGTGTAGTAGAGCGGTGTCTTGCCGTCGGCGGCAATCAGCGTGCCGAAGGTCGGCGTCACGTGCTGGTCGAGATAGGGGAAGTAGGGATGGCCGGGGCGGAGTCGGTTCGGCTCGATCCAGGCGCGCCGGGTCCCGTCGCTAGCGTAGAACGCCGTCTGGGGCGGAGTGGCGGGATCGGAATAGGTGGCGGTGAAGCTGGAGGCGTCCTTGGCCAGCGTCGCCTCCCACCAGCCGTGGCCGTGGGTCAGCGCCTTCGGCTCTCCCGGCTTCAGATAGGAGGCGACGTAGAGCTGGTGCTCCAGGGGCGTGTCCTTGGAGGCGACGAAATAGACCAGCCCCCGGCCCTCATCCACGCCCTCCAGCCCCGGCCCGGACTGGCCGGCCGCCGCGGTCCGCACCGCCGCGGGCCAGTCGCCGTGGGTCACTTGGCGGATCAGCCGGCCGTCCCGGGTGAACAGGTAGATGTGGCTGAAGCCCGTGCGCTGCGATGTCCACAGGAAGTCGCCGTCCTTCAGCGGCTTGAAGTTGTCGTTCAGCTCGATCCAGGGCAGGCCGGTCTCGGTCTCGATCACCCGGCTGGCGCCTGTGGCCGGGTCGACGGACAGCAGGTCGAGCCGGTGCTGGTCGCGGGTCTCGCGCTGGACGTACAGGGTGCGCCCGTCCGCCGACCAGTCCACCCGCGCCAGGTAGATGTCGGTATTGGCTCCCAGATCGACCTTCACCGGGGCCTGGCCGAGGGGACCGGAGACGTAGAGCTGCACCACCGCATTCGGGCGCCCGGCGCGGGGATAGCGCTGGTCGACCAGGGTGGAGCCCTGCGGGCCGATCTCCAGGCGGGGGACCTTGTCCACCCCGCTCTCGTCCACGAGCGTCCAGGCGATGTGGCCCTGGCCCGGCGCCCACCAGTAGCCGGTGAACCGCTCCATCTCCTCCTGGGCGACGAACTCCGCCGTGCCGAACGAGATCGGTCCCTCCCCCGCCGGGCTGATCGGCTGCTCCTTCAGCGTTGCGAGATCGAGGGCGTAGAGCCGCTTGTCGCGGACGTAGGAGACGTATTCGCCCTTGGGGCTGAAGCGGGCGTCGGTCTCATCGCCGGGCGTATGGGTCAGCCGCCGCACCTGCCCGCTCGCGGCGTCGGCGAGATAGAGATCGCCCCCCGCCGGGACCAGGATGGAGCGTCCCTGCTCGTCCCACTTGTACTCCACGATCCCGTGGGCGGAGATGCGTTCACGCTCGCGCCGCCCCTTCTCCACCTCACTCAGCGCTTGGCCCTTGGGCTCCACCGCAAAGGCGTCCACCAGCCGCCGCGCCGGGCCCCCGGCGGCCGGCATGGCCCACAGGTCCTGCACTGTGTGATCGTCGGTCTTGGCGCGCAGGAAGGTGACCACCCTGCCGTCGGGAGAAATCTGCACGCCGTGGGCGGTGGGGCCGGAGATGGCCGGGTCAGCAAACACGCGCTCGGGCGTCAGCCGCTCTGCATGGGCGATCCCGCAGAGGGCGGTCGAGAGTACGGCGGCGAGCAGCAGGCGCATCTTGGGTCCGGAAAGCGAGGCGGGACACTGCCTGCGCCGCAGGTCCCGCGCAACGGCTGAGCGGGGAAGCGCTTCATCCTCCCCTGCGCAGCGGGGGAAGGGGACCACCCTTAGGGTGGTGTAGGGGCTCGCGGACCGCCGCGCTCGCCGCCGTCGCGTCAAGCTGGAGCCCCCTCACCAGGCTTCGCCCGGTCCCCTCTCCCTGCTTCGCAGGGGGAGATGAGGCCGAACCACCAGGTGTAATTCCCCTTCCCCGGCCGAGGCGCTAAAGCCGCGCCATGATCCGCACCGTGCCACTCCGCCCCTTCCCCGACCAGAAGCCCGGCACCTCGGGGTTGCGCAAGAAGGTGCGGGTGTTCCAGACGCCGGGTTATGCGGAGGCCTTCATCCAGTCGGTGTTCGACGCCGAGGCCGCCCTGGCCGGCTCGACCCTCGTGGTCGGTGGCGATGGGCGGTATCTGAACCTGGAGGTGATCCAGGTCGCGCTGAAGATGGCGGCGGCCAACGGGGTGACGCGGGTGCGGGTTGGCCGGGGCGGGCTGCTCTCCACCCCCGCCGCCAGCCACTTGATCCGCCTGTCGGGGGCGGTCGGGGGCCTGATCCTGTCGGCCAGCCACAATCCCGGCGGGCCGGAGGAGGACTTCGGCATCAAGTACAACATCGCTAACGGCGGCCCGGCGCCCGAGCGCGTCACCGACGCCATCTACGCCGCCACCCTGGCGATCGACCGCTACCTGATCCTGGACGCCCCCGACGTCGACCTCGACCGGCTGGGCGAGCAGAAACTGGGGGAGATGACGGTCGAGGTGGTCGATCCGGTGGCCGACTACGCCTCACTGATGCAGACCCTGTTCGACTTCGACGCCATCCGCGCCCTGATCGCCGGTGGCTTTACTCTGAGGTTCGACGCCATGCATGCGGTGACCGGCCCCTATGCGAGGGAGATCTTTGAGCGGCGGCTGGGCGCGGCGGCGGGCTCGGTGGTCAATGCGGTCCCCTTGCCCGACTTCGGCGGCGGCCATCCAGACCCCAACCTGGTCCACGCCCACGACCTGTACGAGACCATGATGGAGCCGGGCGCGCCGGACTTCGGCGCGGCGTCGGACGGCGACGGCGACCGCAACCTGGTGATCGGGCGGGGCTGCTTCGTCTCGCCGTCGGACAGCCTGGCGGTGCTGGCGGCCAATGCGGACCTGGCGCCCGGCTATGCGGCGGGGCTGAAGGGGATCGCGCGCTCCATGCCCACCAGCGCCGCCGCCGACGGGGTGGCGGAGGCCCTGGGCGTACCGATGTACGAGACCCCCACGGGCTGGAAGTTCTTCGGCGCCCTACTCGACGCCGGGCGCGTGACGCTCTGCGGCGAGGAGAGCGCCGGCGCCGGCTCCGACCACGTGCGCGAGAAGGACGGCCTCTGGGCGGTGCTGCTGTGGCTGAATATCCTGGCGGTCCGCCGCCAGTCGGTGGCCAAGATCATGGACGCGCACTGGGAGAGATACGGACGCAACTACTACGCCCGCCACGACTATGAGGGGATCGACTCCGACGCCGCGGACGCGCTGGTCGGGGCCCTGCGCGCCCGGCTGCCGACGCTTCCCGGCTGGCGCCAGGGCGGCCTGACCGTCCGGTCCGCGGACGAGTTCGCCTACACCGACCCGACCAACGGCTCGGTCAGCCGCAATCAGGGCCTGCGCGTGGTGTTCGAAGGGGGTTCGCGGGTGGTGTACCGGCTGTCGGGCACCGGCACCTCGGGGGCGACGCTTCGGGTCTATATCGAACGCTATGAGCCGCCGACGGGGGATCTGCACCGCGATCCGGCCGAGGCCCTGGCCGAGCTGGCCGCCGCCGCCGACGCGCTGGCGCAGATCGGCGAGCGGACCGGCCGGACGGCCCCCGACGTGGTGACCTGAGCGGGCGAAGGGCAGAGCGCCAGCCTCACCCCCGGCCCATGGAATGCAGCCGCGCGCCGTGCGCTCTGAGCCACGTCCTCGCCGCGGCGGGGTCGCCGTAGAGGCGCCGGACCACGGCCCAGAACCGCGGGCCATGGTTGGTCTCGATCAGGTGGGCGCACTCGTGGGCGGCGACGTAGTCGAGCACCTCGGGCGGCCCAAGCACCAGCCGCCAGTTGTAGCGGATCGCCGCGGGGCGGCCGCCATGGGCGACGCGGCAGGAGCCCCAGCGCGAGCGGGCGTCCTGCAGCGCCACGGCGGGCGCGGTCTGGCCCAGGCTGGCGCAGTGGATGGCTGTGCGCGCGACGAGCCGGGCCTGCGCCTCGGCGCGCAAGGCCCGCTGCACCGCCCGGGCGAAGGCCTCGCCCTCCCCCGACGCGACCAGGCGGGCGGGCTCGTCGGCGGTGGCGGGCTTCAGCGCGGGGCGGACGCGCATGGCCGCCCGTTCCAGCCGGCAGGGGACCCCGGCCACCTCGATCACCGCCCCCGGGACGAAGGCGCACGGGGCGGGAAGCTCGGCCAGACGCGCGGCGATCCAGCCGCTACGGCTCTCTGCGAAGGCGAGGGCGTCGGGCAGGCGGCGTAGGCTTGGCGCGGTCAGCACCACCTCCCGACGGGTCGGGTCCAGCCGCAGCCCGATGCGACGCGCGCGCGTGTTCACCGCCAGGCGCACGGGAGAGCCGGCCACGTCCACCACGTCACCCGCCCGGGCACCCGCCCGGGGGGATGGCGCCTTCAGGACGGGCGGGGACCGGCGAAACAGCATCGTCCCCCTATGCCACCACAGCGGTCGAGTCGCAGCCCGCCCCTTGCCGCACCAGGACCGAGGGGAGAGAAAGGGGCCATGGCCGCGCCGATCGCCTTCGACAGCCCCTTCGCCCACGGCTTCGTGCGGCTGGGCGTGTGCGTGCCGAGGCTGAGGGCCGCTGACCCGGCCTACAACACCGGCCACATGCTGGAGCTGGCGGCGCAGGGGGCGGCCGAGCACGCCGCGGTGCTGCTGTTCCCCGAACTCGGAGTCAGCGCCTACGCCATCGACGACCTGCTGCTGCAGGAGACGCTGCTGGACGCCGTCCAACTTCAGCTCGCCCGGTTGGTGGAGGCGAGCCGCGCGCTGGCCCCGGTGCTGGTGGTCGGCGCGCCGCTGGCGCACGAGGGGCGGCTGTTCAATACCGCGGTCGCGATCCATCGGGGCGTCGTCCTCGGCGTAGTCCCCAAGCTGTATCTGCCGAACTACCGCGAGTTCTACGAGCGGCGCTGGTTCGCGTCGGGGGCGGGCGTTGCGGGCGAACAGATCGAGGTGGCGGGCGGCCCCGCGCCCTTCGGCCTGGACCTGCTGTTCCAGAGCCAGGGCCCTTGCCCGTTCACCTTCCATGTGGAGATCTGCGAGGACGTCTGGACACCTGCGCCGCCCAGCGGCCCTGCGGCGGCGGCGGGCGCGGAGCTGCTGCTGAACCTGTCGGCCAGCAACATCGTCATCGGCAAGGTCGAGATGCGGCGGCTGCTTTGCGCTTCGCAGTCGGCGCGGTGCAGCGCGGCCTACGCCTACTCCGCCGCCGGCCCCGGCGAGTCCACCACCGACCTGGCCTGGGACGGTCACGGGGCGATCTTCGAGCTGGGCGCGACCCTGGCCGAGACCCAGCGCTTCCCCAAGGGGAACAGCCTGGCCCTGGCCGACGTGGACGTCGGGCGCATCCGCCAGGAGCGGCTGCGCACCGGCAGCTTCGGCGACGCCCTGGCCCAGACCGCGCCCGGGCGGGCGCCCTACCGCCGCATCGGCTTCAGCTTCGAGCCGCCGACCGGCCCCCTGGGCTTGAGACGCGCGGTCGAGCGCTTCCCCTACGTGCCGTCCGACCCCGCCCGGCTGGCGGAGGACTGCTACGAGGCCTGGAACATCCAGGTGCAGGGCTTGACCGAACGGCTGCGCGCCACGGGGCTCCAGCGGCTGGTGATCGGGGTCTCGGGCGGACTGGACTCCACCCAGGCGCTGGTGGTGGCGGCCAGGAGCATGGACCTGCTCGGCCACCCGCGGACCAACATCTCGGCCTACACCCTGCCGGGCTTCGCCACCTCGGACGCCACCAAGGCCAACGCATGGACGCTGATGCGCGCCTTGGGTGTCGGCGCGGCCGAGATCGACATCCGCCCCGCCGCCCGCCAGATGCTCGGCGACCTGCACCACCCCTTCACCGACGGCCAGCCGGTCTATGACGTGACGTTTGAGAACGTGCAGGCGGGCCTGCGCACCGACTACCTGTTCCGGCTCGCCAACCAAAATGGGGCGCTTGTGGTCGGCACGGGCGACCTGTCGGAGCTGGGGCTAGGCTGGTGCACCTATGGCGTCGGCGACCAGATGAGCCACTACAACCCCAACGGCTCGGTCTCCAAGACCCTCATCCAGCACCTGATCCGCTTCGCCGCGCGCTCGGGCGAGTTCAGCGAAGAGACGACGGAGGTGCTGCGCGCGATCCTGGCCACCGAGATTTCGCCCGAACTGGTGCCGGCGGATGCGGACGGTCGCAGCCAGTCGACCGAGGCCTTCGTCGGCCCCTACGCGCTGCAGGACTTCAACCTGTTCTACCTGACCCGCTTCGGCTTTAAACCGTCCAAGATCGCCTATCTGGCGTGGCGGGCCTGGCGCGACGCCGACGCCGGGGAGTGGCCGCAGGACATCGAGCCCGCCGACCGGCGAGCGTACGACCTGCCGGAGATCAAGCGCTGGCTGACCCTGTTCCTCAGGCGCTTCTTCGCCAACCAGTTCAAGCGCTCGGCCATGCCCAACGGCCCTAAACTTTCCTCCGGCGGCTCGCTCTCGCCCCGCGGCGACTGGCGAATGCCCTCGGACGCCTCGGCCGAGGCCTGGCTGGCTGAGCTGGCGGCCAACGTGCCGGATCAAAGCTAGCGCAACCGTCCCATCTGGGTTCTCCCTCCCCCTTGAGGGGAGGGTCGGGGTGGGGGTCGCCGGGCATAGGGCTCGGCCGGGAGCGGTGGATCACCGAAGCAAGATCAGCCTTAAAGCGCAGCAGCGGCCGCCCCCCACCCCGACCCTCCCCTCCAGGGGGAGGGAGAAGGCCGAAGCGCCTCCGTCGATCCTCCCCCAGGGGGGAGCATCCAAGGCTGCGTCCGCTCAGACGTTGTGGTCCAGCACCGGCTTGGCGAGGTACGGCGCGGTCAGCTCCTTCATGTCAGCCTCATCCAGCGTCACCTCCAGCGCGGCCACGGCGTCGTCCAGGTGGCCGGGCTTGCTGGCGCCAACGATGGGCGCGGTGATGGCGGGGTTGGCGAGCACCCAGGCCAGCGCGACCTGCATCGGCTTGACGCCCTTTCGCTCGGCCACCTTGGCCACCGCATCCACCACCGTGAAGTCCGCATCTCCCCCGTACAGCTTGTCTGCGAAGGCGTCGGTGTTGGAGCGGCTGGTCTCCCCGCCCCCGCCCTTCTTGCGGTTCCCGGCCAGGAAGCCCCGCGCGAGCGGCGACCAGGGGATCACGCCAATCCCGTCGGCCTGGCACAGGGGCAGCATCTCGCGCTCCTCCTCACGGTAGAGCAGGTTGTACTGCGGCTGCATGGAGACGAACTTGGTCCAGCCATGACGTTCGGCGGCGGTGTTCATCTTCAGGAACTGCCAGGCGTACATGGACGAGGCGCCGATGTAGCGGGCCTTGCCGGCCTTCACCACGTCGTGAAGCGCCTCCATGGTCTCCTCGATCGGCGTATGCACGTCGAAGCGGTGAATCTGATAGAGGTCTACATAGTCGGTATCCAGCCGCTTCAGGCTGGCGTCGATGGCCGACATGATGTGCTTGCGCGACAGGCCCCGGTCGTTGGGGGCCTTGCTCATCGGGTTGAACACCTTGGTGGCGATGACCTGCTCGTCGCGCGGCGCCAGCTCCTTCAGCGCGCGCCCCGTGACCTCCTCGCTGGCCCCGAACGAATAGATGTCGGCGGTGTCGAAGAAGTTGATCCCCGCCTCCCACGCCTGGCGGAAGAACGGCCGGCTCTCCTCCTCCTTCATGATCCAGTCCCGCCAGCTCTTGTTCCCATAGGTCATGCACCCAAGACAAAGCCGCGAAACCTTCAAGCCCGTATGGCCGAGGTTGACGTACTTCATGGCGGTGTCCTCGCAGTGTTGGAGGCCTGCTAACCCGAGGATGTGGTGGGACGTTCCGATAGAGGCGCCAGCCCCCGGTGCGGAGTCCCGAGAGCGGACGCTTCCATCGTCTCCGAAGGTTGAGCATTCTTGGACGCCCGCCGAGCGCAGAGGTCGGCGGCTCCTCCGAGGCGGGTGTTTGAGAATGCCTCAAGTCTGACCCGCGGGATGGCGAGCTGGCGCTATGGGGATTGGAGCGGTGCGGCGCTCCCATCCGGGACGCTGGCGGGCTTGGCGGCGCCCTCGAAGCGGATCGTCGAGCACCATGGCGCGCGGTTTGGCCGTGGGCGCGACCGGTCTGTCGTCTCCGCCGGCCCCAAGAACCGGGCGCAAGGCAAGCGACGGCTGAACCAGCTCTGCGGCTGGAGGTTGAGAACGGCCATGGAAGGCGGCGGAGCACCGGGGCTCATGAGCTATCGATCCCTCGAGCGGTGAACGCGGGTGCGAGGCGGGGCTGGGCGCCGCGCTCGAACACCTCGATCAGCCGCATACGGCCGCCACAGCAGGGACAGGGGAAGGCGTCCTCCGTAGTGGCGTTGTCGTTGGCTGCTTCGATGGCTGCCGGTGCCGGCTGGGGTTTGAGCAGGGTGCGGAGCTTGGCCAAGTGGGCGGCGCGGCGCGTGTTGGCGAACAGGCCGAAGTGTCGAATGCGGTGGAAGCCTTGGGGGAGGACGTGGATCAGGAACCGCCGGATGAACTCGTCGGCGCTGAGCGTCATGAGCTTGCGCCGGGCGTCCCCATCGGCGCGGTAGTCCTTCCAGCGGAAGGTCACGCCCCGCGCATCCAGGCTGATCAGGCGGCTGGAGGAGATCGCCACCCGGTGGGTGTGAGCTAAGCGAGATAGGCCAGCACCGCCTCAGGGCCGGCGAACGGGCGCTTGGCGTAGACGACCCACTCGCGCCGGCGCAGCGGGGCTAGGCGGGCGGTGAAGGCGGAGCGGTCGGCCAGGCCCGCGAAGTCGCCGAAGAAGGCGAGCCGTCCTTCGGCATGGGCGACGGCGAGCCGATCCAGGAACAGCCGCCGGAACAGGCGCGAGAGCACACGCACCGGCAGGAAGAAGCGCGGCCTGCACGACACCCAGCTCTGGCCGTCCGGCGAGAGGCCGCCGCCTGGAACGATGCAGTGCACGTGGGGATGGTGGGTCAGCGCCGAGCCCCAGCTGTGCAGGACCGCTGTCACGCTGAGCCGGGCGCCCAGATGCTTGGGATCGGCGGCGATCGTCAGCAGCGTCTGCGACGCGGCCTTGAACAGGATGTCGTACACCACCGCCTTGTTGTGGAAAGCATGTCGGCGACCTCCGACGGCACGGTGAAGACCACGTGGTAGTACGCCACCGGCAGGAGCTCTGCCTTGCGGGCCTCAAGCCAGCGCCTGGCCGCCGCGCCCTGACACCTGGGGCAGTGCCGGTTGCGACAGGAGTTGTAGGCGACCTGCACGTGAGCGCAGTCCTCGCAGCGCTCCACGTGGCCGCCGAGCTCGGCGGTCCTGCACGCCTCGATCGCCGACATCGCCTTCAGCTGGCCCAGGCTGAGGTGGCCGGCCTGCACCAGGCGGTATGACGGCCCGTGAGCGCGGAAGACGTCGGCGACCTCGAGTACCGGGCGCATGGCCCGGCTCCCGGCGTCAGGTCGGCGGCGGCTGCAGCTCCAGCCGATCCAGAGGGCTGACGATCCCGCTCAAGGCCTGGCCCGCCACGTGGGTGTAGACCGCGGTCGTCTCCAGCTTCCTGTGCCCCAAGAGGACCTGGATGGTCCGAATGTCGACGTTTTGCTCCAAGAGGTGGGTGGCGAAGCAATGGCGCAGCGTGTGCAGGGTGACCGGCTTCCTGATCCCGGCGCGTCCCTGAGCCTCGTGGAAGGCGCGGTTGAGCGATCGTGGGGTCACCGGTTCGAGGGCGTTCAGGGGGCTCGGGAACAACCACGCCGGCGGCCGCGCCATCTTCCACCACTCGCGGAGCGTGGTCAGAAGCCGAGGCGAGAGCAGCGCGTCACGGTCGCGCCGCCCCTTGCCCTGCTGCACCCGGATCCGCATCCGCTCGCTGTCGATATCGCCGACCTTGAGCCCGACCACCTCAGACGCTCGCAACCCGGCCCCGTACGCGACGCTGAGCGCCGTGCGCCACTTCAAGCTCGGGGTCGCCGCCAACAGCCGCGATATCTCGCTACGGGTAAGCACAACAGGTAGCCGCTGGGGCTGCCGCGCGATCGGGATGTAATCTACCGCCTCAGCCCACCTGAGCGTCACGCGGAAAAAGAACCGAAGCGCCGTCATCGCGACGTTGATGCTGCTGGGCGCCAGGCCGGACTGACCAAGCTGCAGCTGGTAGCGGCGGACATCCTCGAAGGTGAGCTGATCGGGCCGGCGCCCACAGTATCGGCAGCACGACCGCACCGCTCGAAGGTAGGCCTGCTGGGTCCACCGATCGAAGTTGCGGATGGTCATGTCTTCGATCATTCTGCGGCGCAACGGGTTGATGGCCTCTTCCGCCATGACCTGTCTCCTGTCATGAGGAGGACGTGACCCACTCACGCACCTCCTCAGGCAGGAGAATCCCGTTACTCACCACCGCCCAACCAATACTCCTCCCGCGCGAGCGGGTTAGTACTTGGGTGGAAAAGCGGCCGTTGCGCTTGACGCGTCCTCGGGCAAATTGCCACGTAGGATATATTCAAGGGGTTGGCCTTTGCCATGCTGGTGGGCCGGTATGCCTGCTGATCGGTGCCGCGGGCTGTCAGTCAGAGTACGTGGAATGGGTGAAGCAAGCCGGCGAAAACAGAAGCAGAAGGAGCGGCTTCTGTCAGAGCCCTGCTGCATCTACTGCGGCGGTCCGTCTCAAGAGACGGAACACATGCCACCCGTATCAATGTTCCGTGACCGTGACCGCCCCACTGGAATGGTGTTTGCTTGTTGCGTCGACTGCAACCGTGGAACCCGCGCTGCCGACCTGGTTGCTAGCTGGATTGCTAGATTAGACCCTAAGCCAGACGCCCCTGCTTGGAAAACAGAGGAGGCGCGGGCTCGGCTCGGCGAAATCCAGGAACTGGCGCCAGGCGTTCTGGAGGAAGTATTCTCGGCCTCACAACAGCGGGATATCTGGCCGGCAACGAGCGGCGGTGTGCGATATAGGACGAAGCAAATCATCGCCGATGGCCCTCTGTTGAAAGCACATCTTGCCACCTTCAGTGCTAAATTTGGAATGGCCCTTTATCGAGAGCACGTAGGCTCGGCGTTGCCTTTGACCGGCGGCGTCGAAACCTGGAATTCCCTAAACGCGGGACTCGCGAGGCAGCAAGCAGAGGCCATGCTGCAAATTCTACCTGCTTCGGCTACCCTAAAACAGGGAAGGAAGACGGCCGGCGACCAGTTTGTCTACCGTCTTAACACCGACGAACGCACGATTGTCGCGGCTTTGGCATCCTTCCACGACGGCCTATTCGTCTTCGCTTTGTCCACTTCCGACCCGGAGCTTTATCGAATTCCGTCGACCTTCCCGTACAGACACTTCACTCGACCAGGGGAGCTCACCGCTAGGCTCGACGCTTCAAAGCCCGCAATCGTAATCTCGTAGTCCGGCGTGTCTCACTGAGACCGGGTTCCTTTTGAACAGCGACTTCAAGCGAGGGCCGGTCGCACTCAGATGTCGGCCGCGAACGTCTACTTTGGGGTCGAAAGCACAGGAGCGCTCAACTCCAGAAACTCGCCGTTCGGCCCAGGCCGGGGTTCCCCGCCCGGAAGCGGACCTCCTGAATGCGGTCGAAGGGTGGAAAGGCGACTCAGTGAGGACGCTGGGTCCGCACCGGGCCATGTCGGACCAGGTAATCTGCGCGGGCGCGCACCGCTGGACTTCGATCATTAGACAGATGCTCGATTTCAGTCTCAAAAGAGGGCGATTATGTCTTTGACGAACCAAGCTCATGACTGGCAATCGCTCTTAGTCACGCTCCCACGACTGAGGCGCTAGCTTCCGACGCAGCGCGTCCAAAGTAGCGCTCGTCTTGTTTGCATTGTCTTTGAACCATCCCGCTTGCTGCGCGATGTCGGCCAGGAATGGCCCAAGGTTTCCCTCATGCAGTCCCGTCCATATCGCTACGTGAATGTTCTTTAGCCGATCGGCGATGGAAAGGAGCACCCCTGTTATGACGAGCAATAGGAGCGCTATCAGGCATAGAAGGCATACAATCCAAACCATCATATCGGATCAGCGTCCCTAACAATTGGTGCGGCCACCACCTTCCGCACTCGCTCCTTAAACGCCTCCGGGTCTTCGTCGCACTCCAGCTCGCGGGAGGCTTCCACGAAAGCCTGGAACTGGGCCTCGCGGTCTTCGGGCGTCGGCTCTGATCTCTTTGTCATGGTGCACGGCCTCCGGGTAGGACCCCTCGCGCAGACGTTGAATTCGGCACGGCGCAAGTGTTACCTCTAGGGCATGTATATCATGTACGTTGATGAAAGCGGAGACAGCGGGCTAATCGGCTCGCCAACGCGCTACTTCGCCCTTTCGGGCATCACGGTTCATGAAAGCAGATGGCGAGACTTGCTGGATCATCTCGTCGCGTTTCGCCGAACCATGAAAGCCGTATATGGGCTTCCGCTTAAAGCGGAGATTCATGCTTCGGAGTATATCCGGCACCCGCCGGTCCCGAATATCCAGAAACATCAACGCCTTGCCATACTACGCAACTATCTAGATGAATTAGCCAAGTTAGACTATATACGAGTAACCAACGTCGTTGTTGACAAGAACGGGAAGTCGACTCCGTACGACGTTTTCGACACAGCGTGGAGAACGCTGTTCCAGAGGTTCGAGAACACTGTAAAGTTCGGCAATTTCCCAGGACATTTCAAAAGCGATAAGGGTATGGTTATCGTCGATAATACTGAAGGCGGTAAGCTACAGCGAATAGTTCGGAAAATGGCGGTTTATAACCCGATACCTAGCTTAACTGGCGGACCAGCGCGAAACATCCCCACCGTCAGGCTCATAGAAGACCCGCACCATAGGGACTCTCAATATAGCTATCTTATCCAGTCATGTGACGTTTGCGCCTATTTCCTCCAACAGAAACATGCGCCGTCGAGTTACATCCGAAAGTCCGGCGCAGCTCATTACTTCAATCGCTTACAGCCAATACTCAACACAAGCGCCAGCCGCACAAACGGGTTGGGTATTGTTCTACTCTAAAAGAAGGGGGAGGGATTATTCATCCCTCCCCGGTGCGGTCCTACTCCCAAGTCTAGCCTAGTTTCGGACTACGGCTCATATGGCTTGATTCGCCCAAAGGTGTCAAGGACATTGCCCTTGACTTACCCGCGATTCGGCGCCTTTGCGCGAGTCGCGCTCAGCCCCTAGTGAGGGTTTCGATATGTCAGACGCCTACCAACCGCGCCCTTAAGCGCCTTTTCAGCCCGCATCGTGTCGTCCACGCCCAGCTTCGCACGCTCGCTGTAGCGGAAGTCGAACTCCGCAAGGTAGCGGTGCAGGTGCTTCTTCGAGCAGTGCTGATAGGTGCCCTTCATGCCGCGCTTGAAGACGCTGAAATAGCCCTCAATCGTGTTTGTGTGGACTGTCGGGTCTTCGCGAGAGACGTACTCTTCCGCGCCGTGATTGACGGTGCCGTGAGCGGCGAACTGCGTGCCGACCTTCGTATAGATGCGGCTCTCGTCAGTCAGGAGGCGAGCTTCGCGGACGATGTTGGCTTCTACGATGGGCGCGATGGTCGCCGCCGTGGTGTCGTCCACGACCATGCTACGGGCTCGGCCGGTGGAGCGATCCACCAGGGCCAACACCTTCATCTTGTCCACGCCACCGCGACGGGGGCGGTCCACGCCGGGCTCCTTGCCGATGTACGTCTCGTCAACCTCGACAGAGCCGCCACCCGCACCGAAGGGCGCTAGATCACCAGAGCGCATCGCCTCGCGGATGCGGTGCGACAGGTGCCACGCCGTCCGGTAGGTCGTTTGCAGGATGCGCATGAGCTGATGCGAGCTGACGCCCTTCTTAGACGCGCACATCAGGTGGATGGCCTGGAGCCACTTCGTCATGGGAAGGTGGCTATCTTCGAAGATCGTGCCGACGCGAACCGTAAACTGCTTACGGCAATGGCCGCACTTCTTCAGGCCGATGCGGGTCTTCGTCAGATCATAGATGCGATCCATGCAGCCGCAGTGCGCACAGGAGGGCGTGCCGTTCCAGATGATGCTTTCGACGAACGCGAAGGCGGCGGCCTCATCGTGGAAATGCTTTTGCGAAAGGATCGACATGGCGGGCTCTCTCTGACCCGTTCAACCTACCATATTTTTTGGGTTCGTCAAAGACATAACCGCCCAAAAGAGTGATAGTCGGTAATTACCCACCCCGGCGCTCTCGTTGTGATCAGGCGGCGAGCGTCGCCATGATGGTCTTGAATGGGTTGGCGCCGGGGGTGAGGCGGGCGGTGTCGATCACGGTGCGGACATCGGCTTCGCCCTGGGCGGCCCACATGGCGCGGTAGCCGTTGGTGACCTTGCGCTGGATGACGGCGGGTCGCAGGTCGCGTTCGCAGGCGTTGTTGGTGGCTTGGACCTCGCCGGGCCATCGGGCGAAGGTCAGGAGCTGATCTCGGGCTCGCCTGAACTTGTTCTGAAGAGCTTGCGCCAGGTCGCACGAGCTCGGAGCAGCCAGGATGTCGTCGAGGCTCCGCTCCAGGGCGCGGCGCTTGGTGGCGACGGTCGAGGCGGCAAAGGTGGTGATGTCGCGGGCCAGGGAGAAAGCCTTTTGCAGCCACAGCTGGAGACGAAACGCCAAGTCGTCCTGGCTGAGGTCCAGGGCGTAGGCGACGTCACGGGCGAGGTGGGCCAGACAAGTCTGGTGGGCGGGTGCGTGGCCCTGCTGGGCGGCGTAGCGGTCGGAGCACCAGACTTCGGGCCGGTGGCCGTCCATCATGGTGCGGATCACCACGGCCCCACGCGTCGGGGCGGCCTGATGGACCACGGCCTGATCGCAGCGGAAGACCCAATGGTAGG
Organism: Caulobacteraceae bacterium; assembly: GCA_965198905.1. Lineage (GTDB taxonomy): Bacteria > Pseudomonadota > Alphaproteobacteria > Caulobacterales > Caulobacteraceae > CAHJWH01. The sequence continues at coordinate 3,393,270 of OZ240678.1, read as the reverse complement.
CGTTGCTTCCCTCGATGCGAACGCCCGTCTCGTCGGAGCTGACCACCTTGGCCTGGCGCAACTCGGCCACGGCCTGCTCGCGCCCAGCGACGAAGCCGTCCTGGGCGCGGCGCAGCATGTTCATCAGCGCACCCTGGCTGATCCGGACGCCGAAGACGTCGGCGAAGCGTAACCCTGCGGTGAGGGCCGCCTTGCCGGGTTGGTGCGAGGGGCTGATGCTGCGCTCGTAAGTCGTCCTTATGAGCGCTCGTAGCTGCACAGCATGGCCCAGGTGACATTGATGATGGGGCCGCAGCGGCGGCGTCGGTGGAGTGACGCGGAGCGGGTGGAGGTCTTGGAGGCGGTGTTCGCACCGGGTGCTGTGGTGGCGGACGTCGCTCGCCAGTTCGATGTGGCGACCAGCCTGATCTACAAGTGGCGGCGCGAGCATGCGGCGGAGAGCCAACCGGCTTTCCTCCCGGCCATGGTCGTCGGCTTGCCGAGCAGGACGGAGCCGCCGGGTGGGCACGGCGGCGCCATCGTGGTGCACCTCGCTGACGGCGGCCGGGTGGTCATCGACGCGGGCGCGCCGGCGACCCTGGTCAGCGCGACCTTGAAGGCGCTGAGGCGATGATCCCGATCCCAGCGGGGGTGCGGGTGTGGATCGCGACGGGTCACACCGACATGAGGAAGGGCATGCCGGGCCTGGCGCTGCAGGTGCAGGAGGCCTTGAAGCGCGATCCGTACGGCGGCGACCTGTACGTCTTCCGGGGACGCCGCGGCGACCTGTGCAAGATCCTCTGGCGCGATGATCTGGGTGTGTCGCTCTACGCCAAGCGTCTGGAGCGCGGGCGCTTCATCTGGCCCGCCGCCGCGGAGGGCGCGATCCCGCTCTCGCCGGCGCAGATGTCCTACCTGCTCGAGGGGATCGACTGGAGGAACCCCCAGCAGAGCTGGCGCCCGCAGGCCGCCGGATAGCTGCGGCGCAGTGACTCCGGCGCTCTCCGGGGCGCCTCAAGCGCCCCGATCCGTGCTCTACTTCCCTCATGGCGGAAGGGCTTCAGCTCGGTTCGGAGGACGTCGCAGCGCTCCGCGCCGCCCTGGCCGCGGCCGAGCTCAGGGCCGACGCCGCCGAGGCCCGCGCCAGCGTGGTGGAAGCCAAGGCCTCCTCCGACGCCGCCCTGATCGCCCACCTCAAGCTGGAGATCGCCAAGCTCAAGCGGGCGCACTTCGGCCAGACCTCCGAGCGCAGCCAGCGCCTGCTCGACCAGTACGAGCTGCAGCTGGAGGAGCTGGAAGCGTCCGCCACCCTCGACGAGCTGAAAGCGGAGATGGCCGCCGCCAAGACCTCTGCGGTCCAGGCCTTCACTCGCAGGCGCCCCTCGCGTCAGCCCTTCCCCGAGCACCTGCCGCGCGAGCGGGTGGTGATCGCCGCCCCGGCCGCCTGCCCGTGCTGCGGCGGCGGGCGGCTCTCCAAGCTCGGGGAGGACGTGACCGAGACGCTGGAGGTGGTTCCGCGCCAGTGGAAGGTGATCGCCACGGTGCGCGAGCGCTTCAGCTGCCGCGATTGCCAGACCGTAACCCAGCCGCCAGCGCCCTTCCACGTCACCGCCCGGGGCTGGGCGGGGCCGGGCCTGCTGGCGATGATCGCCTTCGAGAAGTTCGGCCAGCACCAGCCCCTAAACCGCCAGGCCGAGCGCTATGCCCGTGAGGGCGTGCCCTTGAGCCTCTCCACCCTGGCCGACCAGGTGGGCGCGATCTGCATGGCCACCCTGCCGCTCTACCGGCGCCTGGAGGCCCACGTGCTGGCGGCCGAGCGGCTGCACGGCGACGACACAACCGTGCCGGTGCTCGCGAGCGGCAAGACCGACGTGGCGAGGATATGGGACTACGTCCGCGACGACCGCCCCTTCGGCGGAGCGGCGCCTCCGGCGGCGATCTTCTACTACTCGCGCGACCGGCGCGGCGAGCATCCCCAGGCCCATCTCGCCGCCTGGTCCGGCGTGCTGCAGGCTGACGCCTATGGAGGCTACAACAGGCTCTACGAGCCGGGCAGGCCGCCAGGCCCGGTCACCCAGGCCCTGTGCTGGAGCCATGGGCGACGTCACTTCTTCGAGCTCGCCGACGTCGCGGAGGGCGCGCGCCGCGCCGCCCGCGGCAAGCCCGCCGTCATCTCGCCCATCGCGCTGGAGGCGGTGAGGCGCATCGACCTGATCTTCGACATCGAGCGGGAGATCAGCGGCCGCCCTGCCGCCGAACGGCTGGCTGCCCGACAGAGACACAGCCGACCGCTCGTCGAGGATCTTGAGACTTGGATGCGCGGGCAGCGCGCCCGGCTCTCCCGCCACGACCCCGTGGCCAAGGCGCTCGACTACATGCTGACCCGCTGGGCGGCGTTTACCCGCTTCCTCGACGACGGCCGGGTCTGCCTCACGAACAACGCCGCCGAGCGCGCCCTGAGAGGCCTGGCCCTCGGACGCAAGTCATGGCTGTTCTGCGGCTCAGACCGGGGCGGCCACCGGGCGGCGCAGATGTACAGCCTGATCGTCACCTGCAAGATGAACGACATCGATCCCCAGGCCTGGCTCGCCGACGTGCTCGCACGGATCGCCAGCCACCCTGCTCACCGCCTGGACGATCTCCTGCCCTGGAACTGGAAAGGCGAGCGCGACGCCCGCCCTCAGGCCGCCTGAACAGCGCGGCCGAACTCAGAGCCGCCCGCCGCGGTACTCACCGGATACGTACGGCGAAGCTCGCCTGGAGCCGCTCGTAGGAGAAGGCTTGGAAGGTCTTCAGATAGGTCGCCAAACCGTGCAGGCGCGGTCCAAACGGGCTGCCGCTCGCCGCCTGCGGCACGGCGGCCAGAACGCGAGCGTCGCAGACAGGGCAACGCACCGCCAGACGCTGGTGGCGCTCTATAAAGGGGGAGATCGTCGGCAGGTCTATCTTGTCGTAGGCGCCCACGACCTCGGCGGCCAAATCTGACGACAGGGCCGCAAGGCAGTCAGGACACTGGTCGGGATAATGAGCCACGATCCGGTCGGCCTCCTCGCTCATCACGCGGCTATGACCCTCATGGCCAGGCTTCGCGCCACCCGGCCGCGACGTCTCGCGTCGTTCCTTGCGATCTGTAGACGGCGGTTTGGAGGATCTGCGCGACGTCTTGGCTGGACGCTGAAGCCGTAGCACCAGCTCGATCAGCTCTTCCTTGCTCAAGCGCTCAAGATCGATTCGCCCCATCCGCCGCTTGAATCAGCGATCCTCAAGGCTCGCAAGGGGGGTGGGTAATTACGATAGTCGGCCCGTTTTGTTAGATAATCCGCAGCTAGCAACCGCACGGCTACAGAGGAGTCGCGCAGGCCCTGTCTAAGTAGCTTGTCTTTATCAGTCCTTGCCGTTATGTGACGTCTGCCGAATAGAGTAACTCTTCGGTCGATGCCGAAACTCTTATCTACCCACTCACGACCGAATCCTACCGGCCAACGGGCTTCACCATCAAGTAGCGTGTGAAAAGCAGTGGCTCGCACAGCCGGTTCGGCTGCACTCCTTGCCAGAATAATCAGATCGTCATCCAAAGCCGGGCTCCGCAGCATCTGCCGCAGCATTTGCGCCAGGGGGCCAGACGTTGCCTCGCGCAGACGCTTACCTATGGCGGATACAACATCAGGCCTACTGAACAGGCGATCAAGGACAACCGCCTGCTCAGGGTCCCATCTTTGCCACGTTTTCCAGCGGCTCAACGGATATGGCGCAGCTTCCGACACCACGTCTGGCTGTGTAAGCGCAAGCGCTCTCTCGAAGCTTAGGCGAGCAGCGAGGCGCACAGGCCGAACCCAGTCGTTTAGCCGCCATGCCATAGCCGCAACCATAAATCCCGACGTCAAGCCACCTGTCATCGAGTTCAGAGCGCGCTCTCTGACAAAGCCGTCTCGGTGGAAAAGGAAAATGCTTGCCGCCATTTTATTCTTCTCAAGCATGTTGATGTCATCAGTATGCGGCTGAAAGAAACTCATCAGCGATGTGCGCCGCTCTGGTCGACGCCAAAGCTGCGCTGCCGTGGCAATAGCAAGGTCTGCCCAGCTCACGTCGGCGGGAGATAGCGTAGCAAGGGATGCTTCAACGTCTGCAAGTACTTCGTTTTCTACGCGCCCAGCCAAGCGTGCAGCTGAGAACTCTGCCAGAGCGGCGAGCAGCGCGGCGTCGAGCGTGCGAGAGCGCCTCGTCACGTGAGTACATAGCTTTCCATAAGGCTATATTCTGATGGAAGCAGTCGGGATTACAACCGACACGCTCCGGCCGCTTTGGGTCGAACCCGGCCACCAGCCTTCCTCCGCAAACTCACCGTTGCCCGGAGGCTAAGGCATCCTGCCGCGGAGTGGACACTCAGGCCAGCCAAGTCGATATGTGCCTCCAGCGAACTGGCTTAAGACCGATACTTACGTGCGTCGGTGACACTTCACGCGATTGCCCGTGATTAGAAGTTAGATATACTCATTCGTCTGCTTCAGGCCTGCGAACGGACGCGGCATTCCAACGCCTTTGCAGTAGCCCCGTTCTTTGGCGGCCCTGCATGGCGCCAAGTCCTCACACGTCCAGCAACATCCGCTGCGGGTCGTCGATGGCGTTCTTTACGGCGACCAGGAAGGTGACCGCGCCCTTGCCGTCGACGATGCGGTGGTCGTAGCTGAGGGCCAGATACATCATCGGGCGGATCAGCACCTGGCCGTTCACCGCCATCGGGCGCTGCACGATGTTGTGCATGCCGAGCACGCCGGACTGGGGCGCGTTCAGGATCGGGGTGGACATCAGCGAGCCGTACACCCCGCCGTTGGTGATGGTGAAGGTGCCGCCCTGCATGTCCTCGATGGCCAGCTTGCCGTCGCGGGCCTTCTTGCCCAGCGCGCCGATGGCCTTTTCGATCCCGGCCAGCGACATCTCGTCGGCGTCGCGCACCACCGGCACGACCAGGCCGCGGTCGGTGCCGACGGCGACGCCGATGTCGTAGTGGTTCTTGTAGATCACGTCCTGGCCGTCGATCTCGGCGTTGACGTCGGGGACTTCCTTCAAGGCGGCGATGCAGGCCTTGGTGAAGAAGCTCATGAAGCCGAGCTTCACCCCGTGCTTCTTCTCGAAGCTGTCCTTGTACTGGTTGCGCAGCGCCATGACGTTGGTCATGTCGACCTCATTGAAGGTCGTGAGCATGGCCGCGGCGTTCTGGGCGTCCTTCAGCCGGCGCGCGATGGTCTGGCGCAGGCGCGTCATGCGCACCCGCTCCTCGCGGTCGCCGATCTCACGCGGCGCGGCGACCGGGGTGGGCGCAGGCGCGGGCTCGGAGGAGCGGACCTGGGCCGGCGGAGCGCCCGCCGCGGGCGTCGCGGACGCAAGCGTCTTGGGCTCGGGTCTGAGCGCGGGCGCCTTGGAGGCCTCCAGCGCATCCCCCTTGGTGATGCGGCCGTCAGGGCCGGTGCCGTTGATCGCGGACGGGTCCAGCCTGTTCTCCGACACGATGCGCTGCACCGAGGGCGAGAGGTTGGCGGGTTGGGGCCCCTTCTGGGCGGCCGGCGGCTCGTTGGCGGGGGTGTCGTCGCCGGCGCCGGAAGGCTGCTGGGCCCCGACGTTGGAGGCGGCGCCGATACGCGCGATGACCTGGTTCGGGGTGACGGTCGCGCCGGCCTCCGCGGTGATCTCCGACAGCGTGCCGTCGGCGGGCGCGGCGATCTCGACCGCGACCTTGTCCGTCTCGATCTCCACCAGCACTTCGTCGCGCGAGACCTTGTCGCCGACCTTCCTGGTCCAGGTTCCCATCGTCCCCTCGGTGACCGACTCGCCCATGGTCGGCACGGTCACCTCGACCCCGCCGCCCTTGGCCGGCGCCGGCTTTCCGGGCGTAGGCTCCGGTTGCTTCTGAGCACTCGGCGCCGCCATGGTTGGGGTCGCAGGCTTTGCAGCGGCGGTCGGGCCGGCAACGGGCCTGGCGGGGGCTTTCCCGGGCGCCGGCTTGGCGGCCCCGTTCTCGTCCACCGCGCCGAGCTTCTGGCCGGCGGTGACGGTGGCGCCCTCCTCGGCGCTGATCTCGCCGAGCACGCCGTCCGCGGGGGCGGCGACCTCGAGGCTGACCTTGTCGGTCTCGAGTTCGACCAGCACCTCGTCCTTCTTCACCGCGTCGCCGGGCTTCTTGGTCCAGCGCGCCACGGTGGCTTCGCTGACGGATTCGCCGAGGGTCGGCGCGAGGATGTCGCTCATGGTGTCAAAGTATCCCGAATATGACCGCCCAACTCACCGCTCATCCCGGCGAATGCCGGGACCCAGATCATAAGACGCGACAGTGGGTAGGAAGACGAGCACTCACCCTTGCATCGCAGCGTGCTACGATCTGGGTCCCGGCATTCGCCGGGATGAGCGGATGAGAAGAACATGGGTCAGGCCGACGCCTCGTCCAGGAAGCTCTGCATTTCCTTCAGGTGGCGGCTCATCTGTCCCGCCGCCGTCGACGCCGAGGCGGGGCGGCCGACATAGCGGGCGCGCTTGGCCTTGACGTCGACCTTGGTCAGGGTGAGCTCGATCCATGGGTCGACGAAGGTCCAGCCGCCCATGTTCTTGGGCTCCTCCTGGCACCAGACCAGCTCCGCACCGGGAAATCGGGCCAATTCGCGGCGAAGGGTCTGCATCGGCCAAGGATAGAACTGTTCGAGCCGCAGGATGTAGACGTCATCCACGCCCTTCTTGGCCCGCGCGTCCAGCAGGTCGTAATAGACCTTGCCCGAGCACATGATCACCCGACGGATGTCCGCGTCCGGCTTCAGCGAGACGCCCGCGGCCTCCGGGTCGCGCTGGGCGGTGTCGTGCAGCACCCGGTGGAAGCTCGATCCCTCCGCCAGATCGGCCATGGTGGACACCGCCTTCTTGTGGCGAAGCAGGGATTTCGGCGTCATCAGGATCAGGGGCTTCCTGAAGCTGCGATGCACCTGACGGCGCAGGATGTGGAAGTAGTTGGCGGGGGTGGAGCAATTGGCGACCTGAAGGTTGTCCTCGGCGCAGAGCTGCAGGTAGCGCTCCAAGCGCGCCGACGAGTGCTCCGGCCCCTGCCCCTCGTAGCCGTGCGGCAGCAGCATGGTCAGGCCGCTCATGCGCAACCACTTGCGCTCGGCGGACGAGATGAACTGGTCCACCACCACCTGGGCGCCGTTGGCGAAGTCGCCGAACTGGGCCTCCCACAGGGTCAGCGTGTTGGGATCGGCCAGGCTGTAACCGTACTCGAAGCCCAACACCGCCTCTTCCGACAGGGCGGAGTCGATCACCTCGAAATAGCCCTGGCCCGGACGCAGGTTGTTGAGGGGCACGTAGCGCTCCTCCGTGGCCTGGTCGATCACCGCGGAATGGCGCTGGGAGAAGGTGCCGCGAACGCTGTCCTGGCCGGACAGGCGCACCGGAAAGCCCTCGTCCAGCAGGCTGGCGAAGGCCAGCGACTCGGCCAGGGACCAGTCGATGTTCTCGCCTGCATCGACCGCGGTGCGGCGCGCGTCGATGACCCGGCGCAGGGTCTTGTGTACGTCGATCCGCTCTGGAACCGCGGTGATCAGGTGGCCGAGGTCCTTCAGCTTGGCCTCGGGCACGCCGGTCTCGCCCCGATGCATGTCGGCGCCGGGCTCCAGCGCCAGGCCGGACCACACGCCGTCCATCCAGTCGGCCTTATTGGCGTGGAAGCTCTTGCCGGCCTCGAACTCCTCGTCGAGGAAGCGGTCGAACTCGCCGAGCCACCCGTCCACCTCGGCCTGGGTGGCGACGCCTTCGACCACCAGGCGGCGGCTGTAGAGTTCGCGCACCGAGGGCTGATCCTTGATCTTGGCGTACATCAGAGGCTGGGTGAAGGTCGGGTCGTCGCCCTCGTTGTGGCCGAACCGGCGATAGCAGAACATGTCGATCACCGTGTCCTTGCCGAACTTCTGGCGGTACTCGGTGGCGACCTTGGTGGCGAAGACGACGGCTTCCGGATCGTCGCCGTTCACGTGCAGGATCGGGGCCTGGACCATCAGCGCGGTATCGGACGGATAGGGCGACGAACGGCTGTTGCGCGGGCTGGTGGTGAAGCCGATCTGGTTGTTGACGATGAAATGCACCGTGCCGCCGGTGTTGTAGCCCTTCAGCCCGCTTAGCATGAAGCATTCGGCCACCACGCCCTGGCCGGCGAAGGCCGCATCGCCGTGCAGGATAAGTGGAAGCACCCGGCCGCGGTCGGCATGCTCGTCCTCGCGATAGTCTATGGTCTGCTTGGCGCGGGCCTTCCCGATCACCACGGGATTGACGATCTCCAGGTGGCTGGGGTTGGCGGTGAGCGACAGGTGGACGCTGTTGCCGTCGAACTCGCGATCTGACGACGCGCCCAGGTGATATTTGACGTCTCCCGAACCCTCGATGTCGGAGGGCAGCGACGAGCCGCCCTGGAACTCGTGGAAGATCACGCGGTAGGGCTTGCCCATCACCGCGGCCAAGACGTTCAGCCGCCCCCGGTGGGGCATGCCGATGATGATCTCGTCGACGCCCAGCGCGCCGCCGCGCTTGATGATCTGCTCCATGGCCGGCACCAGAGCCTCGGCCCCGTCCAGGCCGAAACGCTTGGTGCCGGGGAAGCGCTTGTGCAGGAAGCGCTCGAAGCCCTCGCCTTCGATCAGCTTCTTCAGAATCGCCTTCTTGCCGTCGGGCGTGAAGGTAATCTCCTTATCTTTGCCCTCGATACGCTCCTGTATCCAAGCCTTCTCGACGGGGTCGGAAATGTGCATGTACTGCACCCCGACATTGCCGCAGTAGGTGCGCTTCAGGATCGCCATGATTTCGCGAAGGTTGGCGGTCTCCAGCCCTAGCACATAGTCCAGGAAGATCGGCCGGTCGTAGTCCCGCTCAGAGAAGCCGTAGGCCGCGGGGTCCAGCTCGGCGCTCTGAACCTTCGGCTCAAGGCCGAGAGGATCGAGGTTAGCCTGCAGATGACCGCGGATGCGGAAGGCGCGGATCATCATGATCGCGCGCACCGAGTCCAGCGTGGCCGCGCGGACGTCGGTTGGGGAGGCGGTGGGCGTCTTCTCGGCGATCGCCTTGGAGACCTTGGCCTCTATGGCCGGCCACATCCCGTCCATGGCGGCCAGCCACTCGGGCCGAGGAACCGGCGTCGCCGGCTTGGTCCAGCTCGGTTCGGCGGCGGCGGCCTCAATGGTCGCCGAGGTGTCGTGCAGGCTCCCAAAATAGGCGCGCCAGGACGGCTCTACCGATCCGGGATCCTTGGCGTAGCGATCGTACAGGTCTTCGACGAAGGCGGCGTTGGCCCCGTAGAGGAAGGAGGTCTCGCCCAGGATTGCGCCGACCCGAACGGTGTTTCGAAGACCTGCGTCGTCCGCCATCATCTCACCCTTGCGCCCGATCCGGCTAGGGTGTTCGCCGACTCAGGCCGACGGACGCGGATCACGCGGTTAGCTATATGGTCGCCCGCGGTCCGTAACGGAACCGTGAAGCGCGTCTCAGCCCTTCAAAACTTCCAGCAGCGTCTCGCCGAGCGTAGCGGGCGAGGGCGACACGCGGATGCCCGCCGCCTCCATGGCCGCGGTCTTGTGCTCCGCCCCGCCCTTTCCGCCGGAGATGATCGCCCCCGCATGGCCCATCCGCCGGCCCGGAGGCGCAGTGACGCCGGCGATGAAGCCGACCATGGGCTTCTTGACCTTGGAGTGCTTGATGAACTCCGCCGCGTCTTCCTCGGCCGAGCCGCCGATCTCGCCGATCATGATGATGGACTTGGTGGCCTCGTCCGCCAGGAACATCTCCAGCACGTCGATGAACTCTGTGCCCTTCACCGGGTCGCCGCCGATGCCGACCGCTGTGGTCTGGCCGAGCCCTGCGTTGGTCGTCTGGAACACCGCCTCATAGGTCAGCGTGCCCGAGCGGGAAACGACGCCGACGGAGCCGGCCTTGAAGATGTTGCCCGGCATGATGCCGATCTTGCACTGGTTGGGCGTCAGGACACCCGGACAGTTCGGCCCGATCAGGCGCGACTTGGAGCCCGACAGGCTGCGCTTCACCTTGATCATGTCCTCGACCGGGATGCCTTCGGTGATGCAGATGATCAGCGGCACCTCCGCATCTATCGCCTCCAGGATGGAGTCGGCGGCGAAGGGTGGCGGCACGTAGATAACGCTGGCGTCCGCGCCGGTCCTCTCGCGCGCCTCGGACACGGTGTCGTAGACCGGCAGGCCGATGTGGGTCTGGCCGCCTTTACCCGGCGTGACGCCGCCGACCATCTTGGTGCCGTACGCGATGGCCTGCTCGGTGTGGAAGGTGCCTTGCGCCCCGGTGATGCCCTGGCAGATGACCTTGGTGTTGGCGTCGATCAGGATGGACACGGGCGGTTCGGGCTCTCGTCTGCAGGCGCGGCGGGATTAGCCCAGGATGAAGGCGGGGGGAACCCTGCACGACGCTGATCTGCAACCTACGTTGCGCACCGTCCGGGCGGGTCTTGCCGTATGGGCCGCTCCTGACGGCGCCTGCAACGGCGTGTCCCGTTGACGCCTCCCCTTAAAATCCCGCAGAGATGTTCGGCGGAAACAGCTCTTGAGGAACGGCGGATGCGCGTACTGGTGCTGGGCGGCGACGGCTTCTGCGGCTGGCCCACGGCCCTGCATCTGTCCGCCAGGGGACATACCGTCGGCCTGGTCGACAACCTCTCGCGCCGCCGCATCGACCGGGAGCTCAGCGTCCAGTCACTGACCCCGATCGCTCCCCTGCCCCAGCGCATCGCGGCCTGGCGAGAGGTCTCAGGCCACGCCCTGGACCATTTCGACCTGACGCTCGGCGAGGACTTCGACGCCCTGGTGGAGCTGCTGGACGCCTGGACGCCCGATGCGGTGGTCCACTTCGCCGAGCAGCGTGCGGCGCCCTATTCGATGAAGTCGGCGCGCCACAAGCGCTACACCGTCGCCAACAACATCAACGCCACCCACGACGTGCTGGCCGCCATCGTCGAGACCGGGCGCGACATCCACCTGGCGCACCTGGGCACCATGGGGGTCTACGGCTACGGCACCGCGGGCGCGCCGATCCCGGAAGGCTATCTGAAGGTGACGCTCGACACGCCCTCGGGCCCGGTGACGCGAGAGATCCTCTATCCCTCCGATCCGGGGTCGATCTACCACATGACCAAGACCCAGGATCAGCTACTGTTCCAGTTCTACGTCAAGAACGACCGGCTGCGGATCACCGATCTTCATCAGGGCATCGTCTGGGGCACCCAGACCGAGGAGACGCGGCGGGACCCGCGGCTGGTCAACCGCTTTGACTACGACGGCGACTACGGCACAGTGCTGAACCGCTTCCTGATGCAGGCGGCCCTAGGCTATCCGCTGAGCGTGCACGGCACCGGCGGGCAGACGCGGGCCTTCATCAACGTGCAAGACACCGTGCGCTGCATCGAGCTGGCCCTGCTGAACCCGCCCGCCCGGGGCGAGCGCGTCGCCATCCTGAACCAGATGGTGGAGACGCGGCAGGTGCGCGAGCTGGCCGAGACCGTCGCGCGGCTGACCGGCGCCCAGGTCGCCTACCTGCCCAACCCCCGCAAGGAGGCGGAGGAGAACGAGCTGAAGGTCTGCAACGACCAGTTCCTAGCGCTGGGCCTGAACCCGATCACCCTGGACGAAGGCCTGCTGCGCGAAGTCACCGAGATCGCCCGCGCCTATCGCGACCGCGCCGATCTGTCCAAGATCCCCTGCGTCTCCGCCTGGAACGCCGAACGCGCCGCCGCCATCTCCGAGCCGCCAACGCCCCTGCAGGCGGCGGGCTAGACTCCTTCTCCCCTTGCGGGAGAAGGAAGGGGCCCGGCGAAGCTGGGAAGGATGAGGGGTCGCGCCGCCGATGGCAGCCACAAGCGTCGTGCGACCCCTCACCCTCCCACGTGCCTGCGACACGCGGGCCCCTCCCTCTCCCGCAAGGGGAGAGGGGTGACGCGCCGCCTGCTGATCTTCGGCTACGGCTTCACGGGCCGCGCCCTGGTTGGCCGGCTGGAGGGCTGGAGCGTCAGCGCCACCTCCCGCGACGCCGGGACCCGCGCCCAGATGGCGAGCCAGGGCTTGGACGCCCTCGACCCCGCCGGATCGCTCGCCCTGGCCCAGGCGATCGCCAAGGTCGACGCGATCCTGATCGCCGCCCCGCCTGGCGACCACGGCTGCCCCGGCCTCGCCGCCCTCGGCCCCCTGCTCGAACATGAGCGCCCCCTCCCCGCCCCCTGCCTGCTCTATCTGTCCACCACCGGGGTCTATGGCGACCAGGCGGGCCGCTGGGTGCGCGAGGACACCCCGCCCACCCCCGCCTCTCCCGAAGGCGAGCGGCGGCTGGCGGCCGAACGGGGCTGGGGCGCCCTCGCCGCCGCGACCGCCGCGCCCCTGTTCGTCTTCCGCCTGCCCGGCATCTACGGCCCCGGCCGCTCGCCCCTGGACCGGCTGCGCGCGGGATCGGTCCGGAGCTGGGTCAAGCCCGGCCAGGTCTTCTCCCGCATCCACGTGGACGATCTGGCGGACGCCCTGGTCCGCGCGATGGAGCGGCCGCAACGCGCCGGCGTCTATAACCTCTGCGACGACGAGCCCGCCGCCCCCGCCGACGTCACCGCCTGCGCCGCCCGGCTCCTGCAGATGCAGCCCCCGCCGGAAGAGCCCCTGGACCCCGCCGCCCTCTCCCCCACGGCCCGCCGCTTCTGGGCCGAGTCCAAGCGCGTCTCCAACGCCCGCGCCAAGGCCGCCCTGGACTGGCGCCCGGCCTATCCGACCTATCGGGAGGGATTGCAGGCGGTGAAGACGACGGAAGACCGCGCCGCCGATGCCTGACCCGACCAACCGACCGCCTCAGAACGCGTAGTATCGACTGCGAGTAAGCCCTTGGCATCGCCCATCGGAGCGGACCGCCGTCACGGATCGACGTTACGCCGGAAAACCCCAGCCAAGCCGCCCTGACCTTATGGCCGATAAGCGGACGCTGCGAATACGGGCGATGGGTGGAGTCCGGACTCTACAAAGATAGACTAGCCAACCGACCTGCGTTGAAAGCGCTCGACCTGAGCTACGGAGAAAGCGAACATCCCAAAGCACAAGACGGCTGCTGTTCCAACAACTATCATGGCGATACTCCCTCCCCATCGGAGCACGGCGCAGTATTCCAGCCCCACAAGGGAAGCGCACAACAAGAGCCCAAATGCGCGTCGCATTATCCCATAACTCCTCACACGGTGACGTTCGGCTTCGCTGCGAGGTGGATGATATTCTACTTGGTCCATGAAATTCCGACTCAGGCGAAGTAGCCCAAGCGCGGGGAACACGAACAGCAATGAAGCCATCGAACCGCCCGTGATGTATCTAAACAGGTAAAGCAGACCTGCTCCGGTGATGATCAGGATAAGAGCGAAGAGTTGGATCAGGCGGCTCTTACCCGTATTTATAGCTATGTAAGTGATCTCCGCCATTGGAGGTCCTAAGCGAATAACAGACTCTCGATGAGAGTAGTTCGAGAAAGGAACGGCTGCAATGGGTCGTGAGCCCGGATTGGCTCGCCTCCTGAAACTCGTTGCTTAACCGGCATTAATGCGGACCTGGACGCCTCCACAGTGGTTCGCCTTGGCCCTTACATCCTCCGGTCGGAAAGAGTGACGGATCAGTAGCTGCCGAGGACCAGTCCAGGATAGGTGAACAGGAGCCTCTCCATCGGCCAGGAAGGCGCGACAACTGAGAAGTGGCTCATCATTGAGCCAGCGAGGCTTAATCAGGACGATGCGATCAAAGCTGCAAGCGGCCCCACAATCATCAAACTGCACCCTCGCTTCTAGCTGACCGTCCGGCGACACTACCCGTTGGTGGATGGTTCGCTGCGCTCCTTCCGAGAGAGCCATCCCGAGCACGACGCCGCCCAGGATCGGAAGGAGAATCACAGCGGCGACAGCGGCTGCAAGGAGCGTCAGCACGAGCCTTAATTGTCCACCCCGCCTCCGCTTCATCGGTTATCACCTCCTCGCCTCCATGCAAGTTGCACGAGCTACGAGGGTCCGAGAAGGGTCGGCAACACGTATTAGGCTCCCTCCCGAAACTTACCGTTCAGCCTGGGCCAGGCTTTCGGCCTGGAAGCGGGCCTCCCGAACCCGTGCTGTGGGTGGACAGCAGCCATAGGGACAGAGGTAAGACGATCATCCCTGTGGCTTGTCGTCGTTCGGGTCAGAAGGTTGCCGTTACGCTGAAGCGCGCGGAGATCGGCTCTAGCGGGTGGAGCTGGTAGTCGGTTACCCCTCCCGCCGGCTCACCAGGGAGGCGAGAGGTGTAGTAGGCCGACGACGCGCTCGCATGGGTGTTGTTCAGGTTGTAGATGCTCACCTGAACCTTGACCTGGCTGTTGATTTTGTAGCCGGCGTCGATGTTGACCTCGCTATAGCCGTCGTCCTTGGGATACTCGTCCCCGTCGCTGATTGGGTACTGGCCGAGGATGCGCCACTCCAGGCCGCCGAACCACGGGCCGAGGTGGTCCACCAGCACCCCGAATGAGCCGATGAAGTTCGGCGCGTTGGCGATGTAGGGGCCGTCCAGATCGAAGGCGGTCAGGTCGCCGCGGTAGCGGGCGTGGCTGAAAGCCAGGTCGGTGTTCAGCTCAGCCCAGAGGAAAGGTCGATATTGGGCGGAGACCTCGATCCCCTGGCGCCGGCTGGGGGCGGAGGCGTCGTCCTGGCCCTGGTCCTGGTCGTAGGCCAGCTCGGAGGAGAAATCTTCCTGGAACACCGCGATCTGGGCGCTGAGCTCGGGGACGAAGTTGGAGCGTAGACCCACCTCATAGGAAGTGGCGGGCGCCAGCAGCGGTGTGTGGCCCGCAGTGACCGGAACGCCCTCGATGCTGACGGTCTCGAACACGCCGCGCACATCGTTGGAGTGGAAGCCGCGGCCGGCGCTGAGATAGGCCTCGGTCTGCCACCAGGGTCCCAGGATCAGGCTGCCCTTAGGCTGGAAGAGGGCCTGATCGGTGTTCCCCTGGAAGCCCGAGATGAAACTGTGATCGAAGGCCGTTTCGTACTCCTCGCGAAGGCCGAGGATCGTGCGCAGCCAGGGCGTGAAGTGGGTGGTGTTCTGCGCGTACACGCCGATGTCGCCGAGATGCACCCGGTCGGCGTTGCAGGCGTAGTTCACCGCAGGCGTGGCCACGGCGGGGACATAGGAGCCGTCCGGGGCTGGGTCCTGCTCGTTCTCGCAATAGTCCAGCGCATGGCGGTCGTGGGTGTGACGTCGGTCCACGTAGACGTCGTCGTAGCGTCCTTGCAGGCCGAAGCTCGTCTCCGAGGTAATCTGGCCAAGGTTCAAGCGGATTACATAAGCGACCTGACCACCAGCGGTGTTGCGAGCCTCGCTCTGCTGCTCCTGGTCGCCGTTGATCGGATCGTCCAGGAAGTGGGTGTAGTCGTTCCACAGGGTCATGGTGCTGTGGATCACGTAGGCGCTCGTATTGAAGTCCCAGTTTCCGCCCTTGGCGGCGTATGTTCCGGATAGGCTGAACCGCTCCGACCGTGCCCCGTCGGAAGGATCGAGCGTGCCGAAGCGGTCGATCAGCCCTTCCTGGACCGCCCGCTCGGGCTGGTCGGTCGTGAGATTGCTGTGGCCATGATAATACAGGGCGGTGAGGCTGTAGCCGTCGCCCTCCGCCCCATGGACGTATCGGAGCGCGCCCGCGATCTTCTGGAAGTTGTCCGGGTGGGTCCAGGGCCCATCAAGGTGTTCGTAGTCCACCGAGGCGAGCAGTCGGTCGCCTGAGCCGAACGTGTGGGTTCCCCCGACGAAGCCTTCCTCGTCGCCCAGTGTGCCGGCGCTGAGATCGATCTGGTTCGGCAGGAAATCGACCAGCTTCAGGTGGTCGTAGGCCACCGCCCCGAAGTCGCCGACCGAGGCGTAGAAGGGTCCCTTACCGAAATCGACGCCGCCGAGCAGTTCGGGCGCTAGGAAGTTCAGGTCCGAGTAGCCCTGCCCGTGGGCGTTGGTGGGCCGGTTCACCGGCATCTCATCCACCGAGATGGCGATGTCGGTGCCATGGTCGAGCAGGAAGCCGCGGACGTAATACTGGTTGGCTTTCGCCTCGCCGGAGTGGACGGTGACCGTCAGACCCGGCGTACTCTCCAGCAGTTGCCCGATCCGGTACACCGGCCGAAGCTCCAGCTCCTCCTGGGTTACGGAACCCTGGCTGGCGGTCTGCGCGATCCCGACTTCGTTCAAACGGGAGGCGGTGACCACCACTTCAGAAACTGAGTTAGCCGAGGCTGAAGTTGAATTGGCCGAAGCCGTAGGCGGAGTCGTCTGTGCGCCCGCGGCGTGCGCGCCGGCGATAAGGGCGAGCGCGCTGGCGCTCGCGAGCATGAGGTGTCGCAAAGTCGTGTCCCCATGGGCATGACCTCGGCCAGCCCCCGTTCCCAAGCAGGTGCACCGTCGCGTATGGCGACGGTCGGTTCAGAGGGTCAGGGGACTGAGGGGTGGCCCACGAGCGCGGGGTTGGCAGGCTGGCGGTCCACGTGGACCATGGCTGGCGACAACGCGGAAGGCGGTGAAGATGAAGGCTGACGGCGCGCGCCAGGGCGTCGATGTTCCGACGATAGGGAGATGGGCCGCGGCGGCGCAGTAGGGGCAGGACTTGACTGGAGCATGGCCCTTTGACGGTGAAGCCGGAGACGCCTTTGCCGGCCCGGCCGCCATCTCGCCCATCGTCGCCATGGTGGAATTGGATGTGCCGCCGCATATCGGCTGCCCAACGGCCGCCGCCGCCATCCTTATCTGCATGACGTTGGACTGCGCAAAGGCATAGGAGAGCATCAGCAGCGCGATGATCGCGGCCGCGAGGCCTGCTATTCCTGAACGTAGCTCCCGCACTGCGCAGTTCAGCCCCAAAAGCGTACCGACAAGCGTCGGCTGCCACCGACGCCCCTTCTAGGTCAGCCTCCCGAGATGCGCACCTTCAAAGAGCAGCCACCACGCGAGAGCGTCTCCATAGGCACGAGGTTATCCAAATGGATGTCCGTTGTGGGTCGAGGCTGTGTGAAAACGCCGAAGCAATCTACGCATTGATCCGGAGCCAGTGTCGGAGCTTTTGATGAAGCGGTTCGTCGAGAGCGGCCGGCTGAAGGAGAAGATCGCAGCGCTGCGCCGGCAGATGGCGAGCTTCAAGGCGGTGGAGCCTGTGCGTCCAGGCCGCCGTGGACGCCACCCACCACCTGATCGTGGCCCATGAGGTGACCAATGTCGGTCACGACCGCCACATGCTTGCCGAGATGGGCGCAAAGGCGAAGGCCGCCTGCGGCGCGGATCGGCTCCAGGTGCTGGCGGACCGCGGCGACTTCGACAGCCAGGAGGTGCTGGCCTGCGAAGCGCTGGGCGTGGAGCCCTACGTCCCAAAGCCCCTGACGTCCAACGCCAAGGCGGAGGGACGCTTCGGCAAGCAGGACTTCGTCTACCTGCCCGAGGAGGACGTCTATCGCTGCCCGGCGGGCGAGCGGCTGACGCGGCGCTTCGCTTCAGACGAGGCAGGCCTGTTGATGCACAAGTATTGGACCCTGGCCTGTGCGACCTGTCGCTTGAAACCCCAATGCACGACAGGTCCCGTGCGGCGGGTGCGCCGCTGGGAACACGAGGCGGTGCTCGAAGCCATGCAGGCGCGTCTGGATCGTCATCCCCGCGCCATGCGGGTCCGGAGGGCCACCGTGGAGCACGTCTTCGGCACGCCCAAAGCCGCCATGGGAGCCACCCACTTCAAGATGCGAACATTACCAAAGGTCCAAACCGAGATGAGCCTGCACGTCCTGGCCTACAACCTGAAGCGAATGATCACGATGTTTGGCGTGGCGCCGCTGATCCAGGCGATGCACGCCTGATCGCCTTCACCGAGCCGACCAGTTCGCTCCAGCGCCCTGGCTCCAAACCGTGTTCTCACACAGCCTCCACCCAAAGCGGACGCGGTTGCACGGTGCTAATGTGCACAAATGCCGGCCTTCGCCTTCTTGACCCTGCCCGCCACAGGTCATCTCAACCCGACGCTGGCCATCGTCGAGGAGCTAGTCGGGCGGGGCGCTGTGGTCTTCTATTTCTGTCCGGAGGACATGCGGGCGCGTGTCGAAGACCGAGGGGCCTTCTGGCTGGATCGTCCAAGAAGAGCCAGAATGACCGGCTCAGTCTCCCCGGAGCTGGGGGACGACGCCGTCCGTCGCCTGCCTTTGCTAATGGCGGCGAGCGCGCCTGTCACGGTCCCGCCGCTCGTGGAGCGCATCGAGGAACACCGCCCGGACATCCTGGTGTGCAATGAGCTGGACCTGACGGCGCGGCTTGCGGCGCGCGCAGTCCGGCGCCCCGCGGCGACCTTCCGGCCCTTCCACGCCGCCCCCCGGCGGCGATCTCCCGCCAATCCGCCCTCGGAGGAGCTGAGCCGCCAGGCCGCGATCGGCCTGGCTGATTGGGCCACCCGTTACGGGCTGCCGCAGCCCAGCCTGGAGGAGGTTTTGCGCGGAGAGGAACCCCTCCGCTTCGTCTTCCTGCCCAAGCGATTCCAGTCGATGGCGGAGCTGTTTGACGAGCGTTACAGCTTCATCGGCCCTTCGCTCGTGCGGCAATGCCCTGTCCCGTGGCCTTTCAGGCTTCGACCCGGCCTACGGCCCCGCAGGGCTTACATCTCGCTCGGCACGCTGCGGAACGACAGGCCGGAGTTCTATCGCCTCTGCTTCGAAGCCTTCGCGCATGCCGATTGGGAGGTCGTCATGTCGGTGGGCGAGCAGGTCGAGCGGGCGGAGCTAGGCGCCGTTCCCGCCAACTTCGACGTGTGCGCCGTCGTCCCTCAGCTCGCCGTGCTGGCGCAGGCCGACGTGTTCGTCACCCACGGCGGCCTCAACAGCGTCATGGAGGCGATGTGGACCGGCGTGCCCGTGGTTGTCCTGCCAGAGATCGACGAGCAACGGCTAACGGCGACCCGCGTCGTCGAGCTGGGTCTTGGGGTGGCCCTGGAGCGCGTCGGGCTGACCAGGGAAGTCCTTCTGGCTGCCGCTCACCGCTGCGCCACAGACGCTGATATTGGATCAATGGTCGGTTCCATGCGGGAAGAGGCGCGTGGCGCGGGCGGCGCGTCCCTGGCCGCGCAGTCTCTCCTGAGACTCGCGCAGGAGACAAAGACCTAGCGGGCAGCGAAGACCGCGCCTGCCGTCGCTAGAGAAAGCGTCGGACGTCTTCCACCGCTTCACCCTTCGTCCGCTCCCCACCCAATCCGACGGTACGAAACGTCCGCTACCCGGACGCACCCCTACCGGCTCGCCACCTTCATCGTCTCCCCAGCGAAGTACGTGTCGATCGCCTGCGCCACCCCGTCCATTAGCCGCCGCCGCTCGCCCCCATCCGCCAGCCGCCGCTCGTCCGACACGTTGGTGATGAACCCCATCTCGAGCAGCACCGCCGGCACGTCGGGGGCCAGCAGCACCATGAAGCCGGCGTCGCGGTGGCTGCGGCGGAGTAGCGGGGCCTTGTCGGCGATGCGGTCCAGCAGGGTCTCGGCGAAGACCGAGGAGCGGTTGCGGGTCTCGCGCTGGGTCAGGTCGAGCAGGATGCGGTTCACCTGGGCGTCGGCGCCGGGCAGCTGCATCGACATCCAGTCCGCCTTCTCGAACACCTGCTTGGCGGCGCGCGTGGTGCCCTGTTCGGACAGGGTGTAGACGGTGGCGCCGCGCAGGTCGGGCGTCGTGCCCGAATCGGCGTGCAGCGAGATGAACAGGTCCGCGTTGGCGCGCCTGGCCACCCGCACCCGATCCTCCAGCCCCACATAGACGTCGCTGTCGCGGGTCAGCACCACCCTGTAGCGCCCCTCGCTCTGCAGCCGGTCGCGCAGCGCCCGGGCGGCGGCGAGCGTCAGGTCCTTTTCATGCGCGTTCTGGCCCGCGGCGCCGGGATCGTGGCCGCCGTGGCCGGCGTCGATGACGATGACCTTCCTGGACGGGGTCAACGGCGCGATGGGCGCCTCCATGCGGGCGAGCTGGGCGATCTGGCGAGCGCGCCGGCTGCCGCTGGCGGCGTGCAGCTCCTGCTGGGGAGCGGCCTGGCCGGGCTGGATGCTGGCGATCTGGGCCGGGTCCGCAGGGGCGGCCAGGGCCGCGCCGTTCGGCAGCTCGTCGGTGACGTCGATGACGTAGCGATAGACGGCCACCCCGTCGCCGGGGGGCAGCAGGAAGCGGCGTCGCACGACGCCCGCGTGGGCGAGGTCGAGGTGGACCTGGGCCGCGCCCGCCGCCTCTTCCACCCGCCAGGCCTTGACCAGGCCTGCGCCGTCGCCCTGCATGTCCCCGGGGACGTCCAGGTGGGCCAGCGCCAGGGCGACCTTGTCCGAGGGCGCCTGGCCCGACAGCAGCGCGCCCTTGGTGGGACGGTCTAGCTCGATGACCATGCGGGTCTGGTGGCTGTCGCCGCCCACGCGCACCTTCAGCACGCCGACGCTGGTCTGGCTGTGTGAGACGGCGGCGGCCGTCACCGCGCCCGCGAGCACGGTCGCCACCGCGATCATGCGCCGCCGCTGACCGAGCCCCGTCAAAAACCTGATTAGTCCCGCGCGCATGCGCTGCTCCGCCGAGCTTCAATCGGCCTTATCCCGCCGCCGGGTTGCTCAAGCCTTAACCCGGCGGAAACCATCGCGCCGCGCTTCCTTTTTACGCCGCGATGTTGCAATGTCACCGTGCGCGCCCCTTAGATGAGCGGCGCGCGTTGCGCCAGGACCGAGTCGCGGTCCCGGCGCGTCACCTCGCCATTCGCGCCATTCGGGCGCGACAGGATTTTTCAACCCCATGGGCAGCCTCGCCCTGCAGCTCACCCCCTCGAACCCCGCGCGGATCACCCCGCGCGGCGAGGTCGGCGTTTGCGCGAGGCGCCGTATCCGGCGCGGCGGCCAAAGGCCCGCGCGTCGCGGAGAGACCTTCGATGACCAGAAGAATGTTGATCGACGCCGCCCACGCGGAAGAGACCCGTGTGGTGGTGGTGGACGGCTCGCGGATCGAGGAACTTGATTTCGAGTCCTCCTCCCGCAAGCAGCTGCGCGGGAATATCTACCTAGCCAAGGTCACCCGGGTCGAGCCGAGCCTGCAGGCCGCCTTCATCGAGTACGGCGGCAACCGGCATGGCTTCCTGGCCTTCAACGAAATCCATCCCGACTACTACCAGATCCCGATCGCCGACCGCGAAGCGCTGATGCGCGAAGTCGAGTCCGACGACGACGACGACGAAGAGGATGAAGCCGACGAGGCCGACGACGAGGCCGAAGAAGCCTTCATGCGCCGCCAGCGCCGCCTGATGCGCCGCTACAAGATCCAGGACGTCATCCGCCGTCGCCAGATCATGCTGGTCCAGGTCGTCAAGGAAGAGCGCGGCAACAAGGGCGCGGCGCTGACCACCTATCTGTCGCTCGCGGGCCGCTACGGCGTGCTGATGCCCAATACGGGCCGAGGCGGCGGCATCAGCCGCAAGATCGTCTCCTCCACCGACCGGCGCCGGCTAAAGAGCGTGGTGCAAAGCCTGGACGTGCCCACCGGCATGGGCCTGATCGTGCGCACCGCCGGCGCCAAGCGCACCAAGCAGGAGATCTACCGCGACTACGACTACCTGCTCCGCCTATGGGAGAACATCCGCGAGACCACGCTGAAGTCCATCGCACCGAGCCTGATCTACGAGGAGGAGGACCTCGTAAAGCGGGCCATCCGTGACATGTACGACAAGGACCTCGAAGGCATCTGGGTGGAAGGCGAGGCCGGCTACCGCGACGCGCGCCAGTTCATGCGCATGATCATGCCGGGCCAGTCCTCCAAGATCAAACCGTACCGTGAGAAGACCCCGCTGTTCGCTGCCTTCAAGATCGAAGACCAGCTGGCGCAGATCCACTCGCCCACCGTGCCCCTGAAGTCCGGCGGCTATCTGGTGATCAACCAGACCGAAGCGCTGGTGGCGATCGACGTGAACTCAGGCCGCGCCACCCGGGAGAGGAACGTGGAGGCCACGGCCTTCCGCACCAATCTTGAGGCCGCCGAAGAAGCCACGCGGCAGCTGCGTCTGCGAGACTTGGCCGGACTGATCGTCATCGACTTCATCGACATGGACGAGTCCAAGAACAACCGGGCCGTCGAGAAGGTGCTGAAGGACTGCCTGGCCTTCGACCGGGCCCGGGTGCAGATGGGCAAGATCTCGCCCTTCGGCCTGATGGAGATCAGCCGCCAGCGCCGCCGCGCCGGGGTGCTGGAGGGCGCCACCCACGTCTGCGAGCACTGCCAGGGCATGGGCCGGGTGCGCAACGTGGAGTCCAGCGCGCTGGCCGCACTCCGGGCCATCGAGATGGAGGCCGTGCGCGGCGGAGCCGGCTCGGTCCTGGTGCGGTTACCGACCGTCGTCGCCCTCTACGTGCTGAACGAAAAGCGCAACTACGTCAGTCGCCTGGAGCAGATGCACATGCTCGAGGTGAACATCGTCAACGACGACGCCGCCGGGCGCGACGATATCGAGATCGAGCGCACCGCCGTCCACGACGGCGACGAGGCCGGCGCCGCCGCTCGCTTCGTCGCGCGCCGGCTCGCCCCGCCGCTCTCGCCGCTGCTCGACGAGGAGGAGTTCACCGACGTCGCCGAGGACTTGGACGACGAAGAGGACGAGGACGACGCCCTCGTGGACGAGACCGACGCCGCCGAAGACGTCGAGATGGTCGAGAGCCGCGACGAGGCCGACGAGGATCGCGGCCGGCGTCGCCGCCGCCGTCGTGGCGGCCGACGCGAGGAGACCGAAGAGGCTCCGGTCGAGGCGCGCAGCGAGGCGGACGACGGCGAGGCGGACGGCCTGGACGACCTGGGCAGGGAGGACTCGGAGGACGCCGAACAGCGTCAACGCCGCCGCCGTCGCGGTCGTCGAGGCGGGCGACGCCTGCGCGAAGAGAGCCGTGCGCCGGACGCCTACGCCTGGTCGCACGCCCACAGCCGCGACACGCCGCATTCGTCCGAGGATCCCTACGCCTGGCGAGACCCTCATGCGCCCGACGGTCGGGCGCCCGGACAGGCCAATGCGTCGGCGGCTGAGGCCGGGCGCGCCGCGCCGAAGACCGCCGGACCTCAGCCCGGTCCCCAGGTCGAAGCTGACGTCGACCCCTACGTGTGGGCCGCTTCGGATGGACAGGCGGGCGACGCGCAGGAAGCTGAAGCGAGGAACAGCGAGCCGCGCGGACGCAGCCGACGCCATCGGGGCGGACGAGGCCGCGGTCGCGATCGGGAACGGCGCGACCCGAGCGACGAGCAGCGCGTGGCGTCATCTGCAGAAACGGAGTCGCTGCAAGATGAGGTTGGGATCGTCAGTGATCATCCCACCTTCGATGTCGAGGCGCCTGCGGAGATCAGCCTGACCGGATCGGAAGCGCCCTCCTCCCTCGTGCCGCCACAGTCCGCGGACCTCGAACCTGCGGACACGGATGTGGAAGCGGCGGAAATGACCGTCGATACCGCAGACGAGACCGCCGATCCCTCCGACGTCACGGAAGCGCCTTCCGAGCCTGCAGCGGAGATGCCGCCCGAGGCCGCGCCCCCCACACCGGAGCCGGAGCCCGATCCCGCGGAGATCACCGGGCAGCCCACGGCTCCGAGACGCGGCTGGTGGCGTCGCAAAGGCTGACGCGACCGGCTCCCGGACGAAGGCCAAGGCTCTTCGTCCGGGGCGAGCGACCGCTCTCTCCAGGGCGAGCATGCCGTTCGCCGGAAGGCGTTGACTACCCTTTCGCTCTGCGACGATGTCCAGACCCGGGGCGCCTCTTCACAGTTAGGATTTCGCAAGCGGTAACGGTAAGAAAGCTTACACGGTCCAGGGTTATGGCTGCCTCCGCATCTGCGGAGCGCGCATGGTTACTTGGTATGTGCAGACGGCTAGCCTGCGCCAGAAGCTGCTCGTCGCGCTCGCGGGGCTGGTCCTTCCGAGCCTGATGCTTCTTGCGGCGATCTGGTGGCTGCAGCCTGCTGGGGCGTTCGCCGCCTCCGCCGGAAACCTCCGCCTCGCCCCGCAGCAGTTTTCAAACCTTATCCTGCTGGCCATCGCCGTTCAGACGGGTCTGCTGGTCGCCGGCGTGATCTTCACCGGCGGCATCTCCCGGCCTTACGAGTCCACCATCGAACGGATGGAGCGGATCGCCATGGGCGATCTGGAGACCCGGGTCGGGCTGACCCACTTCTCCAACTCCCTCGGTCGGGCGGCCCGAGCCATGCAGGCCTTTCGCGCCGGCGCCCATGAACGGGCGCGGCTGCAGGTCGAGGCACAGCTCGCTCATGAACAGATGGCCGCGCGCGTGGACGAACTGACCGCCGCGATGGAGCGCCAAGCCGCCGGCGACGTCGCGCTCCAGGCGCTGGCCGAGGCCCTGCACGCGCTGGCCGCCGGGGACCTCACCGCGCGCATTCCCGACACGCTCTCGGCCGACTTCGCCAAGGTTCGCAACGACTTCAACGGCGCCATGGCGGCGCTGCAGACGGCGGTGGCGGGGGTGGCGGCCAACGTCCGCGTGATGAGCGGCGGCGCACGCGACATCACCGCCACCGCCGACGACCTCTCCCGCCGCACCGAGGAACAGGCCGCCAGCCTGGAGGAGACCGCCGCCGCCCTGGAACAGATCACCGTCGCGGTGAAGACGACCGCCAAGGGCGCCGACGAGGCGACCGGCGTGGTCGCGCTCGCCCGAGGCGACGCAGACCGGGGGGGCGAGGTGGTGCGTCAGGCCGTCTCGGCCATGAACCGGATCGAAGCGTCCGCCTCTCAGATCGCCCAGATCATCGGCGTGATCGATGAGATCGCGTTCCAGACCAACCTGCTGGCCCTGAACGCAGGCGTGGAAGCCGCCCGCGCCGGGGACGCCGGCCGGGGCTTCGCCGTGGTCGCCAGCGAGGTCCGCGCCCTGGCCCAGCGTTCGGCCGGCGCCGCCAAGGAGATCAAGACCCTGATTTCGGCGTCTAGCCGGGAGGTGAGCACGGGCGTGGCCCTGGTGGGCCGAACGGGAGAGGCGCTGGACGGGATCATGGTCCAGGTCGCCAAGGTCGAAGCCCTGATGGGCGAGATCGCCGCCTCCGCCCGCGAACAGGCCACAGGCCTCGCCGAGGTGAACGCGGCGGTCAACCAGATGGACCGCGTCACCCAGCAGAACGCCGCCATGGTGGAGCAGTCCACTGCGGCAAGCCACGCTCTCGCGTCGGAGTGCGACGCCTTGAACCAGCTGGTGGGCGGCTTTCGGATCGGCGACGCGGCCCAGCGCAAGCGCTCCGGCCATGTTCCTGGCCGCGGGCCTGCCGCCCCCCGCCGCTTCAACCTGGCACTGGCCCAGTCGGCCGAGCCTGACGCCTGGGAGGCGTTTTGATGAGCGAAGCGCTCGTCCTGGCGCAGGCGCTCGACCTGCGGGCCGCGGCGCCCCTGCTGCAGGATATCCGCGCCCGGCGCGGCCAAGCCCTCATCCTCGACGGCTCTGTGGTGGAGCGGCTCGGAGGGCAATGCCTGCAGGTCCTGCTGGCGGCGCAGGCGGCCTGGGCGGCCGATCAGCAAGGTTTCACAATCTTGAATCCCTCAACGGCTTTGAAAGATGGCTGGGCTTTAATGGGTGCAGAGCCCCTGGCTCCCGTCGCGTCTGCGGAGACCCCCCTATGACCGCCACCGTCCTGACGATCGACGACAGCCGCACCATGCGCGACATGCTGATGATGGCCCTGTCACAGGCGGGCTTCGACGTGGTGCAGGCGGTCGACGGTCAGGACGGCCTGGAGGTGCTGGAGACAGCGTCGCCGGACGTCATCGTCACCGATATCAACATGCCCAGGCTCGACGGCTTCGGCTTCCTGAAGCAGTTGCGCCAGGATGCGCGCTGGCGGGCGACGCCGGTGCTGGTGCTCACCACCGAGAGCGATCCCGGCAAAAAGGCCCGGGCCCGCGAAGCCGGCGCCACCGGCTGGATCGTCAAGCCTTTCAACGCCGAAAAGCTGGTGGACGCCATCCGTCGCGTCGCCGCCTGACCAGCGAGAGTACGGGCGATGTCCGAGATGGACCCGATGGCGGCGATCCGCGCCACCTTCTTCCAGGAATGCGAGGAGCAGCTCGCGGACCTGGAGGCAGGCCTGCTGACGCTTGAGCGCGGCCAAGGCGACGCCGACACGATCAACGCCGTCTTTCGCGCCGTGCACTCGATCAAGGGTGGCGCCGGCGCGTTTGCGCTGGAAGAGCTCGTGCGCTTCGCCCACGTGTTCGAGTCCGTCCTTGAAGATGTGCGCATGCGCCGGCTCAACCCAAACGCGTCGGTGGTCGAGGTGCTGCTGCGCGCGGCCGACGTCCTGACCGACCTGGTGCGCGCGGCGCGGGACGACGCCGAACTCGACCCCTCCCGCACTCAGGACGCCCTGGCGCGGCTGCAGGCGCTTGCGACGGCGACCGGCTCCGTCGGTATCGGGGCGGAGCTGGAAGGCCTGGCATTCCAGCCGATTGCGGTCGACTTCGACTTCACACCCGTGGGCGTCGAGCTCGCCCGGCGACCAAACGGTTTCGCGGTGACGTTCCGGCCCCACGCCGGGATGTACGCCCACGCCAACGAGGCGGCGCTGTTGCTGCGCGAACTGGGCCGGCTGGGAGAGATGCGCGTAGCGCTCAACACCTCCGCCCTGCCCCATCTGGACGATCTGGAAGCCGAGGGCGCGTACCTAGCGTGGACGGCGACCCTGCACACCGACGCCTGTGAGGCCGAGGTGCGCGAAGTGTTCGACTGGGTCGAGGGGGAATGCGACCTTAGCATCGCACCGCTTTCAGCATCAAGCGACGGTGAGGACTCCAGCTCCGAAACCGGACCTGGGCTGGACATCGCGGCCCTGCTGGCCAGGGTGCAAGCCTCGGTCGACGAGGGCGGCGGGCTTGCGGCCACGGTTTGTAATCCGGTTGGCCCCGGCGGCGCTCAGCGCCTCGCCGGCAGGGACGTCCAGACCAACGAGCAGGGCGACGCCACCATCGTCGCGTCGCAGACCATCCGGGTCGACCTGGAGAGGGTGGACCGCCTGATCGACCTGGTGGGTGAGCTGGTGATCAACAACGCGATGCTGGCCCAGCGGGTGATGCAGACGCTGCCCGCACAGTCGAAGGGACATCAGGCCGACACCGTCGGCTCCGCCCTGGAGGGACTGGAGCATCTGGTCCACGACATCCAGGAAAGCGTGATGGCCATCCGCGCCCAGCCGGTCCGCGCGGTGTTCCAGCGTATGCCGCGCCTGGTCCGCGAAGTCGCCGCCCTGGTCGGCAAGCCCACGCGTCTGATCACCGAAGGCGAGGCGTGCGAGGTCGACCGAACCGTCATCGAACGGCTGTCCGATCCCCTGGTGCACATGATCCGGAACGCCATCGACCACGGCATCGAGAGCGGCGCCGAGCGTGCGTCCGCTGGCAAGCCTGTCGAAGGCGTGATCCGGCTCTCGGCGGCCCACCGGTCGGGTCGGGTGGTCATCGAAGTGTCTGACGACGGGCGCGGCATCGATCGTCCCCGCGTGCGCGCCATCGCGGAAGAGCGAGGGATCGTGCCCCCAGGCGCCGCGCTGAGCGATGAGGAGGTGGACAACCTGATCTTCGCCCCCGGTTTCTCCACCGCCTCCGTCATCTCCGACATCTCGGGCCGCGGCGTGGGCATGGACGTGGTGCGCCGTCAGGTGCAGTCGCTGGGCGGCCGGATCACCATCGCTTCGCAGCCGGGTCAGGGCTCCACCTTCACCCTCAGCCTTCCCCTGACGCTTGCGGTGCTCGACGGCATGGTGGTCGAGGCCGCAGGCCAGACCCTGGTGATCCCCCTCACCGCCGTCGTCGAGACCCTGCAGCCCAAGCCCGGGCAGGTTCGCGCGCTCGGCGCCTCGGCTACCCTGCTCGCGATGCGTGAAGAGCACGTGCCGCTGAGCGACCTCGGCTGCGCGCTCGGCTTCCGGACCCGCAGCGTGGAGCCCTGCGAGGGGGTCGCGCTGCTGGTGGAGGACGACACCGGCGCGCGCCACGCCCTGCTGGCGGACGCCATCCACGGCCAGCGCCAGGTCGTCATCAAGAGCCTCGAGGCGAACTATGGCCGGGTCGAGGGCGTCGCCGCCGCCACCATCCTGGGCGATGGTCGCGTCGCCCTCATCGTCGATGTGGAGGCCCTGACCGCCATGCAACGCACGCGCGCCGGAACCTTCCACCAAGCCAGGGTAGCCTGATGAGCCTCTCGCCAACGCTCGCCCTCGTCGAGACCGCCGGTCCGATGGAGCTGATCGCCTTCCAGATCGGCGACCAGGAATTCTGCATCGACATCATGTCGGTGCGCGAAATCCGCGGCTGGACCCCGGCCACGCCGCTGCCGCACGCCCCGCCTTTCGTGAAGGGGGTGATCAACCTGCGCGGCACGGTGCTGCCGATCCTGGACCTCGGCGAACGGCTTGGCCTGGGCGAGACGCAGGCGTCGCCGCGCCACGTGATCATCGTGACCCGGATCGAACGCCAGCTCGTCGGCCTGCTGGTCGATGCGGTCTGCGACATCATCACCGTGCCGCTCGCCACGCTTCAGCCGACTCCGGACGTCGCGTGCGAGACGGTCAGAACCTTCGTGAAAGGTCTCCTGCCGCTCGATCATCGCATGGTGTCGATGATCCGCCTGGACCAGGTGCCGCCGCGCTTCGAGGCCGAGGCCGCGTGAACGCAGCTCCCGCCAGCGCGACCAAGGGTCGGTTGATCGATCCTGAATTCGTCTTCACCAGCGACGATTTCCGTCGCATCGCCGCCATCCTCTATGCCGATGCGGGCATCTGCCTGGCCGACAGCAAGGCGACGCTGGTCTATTCGCGCCTGGCCAAGCGGCTGCGCGCCCTAGGTCTGGAAAGCTTTCGCGACTACTGCACGCTGGTCTGGGGTCACGACGGCGTCGACGAACGCCAGAAGATGCTGGCCGCCCTGACCACCAACGTCACCCGCTTCTTCCGGGAGCCCCACCACTTCCAGCATCTGAGCGCCAGGGTGCTGCCCAGACTGGCTCGGCAAGCCCGGGCCGGCGGACGGGTGCGATTGTGGTCGGCGGGCTGTTCGAGCGGACCGGAGGCCTACTCCCTGGCAATGACCGTGCTGGAGGCGCTGCCGGAAGCCGCGGACCTGGACGTGCTGATCCTGGCGACCGACATCGATCCTGACGTGCTCGCCGCGGCCCGGCAGGGCGTCTATGCCGACCAGGCCCTCGCGCCTGCGCCGGTGGAGGCGCGACGTCGCTGGTTCAGGCCGGAGCGCGACCTGGATGGGCCCGCAGAGCTTCGTTGGCGCGCGACCGCCGACCTGCAGCGCCTGATCGCCTTCCGGGAGCTGAACCTGGTGGCTCAGCCCTGGCCGATGAAGGGCGAGTTCGACGTCATCTTCTGCCGCAACGTCATGATCTACTTCGACGACGCCACCCAGAAGAGCGTCGTCGCCCGGCTGGCCCTGCAGCTGAAGCCGGAGGGTCAGCTCTACATCGGCCATTCCGAACGCGTGGGCGCCGAGCAGGACGGCCTCGTCGCCAACGGCCTGACCAGCTACCGGCGCGAGGCGCGCCGATGAAGCCCGTCCGCGTGCTCGTCGTCGACGACAGCGCCACGATGCGCAGCCTGATCAGCCACAAGCTCGCCCGACATGACGGCATCCAGGTGGTCGGCCAGGCGGGAGATGCGCTCGAAGCCCGCGCGGCGATCAAGGCGCTGGACCCCGACGTGATGACGCTGGACGTCGAGATGCCTCACATGAGTGGACTCGATTTCCTGGATCGCGTGATGCGGCTGCGGCCGATGCCGGTGGTGATGGTCTCCACCCTCACCCAGGCCGGCGCGGAGGCGACCCTGGAGGCGCTCGAACGCGGCGCCGTGGAGTGCGTCGCCAAGCCCTCCATCAGCGAGCCCAACACCTTCAGCGACCTGGCGACAAAAATCCTGATCGCGGCGGAGGCGAAGGTCCGACCCGCCGGCGTGAAGATGCCGCTCGACCTGCATCGCTCCGGCGGCTTCACCTCCGATGGCCGCATCATCGCCATCGGCGCCTCTACCGGAGGGGTCGAGGCCTTGCTGCGCGTGCTGTCCGACTTCCCGGCGGACTGCCCGCCGACGCTGGTCACCCAACACATGCCCGCCGCCTTCACCCAGGGCTTCGCCGCGCGGCTGGACCGGGCCTGCGCGCCGACGATCAGACAGGCCGAGGCCGATGCGCCGGTCGTACCCGGCGTGGTCTATCTCGCTCCCGGCGGCGTCAGCCACCTGGAGCTGGTGGGTCGACCCGGCGCATGGCGCTGCCGGTTGGACCGCGGCGAGCCGGTGAACGGCCACAGGCCCTCGGTGGACGTGATGTTCTCCTCTGTCGCGCGCGCCGCCAGAGCGGGATCGGTCGGGGTGTTGCTGACCGGCATGGGTCGCGACGGGGCCGCCGGCCTGCTTGAGATGCGCCGCTCTGGCGCGACGACCGTCGGTCAGGACGAGGCGTCGAGCGTGATTTACGGAATGCCGAAGGCGGCGCATAAAATAGGCGCCGTCATGCGCCAGCTTCCGCTCGGTCAGATCGGCGACGAGTTGACGCGCGCCTGTAACCTGGCCTGGAGTCACGCCTGATGCCTGCCGCGGACGACATCAGGGTGCTGATCGTGGACGACCAGCTCACCATCCGCTCCCTCGTCCGCAGCGGCCTCAGTCATCTGGGCATCCGCAACGTCGTGGAGGCCGCCGACGGCGAGGCGGCCCTGAAAAGCCTCGTTGAGCGTCCGCCCAGCCTGGTGATCTCCGACTACAACATGCCGAAGCTCGACGGGATCGGCCTGCTGCAGGCCGTGCGCGCCCATCCGCCCACCGCCAAGACCGCCTTCATCATGCTGACGGGAAGCGCCGACCGCGAGCTTGTGCAGCGCGCGGTGAAGTACGGCGTGAACAACTACCTGGTGAAACCTTTCACCGTGCAGACCTTGAAGGACAAGATCGAAGCCGTCTTCGGCAAGCTGACATGAGCCGACTGGCCAGACGCCCCCAACACCGCCCCGAGTCGGACGATGTCGGACGGGTCAACATCGTACAGGGTGAGCATTTTGTGACCGCCGACCCGGGCGTGATGGTCTCGACCCTGCTGGGATCATGCGTCGCGGCGTGTCTGCGCGATCCCCTGCTTGGCGTCGGCGGAATGAACCACTTCCTGCTGCCCGGTCGCGGCGGCGGCCTCCAGGCGGATAGCCTGCGTTTCGGCGTCCACGCCATGGAACTGCTGGTGAACGCCCTGCTGGCGAGAGGAGCGCGGCGGGAGCGGCTTGAAGCCAAGCTGTTCGGGGGCGCGCACATGCTGGACGCGCTCGCCGATGTCGGCCGGCGCAACAGCGACTTCGCCAAAGACTTCCTGCACGCCGAAGCCATCGCCCATGTCGGCGGCAGCCTCGGCGGGACGATGGCGCGGCGTGTACAATTCTGGCCCGCCTCCGGTCGCGCCCGCCAGATGGTGGCGCGTCCAGGCGAGGAACTGATCTTCATCCAGGAAATCAGCGATGCGCCGACCCCTGCGCGCGACAGCGGCGCGGTCGAACTGTTTTGAGACCGGCCTTTAAAGCCTCCGCACCGCCGACGGCGCCCCGGAAGGAAGAGCGCGAGGCGCTTCGCGATCTCGTTCGCACCCTGGCGGACGAAGCGGGCGAACTGGCCCAGTGCGCCGACCGGCTGCAATCCTTGTTCGGAGAGCTTATAGCCGGTCCGCCCTTTCGCCCCACCGACGCTTTGGAGCGCGCCCAGACGCTCGACAGCCTCGTGCAACGCCTCCAGGGATTGGAGATGTTCCTGGGCGCGCTAGGCCGGGAAGGGTTGGAAGATATCCCGGCTGACACGCTGAAGGCGGCCGAAGGATTGAGGCTGACCCGTCAGGCGGATCGCCTTGGAGGGCGGCGCCTGGATGCGGGAGCCAGTGTTGCGATCGGCGACTGCGATCTCTTCTGAGGCAGGATGACTTCAGGCGTGAGCGCCAGCCGCGGCCTCTTCCGTCCCGAGCAACCGTCTGAGCGCTGTGACCATCCCCTCTCCACCGACCTGGACCGACGGCACGCTGAAGACGCCATTGGCGCGCACGCTCGTGCGGCCCTCGACGCTAAGCAGGGCCTGGGCGAACACCAGCCGCTTGCCCGCGCGCAGAAGATCGGTACGGATTTCGACCCAGGCGCCCGCGGGCGTCGGCTCAAGATAATCAAGGGACAAGGAGACGGTGGGCAGAAGCCCCGTGTCTCCATTCGACTGGTAAGCCGCAGAGGTCGGCATCATCACGTCGCAGAAGGTGGCGAGCATACCGCCGTGGCAGATACCGCGCGGGTTCAGGTGCTTCTGCAGCACGCGAAAGCCGCCGACCAGCCGCCCTTGCTCCTCCCTGACATACCAGGGGCCCGCCGAGGCGGTGAACTCCTGGTTTCGCGACATCGGAAGGCGGACGAAGCCTTCCGGCGCCGGCTCGCCCGGGTCGATCTGCAGGCTCAGAACGCGTCCTCCGGCATCGCCATCATGGCCGCCTTGCCGGATTTCAGCGCCAGGAACAGGGCTGTCGCCTGCGGCAGCATCCGGTCGATGAAGAAGCGCGCGCTGACCTGCTTGGCCTCGTAGAAGCCGGCGTCGCCATTGGCGGTCGGGGCCTTTTCCGCGGCGATCTTCGCGGAGCGGACGAACATGTAACCCATCGCGACCAGCCCCAGCATCCGCAGATAGTCCGCAGCCGCGGCCCCCGCCTCCTCCGGGTCTTTCATAGAACGCTGCACCACATCGCCCGTAGTGAGCTGCAGCGCGCCGAAGGCCTGCTCCAGCTTGCCGACCATCTTGCCGATGGCCGCATCATCCCTGTTCGCCGCGATGAACTCCGCGATTGGATGGAAGAAGCCGCGCAGGTAGCGGCCCATGTGCGCGCCGAGCTTGCGCCCGACCAGATCCATGGCCTGGATGCCGTTGGTGCCCTCGTAGAGCTGGGCAATGCGGGCGTCGCGCACGTACTGCTCCACCCCGTGCTCGCGGATGTAGCCGTGGCCGCCATAGACCTGGATGGCGAGGTTCGAGGCCTCCGAGCCCAGGTCGGTGAACAGCGCCTTCACCACCGGCGTCATCAGGGCGACGAAATCCTCCGCGGCGAGCTTCTCCACTGGGTCTTCGCTGGCGTCGGCAACGTCCATGGCCTGGGCCACCCAGCCGCCGACTGCCCGGCAGCCTTCGGCCGAGACGCGCATGGTCATCAGCATCCGCCTGACATCGGGGTGCACGATGATCGGGTCTGCGGGCAGATCGGGCCGCTTGGGTCCGGAGAGGGAGCGGCCCTGCAGCCGGTCCTTGGCGTAGGCGACCGCGGACTGGTAGGCGGCCTCGTTGATCCCGAGCCCCTGAACGCCGACGGCCAGGCGCTCGACGTTCATCATGGTGAACATGGCGGCCATGCCCTTGTTGGCCTCGCCCACCAGCCAGCCCTTGGCGTCCTCGAAGGTCAGCTGGCAGGTGGCCGAACCTTTCAGCCCCATCTTGTGCTCGATACCGGTGCAGACTACGCCGTTGCGCGGGCCCGGCTTGCCGTCCTCGATGGGGATGAACTTGGGCACCAGGAACAGGCTGATGCCCTTCACGCCCTTGGGCCCGTCCGGCAGCTTGGCCAGCACCAGGTGGATGATGTTCTCGGTCAGGTCGTGCTCGCCGGCGGAGATGAATATCTTGGCGCCGTCGATCCGGTAGCTGCCGTCGCCGTTCGGCGTGGCCTTGGTGCGCAGCAGGCCGAGGTCGGTGCCGCAGTGCGCCTCGGTGAGGCACATGGCGCCGGTCCAGGTTCCGTCCACCATCTTAGGGAGGTAGGCCTGCTTCAGCCCCTGAGAGCCGTGGTCCTTCAGCGCCCGGATGGCACCGCCGGTCAGGCCCGGATAGAGGCCGAAGGCGACGTTGGCGGCGGAGATCATCTCCTCCACCATCTTGTTGACGCTCTCGGGCATCCCCTGGCCGCCCCATTCAGGGTCCGCAGCGATAGAGGACCAGCCGCCCTCGCGGAACAGTTCATAGGCTTGCTTGAAGCCCGTGGGCGTACGGACCACGCCGTTTTCCAGCACGCATCCCTCCTGGTCGCCCACAATATTGGTGGGCAGCAGGACTTCGGTGGCGATCTTGGAGGCCTCCTCCAGCACGCTGTCCACCACGTCGGAGGTGAAGTCTGCGTATTTGGGATAGGCGTTGAGCTTCTCCAGTCCGTGCAGCTCGTGCAGCACGAAGCGCATGTCGCGGAGGGGGGCGTTGTAGGTCTGCATGGGTGTTCAGGACCTGTCTAGGTGCATCACGTTGGCATTACCCCATCCTGAGCTTGTCGAAGGACGAGGTGTAGAGGGGCGGTGGGGCGGCCTCGTCCTTCGACAAGCTTAGGATGAGGCCAGGTTCAGGCGTTTAGTGCAATTCAGTTCCTAAGCGGCTTGCCGGTTTCCAGCATGTGCTCGACCCGCGCCAAGGTGGCGGGGGTCTTGATCAGGCGCAGGAAGGCGGCGCGTTCCAGCTCCATCATCTTGTCTTCCGACACGATGTCGATCAGGTCGGCCTCGCCGCCGGAGAGCACCCCCGCCAGCTCGCTCGCCACGGCCGCATCGTGAAAGGTGGCCACGCCCTGCTTGCGGAAACCGGCGACCACGCCCTCCATCGCGGCCTTACCGGATTCGCCGGGCAGGCGGAACTCAGGCTTCTGCGGCGGCGCGTAGTCTAGCGCCAACTCCAGCGCGCGGGCCTTGGCGTCGAACAGCAGACGGTCGCGGTTCATGGTGATGTGATCAGTCGGCCGCAGAAACATCAGTTCGCGCGCCTCCGCCGCCGACTTGGACACCTTGGCGGTGGAGATGGTCTCGAACGCCTTGGCCACCGCCGGCATCGGTCCCCTTGGCATCATGGGCGAGGCGACGCCACGGGCGATCAACTCGCCGCAGCCGCCCCAGCCGGGAAGCACGCCGATACCGCACTCCACCAAGCCCATATAGGTCTCGGCATGGGCGACGATGGCGTCGGATTGCAGGCAGATTTCGCAGCCGCCGCCGAGCGCCAGCCCCGCCGGCGCGGTCACCACCGGGAAGGGTGCGTACTTCAGCGCCTTGAAGGTGCGCTGGCCGGTCTCGATCGAGCGCTCGACCTCGCCCCAGGCGGCGATGTTGGCGGCGAACAGAGCCAGGCCAAGATTGGCGCCTGCGGAGAAGTTCTCGGCGTCGGTATAGACGACCAGCGCCTTGTACTTGTCCTTCACCATGGCGATGGCCTGGTTCAGCAGAGTCATCACCTTCTCGTCGAAGGCGTTCATCTTGCCGGCGAACTCGACGCAGAGCACGCCGTCACCGATGTCCCAGGCCGCGGCGGATGCGGTTTTCAGCACCGGCTTGGCGCCGAGCTTGACGTCTTCCAGCTTCAGCACGCCAGGCGCGCGGTCTATGGCGTGGTAGGCGCCGTCCGTCCCGAAACAGCTCCGGCGACCGTACTCGACCTTGTAGAAAGTCCCCTCGCCGACCTTGTCCAGCAGGGTCGGCACAGGCTTGCCCTCTCCGCGCAGGCGGTCCGCCACGGCCTTAGGCCCCAGCGTGTCGAGCAGCTCGAACGGGCCCGCCTTCCAATTGAAGCCCAGCCGCATGGCCGTATCGACGCCCAGGATATCGTCGCTGATCTCGGGCACCAGGCTCGCGGCGTAGGAGAGGGTGGGCGCCATCACCTTCCAGGCGTAGGCGCCGTACTTGTCCTTGTTCCCCAGAAGCGCGCGAGCATCCTTCGACGCCGCCGCGGGAAGGGCGAACTTGGTCGAGGGCTGATACTCGCCGGTGACCAGGCCAATGGACTCCTTCACCTTCCCGGCGGCCTTGTTGATGCGATAGAAGCCGCCCTTACCTTTTCGCCCGGTATAGCCGTCGGCGATCATCTTCTCGAGCAGCGGCAGGTCGCGCACGCTGGCGTGGAAGGCGTCGCCGGGCGGCAGGCTCGCCTTCATGCTGGCGTTGATGTGCGGCATCAGGTCCAGACCCACCAGGTCCAGCAACCCGAACACGCCGGTCGAGGGGAAGCCGAACGGCTTGCCCATCACCGCATCCGCCTCTTCCACCGACAGGCCCGCATCCATGGCCTCGACCACAGCCTGCTGCATCCACAGCGTGCCGATACGGTTGGCGATGAAGCCCGGCGTATCCTTGGCCCGCACCACCGTCTTGCCCAGGCGGTGATCGCAGAACGCCGAGACCCGCTCAACCAGGGCCGGATCGGTCTCCGATGACGCCACCACCTCAAGCAGGCGCATGTAGCGCGGAGGGTTGAACCAGTGGGTGATCAGGAAATCGCGCCGGAAACCCTCGGGCAGACCCTCCAGCAACGTGGCGAGCGGGATGGTCGAGGTGTTGGAGCTGACCGCTGTTCCCGGGCGACGCACCGTGTCCAGCCTCTGGTAGAGCGACTGCTTCAGGTCCACCCGTTCGATGATCGCCTCGCAGATCCAGTCACACTCGGCGACCTTATCGAGGTGGTCCTCGATGTTGCCGGTCTCGACCAGCTTGGCGGCCGATTTGGACATGAAGGGCGCAGGGTCGGTCTTCAGCATCCTGGCGACCGCGCCCTTGGCGACGCTGTCCCTGTCATTGTCGCCCGGCTTGACGATGTCGAGCAGCAAGACGGGGGTTCCGCTATTGGCCACCTGGGCGGCGATACCTGCTCCCATGACGCCCGCACCGATGACGCAGACCTTCTTGATCGAAGCTTCGGGCGCTTGAGACGTCATGACTTCAGACCGCCTCGAGCACGGTGGCGATGCCCTGGCCGCCGCCGATGCACTGGGTGGCCAAGGCGTAACGGCCGCCTTGGCGCTTGAGCAGGCTCGCCGCCTTGCCGACGATCCGGGCGCCGGTGGCGCCCAGCGGGTGGCCGAGCGCGATCGCTCCACCGTCCAGATTGACCGTACCGGCGTTCAGCCCGAGGTCCTGGATGCAGGCGAGCGCCTGGCTGGCGAAAGCCTCGTTCAGCTCCACCACGCTCAGATCGCCAACCGAAACACCCGCCCGATGCAGCGCCTTGTTCGAAGCGCCGATGGGGCCCAGTCCCATGACGTCGGGCGCGCAGCCCTGAACGCCCACGCTCTTGATCCGCGCGAGGATGTCGAGGCCGTGCAAGCGAGCATAGTCCTCGCTGGTCACCAGCACCGCCGAAGCGCCGTCGGTGAGCGGGGATGAGGTGCCGGCGGTGACGGAGCCCTCCTTGTCGAAGGCGGGCTTCAGGCCGGCCAGGCCCTCGGCGGTGGTGCCGGGGCGTATACAGCCGTCCTTGGCCACCGTCCCGGCCTTGGTCTTGATCGGCACGATCTCCGCGTCGAACCGGCCGCCGGCCTGGGCTTCGGAGGCGAGCTTCTGGCTCCGGACCGCAAACGCCTCCTGCGCAGCGCGGGGGATCTGATAGCGGCGCGCGACGTTCTCGGCCGTTTCGCCCATGCTCATGTAAGCGGCGGAGGTGCGGGCCAGCTCGGGGTTCGGCAGGGGGTTGTAACCGCCCATGGGCACCCGGCTCATGCTCTCCACGCCCGCGGCGATGAAGACCTCGCCCGCGCCGATGGCGATCTGGCCGACTGCGGTGTGGACCGACGACATGGACGAGCCGCAGAAGCGGTTGATGGTCATGCCGCCCACCTGCAGCGGCAGGTCGGCCAGCAGGCCGATCATGCGCGCGACGTTCAAACCCTGCTCCCCCTCTGGAAAGGCGCAGCCGACGATGAGGTCTTCGATGTCGCCGGGCTCGACCTTGGTGCGCACGATCAGCTCGCGGATCACCTGGACGCAGAGGTCGTCGGCCCGGACCCGGGCCAGCTCCCCCTTGCCCGCAAAGTGGAACGGCGAACGGGCGTAGCCCGCGATCACCACGTCAGTCATGCGTCCGATCTCCCGTGAAGGCCCGGTGCGGTGCGACGGCGCAGCGGGCTTCACCTATACGTCAGTCTCGAGGCCGAGATAACAGCGGCGCCGGGCTTTTGCAACGAGGGCGCCGCTGCGGGATGAGGATTTGGACCATGCGTGGACGGGTAGGTGTTGCAGGTTTGGCGCGACGGAAAAGCGATCCGACGCGGCCGGCTTGCGAGCTTGACGCCATGCGAAATCGAACGATAGGAGCGCCCGCCAAGCGCCAAAAGTCCGGCGCCTGATGGTCATAGTCGATCGCGATGCGGTCGCACGGCCTATCCGAGGAGCCCCAAATGTCGATAATTTGCAAACCCGTGAAAAGTGGCCTTCTCGCCGGCGGCGCCCTTTTGGCCGTATGCGCCGCGACCCATGCGAACGCGGCGGGGTTCTATCTGGAAGACCAGTCCACCAAGGCGTCCGGGCGCGCCTTTTCGGGCGAGGCGGCCGACATGGGCGCGGAATCCATGTGGTATAATCCGGCCGCCATCGCCGGGATCAGCTCGAGCGAACTCTCCGGCAGCATTACCCCCATCTTCGTGGATTCGCGCGTCAGCGACAGCGGCTCGACCATCACCCAGGGCGGGGTGACGCGCCCGGTCGGCGGTGAACCCAACGCGTTCAAGCCGGTGGAGCTGGGGGTCATTCCGGCCTCGGCCAGCGCGCTGCGCATCAACGACCAATGGTCGGTAGGCCTGGCGGTCACCTCGCCCTTCAGCTTCGCCACCAAGTACGACGACAGCAACGTCTTCTCGCGCTACAGCGCGCTGACCACGCGGCTGACCACCGTGGACCTCCAGCCCACCCTAGCGTGGCGGCCGCTGCGCTGGCTGGGGATCGGCGCCGGCCCGAACATCGAATACACCGACGCCCTGCTTAGCAACGCCCTGCCCCAGCTCACCGCCGACACGCCGGACGGACGGGTGACCCTGCGCGGCAACGGCTGGGACGTGGGTTATAACGTCGGGGTGCAACTGCACCCGACGGAGAAGATCGTCATCGGCGGCGCCTACCGCTCCAAGATCAGCCATACCTTGAACGGCGACGCCAAGATCGAGGGCCTGCAAGGCCTCCTTGCCGGGGCGAACTCCGACAACGGCGCATCGGCGAGCTTCAACACACCATGGTCGGCGACCTTCAGCGTCCGCTGGCAGGTGACCGATCAGCTGACGCTGGAGGGCCAGGGCGTGCGCTTTGGCTGGAGCGAGTTCCAGCAGATCGCCCTGAACAGCCCCGGCGGCCTGCTGCCGAACCAAGCCCAGAACTATCACGACACCACCAGCGGGGCGCTCGGCTTCGACTTCGCGGTAACCAAGCGGCTAACAGTGCGGGGCGGCGTGCAGTACGATCCCACGCCCACGCCTGACAACGGGCGCGACGCCCGGGTGCCCGATGGAAACCGGTTCCTGTTCGCCGGCGGCTACTCATTCAAGGCGACGCCGCACATCGTGCTCGACGGGGCGATTTCCTATATCGACTTCATCCCCTCTCACATAAACCATGACGCGAGCCAGTACGGCAATATCTCCCCCGCCGTCGACGTGCCGATCAACATTCAGGGCGAGGTGAACGCCAATGCGGTCACCATGTCGGTCGGCGGGCGTTTCTACTTCTGACGGTCTCAAGAGGAGGCGAAGTCGTTCGACCTCCCACATTGTTGAAGGCGACAGGCATGGCGGGTGAGCCCATGAAGGATTTCGTGGCCGCGGCCCTGGTCGCTGAACATGATGACATTCCCACCTGCGCCCTGCCTCAGCTGCTCGACCAAGCGGTGAGCAGGACGCCCGAGGCGCCGGCTATCGACTTCCTGGGCCGACGCTACAGCTATCGCCAGCTCGGAGCCCTGGTCGACCGGGCGGCGAAGGGCTTGCAGGCAAATGGAGTAAAGCCCGGCGACCGGGTCGGGCTATGCCTGCCCAACACCCCCTACTTTCCGATCTTCTATTTCGCTGCGCTGAAGCTCGGTGCGGTGATCGTCAACTTCAACCCGCTCTATGTCGAACGCGAGCTCGACTTCCAGATCCGCGATTCGGGAACGACGGTGATGATCACCGTCGATCTGGCCATGATCCACGGCAAGCTGGCCAAGGTCGGGGCGAGTGCGGGCCTGCGCAAGATTGTGGTCTGCCCGTTCGCCGCCGCCCTGCCGCCGGGCAAGGGGCTGCTGTTCTCGCTGTTCAAGCGCAAGGATGTCGGGCGCTGGCGCAGCGACCAGCTCAACATCGGCTACTTCGCGCTGATCGCCGACCGCACCGCGCCGACCCTGCCGACCCTCGATCCGGCCCACGACGTGGCGGTGATCCAATATACCGGCGGCACCACGGGCCAGCCCAAGGGCGCGACCCTGACCCACGCCAACCTGAGCGCCAACTGCGCCCAGGTGATACACCACGTGGGCGAGGTGGAAGGTGAGCAGCGCATCGTCGGCGTCTTGCCGCTGTTCCACGTCTTCGCGCTCACCTCGGTCCTGAACTACGGCATCGCCCGGGGTGCTGAGCTGGTGCTGCTGCCGCGATTCGAGCTGGCCGCCACGCTGAAGACCATCCGCAGCAGCCGTGCGACGACCTTCCCCGCGGTGCCGACCATCTACAACGCGGTGAACGCCGCGTCGCCGGTGGTTAGGGGCGATCTCAGCTCCCTGCAGTACTGCATTTCCGGCGGGGCGCCTCTGCCGATGGAGGTCAAGGCCCGCTTTGAGGACCTGACCGGCTGCAAGCTGGTGGAAGGTTACGGGCTGAGCGAGACCTCGCCGGTGCTCAGCACCAACCCGTTGCACGCCCCCGGCAAGCCGGGATCGGTCGGCGTGCTGATGGCGGGCACCACGATCGAGATTCGCGACCCCGAAGATCCCACCCGCCTGATGCCGCAAGGCGAGAGGGGCGAAATCTGCGCCCGCGGCCCACAGGTGATGCGCGGCTACTGGAACAAGCCCAAAGAAACCGAGGAGGTGTTCGTCGAGGGCGCGCTGCGTACCGGCGACATCGGCTACATGGATGAGGACGGCTTTCTTTTTCTCGTCGACCGCAAGAAGGACCTGATCCTGGCAGGCGGCTACAACGTCTATCCCCGCGTGATCGAGGAGGCGCTGTATCGTCACCCCGCGGTCAAGGAGACCACCGTCATCGGCGTGCCCGACAAATACCGGGGTGAAGCGCCCAAGGCCTTCGTGATCTTGAAGGACGGGCAGTCCACCAGCCCCGACGAGCTGAAGACCTTCCTGGCCGATCAGCTGAACAAGATCGAGATGCCGCGCGAGATCGAGATCCGCACCGATCTGCCGCGAACGATGATCGGCAAGCTGTCGAAGAAGGAACTGGTGGAAGAAGAGGCGCAGAAGCGAGCCGCCGCCTGACGCCGGTCACCGCCAGATTGCGCACTCGGCGCACGTCACGCAACATGGACGGGGGCGCGATCGGGGAGAGCGACGACATGGCGAGGACGGAGGCCGCCGAAGAGGCGTCGGCGCGTCTACTCACCGTCACCGAACTGGCCGAGCAGCTCGGCGTGACGGCCCGGGCCATCCGCTTTTACGAGGACAAGGGCCTGATCTCGCCGGGCCGTGTGGGCGCGACTCGCGTCTACACGCGGCGGGAGCTGGCGCGGATGCAGCTGATCCTGCGCGGCAAGCGGCTGGGCTTCTCGCTGCGCGAGATCAAGCAGTTCCTGGACCTCTACGATCACGACCCCACCCACGTGGAGCAGATGCGCCAGCTGCTCGAGCGCGTACGCCACCGGATCGAAGAACTGGAGAAGACCCGCGCCGCCGTGACCGAGACCCTGGCGGAACTGGGGGAAATAGAGCAACAGACCCGTCACGCTCTCGCCGACAAGACCGAGGCGAGCTGAGCGAGGAGCTGGATTGATGGCCTGGACGCCTGTCGACATCCCCAACCTGCAGGGTCAAACCGCCCTGGTCACCGGCGCCACCGACGGCCTGGGCCTCGAGACCGCCCGGGAACTGGCCCGCCACGGCGCGCGCGTCCTGCTGGCCGGGCGCAATCCGACCAAGGGCGAGGCGGCGCTGAAGTCGATCCGAGCGGAGATGAGTGGGGCCGACATCACCTTTGAGCCGGTGGAGCTGAAGGACCTCGCCACCGTGCGCAGCCTGGCCCAGCGCGCGGCCGCCCAGGGCGTTGACATGCTCATCAACAACGCCGGCGTCATGGGCGTGCCTCAAGGCGAGACGGCGCAGGGGTTCGAGACGCAGTTCGGCGTGAATTACCTGAGCCACTTCGTGCTTACCGGCTCCTTGCTGGAGGCGCTGCGCAGCCGGCCGCATCCGCGCGTGGTGAGCCTCTCAAGCCTGGCGCACCGCATGGGCAAGATCAACTTCGAGGACCTGCAGTCAAAGCAGGGCTACAAGCCCTTTCCCGCCTACGGCCAGTCCAAGCTCGCCATGCTGATGTTCGCGATCGAACTGCAGCGGCGCAGCGACAAGCATGGA
This sequence comes from Caulobacteraceae bacterium, assembly GCA_965198905.1. GTDB lineage: Bacteria > Pseudomonadota > Alphaproteobacteria > Caulobacterales > Caulobacteraceae > CAHJWH01. Next base: position 3,350,879 of record OZ240678.1, on the reverse strand, counting down.
TGGGGACTGCTGAGCGTGGCCGCCCACCCAGGTTTCGCCACCACGAATCTGATGAGCGGCGGGTCCCAGACGATGGCCAAGTTCGGAAACGCCATAGCGCCGCTTTTCTCCCATAGCGCTGCGGCCGGCGCCGCCCCGACCTTGCTGGCGGCCACCCGCCCCGACCTGCGCCCGGGAAGCTACTGGGGCCCGACCGGAGCGTTCGAGATCAAGGGCCCTGCCGGCCCGGCCCGGATGTCGACGCGGGCTGCGGACCCTGCGGCCGGTGCAAGACTTTGGGAGGCGTCCCAGGCTCTGACGGACAATCCCTTCGGCGCAGGCGCGTGAGCGGGCTTTACTCGCTGAACGGCGTGGAGGTCGAAACCCCGGCGGACGGCGCCTTCTGGGTCGCCCCGAACGCCACCCTGGTTGGACGAGTCGTGCTGCACCGCAACGCGAGCGTCTGGTTCAATGCGGTGCTGCGCGGCGACAACGAGCCGATCATCATCGGCGAAAACAGCAATGTGCAGGACGGGGCAGTGCTGCACACCGACATAGGCTCGCCCCTCACCTTGGGGCGGAACGTCACTGTCGGACATCTCGCCATGCTCCACGGGTGCGAGGTGGGCGACGGGAGCTTGATCGGAATAGGGGCGGTGGTGTTGAATGGGGCCCGCATCGGGCGAGGATGCCTGATCGGCGCAAAGGCGCTGATCGGCGAGGGCAAGGTCATTCCTGACGGTTCAATGGTTTTAGGCGCGCCAGGACGTGTTGTGAGGACCTTGACCGATGAGAACCAAGCCTCACTTACCGCAGGCGCTGCGCACTACGTACAAAACTGGCATCGCTACGCTTCGGGTCTCAAAGCCGACCTGCGCGAGCACAGACCAGCGTCGACAGCGTCAGCCGCCAAAAACGCCGAAGGCTGAATAAACGAGAAGATGTGTCACAGGGATCGCGATCGCCGCTACGGCGCTGATCGCTCCTGCAAGGCTGAATGCCGAGACCATCTGTGTCGTCTCCTCTGAGGGTTTGCTCTCCCGGCAACCTCTCATTCCCCATCTGTAACACCTTCGGCAAAAAGGCCCAAACCATTTTCTCCGGAACTGACAAATCGCCTCAGCGTGCTGATGGCTTCGTCAAATGTTCATTTCGTCGGCAAACCGGGCGCAGCTTCTCTCCGGCGACGTTCGACCGGAGGTGAGCGTGCAGCGGTCCGTTCCGATCGAGCTGGGCACGGCGGTCGTAATCGGCAGCCACGGGGGCATCGGCGCGGCGCTGATCGAAGCGCTCGCGGTCCGAGCGCGTCACGACCGCATCTATGCCTTCTCCCGGCTTGGTTCGGCAGCCTCAGCCAGCGGAAGCTCGCGCGTGCTGCCCGGCTGCATCGACATCCTGGACGAGGCGAGCATCGCGGCGGCCGTCGGGCGGGTGGAAGGGCGGATCGAACTCGTGATCGTGGCGACCGGTCGCCTCCAGGGCGATGGCGTCTCGCCTGAGCGGACCTATGCAGCCCTCGGCCTGGACGCGCTGACCCGCAGCTTCCAGCTCAATGCGGCAGGACCGACGCTCGTCGCCAAGCACGTCCTGCCGCGACTGCCGAAGGATAGCCCAGCCGTCTTCGCCGCCCTGTCGGCGCGGGTCGGAAGCATTGAGGACAACCGTTTGGGCGGCTGGTACGGGTATCGCGCCTCCAAGGCGGCGCTGAACATGCTGGTACGCTGCCTGGCGGTGGAACTGGGGCGCTCACGCCCCCTGGCGGCCTGTGTGGCGCTTCACCCGGGCACCGTCGACACCGCGCTCAGCCGACCTTTTCAGCGGGGGGTGGCGGCGGACAAACTGTTCACGCCCGCGGACGCCGCCGAACGGTTGCTGAAGGTCTTGGACGGCCTCAGCCCGGAAGACAGCGGCGGCTTCTACGCCTACGACGGGACGCGCATCCCGTTCTGAGGCGTCAGCCGAAGCTCCGGCCGATGGCGTAGAACCGTTCCGCGCGCTGGGCGCGGAGCTGGTCGGGGCTCAGGGTCGAGAGCGCCTTCAGCTCGTCCTCTACAGCGTCGCCGACGGACTTGATGCTTGCGGCGGGGTCCACATGGGCGCCGCCGGACGGCTCCAGGATGATGCGGTCCACGATTTTCATCCCGATCAGGTCCTGGGCCGTGATCTTCATCGACCTGGCCATGTAGGCGGCCTGGGCCCGGTCGCGGAACAGGATCGAGCTGCCGGCTTCCGGCGAGATCACCGAATAGATCGAGTGCTCCAGGATCAGCAACTTGTTCGCGCCCGCCAGCGCCAGGGCGCCGCCCGATCCCCCCTCGCCGGTGATGGTGGCGATCATCGGCGTGCCCAAGGTCAGGCCGCGCTCCGTCGAGCGGGCGATGGCTTCGCCCTGCCCCCGCTCCTCGGCCCCTACGCCCGGATAGGCGCCCGCCGTATCCACGAAGGTGAGCACGGGCAGGCCGAAGCGCTCCGCCAGGTCCATCAGGCGCACCGCCTTGCGGTAGCCCTCCGGCCGGGCCATGCCGAAATTGTGCTTCAGCCGGGTTTCGGTGTCGCGGCCCTTCTCGTGGCCGATCACGATCACCGAGGTCCCGCGAAAGCGGCCGAGGCCGGCGATCACCGCCTGATCGTCGCCATAGACGCGGTCTCCGCGCAACTCGACGAAGTCCTCGATCAGCTCGCGGAGATAGTCTTTGAGGTGAGGCCGGTCGGGATGGCGGGCCACCTGGGTCTTCTGCCAAGGGTCCAGCCGGGCGTAGACATCCCGGCGGAAACGCTCAGCGCGCCCGCGCAGCGCCTCGATCTCCGCATCGAACACGCCCGGATCGTGGGAGGCCGACAGGCTGGACAGTTCATCGAGCTTGGCTTCGATCTCCGCCACAGGGCGCTCGAAATCCAGATAGTGACGCTGCGGCGTCGACATCGGCAGGCGTGATCCGCGTGTTGGAAGAGGCGGCGAACCTTAGGCGCAATCGGTGCAGCCTGCCACCCCGCCCATTCGCACCTGCGAAGACACCCTGCTCGCCCTGCAGACGCGGGTTCGACGCTCGCCTGGCCTTCCGGGCGCTGACCTCTCCCGATTTGATTTCCGCCGCATCTCCCCCCACATCGACGCTGCGGCCGCACAGCCCTGGCGCAAGCCTTCGCAGTTGCGTAAAAGCCGCCCGCACCCTCCCCGCCCGCATCAGGCTTTCGCTGAGCGCGCCCACCCGGACGCACGTTACCCCATGTCGCTACGCAACATCGCCATCATCGCCCACGTCGACCACGGCAAGACCACGCTGGTGGATACGCTGCTCGCCCAGTCCGGCGTCTTCCGAGCCAACGAGGCGACGGTGGAGCGGGCCATGGACAGCAACGACCAGGAGCGCGAGCGCGGGATCACCATCCTCGCCAAGGCCACCAGCGTGCTCTGGCACGGCGAGGCGGGGGAGACGCGCATCAACATCATAGACACCCCCGGCCATGCCGACTTTGGCGGCGAGGTGGAGCGCATCCTGGGCATGGTCGACGGTTGCCTGCTGCTGGTCGACGCCGAGGAAGGCGTCATGCCCCAGACCAAGTTCGTGCTCGGCAAGGCGCTCAAGCTCGGCTTGAAGCCGATCCTGGTGTTGAACAAGATCGATCGCCCCCACGCCGATCCGGATCGGGTGCTGAACGAGACCTTCGACCTGTTCGCCAGCATCGGCGCCACCGACGATCAGCTCGACTTCCCCCACGTCTATGCGTCGGGCAAGCAGGGCTGGGCCAAGCTGGACATGGCGGATCCGTCCGACAGCCTGGCGCCCCTCTACGACCTGATCGTGCGCCACGTGCCAGAACCCAAGGCGGTGGCGCGGGTGGACGAGCCGGGCCAGGTGCTGGCCGTGCTGATCGAGAGCGACCCGTTCCTGGGCCGCCTGCTCACCGGCCGGGTCGAGGCGGGCAAACTGACCCCCGGCATGGCGATCAAGGCGCTGAACCGCGACGGCGAGGAGATCGAGCGCGGCCGGATCACCAAGATCCTCGCCTTCCGCGGCCTGAAGCGCCAGCCCATCGACGTGGCCGAGGCCGGCGACATCGTGGCGGTGGCGGGCCTGTCCAAGGCCACTGTCGCCGACACCCTGTGCGACATCTCGCTGAACGAGGCCCTGCCCGCCCAGCCCATCGACCCGCCGACCATCTCCATGACCGTCACGGTCAACGACAGCCCCCTGGCCGGCAAGGACGGCAGCAAGGTGCAGAGCCGGGTCATCCGCGACCGTCTGCTGCGCGAGGCGGAGTCCAACGTGGCCATCAAGGTGGCCGAGACCGCCGAGAAGGACGCTTTCGAGGTCTCTGGCCGGGGAGAATTGCAGTTGGGCGTGCTGATCGAGAACATGCGCCGGGAAGGCTTCGAGGTCTCGATCTCGCGTCCCCGGGTGGTCTATCGCACCGACGAAGAAAGCGGCGACCGGCTGGAGCCGATCGAAGAGGTGGTGATCGACGTGGACGAGGAGTTCTCGGGCATCGTCATCGAGAAGCTGTCCGCTCGCAAGGCCGACCTGAAGGACATGCGGCCCTCCGGCACGGGCAAGACCCGCATCACTCTGGAGAGCCCGTCGCGCTCGCTGATCGGCTATCAGGGCGAGTTCCTCACCGACACGCGCGGGTCGGGCGTGCTGAACCGGGTGTTTTCTCATTATGAGCCGCACAGGGGCGCCATCGACGGCCGCGCCAAGGGCGTGCTGGTCTCCAACTCAGATGGCGAGACGGCTTCCTACGCCCTGTGGAACCTGGAAGAGCGTGGGATCATGTTTGTGGGCGCGGGCGAGAAAACCTATCAGGGCATGATCATCGGCGAGAACGCCCGGGCTGACGACCTGGACGTCAACCCGATGAAGGCCAAGCAACTCACCAACGTGCGGGCCAGCGGCAAGGACGAAGCGATTCGCTTGACGCCCCCGCGCCGGTTGACCCTCGAGCAAGCCATCGCCTACATCGACGAGGACGAACTGGTGGAGGTCACGCCTAAGGCCATCCGCCTGAGGAAGCAGGTGCTGAACCCCTCGATGCGCAAGCGCAAGGTCAAGGAAGCCTGAACATTGGCGCGGGTCGGAGAGTTGCAGGCACGCGACGCCCACGGTTGCTCCGCAACCCACCAAGTCGGGGCGAGTTAACCGTTCCACACGACGTAGCCGGTCTTGAGACCGGCAGACGTTTATGCGTGGAGGCTAGCGTGAAAACAATTCTAATAGCAGGCGCCGTGCTGGCGTTGAGCGGCTCGGTTGCTTTGGCCCAGACGATGGGCACGGGCTCGAGCAGTATGGGCGGCCAAGGGTCGCCGACCATGTCGGCGGGAGCGAACGCGGCGACCGCTAACCCGTCCCAGGCAACAGCTACCGGAAGTGGGTCGAGCCTTGGGACCAACAGCGGGACGGGTATGCAGAACTCGGCAGGGTCGCCTTCGGCCATCAGCGGACCCAACAGCCTGAACAGCGCCACCGGGATGGGACCGCAAAACTCAGGAACGTCGCCGGGATATTCAAGTACGACTCCGGGAACGGGAATGACCACGCCCGGAGCGTCGATGTCGCCCGGCGCGGCGGGGCCTCACTAGCTTAGCAAACCGATACGGCGGCGCTCACGGCGTCGCCGTATTCGGCTTATCCCGCGAAAGGCGAAGTGGGCACGGGTTTTGCGCCCGACACGTGCAACGGTCCCGTTGTGGGACAGCCTGTATCGCACGGTGTCACATGGGCGACGATATCGACCTTCATCTAGGCAAGCGCGTCCGGCGTCGGCGTCGCCTGCTAGGCCTGACCCAACAGCAGGTCGCCGAAGGTGTCGGCATTCGCTTCCAGCAGATCCAGAAATACGAGTGCGGCGCCAACCGGATTTCGGCGGCCCGCCTCTGGCAGCTGTCGCAAGTGCTCGAAGTCCCGATCAGCTACTTCTACGACGGGCTAACCGAAACTCCGATGCGCCGCGAGCGAGATGGGATGGGGGAAAGCCGCTCGTCGGACCCTCGGCCCATTGAGACACGCACCGGCGACGTGTTCGTCCGCAAGGAAACCCAGGACCTGATCCACGCCTACTACCTGTTAGGAGAGCGGCCCCGGCGTAGACTGCTCGACCTCGCTCGCTCCCTCAACACCAGCGACGTCGCCTGAGCAAAGTGAGGACGCCCGCCGCGTCTCGCTTTGCTTTCACCAGGCGCCTAGCTCCCGGAGTCTCAGCGCCAAGTCGGTGGGAACAGCCTCGACATCAGCGCCGGCTTCCAGGTCCCGGGGCGCCTCGTGGGGCATGAGATAACGCCAGCCTTGGAAGGGCCGCTTGGCGGTCGGCGCAACGCGCACGATCTGCTCCGCCACGACGATCTCGCACCGGCTCGCCTTGCCCTCGCCCACCGTGTCGATCCGCAGGATGGGCTGGCGACAGAGGATGGCGCCCCTGATCACGCGATAGATCGAGCCGCCGTCAGCCAGTTCCTCTGCGCGCTTGGGCGTCTGGCGTGTCCGCACCTTCCATTCGGCTTCACGGCCGCGGGTCTCGCGACGCCAGTTCAGAAGGTCCTCGACCGTCTCGGCGCCGACGCAGAGCTTGATCATGTGTAACGCCACGCCGGCTTGATAGACGGGCGGCGTCCCGCGGGAAAGCGCGGGAAGCTCGGCGTCCAGCGTCGCAGATCAGCTCATCCAGCTCGGTCGGCGTTCGGCCAGGAAGGCTTCCAGACCTTCGCGGGCTTCGGAGCTGACCGACTGCTGGGCGTAGCGACGCGCGGAGTCCTCGATCACGGCGCGCTCGATCGGCCGCCCCGCCACGTGGTCGACCAGCCGCTTGGAGGCCTCCACGGCCGTGGGGGCGCACGCCAGTATCTCCCGGGCGAGACGATCCTGGACCGCATCCAGGCCCCCGACATCATCGACTAGCTCGTCGATCAGGCCGATACGATGCGCCTCCTCGCCATCGAAGCTGTGGCCGGAGGCGAACAGGCGACGGGCGGTACGCGCGCCCACCGCCTCCACCACGAAGGGCGCGAGCGAGCCGGGGCTCAAGCCCAGGCGAACGCTGGCCAGGGCGAATAGCGCCCCACGCGTGCTCACACCCATGTCGCAGGCCGCGACCAAGCCCGCGCCGACACCGACCGCCGGGCCGTCCACGAGCGCTACGGTTAGCGCCGGAATGGCGCGCAAGGCCTGCAGCATGTGGCCTATGTCCAAGGAATCCAGGCGGTTGTCTTCTTCAAGCAGGGTCAGCGTCTCACGCATCTGCTCAGGATCGCTGCCGATGCTGAATACGCCCGCCGCGCCGCGAACAAAGACGATACGGACGCCCTCTGCGCCCTGCAGGGTGACGAAAGCCTCGGTCAAGGCGGCGAGCTCGGCGCCGCCGATGGCGTTGCCGCGCTTGGGCCGGTTCAGCAGCACCACCGCTACGCCCTCCCGGGTGGCCTGGAGTTGGACGGCGGGGTCAGGCGTCTCGTCCTGGACGTCGACGTACTTGGGCGTCATCGTTTCCACGGCTCGTCCTCCAGGCGACCCGAAACTCCGGGCGCGCACGTGGAGCTGAATGGCCATGGCCAAGCTCGTGTTCCGCACTCCGCTGGGCGCCCGATTGATCGGGACGAGGCGCGTGCTACATCCCGCCGCCCGATCGGAGAGACGCACCATGGCCGCCGCCCGCACCGAGACCGACACCTTCGGCCCCGTCGAGGTCGCGTCAGACGTCTATTGGGGCGCCCAGTCGCAGCGTTCGCTGGGGAACTTCAAGATCGGCTGGGAGCGCCAGCCGATCCCGGTGGTGAAGGCGCTGGGCGTGGTCAAGCGCGCCGCGGCCGAGGCCAATATGGCGCTCGGCAAGCTCGATCCGCACATCGGCCAGACCATCGTCAAAGCGGCTCAGGAAGTGATCGACGGCAAGCTGGACGACCACTTCCCCCTCGTGGTCTGGCAGACGGGCTCCGGCACCCAGTCCAACATGAACGCCAACGAGGTGATCTCCAATCGCGCCATCGAGATGCTGGGCGGCGAGATGGGCAGCAAGAGACCCGTCCACCCCAACGACCACGTCAATATGAGCCAGTCGTCCAACGACACCTACCCGACCGCCATGCACATCGCTGCGGCCGAAGGGGTGGCGCACGACCTGCTGCCGGCGCTGGCCCACCTGCACACGGCGCTGAAGGCCAAGGCGGAGGCGTTCCGCGACATCATCAAGATCGGCCGCACACACACGCAGGACGCCACCCCCCTGACGCTCGGGCAGGAGTTCGGGGGCTACGCCGCCCAGGTCGCCTCCGCCCAGCGCCGCATAGAGCTGACGCTTGGGGGCCTCTACGAACTCGCCCAGGGCGGCACCGCGGTCGGCACCGGGCTGAACGCGCCGGTGGGCTTCGCCGAGGCTGTGGCCGGGCGCATCGCCGACATCACCGGCCTTCCTTTCATCACCGCCCCGAACAAGTTCGAGGCGCTCGCCGCCCATGACGCCATGGTGTTCAGCCACGGCGCCATCAACTCGGCCGCCGCCGCCCTGTTCAAGATCGCCAACGACATCCGCTTCCTAGGCAGCGGGCCGCGCTCAGGCCTGGGCGAGCTGAGCCTCCCCGAAAACGAGCCCGGCTCCTCGATCATGCCCGGCAAGGTCAATCCCACCCAGTGCGAGGCCCTGACCATGGTCTGCACCCGAGTGTTCGGCAACGAGACCACCATGACCATGGCCGGGGCGTCCGGCCAGTTCGAGCTGAACGTTTTCAATCCGGTGATGGCCTACAGCTTCCTGCAGTCGGTGCGCCTGATGGCTGACGCCGCGATCAGCTTCGCCGACAACTGCGTGGTGGGGATCGAGGCACGGACTGACAACATCAAGGGGGCGCTGGATCGCAGCCTGATGCTGGTGACCGCCCTGGCCCCCAAGATCGGCTACGACAACGCGGCCAAGATCGCCAAGACCGCCCACAAGAACGGGACGACCCTGCGCGAAGAAGCCGTCGGCGGCGGCTATGTCACCGACGTGGAGTTCGACGAAGTGGTGCGCCCGGAGAAGATGATCTCTCCAGGCTGAGACGCTCCAATGTATTTCCCTCCCCCTTCGAGGGGAGGGGGAATAGCCGCCTACAAGTGGTCCTTCCACAGGGCTTCCGCCTCGTCGTGGGTCTTGTTCAACATTACCTTGTCGTCGGCGATGGTGGAGACCCAGGACAACGGGATGTAGCGGTGCTTGAAGCCCGTTTCGAAGTCCAGCTTGGCGAGTTCGATCTGGTCGCCCTTGACGTGGTCGACCCGGCCGACGTGCTTGTCGTCGGAGCCATGGACGTGCATGTGTTCTTCGATGAGCGACGTGTCGATCATGGGCTGTCTCCTTGCGTGGCGCCGCTCCCAACGGGCCCGGCGCGGACTGGGTTGCGCCGCAGTCCTGACGTTCGCCGCCGCCCTGGCGGGATGCCACGACAACCTGGCCGCAGCGACCGCGTCGGACGGCAACACCTGCTACCGCCTGCCGACCGGGGTTCCGGCGAAGAAGGTCGTGCTCGCCGGCGACGACGACAACCTGGAGACCTGCGCCATGCACGTGGAGGGCTACAGGCTGATGCACGGGCAAGCCGCCGCCACCGGCTTTTACGAAAGCCACCTCATCTTCGTGACTCCCCAGGGCATCACCGCCTCGGCCGGGGAGAACGACATCCACTACAGCGTCTACACCCGGGCCGAGCAGGCCGACCTGGACGGCAAGCTTCGCCAGCTGATCGCGCAGGACAAGACCGAAAAGGCCGACGCCGCGAAGAACGCCGTCGGCGGGAACACCGCAGCCGACTGAGGACACGCCAATGCTGAAGCTTTACCACAGCCCTCAGACCCGCTCCTCGCGCATGATCTGGCTACTGGAAGAGATCGGCGCCCCCTATCAGATCGAACGCCTCGACATCCGGGCGGAGGGCGGGGCGCCCGAAAGCTATCGCGCCATCCATCCGCTGAAGAAGGTGCCGGCGCTGGACCACGACGGCGAAATCGTCAGCGAGTCTGCTGCGATCTGTCTCTATCTGTCCGACGCCTTTCCCGACGCGCAGCTGGGACCCAAGCCAGGTGAAGCCGGCCGCGGCGGCTATCTCAGCTGGCTCGCCTATTACGCCGGGGTGGTGGAGCCGGCCCTGATGGTCAAGGCGGTGGGGGCGACGGGCTTCAGTCCGCTCAGCGCTGCCTGGGGCGACCCGGAGCTGACGATCAAGCGGCTGGAGGACACCCTGGCCGCAAGTCCCTACGTGCTCGGCGATCGGTTCACCACCGTGGACGTGCTCATCGGCAGCACCTTCCAATGGGCCGGTCAGCTGCTCCCCAAGACTGATGCGGTCGAAGCCTACAAGCAGCGGCTGATGTCGCGCCCAGCCTTCCTGCGCAGCCTGGAAAAGGACGCCGCCTGATGGTCGAGCCGATCAACCTGAACCAGGCGCGCAAGGATCGCGCCAAGGCGGAGAAGACCGCCAAGGCGAAGACCAACCGCGCTAAGTTCGGCCGCACGCCCTTGCAGAAGGCGCTGGACGCTGCGGACGTGGAGCAGCGCAACGGCAAGCTTGACGGGGCGAAGAAGGACGATCGCTGAATGGACCCGTTGAGGTCGGCCTCATCCTCATCTTGTCGAAGTAGAGCCCACTACGCGCCGAACACCCGGGCGAACACAGAGTCCACGTGCTTGAAATGGTAGTCGTTGTCGAACAGCTCGGCGAGCGCGGCGGGTGAAAGCGCTGCGCTCACCTGCGGATCGGCATTGAGGAAGTCCAGGAACCGGCCCTCGCCGCGCCAGACCTTCATGGCGTTGGTCTGGACCGCCGTATAGGCCGCCTCTCTGCTCACCCCGGCCTGGGTCAGGGCCAGCAACACCCGCTGGGAATGGACCAGACCGCCGAGGTGGTCGAGATTACGCTGCATGTTCTGGGGATAGATCAGCAGCCGGTCCATGACGCCGGCCAGCCTGCGAAGCGCGAAGTCCAGGTGCACGGTGGCGTCCGGGCCGATGCCGCGCTCCACCGAGGAGTGGCTGATGTCGCGCTCGTGCCAGAGCGCCACGTCCTCCAGCGCGGGCGTCACCGCGGAGCGCACCAGCCGCGCCAAGCCGGTGAGGTTCTCGGTCAGCACGGGATTGCGCTTGTGCGGCATGGCGGAGGAGCCCTTCTGGCCCGGATCGAACGCCTCCTCCGCCTCCAGCACCTCGGTGCGCTGCAGGTGACGGATCTCCACCGCCAACCGCTCCACCGAGGAGGCGACGACGCCAAGCGTTGCGAAGAAGGCGGCGTGGCGGTCGCGCGGGATCACCTGGGTCGAGATGGGCTCCACCGCCAAGCCCATCTTCTCCGCCACATAGGCCTCAACCCTGGGATCGACATTGGCGAAGGTGCCGACCGCCCCGGAGATGGCGCAGGTGGCGATCTCGGCGCGCGCCTCCACCAGACGGCGGCGGGCGCGAACGAACTCGGCGTAGTGGCCGGCGAGCTTGAGGCCGAAGGTGGTCGGCTCGGCGTGGATGCCGTGGCTGCGGCCGAGCGTGGGGGTGAGCTTGTGCTCGATGGCGCGCCGTCTCAGCGCGGCCAGCACCAAGTCCACGTCCTCGATCAGCAGGTCGGCCGAGCGGGCGAGCTGCACCGACAGGCAGGTGTCGAGCACGTCCGAGGAGGTCATGCCCTGATGCAGGAAGCGCGCCTCGTCCCCCACGATCTCGGCCACGTGGGTGAGGAAGGCGATGACGTCGTGCTTGGTAGTGCGCTCGATCTCGTCGATGCGGTCGGCGTCGAACTGTGCGTCCCGGCCCTTGGCCCAGATGGCGTCGGCGGCGGATCGGGGGATGGTTCCCAGCTCCGCCATGGCGGAGGCGGCGTGGGCCTCGATCTCGAACCAGATGCGATAGCGGGTCTGCGGCGACCAGATGTCGGCGGCGACGGCGCGGGAATAGCGGGGGATCATGGGCGCGGGATGGAAGCCGCGGCCATGGCTGTCAAGCGCGCGCGCCTCGACAACAGGGTTAAGCGGGCGTTAAGCGACGTTGACCCGCTGCCCGCCCCCGTAGGACTCTGTGCGCGCGCCGCGTGGTCTGGCGCCAACGATTCGGAACACCCGCCATGTCGCAAGCGATGGACCCGCAGGCGGTCGCCCCCGCTCCGCAGCCGACCGCCCAACCCGCCCACATCATCGTGCTGGGCAACGAGAAGGGCGGGGCGGGCAAGTCCACCGTGGCCATGCACCTGGTCTGCGCCCTGCTGCATGGAGGGGCGAAGGTGGCGGCGTTCGATCTCGACCTGCGCCAGCAGTCGGTGAACCGCTTCTTCTCCACGCGTAAGGCCTGGAGCGCCGCCAACGGCGTGGCGCTGCCCCACCCCACCGTCCAGCCCCTGTCCGACGACGACGCGGCCCTCTCCCGGCGTGACCCACAGGAGGCGGTGGACCGCTTCAACGCGGTGTTCGAGCGGGCGCGGGCGGAAGCCGAGTTCGTGGTCATCGACACGCCGGGCTCCGACACCCTGCTGATGCGCGCAGCCCACGGCCGCGCCGACCGCATCGTCACGCCGATCAACGACAGCTTCGTGGACTTCGACATGCTGGGCCATCTCGACCCGGTGACCCTGGAGCTGGCCAAGCCCAGCCTCTATTCCGAGACGGTGTGGGAGGCGCGCAAGACCCGCCTGACCACCGAACGGCGCACCATCGACTGGCTGGTGCTGCGCAACCGCCTGGCCACCACCGAGAGCCGTAACAGGAAGCGCCTGGACGAGCGGGTGCAGGCGCTGAGCAAGCGGGTGGGCTTCCGGGTCGGCCCGGGCCTGCGCGACCGGGTGATCTATCGCGAGCTGTTCCCCTTCGGCCTGACCATTGCGGACCTGTCGTCCACCGTACGGCCCGTGGCGGTGTCGCTCAGCCATGTGGCCGCGCGCCAGGAGCTGCGCGCCATCATGCAGGCCCTGGGGCTCGAGGTGGAGCCCGTGGCGCCCGCCGCGCCCCCCGCCTTCGGCCGCACCGTGACGCTGGACGTGGACGCCGACGTTCGAGAGGACGAAGCGGCGTAAGCGGCCGCCCGATGTGATCGAGCTTCTCCTCCTCGCAGGCCTGCTGGCCGTCGTTTTCGGCCGCCATCGGTTGGTGGCGGGGCTGCGGCGCGTCACGCGGGTCTGGCGGACGACGGCGGGGCTTCTGTCGGTGCTGGCGCTGGTGGCGGCGGCGGTGCTGGCCGTGCGCAACGACCCATGGCCGGCCGCAGCCTTGGCGCTCGCGGCCGGAGGCTTGTCGCTCGGCGCCCGCAGGCGTCCGGCCCTGACGCCGTCCGCGCCCGAGCCGGCGAGCCGCGCGATGGACCGGGCGCAGGCGCGCTCCATCCTGGGCGTGCCCGAGGGGGCGGGAGCTGAGGCTGTGGACGCCGCCTATCGCCGGTTGATCCGCCGGGCGCATCCGGACGTGGGAGGCACAGCCGGCCTCGCCGCCCAGCTGAACGCCGCGCGCGCCGCGCTGAGGAGCCGCTGACGCGATGGGCGGACCGGCGGCCACGCCCGAGCCGCCCTACTACGCGGTGATCTTCACCTCAGTGCGCACTGAAGGCGACGCGGGCTACGCCGCCATGGCCGAGGAGATGGACCGGCTCGCCGCCCTGCAGCCCGGCTACCTCGGGATCGAGGCCGCCCGGGACGTCCTCGGCGTCACCGTCTCCTACTGGCGCGACCTGGACGCTATCAAAGGCTGGAAGCGCCAGATGGACCACATCGGCGCCATGCGGCTGGGGCGCGAGCAGTGGTACGCGTCCTACCGCGTGCGGATCGCCCGGGTGGAGCGGGCCTACGGTTTCGACGCACGATGACCTTCTTCTCCCCCTGCGGGAGAGTGCCTAAACCCGCTTCAGCCTTCCCGAGGCCAGGGTTGCGATCAGGCCCAGGGCGGCGGCGAGCGACAGCCAGGCGCCCGGCATGGCCTTGTCGCCGGTGACGTGGATCAAGCCGGTGCAGATGGCCGGGGTCAGGCCGCCGAAGATGGCGGTGGCCAGGCTGTAGGCGAGCGAGAAGCCCGTGGCGCGCAGGCGCTGGGGCACGATCTCGGTCAGATAGACCACCATGGCGCCGTTATAGCTGGCGTAGAGGAACGACAACCACAGCTCCACCGTCAGCAAACGGCCGAACGACGGCGCGTGGGTCAGCCACATCATGGCGGGATAGGCGGTGACCAGCACGCCGAGCGTGCAGGCGATCAGCAGTGGCCGCCGCCCGATCCGGTCGGACAGCGCCCCCATGACCGGCAGCCAGAACAGGTTGGAGACGCCTACGCACAGCGTGACCCCCAACGCCGCCAGCGCCGACAGGTGCAGCTCGTGTTCCCCGAACGTCGGGGTGTAGGCGGTGATGGTGTAGAAGCTGACCGTAGTCATCACCGCCAGCATCGTACCGACCAGCACCACGGGCCACGCCCTGGCCATCTCGCCGACCACCTCGCGAAGGCTTGAGGCGTGGGACTTCTGGAAGGCTTCGGTTTCGGGCAGGTGGCGGCGCAGCAAAAACAGCAGAGGCACGATCAGACAGCCCACCAGCAGCGGAATGCGCCACCCCCAGGACCCCATCGCCGCCGGTGACACGAAGTGCTCGGTCGCCACGCCGATCAGGGCGGCGGTCACCACCGCCACCTGCTGGCTGCCCGACTGCCAGCTGACGTAGAAGCCCCTGACCCCCGGCGGCGCGATCTCGGCCAGATAGACCGACACGCTGCCGAGCTCCACACCGGCGGAAAAGCCCTGCAGCAGCCGCCCGAGCAGCACCAGGATCGGCGCGGCCAGTCCAATCATCGCGTAGGACGGCATGAAGGTCAGGGTGGCGATGCCGATCCCCATCAGCAGCAGGGTCAGCAGCAGCCCCGCCCGGCGACCGTGCCGGTCGGTATAGGCGCCCAGCACCAGCGCGCCTACGGGACGCATCAGAAAGGCGGCGGCGAAGGTCATCAGCGACTTCATCAGGCTGGCGAAGCTATCGCCGCCGGGAAAGAAGGCCCGCCCGATGTCGGCGGCGAAGTAGCCGAACACCATGAAGTCGTACATCTCGAGGAAATTGCCGCTGGCCACCCGCACGATGGCGAGGGCCTGCGACGGACCGGCCTTGACCGCGCTCGGTGAGGACTTTGTCGAGCCGGTCACGGGCGGGGCGTCACGAACCATTGCGCCTTCATGCCGAACACGGCGGTCCGAGACAACCGAGGTGGAGATCGCCTTCCGCCCAGGCCTCGGCGTTTTGTCTCAGGGCGCCGCCGTTTCCACTTTGTTCGGGATCAGCGCTTGCAGGCGACGCCGCCGTCAACGTATCGAGGGTCCGGCTGCGCCTTCCGCACCGCCCTGGAGAGCCTGCATGTCCGCGCGGACGCCGATGCTGACCCACCGTCGTGCGGTGCTGGCCGGGTCCGTCGCGCTGACGGGCGCAGCCCTCAGCTTGGCGCGCGTCGCTCGGGCTGCGCGTAGTGGCCTTACCCCCGCCCAGACCGACACCCTGGCGAAGGCGCTGACCGATGCGCCGAGCCACGGCTTCCGCCGGACCGAGTTCATCCCGCCCGATCTAGGCGACGCCATCAAGGCCCAGGCGCTGCAGACGCCGGCCGCCCAGGCTCAGCTCCGGGCCGCCATCCTGGCCTACGCCCGCGCCCAGCGCGGCCAGCGCCTGAAGCCTGCCGAGTTCCTGGAGGACTGGTCCGTCCGTCCGGCCCCCTACGACCCGACGCCGGAGTTCACCCACGCCCTCGCCGTGGATCAGCTGCAGTCCTGGCTGGACAGTCTCCCTCCCCGCTATCAGGGCTATCAGGCGCTGCGGAAGAGTCTGGCGATCTATCGCGGCATCGCCGCCGCCCATGGTTGGAGCGCGGCGCCGGACGGCGACACGCCCCTGGCCCTGGGGGTGACCGACCCGCGCGTCGCGGCGCTCCGCACCCGACTTGCAGTGGAAGATAGCGGCGTCGACACGGCCGCGGCCCAGCCGAACGTCTTCGACGCCCCACTTCAGGAGGCTGTCGAGCGCTTTCAGCGCCGCGTCGGGCTAAAGGCCGATGGCGAGGTTGGCGCACCGACCTTGGCGGCCCTGAACGCTCCCGTCGGCCAGCGCATCCTGCAGATCGAAGCCAATATGGAGCGCTGGCGCTGGCTGCCGCGGCAGCTGCCAGACACCCGGGTGCAGGTGAACATCGCCGCCGCCGTGCTGGCGGTCTATCGCGACGGCGAGCCGGTGATGGCTATGAAGGCGGTGGCGGGCAAGCCGGAAGACCAGACGCCGATGCTGCACTCCAACATCTCCAGCATCGTGCTGAACCCGCCCTGGCACGTGCCCGTCTCCATCGCAAAGAAGGAGATCTGGCCCAAGGCGCACGCAGATCCGGCGTATCTAGCGCGTAACCAGTTCCGCGTCATCGGCGGGCAGCTAGTGCAGAAGGCCGGGCCCAAGAGCGCGCTCGGCCGCTTCAAGTTCGACTTCGCCAATTCCTTCGGCGTCTACCTGCACGACACGCCGGTCCAGTCCGGCTTCGCCCGCAGCAGCCGGCTCTCAAGTCACGGTTGCGTGAGGCTGGAGCAGCCCAAGGCGTTAGCCAGCCTGTTGCTCGACGACAATCCCAGCTGGACGACCCAGCGCATCGACACCGTGATCGGGGGCGACGACACCATCCATGTGCCGCTGTCACAGACCATTCCCGTCTATATTCTGTATTGGACGGCGTTCGTGGATAATACGGGCCAGACCCAGTTCCGTGCTGACGCCTATGACTGGGATCATAAGCTGATGGACCTACTGAACGCGGCGAAAAGCCGCGATTCAGACCCGGTAAACCTCACCACTTAACCGCGCTGCAATCCCTGTGTGAGACAACGTGTCCCGTCGGCGAGGGAGTCCGGCGCACGTAGTTAATCAAGCGCGCCTGAGCAGCGTGAGGGGTGAGCGGTGTACGCACGACGCGATCTGTTCAAGCTAGGGCTTTCCAGCGCTTCATTGGCTGCTGGAGCAGCCCTGCTTCCCAACGTCGGAAAGGCCCAGGGCTTCTGGGGCGCCCCCGGCGGCTATGGCGCACGCGAGGTCGCGGTCCACAACCTCCACACCGGCGAATCGATTTCGGCGATCTATTATGATCGGGGCCAGTACGTCCCTGACGCCCTTGCGGCGATGAACAACGTCATGCGCGATTTTCGGACCGGCGAAATCCACGAGATGGATCCCGAACTGTTCGACCTTTGGCACACGATCCGCGACGTTACCGAGAGCCGCACGCCGTTTCAGATCATCTCCGGCTATCGCTCGCCAAAGACCAACGCCATGCTTCACGATACGAGCTGTGGAGTGGCCAGCAACAGCTATCACATGAAGGGCAAGGCGTCGGATATCCGGTTGGAGGATGTCGGACTTTCACACCTGCATACCGCGGCCCTGGCCATCGGGCGCGGTGGGGTTGGCTATTATCCGTCGTCGGACTTCGTCCATGTGGACGTCGGCCCCATCCGTCATTGGGGCTGACGTCCTGCAAGTCGTCCGGCTCAGCTGACGGGTTGCGCACGCCCTAGAGCGCCATCCGGCTCGTCTTCGTCTGCGGCGGGGATGAGGTGGGCCTCGCCCGGGCCCAGCCCATCGCCGGGATCACGTTGGCGCTGCAGGTCTTTTTCCCCCATGCCCAACCCTTGCTGGCGGGCGCGATCGACCTCCACCGTCGTGGGATCATAGGTCTCTTCGGTTTCGTCGATGTCGGGCATCGTTCACACCTTCCTGTCGTTGCGGTCTTTGTCGAGGATGCCGTTGCGGCGGTCTTCGTCGCGTTGATGCTGGATACCCACGTCCTCGCCCAGGCTCGGTCCCATGCCCTCATCGCTTTCGGGCTGGGTGAGCGGGTGATCGAACATCTGCTCGAAGGCGTTCTTTTCGTACGGGGTAGCCGGATCGGCCATGCGATGCTCCTAACGCGACGACGCGCTTTGCAAATCAATCCCCTTCCTACCCCCGCCGTTCCGCCATTCCCCGCACCCCGTCTGCGGATGAGCTGTCCGCCTGACACTGCAGGCGAAATCCGCTAACCGGACGCCATGGATGTCGCCGCCCCCAAGACCTCGGCCGAACTGGCGCACGAGTACGGCCTGAAGGCGCAGGAATACGCCCTGATCCTCGACCGGCTCGGACGCGAGCCGAACGCGGTGGAACTCGGCGTCTTCTCGGTGATGTGGAGCGAGCACTGCTCCTACAAGTCCTCCCGCCTGCACCTGAAAACCCTGCCGACCACCGGCCCTCGGGTGATCTGCGGCCCGGGCGAGAACGCGGGCGTGGTGGACATCGGCGATGGCCCCCACGGAACGAAATTGGCGTGCATCTTCAAGATGGAGAGCCATAATCATCCGAGCTTCATCGAACCCTATCAAGGCGCCGCCACCGGCGTCGGCGGCATCATGCGCGATGTCTTCACCATGGGTGCGCGGCCCGTCGCCTTGCTGAACGCCTTGCGCTTCGGCTCGCCTGAGCATCCCAGGACCCGGCGGCTGGTTGCGGGGGTGGTGGCGGGCATCGGCGGCTACGGCAACTGCGTGGGCGTGCCGACGGTCGGCGGCGAGACCAATTTCGACCCCGGCTACGACGGCAACATCCTGGTCAACGCCATGTGCGTGGGCGTGGCCGACGCGGACAAGATCTTCTACTCCGCGGCGCCGGCCGCCGGGCTGCCGGTGGTCTATTTCGGCTCCAAGACCGGGCGCGACGGCATCCATGGCGCCACCATGGCGTCGGCCGAGTTCGACGAGGACAGCGAAGACAAGCGCCCCACCGTCCAGGTCGGCGACCCCTTCGCCGAAAAGCTGCTGATCGAGGCGACGCTGGAGCTGATGGCCACCGGCGCAGTGGCCGCCATCCAGGACATGGGCGCGGCGGGCCTTACCTCCTCCTCTGTGGAGATGGCCGGCAAGGGGGGCGTCGGCATCGAACTCGACCTGGACGCCGTGCCCCAGCGTGAGACTGGCATGAGCGCCTACGAGATGATGCTGTCGGAGAGCCAGGAGCGGATGCTGGCCATCCTGAAGCCAGGTCGCGAGCCCGAAGCCTACGCGATCTTCGAGAAGTGGGGCCTTGACGCCGCGGTGATCGGCGCCACGACCGACACGGGCCGCATCGTGCTGCGCCATGCCGGCGAGATCGTCTGCGATCTGCCGCTCGGGCCTCTTTCCGACGACGCGCCGCTCTACGACCGCCCCTGGACCGCGCCCCCCAAGCTTGCGCGGCTGGACCCCTCTGCCGTTCCCCCACCGGCGGATTGGAGGGAGGCGGTGCTGAAGCTCATGTCCTGCCCTGACATGGCGTCGAAGCGCTGGCTGTGGGAACAATACGACCGCCACGTCATGGCCGACACCCTTGCCGACAGCGCCACCGCCGCCGACGCCGGGATCGTGCGCGTTCACGGGACTCGAAAGGCTCTCGCCATGACCTCGGACGTCACCCCCCGCTACGTCGCCGCGGACCCCTACGAGGGCGGCAAGCAGGCCGTGGCGGAAGCTTGGCGCAACCTCACCGCCGTGGGCGCCGACCCGATCGCGGTCACCGACAACCTGAACTTCGGCAATCCCGAGCGGCATGAGATCATGGGCCAGATCGTGCGCGCCATCGCCGGCATGGGCGAGGCCTGCCGCGCACTCGATTTCCCCGTGGTGAGCGGAAACGTCAGCCTCTACAATGAGACGAACGGCTCAGCCATCCCGCCGACCCCAACCGTCGGCGCGGTGGGCCTGATCCCCGACTACGCCGAGGCTGTCGGCTACGCCAGGATGCGGGCTGGCGACACCCTGGTGCTGATCGGCGAGACGCACGGGGAGCTAGGCGCGAGCCTCTACCTGCGCGAGGGGCTTGGATCAGGCGACGCGGACAGCCGCGCCTGGGCACCGCCTCCCGTCGACCTTGTCGCCGAGAGAAGGAATGGCGATCTCGTCCGCGCCCTGATCCGAGAGGGCCGCCTGCACGCCGTACACGACCTCTCCGACGGCGGCCTGGTCGGCGCGGCGGCGGAGATGGCGCTGGCCTCCGGCGTTGGGGTAGAGCTGCGCGCCAGCTCTGCTGTCCATGCCCACGGCTACCTGTTCGGCGAGGATCAGGCCCGTTATCTGCTGGCCACCCCCGACCCGCAGGCGGTGTTTGAGTCGGCCCGGAAGGCTGGCGTGCGGGCGAGCGATGCGGGCCATGTGGGCGGTGAAGCCTTCGCCTCCGCGAGCCTGTTCGCCATAGCCCTGGCCGACCTCAGGCAGGCGCACGAGGGCTGGATGCCAGCGTTCATGGACCGGCCGACGACCTGATCACCCTTGTAGGGCGGGATGCGGCCTCGCCGCCCTTCCATCAAAGGACAGTTTGCGCGAATATTGCGCAATTGAAATCCGGTCCGTGCGGCTGGATCGCCCGGAGCCACCCCGTTGAACGACACCTGGACCCACGCCGCTGCGCGCTGGATGGTCCGACCCTTGGTCGGCACCGGCGTCACGCCCAACCACTTGACCACCCTGCGCCTGATCGCGGGGGTCGCGGCCTGCATCGGCATCGCACTCGGCACGCCCGCGGGCAACATATGGGGCGGGCTGCTGTGGCTGGTGTCCGCCTTCCTCGATCGCGCCGATGGCGAGCTGGCGCGGATCGGGAACATGATGAGCGAAGCCGGTCATCAGTACGATTACCAGGTCGACCTGTGGATCAACTCCGCCTTCTTCCTGGCGGCGGGTGTCGGCCTGCGCCACAGCTGGCTTGGCCATTCGGCGCCTCCGCTGGGGTTTGAAGCGGCCGTCGCCATGGTCGCCTGTTCCTGGCTGTCGGAAGTCTACGAGAAGCTCGCCGGTCCTGGCATCCGCGTCTGGAATGGCGGCTTCGGCTTCCATCTGGACGATGCGCTTTACCTGCTCGCCCCCATCGTGTGGCTGGGCTGGCTGGCGCCGATCCTGGTCGCTGCGGCGGTCTGCAGCACCTTGATGGCTGGCGTCATCCTGGTCCGCTACCTAGGCCTTCGCCGCCGGCTGCAGAGAGCGCCCGCCGCCGGCGCCTGAGCGGAGACGCTGGCGCGGGACCTGCGCCTGTCGTATGCGGCGGGACGGCGGACCGGCAGACCCAAGCGGCATGGACGATTTCATCCTGGTCACGGGGGCAGCTGGCTTCATAGGTTCCAACGTAGCGCGCAGGCTGGCCGGAGATGGCGCGCGGGTGGTCGCCTGCGACTGGTTCGGCCAAGGCGGCAAGTGGACCAACCTGCAGGATGTCCTGCTCCACGACGTCATCCGTCCAGAAGCCCTGCATCAGTGGTTGCGCGATCTGCGCGAGCCCCTCTCCGCCATCGTCCACATGGGCGCCATCTCCGCCACCACCGAGACCGATGTCGACCTGATCGTGGAGCGCAACATCCGCGCGACGCTGGATCTGTGGACCTACGCCACGGAGCGGCAGGTCCGCTTTATCTACGCCTCGTCCGCGGCGACCTATGGCGACGGCTCTGAAGGCTTCGTGGATGACGACAGCCCCGAAGCCCTGGCCCGACTGAAGCCCCTGAACGCCTATGGCTGGAGCAAGCAGGTCGTGGACCGGCGCATCGTCGACGACGTGCGGCGTGGCCGCCCTACGCCCGCCGGCTGGGCCGGGTTGAAGTTCTTCAACGTCTTCGGCCCCGGCGAGGCCCACAAGGGCTCCATGCGCTCGGTTGTGCATCAAATCTATCCGGCGACGAGCCGGGGCGCATCGATCAGCCTGTTCAAGTCGGAGAACCCCGCCTACGCCGATGGCGGCCAATCGCGCGACTTCATCTATGTGGCCGACTGCTGCGCAGTGATCCGCAATATGCTCAGCGCGCCGCAGCTTTCGGGCCTCTACAACGTCGGCACGGGCCGCGCCCGCAGCTTCGCAGACCTGGCGCGCGCGGTCTTCGCCGCGGCCGGCCACCCCGCCGCCATCACCTATCGCGACATGCCTGAGACGCTCCGCGGCAGTTATCAGTATTTCACCCAGGCCGACACGACCAAGCTCAGGGCGGCGGGGCTGGCGCTGAACTTCCATTCTCTGGAGGACGGGGTGGCGGCCTACGTGCGCGACAGCTTGCGGGCGGAGTTCGGATAGCGTCAGGCCTGCATCCTCCTCATCGTAGATGGGGAGGTGTCCGCAAGGCGGACGGAGGGGTCGCGCGAGAGCGCGGAAGAGGCGGCGGTTACCGCTGGCGGTGTCCCGCCCGGTTGTGCCGTACAGCCCCCTCCCCGCCTCCGGCGGTACTCCCCCACTTCGTAGAGGAGAGACCAAAGCGCGATCGCCAAGCTGGACAAGGCGCCCCCGCTACCCTAACTCCCCCCGCTTTCCGGTTCACCGCCGCCCACGCTCCCGCCCGCGTCCGAACCGCGCGCCACCGAGCCGCAGAGAGTTCCTTATGAAACCAGGTCAAAAGGGCCGGCACGACGCCGGGCCGTCCCAGCGTCAGCTCCGTGCGGGCGAGCTGGTGCGCCATGCGCTGGCGGAGATCCTGCGTGAGGAGAACCTGAACGACGGCGCGCTGGAGGACGTCTCGGTGACCGTGACCGAGGTGCGCATGAGCCCGGACCTGCGCCACGCCATGGTGTTCGTGGAGCCGCTGGGCGGCGTGCACGTGCGCGCGGTGATCGAGGGGCTGAACCGCGCCGCAAAGTTCCTGCGCGGCAAGCTCGGCCGCCATGTGGAGCTGAAGTTCACCCCGGACCTCCGCTTCGTCCACGACGAGAGCTTCGCCGAGGCCGATCGCATGGAGCGCCTCATCGCGGAGGCGCGCCAGGCCGATGCGGTGCGGCATGCGGAGGAAGCCGAAGACGAGGAACCCGTCGGCGGCTCGGTGCGCGTGTTCACAGCCCCATCCAAGGCGGAAGGCGAATGAGCCGCCAGCGCAAGAAGAAGGGCGACCAGGTCTCCGGCTGGGTGTGTTTGGACAAGCCGGTGGACCTCGGCTCGACCGACGCGGTGTCGCAGATCAAACGGCTCTACAACGCCCAGAAGGCCGGCCACGCCGGTACGCTCGACCCGCTGGCGTCCGGCATCCTGCCGATCGCGCTGGGCGAGGCCACCAAGACCGTGCCCTTTCTGATGGAGGCGCAGAAGAGCTACCGCTTCACCATCGCCTGGGGCGAGACCACCGCCAGCTTCGACCGCGAGGGCGAGACCACGGCGTGTTCCGACGTGCGCCCGGCGCTGAACGACATCGAGGCGGCGCTGCCCGCCTTCCGCGGTGAGATCATGCAGGTGCCGCCCAACTTCTCCGCCATCAAGGTGAACGGCGAACGCGCCTACGACCTCGCCCGCGAGGGGATCGAGTTCGAATTGGAGGCGCGCCCGATCCTCGTTCACCGCCTGGAGATCACCGAGAGCGACACCGACCACGTGACGCTGGAGATGGACTGCGGCAAGGGTTCCTATGTTCGCGCCGTGGTGCGGGACTTGGCGGCGGCTTTGAACGCCTGCGGGCATGTTTCGGCGCTCAGGCGGACCCGGGTGGGCGATTTCACCGAGGCGAACGCGACGCCCCTGGAAAAACTCTGCGAAATCGAGGATACTGCTGATCGCCTGGGGGTCCTGCTTCCGGTCGAGACCGCGCTGGACGACATCCCGGCCCTGGCCCTGACCACCGAAGACGCCTTCAGGCTGAAGCAGGGACGCAGCGTCGTCCTCGTTCCCCGACAGGTGGAAGAGCTTCGCACCCGCCTCGTCCCGCGATCCGTCGCGGGCCACGATGCGGGTCGAACCGTTCTGGCCACCTACGAGGGACGGGCGCATGCCCTCTGCGAACTCCGGGCGGGTCGGATCTCTCCGACCCGCATCTTCCACCTCGACCAGGAGTAGTTCAACGATGTCGATTACGCCCGACCGCAAGGCCGAACTGATCACCACCCACGCCCGCACCGAAAACGATACGGGCTCCGCCGAAGTCCAGGTCGCGATCCTGTCCGAACGGATCGCCAACCTGACCGAACACTTCAAGACCCACAAGAAGGACAACCACTCGCGTCGTGGGTTGCTCAAGATGGTGTCCCAGCGCCGCCGCTTGCTGGACCACCTGAACGCCTCGGACGCCGAGCGCTACAAGGCCATCATCGGCACGCTCGGCCTGCGGCGGTAATAGCCCTCCCCCTTGATGGGGGAGGGTTGGGTGGGGGTGGTCAGCGCCGCCGCCAGAGGTTTGGCCTCTGTAAGCGCAAGTACCGGACAAGGCGCCGCCGTCCACCCCCATCCCCGACCCTTCCCCCATCAAGGGGGAAGGGAGAAGACCGCGAGGGTCACCGTGATCCTCGAACCTAAGCCCCGCCCGCATGGCAGCGCGATCCAGATCGGTTCCTGGAGAGGCACACCCGGACCCGCTTAGAAAGCATCCACCCCTGTCCGACCCGCGAGCAATGGGGCTCGTGGAACCCGAAAGACCCAATATGTTCGACATCAAGCGCAAGACCATAGAGTGGGGCGGCCGCACGCTGACCCTGGAAACGGGCCGCATCGCCCGCCAGGCCGACGGCGCGGTGCTGGCGACCTATGGCGAGACCGTCGTGCTCGCCACCGTCGTGGCCGCCAAGCAGCCCAAGCCTGGGCTCGATTTCTTCCCGCTGACCGTGAACTACCAGGAAAAGACCTTCGCCGCCGGCAAGATCCCCGGCGGCTTCTTCAAGCGCGAAGGCCGTCCGTCGGAGAAGGAGACGCTCACCTCGCGCCTGATCGACCGCCCGATCCGCCCGCTGTTCGTCAAGGGCTTTAAGAACGAGGTCCAGGTGGTCGTGACCGTCCTGGCAGCACGATCTTGAGAACGACCCCGACATCGTGGCCATGGTGGCGGCGTCCGCCGCCCTGACGCTCTCCGGCGCGCCCTTCATGGGCCCGATCGGCGGCGCCCGCGTCGGCTATATCGACGGCGAGTACGTGCTGAACCCGACGCTGGATCAGGTGAAGTCCGCCGACAACAAGATGGACCTGATCGTCGCCGGCACCGCGGACGCTGTGATGATGGTCGAATCCGAAATCCAGGAACTGGCCGAGGACATCGTGCTCGGCGGCGTCACCTTCGCCCACAAGCACATGCAGCCGGTGATCGACGCCATCGTCGAACTCGCCGACCACGCCGCCAAGGAGCCGGTGGACTTCCAGCCAACCGACGATTCGGCGATGGTCTCGGCGATCAATGATCTCGTCGGAGCGGACATCCGCGCCGCCTTCAAGATCACCGACAAGGTCGGCCGCCAGCGCGCGGTGGCCGAGGCCAAGTCCAAGGTGATGACCGAGCTGGGCAAGAACGACGCCCGTACCGACGGCTTCGAACTGATCAAGCTCGGCTCCGCCTTCAAGGACGCCGAGGCCCACGTGCTTCGCCGCGACATCATTGAGAACGGCCACCGGGTCGATGGCCGCGACGTGAAGACCGTCCGCCCGATCGAATCGGAAGTGGGCATCCTGCCCCGGGCCCACGGCTCGGCCCTGTTCACCCGCGGCGAGACGCAAGCTCTCGTGGTGGCCACGCTGGGCACCGGCGACGACGAGCAGTTCATCGACGCGCTGGAAGGCACGTACAAGGAGAAGTTCCTCCTGCACTACAATTTTCCTCCCTACAGCGTCGGCGAGACCGGCCGTATGGGCTCCCCCGGCCGCCGCGAGATCGGCCACGGCAAGCTGGCGTGGCGGGCTCTGCGCCCGATGCTGCCCAGCCCTGAGGAGTTCCCCTACACGATGCGCCTGGTCAGCGAGATCACCGAGTCCAACGGCTCGTCCTCGATGGCCAGCGTCTGCGGCGGCTCGCTCGCCCTGATGGACGCGGGCGTGCCCCTGAAGAAGCCGGTCTCCGGCGTCGCCATGGGCCTGATCCTGGAGCCGTCCGGCGAGTTCGCCATTCTGACCGACATCCTGGGCGACGAGGACCACCTCGGCGACATGGACTTCAAGGTCGCCGGCACCGCCGACGGCATCACCTCGCTACAGATGGACATCAAGATCCCCGGCATCACCGAGGAGATCATGAAGCAGGCGCTCCACCAGGCGCAGGCGGGTCGCCTGCACATCCTGGAGGAGATGAACAAGGCCCTGTCCGGCTCGCGCGAAAGCCTCGGCGAACACGCCCCCAAGATCGAGACCATCAAGATTCCCACCGACAAGATCCGCGAAGTGATCGGCTCGGGCGGCAAGGTGATCCGCGAGATCGTGGAGAAGTCCGGCGCCAAGGTCGACATCCAGGACGACGGCACCATCAAGGTGGCGGCCTCGGAGCAGACCAAGATCGACGCGGCCATCAAGATGATCGAATCTATCACCAAGGAAGCGGAAGTCGGCAAGGTCTATGACGGCAAAGTAGTGAAGGTTGTCGACTTCGGCGCCTTCGTGAACTTCTTCGGCGCCAAGGACGGCTTGGTCCACATCAGCCAGATCAGCCAGGAGAAGGTCGGCAAGACGTCGGACGTGCTGACCGAAGGCCAGTCGGTAAAGGTCAAGCTGGTCGGCTTCGACGATCGCGGCAAGACCAAGCTGTCGATGAAGGTCGTCGACCAGGAAACCGGCGAGGACCTCACCGAGAAGCTCGCCGCCGACCGCGCCGCCCGGGGCGAACCTGAGGAAGAAGACCGGGGCGGCGGCGAGCGCGGCGACCGTCCCCGCCGTGACCGCGGCGACCGGGAGCGGCGCCCTCGCCGCGACTGATCCCAGCCCCTGAAACCATCAACCCCGTCGGATTGCTCCGGCGGGGTTTTTGCTGATGTTCGCGGGCTGTAGCGCGATGGCTGGCGCTTACGTGGCGGCCATGCCGGGTTAGGTGCTCGCGGCGAGACTGGTCTGGAGGGAATTCAGAAAGGTTGCGGCGACGACCAGGAAGCCGAAAATTCCTCCAACCTTCAATATTATTTGTTGGAGGGGAAACTTTGATGTCTTCAAAAACTTCGACATTGCGGAAAGCTCGATCGGGAAAATCGACCAAAGCGGTCGACCGGTCCGACCTATTTAACTACCGCACGGTACACTAACAAGCGTCAGTCGCGTTCTATCTTTGCCGGGCCGGCCGACCGGCGCGAGGTCGACCCTCAGGCCTCCGCCGCATCTCGCGTCGCGCCGACGCGCTGGGACAGCGAGGCGGCCATGAACGGGTCCAGGTCTCCGTCCAGCACGCCCTGGGTGTCGGAGGTCTCCACCTCAGTGCGCAGGTCTTTGACCAGCTGGTAGGGTTGCAGGACGTAGCTCCTGATCTGGTGACCCCAGCCGATATCGGTCTTGGCGTCTTCCAGCGCGGCCTGCGCCTCCTCCCGGCGCTGCAGTTCCGCCTCGTACAGACGCGCGCGTAGCATCTGCCAGGCGTTCTCACGATTCTGGTGCTGGGACCGCTGGGTCTGGCAGGCCACGGCGATCCCGGTCGGAATGTGGGTCAGCCTGACCGCCGAGTCGGTCTTGTTGATGTGCTGGCCGCCAGCGCCTGAGGCGCGATAGGTGTCGGTGCGCACATCCGCGGGGTTGATCTCGATGACGATGGTGTCGTCCACCACCGGATAGACCCACACCGATGCGAAGCTGGTGTGTCGCCGCGCGTTGCTGTCGAAGGGCGAAATGCGCACCAGTCGATGCACCCCCGCCTCGGTCTTCAGCCAGCCGTAGGCGTTGACGCCTTTGACCTGCAAGGTGGCGGACTTCAGGCCGGCGGTCTCGCCGGCGGTTTCCTCCAGCACGTCCACGCTCATGCCGTGGGCGTTGGCCCAGCGTGAGTACATGCGGGTGAGCATCAGGGCCCAGTCCGCAGACTCCGTGCCCCCCGCGCCGGAATTGATCTCCACATAGGCGTCGTTGGAGTCCGCCTCGCCGGACAACAGCGCCTCGAGCTCGGCGCGACCGGCTCGCTCCTTCAGCGCCTTCAGTGTCTGGGCGGCCTCTTCAAGGCTGTTCGGATCGCTCTCCAGCTCTGCAAGTTCGGCGAAATCGAGGGTGTCCTGCCGCTCCCGCTCCAGCGCTCGCACGGCATCGACCTGGCTGGCGAGGCGATTGCGCTCGCGCATCAGGGCCTGGGCCTCGGCCGGCTTGTCCCAGAGGGTCGGGTCTTCGGACCTGGCGTTCAGTTCGTCGAGCTGGCGGAGCGCGGGCTCCCAGTCAAAGACGCCTCCTGAGCAGTCCGATGGACTGCTCGATGTCGGCCGCGGCGGCCTCGACATCCGCTCTCATGAGGGGCTCTCCGTAGGTGGAGCGCTGAGATAGCGGCGGGTGAAGCGACCCGCAACCTCGCTCTGCGGCGTCAGAAGCGGCCGACCATATAGGTCCGGACCTGCTGGCCGGTGTTGTCCCGGGTCTCAACGACGGTGGTGACGGGTGAGAGTGTGGGCTCGAAGCGGACGATCAGGCTGTAGGGATCGGGCCGCCGCCCGTCCGCCATGGCGCGACGATAGGCGGTGGCGTCCCCGGCCTGCGGCGTTCTGGCCACGTAGCCCCTATCGGCCATGCACTCGAAAATCGACTTTTCGTATTTCCCGCTCGGGGTGACGGCGCGGAGTTCGCCGTTCGACAGCGACATGGCCAGGGCGGTCGGCGGCGTGCTGGACGCGCTGAACATCATCACCTGGTTGCCCGCAGCCTTGGTCGCCACCGCGCGACACTGCTGCTGGACCTCCAGGGTTCGGACGCCGACGGCGGCGGGATCGACGTGCAACACGCTGTCCGGCGGCGCATCGACCGCCTGCGCCATGGCGGCGACTCCCGGCAGGCTGGCGGCGATCGCCAAGGCTATCGCTATGCGCATTCGACCGTCTCCATCCTTAAGCCGCTTTAACCGCTCAAAGCTGAAGGCCAGATTGACGGCGACCTAATACAGGCCCTGGACGTCCTTGGGCGGCGGCTTCGGTCCGCTGCCGAGGGCCGGACCAGCGCCATTCGGGAAGGCTTGGCTGTAAGGCGTTGGGGGAACGATCCCCACAGGCGAGACGGGCCGCGGCGCCCTGGGCGGGGGCGGCTTGGGCTCGGTCCCTGGACGGAAGGCCTCCCGGTGGCCGTGGGCCCAGGCCATCTTCACATCGTTGGGCGGGGTGAAGTCGGTGGGCGGCTGGTCTTTCAGCGCGGTCTGCATGAAGTCGATCCAGATCGGCAGGGCGGCGTGGGCGCCGGTCTCCTTGTCGCCGAGCGAGCTGTCGTTGTCGAAACCGACGAACACGCCCACCACCAGATCCGGCGTGTAGCCGACGAACCAGGCGCTGCGATAATCGTTGGTGGTGCCGGTCTTGCCGGCCATCGGGCGGGTCCCAAACACCTTGCCGGCTTCCGCCGCGGTGCCGACCTGGATCACCCCTTCGAGCATCAGGGTCATCTGATAGGCGGTCACCGGGTCCATAACCTGGGTTCCGTCGGGGGGGATGCGGGGGCTCTCCTGCCCGTCATAGGGGCCGCTGCAGTCGGGGCAGTCGCGCCGGTCCGCCTTCCAGACCACCTGCCCCATGTGGTCCTCGGCCAATTCGATCAGGTGCGGCTGGATGCGCTTGCCGCCGTTGGCGAATTCCGAATAGGCGGCGGTGAGGCGAAACGGCGTCACCTCGCCCGCGCCCAGCGCGACGGGCAGATAGGGCGGCAGGTGGTCGGCCACGCCGTCGCGCTCTGCGGCCTCCACGATCTTGTGCATACCCACGGCCTTGGCCAGCCGGACGGTCATGGTGTTCTTGGAGAAGACCAGGCCGTTCCTGAGCGGCGTCTGGCCGGAATAGGTGTGCTCGTAGTTTTCGGGGCTGTAGACCTTGCCCCCGCCCCCGTTCAGATAGATTGGCGCATCCAGTACGGTGGAGGCCGGGGTGAAGCCGTTCTCCAGCGCCGTGGCGTAGACGAACGGCTTGAACGAGGAGCCCGGCTGGCGCGCCGCCTGGGTCGCGCGGTTGAAGTTGGACAGGGAGAAGCTGTAGCCGCCGACCAGGGCCAGCACCCTCCCCGACTTCGGCTCGATCGCCACCAGGGCGCCGTTCACCGCCGGGACCTGGCGCAGGTTGTAGAGCTTGGAGCCAGGCTGCAGCGGCTCGACATAGACCAGATCGCCCGGCAGCAGCGTCTTGCCGGCGTTGGCCCAGACCACATCGGCGTCGATGATCTCCCCGGTCTCGCCCTTGGCGGTGGTGATATTGGCCACTCCGCCACCGACCTTGTCGATCTGGGCGGCGACCCAGGTGCGGCGCTCAGCCGGGGCGGGTTTGACATCGGCGGCCTGAGCCCAGTCGGGTGAGACCGCCGTATGGCCCCACGGACCGCGCCAGCCGTGCCGGCGGTCATAGGTCTCCAGTCCCTTCATCAACGAGATGCGCGCCGCGCTCTGCAGGCGCGAATCTAGCGTCGTGCGCAGATACAGGCCGTCGTTCTCGGCGGTCTTGCTGATGGTGCCCTTGGCGCGCTGGCGCACCTCCTCCACAAAGTAGTCCGCGTCGCGGTAGTGGGTACGCTCCGGCTTGGTCTGGACGACCAGGTCCTCCTGCATCGCCGCCTGGATCGCCTGGCGGTTGACCCAGCCGAGCGAGCCCATCTGGCCCAAAATCCAGTTGCGCCGCTCAATGGCGGCGGCCTTGTGGGTGATGGGATTGTAGTTGGCCGGTCCCTTGGGCAGGGCGGCGAGGAAGGCGATCTGCGCCAGGTCGAGCTCGCCCAGCGTCTTGCCGAAATAGTTGTAGGCCGCGGCGCCGACGCCATAGGCGCGATAGCCGAGGTTGATCTGGTTCAGATAGATTTCCAGGATGCGCGTCTTGGGCAGGGTCTGCTCGATCCGCTGGGCCAGGATCGCCTCCTTCACCTTGCGGCCGAAGGTCTGCTCGTTGGTGAGCAGGATGTTCTTGGCCACCTGCTGGGTGATGGTGGAGCCGCCCTGCAGGCGCTGCTTGTTGGCGGCCCGGAACACGTCGCGGGTCATCGCGCGGCCCAGGCCTTCCACGTCGATCCCGCCGTGCTCGAAGAACTTGTGGTCCTCCGCCGCCAGAAACGCCCGAATCACCAGGGGCGGTATCTGGTCGTAGGGGGTGAAGATGCGCCGCTCCTGGCCTAGCTGGGCGATCAGGGTGCCATCCCAGGCGTAAACGCGGGTGGACGTCGGCGGCCGGTATTCGGCCAGCTCCGTGGCGTCCGGCAGGCCGCGGAACAGCAGGGCGGCGTAGATCGCGAGGCCCAACCCCGCCACCGCCACGATGATGAGCGCCAAGATCGCCGCCATGGCGGCGAAGCGTCCCGTCGATTTCAACACAGACGGGACTTCAAGGGACGTCGACCTCAGATCGGCTCCGGCTCCGAGTCCGGAGCCGCCGCAAGCAGCCTGATCAAGGGCGCCGCCCTTCGCGCGTCAAGGGTCTTCAAGGCCGCGCGGGCTGCGCCGAGGCTTGCGGCTTGCTATGCAGCGCGATGGCCATCGTCGATCTGCTGGAGCTTCCTCACACCCCTAAGCCCATCTTCGCCCTGGACCTCGGTGAGAAGACCATAGGCGTTGCGGTGAGCGACGTCCTGAGAAGCGTCGCCACGCCGCTCGCGCTGATCCGCCGCCGCAAGTTCACCGAGGAGGCGACGGAGCTGTCCATCTTGATGCAGGGCCGCGAGGCGCGCGCGATCGTCATCGGATTGCCCTTGAACATGGACGGGAGCGAAGGGCCGCGCTGCCAGTCGGTGCGCGCCTTCGCCCGCAACCTCCTTCGGCGGGACGACAGCCTTGCGATCGCCTTCTGGGACGAGCGGATGTCGACTATGGCGGTCAACCGCATACTGATCGGAGAGCTGGACATGAGCCGCGCCCGCAGAGCCGAGGTCGTGGACAAGGCCGCCGCCGCCTACATCCTCCAGGGCGCGCTGGATCGTCTCCGCTCGGCCGGTTGAGGCGAAAACGCTGCGTCGCACCATTTCTGGAACGCAGGTGCAAAAAATTATGGACGGCAGGGTCCAAATAACTTGACGCGGCGAGGCTCTTGGGGCATATCACCTTCACGCCCTTCTGGGCGTTTCCTCCCTATGACTTGCCCCGCTTCGGCGGGGCTTTTTTTTGCCCGAAGGCCACGCGCGGGTGTGGGAACGTCGGCTCGCCAGTGCGGTTCGGATCATGCAGGCTCTAGGTTCCTGCGGAGGACATCCGATGAAAACACAAGGCTCCGCCGTCTGGCATGGCGGCATCAAGGACGGCAAGGGCGCGATTTCGACCAAGAGCGGGGCCCTGAAGGACTATCCTTACGGTTTCGCCAGCCGCTTCGAGGGCCAGGCCGGAAGCAACCCTGAAGAATTGATCGGCGCAGCCCATGCCGCCTGTTTCACCATGGCGCTGTCGATGATGCTCACCGAAGCCGGCCTGAAGCCCGACACCCTGGAAACCACCGCTGAGGTCACCCTGGAGAAGGAAGGCGACAGCTTCGCCATCAAGTCCTCGCACCTGACGCTCAAAGCCAAGATCCCCGGCGTCGACGACGCCAAGTTCCAGGCCGTGGCGGCGAACGCCAAGGCCAACTGCCCGGTCTCCAAGCTACTGAACGCCGAGATCAGCTTGGATGCCTCTCTGGCCTAGCCTCCAGCCTCACGCGGCGGAGGGATCGGTCAGCCCTTCGTCGGCGCAGGCGGCGTGGTTTGCCCCGGCAGGGCCGTGGCGGCCTTGGCGGGTGCGGGGGCGCTGACGGCGGCCTTCGCCGGTTGCAGCGCTTGGGCCGACTTGGCGATGGGCGTGGTAACCCGGACCGCGGCGATCCTGTGCGTGCGCGCCTTCTTGGCGGCAGGCGCGGGGGCGGACGTCTGCAACGGATCGCTCGACTGGACGCCGGTGGTCGGGGCGGGGGGCGCCTGTTCGGCGGCGTTCATCGCCTGCTTGGCGTTGTCGGCGCGCTGCGCCAGGCTTTCGGTGAGCTTCTTGGCCTCCGTCGTCGGCATCTGAGACAGGATGGCGGCGAGCGCGCTGTCTTTCATCTTGGCGGCGACGGGAATGCGGACCTTGTCGTCCAGGGTAGCCATGATCGCGGCGGCGTCGCGGGGCTTCATCTTTTGATAGACAAGCGTCAGGCGATCCACATCGGCGGCCTGTTGCTGATCGGCCTGCCCCAGCAGCGCCTGGATCTGGCCCTTCACCGCGGTCACAGTCTTCAGCTTGGCGTCGATCTTGGCTTCGGCGGCGGCCAGGAGCTGCAACTGGGTGTCGAGCGCCCTCTCGCGGTCGTCCAGCTGCCCGCGACGCGCGCCGAGGTTCTGCAGCACCTGCAACTCGCCCGGCGACACCCCCGCCTCGCGCGCCAGATCGGTCGGGGACTGCACGCACGCCGGCGAGGGTTTCGGAGCGGCGGCCTCGACCGCGGGCAAGGGTGAAGCCACGGCGGTGTGGGCCTTGGTCGCAGACCTGGGGGCCTCCTCCGCCTGGGCGCGGGTGGCGGCGAGCAGGTCCGGCAGGGCCTGGACCCCCGACAACGCCTTGACGGCCAGCACTCCGCAGATGGAGACGGCGACCAGAGGAAGCAGGCGTGGGGCTTTACTCATCGATCACCTCTGGAGGGGCGCAGCGGACCGAGGTCGCCACGGTCCCGTATCTTGGTTTCGAACAGATCTTCGTCGAAGGCGGTGCGGGCGGGCCGGCGAGGCGTCGAGGGCGTGGCGCGGCGAGGCTCCGCCTGAGGGCCGGTCGGATCGGGGACGCGCCCTTCCGCCAGGGCGGCGATCGCGGCCAGGGAGCCGCCTACGCCCTGCGGGCGAGTGGACGGGGTGACGGAGTCGGGCAAGGTGTCGGCGATGCGCTGGGCGTCCGCCCCCGCCCGCTCCAGCCGGCCGACCAGGCCCCGGGCGGTCTCGATCCGGGTGAGCAGGTCGTCATGAGCGCTCTCTGAAGCGATGCGGAGCGCGGTGAGCCCGGACTCGGCGCGCGCGGCGGCTTGGTTCAGCTCCAGCACGGCGGCGGCGAACCCGGCCTGGCCTTCGCGCAGCGTCTTCAGCCGCGCGTTCAGCTTCAGGCCCAGGCCGAGCGCCAGCAGCAGAAGCAAAGCCAGCAATCCGTCCAGGCCCACCGCCACAGGGCTCATCGCCGCGCGCCCACCGCATTGGGGGGGTTCGCCAGCGCCTTGCGGGCGGTCACGTTCAGCGGCGCCTCGACCCGGACCGCGATGTTCTGGTTGCGGCGGCCCATACGCCCCTCGGTCAGCGGCACCGGACCGGCGCGAAGCTTTACGGGACTGTCGGCGGTGGCGTTGAGCATTAAGGTGTCGCCGACCTTCAGGTCGAGCACCCGACGCAGGTCCATCTGCTGCTCGTCCAGGATGGCGCGGACCTCCACCTGGGTGGTCCAGAGTTCGGTGGCCAGATGGCCTTCCCAGATGTGGTCGCGGCCAAACTTCTCGCCCATGAACTGCTGCAGCAGCATCTTACGGATCGGCTCGAGGGTGGCGTAGGGCAGCAGCAGCTCCACCCGCCCGCCCCGGTCCTCCATGTCGATGCGCAGCTTGACCAGAATGGCGGCGTTGGCGGGCCGGCCGATGGCGGCGAAGCGCGGGTTGGTCTCCAGCCGCTCCAGCTTGAAGGCGACCTTGGTCAGGGGTTCGAAGGCGGCCTGGCAGTCGGCCAGCACCACCTCCACCATTCGCTGCACCAGCATCCGCTCGATGGTGGTGTAGGGACGCCCCTCGATGCGCATGGCGGCGGCGCCGCGCCGACCCCCCAGCAGCACATCCACCACCGAGTAGATCAGGTTGGAGTCCACGGTCAGCAGGCCGTAATTGTCCAGCTCCTCCGCCCGGAAAACCGCCAGGATCGCCGGCATCGGAATGGAGTTGAGATAGTCGCCGAAACGGATCGAGGAGATATTGTCCAGGCTCACCTCCACATTGTCGGAGGTGAAATTACGCAGGCTCGTCGTCAGCAGCCGCACCAGGCGGTCGAAGACGATCTCCAGCATCGGCAGGCGCTCGTAGGACACCAGCGCGGAGTTGATGATGGCGCGCACGCCCGTGCGCTCGGCGGCGTCTTCGTCGTTCAGTTCGAAGCCGAGCAGGCTGTCGATCTCGTCCTGATTCAGCACCCGCTCGGCGGGGTTCTCACCGCCGGAGCTGGGGTCGCCGATGGCGTCCGGGTCGGCGAAGGCGTCGCTCATCTCTATTGGACCAGCATTTCCTGGACGAGCACGGCGTTCACCTTGGCCGGCGCGATCACCAGGTTCACCCGGCGCTGCACCTCCTGGCGCAGCTGGTAGCTGCCCTCGCTGCCGGACAGGTCGTCAGGCCGCAGTTCGCGCAGGAAGCTCTGGAACATGTCGTTCAGCCGCAGCTGGTTGGGGGTGATCGCCTCCGCTGAGTCCTCGTCGGCCATTTCGAAGGCGAGCTTGAGCTTCAGGTAGGTCGGGCGTCCGTCGGTGGACTGAATGTTCACCACCATGTCCGGCATGGTGTAGAATACCACGCCATCGGGGCCCTGGCTGATCGGGTTGGCCCCGGCGTCCTTCTTGTCGCCATCCTTCTTGGCGGCGGGCTTCTTGTGCGCGGCCTTGTGCGCTTCGGCCTTGCCGCCGCCCATCATCAGCATCGCCGCGACACCCCCGCCGCCGAACACGACCAGGGCGGCCGCACCGGCGATGATCAGCATCTTCAGCGGCAGCTTTTTCTTACCCGCCTCGGGCGCGCCCTCTCCGGCTTCGCCTTCGACTTCGGGCGCGCTTTCCGGCGCGGGGGCCTTTTCCTTCTTGGGCTTGGACATGAGGTCGCGCGCACTCCTCGCGCGTGCGGGTCTCCCCTCGCGCGCCATCGAGGTCAGGAAACGTCATTAGGGTTAATGTTCCGTTTGATACATCAGACCACGGGCCGCGCCGCCCGGCAGCATCTGCCCGGCCGAAAGCGGACCGGGCGTCAGGAATTAACCAGCTAAGCCCCAGACCCGCTTGAACAAACTCCTGGCCCGACCCTTGCAACGGGCTTTTCCAGGAGGCCGCATGGACAACGCCATCTACGTCGGACTGTCGCGCCAGATGACCCTGCAGCGGGCGCTGGACGTCGCGGCCAACAACATGGCCAACGTGGACACTGCCGGCTTCAAGGTGGAGCATCTGGCCGTGGTGACCGACCCGATCTCGGCCCCCGGCGCCTCGTTCGGCCTGGGGACCGCGCCGATCAACTACGTGCTCGACAACGGCTCCACCCGCGACTTCAGCCAGGGCTCGATGGAGCAGACTGGGGGCACCTTCGACACCGCCATCGAGGGCCAGGGCTTCTTCAGCGTCCTGACCCCGAACGGGATGCGCTACACCCGCGACGGCCGCTTCGGCACGGACGCCCAGAACCAGATCGTGGATCAGGCCGGCGATTCGGTGCTGAGCAGCAGCGGCTCTCCCATCAGCGTGGACCCGACGCTGGGGGTCCCCGTCATAGGGGCCGACGGCTCGGTCAGCCAGAGCGGCCGGGGCGGCTCGGTGAACAAGCTCGGCCGCATCGGCGTCACCCGCTTCGCCAACAAGGGGGCGCTGTCCAAGGAGGGCTCCAACACCTTCTCCGACCCCACCGGCGCGGCCGGCGCCACCCCCGCCCCGGATGCGGTCGTGCGCCAGGGTTATGTGGAGAAGTCCAACGTCAACCCGGTGGCTGAGGTCACCAGCCTGATCGACATCACCCGCGCCTACGAGCGCGTCCAGAACATCATCTTGAGCACCCAGGACCTCTCCGCCAAGGCGGTGGACGGCCTGGGCAAGCTCAGCTCATAGGGTAGCCACGTCTCATGAGAGCCTTACGGATTGCTGCGACCGGTATGGCCGCCCAGCAACTGAACGTCGAAGTCATCTCCCAGAACATCGCCAACATGAACACCGTCGGCTACAAGAAGCAGCGGGCGGAATTCGAGGACCTGCTCTACGAGAACATCGTGCGCCCTGGGGCGCAGTCTTCGGACTCGGGGACGGTCGTGCCGACAGGCGTTCAGCTCGGCTCGGGCGTGAAGACCGGCAGCATCTACCGCATCACCACCCAGGGCGCGATGACCCAGACCGGCAACAAGCTGGACGTGGCCATCAACGGGCGCGGCTATCTCCAGGTGCTGCTACCGTCCGGCGACACCGCCTATACCCGCGCCGGCAACCTGTCGGTGAACGACCAGGGCCAGGTGGTGACCTCTGAGGGCTACCAAGTCATCCCCCAGATGACGATCCCCCAGACCGCCACCGACGTGACCATCTCAGCCTCCGGCCAGGTTCAGGCAACCCTCCCCGGCCAGACCGCCACCCAACAGGTCGGCCAGATGCAGCTCGTCAGCTTCTACAACGAGGCGGGGCTGGAAGCGATCGGCGACAACCTGTTCCTGCAGAGCGGCTCGTCTGGTTCCCCCGTCTCCGGCACGCCGAACTCGCCGGGCTTCGGCGCCATCCAGCAGGGCTATACCGAAGCGTCCAACGTCGATCCCGTCACCGAGATCAGCGCCCTGATCGTGGCCCAGCGCGCCTACGAGATGAACTCAAAGGTGGTCACCAGCGCCGACCAGATGCTGCAGACCACCAGCCAGATGAAGTCGTGATGATGCGCGCGATCCTTATCCTCCTCCACAAGGCGGGGGAGGTGGCGGCGAAGCCGACCGAGGGGTCTCGTCGAGCGCTGCGCCCGTCGCCATCCTTCCTTGCCTTAGCGCCCTACGAGCCCCCTCCACCCCGCTTCGCGCGGTCCCCCTCCCCCGCTGCGCAGGGGAGGAGAAGGTCGTTGTTTCCCTTCATAGCGGGCTTGCTCCTCCTCGCTTCCCCCGCCTTCGCCGGGCAACCGGTGGACCTCCGGGGCGACGCAGCGGGTCACGCGGGCGTGGTGACGCTCGGCGACCTGTTCGACGGCGTGGACGGCCCCGCCGCCGCCAAGGTGGTCGGCCGTGCGCCGGTGGGGACCCAGGCGGTGCTGGACGCAGGCGACGTCCAACTCGCCGCCCACGCTGCAGGCCTCGACTGGGCCAACAGCAGCGGCCAGCGCCGGATCATCGTCGCCGTCGAGGCGGCCACCGCCGCCGAGCACGCGACCCGCCACGCCCGGCGTCACACCCGCGCGGCGCAGACGCTGGTCTACGCCCGCAACCTCTCGGTCGGCGAGATCGTGCAGGCATCTGACCTGGAATGGAGCGAGGACGCGGTGGCGGGCTTCGATGCGCCGGGAGCGCCTGATGCGGTGATCGGCATGGCCGCTCGCCTGCCGCTGCGCGAAGGCGCCGCGGTCTCGGTCCACGAACTCGTGGCCGCCAAGGTGATCCGGCGCGACCAGATGATCTCGGTCGATTATTCGGCAGAGGGCGTCAGCCTCAGCCTGACGGCCAAGGCCCTGGGCGACGCGGCCGTCGGCGACACCGTCCAGGCCATGAACCTCGCCTCCAAGAAGGTGATCGAGGCGGTGGCGACCAGCCCCGGTCATGCCGCCGTCGGACCGGGCGCTGACGAGGTGCGCGCCGCTTCCTTCCACACCGCCGCCAATCCCTGATCTTCGAGGACGCTTTCAGATGTTGCGTAGAGCTTTCGCCCTGGCGCTGGTCGCGCTGATCCCGCTGCAGGCTTGCAGCTCGCTCAGGACCGCCGTCGCCACGCCCGAGATGAGCCCCATCAGATATCCCGCGGTTCTGGTGCCCAAAGAGCAGGGCGACCTCGGCGACCATCCGAACAGCGCCCCGCGCCCGACCTCCGCCAACTCGTTGTGGCGCAATGGCGCGCGCACCTTTTTCCACGACCAGCGCGCCTCCAAGACCGGCGACATCTTGACGGTGAACGTCACCATCTCGGACAGCGCCCAGCTCAGCAACGAGACGGTGGCCAACCGGACCTCCAGCGTGAACGGCGGCTTCAACAACCTGTTCGGACTTGAGACGCTGCTGAAGCACGCGACGCCCGGCCTGAGCGCTGCAAACCTTGTAAACACCAACTCTACCCTCGCTCAAGATGGGAAAGGGTCGGTGAATCGATCGGAGGCGGTGGCGATGACGATCGCTGCGGTGGTGACCGGCGTCCTACCGAACGGAAACCTGACGATCCAGGGCAGTCAGGAGGTGCGGATCAACAACGAGGTGCGCCAGCTCAACGTCGCAGGCATCGTCCGACCGGAAGACATCACTGCAGCCAACACGATTAATCATACCCAGATCGCCGAGGCGCGGGTGTCCTACGGCGGCAAAGGTCAAGTCACCCAAGTCCAGCGAACCCCGACTGTACAGGCGCTCGCCGCGCAGTATTCACCATTCTAACGAGAACAGTCCCCTCTCGAGCAGAGAGGGGACTGTCCCCGGATTTAGTGGCCGTAGGAGGCGGCGCGCTGGGCGCGCATCTGGCGCTTGTGCACCATAGCCATGTGGTGACCGACGACGCAGCCGCCGACGGCGCCCAGCACCGGATGGTGGACAAAGTGGCCGCCGACGCCACCAACAACGGCGCCGCCAAGGCAGCCCGCGTCGGCCACACCGGCGGTGGACGCCAGGACCGCAGCGGCGGCCATACCCATGATCGTATGCTTCATCATCTCGTGCTTCCTTCTAAAGGCCAGGCATCATCGCTGATTCGCGATGAACCGGGCATGGACGTGATCAGGCTTGCGCCGTGCCGGCCTGCTCGGCGGCGGCGGCCGGAAGATGTTGGGCGAGCTGCTTGAGGAAATCACCGACCGGCAGGCCGCTGGACGCCGCCATCTGCTGCACCTGCTCGCTGCCGAGCGCGCCTTCGATCTGCTGCGCGCTGATAGGCAGGTTGGGATTGTTGCTGAGCCAGGACGAGACGTGCTCGCCCAGGCCGTTGGCCGCCAGCTGCTCCAGCATGCCGACCATCCCACCGCTGGATGCGGCGCCCCCAGGCGCAGTCTCGCCGGGCTGAGCGTCGGGCGATCCTGCGGCCCCTTGACCACCTCCGCCGAGCAGCGAACCAATGACGTTGCTGCTAGGGCCGCCGCCACCCCGGTTCAGGAAGGAGCCGATCATGCCCATGGCGCCGCCGCCCTGCTGACCCTGGTTCTCGCTGGAACCGCCGCCCATCATGCCGGTGAGGTCATCGAAAAGTCCCACGACGTCATCTCCCTTTTCGCGAGGCTCGACCTCACGCCGGGTTCTAGCCCAAAAGCCCGGCG
Organism: Caulobacteraceae bacterium; assembly: GCA_965198905.1. Lineage (GTDB taxonomy): Bacteria > Pseudomonadota > Alphaproteobacteria > Caulobacterales > Caulobacteraceae > CAHJWH01. The sequence continues at coordinate 3,310,955 of OZ240678.1, read as the reverse complement.
GATTCCATCGCGCCGGAACGCACGTCATGCTGCGCGCTTAAGCCTAGACCCTACGAAGGCTCCAGGAACAAAGAGACGATGAACATCTTCGGCGCGATCATGGACAAGATCTTTCACCACCCGGCGGCTCAACCCGCGCCCGAGGCGGCTACGGCGCAGGCGGCCCCTCTGGCTGCGAGCCCTACGGCGACGTCCGCACCCGCTTCACCGCCGCCTGCCGCCGCGCCCCAGGCCGCCCAACCCGTCGATGTGGGCTCGGTGCTGAGCCAAATGGCGGCTGAGAACGGCGGCGGTGGGAACTATCAGAGTTCCATCGTCGACCTGCTGAAGCTGCTCGATCTGGACTCCAGCCTCGACGCGCGCAAGCAGCTGGCGGGGGAATTGAACGTCCATGTGGCCGCCGACGGTAGCGCCGAGGAGAACATCGCCTTGCACAAGGCGGTGATGCAGAAGCTTGCGGAGAACGGCGGGAAGATTCCAGGAGGCCTGAGCTAAGCCTACAGCGCCCAAGGCTGCGGCGGATGCCGCCGTGGCATTGGGTGATCAGCAACTAGGCGCGCAGTCCCGTCTTCGTTCGATCCGAACCGAGCGCGGAGACCGCCACCTTGACGATCCCCTCGGCGTCTAGGCCTGCGGCGGTGTACATCAGTTCGGGCCTGTCCTGGTCCTGGAAGCGGTCTGGCAGGGTCATGGTGCGGACCCTCAGCCCTCCGTCGAGAACCCCCTTCGCCGCCAGGAACTGCAGCACGAAAGCGCCAAAGCCGCCCATCGCGCCTTCTTCGATCGTGATCAGCGCCTCGTGGCTGCGGGCCAGGCGCAGGATCATCTCCTCGTCCAGCGGCTTGGCGAAGCGGGCGTCCGCGACCGTCGCCGACAGGCCTCTCGCAGCGAGCTGCTCGGCGGCCATGAGGCTCTCCTGCAGGCGCGTGCCGAAGGACAGGATGGCGATGGCCGAGCCTTCCCGGATGATACGGCCACGTCCGATTTCCAGCGGCTCGGCCATCTCCGGGATGTCGACGCCCACCCCGTCTCCGCGCGGATAGCGGAAGGCGGACGGACGGTCGTCGATCTCGACCGCCGTGGCGATCATGCGGGCGAGTTCGGATTCGTCGGACGCCGCCATCAGCACCATGCCCGGCAGCGCACCCATGAAGCCGATGTCGAAGGAGCCGGCGTGGGTCGGCCCATCGGCCCCCACCAGCCCGGCCCGGTCCATGGCGAAGCGCACGGGCAGCTTCTGGATCGCCACGTCGTGCACGACCTGGTCGTAGCCCCGCTGCAGGAAGGTCGAGTAGATCGCCGCGAACGGCTTCATGCCATCGGCGGCCATGCCGGCGGCGAAGGTCACCGCATGCTGCTCGGCGATGCCGACGTCGAAGGTGCGCTTGGGGAAGCGTTTGGCGAAGATGTCGAGACCGGTGCCGGACGGCATCGCCGCGGTGATGGCGACGATGCGCTCGTCGCGCTCGGCCTGCTTGACCAGTTCGGTTCCGAACACCTTGGTGTAGCTCGGCGCGTTCGCCTTGGCCTTGCCTTGCTGGCCGGTGACCACATCGAACTTGACCACGGCGTGGAGCTTGTCGGCGCTGTTCTCGGCGTGGGTGTAGCCCTTGCCCTTCTGGGTCACGACGTGGACCAGCACCGGCTGGTCGGTGATGCCTTTGACGTTCTTTAGGATCGGGACCAGCTGGTCCATGTTGTGACCGTCGATCGGGCCGACGTAGTAGAAGCCCAGTTCCTCGAAGAAGGTGCCACCGGTGACCATCCCGCGGCCGTACTCCTCGGCCTTGCGCGCCGCCTCCTTGAAGGGGCGCGGCAGGTGCTCGGCCACGCCCTTGCCGAAGCGGCGGATGGTGCGATAGGCGCCGCCCGAGGCCAGCCCGGCCAGATAGGCGCTCATCCCACCCACCGGCGGCGCGATGGACATGTCGTTGTCGTTCAGGATGACGATCAGCTGCTTGGTGGTCTCGGCCGCATTGTTCATGGCCTCGTAGGCCATGCCCGCGCTCATCGAGCCGTCGCCGATCACGGCGATGACCTTGTTGTCCCCGCCCTTGGCGTCGCGCGCGGCGCAGAAGCCGAGCGCCGCGGAGATGGAAGTGGCGGCGTGGGCCGCGCCGAAGGGGTCGTACTCGCTCTCCGCCCGCTTGGTGAAGCCGGACAGGCCGTCGCCCTGGCGCAGGGTGCGGATGCGATCCCGACGGCCGGTGATGATCTTATGCGGATAGACCTGATGACCCACGTCCCAGATCAGGATGTCCTTGGGCGTCTCGAAAACGTGGTGCAGGGCGACGGTCAATTCGACCACGCCCAAGCCCGAACCAAGGTGACCCCCGGTAGTGGACACGGCGTCGATCATCTCGGCGCGGACCTCGTCGGCAAGCTGGCGAAGCTCCGGCGCCGTCAGCTTTCGCGTGTCGGCGGGAAGCTGAACGGTGTCGAGGAGGGGCGTATGCGGCGGCATAGACATCTCTGGGCCGGAAAACAGCCGGCGTTAATCGCGGACTCAAGCACGGCGGTCTAGCACGAAATCCACGCTGGCTCGAAGATAGGCGCCGTCCGCCCCGAAAACATCGAGATGGGTGTGGCACTGGGCGATCAGCATATCGATCCGCTCCGCCGCGGCCTCGCGACCGAGCAGGGTGACGAAGTTGGCCTTTGACGGCGCGCGCACCTCGGATGCATTCCGAGTCAAGGGCTTACGCGGTTGAAGATCATGTTCATGGTCGGTCAGATCGTCCAGGATCTGGTAGGCCAGCCCGAAGTCCTGGGCGAACCCCAGCAGGGCGTGGCGGTGCGGTTCAGCGGCCCGCGCCAGGATCAGAGGCGCCTCCACGGAGAAGGTGATCAATGCGCCGGTCTTCATGCGTTGCATCCTCGCCACAGTGCGAAGATCGGCGCCCAGCCCCAGCAGGTCGAGCATCTGTCCCCCCGCCAAGCCCCGGGCGCCCGCGGCCAGCGCCAGCTTGCGCACCAGTTCGCAGCGCAGGTGTGCGTCGGGGTGGGTGTCGGGGTGTGCCATGATCTCGAAGGCGATGGACTGCAGCGCGTCGCCCGCAAGAACCGCGGCGGCCTCATCATAGGCGCGGTGGACGGTCGGGCGCTCGCCGCGAACATCGTCGTCGTCGAGCGCGGGGAGGTCGTCGTGGATCAGGCTATAGGCGTGGATGCACTCCAGCGCGCAGGCTGCGCGCAGCACCGCACGCTCCTCCACGTCGAGCATCCGGGCGGCTTCCAGGGCGAAATAGGGCCGGATGCGACGCCCCGGCCCCAGAACCGCATAGCGCATGGCCTCGATCAGCCGGCTTTCCGGCCCGTCGGCGCGGGGCAGCAGCTGGTCGAGCGCCACCGTCACTAGATCCGAGGTCTCGATCAGGCGTTGCGCGATGGTGGTGTCGAGCTGGTCCAGCGCCTTCAGCCCCCCGCCATCGCCAGTCGGCTCAGCTGAAGTCCGCCGGCTCGGCGCGGATCGCCTCGCCTTGCGGGCCGACCACGATCTTTTCAACTCGTAAGCGTGCGGCCGCCAGACGCGCCTCGCAGTGGGCTTTCAGCCCCGCGCCGCGCTCGTAGATCTCGATGGACCGCTCCAGAGGCGCGTGGCCGGACTCCAGCTCCGAGACGATCTTCTCCAGCTGCTCGAGCGCCTGCTCGAAGCTCAGGCCCGAGATGTCCGGCGGGGGTTTGGCGGCGTCGCTCATCGCGCCTTTCTAGAGGTCGTGAACCGCGTCGCCAACTATCGCCGTTCGAAGCGGCGGCTCGACCAGTATTTGAATCCACCGTCCCGCACGCAGCGCCAGCCCTTGCGGGTCAGCTCCACCCCGACCATGCCGTTGAAAAAGCCGTGGGCGACCACCAGAACCTCGCGCCCCTGCTCCGCCTCGCCGATCAGGCGTTCGGCGACCTGGCGCGCGCGCATCCAGGCGGCGCGACGGCTCTCCTGGCCCCTGTTATGGCCCAGATACCAGAGCAGGCGCGTGATGACGCCCCAGGCCTTGGGTCCCAGGCGCAGGGCGTCCGGCGTGCGCGGGGCCGGCAGCGGCGCCTCCACGAACATGGCGTCCTGGGTGAAGGCGCGAGCAGGCGATAGCGCCTGCGCCGTCTCGATGGCGCGCCTTCGGGTCGAGGAGAAGACGACATCGGCCTCTTGCGCCATCCGCATCAAGGCTTCAGGCGGGGCCTGCCCGGGCAGGATCCCACCAGCCTCATAGGCCGCCCACCAGCGATCATAGGCCCCGGCGTCCAGCTTGATCTTGCGTGAAAGGGCCGGCTCGCCGTGGCGGGCCAGAACAATGGCGCCAAAGGAGGCGCGTCCCGGCGTCCCGAGCGGGCTCGATAGGGGGCCTGCGGGCTCGGGCGCGGCGCTCATGTGCCTGAGGGTCGGTCCTTGGCGCAGCGCAGGGGCGCCGCCACCAATCAATCGCCCCTACCCCTCCCCCAAGGCCCGCACGTGCGCAACTGCCGACTGGCCTAGCGCCTGAAGGTCGTAACCGCCCTCCAGCGACGACACAACCCGTCCGCGGCAACGCGTCCTCGCCACCTCCAGCACCGCACGGGTGGCCCAGGCGAAGTCCTCCGCCTCGAGCCCCTGGTGGGCGAGCGGATCGCGTCGATGGGCGTCGAAACCCGCGGAAATCAGGATCAGGTCAGGCGCGAAAGCGTCCACCCTGGGCATCAGCCCTTCCCAGGCCGCGCGCCAGGCCTCTCGCGCCGCGCCAGGCGCCACCACGGCGTTGGCGACGTTGCCGACGCCGGTCTCCGACGGCGCGCCGGTGCCGGGATACAGCGGCCACTGGTGCAGCGAGGCCAGGAACAGGCTGTCGTCGACCTCCACCACCGCCTGAGTGCCGTTGCCGTGGTGCACGTCGAAGTCGACCACCGCTACGCGGGCCAGGCCCGCCGCCTGCGCCGCCCGGGCCGCCACCGCGACCGAAGAGAACAGGCAGAACCCCATGGCCTGATCCGGCTCGGCATGATGACCCGGCGGGCGTACGGCGCAGAAGGCGCGCTCCAGTCGGCCGTCTGCGACCTCGCGCACCGCCTGGACCACCGCGCCCGCCGCCCGCAACGCAGCATTCAGGCTTCCGGGCGACATGGAGGTGTCCGCGTCCAGGGTCGCCAGGCCGTGTTGCGGCGAGGCGGCGAAGATGCGCTCGACGTAGGCTGCCGGATGCACCCGCTCCAATTCCACGCGCGACGCCGTTGGTGACTCGACCAGCTTGATGTCCAGGTCGCTGTCGCTCAGGGCGTCCAGCACGGCCGACAGGCGCTGCGGGCGCTCCGGATGCCCTTCGCCCTGACTGTGACCGAGCATCTGGGGGTGGGTGAAGACCGGCAGGGACACGATGCGGCTCCGCAAGACAAAGGGGCTCTATCACGCCAGGGGAGGCGTCGCTAAGTCCAGGCGGATGAGCGAGATCACCTTACGCGCCGCCGACGCCGGCGATGTGGCGCCCCTCTCGGCGCTCGCCTATGCGAGCTTTCGCGAGACCTTCCTGGAAGGGTTCGCCATCCCCTACCCGCCCGCGGACCTGGCGGCGTTCGTGGCCTCGACCTACGATCCCTCGGTGATGGCCGCCAAGCTCGCCGATCCGCTCCAGGCGACCTGGATCATCGAGGCTGGGGGCGCGATGCTCGCCTACGCCAATGCCGGCCCCTGCTCGCTTCCCCATGCCCAGGCGCGCCCTGAGCACGCGCAACTGAACCGCCTCTACGCCTTGCGATCCGCCCAGGGTCTGGGCCTTGGGCGCCGGCTGATGAGGCGCGCCCTGGACTGGATGGCGGACCAGCGGCCGGGAGCGGTATGGCTGGGCGTTTGGTCCGGCAACCACAAGGCGCAGCGTTTCTACGAGGCCTACGGCTTCAGCAAGGTAGGCGAGTACCAGTTTCCCGTGGGCGAATGGCTGGACGACGAGTTCATCATGCGGCGTCCGGCGACGCCCTGACCCTGGCGCTCCGTTCCTTAGGCGGTCAACGCCTCGTCCCTCAGCGCTTTCGTTCAGGTCGAGCAGGCGCGAAACCAGGCTGTAACCGCCCACGCGTGGGCGTCGTGGCGCAAGCGTTTCAGCGCATCGAGAGGATCGACCCAGACCAGTTCGTGGTCATCCTCGATCTTAAGCCGGGCGTCCTCACCCGCGACCTCGACCGCGAACAGAGCGCAAAGGTTGTTGGCGGCCTGGCCATCGGTCTTGACCAAATATTGCTGCGCACGGCCAAGCAGGCGCAGCGGCCCGACCGTCAACGCCGTCTCCTCGCCGAACTCGCGCACCAGGGCGGCCTCGTCATCCTCGCCAGGCTCGAGCGCCCCGCCGGGAAGGTCGAGATAGGGCGCGATGTCGGGCCGGGTGATACGGACCAGCGCGATCCGGCCGGCTTGCGCCGCGATACCGAAGGCGGCGGGCCTGTCGGGATAGTCGACGCCTGGAGCCCGACGCCCGAACTGCAGCGGCCCCTCGGGCGCGGCCACTTCAATCATCCCCATAGAGGATGGCGAAAGGCACCGGCTGGCCGGCTTCGGCGGCCCTGACGCTGATGTCCGGCTTGTAGCCGACCGATTCCGCGTCGCTGGCGCGCCACGCCGCCGCCACCATGTCGCGCAGCGCCGCAGCGCCGTCCGCCACCCGAGCGGTGGCGAAGGCGATCGCCTGCGGGTCGGCGCGAGCGAAATCGCCCGCTCCCCACATGGCGTAGAGCGGCTGAACATAGGTGTTGGTCAGCGTGAGATAAGCGGTCGTACAGGTGGCGATCGGCGCGCAGGGCTTGAGCGCGGGCATCGCCGCCTCCACCGTTGCGAGCGTCAGGTGAGCCTGCACGAACGGGCCCTCGAAGGGACCGTGCAGCTTGTCGTTGGTGTAGCCATGCGGATTGGGGAAGTCGCCCCAGCCGTTGTAATGAACGCTGACGTGCAGGGGCTGGCTGGCGTCGCCTACGAAGTGGGCCCAGTAGCCGATGTCGCGAAGGGTCAGCGCCTCGCGCAGAGAGAGATCGTGGGCGATCCATGCGCGCTCAGACGCGTCGTGATCGGTCTTCAACGCCGCCGTCTCGATGCGCCAATAGGCGAAGTCCTTGGCCACCTGCTCGAAGCCGTCCTCAATGTTGTAGGGCAGATAGCCGGACTTGTAGCTGTCGGTCCCGGCGGCCCTCAGCGCCGCCTCATAGTCTTCGCGATCCGCCGGCAGATTGGCCAGGGCCGGGCCGCCGTTGACCTTTCCCTGCTCGTCCAGGTCAAGGAAGTGGCCGGGGTCGAGGTCGTGGTCGTGCGGCTGGCCGCCGCCTCTGGAACGGTCGGGCTCTCGGGCGATTTCGCCCACCGCCTGCGCCGCAGACGCCGAGCGCAGGAAGGCGGGGAGTTCGGGCGGCAGGGTCTGCATCGCCGCCTCGCCGATCAGGCGATGGCCGGTGGCGCCCCAGGCGAAGGCGCCGGTGGCGCAGCCCAAGCCCAGCGCGGCCACGCAGACGCCGACCAGGGCGTGGAGATGGGATTTCTGACGGGCGATAGGCATGAAGGCTCTCTCCGCGGACCGCCATGCTCCTAGAGCGACGCCAGGCCGAGTGGAAGCTGCGTCAGATTGAAAGCGACAATTCTTCAATCATAACAGTCGCAAAAGCGTCATCAATGACGCAGGATCACCGAGGCGATCCTCTGCGAGGAGGGGCGGCCCGCGACACCCAGATCGGGTGCAATCGTGATCTGAACGATCCGACCGGCGAGCGCTGCGGCGGCGTCCGAGCCGACGACAAAGTGTACGGTGGCGATCCGCGCCGCCGCAGCGTGACCGGCGGGGCCGCGTGCGCTCACCCTGACGATGGCGTCGGCGGTGATAAGAAAGGCGTCGGCGAACACCGACTCGGTCGCCGGCGTGGCGAGCGCATCGCCGGCGTCGAAGATCACGAGGTGCTGCACCGCGCGGTTGGCCTTGGCTTCTGCCTGCAGCAGAACCTGGAACAGGGCGTCCGGCCCAAAGACCTGCGGGCCCCGGGGAGGCGTCGCGCTGCCGAGCATGGCGACGGCCATTCCTTCGGGATCACCCGGCGTGAATAGCGTAAGACCACCGAGTCGCGTGGCGCGCAGCACGGGCTGGTTCATGTCGTTGCGGTAGATGACGTCCCCCCGAGGGCCCGGCGATGCCGTCAAGGCCAAGAGCTCGGGACTATTTTCAAACTTCAAAACCGCGTGACGGCCGCCGGAGCGATCGAGGATGAAATCCTCTCCCCGCTCCCCCTGGTAACGGGCGACGGCTGGAAGCGCGATACCCGATCCCGTACGACTCGCGCCGAAAAGGAAATCCTTAAGGCTCGCCGGCTCCGCAGTGGCGCTCCACGCCACGCCCCACAGCGCAAGCACGCCGCAGCAACCTAGACCCACCTTTAAACGCGAAAACATCACCGCCCCGATGCCGCGAGACTGGGGCGCTTTTGGGACGCCGGGTGCGACACCTGCTCAGCAACCCGGAAGTGTGACGCCGCCGCCCCACCGACGTGGGGTGGACTAGTCAGCCGAGCATATACTGGCCGCCGTTGGCGGTGACCGTAGAGCCGGTGATGAAGGCTGAATCCTCGCGCGCCAGGAACGCGACGCACGCCGCGATCTCCTCCGCCCGGCCAAGTCGACCTACAGGAATGCTCGTGACGATTTTTTCTAGTACAGTCTGGGGAATGCCCGACATCATCTCGGTGTCGATATAGCCCGGCGCCACGGCGTTGACAGTAATCCCCTTGTTGGCGGTCTCCTGCGCCAAAGCCTTGGTGAAGCCGATCACCCCAGCCTTGGCGGCGGAGTAGTTGGTTTGGCCCATCTGGCCCTTCTGGCCGTTGATCGACGACACGTTGATTATACGGCCGTAGCCACGCTCCCGCATTCCCTCGATCACCTGTCGGCTCATGTTGAAGATCGAGGCGAGGTTCACGTAGATGACCTCGTTCCATTGTTCCGGCGTCATCTTGTGCAGCATGGCGTCGCGGGTGATGCCGGCGTTGTTGACCAGCACCTCGACCGGACCGAGCTTGTCCTCGACCTCCTTCACCGCGCGCACACAGTCGTCGAAGTGGCCGACATTGCCCTTCACCACCATAACGCCGACTTCGTCGGCGCAGGTCCTGGCGGCCTCTTCGTTGCCGGCGTAACCCACGGCCACCCTGAAGCCGTCCGCCTTCAGGCGCTCGGCGATCGCCCGCCCGATACCGCGCGTGCCCCCGGTGACAAAAGCCGTTCTGGCCATTTCAATCCGCTCCCTAGATGTCATTTGGTGCGGGTCTAGCGCCCGCGTGTGAAAGCCAACGCGTGATCAGGGTCTTTCGACGCACACCGCCACGCCCATCCCGCCGCCGACGCACAGGGTGGCCAGTCCCTTGGCGGCGTCGCGGCGCTTCATCTCGTAGAGCAGCGTCGTCAGGATGCGCGCCCCCGACGCGCCGATCGGATGACCGATGGCGATGGCGCCGCCGTTGACGTTGACCTTGGCGGGGTCGAGCCCAAGCTCGCGCACCACGCACAGAGACTGAGCGGCGAAGGCCTCGTTGGACTCGATCAGGTCCAGCTCCTCGAACGACCAGCCGGCCTTCTTCAGCGCCGCACGGCTGGCAGGAATTGGGCCCGTGCCCATGATCTCCGGATCGACGCCGGCGTTGGCCCAGCTGGCGATGCGGGCGAGCGGCGTGATCCCGCGCCGCTTGGCCTCGTCCGCACTCATGACCACGAGGGCTGCCGCCCCGTCGTTCAGCCCCGAAGCGTTGCCGGCCGTCACGGAGCCCTGCTTGTCGAAGGCAGGCTTCAAGCCGGCCATGGCCTCGTAGGTCGAGCCGGCGCGGATGTATTCGTCCTTGTCCACCACGGTGTCGCCCTTGCGGCCGGCGATGGTGACGGCGGTGATCTCGTCGTCGAAGCGGCCGGCCTTCTGGGCGGCCTCGGCGCGGTTCTGCGAGGTGGAAGCGAAGCGGTCCTGGTCCTCGCGGGTGATCTGCCAGCGACTGGCGATGTTCTCCGCCGTATTTCCCATGTGATAGCCGTGGAAGGCGTCCCACAGGCCGTCCTTGATCATGGTGTCGATCATCGACAGGTCGCCCATCTTCTTGCCGTTGCGCAGATGGGCGGCGTGGGGCGACTGGCTCATGCTCTCCTGGCCGCCGGCCACAACGACGTCCGCATCGCCGCCCGCCACCTGCTGATAGGCCAGCGCCACCGCGCGCAGCCCCGAGCCGCAGAGCTGGTTCAGGCTCCAGGCCGGCGCCTCCACCGGCACGCCGGCCTTGATCGAGGCCTGGCGCGCGGGTCCCTGGCCCGCACCGGCCTGCAGCACCTGACCCAGGATCACCTCGTTCACCTCGGCGGCGTCGACGCCTGCGCGCTGCAACGCCGCCTTGATGGCGATGGCGCCGAGTTCGTGGCCCGCAAGCCCCGCCAGAGCGCCGTTGAACGAACCCACCGGTGTACGCGCGGCTGAGGCGATGACGATGTCGGTCATGAAGATGTCCTCCGTTAGGTCCGCGCCTTGGTGGCGGCGACGTTTGATTTCGTCTCGCATAGGCGCACCACAGGGTCACGCGACGTTTGCGTGTCCATGCACGCTGCAGGAGAGCGCTGGCGGATGGCGGCTTCGCACAGATATACTCACGCTCCCGCTGCGATCACGACGGCGGCAAAGGAGGTGCGCGTGAGCGACAACGACCCAGGGGATGACACCCCAGCTCAGTCCGTCCCCACCCCGCCAGCGAAGGGCGATGGCGAGCGTATCGTCATCAAGAAGTACGCTAACCGCAGGCTCTACAACACGGGCTCCAGTTCCTACGTCACGCTGGAACATCTGTCGGAAATGGTGAAGCAAAGCGTCGACTTCGTGGTTTTCGACGCGCGCACCAACGAGGATATTACGCGTCAGGTCCTCACCCAGATCATCTTCGAGGCCGAAAACTCCGGCCAGAACCTGCTGCCGATCCAGTTCTTGCGCCAATTGATCAAGCTCTACGGACATCAGGTGCAGGCGCTGGTGCCAGGCTATCTGGAGATGTCGCTGGACGCCTTCGCCGGCCAGCAGGAGCGGATGCGCGAACAGGTCGGCGGGCTCGGCGGCGGCTTCGCAAAGGCGCCCTTCCCGGGCGGCGATGGCTACCGCCTGTTCGAGGAGCAGGTGCGCCAGAACATGGCGCTGTTCGACCGGGCCATGAAGATGTTCACTCCCTTCGCCTACGGGCGCAAGGAGGGGTCGCCGCCGTCAGGGCCGACGACGAAGGAGTCCATCCCCCCGGAGCCTCAGGCGAAGGGCGCAGACTCCCTGGCGGAGTTGAAGACCCGCATGGATGAGATGCAGCGCCAGATCGAGCGGCTGTCCATCAAGGCAGACTAGCCGCTGGCGCGGCGCGCGCCTTCAACGTCAAAAAGCCGGAATGGCGAGGCTAAGCACGCCCGCTGCCCACTTTTCAATATCAAGGTCCGAATGCTCCGCTCCTTCCGCCGCGCCCTCGCCGCCGGCGCCGCGTCCTGCCTGCTGCTGCAGACCACCGCTACTTCGGCCCAGGCCGCGCCCCAGCCCGCAGATCGCGAGCACGTCTGGCCGCAGAGCTACAGCGACCTGCCCGCCGACCCAGAGGTGCGCTTCGGCGTCCTGCCGAACGGGCTTCGCTATGCGCTGATGCACAACGATACGCCCAAGGGCCAGACCTCGCTGCGGCTGCGCATCGGGTCCGGGTCGCTGGAGGAGGACGCCTCCGAGCAGGGCCTGGCTCACGTGCTGGAGCACATGGCCTTCAAGGGCTCGACCCACGCCCCCAACGGCGAGTTCGTCAAAATCCTGGAGCGGCAGGGCCTGAGCTTCGGCGGCGACACCAACGCGCGCACTGGCTTCACCGACACCGTCTATCAGCTCGACCTGCCGCAGAGCGACGCAAAGACCCTGGACATCGGCCTGACCCTGCTCAGCGACATCGGCGACGGCCTGTTGCTGAAGCCGGACGCGCTGGCCTCCGAGCGCGGCGTGGTGCTGTCGGAGGAGCGGCTGCGCGACACCCCCGACTACGAGGTCGAAAAGGCGCGCATGGCGTTCGAGCTGAAGGGCCAGCTCGCCGCCGACCGCCAGCCGATCGGCAAGGTCCCCATCGTCCAGACCGCGCCTGCAAGCCTGATCCGCCGCTTCTACGACGCCAACTATCGGCCGGATAACGCCACCCTGATCGCGGTGGGCGACTTTGATCCGACGGCCATGGAGGCGCAGGTCCGGACCCTGTTCGGCGGATGGCGGCCGACGGGGCCGGCGACGCCGGCGCCCGATCTCGGCCAGCCGGAAACGCGCGGCGCCTCGACCCAGCTGATCGTGCGCAAGGGCGCCTCGCCGTCGCTGGTGATCGCCTGGGCGACGCCGCACGACGCTGCGCCCGACAGCTTCGCCAAGGAACGGCGCGACTTCGTCGAGAGCCTGGCGTTCGCCGCCCTGAACCGCCGCTTCGCCCGGGCCTCGCACGCCCCCGATCCCGACTTTCTCGCCGCCGTCTCGAGCCGCAGCGACGAGGTCCGCTCCGCCCGCCTTGCGCACATCCAGGTGCTGTTCCGCCCCGCGGACTGGCGGCGGGCGCTGCAATCGGCGGTGGAGATGCAGCGCCAGGTGCTGCAGTACGGCTTCAGCCAGGGCGAGGTGGACCGCGAGATCACCGAGACCGGCGTCAGCCTGCGCAACGCCGCCGCCGGCGCCGCCACCCGCCGCAGCCCCGCCATCGCCGAGGAACTGATCCGCTCCGTCGACGACCAGGAGGTCGACACCTCCCCCGCCGAGGACCTGAAGCTGTTCGGCCAGTTCACCCACGGCTTGACCGCCGCTGAAGTCAGCCAGGCGCTGCGAGACGCCCTGAAGGGGGATGGCCCGCTGGTGTCGCTCGCCACGCCCGAGCCGATCGACGGTGGAGAGGGCGCCCTGAACGCCGCCTTCCGCAACGCCGAAGCCGCGCCCATCGCGCCGCCCGCCGTGCTGCAGGCGTTGAGCTGGACCCACACACGCTTCGGCGCCCCGGGCCAAGTCGTGTCCACGCGCACCATCGCCGACCTCGGCGTCACCTTCGTGTGTTTCGCCAACGGCGTGCGGCTGACGGTGAAGCCCACCGCCTTCCGCAAAGACCAGGTGCTGGTCACGGTCAATTTCGGCCATGGCCGACTGGAGCTTCCCCGCGACCGCGTGGTCCCGGACTGGGCGGCCTCGGCCTTCGTCGGCGGCGGGCTGTCCGACCTGACCTATGAGGACGTGCAGCAGGTGCTGGCCGACAAGACCGTCTCGGTCGGCTTGGCTGTGGGCGACGACGCCTACACCCTGGCGGGGGCTACGCGGCCCCAGGACTTGGACGTGCAGATGCAGCTGCTCGCCGCTTACCTGACCGCGCCGGGCTGGCGACCGGAGGCCTTCGCCCGCACCCAGGGCCTGATCAACGTGACGCTGGCCCAGCTCTCCTCCACACCGCAGGGAGTGGAGGCGCGTGAGCTGCCGGCCCTGGAGCACGATGGCGACGCCCGCTGGCGCTATCCGACGCCGGACGATGTGCGGTCGAGCACGCTCGGCCAGCTGAAAGCGTTGATAGACCCGGCGCTCGGACGCGGCCCGCTGGAAGTGGTGGTGAGCGGCGACATCACCGTCGACGCCGCGGTGAAGAGCGTCGCCTCAACCTTCGGCGCCCTGCCCGAACGCCCGGCCGAGCCGATCCCGGCCGGCGCGGACCAGGTGAGCTTTCCCGCCCCGACGCCTGAGCCGGTGCTGCGCCTGCACCACGGTCGCCCGGACCAGGCCATCGGCTACGTCGCCTGGCCGGCCACGGACCTGCTCTCGGACAGCCAGCGCGCGCGGCGGATCAATCTGGCGGCGGAGGTGCTGCAGCTTCGCCTGATCGACCAGGTGCGGATTGCGGAAGGCGCGAGCTATTCGCCGGCCGCCGCCGCAAGCGAATCCGACATCTTCCCCGGCTACGGCTACGTGTTCGCCGCAGTCGAGACGCCGCCGGCCAAGGTCGCGGGCTTCTATCAGGACGTGGACAAGATCACCGCGGACCTGCGAGCCCATCCCGTCACCGCCGACGAACTGCAGCGCGCGAGGAAGCCCCGCATCGAGGGCATCGCCCGTGCCCAGCAGACCAACAGCTACTGGTCGATCATGCTGCACGACGCCCAGGACGACCCCCGGCGCCTGGACCTGATCCGCAGCACCATCCCCGGCTATCAGGCGATGACCGCGCAGGACGTGCAGAGCGCAGCGCAGACCTATCTGACCCAGGCGCACGCCTGGCGCTTCGAGGTCGAACCGCCGGTCCCGGCCGCTGCGCCGCCGGGGGCCGGTCCTACGACCGTGCCGAGGCCGTCGCTCCGGCCGAAGCCTGCGAAGGGGCTACGGCCGCTCGGTGCTCCGGCGCCCGTTTCCGCGGGAACGGCCACCCCGACCCATTGATCGGACCACCGCTTTAGATGCTCCCCCTGAGCGGCTCGCAGGACGCCGCGGTGCAGCCCCCTCCGGCAGGCTGCGCCTGGTCCCCCTCCCCCAAGGGGGGAGGATCAAGCCGCCAGCGCCACCCTCGCCAATTCACCCAGCACCTTCTCCGCCGCGCCTAGCCGCGCGTCGGCGTTGTCCCAGTCGCCCTTGACGACCAGTTTCTGGTCGGGGCGCAGCTTCCACTCGCTGGCGCGCTTCTGCATCTGCGCCACCAGGCCGCCGGGGTTGGGGAAACGGTCCTCGCGGAAGGTGACCACCGCGCCCTTGGGGCCGACATCGACCTTGGAGACGTTGGCCTGGCGGCACAGCCCCTTGATGCCCACAACCTTCAGCAACTGGCCCGCCTCGGGCGGCAGGGGCCCGAAGCGGTCGATCAGCTCGGCGGCGAGGGCCTCGCGATCCTCCAGCTTTTCCGCGTCAGACAGGCGGCGGTAGAGCGCTAGGCGCACGTTCAGGTCGGGGACGTAGGCCTCGGGGATCAGCACCGAGGCGCCCGTATTGATCTGCGGCGACCAGCCGCGGCTCTGCACCAGCTCCGAAGCGCCCCCACCGGAGCGCAGCTCGCTCACCGCGTCCTCCAGCATCTGCTGGTAGAGCTCGACGCCGACCTCCTTGATGTGGCCGGACTGCTCTTCGCCCAGCAGGTTGCCGCCGCCGCGGATGTCCAGATCGTGGCTGGCGAGCTGGAAGCCGGCGCCCAGGCTGTCCAGGGACTGCAGCACCTTCAGCCGCTTCTCGGCCCCGGCGGTCAGGGTCTTCTCCACCGGCGTGGTCAGATAAGCGTAGGCGCGCGCCTTGGAGCGTCCGACCCGACCGCGGATCTGGTAGAGCTGGGACAGCCCGAACATGTCGGCGCGATGCACGATCAGCGTGTTCGCGGTCGGCACGTCCAGGCCGGACTCCACGATTGTGGTGGACAGCAGCACGTCGTAACGGCCGTCGTAGAAGGCGCTCATCACCTCTTCCAACTGGGTCGCCGCCATCTGGCCGTGGCCGGTGATGAACTTCACCTCGGGCACCTGCTCGCGCAGGAACTTCTCGATGTCGGGCAGGTCCGACAGGCGCGGCACGACATAATACGCCTGGCCGCCGCGGTACTTCTCGCGCAGCAGGGCCTCGCGCACCGTGACCGGGTCGTTGGGCGCGATGTAGGTGCGCACCGCCAGCCGGTCGATCGGCGGGGTGGCGATGATCGACATCTCGCGGATCCCGGTCAGCGACATCTGCAGGGTGCGCGGGATCGGCGTCGCGGTGAGGGTGAGCATGTGCACCCCCGCCCGCAGCGCCTTCAGCCGCTCCTTGTGCTTGACGCCGAAATGCTGCTCCTCGTCCACGATGACCAGGCCCAGGTCCTTGAACTTGACCTGTTCCGAGAGGACCGCATGGGTCCCGATGACGATCTCGACCTCGCCGGAGGCCAGCTTGACGCGGCTTTCGGCGGCCTCCTTGGCCGGCACCATGCGCGAGAGCTGGCGCACCTTGACGGGCCAGCCGGCGAAGCGCTCGGAAAACGTCTTGAAGTGCTGGCGGGCGAGCAGGGTCGTCGGCCCCACCACCGCGACCTGGCGCCCGCTCATGGCCATGACGAAGGCGGCGCGGAGCGCCACCTCGGTCTTGCCGAAGCCTACGTCGCCGCAGATCAGCCGGTCCATCGGCTTGCCTGAGCCCAGGTCGCCCAGCACGTCGGAGATGGCGTTCAGCTGGTCGTCGGTCTCCTCGTACGGGAAGCGGGCGCAGAACTCGTCGAACACACCGGCGGGGGACTCGATCTCCTCGGTGTGGTTCATCTCGCGCATGGCCGCGATCTTGATCAGGCCCTCGGCCATGTCGCGCAGCCGCTGCTTGGCGCGGGCCTTGCGCGACTGCCACGCCGCCCCGCCCAGCCGGTCCAGCTGCACCCCCTCGCTCTCGGAGCCATAGCGGGTGAGCAGATCGATGTTCTCCACCGGCAGATAGAGGCGCGTCTCGCCGGCGTAGGTCAGGTCGAGGCAGTCGTGCGGCGCATCGCCCACCTGCAAAGTCTTGAGGCCTTCATAGCGGCCGATCCCGTGGTCGATGTGGACCACCAGATCGCCGGGCGACAGCGAGGTGGCCTCGGCCAGGAAGTTGGACGCGCGCCGGCGCTTCCGGGGCCGCGCCAGCCGGTCGCCGAGGATGTCGACCTCGGAGATCACCGCCAGATCACCCGCCTCGAAGCCGCCCTCCAGCGGCAGCACCACGCGCTGGGGCGGCTTGCCCTTGGCGCCCGGCACGCCGTAGCCCTTGGCGTCGGCGTAGTCCTTGGCGAAGCGGACCGACTTCAGCCCGTGGTCGGCCAGCATCGTCCCCAGCCGGTCCGACGCGCCGTCCGACCAGGAGGCGAACAGCACGCGTTTTCCCGCCTTGCCGAGGGCAAGGGCGTGGGCTGCAACCGCCTCGAACAGGTTGACGCTGTCCTGGGCGCGCTCGGGCGCGAAGCTGCGGCCGACCTGCACGCCCATGTCCAAGACGCCGGGCGACGCCTCGCGCTTGAAGGCGCTGAAGCGGCGCACGGGCCGGCCTTCCAACGCCAGGTCCCAGTCGGCGCGGTCCATGTAGAGGGCGTCCGGCGGCAGCGGCTTGTAGACCCCGCCGGACTTGCCCTTCGCCTGCTCGGCGCGCGCGCCGTAGGCGTCCGCCACCAGGGCCGCGCGCTCGTCCAGGGACTCCTCGGCCAGGTTGTCGAGCGCCACCAGGGCGTCGGGCCCCAGATAATCCAGCAGGGTCTCGAGCCTGGGGTAGAACAGCGGCAGCCAATGCTCCATGCCCGCCCGGCGCGCTCCTTCGCTGATGGAGGCGTAGAGCGGATCGTCACCGGGATTGCCGAAGGCGGCGACATAGCCCTTGCGGAAGCGGGCGATGGTGTCCGGGTCGATCAGGGCTTCGGACACCGGCAGCAGGTCGATGGACTTCAGCTGGCGGGTGGAGCGCTGGGTCTCCGGATCGAAGGCGCGGATGCTCTCCAGCGTGTCGCCGAACAGGTCCAGGCGCACAGGCTCCTCGGCCCCCGGCGCGAACACGTCGATGACGCCGCCGCGGATGGCGAACTCACCGCGCTCCGAGACCGTGGAGGCCCGCACATAACCGTTGACCGCGAAGTAGCGCTCCAGCTCGGCGGTGTTGACGTCACGCCCGGTGCGCGCCTTGTAGCTGGCCTGGCGGATCGCCTCGCGGGGCGGCACGCGCTGCAGGGTGGCGGGCAGCGTGGCGACGACCAGAAGCGCCCCCTCGCCGGGCTTGCGCGCCGCGAGCTGCGACAGCGCCGCCATCCGCGCGGCGGCGATCGCGGGTGACGGGCTGATGCGGTCGTAGGGCAGACAGTCCCAAGCGGGAAAGCGCAGCACCGGCAACGTCGGCTCGAAGAAGCTCAGCGCGCCCTGAAAGGCGTCGGCGCGCGAGGCGTCCCGGGCGACGAACAGGGTGGCGTCCTTGCGGGCGCGGGCGATCTCGGCGGTGACCAGGGCGTCGAAACCTTCCGGCGCGCTGGCGAGGTCGAGCCGCCTCTTCGCGGCGGCGATCCGTGGCAGGTCCAACTCGAACTCCGAAGATCAGGCGTTAGGGGCGCTGGCGGTTCGCGCGGCGAAGGCTTCGAGACGGAAGTCGCGCAGCCGCTGCATCAGCGGGGTGTCCCACGCAGCCGGAGTGGGTTTCAGTCCCACGATCCAACCGTAAAGGTCCTGGTCAGCCACATCGAGCAGACGGTCGAACTCATCCAGCGTCTCGGCGTCGAAATCGGCGATATGGGCGCGTGCGAACGGCCCGAGGATCAGGTCCGCTTCCACAAATCCCCGACGGCTGGCCCGAAAGGTGAGCTTTCGCAGGCGGGCGGCGTAGGCGTCATTATCCGGCATCGGTCGCGATATAGGCGGGTCCAGCCGGCGGCGCCACTGATCCCTCTCCCCCTGCGGGAGAGGGAGCCGCCCGCGTCGCGGGACGCGGCGTGGGAGGGTGATGGGTCACGCTACGATCGCAGCCGCAGACGGCGGTGCGACCCCTCACCCGTCCCAGGCTGCGCACGAGCCCCTTCCCTCTCACGCAAGGGGCGAGGGATAAGAGGTCATGCGTCCAGAAATCCTGTTCCCGCTCCACGCCGACGTGGCCACGCTGAAGGGCGTGGGCCCCAAGCTGCGTCCGCTGGTGGCCAAACTTGCGGGTGAACAGGTGCGCGACCTGCTGTTCCTGGCGCCGTGCGGACTGATCGAGCGCGCCTTGCGGCGGCTCGACGAGGTGCAGGAGGGCGAAGTGGCAACGGTGCGGGTGCGCGTCGACGCCCACCTGCCGCCCAACCGCGCCGGCCAGCCCTATCGCATCCGGGTCGCCGACGAGACCGGCTTCGCCTTCCTGAGCTGGTTCAAGGTGTTTGGCGACCACTTGGCGCGGGGCAACCCCCTCGGCGCCGAGCGGATCGCCAGCGGCAAGGCCGAGCGGTTCGGCGTCGAGCTGCAGATCCTGCACCCCGACTATCTCCTGCCGCCCGACCGCGCCGACGAGGTGCCGCTGCGCGAGGCCGTCTATCCCGCCACCGCCGGCCTCCCGGCTCGCACGGTGCGGCGGCTGGCGCTCGCGGCGCTGGAGCGCGCGCCGGAGCTCCAGGAATGGATCGACCCGCACCTGCTGGCGCGTGAGGGCTGGCCGGCCTGGCGTCAGGCGCTGGAGAGCCTGCACGCCCCGGCGATGGGCGCTGACCTGCTGCCCGACGCGCCCGCCCGTCGCCGCCTCGCTTATGACGAGCTGTTCGCCCATCAGCTGGCCATGGCGCAGCGCAAGGCGCAACGCCGCGCCGAGCCCGCCCCCGCCATCCTCACCAGCGCATTGTCGCAGGCCGTGCAGGCCGCCCTGCCCTACCGGCTTACGGGCGCCCAGACGCGAACCCTGGCCGAGGTCGGCGGCGACTTGGCGTCGGGCGAACGCATGTCGCGGCTGGTGCAGGGCGATGTCGGTTCGGGCAAGACGGTGGTGGCCATGCTGGCCATGGCCGACGCGGCGGCGGCGGGCTTGCAGTCGGTGCTGATGGCGCCGACCGAAATCCTGGCGCGCCAGCACTTCGAGACCCTGCGCGAGCCGCTGCAGGCGGTGGGGGTCGGCGTGCTGCTGCTCACCGGGCGGGACAAGGGGCTCGAGCGGCGCGCCAAGCTGGCGGCGCTGGCCGGCGGCGAGGCGCAGGTGGCGGTCGGCACCCACGCCCTCTTTCAGGACGAGGTGGCGTTCGCGGCCCTGCGCCTATCGATCATAGACGAGCAACACCGCTTCGGCGTGGCTGAGCGCAAGCGGCTGCAGGCCAAGGGGGAGGGTGTCCACCTGTTGGCGCTGTCGGCAACGCCGATCCCGCGCACCCTGGAACTGACCCTGCACGGCGACCTGGATGTCTCGCGCCTGGACGAGAAGCCGCCGGGCCGAAAGCCTGTGGTCACAACCGCCGCGCCTACGAACCGGATCGGCGAGGTGGTGGCGCGCCTGCGCACCGCCACCGAAGCGGGCGCCCAGGCCTTCTGGATCTGCCCGCTGGTCGCTGAGTCCGAGACGCTCGACGTGGCCGACGCCGAGGGGCGCGCCGAGGACCTGCGCCGCGCGCTCGGGCCGAGCGTCGGCCTGGTGCACGGCCGCATGCCGCCGGCCGAGAAGGATGCGGTGATGGCCGCCTTCGCCGCCGGCGAGGTGTCGGTGCTGGTCGCGACCACGGTGGTGGAGGTGGGCGTCAACGTACCTGCCGCCACCATCATGGTGATCGAGCACGCCGAGCGCTTCGGCCTGGCCCAGCTTCACCAGCTGCGCGGCCGGGTGGGTCGAGGCGCGGGGGCGAGCGCCTGCCTGCTGCTCTACGACCCACCGCTCAGCGCCGCAGGCCAGGCGCGGCTAGAGGTGCTGCGCGAGACCGAGGACGGTTTCCAAATCGCCGAAAAGGACCTGGAGCTGCGCGGCGGCGGCGATTTGCTCGGCGCACGCCAGAGCGGCCTGCCCGACTACCGTCTCGCCGACCCCGCCGCTCACCGGGACCTGATCCCGGTGGCGGCGAAGGACGCCCGCGCACTCCTGGCCCGCGATCCGAACCTGGAAAGCCCGCGCGGGAAGGCGGCCCAGGTGCTGCAGCACCTGTTCGACTGGCGACCCGAAGGCGACTGGTCCGCGGCGGGCTGAACGGCGCCACGACCCCTCGGCCCGGAGGGGAGGGTCGGGGTGGGGGGCCGCAGCCGCCCCCTTCGGACGTAGTTCCGCTGAGGACGCCAAACTCCTCAGGCGCGGCGTCCCCCACCCCGACCCTCCCTCAAGGGGGAGGGAGCAGGCGCAGAACGGCTTTAATCGTAAGCGCCTAGTCTATGCGATGCACCGGCGCCGCGGCGACCGCCTGCGTGGATGTGATCGGAGCGGCAGGCGTACCGGAGCGCGGACGCCCGAGCCAGGCCGCAAGCCGCGCCTGCGCATCGGCTTCGATGTCTGCGTAGAACACGTTGAACGGCGCGATCTTGCGTCGTGCGAGCCATCCGCCGGCGGGTTGCAACGAGGGCGCCATCGGAGCCGACACCCGCAGCAGGCCGCCCTGGCAGGCGGCGGAGACCTCGTGCGCCAGGAAAGCCGGGCGCGCGCCCCACTCCATCCCCGTGGCGTTGGCTGCGCCCAGGTTACTCTTGGCGGTGGCCGAAGGGCGGTCGGTCCCGCCCGTCAGCGGGTTCACGCAGACGGTCGCCCGGCCATCCAGGTTCTGAAGCTCGCCGTCCGGCGTCCAGGTCAGGGCGCGGGCCAGCCGCCTTTCGCCCCGCTGATGGTCGCCCGTGGGAACGCTGGCCCAGACCATCGTACATCCCGCCTCGTCGCGCTGGCGACAGGCCGCCAGGGAACCCTTCGAGGGCAGCGCATCGGCGGCGGTCACGGTGTCGATCAGATAGACCCCCGCGACCCGCTTCAACACGGCGGGGTCCGGCAGCACCCGCTCCTGAAGCAGCCGCAAGGCCAGGGCGCCGCCCTGGCCTGCCCCGGCGATGATCAGGGGACGCCCGGGCGGCGTCCGGGCCAGCATGGCGTCGAAGGCGGCGCGCACATCGCGATAGGCGAAGCGGCGCGCATCGCGGGCGTCGTCGCGCAGCGTCAGATAGGCGAACAGGCTGGCGGCCCGGTAGCGCGGCGCGAACACTCGCCCCACCCGCTGGAACGGCCCGGCATAGTTCGGCAGCACCACGCGCTGAAGGAAGGCCTCCGAGGCCGGATCATGGATCGACGCGTTCCACTCCCGGCCGCCGGCATAGGCGGTGGCGTGGACAAAGAAGACGTCGGCCGGCGGATCGCCCGACGCCGGATGGCTCGCCTCGGCGGGGCGCAGCAGCCAGGACCCGGCGGCCGCATAGTTCGGCGCAGGCGGCGGACGATAGGTCGGATAGGGTTGCTTGGGGTCCAGCGCCGTCCGCCAGATTTCGCCTCGCCAGACATAGGCGCAACCCAGCACCAGTAGGATCAGGAGCCAAACCCCCAACAGGACACCCCGCCTCACCCCCAGGCGTCGTCGCGGCGGCAGGCTCACCGTCTTGGTCCGCGCAGCGATTATGCAGCCCGGCGCTTGGCCAGGACGTCGAAGGCCAGCAGTTCAGCCATCAGCGGCTCGAAGTCCTTCAACGCGATCATGTTGGGACCGTCGGACGGTGCGTGGTCCGGATCAGGGTGCGTCTCCATAAAAACGCAGGCTACGCCCACCGCGACCGCCGCGCGGGCCAGCACCGGCACGTACTCCCGCTGACCGCCGGAGCTGGTCCCCTGGCCGCCGGGCTGCTGCACCGAGTGGGTGGCGTCGAACACCACCGGACAGCCGATACGCGCAAGTTCAGGCAGCGCGCGCATATCCGACACCAAGGTGTTGTATCCAAAGGACACGCCACGCTCGCAGGCGAGCACCTGAGAGTTGCCTGCGCCGACGATCTTGGCGACGACGTTCTTCATGTCCCAGGGCGCCAGGAACTGGCCCTTCTTAACGTTGATCGGCTTGCCCGTGGCGGCTGCAGCCAGCAGCAGGTCGGTCTGGCGGCAGAGAAAGGCGGGGATTTGCAGCACGTCCACCGCCTGAGCGACCTCGGCGCACTGGCCGGCGTCATGCACGTCGGTCAGGGTGGGCAGGCCGGTGACCTCGCCGATCTCGGCGAAGACGGGCAAAGCCTCGGCCAAGCCCAGACCGCGTTGCGCGCTGGCGGAGGTCCGGTTGGCCTTGTCGAAAGATGTCTTGTAGATCAAAGCGATATCGAGCTTATCGGCTATCTCGCGCAAGGCGTGCGCGGTTTCGAGCGCATGGGCGCGGCTCTCCATCTGGCAAGGGCCGGCGATCACCGACAGCCGCAGGGCGTTGCCGATGCGGGCCAACCGTCGGCCGGGCGCGCCGGCGACGACGATCGAGTCGGGATGCGAAGCCAGGGGCTTGGCCAATCAGGTCTCCTTCCAAGCTGTCGCGCCCATGATCGTGTAAGTGGCCTGCGGACCTTTCGCTGACAAGCGAGGCGGAGATTGCACCCTCCCATCGCCACGCCTAGGAAACGCTCTTCGTCGTCGAGCCGAGTTCCCATGATCCAGGCCCACAGCGTGATCGACGCCATCGGCCGAACGCCCCTGATCCGGCTGAAGCGCGCAAGCGAGGAGACGGGCTGCGACATCTGGGGCAAGGCGGAGTTCATGAACCCCGGCCAGTCCGTCAAGGACCGCGCCGCCCTGCAGATCGTGCGGCAGGCGGAGGCCGATGGGCGCCTGCGCCCAGGCGGACTGATCGTGGAGGGCACGGCCGGCAACACCGGGATCGGCCTCGCCATGGTCGGCTCGGCGCTCGGCTACCGCACTCTGATCGTCATCCCGCGCACCCAGTCGGAGGAGAAGAAGGCGGCGCTCCGCCTGCTCGGGGCCGAACTGGTGGAGGTCGATGCGGTGCCCTACGCCAATCCCGGCAACTACGCCCGGGTCTCCGGCCGACTGGCCGAGGAGCGCAACGCCAGCGACCCGAACGGCGCCATCTGGGCCAACCAGTTCGACAATCTCGCCAACCGCTTGGCGCACTATCTCACCACCGGCCCGGAAATCTTCGAGCAGACAGAGGGTAGGGTCGACGGCTTCATCTGCGCTATCGGCTCCGGGGGCACCCTCTCGGGGGTCGCCCAGGCGCTGCGCGAGCGCGCGGCCCACCCGGTCTCCATCGGGCTGGCCGATCCGCTCGGCTCGGCCATGTTCAGCTACTACTCCGGCGGCGAGCTGAAATCCGAGGGGAGCTCGATCACCGAGGGGATCGGACAGGGCCGGCTGACCGCCAATCTGGAAGGCCTGAAGATCGACCACGCATACCAGATCCCAGACCACGAGGCGGTGGAGCAGGTCTTTGATCTGGTTGAGCACGAAGGACTTTGCCTCGGCGGCTCGTCGGGTGTGAACATAACCGGCGCCATGCGGCTGGCGCGTGAGCTCGGACCCGGCAAGACCATCGTGACCATCCTGTGCGACCACGGCGCGCGCTATCAGAGCAAGCTTTTCAACGCCGACTTCCTCGCCGAGCACCACCTGCCCGTTCCCCACTGGCTGCAGGGCGCCCGCGCATGAATGATCCCCTGATCACCGTCGCAGGTCTCAGGGCCGCGCAGGCCGCGGGCGCGATCAAGCTCCTCGACGCCACCTGGTTCATGCCGGACGCTGGCCGCGACGCGAACGCGGAGTATCTGTCCGCCCACCTGCCCGATGCGGTGTTCTTCGACATCGACGCCATCGCCGACCGAAGCAGCCCGCTGCCCCACATGCTGCCGACGTCGGCCGCCTTCGGAGAGGCGGTCGGCCGCCTGGGGATCGGCGCCCACGACACGGTGGTGGTCTATGACCGCAAGCCCACCCCTTCGGCCGCCAGGGTCTGGTGGAGCCTGCGGGCCATGGGCCACGCGAGCGTCCAGGTGCTGGACGGCGGACTGGAGGCCTGGGCGGCGGCGGGCGGTCAAATCCTCGCGGAGCCGGTGCAGCGTTCCCCGGTCCGCTATGCGGCGACAGCGCGCCCTGAGCTCGTGCGCGACTTTGACGCCGCCCGCTCCGCTCTCCAGACAGGCGCTGCGCAGATGGTGGACGCCCGGCCACGCGCGCGTTTCCTGGGCGAGGCGCCGGAGCCGCGGCCCGGCTTGCGCAGCGGTCATGCGCCCAGGGCGCTCAGCCTGCCGTCATCGAGCTTTTATTCAGCCGATGGCCGTTTTCTTGATCCTTCCGCCCTGCGCAAGCTCTTCGACCAGGCGGGGGTCGACCTGCAGCGGCCGGTGATCGCCAGTTGCGGGTCGGGGATCACCGCGGGCGTGGTGGCGCTGGGCCTCGCGAGACTGGGGCTGGAGGCTGCGGTCTATGACGGCTCCTGGGCCGAATGGGGCGCGCGCGACGACGCCCCGGTCGTGACCGGACAGTGAGCGCCGACGGCCAAACGGGGGTCGGGGCCGGCTGGGCCGAAGCGACGCGTCTGGTGCACGCGGGCGATAGCGCGCAGGCCCGGCTGGGCCACGCGGCCCGCGGCGTCAACCCGCCGGTGCAGCGCGCCTCCACAGTCCTGCTGCCGGACGCGGCGAGCCTCTACGGCGGCGAGGCGCCCAGTTACGGTCGCGGCGGTCTTGGCGTGCAGGCGACGCTGGAAGCGGCGCTCTGCGAGCTTGAGCACGCGGTTGCCGCCAAGGTTTTCTCCTCCGGGGCGGCCGCGATCACCGCCGCCCTGATGACCGTGCTTTCCGCCGGCGACGAGGTGCTGGTCACCGCCGGGGCCTACGCCCCCACCCGCCGATTTTGCGAGGGCATGCTGGCGCGGTTCGGCGTGCGTCCGCGCCCTTTCGCCCCGGACGCCTCGCCCGAGGCCCTGCTGGCGATGGTCGGGCCGGCCACCCGGGCGATCTTCCTGGAGTCTCCCGCCTCCCTCACCTTCGAAGTGCAGGACGTGCCCGCGATCGCGGCCGGGGCGCGGGACCGGGGCGTGTTGACCCTGATCGACAACACATGGGGCGCAGGCGTGCTGTTCAAGCCGCTCGACCACGGCGTGGACCTCTCGATCCAAGCCCTGACCAAGTACGCCTCGGGCGGGTCGGACGTCTTCATGGGATCGGTGGCGGTCAGCGACCCGGCCCTGGGCGAGCGGCTGCTACAGACGGGGTGGGACACCGGATGGGCGGTGTCGCCGGATGACTGCTACACCGTGCTGCGCAGCCTTCGCTCCCTTTCCGTTCGACTGGCGCGCCACGGCAGCTCGGCGCTGCAGGTGGCGGGCTGGCTGGAAGCCCAGCCGGAGGTGGCGCGCCTGCTCTGCCCCGCCCTGCCCGGCCCCAGCTACGCCCTCTGGAAGCGCGACTTCAGCGGGACCAACGGCCTGTTCGGCATGGTCCTGCAGGCCGGGCCGCCCCGGGCGGCCGACGCCTTCCTGGACGCCCTGCAAATATTCGGACTAGGCTTTTCCTGGGGCGGGTTCGAGAGCCTGGCGGTGAGCGGCGACCCGCAGGTGCGCAACCCCGCCCGGGGCTGGCGTGCGGACGGCGCCCTGATGCGGCTGCACGTCGGCCTGGAGGACCCGAACGACCTGATCGCCGACCTTCGACGGGGGCTCGACGCCTTCACCGCAGCATGCGAGGAGCCCTGACCATGCTGGCCCTCATCGCCGCCGCCGTCCTGGCCGCCGCCCCGTCCGCGCCGGCGGTCAATGGACCTCCGACGACCGCCGAGCTCTGGCGCGGCGCGCGGATCAACATGACGGTGGCGCAGGTGCAGGCGCTGTTCCCGGACGGCCGCCCCCCGGCGCCGCTGCTGGTCACCCTGCCGCCGGTCGCCAATGCGGTGGTGGGCGGGTCGGCGGGTTGGGCGGTGGACGAGCAGGTCTTCGGCCATCCGGCCCTCGCCACCTACTACTTCTCTCCCACCGGGCTGCTGGAGGTGGTGGTCAGCGTCAAGGGGCTGCGCCTTCGTCACACCCGCGACAACGTAGGCGTGGCCCGCGACATCCGGGCCGGACTGCTGCGCTACTACGGCCGGCCCACCGTGTGCGAAGACACCGCCCGCCGGGGATTGGACCGGCTGGACTGCCGCTGGGCGACGCACCAGGTCCAGGTCGGCCTGTCCTATGTCGACTACGGCGGCCTGGGCCCCAACCTGGACGTGGCGATCCGCGCGCCCGCGGGTCGGCTGCGCGAGAATGGCGCCGTCTTCGGCCGACACGGCGCGACCTAGCTTCGCCGGGTGCGAGGCTGTCATCATGGCATCGCACATGACGCGCTAGATTCTGAGTCGGCTGAGGTTCATCGGCATAGGCTAGCTGACCTCAGCAGGGCTGAACCATTCTCAAGCTCGGCCGTATGCACTCGCGGAGGCTCGACATGACTGACCGCACTCTCGTCGTCGCCACCCGGCGCCTCGTCTCGCGCACGATGCGGACCTTTCGCCGCCTCGCCCGCCAGATCGAACGCCGGCAACGTTACCGGCGCCTAGGCTGGGTCTAAAGCCCGCCCCAGCCTGGGCCGCCCATTCGCCCCGGCTTGGAAGCTCGATCAATGCCAGAACACCCGGTGGCTGGGTCACAAGAGCGCTTGACGGCGATCCATTCCGCCCTGGCCGCACAGAAGCTGGATGTAGCCGTCGATCTGGCGAAGAGAGAGCTGGCGGGGGGTGGCCGAGCTTCGTTAGCGTTCAACCTCGCGGCGCATAGCCATCAGGTCGAGGGCCGCTTCGAGGAGGCCATGGCCTTGCTTGAAGACGGGCTACGTACCGCGCCTGAAGATGTGTTCCTCCTATGCGCGCTGGCCGGTTGCCTGACGCAACAGGGCCAGGAAAGGCCGGCGTTGGAGCTTTATCGGCGTGTCCTGGCGTTTGCCCCTGAACACGCGCCCGCCCATCATGGCGCAGGCTTGGCGCTCAGCGCCCTGGACGAGGCTGAGGCGGCGTACGCCGCGCACCTGCGCGCCGTCGACCTCGCCCCGGACTTTCCCGAAGCGCTCGGCGCGCTGTCGGACCATGCCGTGCGGCGTGAACACATGGACGAGGCCAAGCGCTACGCGGAGCGCGCTTTGGCGCTCGACCCTGACGAGCCCGCCGCCACCCTTTCGCTGGCCTTCGCGGAATTGCAATGCGGCGCGGTCCACGAAGCGGCCGTCCGTCTGGAGCGGAGGCTCGCCAGGCCGGGGCTATCGCCCCTGCACCTCGCCGCGCTGGAGGGGCTCTACGCCGACACCCTCGACCGTCTGGAACGGCCAGACGCGTCCATGCAGGCCCACGCCCGCTCCAACGCCGCCACCTGGGCGGTGCACGCCCCGCTGATAGCCGCCGCCGGAGTGGAACTCGGCGAAGCCATGTGCCGGCGCCTGGGCGCAAAGTTCCAGTCCGCGACACCGGCCGATTGGGCCCAGGCGCCGGGCGAGCCGGAGGCCGGCGGCCCCTTAGTCCACGTTATTCTGATGGGCTTCGTGCGATCGGGAACGACGCTGCTGGAGCAGGTGCTCGCCAGCCATCCCGATGTGGTGGCCCTGGAGGAGCAACCGCTGCTGCGCGCCATCGCCAAGCCCTGGTTCGAAACCGACGCCGATATCGACCGGTTGTCCCACCTCGACGAGGCGTCGGCCCAGTTGCTGCGGAGGGACTACTGGGGGCGTGTCCGCAGCCACGGCGTGGAGCCCGCCGGGCGGTTTTTCGTGGACAAGAACCCGCTGGACGCCATCTGGCTGCCGCTGGTGGCCAAACTTTTCCCGCAGGCGCGCGTCCTGATCGCCCACCGCGATCCGCGCGATGTGGTCGTCAGCAGCTTCCGTCATCGTTTCAAGCTCAACGTGCTGACCTGCGCCTTCACCGACCTGGAGCGCACCGCGCGGTTCTACGACGCCCTGATGGAATTGACCCAGCTCTACCGCCTGCGCCTGCCGCTGCATGTCCACGTGCATCGGCATGAAGATCTGGTGGCGGACTTCGATGCGCAGGTGAGCGCGATCTGCGCCTTCCTAGGTCTCGGCTGGACCGACGCGCTGCGCGATTTCGCCGCCACCGCCAAACGGCGCGACATCCGCACGCCGAGCAAGGACCAGGTTCGCCAGGGCCTGTCGAGCGCAGGCGTCGGTCGCTGGCGGCGCTACGCCGAAGCCATGACCCCCGTGCTGCCGATCCTGGAGCCCTGGATCGACGCCTTCGGCTACGCGCCTTAGTCGGCCGCGCGCTTCGCCCCGGTGAATGCGTCCGTCGCCGCCATAACTGCGGCGATGGCGGCCTGCTCCTCCTGAGGGATCAGGGGGTGGCGCACGTCGAAGATGAGGACTGCGCGCGGCCGATCGCTGTCGTTCCAGGCCTCGTGCTCGATGGTGTCGTCAAAGACAAAGGCTTCGCCCTCGCGCCAGGCGACGGTCTCCGATCCCACCCTGAGGCCGCACCGGGGCGGGATGCTAAGCGCCAGGTGCCCCACGAGGCGGGTGTTGGCCACGCCGGTATGCGGTGGGATGCGGGTCCCGGGCTTCAGGATTGAGAACATGGCCGAGGGCGAGCGGTTGACGGCATGGGGCTGAGGAACCTCGGCCAGAGCGTCCACGGTCCGGGGACAGCGCGCGCAGTTCGCCTCGATCCGCTCGCCGTGTCGGAAGAGGTGGAAGGCGCTCCAGGCGGGGGAGCGGTTTAGCGCCGCCCACTGGTCCACGGGCCCGGTGTCCGGCAGGTCCATGTAGGGGACCGAGGCCGGATCGTCGAAGCCCACGGCCAGCATCTCGGCCCGGATCGCGGTGGCGGCCTCCTCCAGCGTCCCCAACCAGGGAAAGTGGTCCCTGTCCCAAACCTCTATGGCCGGCAGGCCTGGATAGTCGTAGCCCAGGGGCTCCTGACGGTAGGCCCGGCGACGGCCCGTCAGCCGGTCAATAAAGGTTTGAACGTGAGCGCCCACGCGAGGCGAAAGGCCCAAGCTCTCCAGCTCGGCGGTCAACGCCGCGTTCAGCTCGCCGCCGTATCGCGCATTGACCTCCCGCGCTCGGGCGACGGCGCGCTGGGCGGCAGGGTCCATCTGCGCTTCGCCCGGCGCCTGCAGCAGGGCCGCGCCATAGACCGGCGCTGCGGCCCGCTCTCCCTCGGTGCGCTCCAGCAGGCTCGCGCGCATGAGGAGGGCGGCGAAGGCGCGGGGCTCTAGCCGCAGCGCCTGATCCACCGCCTCCAGCGCACCCGGAAGCTCGCCATCAGCCCGAAGCGCGGCCGCCAAACTGAGCCAGAGCGCCGGCTGCAATGGCTGAAGTCGACAGGCCTGATGCAGCCCGCGCACCGCGGCGGGAAAGTCTCTCGCCCGCATGGCCGACGCCGCGGTCTGCTGCAAGATGTCGAGCTGGGCTTCGGAAGGGAGCGTCGTCACCTCGCTACCCAAGCAGAGGCGGTCGGGCGGGTCCAGCCGCCCGACCGCTCAGGCTCAGAAGTCCGCGGTCAATTCCGCGAAGATGCGCCGGCCGAGATAGTCGTAGATGCCCGGGTAGGTGTTGCCGTTGCCCGCCGACTGGCCGCTACCGGCGAACGGGCCGGAGTCGACTACCGGCGGGTCCTTGTCCAGCAAGTTCTGGCAGCCGAAGTTGAAGGTAAGCCCGTCGCGCACCTTCACCGAGGCCGACATATCGAAGTAGCTGAACGAATGAAGTCCGTTGTCTGCGGTGTCGGTGGCGCCGTAGGGATGGGCGATCAGCAGCGGCTGCTTTCTGTCCTCGTCCAGGTGGACCGGGCCGACGTAGCGCCACGCCGCCGAGACGCTGATCGGGAAGCGCGGCGGGGTGTAGGTGGCGCGGAACTGGCCCTTGATCTTGGGCAGCGGGTTTCCGCAAGTCGTGCCGTAGAGCCCCGCACAGTTGTAGGTCGCTCCGCCGCTGACCGGCTGATCGCGGTAGGAGTTGGTGTAGGTCATCAGCAGGTTAAAGCTGACGATACCCAGATCGGGCAGGCCGAAATCGGACAGGCGCTTTCTGTAGGACGAGTCCAGATCGACGCCGTCTGTGCGCAGGAAGCCCGAATTGGTGTTCAACGAGCGGATATAGCCCTGCGTCCCGAAGATCACGTAGGTGGCCGGGTCGCGTTTGAAGGTGGAGGAGCAGATCGCCAGATCACCGGCCGCGCATTCGGTGGTGAAGATGGTGGGCGAGATCTCCGTGATCACGTTGCGAACCGTGATGTTGAAGTAGTCCACCGACAGGGTGAAGCCCCGCGCCCAGGCCATGGTCGGCGTCAGCACGAAACCGCCGGTATAGGTGTCCGCCTTTTCCGGGGCCAGGTTGACGTTGCCGCCCTGGAGCACGGTGCACTGGCCGGCGGGGCACGCCAGGTCGTTAGACAGCTTGCCGTACATGGCGGCGGGCAACCCGGTCGCGACGCAGGCGGCGAGGCTGGCGGCCGGCGCATTGCCGACGCAAGGGTCGGTGCCGCTGAACAGGCCCTGCGTCTGAGGCTTGAACAGTTCCACCACGTTGGGGGTGCGGACCGCGCGGTTATAGCCGCCGCGGAAGCGGATGTCGGGGGTTGGCGCATACTCCGCCTGGCCCTTGTAGGTGTCGGTGATTCCTGAGGTGTTATAGTCGGAGAACCGGTAGCCGCCGTCGAAGGACAGCTCCTTCACGAACGGCAGGTTTTGTACGATCGGCACCCGCACCTCGCCGAACAGCTCATAGACGTCGTAGGAGCCCTGGCTCGGCAGCGCGGGACTGCTGCCGGACAGGTCGCTGGTCTGGTATTCCTGGTCGGGCGAGAAGGTCAGGAACTCGCGCCGATATTCGCCGCCGAGCGCGACGCCCACACCGTCGGTGGCGTAGGGGCTCCTGATCCCGTAGTGGCCGAGGTCGCCGTTCAGGACGGCGCTGGCCACTTGCTCGGTCGTCTGACCTTCTTGGAAGGCGTCGGCGGAGGCGTAGTTGAACGCCGCGGGGGTCACCCCATTGAGCTTGAAGACGTTCAACGGGGCGCAGGCCCCGCCGACATAGCACTGGCCCGTCGCGGGATCGACCAGCAGAGCGTTCTGGATGCGGGTCGTCGAGGCCTCGTTCTGCAGCAGGTTGGACAGGATGGAGGTGCCGTACTGCAGGTAGGCGTCATAGCCCCAAGCCTCGTCGAGTTGGCCTCGCGCGCCGATGTTGATCTTGTAGTCGAGGTGCTCGAAGCCGTAGTCGCGTGGGAAGCTGCCGAAGCGGTAGCCGACAAGGTACGGGACCTGAGTGGCCGTTCCGGCGGCCGTGCCGCAGAGTTGCGCCTGCTGGCTGGCCGCCAGCAAGGGATTGTTGCAGTTGATGTTGTAGGTGCTGGCCCCGTTCGCGCCGCCGCCGGCGAACAGCCCGCTGGGCGCGATCTGGCCCACGGTCTTGTCGTCGTCAAACATGAACTCCGAATAGATGTCCAGCATCGGAGTCACTTCGTAGTTGGCGAAGTAGCCGCCCGTGTAGCGCGTCTCCGATCGCTGGAAGTAGTTCGTCGCGCCGTAGTTGAAGGCCGGCACGCTGCTGGTGACGAAGGTCTGGCTGCCGTCCGGGTTGGCGTGCAAGGTCTTGGCCGAACCGCCCAGGGCGGTGGAGGTCGTGGTCGGCACGAACTTGCCGTAGAGGCCGTTGCTCGATCCGCCGCAGGTGTGCTGCGAATAGATGGTCGAGACCGCGCCCGGCGCGGCGCTGATTGTGCAGGCGCTGACGTCGTACTTGGACTGCAGGATCGGCTGCAGGTTGCGGTAGCCGACATAGCCGGTCACGTTGCCCTTGCCGTCCGGCGCGTTCAGCCCGATCACTCCGGTGACGTTGACGCCAAGCTGATAGGTCTGATTGCCGGCCGGCGCCTCCACAAAGCCGGAATCGGCGACGAGCCCGCGCTGGACGGCGTTGTTGTTGTCGTGGTTGGCGAAGTTTTCGGTGACGTCGATCCGGACGCCCTGGAAGTCCTTCTTCATGATGAAGTTGACCACCCCGGCCACAGCGTCGGAGCCGTAGACCGCCGAGGCGCCGCCGGTGACCACGTCGACCCGGTCGATCAGGGTCACCGGGATGATGTTGATGTCCGGCACCGGCCCCGGACCGGTTCCGGCCGGGTCGCCCGGCATCAGGCGGCGACCGTTCACTAGCACCAAGGTGCGCTTGGGGTTCAGATCGCGCAGGTCGACGGTCGAGGTGCCGTTAGACAAGCCGGAGAGGCCGGAATTCTGGCTGGCGACAACCGCGGGGAGTTCATTGAGAAGCTGCTCGACCGACGTCGCGCCTATATCCTTGAACGCCTGCTGGGTCACCACCGTCAGCGGGCTGGTCGAGGTCAGGCCGGGGGCGCGGATGCGCGAGCCCGTCACCACCACCTCCTTGACCGAGTTGGACTTGTCGCCATTGGCGTTGGTGGTGGAGAGGTCGGCAGCCGCCGGCCCGAAGGCGGGCGCGGAAGGCGGCGTGTTCGGGGCCACGGGGGCGTCGGGAGCCTGGGCGAGGGCGGGGTTTGCGAACGCCGACAACATCGCCGCACCGAAAAGCGCGCTGGAGGCGAAGAGACGCTCGCGCACGGTAAAGACCTTCAAGACGAACCCCCATAATTCAGCCGGACGGCCTGACAGGCCGCCGGCACGTCCCCACGTCAGGCTGCATCGTGAGACAGGAGGTGACTTTTGACGGCCGAACCGATTGTCGCACCCGGGCTGGCGGCGGCCGCCCGCTGTAAAAAGCGTCACGGAACGGCCAGGTGCGCGGCTGACAGATCATTTCGTAGGCGAAATGCACCGCCACATCGTCGCCACAGGTCTCGGCGCGCTTCTCGGCCGTCCTCAGGCTGGTCTGTGGATGCTTGTGGCGCGACCGCGTCGTGGCTAGGCCTTGCAGCCATGGAGCCGTCGGCGCCCTTTCTTCCCGACGCCGTGCGCCTGGCGCTTGAAGCGGGCGATCTCGCCGCCGCGTCGCGGCTCGCCTGCACGGCCCTGGCGCAAGGCCACGCCCATCCGCTGCTGTTCGACCTGCGCGCTCGACTCAGCGAGGCGCGGGGCGGGCTGGCCCGGGCCCTGCAGGACCTCGACGCCGCCGCCCGGCTCGATCCGGAAAACGCCGACCGGCTCGCCGCCCGGGCGCACCTGGCGACTCGGCTAGGTCGGGGCCGCGACGCCCTGGCCGACCTTGCGGCGGTGGCGCGCCTGCGTCCGCAGGACGCCGCCGCCTGGCGCGACCTCGGCATGGCCCAGATCGGACAGGGCGAGGTCGCCGCGGCCCGCACGAGCCTGACCCAGGCCAGCGCCCTCGCGCCTCAGGACGCGCAGGCGCTGGGCCAGCTCGCCGTCCTGGCCGCCCGTCGCGCCGACTGGAGGTCGGCCGAGGCCCTGGCGCGCGAAGCGCTGGCGCGCGATCCCGCCCAGGCGGCGGCTGTCCGCGCCCTGGCGGAAGTCGAGCTCCGCGACGGACGTGTCGAGGCTGCCGCGGAACGGCTCAGCGGCTGGCTTTCCCAAGGTGGCGGGACGGACGCAGGGCGGCGGCTGGCGCGGGGCCTGCTCGGCGACGTGCGCGAGCGGCAAGGCCGTTACGCCGACGCCTACGCCGTCTATTCGCAAGGGAATGCAGAGACCCGGCGCCGCCACGCCCAAGGCGCCGGCCGCGCGGCCCTGCCCGCCGTGTTGCGCCGCCTGCAGGTCGAGGCCGAGGCGTCGCCGCGGTGGACCGCTCCGCCAGCGACGACACGGGGTCCGGCCGAACGCCACGTCTTCCTGATGGGCTTCATGCGCTCTGGCACCACCCTGCTGGAACAGTCGCTGGCCGCCCGGGAGGACGTGGTGACCCTGGAAGAGCAGGAGGCGCTGGGCCTGGGAGTGGAGCGCTTCCTCGGCTCGCCCGGAGGCCTGACGCGGCTGGCCGAAGCCGACACGGCGATCATGGCGCGCTGCCGCGAGGACTATTGGGGCCGCGTGCGCGCGTTCGGCGTCAAGCCCGAGGGGAAGGTGTTCGTAGACAAGAACCCGTTCAACGGGGTCAAGCTGCCGCTGATCGCGCGCCTGTTCCCCGACGCGCGTATCGTCTTCTCGCTGCGTCACCCCGCCGATGTGGTGATCAGCTGCTTCAAGCACCGTTTCGCGGTGAACAGTTACACCTACGAGCTATTGGATCTGGACGGCGCTGCACGCTTCTACGACGCCTATATGCGCCTGGTCGCCGCCTACCTGCCGCGAATGTCGGCGCACCTCCTGACCTATCGGCACGAAGACCTGGTCGATGATTTCGAAGGTGGCATGCGGCGCATCTGCGCCCACATCGGCCTGGATTGGTGCGCGCGGATGCGTGACGTCGGCGCCCGGGTGCGGGAGGGAGAGGTCTCGTCCCCCAGCGCCGTGCAGATGCGCGATGGCCTCAGCCGGGCGGGACTTTACGGTTGGCGCCGCTACGCCGAGCAGCTCGCCCCGGTGCTGCCATTCCTTGATCCGTGGATCGAGCGCTTCGGCTACGATGAAGGCCCGCGCTCATGAGCAAACGTCCTGCTCAGATCACCGCAGGACATGTGACGTGGCAGAGCGCCAAACCGTTGATAAGCACGTGCTGGATCGCCGCGGTGATGAGCAAACGGGCCGGATTGGCGACGCCGCCGACGATGACGGGCGCACGCGTGTAGTAGGAATTGTAGAGGGTCGCCACTTCGAGCATGTGGCGCACGAGCAGCGACGGGTTGGACTGCTGGGCCGCCACAGCGATCTTTTGCGGCGTCTGCTGTAGCTTCATCATCAACAACGCTTCCTGCGCGTCGAAGGGATAGTCTTCGATCTCGGACGCGGGCGTCGGCTCCCGGCCATGACGCCGCAGGATGCTGCGCGCCCGACAGGCGGCGTAGACCACGTAGGCGGCGCCTGAGCGTTCGAAGCCGGCGATGGTGGCCGCCATGTCGGAGACCGCCACGTCCACCGCGCCCTTCACATCCTGCTTCAGATCGTTGAAAACCAGCGAGCCGACCGCGAGCTCCTGCGCCGCGCTCTCCAGCTCCTGCGCGCTGAACTCGCCCCGGTCGCTGATGCGCGAACGGAAGTAGCGCACGGACTCGCTCAGCAACTCCGTCACCCCGGCCACCGAGTCGCGGCTGGACAGCTTCTTGCCGGTCTGGGCGTCGACGTAGAAGCCGAAGTAGATGTGCTGGAAGCGCAAGGCCTCAGGGGCCAGGCCGGTCGCGTACGAGGCGCGAAACAGCCGGTCGAAATGCACCTGCTGTTCCTGACCCACGACGTAGACCATGTCCGACGGGTCGAACAGCTCGCGTCGCAGGGCCACCGCACCGATGTCACGGGTGGCGTAGATGCTGCGTCCGTCGGCCCGACGCACCACGAAGCGCTCGCCCCGATCCAGCGGGATCACCACCGCGCCGACGTCCTTCTCAGCCAGGGCCGCAAGGTTGTCGCGCTCCACCGAGGTGATCTCGCCGCGCTCAACCCGGGCGTCCAGCTCGGCGACCGCGGTCGCTGCGTCCTCGGGCGAATAGCGCAGCGCCTTGCCGCTCGCCAGGAACCAGTCGATCGCCTCGTCGCCCGCCTGGAGATAAAAGCTCTCGCCGATCACAAGGTCGAAGGAGATGTTTAAATCGCGATAGAAGCTGTCGAAGTCTGCAAGGCTCCAGTCGACCATCTGTCGCCACAGCGCCACGTCTTGCGGCTCGCCGGCTTCGAGCGCTGCG
Organism: Caulobacteraceae bacterium; assembly: GCA_965198905.1. Taxonomy (GTDB): domain Bacteria; phylum Pseudomonadota; class Alphaproteobacteria; order Caulobacterales; family Caulobacteraceae; genus CAHJWH01. The sequence goes on along the minus strand of OZ240678.1, from coordinate 3,274,902 downwards.
AAGCGGGCGTCGGAAGCGGTGGTGTAGTCCGCGAACGCACGACCCAGCATCTCCAGCGAGTCGGCCTGGGGAAAGTAGCTGGCGAACAGCGCCCGGTCCTCCGCCTCCAGCGCCGCCCACGGCCCCTTCGCCGCCAGCACGCGCTCGGCCGTGCGGCGGATGCGGTAGATCTCGATCAGCCGGTCATTGGGATCGGCGAACTGCGCCAAGCCCTGGGCGAAGCGGCGATAGCCCTCGAGCGTAAAGCCGAACCCGCCGAAATCGTTGATGTGGTTGACGCGATAGACCAGCGCGCCGCACGCCTCGTAGAGATCGCCCAGCACGTGGCCGATGATGGTGGAGCGGATGTGTCCGGCGTGCAACCGCTTGGCGACGTTGGGCGAGGAGTAGTCGACCACATAGGTGCGCGCGCACAAGGCGTCGCCGCCGCCGAAACCTGAGCCCGCATCCACCACCGCCTGCGCGGCCTGCAGCAGCCACCGGTCGGACAGGGTCAGGTTGATGTACATGCCCTTCACCTCCAGCCGTGCGATCGCGTCGCTAAACGCCGCGCCGGAGAGGACCTCCACGATCCAGGGCAGGTGCTTCTGGATGAAGCCCTTGGGTCCGCCGTCGCGGAGGAGCAGGGGAAAGCGCAGGGCCAGATCGGCCCCGAGACGCTCGCGTTCGATCAGCTCGACATGGGGTTCGAGCCCGCCCTGCCCCCACCTGTCCGACAAGGCTTCGGCGATCCGCTGCGTCAGGGCTGGGAGCGGATAGGCCTCCAAGCTGGACGGCCGGCGTTGAGCGTGGACGGCGCGCTGGCGGTCGCGCACGGCCTCGATCTCGCGGCGGCGACCCTGGTTGTGCTGCTCCAACGCGTTGATCACCACCGTCAATCCCGCTCGATCTCTTTGGAAGTGGAACCTGGCGCTCATCGAGCGCTCCGGATCGAAGCCCGACCGTCCCGACGGCGCGTTGTCGAGAGATCGCAGGGATTGTCAATCTCAGCCGGCGGCTCAAACGGTCAGGCAACCGACACCGCGGTCGTGGCTTTCATCCGTGCTCCATTCAGTTCAGGTCGCCGACATGCTCGCACTGGTCCTCGCCGCCGCGCTTTCAAGCGCTGGCCTCCAGCAGTGGATCAACGATCAGCCCGATGTGCGCGCCTATGAAAACCTGCGGGTGCGCCAGCACCCGCCCGCCGAAGACGCGTTCAGACGCTCGCCGAGCCTGTCGAAAGAGGTGGCGTGCCAAGGCTCCCGTCGGGCGATAGCGGCCGCCATCGCCCTGTTCAAGACCGCCGACGCCTCCAGGCTGACGCTCACCGAGCCCAACCTGCTGGCCGAGAACGCCTATCATCCGGTCGTCCAGCTGGATGATAAGGCCAAGATGGCTTTAGAGACCCTGGCCCGGCGCTACCAGCTTGAGGCCAGCCTGTACAAGCCCGCCTGCATCGGATGACGGCTCGGGGTGGATAACCTCGCCTCGGCGGCGGAATGGTTTGTAGACGGCAAGCTTTCGTTAGCCTTCCTCATTGGGCGCCCCGTTAAGGTCAGGCGTTCATAGCTGTCATGCGGTCGCAAAATGCGCTCGCCGAAGCCGAACGCTTCGATCCCCTGACAGGAACTGTCATGTCGCTGAACAGCATCAACACCAACATGGGCGCGATGGTCGCCCTGCAGACCCTGAACTCCACCAACGCGCAGCTGAACACCGCGCAAAACCAGATTTCCACGGGCCTGCGGGTCGCCGGCGCCCAGGACAACGGATCGCTGTGGGCCATCGCGCAGGGCCAGCGCGCCTCGGTCTCGGCGCTGGGCGGCGTGACCGACTCGCTGAACCGCGCAACCTCGGTGCTGGATGTGGCGATCACCGCCGGCCAGACCGTCTCCGACCTGCTGAACCAGATGAAGGCCAAGGCGCTGGAAGCGTCAGACACCTCTCTGTCGACCTCGGACCGGGCGGCGATCAATTCCGACTTCCAGTCGCTGGTCGGCCAGATCAAGAATACCGTGAGCAACGCCAGCTTCGACGGCGCCAACATGGTCGCCACCGGCGGCACCACGCTCTACGCGCTCTCCGGTCCGAGCGGCACGCAGAAGCTGACCCTGGCGGCCCAGTCGCTGCAACTCGGCGGCAGCAACCTTTCGGTGACGGCGAACGCCGGCTTTACGACCGCTACCACGGCGTCCAACCTGCTGACCACGATCAACACCTCGATTACCAAGGTGAACAGCGCGGTGGCCAAGCTGGGTACCGAGGCCAATTCGGTGACCACCAACCTGAACTTCGTCTCCGCGCTCAGCAGCCAGCTGACCAGCGGCATCGGCAACCTGGTGGACGCCGACGTGGCGGCGGAGAGCGCAACCCTGCAGGCCTTGCAGACCAAGCAGCAGCTGGGCGTCCAGGCGCTGTCGATCGCCAATTCGTCCTCCTCCAACCTGCTGAGCCTCTTTCGCGGCTAAGGCGCAAATCGACGGCGGGACCGTCGACCAAACTCTAGGCGCGTCCGGGCTGTAGCCCGGCGCGCCATTCTTTTGGCTGCATCCTGGACACTGCGGGATCACGCGGTCATCGTTGCGCGTCCTGGCTTCCGGAGTCTCGCGTGCGCCGCCGATCCTTCCTCGCCGCCCTGCCCGCCGCGGCTGCAGCCGCCGCCACGCCCGCATCTGCGCAGACCACCCGCCCGACCGGCCGGGGCGAGAACGCCGGTCCGCTTGGATTCCAGCCGCAAGGCGCCGAGCGCTTCATCCGCCCCGACGTCCACGCCGGCGACCGGCCGGCCGGCGCCAGCTTCGCCAGCCGTTCGGCCGTCTTCGGCGTGTCGGGCGCCGCGGGCACGGCGCACCCCATCGCCACCCTCACCGCCATCGAAATCCTGAAAAAGGGCGGCTCGGCCGCCGACGCCGCCGTCGCGGTCAACGCTTGCCTAGGCTTCCTTGAACCGACAAGTTCGGGGCTTGGCGGCGACTGCTACGTCATGCTGTGGGACCCCAAGCTGTCCAAGGTCGTGGGACTTGCGGGATCGGGGCGCTCGCCTCAGGGCCTGTCGCTGGAGACGGTGCGCGCCCGCTCGCCGGGCGACGTGCCGCCCAAGCTCGGCGCGATCAGCGTCTCGACCCCTGGCGCGCTCGACGCGTGGTGGACCCTGCACCAGCGCTACGGCAAACTGCCCTGGGCCGAGCTGTTCGCCCCCGCCATCCACCTGTGCGAGACCGGCGTGCCGGTGCCCCAGATCATCGGCTATTACATCAAGCGCAACATGGCGGCCTTCGTACGCCCGAGATCGGGGGTGGAGGAGACCGCCAACGCCGCCCACGTCTATGCGCCGAACGGCCACGCGCCGAGCGAGGGCGACGTGTTCCGCAACCCCGATCTGGCCAAGACCTACCGCATGATCGCCGAAGGCGGTCGCGACGCCTTCTACGAAGGCCCGATCGCCCACGCCATCGACGCCTACTTCAAGCGCATAGGCGGCTGGCTCTCCTACGACGACCTGAAGCGCCAGCACGCCGACTGGAACACGCCGCTGGTGACCAGCTACCGCGGGGTGGACGTCTACGGCATGGCGGAGAACACCCAGGGCGCGGCCACCCTGCAGATGCTCAACATGCTGGAGACCTTCGACATGCGGGGGGCGGGTTTCCAGTCGCCCCTGTCGATCCATCTGCAGGTGGAGGCCAAGCGCCTCGCCTACGAGGACCGCGCCCGCTACTACGCCGACCCGAACTTTTCCAAAGTGCCGTTCGAGTGGCTGGTCTCCAAGAGCTACGCGGCCGAGCGCGCCAAGCTGATCCGCCCGGACCGCATAAGCTCGCCGGTCTATCCGGGCCAGGCGCCCAGCCATGGCGACACCACCTACTTCACCACCTGCGACGCCGATGGGATGATGGTGTCCCAGATCCAGTCCAACTTCCGCGGCATGGGCTCAGGCCTGGTGTCCGACGCCCCCGGCGGTCACGCGGACTGGAAGACGTTGGGCTTCATGTTCCAGGACCGGGGCGAGCTGTTCTCGCTTCAGCCCGGCCACCCGAACCTCTATGCGCCCGGCAAGCGGCCGTTCCAGACCATCATGCCGGGCTTCGCCACCCGCGACGGCGTGCCCTGGATGAGCTTCGGGGTTATGGGCGGCGACATGCAGCCGCAGGGCCAGACCCAGATCATCCTGAACCGCGTGGACTACGGCCTGGACATCCAGACCGCCGGAGACAGCCCGCGCTGGCATCACGAGGGCTCTTCCCAGTCGATGGGCGAGGACCAGGCAGGCCTGGGGCCGCTCGGCGTGCTGCGGCTGGAGTCCGGCGTGCCTGACGCCACCAAGGCGGCACTAGCGCGGATGGGCTGGCCGATGGGCAAGTCCGACGGCGGGTTCGGCCGCTACGAGTGCATCGAGCACCGGATGAATGGCGCCGATCGGGTGTGGTCCGCCGCCAGCGAGATGCGCGCAGACGGTTGCGCCCTGGCCTATTGAGCGGTCGCTTGACCCAACCCACCGCCAAGGCGATCGAGGCTGCGCGACTCTGGCTCTCCGAGTGCGATCCGGTGCTGGCCCGCGCGCACGCCGCCATCCCGCCGTTCGACTGGCGCGCGAGGCCGGGCGGGTTTGCAGGCCTGATCCAGCTGATCACCGAGCAGCAGGTCTCGGTCGCTTCGGCCCAGGCGATCTGGGCGCGGGTGGTGGCGGGGCTCGGCGAGGTGACGCCACAAGCCGTGCTCGCCCATGACGTGGCCGGGCTGAAAGCCTTCGGCCTTTCCGCGCCCAAGGCCCGCTACGCCCTCGGTATAGCTTCGGCTCACATGGACGCGACGGTGGACCTCGGCGCCCTGGCGGCGCTCGACGACGAGGCGGCCATCGCGGCGCTCGTGTCGCTGAAAGGGATCGGGCGCTGGACGGCGGAGGTCTATCTGCTGTTCTGCGAAGGACGGCTGGACGCCTTTCCGGCTGGCGACGTGGCGTTGCAGGAAGCGGTCCGGGTGCTCGAGGGAGTCGAGGCCCGGCTGGATGAAAAGGCGCTCTATGTCCGCGCCGAACATTGGAAACCCTATCGCGGCGTCGCCACCCACATGCTGTGGGATTACTATCTCGGCCGCAAGGCCGGCTTGATTTCGCAGGAGGCCTGATGGCGACCCGATTGGACGGACCTCGCGTGGCGCCCGCCGCGGGCGGCGTGGCGCGGCAGCTTGTGGTGTTCGCCCACGGTTACGGCTCCAACGGTCAGGACCTGCTGGGGCTGTCGCCCTACTTCGCCGAGGCCCTTCCAAACGCCGCCTTCGTCGCGCCCAATGCGCCGGAGCCCGTGCCGGGCTTTCCCGGCGAGGCGTTCCAGTGGTTCGGCCTGTCCGCCATGGACCCGGTTCGCCTGGCGACGGGAGTCGAAGCGGCGTCGTCGAGCCTGGACGCCTTTCTCAATGACGAACTGGCCCGGCTTGGCCTGCCGGCCTCGGCCTGCGCCCTGGTCGGCTTCAGCCAGGGCACGATGATGGCCCTGCACGTAGGTCCGCGGCGACGCGAGGCGCTAGGCGCGGTGGTAGGTTTCTCGGGGCTGCTGGCCGCCCCGGAGAAGCTGCCGGCGGAACTGCGCAGCCGACCGCCGATCCTGCTCGCCCACGGCGACAGCGACGACCGCGTGCCGCCCCAGTCCCTATTCGCCGCCCTCGCCGCTTTGGCCGACGCCCAGGCGCCCGCCCTCTGGCGGCTCTGTCCCGGCCAAGGCCACACCATCCCCGAGGAGGCGTTGAGCCTGGCCGTGGAGTTCCTGCACGACGCCTTCGCGGGGGGACTGGCGAGCTGGAGCGGACCCGGACGGCGGCCATGACCCCCATCCTCACGATCGGCGCGGGCAGGATGGGCGGCGCGATGGCGAGGGGCTGGCTCAAGGCCGGCGCGTTCGCCGCCCAGGACCTCGCCTTCCGCGACCCGCAGCCCGGCGCCGACGCCCGCGCAGCGCTGGACCAGGGCGCCGCGGCGGCCGGAGAGCTCGCCCTCTATCCCACCGTGGTGCTGGCGGTGAAGCCTCAGGTCTGGCGCGCGGTGGTCGGGGAACTGGCTGGCCAACTGCATTCCGATGCGGTGATCGTGTCGTTGGTCGCGGGCGTACGGTTGACCGAGCTTGAAGCGGCCTTGGGACGGCGCGTGGCCCGGGTGATGCCGACGACCGGCGTCGCCGCCGCCCAGGGAGTCGCTACCCTGTTCGCCGAGGATGCGGAAGCCCGCGCCCGCGCCCACACCCTCTTTGACCCGATCGCCACCACCGTCGACGTCCAGGACGAGGCCTTGATGGACGCGGCCACCGCCGTCTCCGGCTCGGCGCCGGCGTATCTCTACGCCTTCATCGAGGCGCTGGAGGCGGCGGGCGTCGAGGCCGGCTTGCCGCCCGATACAGCTCAGACCTTGACCCGGGCGACGATCGCCAGCGCCTCGGTCCTGCTGCGCGAGACCGGCGAGGAGCCCGCCGAGCTGCGCCGCCAGGTCACGTCGCCGAACGGCGTCACCCAGGCGGCGCTGGACGTGCTGATGGCGGCGGACACCGGCTTTCCCGCTCTGATGAGCCAGGCCGTAGAGGCCGCCATCCGCCGGTCGCGCGAACTCGGCGGCTGACGGGTTGAGGCCGACCCGCCGCGCGCGCCATATGCAGCACTCAGAACTGAAGGCCTCGCCATGTCCGACCTGCGCGCCACCGACTTTCCAGAAGACCTCGATCCGATCGACCCCGCGGACGATCTGGCCCTCGACCGGGGGGTGGGGGATGCCAGGCCTCACGGGGGCGACATCTTGGACCGCGCCAGCCTTTGCGCGCTGGAGCTCGCCGCAGACAGGCCGTGGAGCGAGATCAGCCTGCGCGACATCGCCCGCGCCGCCGGCGTGCCCTTCGCCGCCCTCTACGCCCGGGCCGACGGCAAGGACGCCCTGCTCGACCATCTTTCCCGCCAGGCCGACGCCGCCGCGCTGGACAGCGGCGAGGCCGATGAGAGCGCCGAGCCGCACGACCGCCTGTTCGAGGCGATGATGGCGCGGCTGGAAGCGATGGCCCCGCATCGCGACGCCCTGATCGCCATCGCCCGGGCGCAGGGACCGCTGCCGGTCATCGCGCGGATGCCGCGGACGGTGAAGGCCCTGCTGGAGGCGGCTGGGATCGACACCAGTGGTGCGCGAGGCGCCGGGCGCGTCATCGCCATGACCGGCGTATGGGGGCGCACCCTGCAGGTCTGGCGCGACGACCAGGGCGCGCTGAACCGCACCATGGCCGAGATCGATAAGCAGCTCCGCACCATGAACGACCGGCTGAAACGCGTGGGCGCGGGGTTCTAGAGCCCAGGCGACGCCAGAGACGTTAGGGGCGGAGGCGATGCAGCTGCGTCCCTGCGGTCCCGTAGCGGATCCCGCGGCGGCGGAGAGAACCCGCCACCGGTTGGGCGAAAGCCCTGTGATCGAGGCGCAATGGCCCGCTCTGGCGCCGATCTTCGCCGCCTCGCCCTACCTGGCCGCCCTCGCCGCCCGAGACCCGGCGCGGCTGGAACGATTGTTGCAGGGTGAGCCGGGCGTACTGCTGACGGCCATTTTGACCCGCACAGCCGGCGCGACGACATTGTCCCTGGCCGATGCGGGCGGCGCACTGCGGCGTCTGAAGTCCGAACTGCACCTGCTGACGGCGCTTTGCGACCTGGGCGGCATCTGGAGCCTGGATGAGGTGACCTCAGCGCTTACCGACTTCGCCGACGCTGTGGTGAAGACGGCGCTCGCGGTCGTTGCTGCGCAAGAACGGGCGGCGGGCAGGTTGTCTCCACATATAGGGGATGCGTCCGACACGGGCCCCGTGCCCGGTCTGTTCTGCTTGGCGCTGGGCAAGCACGGCGCAGGAGAGCTGAACTACTCCTCCGACATCGACGTCAGCATCTTCTACGAGCCCGCCGCCTTGCCCCTCGCCCCCGGGGTCGAAGCCCAGGCAGAGGCGGTGAGGATCACCCGGGCTCTGAGCGCCCTGCTGCAGGAACGCACCGCGGAGGGCTACGTTTTTCGGGTGGACCTGCGGCTGCGTCCCGATCCGTCGTCCACCCCGATCGCGATGCCGGTGGAGGCGGCGCTGGTCTATTACGAGACCGCGGGCCAGAATTGGGAGCGCGCCGCGATGATCAAGGCGCGACCGTGCGCCGGTGATCTGGTGCGCGCCGAGTCCTTCCTGGCGGGGCTGAAGCCTTTCGTCTGGCGGCGCAACCTCGACTACGCCGCCATCGCCGACATCGGGTCTATCAAGCGCCAGATCCACATCCACAAGGTGGACGAACGGCTGGCTGCGCCCGGCCACAACCTCAAGCTCGGCGCGGGCGGCATCCGCGAGATCGAATTCTACGTCCAGACCCAGCAGCTGATCCTGGGGGGCCGGGCGCCGGGGCTCCGCTGTCGCCGGACCCTGGACGCCCTGGCCGCGCTGACGGCCGCCGGCCACGTCGCCGTCGAAACGGCCGCCGAGCTGAGCGCGGCATATGTGCGCCTGCGCGGCTGGGAGCACCGGGTGCAGATGGTCGCCGACGAGCAGACCCACACCCTTGCCGAAGCTGATGCGGCGCGAGACGCGGTGGCATCCCTGTCCGGCTCTAGCGACCTCGCGGCCTTTGACGCAGCGGTGTCCGCGACGCTGGAGGCGGTCAACGCGCGCTACGCCGCACTGTTCGCAGAGGACGAGGACCTCTCCAGCCCGTTCGGCAGCTTGGTGTTCACCGGCGTCGAGGACGATCCGGAAACGCTGGAGACTCTGGCGCGGATGGGCTTCTCCAATCCTGCCCAGGTCTCCACGCTGATCCGGGCCTGGCATACGGGGCGCAGTCCGGCGACCCGAAGCCCCCGGGGGCGCGAGCTGTTCACGCGCCTGGCGCCGCGCCTGTTGGAGGCGGCCGAAGCCACCGGCGCGCCCGATCCCGCCTTCAACCGCTTCGCCGACTTCTTCAACGGCCTGACGGCGGGCGTGCAGGTGATGTCGCTGTTCCTGGCCAAGCCGGACCTGCTTCAGCTGCTCGTGCGAGTGATGGCCTATGCGCCAGAGCTGGCCTCGACCCTGGCGCGCCAGCCAGGCGCCCTCGACGCCCTGCTGGACCCGCGTTTCTTCCATCCGCTCGATCCGCGCGAGGTCGGCGAAGCTCTGGACGACGCGGTCAGGCGGGCGTCGAGCTTCGAAAAGGCCATGGCCGCCGCCCGTATCGCCCGACGCGACCAGGCTTTCCGCATCGGCGTCCAGGTGATGAGTGGGGCGGTGGGCGCCCGCGAGGCGGGTCGCAGCTTCGCCGCGCTGGCCGACGCCTGCCTGAGTGCGCTGGCCCCGGTGGCGCTGTCGGAGACGGTGCGGCTCGGCGGCGGGTTCCCGGGCGAGGTCGCCGTGGTGGCGCTCGGCCGCGCCGGCTCGCGCGAGATGACCGCCCGCTCCGATCTTGACCTGATGACGCTTTACGCCCCCGGCCCGCCGGGCGCCGCGTCCGAGGTGAAGGGTTGGAGCGCGGAGACCTTTTACGCGCGCTTCACCCAGCGCCTGACCACCGCCTTGTCGGCGCCGACCGCCGAGGGTGGGCTGTATGCGGTGGACTTGCAGCTGCGCCCCTCCGGACGGGCCGGCCCCGTCGCGGTGAGCCTGCCGGCGTTGGCCGACTACTACGCACAGGACGCCGAGACCTGGGAGCTGCTGGCCTTGACCCGGGCGCGGGTGGTGTGGGCCTCCTCCCCGGCCTTCTTCGCCGCGTCAACGGACACGATCGTGGCGGCGTTGCGGAGGCCCCGTGAGCGCCGCCGCACCTCCCGCGACGTGCTCGACATGCGCACGCTGATGGCGCGCGAGCGTCCTCCCAGGAGCCGCTGGGACCTGAAGCTGACCCCGGGAGGGCTGGTGGACATCGAGTTCGCCGCGCAGGCGCTGCAGATCGCCCACGCCGCCCAGGGCGGACCGCTCTACACCAGCACCTCAACCGCCCTGGACGCCTTGATGGGGGCGGAGCTGGCGGATCCCGAAGCGCTGTCCGACCTGCGCCGAGCGCTGGCGCTGCAGTCCTCGCTACAACAGCTGCTGAAGCTCGCCCTGCCCGACGCGACCGACCCATGTCTGGAGCCGCTGGGGTTCCGCGCGCTCCTCGCGGCGGCGGCAGGCGAACGGGACTTCGAAACCCTGGAGACGGTCCTGACCCTGACGCAAGACGCTGCGCACGGCGCCTATGTTAAGTTGATGGGCGACCTCGGTGGATAATGCGGGCGGACCGCGACTTCACAGGCCAGCCAGCCGGTCCACCACCGCACGGGCTTCGGGCGAGGCCCAGTCCGTGTCGCCGGCGTAGACCGCCCGCTCCATGCCGGTGCGATCGATCAGCACCGTGGTCGGAAAGCCGATTAGCTGCGGCTGCATGCCGGTCATGAAGGCGTATTTGGCGTCCTGGTAGAAGTCGAGTGGCGGATGGCTGGCGATGAAGGCCTTGGCCTTGTCGGTCTGGCCAGTGGTGTCCATGCTCACCGCCACGACCTTCACCGGCTTGCCCGCTTCCTCCCGCTGGAGCGCCGCCAAGGTCGGCATCTCCTTGACGCAGGGCGCACACCAGGTCGCCCAGAGGTTCAGCACCACCGCGCGGCCCTTGAATTGCGCCAGTTGCAAAGGCTTAGCGTCGTCACCGAGGAAGACGACCGAAGGTTCGGGTACAGGGTTGGGGAGCACCTGCAGCTTGGCCATCGCGCCGTGGTTCAGGCCCGACAGGCCGCTCTGGGAACTCGGCATGGCGACCGCCAGGACGATGACGTATAAGATAGCCGCCACCCCCACCAGACTGATCACCGCCAGCGCACCCTTCAGGCCCCACCCCATCACGGGTCGCCTGGCCTGGGGCTGCCCCGGCCCCTGAGGTTCCGCACTGCTCATGTCGCAAGATCCCAAAGCGCCGAAGGGTCAGGACATGTGGGGCGGCCGCTTCGAACGGCAACCGGCCGAGCTGATGCAGGCGATCAACGTCTCGATCGGCGTTGATCGCCGCCTTTGGGCGCAGGACCTTCGGGGCTCCCGCGCACACGCCGCGATGTTGTCCAGACAGGGCGTGATTACAAGCGCCGACGCGCAGGCCATCCAAGATGGCCTCTCACGGATCGAGCAGGAGATCGCGGACGGGACCTTCCCCTTTCGCGACGCCTACGAGGACATCCACATGAACGTAGAGGCCCGGCTCACCGAGCTGATCGGGCCTGCGGCGGGACGGCTCCACACCGCCCGCTCGCGTAACGACCAGGTGGCGGTGGATTTCCGCATGTGGGTTCGCGACGGCTGCGACCACGCCGTCAGCCGCATAGAAGCGCTGCAGCGCGCGCTTCTGGACAAGGCGGCGGTTCACGCCGCAACGCTGATGCCCGGCTTCACCCACCTGCAGCCCGCCCAGCCGGTGACCTTCGGTCATCACCTGATGGCCTATGTAGAGATGTTCGCCCGCGACGCCGGACGCTTTCGAGACGCGCGCAGGCGGATGAACGAATGCCCTTTGGGGGCCGCGGCGCTCGCCGGGTCGCCCTTCCCCATCGATCGCGACTTCACTGCGGCCGAGCTCGGCTTCGATCGCCCCACCGCCAATTCCCTCGACAGCGTCTCCGATCGCGACTTCGCCCTGGAATACCTGTCCGCCGCCTCGATCTGCGCGGTGCACCTGTCACGTCTGGCCGAGGAGATCGTGTTCTGGGTCACGCCTCAGATCGGCTTCGCCAAGCTGTCGGACGCCTTCACCACGGGCTCCTCCATCATGCCCCAGAAGCGAAATCCCGACGCCGCCGAACTGGTGCGCGCCAAGATCGGGCGCATTTTCGGCGGCCTCACCAGCCTGACGCTGGTGATGAAGGGCCTGCCCCTGGCTTACGCCAAGGACACCCAGGAGGACAAACCGCCGGTGTTCGAGGCCAACGATGCGCTGGACCTCTCGCTGGCGGCCATGGCCGGCATGATCGCCGACCTCGAGCCGGATATCGAGCGGATGGCGCTGGCCGCAGGCTCCGGCTTCTCCACCGCCACTGATCTGGCGGACTGGCTGGTCCGCGAACTCGATCTCCCGTTTCGCCAAGCCCACCGCGCGACGGGCGCTGCGGTGAAGCGCGCGGAGGCGCTGGGCGTGGATTTGGCGCAACTGCCGCTCGAAGAGTTGCAATCGATCGAACCGCGGATCGACGACGGCGTTTACAGCGTGCTCTCCCCAGCCGCATCGGTGGCGAGCCGGACCAGCTTCGGCGGCGTCGCCCCCGATCAGGTCCGCAGGCAAGCGGCGCGCTGGAGGGGGTTGCTGAGATGACGAGGCAAGGTCTGCGCGGCTGGATGCCAATCGTTGTGGCGGGTGCAGGTGTAGCGGCCATGGGCGTCGCCGGTTGTGGCGAGATCGGGCCGTTGCAGCAACCGCCTCCCTTGGTCGGGCAAAACGCGAAGAACGATTACTACGCCCAGAAGGCCGAGCGCGCTCGCGCCGCGGCTCAGCAGAGCGCCGCCGCTCGTAATCCCGCTGGCTCCGCGGAGCAGGCCGCTAATACCATCGACAACGACCAGCCGCTCAGCACCCGCGACATCCAGGATCCCGACTCCAAGCTGACCACACCTCGCGATTCGCCGGTGCCAGGCGAGCCGAACCCGCTTGGCCCCAACGTCAGCACCACGCCACCGAATTAGCCGCTCGGCCGGAGCCGATGCACGACTTCGATGACCACGCTGATGCTTACGGGTTGGAACTCTGGTGCGAAGGCGTCGCCCTCTCCCGCATAGCCCAGGATGTCGGCACCCCGGTCTACGTCTATTCCAGCGCGACGCTCCGCCGTCATTATGAAGTCTTCCGAGAGGCGTTTGCGCCCCGAGAGGTGCTCGTCGCCTACGCCGTCAAGGCGAACGGGAGCCTGTCTGTGCTCAGCACCCTGGCTCGATTGGGCGCCGGTGCAGACACCGTATCGGGCGGGGAGATACGCCGAGCGCTGGCGGCGGGCGTGCCGGCTTCGCGCATCGTATTCTCGGGCGTCGGCAAGACCGACGAGGAACTCGCCTTCGCGCTCGACATCGGCGTCGCCGAGATCAACGTGGAGTCCGAGCCGGAGTTGGACCGGCTGAGCGCGATGGCCGCCGCACGCGCGCTTCGCCCGACCGTGGCGCTGAGGGTAAATCCCGACGTAGGCGCGGGGGGCCACGCCAAGATCATCACCGGCCAGGACAAGAGCAAGTTCGGCGTCAGCTTTTCCGAGGCGGAGCGGCTTTACGCCATCGGGTGCAGCCGCCCCGAGCTGGATATGGCCGGGCTGGCCTGCCACATCGGCAGCCAGATCACCGACCTGGAGCCCATGCGCAGGGCCTTCATGGCCATGCGCGGCCTGGTGGAGCAGCTTCGGGCGCAGGGACTTCCCGTCCGCCGCCTGGACCTCGGCGGTGGGCTTGGCGCGCCCTATTTCGATGGGCCCGAGCCGCCGACGCCTGCCGACTACGCCGCCATGGTCCTGGCGGCCGTGGGCGATCTGGACGTGGAGCTGGCCTTCGAGCCCGGCCGATTGATCGCCGCCAACGCCGGCGTCCTGCTCACCCGGGTGATCCATATCCACCGAAGGCCCAGCGGCCGTCAGTTCATCGTGCTCGACGGAGCCATGAACGATCTGGTGCGCCCGGCGATGTATGAATCCTACCACGCCATCCGCCCGGTAAGGCGTCGGTCGTCCGAGGCTGCACTGAAGCTTTACGACGTGGTCGGCCCGGTTTGCGAGACGGGGGACACCTTCGCGCGCGACCATTTGCTGCCCGAGCTCGCAGCGGGTGAATTGGTGGCGCTCATGACGGCCGGGGCCTACGGCGCGTCCATGGCCAGCGAATATAACAGCCGTCTCCTGGCGCCCGAGGTTCTGGTGCGGGGTGGTGATTTCGCGGTCGTCCGCAAGCGTCCGAGCTACGAGGAGATGCTGGCCCGAGAGACCCTCGCCCCTTGGCTTGAAGCCTGAGGTCAGCCGCTGCGAGGCTTTCGCGCGCCGTTGAGAAACTCGACGCCCAAGGAAAAGGCGATGGCGAAGTAGAGATATCCACGCGGGACGTCGACGCCTGTGCCCTCGGCGACGAGCGCCATGCCGACGAGCATGATGAACGCCAAGCCCAGCATCTTGGCGGTGGGGCGGCGCTCGATGAAATCGCCGACGGGCTTGGCCCCGAGCATCATCGCCACCGTCGCCACCACGACCGCGCCGATCATCACCACCAGCTGGTTCGACATGCCCACGGCGGTAATCACGCTGTCCAGCGAGAAGACGACGTTGATCAGTCCGATCTGGACCACGACCGCTGCGACAGAGGCTTGCCCGCGGCCGGCGCCTTCGGCCTGGTCCTGGCCGCCATCGAGATCGTCGTGGATCTCGGTCGCGCCCTTGTAGAGCAGGAACAGGCCGCCCGCGATCAGGACGGCGTCCTTGACGCTGATCGCCCGACCGAAGGCCTTGAACAGGGTGACGTCGATCCGCGTGAGCCAGACCAGCCCGACCAGCATCGCCACCCGCAGCCCGAGCGCCAGCCACAAGCCGAGCTGGCGGCCGAGGCCCCGGCGCTCGTGAGGCAGCCGAGAAGCGGCGACCGCGACGAACAGGATGTTGTCTACGCTGAGCACCAGCTCAAGGAAGGTCAGCGTGAGAAAGGACGCCAGGGCGTTCCAGGTCAGCAGGTCGGTCAAGGGCGCAATCCACCGGCAGGCGATACGAAGTCCTAGCTCGCGGGCGAGCCGTGGGAGACATCTTTCTGCGTGCCGACGCGCACCGCATGTGTCAGTTCGACGTTCAACACAAACGTCCGTCATGGACGTCCAGGAAAGCGGCTTGAGCCAAACAGCTGTCATCGACACCGTACCCGGGCGGTTGCGGGCGCTACAGACCCGCGTTGGACTTGCCCTGTCGGGGGCGGTGATCTGCGGCTGGGTGGGTTTGCACGTCTATTCGGTGTTCTTCTACGCGCCGACGCAAGCCGGCTGGGCCTGGGCCCCCATCCTGATCGTGGTGCAGAGCTGGCTGGGCGTCGGCCTGTTCATCGTGGCGCACGACGCCATGCATGGCAGCCTCGCTACCGGCCGCGCCCGCGTTAACAAAGCCGTGGGCCGTATCGCGGTGACGCTCTACAACCCCGGTTTCGATTACGCCAAGCTGAACCGAAGTCATCACGCGCACCACCGGGCGCCCGGCACGGCGCAGGATCCCGACTTTCATCCCGATCGCCCGCGCGCCTTCGTCGCCTGGTTCCTGCGCTTCTTCACCACCCATTTCGGCTGGGGCGAGTTCGTCAGACTGGCCGTCGTGCTCACGGTCTACCTCTTCGTCTTGCGAGCGCGCCCCTTGAGCCTCGCCTTGTTCTGGGGCGTCCCGGCGCTGACCTCGGCGCTGCAGCTGTTCTACTTCGGAACCTGGCTGCCGCACCGCCAAGACGATGCGGGGTTCACGGACCTGCACCGCGCCCGCAGCCTGGAGTTCGGATGGCTGGGGTCACTGCTCGCCTGCTTCCACTTCGGCTATCATCTGGAGCATCATCACTCGCCACAAACCCCTTGGTGGGCGCTCCCGCGCTATCGCATGGAGCGGCGGCGGGGCGATGCGGCCCTCGCGGGTGGCGCGCCGGTCGTCTCTGGCTAAACGCCGCCATGATCTCACCGATCGCGAAAGCGAAGACCGCTCCGGCCGGGAAACCCGATTACTACCGGCAGGCGCTGGAAGAAATCGTCGCCGTGCTGGAAGGCGAGCCGAATCGCGTCGCACGGATGGCGACTATCTGCGCCATGCTCGCCCAGGCCTTCGAGACGGTCTCCTGGGTCGGCTTCTATGTGGTCGACCCGCTCAGGCGGGAGGAGCTCGTGGTCGGGCCCTATCAGGGCACGCCGGGATGCCTGCGCATCGCCTTCTCCCGCGGGGTGTGCGGCGCGGCGGCGCGAACGCGGACCCGTCAGATCGTGGCCGATGTCCACGCCTTTCCCGGCCACATCGCCTGCGACACCCGCTCGAACAGCGAGGTCGTCCTGCCCGTCCTGGATGCGACAGGTGACCTGATCGCGGTTCTGGACCTGGATTCGCTCGAGTACGCGGCCTTCGACGAGGTCGACGCGGACGGACTGGAGGCGATTCTAGAGGCCGTGTTCAGCGGCCCCGGCGCTCCGGGTTAGCGTCAGCCGGTGGCCCGGGCGAAGACGCTCAGGTCCGCTGGAACGCGGGTTCCAGAGCCTGCAGCCTTGCAATGACGGCGGCCTCGTCCCGCGCGGCGGCGGCCTGCATGAGCGCGGCCAGCGGCGCCTCCAGCTCGGCCCAGGACGGCGCGGCGTGGTGGGCGCAAAGCACCCCGTCCGCGTCGGTCGGGCTGACCGTCTCGGCGTCGTAGAATATCTCCTCGAACAGCTTCTCGCCGGGACGCAGGCCCACATAGTCGATGGCGATGTCTTCGCCCGGCCGCAGACCATGCAGCTGGATCATCTGGCGGGCCAAGCGGTCGATCTTCACCGGCTCGCCCATGTCGAGCACATAGACGCCGCCGCCCTGCGCCTCACCCGGCAGGGCTGCGGCCTGCAGCACCAAGCTGGAAGCCTCCTGCACCGTCATGAAGAAGCGCAGCATGTCGGGATGGGTCACACTCACCGGGCCGCCCCGGGCGATCTGCCGCTCGAACAGGGGCACCACCGATCCGGTGGAGCCCAGCACGTTGCCGAAGCGCACCACAGCGGCGCGGACCGGCGCATCGGCGGTCAGGGCGCGGACTGCGCGTTCCGCCACCCGCTTGGTGGCGCCCATGACGTTGGTGGGGTTCACCGCCTTGTCGGTGGAGATGAAGACCAGCGCCTCACAATCGCGCGAAAGCCGGGCCACATTCATGGCCCCACCCACATTGGTCAGCACGGCCTCCGCAGGGTTCAACTCCATCAGCGGCACGTGTTTCAGGGCGGCGGCGTGCAGCACCACCTGGGGCCGTTCACGGGTGAACAGCTCCTCCAGCCGCGCCACGTCACGGACGTCTCCAAGCTCCACGCGCCAGGGCCTCGGCGAGCCCGCTTCGGCGGCGAACTCTTCGCTCAGCGCCTGATCGATGGCGTAGAGATTGAACTCGGACGCATCGAGCAGGATCAAGCGTTCGGGATCGAGCCGCAGGGCCTGACGCGTCAGCTCCGAACCTATGGTGCCGCCCGCCCCGGTCACCAGCACCCGCTTGCCGGCGATCAGGCGCCGCGCCCGCGCAGGGTCCAGGTTGCGAGGCGGCCGGTCCAGCAGGTCCGCGGCGTCGACCGGCGACAGGCCCATCCCACCGCGGACGCGCGTCAGCCGCGCCCCGGCCTCACCCGCGGCGGCCACGACCGCGTCCATCAGCTCGCGCCCGGGTCTGGGTTCCGCCAGCACCAGCTGGGGCTCGCGCGCCTCCGCCGCTCCCAGGGCCTTCAGGATCGAAGCGAGACGGCGAAGATCGCCCAGGATTTCGGCCCCCTGCAGCGTCCGCCCGAACGGCGCCCCGTCCAGCGTCACCAAGCCGGCCACCCGCATCGAGGCGCTGCTGCGCGAGCGCCGGAACTGGGTGAGATAACTCGCCAGCGCCTGGGCCGAGCCGACGATCACGGCGGGAGGAAGCTCACGATCCTCGAACTTGAACGGAGCGCCCAGGTCGCCATGCGCCGTCGCGTGAGCCAGAACCCGCCCGATGGCGAGAAACGCGATCAGCACCGGCGCGACGAGGAGCGGGGTGGATCGTGGAAAGTCCTGCGCCCGGTCCGCTACGAACAGGATTGGCAACAGCAGCAGGTCGGCGATGACCACCCCCTGCGCGATCCTCAGCACCTCGTTCAAGGTCGTGAAGCGCCACATGGTGCGGTGCTGACGCATCAGCAGGAAGACGATTGCGCACAGCGCGGTGAAGATCAGCGTGGAGCGAAAGACCAGGTGATCGGGCGCCGGCTTGCGCTCGAAGTGATAACGGACGAGCAAGACGCCGGCCATCACCAGGGCCGAGCAGACCAGATCGTGGGCCAACACCAGCCAGGGGGTGAACCTCGCCGACCGCATCCTCTTGCCGATGCGCGTCATGGCTGAAGCTCAGGCGCGCGCTCGGCCGGGGTACGCACGCGCGGCGCGGGCGGTTCGACCGGAGCCAGCTTCCACCGGATACGCGCGCCCTCCTGGCCGACCTCGGCGTGAAGGACGATCTGGACCGTGCGTCGGGGCTGACCGCCGAGAAAGCAGACCGAAGGCTCCAGCAACACCCGCAGCGCGTCGTTGCGAAACCACCAGCCGTCATCGGATGGCCCGCGTAGCAGCACGCTGCGCCCGTCCAGCGCCAGCGAAGCCTCCACCTCGGGAAAGACGTGAAAGCGCAGGTCGAACGGCGTCGCGCCGCGCATGGGCGCCTTGCCCGGCGCCGGCGTGAGCACGTCCTCCCCACGGATCTCGTCGGCGGCCCCGGCGACAAAGAGCCGACGGTCATGGGTGAGCCCGAAGCCTGGAACCCAACCATCGTGGGAGAGCTCCAGCCAGACGCCCGCCTCACTCTCCTCACGCTTTGCGGTGACCTGAACCGCCCCGCCGACGAGGCGGGCGCCCAAAGACCGCGCAAGCACCCCGGTGAGCGGGCGGCCGGCGGAGCCGTCCGCCACCTGCAAGGTGCTGCCCGCGCCAGACAGCCGCATCGCCTGGGGTCCGGCGGCGTCCGGGCTCCAGCCTCCGTTGCAGAACAGCCGGTCAGCCCCCGCAGCCAGCTCGAAGGCCGCCGGTTGGGCGCAGGCTGTAAGGCTCCAGGCGCCGATGGCGGGCGGACCGCAGTCGGCCAGCAAGTGCAATCTGGGTCCGTCGAGGCGATGGTAGCCGCTGTGCGGCGCGTGGCCGGGCGCGGGAGTGTCGAAGGCGTCCTCGTTCAGGGCGGCGAGGACCCGCTCCGCCTCCACCGCCTCACCGCCGTGGAAGCTGGCCAGCCGGCCGTCCGACAAGGTGTGGAAACGAAGGGCCGCCGCCAGCCGATCCATGGCCGAGACCATGGCCGCACTCGCCTCGCGCCCGCGTTGCAACAAGAGGTCGTCCAAGGTCAGCAGGTCGAACAGAAGCTCAAGCGCCGCTTCGGGCGAACGCGTCCGATGACCACCGTCTGGCAGCACGGTCTCCGCCAGGGCCTGCGTCAGCTGCGTCTGGGCGCGGTCCAGCAACCGTTCGGCCCCCGTCCCCGAAAGCGCACCGGCCGCAACCGCGGCGGTGGCGGCGCGCTCCGCGGCCCTGGACGGCTCCGGCGCCAGCGACAGGAGCACCGTAGCCTGATGGAGCAGCGATCCGGTCAGCTCAGTGGCCTCGACATCCGAGGCCACCGCGCTCATCCGCCGGGCCCCCGCCGCCAGGTTGAACACCCGCAGCTCAAGCACGGCGGGGCTCCAGGCGAAGGCGTTCGGGCGGTGGAACAGTCGACGCCAGTCGAGAAACAGCCGCAGCGCGTCGCGAGCGCCGGCCTCGCCGCAGGCGATCAGGTGAGGGGCGAAGGCGAAACGATGAAGCTCGATGGCGAAGCGGCGGGTGGGGCTCGGGCGATCCCAGGGATCGCCTCCCGGCCCGATCTGCAGGTCGGCGCCGGCGAGCGTCAGCCGGCCGGCTAGGATGGCGCGCCCGATCTCCGGATCGGTGGGTCGGAAGTCGCGCGGCGTCGCCGTGAGCCGTGGAGCCCGGGCTCGTCGCAGCCGGTGCGACCCCGACGACACCCCGCGCCATTCGTCGGCGAGGCGATGGCGGGCCGCCGTCGCCAGGGCGAGCGCCCATAGCCCGGCGCCGGCTCGCGGCCCGGACGCACGCACCTGCGCCATCGTCCGCGCCGGCTATTAGCCGCGAGGGCCGCTCAAGCGGCCCTCAGCGCGGCGATGTTGGCGGCGTAGGCGTCGGGTCCGCCCTTGAAGACGGCGGTGCCCGCGACGAGGGCGGTGGCGCCGGCGTCGAGACAGGCGCGAGCGTTAGCGGGTGTGACGCCGCCGTCCACCTCCACCACGATGTCCAGCCCGGCGCGCTCCACCATGCCGCGCAGCCGCTCAACCTTGCGCAGTTGGGAGGTCATGAAGCTCTGGCCGCCGAAGCCCGGATTGACCGACATGACCAGCAGCAGGTCGACGTCCTCAATCATGAACTCGACCGCCTCCACCGGCGTGGAGGGATTGAAGACGACACCCGCCTTGGCGCCGAGATCGCGAATGCGACGGCAGGTACGATCTAGGTGCGGACCGGCTTCGGGATGAACGCTGATGACGTCCGCTCCGGCCTCACGGAAAGCCTCCAGGTGCGGATCGGCGGGCGCGATCATCAGGTGAACGTCGAACGGGATCGCGACGTGGGAGCGAAGAGCCTTCATTACGGGCGGCCCCAGGGTGATGTTGGGGACGAACGACCCGTCCATGACATCGACGTGGAGCCAATCGGCGCCCGCCGCCTCGAGTGCGCGCACCTCGTCTCCCAGCCGGGCGAAATCCGCCGAAAGAATCGACGGAGAGATGATCGGGGCGATCACGGACATTGCCTAAGGACTAGGGCGGCGGCTGCATTGAAGCAAGCCAGCGCTGGCGTCAGCCGCCCTGTCCTTCGGGCGACCCTCAGTATCGAGGCGGAGCAGGCGGAGGCGGGGGGGGTGGCGGCGGAAGCGCACCGTTTGCGGGGATGATCCTCACGCGAGGACCGAAGCTGACATAGACTTGGGCCCCTACCGGGATCGGGTACTCGTCGGGCTGCACGACTTCGAGGACGCGTCCATCGCGCTGCATCCGGACATCGTAGGCGAAGCCGGTCCGGCGTGTGGCTCCCCGCTCGACGACGTTGCCGAGAACTGCGCCTGCGACGGCGCCGATGATCCCGCCGGCCGCATCACCCCCGATCGCCGCGCCGCTGGCGCCGCCGATCAAGGCGCCGCCCACCGTCCCGGCTCCGGTATCCTGGCCGCTGATCCGGACAGGACGCTCGTTAACGATCACGGCTGGCGCAAGCGGCGAAGCGTGGCCGGCCTCATACGGTGAGTAGGTGTAGGCGTTCGGCGTTTCACATCCGGCGAGTCCGACGGCGCCCAGCGCGACCATGAAGCACGCTCCCGTGCGAATGTTGAACAGGTGGCGAGACATCGATATCAGGACCTTCCGACGAGATCGGGGGTGGCGTCGTCCTCTACACCGGCCGCCGCGTGAAACAAGCGACGAAAAAACCGTCGCCGCCAAGCTCTGGTTCCGCTGCGCCGGGCAGCAGACGGAGCCAACCTTCGGAGGTCAGGGCCCGCCCTGGCGCCCCACCCTGCCCCGCCCCGATGGGCGCGGTCGCGAAGTCGGCTTGACGCAGCAGGAAGCTGCAAGCCTGCGCCTCGCCCTCCTCCGGCTCCAGGGAGCAGACGCAGTAGACGAGCCGCCCTCCCGGCCGGACGCGGCCCGCGGCGGTGTCGAGTAGACGAGCCTGCAGTACCGCGAGCGAGGCGATATCCCCAGGCCTGGCCGCCCAGAGCACGTCCGGATGACGGCGGAAGGTGCCGGTGGCGCTGCAAGGCGCATCGAGCAGAACCGCGTCGAACATCCGGGCGTCATTCCAGGCCCCAGCGTCTGCGACCACGATCTCCGCCGTCAGCTGAGCTCGGGCGAGGTTTTCCGACAGTCGCCGCAGCCGCGGGGCGGATCGGTCGAGGGCGGTCACCCGAGCGCCCGCGGCGGCGAGCTGGAGGGTCTTGCCGCCCGGCGCGGCGCAAAGCTCCAGCACCGCCTCGCCGGGCTGCGCCTGCAGCAGGCGGGCGGGAAGCGCTGCGGCCGCGTCCTGCACCCACCAGCGTCCCTCCGCGAAACCGGGCCAGTCCACCACGTCGCCCTTCAACGGCGTGCGCAACCCGCCGGTGGCAGAGCGCTGCGCGTGCAGGGCCTCGATCAAGCCGTCGTCGGCGGCCTCGCGCAGGCTGAGATCGGTGTCGGGCTCTTCTGCGATCGAGGCGGCGATGGCGCGCGCGTCCGAAGCACCGAAAGCGGCCCGCCAGCGCGCCATCAGCCATGGCGGCGCGAGGGTCTCGGGATCGCCCGCCCCGACAAGGGTTTGATCAACGCCGTCCCGCGCGAGGCCCCGAAGAACTGCGTTGATCAAACCCTTGTAAGGGCGGGTCGCATTGGAGGTCGCCGCATGGTCAACGCTCACCGAAACCGCGGCATGGGCGGCGACGTCCATGTAGTGGATCTGCGCCGCACCCATGCGGAGCAGCCATCGCACCGCCTCGGGCGGTGGCGCGCGCAAACGGCTGTCGAGCGCCGCATCTATGGGTCCAAGGTGTCTCAGCACCGCGCCCACCAGCGCCCTGGCGAAGCCGCGCTCCCGTTGGGGCAGCGAAGTGAAAGGTGCGCGGGCCAGGCCATCCTCCAGCCCGCCCCGCCGCAACACGGCCGCCTGAAGCAGGTCTAGGGCGGCCACCCGTGCGGCCAGCCCTTCCACGATCGGCGCCTCGACCCGTCTTTCTGGCCTTTCCGCCTCGGTTTGCGGCGACGGCGGTTTCGTTTCCACGTCCATCGACCCTAAATCAGCCGTAAGGCCCGGAAGGGCAAGGAGATCGCAGATGACCGACGCAGACCCCCACGTCCCTCCAGATCCCGACACCCGGCTGGGCGCCGCCCCCGACAAGCCCTTGCCGGATGCGGCCAAGCGCGCCCTCGAAGAGGCCGCCGACCGCCGCGAAAAGGTTAACGCCGCCGCCCGCGCCGCATCGGAGACGCCGGAAAGCGGCGGCCCCAAGGGGCTGGAACCCACCCGCTACGGGGACTGGGAGCGCAAAGGCATGGCAATTGATTTCTCCTGATCGCCATCAGGTCCACACCTTAAAGTGCTTGGACAGCTTCAGACCCTGGCGCTGATAGTGTGAACCTCGGAAGCCGTACAACCGCGATGGTCGTTCGGTGAGCGGCTCGTAAACGAGGCGAGCCACGATCTGGCCGTCTTCGAGCATAAACGGCGTCTCGTGGCTTCTCACCTCCAGCACGGCGCGAGACCCGGCCCCCAGAGCCTCTTCCGTCCCAAAGCCGGGATCGAAGAAGCCTGCATAGTGGACCCTGAACTCCCCCACCGAGGGGTCGATCGGGGTCATCTCGGCTGCTTCGTCCGCGGGGATCTCCACCGCCTCCTTGGACGCCAGGATGTAGAACTCGCCAGGGTCGAGCAGCAGCTCGCCTACCCCGTGTCGGTTCGGTCTGCCCTCCAGCGGTTCCCAGAAGTCGCGCGGGGCATGGCCGTCTTCCTTGTCGAGGTCGACGACCCCCGCGTGACGGCGGGCGCGAAAGCCTGCCAGGGCGCCGGTCAGGTCCACGCCCACCCGCCTCACCCGCAAAGTCGCCGGATGGCCGCGCTTGAGCCTCAGCTGGTTCAGCCGCGTTCCCGTGCGGACCAGCACGGAGAAAGTTTGGGGCGCGATCTCCAGATAAAGCGGCCCGCGATAGCCGGCGGCCACGTCGTCGAATGCGACGCCTTCATCGGTCAGCAGGCGCACGAAAACGTCGACCCGCCCGGTCGAACTCTTAGGGTTGGCCCGCGCGGCCACGTGCACGGGCAGGTCCAGTCGCTCCTGCAGCTCGGCGATGTAGACGCAGCCTCGCTCCAGCACGGCGCCCGCGCTGAGATCGAGGCGGTGCATGGCGACGTCCGCCATCCGCTCGGCCACCTTGCGTCCACGCCCCGGCAGGAAGGACGCGCGCACTCGCCAGGCGTCGCCGCCCAATCTCAGGTCCAGGCTCGCGGGCTGCAGCTGGTCGACGGCGTAAGGCGCCGTCGCGCGAACCGCGCCCTCGTCGATCAAGGCTTCGATGGCCTGGTAGGGAAGGATGCCGGCGGGTTGGGTCAAGGGGCGCGCCTGGGCTGCTAAACGGGCGGCGACACTCGCCGCCACGTTACGCCTTGGCAAGCGCCGCCGCCGCCGCGCACCGGCTTGCACGCCGAAGTCGGTCGCGCCGCCCTTGACCTCGGCCACCCTCCGCGGCCATGCCACGTGCATGAGCGAGCACGCCAAGACCGAACGGCCACAGGACTGGGCTCCCGCCACCCGCCTCGTGCGTGGAGGTCAGGTGCGCACGCCCTATGGCGAGATCGCCGAGCCCATCTTCCTGACCCAGAGCTTCGCCTACGACAGCGCCGAGGCCGCCGACCGTCGCTTCAGCGGCGAGGACCCGGGCTTCATCTACGCCCGCTACGGCAATCCCACCGTCAAGATGTTCGAGGACCGTCTGGCCCTGCTGGAAGGCGCCACGGGTTGCCGCGCCATGGCGTCGGGGATGGCGGCGGTGAACATCGCGCTGCTCGGCCTTCTCAAGGCGGGCGACCACCTGGTGGCCAGCCGCGCGCTGTTCGGCTCCTGCCGCTGGATCGTCACCCAGATGCTCCCGCGCTACGGGGTCGAGAGCACCGTCGTGGACGGGACGGACCTGGAAGCCTGGCGCGGGGCGGTGCGGGGCAACACCCGCGCCTTCTTCCTGGAAAGCCCCGCCAACCCGCTGCTGGAGATCATCGACATCCCCGCAGTCGCCGCGATCGCACATGAGGCCGGGGCCAGGCTGGTCGTGGACAACGCTTTCGCCAGCCCCGTCCTGCAGTCGCCGCTGAAGCTTGGCGCCGACTTGGTGGTCTATTCCGCGACCAAGCACATCGATGGCCAGGGCCGGGTGCTGGGCGGCGCGATCCTGGGTGAAGACGCCGCGCTGGACGAGGCCTATCGGGAGCTGATCCGCCACACCGGCCCCGCCCTCTCCCCGTTCAGCGCCTGGGTGCTGCTGAAAGGCCTGGAGACCCTGGACCTGCGTGTCATGCGCCAGAGCGCGACGGCGGCCACCCTCGCCGACGAGATCGCCGAGCACGCCGCGGTCAAGCGCATCTTCTATCCCGCCCGGGCCGACCATCCCCAGGCGGAGATCGCCGCACGACAGATGAAGGCCGGCGGCACCATCATGGCCTTCGACCTCGGCGCGCGGTCCAAGGCCTTCGCCTTCCTCAACGCCCTGCAGATCGTGGACATCTCCAACAACCTGGCCGACGCCAAGTCGCTGGCGGTGCATCCGTCCACCACCACCCACCGCGCCACCCCGGAGGCCGATCGGCTGGCGATCGGCCTGACCGAGGGTTGCGTGCGTCTGTCGGTGGGGTTGGAGGATCCCGTCGATCTGGCCCGCGACGTGTCCCGCGCGCTCGACGCCGCCCTGGCCGCCGCCTGATGGACCAGGGCGCCGTCTATGAAGCCGTCACGTCGGGCGTCTCCGTGCGGGTTCGCCCGCAATACCTGCCCGAACAGTCCGACCCCAAGCAGCGCCGGTGGGTTTGGGCCTATCATATCGAGGTCGAGAACCGCAGCGCCGTCACCGTCCAGCTGATCAGCCGACATTGGACCATCACCGATGCGACGGGCCGCGTGGAGGAGGTCCAGGGGCCGGGCGTGGTGGGCGAGCAGCCGTTGCTCAACCCCGGAGACAGCTTCCGCTACACCAGCGGCTGTCCCCTCCCTACCTCATCCGGGGTGATGGTGGGAAGCTATTGCCTGACGGTGGCCGGCGGCGCTGCGTTCGACGCGCAAATCCCCGCGTTCTCGCTGGACCTGCCCGGCGCCTCGCGGGTGGTGAACTGACGGCCTAAACTATCAGCCGAGGATCAGATGGCGTGGGCGGCCTCGAGCCGGCACGAGGCGTCAGCGTCAGTCTCCACCTGCAGCGTGGCGTGACCGATGTGAAAACGGCCGTTCAAGCCCTCGCAGATGGCGTCCAGGGTCCGATCGCCGGGATGGCCGCGCGGCATCAGGAGATGGCAGGTCAGCGCCGTCTCCGTCGTCGACATCGACCAGATGTGAAGGTCGTGCAGACCCGTCACGCCGTCCAGCCCCAGCAGGTGCGCGCGAACCTCCGCCGGCTCGATCCCTGACGGAACTGCGTCCAGCGCCATGTTCAAAGACTCACGCAGCAGGCTCCACGTCCCCCAGACGATCACCGCGGAGATCAGCAGGCTGGCGAACGGGTCCAGCCAGCGCCAGCCGGTGAGCAGGATCAGGCCTCCCGTCACCACCACCCCCGCCGCCACCACCGCATCCGAGAGCATGTGCAGATAGGCCCCGCGCACGTTCAGATCGCCCTTGCGTCCGGAAGCGAACATGCCCGCCGTGATCCCGTTCACTGCAATCCCAGCCGCCGCCACGCCCATCACCACAAATCCCGCTGAGGGTTCGGGGTGCAGCAGCCGCCGCACCGCCTCCGCCACCACGGCTCCGGTGACCACCAGCAGGATCACGGCGTTCAGGAGCGCCGCCAGCACGGAGGTCGACCCCAGTCCATAGGTGAAGCGCGCGCTGGGCTTGCGCTTCGACAACACCACAGCACTCCAGGCCGCCAGCAGCCCCAGCACATCGCCAAGGTTGTGGCCGGCGTCGGCCAGCAGCGCCATGGAGTGGCCGAGCACGCCGTACACCGCCTCCGCCGCCACGAAAACCGCATTGAGCAAGGCGCCCACCGCGAACGCAGGGCCGAAGTTCGACGGGGCGTGATGGTGATTATGACCCGCGTGCAGGCCGCTATGGCTGTGGCCAGCATGGGAATGCCTGCCGTCATGGCCGTGCTCGCCGTGAGCGTGGTCGACGCCCGAATGGAGATGGACATGAGCCCCAGGTGACGGTGCTCGATGATCCTCCGCCGAATTGTGCGAGTGGAGATGATCGTGATCAGGCCCGCGCGGATGGGGGTGGACCGATGCGCTCTCCATGATCCCTCCCGCTTCCTACCCTTCAACGCTAACAGAAACGCTGGCGGGGTGACAGCCGCCCCCATCCCGGTCTAAGACCTCGGTGTAGCGCCGCGGGCATGATGTAGTGGTAGCCTGGCAGCTTCCCAAGCTGCTCGTGCGGGTTCGATTCCCGCTGCCCGCTCCAAGAGGCTAGGTCTGTTTGTCGGGCGTCACTCCAATCGACTCCTGGGTCATTGGAGTCGACTCAGCGCCGATGAGCGGCGTGTACCTCGCCGATTTTGAACTTGCGGCGGCCTGCTCACGTCCTACCGCGGGCGCACTTTCGGCGCCCCGTCGACGCCTGTCTCTGGTTGCGACGAGTAGCATGTGGCATGCACACAACCCTGAGCTACATGACGTTGATGCCGGAAGGCGTGTCAGCGCTGACGTTCTGGACTGACATGAGCGTGACAGGTGGTGTCGAGAGAGGCTGGGGGTTTCCGAAACTCGTCTCGCCAGTTTCGGGAACCCCTGGAGGGTTTCAGAAAACCCTCGCCTGACGATCATGTCGGTGTCGCCGACACGCTCCCGGCCCTCCATTAGCATGGTCTGCACACCCTGCTTGGGCTCAGAACCCTACCCTGGATGATGCCGATGTCGCCAACGCTGCCCGGAGCAATGCCGGAGTATGTGTCTGGAGGATTGGATCGCGCTCGGCGCGCTTCTCCCTCCCTCCTCGAAGTCTGGGAAGCGAGCTTGGGCCCGATCTTGAATGGCGGTCACGCCTGCGCGCTCCTTGGCGGGATAGATGAAGTCGGAGGAAACCGACCGTAGCTGAGCATTTAATCAGCGGGGCGGCGTCTCGCTGAGCGAAAGCTCAGCGAGTTTCCGCTAGGCGATCCAGGCTCCTTTGGAACCGTGGCGGATGTAGTGCATCGCCATGGCGGACATGCGAGCGGTCACCGTGGCTACATTGGTCGCCGGGCTGCGGCTGGCGGCCTGCGCCATGCCCCAGAGCACGGCGAACAGCTCGCCTGGCGCAGCTGCAGGATCTCCGGAAGGCTGGTGAGGCGGCGCCATGGCTTTATTCAGCGCAAGCTGGACGGCGTTCTGCAGGCCGTCTGGCATGCCCTGCCGGCGCTCCTCCACATAAAGGAGCCAAGCCAACTCCGGCGCGCCTCTGTGATAGGCGAGAAGCCCCGTGATAATCTGGCGCACATACTCGGTCTGGCTGGATGCGGGCGGGGGCGAGCGAAGCCAGGGTTCGAGACTTTCGCACTCGGGTGGATCAAGGCGCGGAGCAGCCGCCCCCTGTCAGGAAAATAGTTGTGCACCGTGCCCACGCTATAAGGCGAGCGAGCCGCGACTGCGTTCGTCGTGAAGCCTTCGAGGCCGCGCTCCTGCAGCACCTCCTTGGCTGCAGCTAAGATCGCGTTCTGCGTCGCGGGGACGAGCATCTTCAATGGCCGGGAACGACCGATCACGACGTGCGCTCGCTTGGGGGTTGGCCTCTAATCGCCACGTGTCAGCCGATCCCAGTTTGCATGGGCAAGGCCCTCGCGGGCGAGCGCGTCCAGTGTCGCCTCGTCCAGGAACCGCCGGGCGTCGCCGCCGGGACGCTACTGGTAGGGGTAATCGGTGGAGAACAGCAGTCGCTCGGCTCCGACGATCTCCAGGCAGCGTTGGAGGTAAGCCTCGCTCCACATGCCGCTGCCCGTGACGTAGAGGTTGCGCCGGGCGCAGTCGGCCAAGGACGCTTTAAGAGTCAGCGCGCGGTTCAATACGGCGCCGGTGCGCTCCAGGTAGAAGAGCACTACCTCGCCCCAGTGACCCAGGATGACCTGAAGCTGAGGCAGCTCGTCGAACACGCCCGCCGCCGCCAACCGGATCCATTGCAGTCCGGCCTCGTAGTGCCATCCTAAGCCGAAGGCGGCCAGGGCGAGGTCCGCCGTTTCGCCGATGCCTGAGTAGCTGGCCGCGCGCACCGCGGACGGGGTTGTCTGGGGATGGATGAAGATCGGGACACCCAGCTCGGCCGCCTTCGCCAGCATCGGGCGCAGGTCGGGATGGTCGAGGTGGCGCTCACGCGTGCGTCCGCAGACCAACGCGCCCTTGAGGCCGAGATCACGTAAGGCGCGCTCCAGTTCCCGCGGAGCCGCATCTGGATCGGGCGTGCGCAGGGCGGCGAAACCCTGAAAACGGTCGGGGCGTCGCGCGCAGGTCTCGGCGATGAGGTCGTTGACGCGGCGGGCGGTCTCGACAGCCGGGCCACGCTCCAGGTTGTGCAGCCCGGGCGTGGTGAGGGACAGCACCTGCAGGTCCACACCTTGTTCGTCCATCAGCGCCAACCGCCCTTCGCCCAGGTCGGCCAGCCGATCGCCGTTCACGCCTCCATCAGCGAAGTCGGAGACGGGATCGTAAGGAGGCGGAGCAGCGGCCCAAGCGTCTCGCACGAAGGATGGGAGGATGTGCTCTTCGATGGCGATTAGACGCATGACGGAGCTCCGAGGCGGGGTGGCGCACAACCACCTGCACAAACGCTAAAAGGCGGGCGCTGATGCAGGTGCCAGCAGGCTAAGGTTTAGTCGCCAGCTCGTGCGGCCGAAGACGAGGACCGTCACAGGCGCGACCTGCCGACGCACCCTTCTTTGCCCCCCAGCTAAGATGGCAAGCACCCAGCGGTGACAGTGCGCCCACAGCTGACATGAGCTTCACGCCAAGAACACGACATTAGGCTTTGGCGAGGCTGCCTTTGCGGCAGACAGGACGTCTAAAGTCGAAGCTTGCATAGACTTGCCCCGCAGCCACGATCGACCTAGTACTGCTGCACGGTGATCATGGCTCTTTGAGCCTGGGCACGGGATAGGCGCGAGCCATTTTGTCGCTGGCCTTCTCTGTGGAGAACATCCAGTTGATGCGCGCGCCGCTGACGTTTCGGCGGCGCTCCCAGGCGGCGACTTCCTGGACTAGCAAGTCTTGGTCTTCAATCCGGCGATCTAGGCACTGAGCTCGTAAAACACCGATCTCGATCTCGACCATGTTGAGCCAGCTGGCGTGCTTGGGCGTGTAGTGGAATTCCAGGCGGCGCAGCACCCGGCGTGCGTCTTCGGGCGGCAGGCTTTGGTAGAGGGCCGCTGCAGAATGGGTGGAGAGGTTGTCGAGGACCACCCTGATCTTCTCGGCCTTAGGGAAGTGGACATCGACAAGCTCGCGCATGCAATGGGCGAAGTCCTCAGCTGCGCGGCGCTCGGTGACTTTCACCCTGCGCCAGGAGCGATGGGCGTCGAGGAAGACGAACAGGTTGGCTGTCCCATTGCGCCTGTACTCGCAGTCATAGCGCTCAAGCTGGCCAGGCTTTGCCGGAATCACCGGGCGGACCTCGCCGATCAGCTGGGTGGGGCTCTCATCGAAGCCTATGACCGGTCGGTGGGGTTCAGGCGTCTCGGCGTAGAGGTCGAGCACGTCCTCCATGCGTGCGACATACTCTGCATCGATCTTGGGAATGCACCACATGTTCTTGCGCCACGGCTTCATTTGGTTCTCCGCGAGCCTGCGACGCACCGTCTCGCGCGAGAGGCTTTCATGCTCGGTCAGCTTGATGAATTCGCCAGCCAACAACTCAAGCGTCCATCGCGCGCAGCCGGCCGGCGGCTTGGAGCAGGCGGTCGCCACTAGGAGCGCCTCCTCCTTGCCGCTGAGCTTGCGCTCGGCGCCTGGACGCGGCTCTTCCTCAAGCGCCGCGTCCAAACCCTCGATGACGAAACGACGCTTGGTCCGGTAGACGGTTGAGCCGGACGTTCCCACCGCCTGGACGATGGCCTCATCCCCCAGGCCGCCGTCCGCCGCTAACAGGACCTGCGCCCGCTTGATCTTGCGAACAGACTGCTTGCCACCGCCGACCAACGCCATCAGCACCGCCCGTTCGGCGTGGTCCAATTCCACTCTATAACGTAGGTTCATCCAGGTCCTCTTGCGTCAAGACGGCCCGGGAGGGATCAGAAAGATGAGTCGAGGGGGTGGCGACCCAGTAGCGCCGTCCACGCCTGTCTTCACCGACAGGCAAGGCCAGTACCTAGCCTTCATCTGGGCTTATGCTCAGATCAACCGGCGTTCGCCTGCCGAGCGCGACCTGCAGGACTACTTTCGCGTCACCGCCCCGTCAGTTCACCAGACGGTGCTTACCTTGGAGAAAGCTGGCCTCATCCGGCGCTCGCCCGGGCAGGCCCGAAGCATCGAGCTATGCGTCGATCCAAGGACCTTACCCGTCCTCGGCCTGCCCCAACTCGTCAAATCCCCTGTGCAGCGGTACTAGGGCGGCGGCGCAGCGGCGGTTCGCACCGCCTACGAACTGGGCGGGAGAGCTCCTGCGTCGACTCGATGCGCCCCCGTCTCCCGCAAGCGATCGCGCGAGGACAGGAGAGCCGCCCGCAAAGCTATCGCTGCACGGACCGAACGCCTAGAAGACGCCGATGACCACCGGATTGGACAGGTCCGCGGTCGACCTCTCCGCGATCACGCCGGAGGCCACATCGCCGCCGCCGCGGGGCGGACCCGCGCTCGCGGGCCGCGCCCACGCGCCCTGGAGCGAGGTGATCTTGCTGGCAAGCCTCAGCATGCTGGGCTCGGTCGCCATGGACATGTACCTGCCCGCCCTGCCCCGGATGGCGGGCGATCTCCATGCCTCCCCCGCCGCGGCCCAGGCAACCATCACCACCTTCCTGCTCGGCCTGGCCTTCGGTCAGCTGGTGTTCGGGCCGCTGTCCGACCGCCTCGGACGACGGGGACCGATCCTGTCGGGGGTGGCGCTGTTCTGCGTCGCGGCGGGGCTCTGCGCCCTGTCGAGGAACGTCTACGTCCTGATTGCGGCCCGGCTGCTGCAGGCGCTGGGGGCCTGCACGGGGTCGGTGATCACGCGGGCGGTGGTGCGCGACCGCTACGCCGACCACGAGGTCCTGCACGTCTTCTCCCTGCTCAGCCTGGTGTTCGGCGTGGCGCCGGTGGTGGCGCCGCTCATCGGCGGGTGGGTGCTGGGGGTGGGCGACTGGCGCTGGATCTTCGGGGTGCAGGCGCTGTTCGGGCTGGCGGCGGGCGTGACGGCCTATTTCCGGCTGCCGGAGAGCCGCTCTGAGGCCACCCGGTTGCGCGCCATCAACGAGAACCCCCTGGCGAGCTATCTGGCCTTGCTGCGCGAGCCGCTGCTGGTGGGCTATCTGCTGACCGCCGGCTTCTCGGGCGCGACGCTATTCGCCTACATCACCGCAGCGCCTCGGGTGGTGATGGGCGATCTGCACATCCCCGCGGCGCACTTCGGCTGGGTGTTCGGCGTCAACGCCGTCGGCATGATCGGGGCCGCACAGATCAACGCCCGGCTGGCGCGGCGCATCTCCAGCGACACCCTGGTCAAGACAGCCCTGCTGGTCGGCCTCGCCGCCGCCTCGATCCTCACCCTATGTGCGACGACGCACTGGGGCGGCGGCTGGGGCCTGCTGGTTCCGCTGTTCGTGGTCATCTCCGCATTCGGCTTCTGCCAGCCCAACACCTCGGCGGCCGCCATGGGGGTGGACCGCCATCGCGCCGGGGCCACAGCCGCCCTGCTCGGCGCCATGTTCTTCGGCGTCGGCAGCCTCGCCGGCGTGTCGAGCAGCCTGATCCCGGTCCAGGCGTCCCTGGCCATGGCCCTGACCATCACCGCCGCCCTGCTCCTCGCGCTCGCCAGCTACCATGGCCTGGTGGTCCCGGAGCTCCGGCGGCGGAACGCCTGACGAAGGCCTCAGCCGCCCAGGTCTAAGCCTTGGCGTCCAGCGCCGCCTGCGCCGCCGCCAGCCGGGCGATCGGCACGCGGTAGGGCGAGCAGGAGACGTAATCCAGCCCCACCGCCTCGCAGAAGGCGATCGAGGCCGGATCGCCCCCGTGCTCGCCGCAGATGCCGAGCTTCACCTCGGGGCGCGTCGCCCTGCCCCGCTCGGCCCCCAGCCGCACCAGCTCGCCCACGCCCTCGACATCGAGGCTGACGAAGGGGTCCTTCTCGATGATGCCCTTCTTCAGATAGGCGTCGAGGAACTTGCCCGAATCGTCGCGGCTGATGCCGAAGGTGGTCTGGGTCAAATCGTTGGTGCCGAAGCTGAAGAACTCCGCATGCTCGGCGATCTGGTCGGCGCGGAGCGCGGCGCGCGGCAGCTCGATCATCACGCCGACCTTGTAGTCGAGCGTCAAGCCGCGCTCCTTCAGCACCGCGGACGCGGTGTCGTCGGTGAGCTTGCGCAGGAACGCGATCTCCTCCTTCTTGGCCACCAGCGGGTGCATGACCTCCACGATCGGCGGCTCGCCTTTCGCAGCCACGGTGCAGGCGGCCTCGAAGATGGCGCGCACCTGCATCTCGTAGATTTCCGGGAAGGCGATGCCGAGGCGGCAGCCGCGCCAGCCCAGCATGGGGTTGGTCTCGGCCAGCTCGCCCGCGCGTCGCTTCAGCTTGGCGGGGTCCAGACCGGCTGTGGCGGCCAGCTCCTCGATCTCCGCGTCGGTGTGGGGCAGGAACTCGTGCAGCGGCGGGTCGAGCAGGCGGATGGTGACCGGCAGGCCGGCCATGATCTCGAACAGCTCCTCGAAGTCCTTGCGCTGAAAGGGGATGATCTTGGCCAGGGCCGCGCGCCGCCCCGCCTCGTCGTCGGCCAGGATCATCTCGCGGACCGCCGCGATCCGGTCCTCGTCGAAGAACATGTGCTCGGTGCGGCACAGGCCGATGCCCTCCGCCCCGAACCCCCGGGCGGTGCGGGCGTCCAGCGGCGTCTCGGCGTTGGCGCGGACCTTCAGCCGGCGCACGCCGTCGGCCCACTCCATCAGCTGGGAGAAGTCGCCGGACAGCTCCGGCTCGATCATCTTCACCGCGCCGGCCAGCACCTCGCCCTTGGCGCCGTCGATGGTGATGACATCCCCGGCCTTGAAGCTGCGGCCGCGCGCCCGCAGCATGCCCGCCTTTTCGTCGATCTGGATTTCCCCGGCGCCGGACACGCAAGGGCGCCCCATGCCCCTGGCCACCACCGCCGCGTGGCTGGTCATGCCGCCGCGGCAGGTGACGATCCCGCGCGCCGCGTGCATCCCGTGGATGTCCTCGGGCGAGGTCTCCTCTCGCACCAGGATCACCGCCTTGCCGAGTTCCGCCAGCCGTTCCGCCTCGTCGGCGGCGAACACGATCTCGCCGGTGGCCGCGCCGGGCGAGGCCGGCAGCCCGCTAGCGATCACGTCGCGAATGGCGCCGGGATCGATGGCCGGGTGCAGCAGCTGGTCCAGCGACGACGGCTCGACGCGAGAGATCGCCTCCTCGCGACTGATCAGCCCCTCGGCCACCTGATCCACCGCGACCTTCAGCGCGGCCTTGGCGGTCCGCTTGCCGTTGCGGGTCTGAAGCATGTAGAGCGCGCCCCGCTCCACGGTGAACTCGATGTCCTGCATGTCGCGGTAGTGGCGCTCAAGCCGCTCCACCACCGACTTGAACTGGGCGAACACCTCCGGCATCGCCTCCTCCATCGAGGGGGCCTTCTCGCCCATCTCCTCGCGCGCCGCCTTGGTCAGCGCCTGGGGCGTGCGGATGCCGGCGACCACGTCCTCCCCTTGCGCGTTGATCAGGAACTCGCCGTAGAGCTTGGCCTCGCCGGTGGAGGGGTTGCGGGTGAAGGCGACGCCGGTGGCCGAGGTGTCGCCCATGTTGCCGAACACCATGGACTGGACGTTGACGGCGGTGCCCCAGCTCTCGGGTATGTCGTGCATGCGCCTGTAGAACTTGGCCCGGTCGTTCATCCAGCTGGCGAACACCGCCCCGATCGCGCCCCACAGCTGGTCGCGCGGCGCCTGCGGGAAGGCCGAGCCCAGCTCGCGCGTCACTGCGGCCTTGTAGTCGGCGACCACCTTCTCCCAGTCGGCGGCGGTCAGGGCGGTGTCCACCGACACCTCCAGCCGCTCCTTGTGGTCGTCCAGGATCTCCTCGAACAGGCCGTGCTCCAGCCCCAGCACCACGTTGGAGTACATCTGGATGAAGCGGCGGTAGCTGTCGAAGGCGAACCGGCGGTCGCCGGACAGCAGACTGAGCCCCTCCACCGTCTCGTCGTTCAGCCCGAGGTTCAGCACCGTATCCATCATGCCGGGCATCGAGGCCCGCGCCCCCGAACGCACCGATACCAAGAGCGGGTTGGCCGCATCGCCGAACCGCTTGCCGGCCTGGGCCTCGACCTTGGAGAGCGCCTGGTCCACCTGCTCCTGCAGGCCGGCGGGGTAGGACTTGCCCTCGGCGTAGTAGTGGACGCAGGCCTCGGTGGTGATGGTCAGGCCCGGCGGCACGGGCAGGCCCAGCGAACTCATCTCCGCCAGGTTGGCCCCCTTGCCGCCCAAAAGATTCTTCATCTTGGCGTCGCCGTCGGCCGCCCCGTCGCCGAAGGAATAGACCCAGCGCGTGGTCGACGCCGCCTCGGGGACCTCGTTGAAACCGTCGGCCATCACGTCCTCCAACACTTAGCGGCGAGACCGCCAGACCTTGGCCGCACCCTCACATTCGGCCTCATCCTGAGCCTGTCGAAGGGCGAGGCCGCGCACCGCGGTGGGACGCCTCGTCCTTCGACAAGCTCAGGATGAGGCGACTTCTAACGCTTCGGCGCCTTCAAACCAAACCAGCGAGCGCACTAACCGCTCACCAGCGAGAAGTCGGCGATGCGGTTGGCCGTATCGCGCACGCCGCTGAGCAGGCGAAGCCGGTTCAACCGCAAGGCGGGCTCGGGCGTGTTCACCAGCACCTTGTCGAAGAACGCATCCACCGGCGCCCTTAAATGCGAGAAGACCCGCATGGCGTGCTCATAGTCCTCCCGCTCCAGCGCCTGCGCCACCTCGCCCTGGACGGTGGCGAGCGTGGTCTGCAGCGCCATCTCCTCGGGGGCTTGCATGGCGCCGAGCTGGGGGTTCAGGGCGAAGTCCGCGTCCGGCGTCTTCTTCGCCTCGGCGCGCAGGATGTTGGCGGCGCGCCTGTAGCCGGCCAGCAGGCTCGCCCCGTCCTCGGTCGCCAGGAAGGCGGAGAGCGCGTCCACCCGCCGCGTGATCCGCACTAGGTCGTCGTCGCCGAGCGCGAACACTGCATCCACCAAGTCGTGCCGCTTGCCCTCCTCGCGGAGGAGGACCTTCAGGCGGTCGGCGAAGAAGGCGAGTAGCTGTTCCGCAAGTAGAGCTGCATCCTGGCTAAGCTGCTGAAAAATCTCTGATTGCCTCTTGCGACCTGCCTCCTGTACCCGCGCAGCCTCCGCATTACGCGGCACTTGGTAAACGCGGGGATCGGCATGAAACACGTCAATTCGACGCTGGGGATCGCCCAAGGCAAGCGACCAATGCCAGAAGCGAGAGGTGAGAATGCTTCGGGTCGGAAGGCGTGCATCTGTTCCGAGCACCAACCTTATCACCCCCAGCGCCGCCCGCCGCAGCGCGTACGGGTCCTTGCTCCCCGTCGGCCGCTCGTCGATGGCGAAGAAGCCGACCAGGGTGTCGAGCTTGTCGGCGAGCGCCACCGCCACCGTCACCGGCGCGGTCGGCACGCTGTCCGAGGGTCCCAGCGGCTTGTAGTGGTCGCGCACCGCATCGGCGACGACCTCGATCTCGGCGGGCGTGAGACCGCTCAGTCTCCCTTCCCCCTTGATGGGGGAAGGGTCGGGGATGGGGGTGTCAGCGCCGACGTCTAGGGGGTGAGGCACGGGAGCGCCCTCTGCGGAAATCCCGGTGTTCACCCCCATCCCCGCCCCGCCCCCATCGAGGGGTAAGGGTTCAAGAGATGAGCGGACGTAGTAGCCGCCCATGATCCCCTGCAGCTCGGGGAACTCGCCGACCATCCCGGACGCCAGGTCCGCCTTGCACAGCCTCGCCGCGATCTCCGCCAGCTTCGGATCGGCGCCCACCAGAGGCGCGATCTCGCGCGCCAGGGCGGCGATGCGCTCCACCCGCTCGGCCAGCGTGCCGAGCTTGGCGTGGAAGGTCACGCCCTGCAGCTTCTCCGCCCAGCGGCCGAAGTTGTCGCCCTGGCGATCCTGGTCCCAGAAGAAGCGCGCGTCCGACAGGCGTGCGGTCAGCACCCGGGCGTTGCCGTGGGCGATCACCGCGCCGCCGTCCTTCGGCTCGATGTTGGCCACCACCACGAAGTGCGGCGCGAGCGCCCCTGTCGCGGGGTCGCGCACGGCGAAGTAGCGCTGGTGCACGCGCATGGAGGTGCGGATCACCTCCGCCGGCAGGTCGAGGAACCCGGCGTCCATGTCGCCCAGGATCGGCGCCGGCCACTCCGCCAGCCCCACCACCTCGTCCAGCAGGCCCTCGTCGCGCACCCATTCCAGGCCGCGGGCGGCGCAGACGGCCTCGGCGCCCTTAGCGATCCGGGCGCGTCGCTCGGCGGGGTCGAGCACCACGTAGTGCGCGGCCAGCCGCTCGGCATAGTCCTCGAACCCGGCCACGCCGAAGGGCGCGGGGTCGGCGCCCATGAAGCGGTGGCCCTCGGTCAAGTTGGAGCTGAGCAAGGGCTCCGCCCCCGTGGCGATCTCGAACGGGACCACCGCTCCGTCGAAGGTGCAGACGATGCGCTTCAGGGGCCGCACCCAACGCAGACTCCCCGCCCCCCAGCGCATCGACTTGGGCCAGGGGAAGCCCCGCACGATCGCCTCGACCATCTCGGCGATGATGTCGGGCGTCGGGCGGCCGGGGCGGTCGAGGGCGGCGAACAGCACCCCGTCGCGCTCCGTCAGCTGGTCGCGGGTCAGCCCGGTGGAGCGCAGGAAGCCCTCCAGCGCCTTGTCCGGCGCGTTGGCGCGCGGGCCCTTCCGCTCCTCGCGCCGGTCGGCCTGGGCGTAAGGCAGACCGTCCACCGCAAGCGTCAGCCGCCGGGGGCCGGCGAAGCTGCGGATCGTGCGGAAGGCGAGGTCGGCGGCGGCGAGCCGCTCCCGCGCCATCCGCTCCAGGTCGCGCGCGGCCTGGGCCTGCATGCGCGCGGGGATTTCCTCGGAGAACAGTTCGAGCAGCAGGTCGGGCATGGCTAGGCGCGTGCTTCCTGACCCACCCATGCCTCGGCGCAGGCCTTGGTGAGGTCTCGGATGCGGCCGATGTAGCTGGCGCGTTCGGCCACGGCGATCGCGCCGCGGGCGTCCATGATGTTGAACAGGTGCGAGGCCTTCAGCACCATGTCGTAGGCTGGGAGCACCAGGGGCTGACCCTGGCGGCCGTGGCTCTGCAGCACGCGGGTCGACTCCCGCTCCATGTCTTCGAACTGGCGCCTGAGCGTGTCGACGTCGGCGATGTCCAGCTCATAGGCGCTGAACTCCCGCTCGTTTTCCAGAAAGACCTCGCCATAGGTTAAGCGGTCGTTGAACTGCAGGTCGTACACGCTCTCCTTGCCTTGTAAGTAAAGCGATAGTCGCTCCAGGCCGATGGTCAGCTCGCCGGCGACCAGATCGACCTCCAGGCCGCCAACCTGCTGGAAGTAGGTGTACTGGGTCACCTCCATGCCGTCGCACCAGACCTCCCATCCCAGACCTGCGGCGCCGACGGTGGGGTTCTCCCAGTCGTCCTCCACGAAGCGGATGTCATGGAGGGCGGGATCGAGGCCGATCTCGCGCAGGGCGCCGAGATAGAGCGCCTGCATGTCGTCCGGGTTGGGCTTCAGGATCACCTGGTACTGGTGGTGCTGGTGCAGCCGGTTGGGGTTGTCGCCGTAGCGGCCGTCGGCGGGACGGCGGGAGGGCTGGACGTAGGCGGCGCGCCAGGGCTTGTGGCCGAGCGCCCTGAGCACCGTGTTGGGCGATAACGTACCGGCCCCGACCTCCACGTCATAGGGCTGCAGGATCACGCAACCCTGGGCGCCCCAAAAGCGGTGCAGCGTCAGGATCAGGTCCTGGAAGGTCAACGCATCGTTCATCGAGGAGGTGGCGGCGGCCCAAACGAAAGCCGGCGGACCATAGGGTCCGCCGGATGGGTGGGCAAGACGGGTGGCTCCGTCCCGTGGCCGAACCGATCAGGACGCAGGCGGCATGAGCACCTTGTCGATCGGGTAGATTTCGCCGTTCGAGGCGGGGACCGCCGACTGCAAAACCATCGCCTCGTTGACCTTGATGGTCGCGCCCGAGCCGTCGATGGTCAGGCTCTTCTTGTCGGCGGCCTGCACCTTACCCGCCGCATGACCCTTGATGTCGCTCTCCTTAAGGGTGGTGGCGACGAGGTGGTAGGTCAGGATCGCCTGGAGCTGGGCCGGCGACTTCATCAGCGTGTCGAGTTGGCCGGGCGGAAGCGCAGCGAAAGCTGCGTCGGTCGGGGCGAACAGCGTCAGGTTCGGGTGGGTGGACACCAGGGTGGTGAGGTTGGTGTCCTTCAGCGCCGCCACCAGCTTGGTGAACTCGCCCGAGGCGGTCAGTTCGGCGACGATGTTGCCGCCCGTGGCTTGGATGGGCGTGAAGCTGGAGGTCGAGCCCATCGCGCCGCCCGACATCGATCCACTCGACATCGACCCGCCAGACATCGACCCGTTCGACATCGACCCATTCGACATCGATCCCATAGAATTACCCGCCGCGGACGGCTCGGCCATGCCGCCGGTGGTGGGCGGTGCGGCATAGGGCTGCGCCGCGGAGGACGGCGACATGGTCCCCGGAGCGGAAGAGGGTTGCATCGTCGATCCGCCGGTCTGGGCGAGGGCGGAGCCCGAAATCAGGGCGGCCACGGCGGCGCCGGCCAACAGGCGTTCGATAGCCATGAGCAGTTCCTCGTATTTGAAAGCGCAACTTGCGCGCCCATCGGCTACGCGGGGAAACGGCTAAGGTTTCCAACTCTCACGGTTTCGTGATCGTTCTGCTCAGCTCGACGGGCTCGCCAATGTGCATGGCTGCACCCACCAGGAGGGCGCCTCGGCCTTCAGTTTCCGGGCCAGCCGGGCGGCGCTCTCCACATCGGCGCACAAGGCGAAGCAGGTCGCCCCGGAGCCGGAGAGCCTGGCCATCTGCACCTGCGGCTGCGAACGCAGTCGCGACAGCACCCCGGCGATCTCCGGCGCCACGGTGATCGCCGGTCGCTCCAGGTCGTTACGGCAGGCCGCCAGCACCTCCACCACCGCAGCGATGTCGGTGAAGGCCGGCGGAAGCTCGGGCGGCGCCGCGGTCCCGGGGTCGGGCAGCGCGTCGTAAGCGCGATAGACCGCGCCCGTCGGGCAGGCCACGCCAGGATTGACCAGCACCGCGGGCAAGGGCGGCAGGGCGGGCGCTGCGGACAGGCGCTCGCCACGCCCCTGCGCCAGGACCGGCCGCGCTAAGAAGCAGGCCGGGCCATCGGCCCCCAGCTCGGCGGCGATGCTCTCCAGAACCGTGTCCGAGGCGTCGGGCGCGAAGGCGTCACGCGCCAAGCGCAAGGCCGCACCGGCGTCGCTGGAGCCGCCCCCAAGGCCCGCGGCCACCGGCAGCGCCTTCTCCAGCGTCAGCTGGAACGGATCGGGGGACAGCTCGAGTCGCTGCAGCAGGCAGGTCACCGCGCGCCAGGCGAGGTTGCCGGCCGGGTCTTCCCCCGCCAGGGCCGCCGCGAAAGGACCCGTCATTTCAAAGCCCGTGTGTTCGGCGAGCTCCAGCGTCAGCCGGTCGCCCACGTCGGCGAAGACCATCAGGCTGGAGAGCGGATGATAGCCGTCGGGGGCGAGCGAGGCGACGTGGAGGAAGAGGTTGACCTTGGCGGGCGCGAGCGCGCTTCGGATCAAGGGGTGCG
Source organism: Caulobacteraceae bacterium (assembly GCA_965198905.1). Lineage (GTDB taxonomy): Bacteria > Pseudomonadota > Alphaproteobacteria > Caulobacterales > Caulobacteraceae > CAHJWH01. The sequence continues at coordinate 3,234,512 of OZ240678.1, read as the reverse complement.
GCTCCCCGCCTCGACAGGCCCCGAAACCGCCGGCGGCAGGCCGCTGGCCAGCTTGGCCTGGATGGCCGTGCGGGTCGGCGCATCCGGCTGCAGCGTCAGCACGCGCCGCCACTGATACTCGGCCTCCAGCTTGCGCCCCGAACGCCAGTAGGCGTCGCCGAGATGGCTGTTGATGTCGGGGTCGGCCGGATCGAGGCTGGCGGCGTGCTCCAGCTCGTCCACGGCCTGATGGTACTGGCCAAGCCGATAGTGCGCCCAACCCAGCGAATCCACGAAGGCGCCGGAGTCCGGCGACAAGGTGTTGGCCCTCTGCAGCAGGTGGAGCGCCTGGTCCAGCCGCTCGCCCCGGTCGGCCCAGGCGAAGCCGAGATAGTTCAGCACCTCGGGATCGTCGGGCTTCAGGGCCAGGGAATGCTGAAGATCGATCTGGGCGTCGGCCCACTTGCCGTCCCGCTCCAGCAGGGCGCCCCGCTGGAAGTAGAGCCGCCAGTCGGCGGAGACGCTGGGACCGACCTGGGTCATCAGCTGATCCAGCGTCTGGATCGCTTCCGAATAGCGGTCGTCGTCGCGGTAGAGGTCGGCCAGCACCAGCAGGGTGTGGGGGTCGTCGGCCCGGCTATGCGCCAGGGTCCGGGCGGTCTGCAGGGCGGCCTCCTTCTGCCCGTCCTCCTGCAGATCGAGCGCCAGCCGGCCTTGGGCCGTGGTGTATTCCGGCGATCCCGGCGCCACGCGGGCGTAGGCGGCGCGGGCGCCCGCGCCGTCGTGCTGGGCCTCCATCGCGTCCCCCATCAGCACCCAGGCTTCCGAGAAGTCGGGGTCCAGCGCCAGGGCCAGCCGCAGGTAGGCGAGCCCCGCGTCGGACTGCTTCTGCGCCAGCAACAGGGCCGCCGGATCCACCAGCGCCTGCGCCGCCCCCGACCGGAGCGAGGGCGCCGGCGGGGCTGGGCGCCCGGCCGCGACGCGAGCATGTGCGGCGACGAAGGCGGGGTCGGTGGGATCCTTGGCCAGCGCCCTGTCATACAGCGCCTGCGCCTCGAGCTTGCGGCCGCGCCGCTCCAGGAAGGCGCCATAGGCCAGAGTGAAGACGCCGCTGCGCCCGGCCTGACCCGCAAAGGCCGCCTCGGCGAGGTCGAACTTACCGGCGCGTTCCAGCAGCATGGCGTTGTTGAGCTGGCCGAACGCCTCGATGGCGCGCTCTTGACCTGCGGCCATGGGCTTGACCGCCGCGGCCCAGTTGCCGGCCGCCGCCGCGGCCCAGGGGCGCAACAGCTCCGCAGCCGCCCAGTGCGCGCCCATGGAGGCGGTGGAGAGCCGATTATAGGCGGCCTGATTCTGGCCGTGGGACATCTCGTCCACCGCCCGGGTGAGCTGCCCGAGGGCGTACGTTCCGGCGTCCACATCCGCAGGCGTGGGGGCGAGCGACGCCGCCTGGTCGATCTGGCCCGACAAAAGGGCGGCGGCGAAGGCGCGTTGCCTCAGCCCCGCCGCGTCGGGGGCGCGGCGCGACGCCTCGCTCAGATAGCCGGAGGCCAGTCCGGTATGGCCATCGTCCAACGCCGCTTCTCCGGCGAGATAAAGGCCATAGACGGAGGCGTCGTCATCGGGCGCGTCGAGCGAGCCGGTCTGTGGTCCGCGCAGGCTTGCCCCCGGTGCGGTGGCGCAGGCGGCGAGCGCGGCGGTCAGGATCAGCGGTGCGAGAACGCGAACCGGGACGGACTTGAGCATGCGGCCAAAAGTCATGCTTTTCCCGCGCCCGCAAGCGTCACCGGGACGAGCGGAGCGTCACCGTAAGCCCCCCCGCCGACGGCCTCACATATTGGGGTAGTTGGGCCCTCCCCCGCCCTCCGGCGTGGTCCAGACGATGTTCTGGGAGGGGTCCTTGATATCACACGTCTTGCAGTGGACGCAGTTCTGGGCGTTGATCACGAAGCGTGGATCGTGGTCCGCCGCGTCCTGCACCACCTCGTACACTCCCGCCGGACAGTAGAGCCGCGCCGGCTCGCCGTACTTGGGCAGGTTCACCCGGATCGGGACCGTGGGGTCCTTCAGGATCAGGTGGGCCGGCTGGTCCTCGTCATGGTTGGTGTTGGAGATGAATACCGAAGACAGCTTGTCGAAGCTGACGACGCCGTCGGGTTTGGGATAGGTGATGGGCTCATAGTCCTTGGCCAGGCCGGTGGACGCCGCGTCGGTCTTCTTGTGCTTCAGCGTGCCGAGCAGCGAGAAGCCGCCGGTCATGTTGGTGAGCGTCATGTCCGCGCCCGCCGCGATCGTGCCCTTGAAGGTGCCGAGACGGGTCAGCAGCGGCTTGGCGTTGCGCACCAGGGTCAGCTCCTTCTTGATCTCGGAATGATCGTAGGCGGTCTGGTACTCGCTCAGGGTGTCGCTCCCGCGGCCCTCCTGCAGCGCGTCGAAGGCCGCGTCGGCCGCAAGGATGCCTGAGCGCACCGCATTGTGGCTGCCCTTGATGCGCGGCACGTTGACGAAGCCCGCGCTGTCGCCGAGCAGCACGCCGCCGGGGAAGGCCAGCTCCGGCACCGACTGGACCCCGCCCTCCACGATCGCCCGCGCGCCATAGGCGATCCGCTTGCCGCCTTCGAGGAACTTGCGGATCGCCGGGTGGGTCTTGAAGCGCTGGAACTCGTCGAACGGCGAGAGGAACGGATTCTTATAGTTCAGGTGAACCACGAACCCGATCGAGATGTAGTTCTCGCCGAAGTGATACATCCACGATCCGCCGCCGGTCTTGTCGTCTAGCGGCCAGCCGAGGGTGTGTTGCACGAGGCCGGGCTTGAACTGGCTGTCCGGAACCTGCCAGAGCTCCTTGATCCCCAGGCCGTACTTCTGCACGTCGGTGTCCTTGCATAGGCCGTACTTGGCCTGCACCATCTTGGACAGCGACCCGCGCACGCCCTCGGCCAGGAAGACGTAGCGGCCGCGAAGCTCGATGCCCGGCTGATAGTCCGGCTTATGCTCGCCGTCCTTGGCGATGCCGAACATGCCCGCCACCACGCCCTTCAACGCACCGTCCTCGTAGACGAGCTCCGACGCCGCCATGCCAGGATAGATCTCCACCCCCAGCGCCTCGGCCTGCTCCGCCAGCCAGCGACAGATGTTGCCCAGCGATGCGATGTAGCAGCCGTGGTTCTTCATGAACGAAGGCATCGGCAGCCACGAAATGTCGGTGGCGCTGCGCTTGCCGAGCAGGATGAACTTGTCGTGGGTGACCTCAGTCTCCAGGGGGCAGCCCTTTTCCTTCCAGTCGGGGAACAGCACCCGCAGGCCTGCAGGATCGATCACCGCGCCCGAGAGGATGTGCGCGCCAACCTCGGAGCCCTTCTCGACCACCGCGACCGTGATCTCCACCCCGGCCTCCGCCGCCTTCTGTTTCAGCCGGATGGCGGCCGACAGGCCCGCAGGGCCCGCGCCCACGATCACCACGTCGTACTCCATGGCCTCGCGCGCGATGGCCGGCGCTTCGGTGTGGCCCAGCTCGTCCTCGACCTGTTCGGCGGACATCCCTATGCTCTTTCGTTCAGTGACTTTACGCTTGCGTCATCTATCTGAACCCGCCGCGTCGCGGGTCAAGGCCCCGGGCGGGAGATCGCCGTAGATGAGCCTCGCCGAACCTCACATATTGAGCGGGCTCCTTGCGTTCTGGGCCGAAGCGGGCGTGGAGTTCGCCTACGAGGACGCCCCCGTCGACCGGCTGGCGGAAGGCGCGCGGCGCCTGGCGCCCAAGCCGCCCCCACCCGCGACCGCCACAATCCCCAAGGCCGGCCCCAAGGCCGCCGCGCGGCCGGTGGTCGCCTCGAACGACGCCGAGGCGCTGGAGCTGGCGCGCAGCGCCGCGGCGGCGGCGCCCGATCTCGCCGCTCTGGAGACGGCCATGGACGCCTTTTCCTGGGGCGGGCTGAAGGCCAAGGCGACCCGCACCGTCTTTGCACGCGGCCCGGCCGACGCGCCCGTCATGCTGATCGGCGAAGGGCCGGGAGCCGATGAGGACCAGCGGGGCAAACCCTTCGTCGGCCGCTCCGGCCAGCTGCTGGACCGCATTCTGGCGGCGGCGGGGCTGCAGGAGCAGGTCTTCATCACCAACACGGTGTTCTGGCGGCCCCCCGCCGACCGCACCCCCTCCCAGGCGGAGCAGGCCCTGTGCCTGCCTTTCCTGGAGCGCACCATCGCCCTGGTGCGGCCCCGCGTGCTGCTGCTGGCCGGCGGCGCCTCGGCCAAGCACCTGCTGCGCCGGACGGAGGGCATATTGAGCCTGCGCGGACGCTGGTTCGACTGGACGCCGGAAGCCGGGGGGGACGCCATTCCGGCCCTGCCGATCCTGCATCCGGCCTTCCTTCTGCGACAACCGGCCGCAAAGGCGCACGCGTGGCAGGATGTCCTGACGCTCCTGTCAAGACTTGATCGCCCGGCCTAGCCCGGTCACCGTCGGCACAGCCCTGAGCTGGTGCTTCGGCCCGGCCCGACGGTGAGTGCGGCCCATCCCCCTTACGCTGCGTTTCGGCGTCGCGGTCCTGGGAGGTGGGCGGCCACATGAAAGGTCGCTGAATGGCGCAAGCAAGACATGGCGCGGGTCGCGTGAGACCCCTGGCGCCGGCCCTGATGGCCGCCGCCGCCTCCTTCGCCCTGGTCTTCCATGCCGCCTCAGCCTCGGCGACCTCGCCCTCTCCGCCGGCCGCCGTCGCGGCCCCCGCCGCTCCGACCTCGGCGGCCGATCTCGCGCTGGCGCTGAAAGTGCTCAGCGCCAACGACGCCCAGCATTACAGCCAGGCCTTCGCCGCCGCCCACCGGGCTGACTTCGGGGCGGCCAGCGCGCTCGCGGGACAGATCGCCGACGCCTGCCTGAAGGGTCGGCTGGAGGCCGCGCGCCTGCTGAACCCCGACTACCGCGCTTCCTACGCCGAGCTTAGCGGATGGATGCTGGCCAATGCCGACCTGCCGGAGGCGCAGCGTGTCTACGACCTGGCGATGAAGCGCAAGCCGGCCTTGGCGCCCAATCCCCGTCAGCCGTCCTCGGCCACGGCCACCAGCGCGGTGAGCCTGGGCGAGCGCGTCTCTCGCAGCCTGCAGGCACGCCCCGCCGCCGCCAGCCGGGCTCAGCAGGCGGCGCGCGAGGCTTTTTACGCCGGCGACATGGCGCTGGCCTACGCCCTGGCCTCCACCTCCGACGAACGCTGGATCGCGGGCCTGTCGGCCACCCAGCTCAAGCGCTATCCCGACGCGCTCAGGGCCTTGGAGCCCTTGTCCACCGACGTGCGCCAGAGCCCCTGGACCCGGTCGGGCGCCGCCTACTGGGCCGCGCGGGCCGCCGCCTCCATGGGCCAAACCGAGCAGGCCCGGGGCCTGCTGAAGGTCGCGGCCCGCTCGCCCGACACCTTCTACGGCCTGATCTCGGCGCGCGAGCTGGACCGGCTCTCGGCCAAGGCGCCGGCCAACGACGCCATAGCCGACCTCGTGGCCGCCACCGACCTCGACCTTTCGTCGAGCGTCGCCTTCGTGCGAAGCGACGCCCGCGCCAAACGCGCCGCCGCCCTGATCCAGATCGGCCTGCCGCTCGAAGCCGGCGAGGAGCTGCGCAACGCCATGGCCGCCGCCAGCGAGGCGGACCGACCCAAGCTGACCGCCTTAGCGCTCGCCCTAAACGCTCCGCTCGGCGGCGCCGACCCCGCCAAGGCCGGCTGGGCGCGCTTCGACGTCGGCTCGTTCCCGACCCCAGTACTGCAGCCGCTCGGCGGCTTCATCATCGACAAGGCCCTGGTCTATGCGCTGGTGCGTCAGGAGAGCCGATTCAATCCCAACGCCGCCAGCGGCTCGGCCTACGGCTTGATGCAGCTGACCGCCGAGACCGCCGCGCGCCTCGCCGGCGACGAGCGGCTGCGCCACAACCCCTCGGCCCTGCGCGATCCCGCGCTGAACCTGAAGCTCGGCCAGGCCTACGTCGCCAAGCTGTTAGGGGCGGCCCAGGGCGACGTGCTGCGCGCCGTCGCCTCCTATAACAGCGGCCCAGGCGTGGTGCAGAAGCTGGCCGCGCGCATGGGCGGAAACGCCGATTCGCTGATGCTGGTGGAAAGCATGCCGAGCGGCCAGACCCGCGACTACGTCCAGCGGGTGATGGCCTACTACTGGACCTACCGCCAGATCTTCGGCCTGGACACCGCCGCACTCGGCGCGGCCAACCCCGGCGGCAAGGCGCTGGTCACCGCGGCGTTCTGAGCGGCCTAGGCGTCGCAGCTTCACCTACCTCACAGTCCGCCTCATCCCGAGCTTGTCGAAGGACGGGGCCACGGCGCGGGCGTGGGTCGCCTCGCCCTTTGACAGGCAGGATGAGGCGAAGGCCGGCGATTACGCGAGCTCGAGCAAAAGCCAAGCCTCTTCGTTCTTGTTTTGTGCCAGAGTCCTGCTAGATTGCCGCCATGGCGACGCTGGTCCAGCCCCTGCGCGGCCGGGGCGCCAAGTCCAACGCCTCGGGCCGCTATGAAGCCCTAAGCAGCCAGGTCTTCGACGACGGCTGGGAGGCCGACGAGCCGCCGCCGACCCGGCGCGCCACCACGCTCACCCCTGAAACCGCCCGGGTGATCCTGACGCGCAACGACAGCCCCGACATCAGCTTCGACCGCTCCATCAACCCCTATAGGGGCTGCGAGCACGGCTGCATCTACTGCTACGCCCGACCGGCGCACGCCTATATGGGCCTGTCGCCAGGCGTGGATTTCGAGACGAAGCTGTTCTTCAAGCCTGACTCCGCACGGCTGCTGGAGCGCGAGCTCAGCGCCAAGGGTTACGCCTGCAAGCCGGTGCATATCGGCGGCAACACCGATCCCTACCAGCCGGTGGAGCAGAGGCTGCGAATCACCCGGTCGGTGCTGGAGGTGCTGGAGCGGTTCAACCATCCGCTCAGCATCATCACCAAGTCCGCCCTGATCGTGCGCGATGCCGATATCCTTGCGCGCATGGGAGAGAAGGGCCTGGCGCGGGCCTTCGTCTCCATCACCACCCTGGACCGCAAGCTCGCCCGAGCGATGGAGCCCCGCGCCGCCGCCCCCGCCCGCAGGCTGGACGCCGTGCGAAGCCTGGCGGAGGCGGGGGCCGTGGTGGGAGTGCTGTTCGCGCCGGTGATCCCGGGGCTGAACGACCACGAACTGGAGGGGGTGCTGGAACAGGCCAGGGCGGCGGGCGCGTCCAGCGCCAGCTATGTGGTCCTGCGCCTGCCGCTGGAAATCAAGGACCTGTTCCGCGAGTGGCTCGAAGACGAACGGCCGGATCGGGCCGGCCGGGTCATGTCGCTGGTGCGCCAGATGCGCGGGGGCAAGGATTATGACGCCAATTGGGCCCAGAGGCTGAAAGGGTCCGGGCCGGTCGCCGACCTGATCGGCCAGCGCCACCGCGGGGCCTGTCTTCGCCTGGGTCTGACCCTCGAGCGCGTCCCGCTAAGAACGGACCTGTTCCGGTCGCCGCCTAGATCCGGCGACCAGACAGATCTTTTCGATGCCCGATAGGTCGAAACGTCGACCCGATTCGGCGTTCAGCTGGCGATGCTGAGGCCGATCGGACAGGTCACCCCGGTCCCGCCGATCCCACAATAGCCACGCGGGTTCTTGGCCAGGTATTGCTGGTGGTAATCCTCCGCGAAGTAGAACGGGCCGGCGGGCTTGATCTCGGTGGTCACCAAGCCGAACCCACGCCCTTTGAGCGCGGCCTCATAGGCCGTCTTGGACACCTGCGCCGCTTTCGCCTGCCCCTCGCCATAGGTGTAGATGGCTGAGCGGTACTGGGTTCCGGCGTCGTTGCCTTGGCGCATGCCTTGAGTAGGGTCATGACCCTCCCAGAAGGTCTTCAGCAGGGCGTCGTAGGGTACCTGCTTGGGATCGAAGACCACGAGCACCGCTTCGGTATGCCCGGTGCGGCCGCTGCAGGCCTCCTCATAAGTCGGATTGGGCGTGGCGCCCCCGGCGTAGCCGACCGCTGTGACCCACACCCCCGGCAGGGTCCAGAAGATGCGCTCCACGCCCCAAAAACAGCCCATGCCGAACTGGGCCAGCTCCAAACCGTCGGGATAAGGGCCGGCTAGGTCGTGTCCGTTCACGAAGTGGGCGCCGGGGGTCATGATGGGAGCGGCGCGACCCTTGAGCGCCGTTTCAGCGGTCGGCAGGTCGGCGGGTTTGCGGCTGAACAGCATGGGGTGACTTTCGACGGAAGAGCGCAGCTCTACAGATAGGCGCCGATCACACCGTCTGCAGCCCGAAGCGAACGCAGGCGCTGGCCCTTGCGAGACGGCGGGTGGACGTATACTCCGCCTCCTTCCCGACCGAAGAGGTCGTGAGCCGCGCTCCCTGGAGCGCGCAACCCTGTGGTGGGGTGGCCGAGTGGTTGAAGGCGCACGCCTGGAAAGTGTGTATACGGGAAACCGTATCGAGGGTTCGAATCCCTCTCCCACCGCCACCTAGTCAGGCCCCCAACTTACTCCGATGCCTATGTTGGCCGCGCTTTCTGAGCGCCCGTAAGCCGTTGACCGCCTTCGAAGCGGTGCTCTGAACCCTCATTTTCGATCCAAAAAGGTCACCTTGGCGAGCCCGTTTCGACGCCTGTCTCCGGGGCCGACTTTCCGACTCCGGTTTGCCCCAGTTTTTCGAAATAACAGGGGCAGATATTTTCTGCGCGCGCGTGGCGTGGCGCTGCCGGCCTAAGCGGCGAGCACCGGGACCTGTGGCGGAAAGCCGAGCCTGGCGCGCTGCTCCACCCAAGAGAGCGGCAGCTCACAGTCGAGCAAGCCCTGCAGCGTCAGGCCTGCGGGCTGGCGGCCGTCGAGGAGCGCCCGCTGAATGTCCGGGGCGAGGAAGGCGAGCGCGCCGAGCCTGCGGCGGTAGGAGTCGACGGGGCTGGACGCCTGGGCGAGGTCTTCATCCGCAGTGAGCGGCCCGCAGTTGCTGACGGCGAGCTCCCGGTGGGCACGCCAGAGCGCGGTGACGAGCGCCGGGTCGCCCGCGCCCGCACGGACCCCATCGGAGCCGTCGGGAGCGATCAGCCAGGTGCGGCCGCCGCGGAACACCGGCCGCACGCTCACGGTGAGCCTCAGCAGATCGCCCTCGCGGGAGAGGGTGTCGCCCGCGGGTAGCCGGCCTTGCATGAGCGGTACGGGATCGGCGTCGTCAGCGGGTTGGTGGACAAGGATCTGGATGCTCGCCGCCTTCAGCTCCACCTTCACCAGCCAGCGACGGAGCTGCTCCCATTGAAGGCGCTCATCCGGCAACAGCGCGCGCAGCCGACAGGCCACCAGCGTCTCGATCGTGGTTCCAGGCACGCGGCGGATGGCCGAGGTAGATGGACTGACCGAGGCTTGCTGGAGGTCACTGGTGACGTAGTAGCGGTAGCGTCGTCCCCCTTGCCGTAGGCGGTCGTCGGCGACATCGGCCGACCAGCCGTGTCGAAGATGAGGCCGGTCAACGGCGAGTTCTCGCGAGCCTGCGTGTTGCGGATGCGCCGCACGCCCGCCCTGGCCTTCAGGCTTGCCTGAACGGTGGCGAAAAGCTCTGCGTCCACAATCGCGGCATGCAGGCCCGGGTAGGCTTCACCGCCGTGTTTGACCACGCCAAGGTAGACCCGGTTCTTGAGCAGATGGAACAGGGCGCCCCGGCTGAAGGAGGCCCCTCCCATGCAGCGGCCGTTGCCGGTGGTCCAGGACTTGGAGTGGACACCGGCGGCGGCAAGCTCGGCGCGCAGGATGTGCACCGACCCGAGTTCGAGATAGCGGCGGAAGATCGACCGGACCTGCTCGGCCTCCGCCTCGTTCACGACGAGCGCGCGATGGCTCTTGTCGCTGGGCGGATCGTAGCCGAGCGGAGGGATGCCCCCCATCCACATGCCCTTCTGCTTGGACGCCTTGATCTTGTCGCGAATACGCTCGCCGGTGACCTCGCGCTCGAACTGGGCGAACGAGAGCAGCACGTTCAGCGTCAGCCTGCCGATCGAGGTGGTGGTGTTGAAGGCCTGGGTGACGGACACGAAGCTGACGCCGCGGGCGTCGAAGCGCTCGACGATCTTGGCGAAGTCGGCCAACGAGCGGGTGAGCCGATCGACCTTGTAGACGACCACCGTATCGAGGCGCCCGGCCTCAAGGTCGGCCATGAGGAGCTTCAACGCCGGACGGTCCATGTTGCCGCCCGAGAAGCCGCCGTCGTCGTAGACGGTCTTCAGCAGCTGCCAGCCCTCGCCCTTCTGCGAAGCGACATAGGCCTCGCAGGCTTCGCGCTGTGCGTGCAGGCTGTTGAACGCCTGATCGAGACCCTCGTCGCTGCTCTTGCGGGTGTAGATGGCGCAGCGCACGGGCGGGCGGTTCGAGGCGGCCACCATCACTTCGCTCCGTCGCGCAGGCCGAAGAACCTCGGACCGTTCCAGCGAACGCCGGTGATCGCCCGGGCGACTTCGGACAGGCTGGCGTAGCTCGCGCCCTCGCACAGGAAGCCGCCTTCGACGGCCTCCACCTCGTAGGCGCGGCCCTGCCACTCGCGCGTAAGCCGCGAGCCCTCTCGGACTGCCGACGCCCTCGTCTTCGGCGCCGCAGAAGCGGTCATCACCTTCAGCACCTGCTTGTCGAGGCCGCCTTCGGCTTCACACTGGATTCGCCATGCGAGCAGGTGGCGCAGGAAGCTCGGGGAGCGCAGCGGCGGAGGCGCACCGTAGCGCCCGGCCCAGACCTGGCGAAGTTGGCGCAGGTCGAGCCCAGCGAGGGCGTTGATGTCAGCCTCCAGTGAGGGGCGGTGCGAGGCGGCCATGTTCAGCGCTTCCGCACAAGAACCGCTGCGGCGGTCAGCACCTGCAGGTCGGCGCTCAGAGCGGCGAGTTCAGCAAGGCTCTCATCGCGGCTGGCAGAGGCGGTTAGATCGAGCGCGGCTTCCAGTCGCGAGGTGACAAGCTCAAGCAGGGCGTCCAGCGCAGCTTGCCTTGGCGTGGCGGGTGTCGTCATTTCCAGACAGACGCTCCGGAGGCGGCGTTTGTCGACCCCCGCAGGAGACAAGACATCCATGCCGCGGCAAATTCCGGTCCACTGGGATGGCGAACCCGCCGTCCTCCAGCGAGAGGCTGAGGATGTCTGGGAGCAGCTACAGCCGCTTGGGAAGCTCAACGACAACGTGTTGGATCAGGTGATTGGCTCTGCAGACCACAAGGCGGAGCTGATCGATATCTGTCAGAAACACCTCACTTGGCGAGACCAGGAGACTTCGAGCATGAAGACGGGCGCCGGCAATGAGCAGCTTAGGAGGATTGCGGCTGAAGCCCGTGCGCTTGGTCTGTCTCAAGAAGTCTCGAAGGAGAGTGTAATACGGCTTCAGTACAAGATCGCAGGACTGGTAAGTGGGCCGGAATACAGATTGTACCACCATCTAACGGTAAACGGCTTGAGCCTTGAGTCCTTCACGGCGATCGACGTGACCGGCGCAGATTGGCTGTTTTTCGCCGAGGCATGCGAGGTAATTACCCACCCCCCTTGCGAGCCTTGAGGATCGCTGATTCAAGCGGCGGATGGGGCGAATCGATCTTGAGCGCTTGAGCAAGGAAGAGCTGATCGAGCTGGTGCTACGGCTTCAGCGTCCAGCCAAGACGTCGCGCACATCCTCCAAGCCGCCGTCTACAGACCGCAAGGAACGACGCGAGACGTCGCGGCCGGGTGGCGCGAAGCCGGGGCATGAAGGCCACAGCCGCCTCATGAGCGAGGAGGCCGACCAGATCGTGGATCATTATCCCGATCAATGTCCCGCCTGCCTTGCGGCCCTGTCGTCGGATTTGGCCGCCGAGGTCGTGGGCGTCTACGACAAGATAGACCTGCCGGCGATCTCCCCCTTCATCGAGCGCCATCAGCGTCTGGCGGTGCGTTGCCCTGTCTGCGACGCCCGCGTTCTGGCCGCCGTGCCGGAGGCGGCGAGCGGCAGCCCGTTCGGACCCCGCCTGCACGGCTTGGCGACCTATCTGAAGACCTTCCAAGCCTTCTCCTACGAGCGGCTCCAGGCGAGCTTCGCCGACGTCTTCGGCGTCCGGATCAGCCAGGGTGCGCTGATGAACATGCTGCGCCGCGCCCAGGACTGCTTCGTGGCCGGGCGCGAGCAGGCCGTGGCCGAGTTGCGCCAGGCCAAGGTGGTCAGCTCGGACGAGACCGGTGTTCGCATCGAGGGGAGCAACGCCTATCATTGGGTCTTCCGCTGCGACCAGGCCGTCGTCCATCAGGCCGCCCCGACGCGCGGGGCCGTGGTGATCCGCACCATGATGGACGGCCACCGGCCCGAGGTCTGGTGCTCCGACCGCTACGCCGCCCAGCAGGGTCATGCGGCCGCCCATCAGACTTGTCTGGCCCACCTCGCCCGCGACGTCGCCTACGCCCTGGACCTCAGCCACGACGACTTGGCTTTTCGTCTCCAGCTGTGGCTGCAAAAGGCTTTCGCCCTGGCTCGCGACATCACCACCTTCGCCGCCTCGACTGTCGCCACCAAGCGCCGCGCCTTGGAGCGGGGCCTCGACGATATCCTGGCTGCTCCGAGCTCGTGCGACTTGGCGCAAGCCCTCCAGAACAAGTTCAGGCGAGCCCGAGATCAGCTCCTGACCTTCGCCCGATGGCCCGGCGAGGTCCAAGCCACCAACAACGCCTGCGAACGCGACCTGCGACCCGCCGTCATCCAGCGCAAGGTCACCAACGGCTACCGCGCCATGTGGGCCGCCCAGGGCGAAGCCGATGTCCGCACCGTGATCGACACCGCCCGCCTCACCCCCGGCGCCAACCCATTCAAGACCATCATGGCGACGCTCGCCGCCTGATCACAACGAGAGCGCCGGGGTGGGTAATTACGACCGTTGAGCATGTCTTCGGTACGCTGAAGGCCTGGATGGGAGCCGTCCACTTCAGGATGCGACGTCTGGACAAGGTCGCAGGTGAGATAAGCCTCCACATCCTGGCCTACAACATGAAGCGACTGATCTCGATCTTCGGAGTGAAGCCGCTGATCTCTGCGCTAAACGCCTGAGAGCGACTCCCTCCCGCGCTCCCCGCTCACCGCCCTGCATCCTACCAATGCGTTCTCACACGGCCTCGGTGGTTAGCGACCGAAGCGTACTGCGGGAAGCCGTTTGGACTCGATCCTCGGTAGTCCCGCTCAGCCCTAACCACCTGGGCACCACACCCGGCTGGGGCACGCGTGTGTCGCGCGCGTGTTATCAATCGCACTGAAGATTGCCCACAAATCTTTGCTCCTAGTGAGCCTGCTTCGCGGCGGGTGTAGACTTAGTAGGAGAAAATGCGCTCGCTGCATCTGTAGCACCGCGGAAAAGTTCGGCATCCCACCACATCGGTCCAAGCGCATCGCGGAATACTAAGCCGAGACGGACCGAGTTGATCACGGGCAGCTCTACGGAGTTGCCCAATTCGAACCCTTCAACTTCTTCAATCAACACGCCTGAAAGCTGGGAGAGCTCCACCACACTGTAGCCCATCCGAATGCGCGCCAGTCGCATGTGCGCCCCCAGGGCTTGGTTCATCTGAGCTACGGTGAGTTGCTTGGCGGCCAAGTTCGCGAGGTCAGCTTCCGCTGTCCGCCACCCTTAGACCCTGTCCCTGCCGACGCGTCGCTATTGCCGCACATGACCTCTCCCCCCAATTCACTATCGGGAAAGCTTATCACACTACCTATGAGAGAGTGGCGAGGGAGATGAAGCATGCCGCTACTTTGCAGACGCCCTACCATAACCACGAACTCAACCCCAGCGAGCTTTCGCCTCGGCACTCCATTGAGTGGGTTTGACCACTCGACCGATGGCGCAGTGGCTGTGGAGTTTGCGATCATCGGGCCGGTGCTGATCCTGCTGCTGCTCGGCATCATGGTGTACGGCGGCTACTTCCTGATGGCCCACTCGGTGCAGCAGTTGGCCAACGACGCTGCGCGCGCCGCGCTCGGTGGCCTCTCCGACACCGAGCGCCAGCAGCTCGCCACCAACTGTCTTACTAACGAGCTGCACACCTACGGCTTCCTGAACCCCAAGCTGGTCCAGCTCGCTTACACCGACCAGTCGCAGGTGATGACAGTGAACATCGCCTACGACGCCTCGGGCAGCCCTCTCTGGGCGCTAAACGGCGTCATTCCCATGCCGTCGTCCTCAATCTTGCGCAGCGCGTCGGTCCAGGTCGGAGGCTTCTGACGTGCATCGCACCCTCAGCGCCTTTGCGTCTGACCGTCGCGGTATCACCGCCATGCTGACGGCGCTCTGCATGCTGGCCTTGATCGGCAGCGCGGCGCTGGGGGTGGATCTCGGCAACATCTACATGAAGACACGCCAGCTGCAGGGTGTGGCGGACCTCGCCGCCATGGCTGCAGTGCAGAGCCTGGACCCCACCGCAAGCGAGACGCCCGCCGTGACCGCCCAAGCCACCGCCGCGTTGAACTCGTGGCCAGGCGGGATCACGGCCCAGACGGTGACTGGTCTCTACTCAGCGAGCGCCGCCACCCCCGCGGCCCAGCGTTTCACCGCCTCCTCCGCAAGCCGTAATGCGGTTCAGGTGACGCTGCAGGCCCCTGTACCCCTGTACTTCGCCGGCCTGCTGATCGGGCGTTCCAGTCTCACCGTGGCCCGCACCACAGTGGCCGCTCGCGCACAATTTGCCGCCTTCTCCATTGGCTCGGGTTTGGCCTCGTTGAACGGCGGGGTAGCCAACGCCCTCCTGTCGGCCCTGACCGGGAGCCAGGTCCAACTCTCCGTCATGAACTATCAAGCGCTGGCGAACGCCAACGTAGACCTGCTCCGCTATGTGCCCGCCATCCAGACGCGGGCAGGACTGCAGGCGCTGAGCTTCAGCCAGGTGCTCACCACCTCCGTCCCGCCCGCCACGGCCCTAAGCGCCCTGGCCGACACACTGAGCGCCAGCGGTCAGTCCGCCGCGGCCAGCGCCGCCCAGGCCCTGGCTGCAGCTTCAACTGCGCTTCCCTCTACCCCGCTCGCCACGATCCTGGACCTCGGCCCCTACGACAGTCAGGACCAGACGACTGATAGCAGCGGGGCCAGCCTGACGGTCGGGGCGCTCGGCCTTGCGGACGCGCTACTCGCCGCCGCCAACGCTTCGCGCCAGCTCAACGTGTCGCTGAACGGCCTTGTGCCTGGCATCGCACAACTGAACCTCTGGCTGGCGATTGGCTAGCGGCCCAGCCAGTCACCCTGGTTGACGGTGACCGACGCCGGCCAGGTGGTGGTGCGGACAGCCCAGATGCGTCTCTACATTCAAGCCAGCCTGGCGCCGGGCGTCCTGTCGACCGCCACGGGCGGCGCGCTGGTGACCCTGCCCATCTATGTGGAGGCAGCCTCGGCTCAGGCTAAGCTCTTGGACATGCAGTGCCCCACAGGCGCAACCGACCAAGGCCTGGGCCTCTCGGTTTCACCCAGCCTTGGGACCTACGCCCTGGCTCAGGTCGACCCGTCCACCTTGAGCACCTTCACCACACCGGTGGCGCTGCAGACCGCGACCCTGCTCAATGCTGTGCTCGTGCGGGCCACTGCCTACAGCCGGGTAGACATCGGCGGCGGCCAATCGAGCTGGCAGACCGTCCGCTTCAACCAGGCGGAAATTGCAGCGGGCACGATGAAGAGCGTCTTCACCTCCGATGTCGCCAAGGCCAGCGTCGCCTCGCTGTTGAGCGGAACCGGCGTTCAGGTCCAGACGCCCGTCGTTGCGCTGGGGATCACGCCCGCCATCCTCTCGCCTGAGCTCCAGGCCGTGCTGGTCCAGGCCGCGCCATCCCTGGACACTCTGATCGGCCAAGTCGAGGCCGTGAGCGGCGTCAAAGTCGGCGAGGCGGATGTCTGGGCGAACGGGTTACGCTGCCGCGGCTCCGCACTTGTCTCATAGGGTAGTCAGGCCGGGCTACTACCCGCATCCCGCGCTATAGGGGCGCCGTGTTCGCCCTGATCCTCTGAGGTCGACTCCGTAGCGCCCAACTCGCTCTCATCAGCAAGCCGACGGGCCATGCCGACCACACTGCTCTGAAGGTCTTTGGAGCCTATCCGGTGAAAGGCTGTCAGCAATTGCGCTTCATCGGAACCCTCACCTTCAGCCGCACAATCCTGGGAAGCTTGCGCGCAGCTTGTCTCCGGGGGCTCGGGCAACAGCGCGGCCGGCCTAATACCTATGGCCTCCGCCACGCGCACGAGCAACGTAGCGGACATGCGGTCAAGACCATTTTCAAGTCTCTGAATTTCATGCGCTGTGAGCTTGAGCCGCTGGCCCAACGCGACTTGCGACAAGGCTCGGCCCCGCCTAGCGTCGCGCAACCTCGCACCAACCTCCAGATCGATGGGGTCTGGAGGCTGGTTCGGAATTTGGTCGTCGTTCAAACGTATCCCCGAGCAGTCAGATACGCCCCAACGCGAAGCTAAGCGAAATGATCTACCATGAACAGGGAAAGAGAGCTTTTCGGCTAAGCCGCCAGCTTTGAGCCCTCAGCAGTGACCTCATCCGCATAGATCGTGCGCAGAAGTTCAGCCACCATCTGGCACGCAGCGCGCTGGGTGAACTCGCCAGCGTCCGCGTTAGGCCGAGGGTGAGCCAACAGCGTCACCATGGCCCGCAGGGCGATGGCGGACGCCTCCTCCGGCCGCGACTGGGTCAGGAGCTCCATCGCTGCGTCCATGTAGCGGGTCACGTATTTCACGTCAGCCGCACACATCCAGAGCGCCGCTTGACCTGTCTCGTCAGGCGAGGTTTGGATGTCCCAGCCATCCAGGTCTTCTATGGGATCGATGACCCAACCGGCCGGCGCAAGCGCCCAGCCTGTGGCTTCAGAGTCGAGCAATCGGCAGGGCTCGCCTGCTGACTCCAGCTTTGAGATCAGTGATTTAATACGCGACATGGCTCACCTCCAATGAGGATTTTGCCCAACACATTTAATTAAATGATAAACGCCAAGCTGCGACAAACACGCCGGGATTGCAGGTTTTCTGCGATCAACCTGGCGCGTCAGCCATATCCATGTTAACAAGACGTGCTTAGGTCTATAGCGCTATAGCCCTATCAAATGATGCAATGAGACGCGGTTCGGGATCAGATGCATGGAAGCGGCGCCTTGGGCAGTGGTTTATAGAAGTGTCCTGACTGGGTGATAGTGCGTGTTCCGAAGTTTAGATTACCTGAGCACCGGCTCTATTATATATCGCCCGGGCAGAGGTGTCATAGCAGCTGACGATCAGTTTTGCTCAATTGTTGGCAGATCTCGGGCTCAGGTGTTCGGGCTCACGATGTCGGACTTGACCTATCCGGACGATCTGAAGGCGAATGAGTGGCTCTTGGAGCAGGCGCTGGTCACCCATGACCCATTCATTCTCAGAAAGCGCTATGTCACTGGAGCAGGTGAACTGCAGTGGGTCGAAAATAGATACACCGTACTTCGGCTTGATGATGGCGCTCCCATAGTGTCCATGTTGAGCAGGCGCGTGACGGAACTCGCCAAGTCCGACGAAGCCAGCGAACAGAGCGCACAGCGTCTCGCGGCCTACATCGTCGATATCGCAGAGGGTTTGGCCAAACTCGCCACCTCGTCCTGCCTGCATCGCACAGCCGAACTCCTCAGACTTACCCGACATTCGGTGTACGATGAGGCGGCCATCGAACCCTAGCGTTTGGGATGGGCTGTAGCGCGCCTGGGCGGGCGTAGCTTAGGTTTTGCGATCGATGGGGTGCGCGGGGGCGCATAGAACGGAGATTGAACCTGAACCCCAGCGAACCTGACCGGCGGCCCAACCCTATCGACGTGGCAGTAGGCCTGCGTCTGAGAACTCTGCGCAAATCCAAGGGCATGTCCCAAGAGCAGCTAGCCCGGATTTCTCACCAGGAGCGGGTCGCATAGGGGTTGAGAATCAGGGAAAGTTCTTCTGCAACAAAGAGATGCCCGTTCGCAGGAGTTCCCCCTATGCCCTAACAGTGTGTGCCAGATTCGCTGGATTTGGGAGAGGCCTGCGGGCGTAAAGTTGTGGGCGCTTTCGACGGCGGCCGGCTGACGACAGATGCGGGCGCGGTGCTGCTGTCGGCCATCGACAAGGCCATAGGCCTGCTGGATCGCTTCACCCGCTGCTTTGTGGATGGTCGCGATCCGACCCGGACGGTGCATGATGTGCGCACGTTGGTGGGTCAGCGGGTGTTCGGCTTGTGCCTGGGCTACGAGGACCTGGTCGATCATGACCAGCTGCGCCACGATCCCTTGCTCGGCGCGCTCCTGGGGCGGTTGACCGCGCCCCTGCAGGCAAGAGCACGCTGAACCGGCTGGAGCATGCGCCGTCCGGCGAGCACCGCTACCGCAAGGTCAGTCACGACCCCAAGGCCATCGAGGACCTGTTCGTAGAGCTTTTCCTGAATGGTCGGCGCAAGCCTTCCGAGCCGATCATCTTGGACCTGGACGCCACCGACGATCCGATCCACGGCCACCAGGAAAGCCGCTTCTTCCACGGCTACTATGATCGCTACTGCTACCTGCCGCTCTACATCTTCTGCGGCCAGGACCTGCTCTGCGCCAAGCTGAGGAAGGCCGACATCGACGCCGCCGCCGGCTCGGTTGAAGAGGTGGCGCGCATCATCGGCCTGATCCGTAAGCGCTGGCCCAAGGTGAAGATCATCCTGCGCGCCGACAGCGGCTTCGCCCGCGACGCTCTGATGAGCTGGTGCGAGGCGAACAAGGTCGATTACGTCTTTGGCCTTGCGCGCAACGCCCGCCTGGAGGCCAGGGTCGCGGACGCCCTGGCCGAGGCCGCCGCCCTCTCCGACAAGACCAAGGCGCCGGCACGGGTGTTCCGCGACTTCATGTGGTCCACCCGAGGCAGCTGGACGCGCCGGCGGCGCGTGATCGCCAAGGCGGAATGCACCCACGGCAAAGCCAATCCCCGCTTCCTGGTCACCAGCCTCAAGCCCGACAGGTTCATGGCCAGGCCGCTGTACGAGACGCTCTACTGCGCGCGTAGGCCAAGATGGAGAACCGGATCAAGGAATGCCAGCTGGACCTGTTCGCCGACCGCACCTCGGCGGCGACCATGCGGGCCAACCAGCTGCGCCTGTGGTTCGCCTCCTTCGCCTACGTCCTGCTCAGCGCGCTACGCAGGCTGGCGCTGCGCCACACCACCTTCCAGACCGCCACCTGCGGGACGATCCGCCTGAAGCTCCTGAAGATCGCCGCCAAGGTCACCGTGTCCGTCCGGCGCATCACCGTCTCCATGGCCACCGCTTTCCCCTGGACCCACGAGCTGCGGCTCGCCAGCGCAAGGCTTCTCGCCGCCCCGCCAGCGCCCGCTTGAGCCACTGATCAGACAGGGAGGACGCCACCGACGAACACGCCCCAGCGCCGACCAACATCAACGCCATTCCGGCGGACGGTGATGTGCGCCCATCCCGCCGCTTATCTCGCCCGATCACTCCGCCCGGACCTAAAGCTAAGCTTGCGAAACGTCAGCCCGCCGAAGTCCGCCACTCTGGTGAGAAATCCGGGTTAGGTGTGCTAGGCGCCGGCACATGGCATGCGCGATCCTCTTCTGCTGCGCCACCTAAGCCGCTCTTCTCAGAGCAGGGTCGGCTGGTTAAACATTGCGCTTGGCTGGAACTATCACCTGAGCTGGGCGGCGGCGTCCTCTGATCTGGGTCCCGGCATTCGCCGGGATGAGCGGGTGGTTTGAGCGGCTCGCGAACGGCCTCAGCCTCCAAGCCAGCAATCCCTCACGATTCACGCGCGCTCGACCGGTCCCACCCCGACGCCGGAGGTCGGCCGGAGCCGCCACGTTCCCAAGACGCTCGCCACATAGGGTTTGGCGTCGATCTGGACCTGGACTAATTCGCCGACAGCCTGATCGTGGCGCAGCGTCAGGCGGACGTAGCCCTTGGCCAGCTGGTCGCAGAAGGCCACCTCCGGGTTCTGCTGCATGAACACCGGGCCGAGCTGGAAACCGCCGGCGCCGTCGCCGAGCGAGGGGCTGGTGATGGCGCTGGTCCCGAGCTCCAGCGCCACCCGCTGCGCGCCCGCCGCGTCGTGCAACTGATTGACCCAGAAGGCGTGACTGTCGCCGGAGACCACGATGGCGTTGCCCCCGCCCGCGCCGGCGAAGATGGCGTCCATGCGGGCGCGGGCGGCGGGGTAGCCGTCCCAGCCGTCCAGGTCGAAGGGCATGTCGTAGCGGGAGATCTCGATCATCTCCGCGGCCTCCTTGCGGCGGCTCTCCGGCAGCTTGCCCAGCAGGGCGGCGATTCCGGCCTCGCCGATCAGCGGCGCAACCTTGGGGAAGCGGGCGCGGCCCATGATCACCTGGTTGCCCACCACCTGCCAGGGCCGCCCGGCCTTGGCCGAGGCCGCCAGAGTCGACTGCAGCCACGCCTCCTGCTCGGAGCCGAGCATCTGGCGGTTCGGGTCGGAGATGTAGCGGGTCACTGCCTCCACGTCGGGGCCGAGCACGTAGGGCGCCGGCGGCGCCCCGTTCTCCGGCGTGCGGGCCATCACGGCGGCGACGGTCTGGGGATCGGTGATCCGGTGGCGCCCGCCCGTCGGGCTAGCCTCGTAGAGGACGTAGGGGATGTCGCCCGCGCGCTCGAACTCCAGCTGGTAGGAGCGGGCGAGCAGGCGGCTCTCCAGCATGGTCAGGCTGGCCAGGTCGCCGAAGTCGAAGCTGCGGTAGATGGCCTCGCGCGCCATCCCGGGCGCGGGCTCGCGGATCGGCATCCATTCGAAGTAGGCGCGCATGGCGTTGGCCTTGCGGTCCTGGAAGGCCCCTTCGGTCTTCTCGTGGTGGTTCTCCGCCCCGCCCTTCCAGGTGTCGTTGCAGACCTCGTGGTCGTCCCACACGCAGATCCAGGGCGCGCGCGCATGGGCGGCCTGCAGGTCGGGGTCCCGGCGGTACTGGGCGTAGCGGATGCGGTAGTCGGCCAGGCTGACTAGGTCGTGCGGCGGCTCAGGCAGGCGGCCGAGCCTGGCGCCGTTGGCCATGCCGTAGTCGTCGGGCTTGGACCCGTACTCGTAGATGTAGTCGCCGAGCTCCACCACCGCGTCGAGCTTGTCGGACTTGGCGATGTGGTCGTAGGCGTTGAAGTAGCCGTTGGGATAGAGGGCGCAGGTGACGAAGGCCATCACCAGTTCGTCCACGTGGCCGGTGGGCAGGGTCCCGGCGCGACCGACGGGGGACTGCGCGCCTCCGACGTCGAAGGCGTACCAGTATTCGCGCCCGGGCTTCAGGCCGTCGGCGTCCACCTTCACGGTATAGTCGCGCTGCGGCCCGGTGGTGGTGCGGCCGCGGGCGACGACGCGGGTGAGCCCGGCGTCCTCGGCCACCTTCCAGGATACAGTGATGGGTCCCACGTCGCCGGCGTCGGCCGTAGGCGTGACGCGCGTCCACAGGATCAAACGGTCGCGCAGCGGGTCGCCGCTGGCTATGCCGTGCCGGAACTCGATCGCACCCGCCTGCGCCTGCGCCTGCGCCGGCAGGTCGCTGGCGGCCGCGGAGACCCCGGCGCTCGCGCCGAGCAACTTCAAGGTGTCGCGTCGATCAAGGCGCACGGGCGGTCTCCTGGCTCGCCGCGGGCGTAGCGGTCCGCGATGACGGTTTGGCGATCACGTACGCGGCCTTAGTGCGGCCCCTCGCCGCGCCTCGTCCTGCAGACGGGGTCGTCACGGTTTCGTCGCGCCAGCTTTCCGGAGCTGTCGCAAACCGCAGCTACCCCGAAGCGGGGGCAGCTTCATGCGTACACATCGGACGACCCGTTCGGCCTTGCTGCTCGGCGCAGGCCTGAGCGCGCTCCTGTCGGCGCCCGCCTGGGCCCAGACCGCTTCATACCAGACCGTTTCGGCCCAAACTGCTTCGGCCCAGGCCGACGCCCCGCCCCCCGGCGCCTCGGCGAACAGCCCGGCGCTGACCCGTGGTCAGCCCAACCCGTCGCCGGCGGAGACCACCAACCAGATCGCCTCGGGCCAGATCTCCGAAGTCGTGGTGACTGCGCAGAAGCGCCAGCAGAACGCCATCGACGTGCCGATCACCATGACTGCCTATACCGGCGCGTTCCTGGACAAGCTGAACGTGCGCGACTTCCACGACCTGTCGCAGTTCACCCCGGGCTTCTACGTCCAGAACCAGTCGCCCAACAATTCGGGCTTCGTCATGCGCGGCATCACCACCGATAGCGGCGACGCCACCGACGAGCCGCGCGTCTCCATCTTCCAGGACGGGGTGGACATCTCCAAGTCGCGCGGCTCGTTCGTGGAGCTGTTCGACGTGCAGCGGGTGGAGGTCGACAAGGGCCCCCAGTCCACCCTCTACGGCCGCTCCGCCCTGATCGGGGCGGTGGACATCATCCAGAACAAGGCCAGCGAGACGGGCTTCGACTGGAACGCCCGGGTCGAGGGCGGCGACTACAACTACGGGGACGTGGAGGGGATGGTGAACATCCCTCTCGCCGACACGCTGGCGGTGCGCTTCTCCGGCCGCTACCGGGTGCGCGAGGGCTATATCAACAACGACCTGGGCGGCCCGGACTACGACTCGGTGAACACCGGGGCGGTGCGGATGGCGGTGAACTGGAAGCCGGTCGCCAAGCTGAACGCCGACTTCATCTTCAACTACCAGAACGACCGGCCCAACGGAACTTCGTTCAAGAACGCCACCTTCTACCCGACCAATCCCGTCACCGGCCAAATCCTTGGGAACACCAGCCCCTATACGGGCGCGGCGCTCTCCGCTCCCGCCAACTTCTCCGAGGGGTCCAGGCTCGGCCTGCACCGGAACGTCTACGGCGGGACCGCCCTGCTCGACTACAAGATCAACGACGCCCTTCGCCTGTCCTCCATCACCGCCTACCGCCACTTCGACAGCGACGAGGTGTTCGATCCGGACGGCTTCTCCTACCCGGCCCTGACCGCGGCGGAGAACACCTACGACAACCAGATCAGCCAGGAGTTCCGGCTGAACTTCGATGCGTTTGACCACCGCCTGACCGGCTTCGTCGGCGTGAACGGCTTCGGGGAGCAGGGCAAGTACAAGGTGCCCATCGAATTGGACGAGCGCACCGCCTTGGCGCTCGTCTCCGGCGCGCTCAACCGCAACAATCCGATCCCCACCCCCCTGGCCGTGCTGGACAACGTCAACACGACCAACTCCATCCTGCTGGGTCTGCTTGGCTTTCCCGCGAGCCTCGCGCCACTGACGCTGGCGGCGGCCAACAACATTTCGACCGACCACCAGGAAGAGTCCACCGACGGAAACCGGGTGGAGGAGGGCGACATCTATGGCGATCTCACCTACCGCCTGACCGACAAATGGCAGATTTCGGGCGGCCTGAGGAACAGCTACGAGCACAAGACCACCAGCTACGAGGCCCGCAATCTGGGCGGCCCGTCGGTGCTCGGCGCCCTGCTGCACGTCCAGGCCGACCCCACTGATCCCGCCGACGGTGCTCTGGAGCTGGACGCCCTGGCGCCGGGCGCGCCGAACCTGCCCAACTTCGGGGCAACCCTCAACCCCACGGCCAACAACGGCGACACCGTGCGCGAAGGCCTGTCCGACGACGGGCTGAGCTGGCGGCTCAACACCCTTTACAAGCTGGACCCTACCGCCAGCGTCTACTTCACCTACGCCCGCGGCCGCCGCCCCGAGGTGCTGGCGGTGACCGCGCCGTCCACGCCCGGCGGCGATCCGAACTTCACCCACGTCCCGGCCGAGATCGTCAACGACTACGAAGGCGGCGCCAAGGCGCTGCTGTTCAACCGCCACCTGCAGCTCGACGGCGCGGGCTTCTACTATACCTACTCCAACTTCCAGACGGAGATGCAGCAGGGCACGACCTTCGTCACCACCAACGCCGGCAGCGCCGACGACTACGGCTTCGAGGGCCAGGCCAACTACAGCCTGAACAGCCTGCTCGACCTGTTCGGGACCTACACCTACACCCATGCCCGCTTCGACTCCGGGGCCTACAAGGGCAACCACTTCCGCCTGACGCCGGACCACATGCTCTCGCTGGGCGCGGACGCCCGCTATCCGGCGCTGGGCGGGGTGTTCGAGTTCACGCCGACCTTCGTCTACCGCACCAAGGCCTTCTTCGACGACGACAACGCCAACCCGGCCCTGCTCACCGGGGCGCTGATCCGGCCGCTCGTGTTCAACGAGTACCAGAACGCCTACGGCCTGGTGGACCTGCGCTTCCGCTACCAGCCGGACGCGCAGCCCTGGCGGCTGGAGGCCTTCGTGACCAACGCGTCGGACACCCACTACCTGAAGGACGCCGGCAACACGGGCGAGGACGTGGGCCTGCCGACCTACATCGCCGGCGAGCCGCGCATGTTCGGCTTCGCTTTTTCGATCCACAACTAGGCCGGCATGCGGCCGGCGGCCTATTCGCGGTAGCGGGACAGCGCATCGCCCAAGGCCGTCCTCAAAGGCTCAAGCAACGCCTCATACGGCCTCCACTGGTCCAGCCCATCGCGGAAGATGGGCTGTCGGACCTGCTCGGACCTCGGCGTGCGCACGCTGCGCCGGGTCTTGTGGAAGGCCACGCAGGCGGGCTCGAACGGCAGGCCACAGTGATCGAGCATCCGCCGCACTTCGCCCTCCAGGTCGGCGACCACGTCCTCGTGCTGCACGCGCAGCACGCGCCCGGGCAGCGCCGCGTCCCAGTGGCGCATCAGCTCCAGATAGGTGCGGTAGTAGCGCGCGATGTCCTCGATGCTGTAGGCGAACTCCTGCCCCTGGGCGAACAGCTGCTTCAGGTTGCTGAAGCAGCAGGACATCGGATCGCGCCGCGCATCAATGATCACGGCGTTGGGCAGCATCAGCTGGATCAGGCCGATGTGGCGGAAGTTGTTAGGCATCTTGTCGATGAAGATGGGCCGTCCCGTGCGGTAGACCTGCGTGTCGGTCAGGTACTTGTCGCCCAGGCGGCGGAAGTCCTGCTCCGTCATGTCGGCGAGCACGGCAGGGTAGCGGGGATCGTCCAAGTCCAGGTCGCGGCCCTGCAGCTCCAAAACGATCCGCTGCACGTCGGCCAGCTCCTGGGTGCCTTCCACCTGGGAGTGGGAGGCCAGGATCTGCTCCAGCAGGGTGGAGCCCGAGCGCGGCAGGCCCAGAATGAAGATTGGGTCACGGGCCGGCGCGCCCCAGCCCACCCGGCGGGCGAAGAAGTCAGGCGTGCAGACCTCGATCTGCTTTCTTGTGTTGGTCTCGATGATCTCGGGCCGATAGCGGCTCTCCGACCGCTTCAGGGCGTTGCCCTGGGCGTAGTAGCGCCAGGACTCCGCCGTCTCACCCCGGTCCTCCAAGGCTTTGCCGAGCGCGAAGCAGAGGTGGTGGCGATCGGCCGGCGCAATGGCGGGCGAGGCCTCTTCCCTCCGCATCCGCGCGATCTCCTCGTCGCCGAACCGGTAGGACTTCAGGTTGGCGAGGCTCCAGTAGGCGTCGCCGAAGTCCGACCGCGCCGCCGCCGCCGCGCGATAGGCGTCCACGGCCTCCGACGTGCGGCCCACCGTCTTCAGCGCGTGTGCGAGCCACAGGTGGACGTCCGGGTCGTTCGGCCGGTCGGCGAGCATCCCCTCGTAGAGACCGATCGCCGTGTCCTGCTCGCCCAGTCCCACCGCGGTGGTGGCCGCCAGAGAGCGATAGTCCAGGTTGGCGGGGTCGAGCTGCAGCAGGCGGGTGATCTGCGCGCGGGCCTCCACATACTTGTGCCGCTGCACAAGGGTCTGGGCGTAGTCGTGGCGCGCCGCTTGGTAGTCGGGAGCTAGCGCCAGCACCGCCTCCAGCAGCACCTCGGCATCGTCCAGCACGTCGCGCGCCATGCCGATGCGGGCGAGCAGGCGCATCGCTTCGGGATGGTCGCCGTGCTGCAGCAGGTAGGCGCGGACGATCTGTTCGGCGGGACCGAGTTCCCCGTCGTGGAACAGCGCGGTGGCGCTCACCACCTCCGGGGGCAGGCGCTTCAGGGTGGCGACGTGTTCGGCGGCTGTGGCGGCGTTTCGCCCATCACCGCTCAGGCGGTAGAGGCCCTGCAGCATGGTCCATGCGGCGGGCAGGGCCGGGTTGAGGTTCACGGCCAGCAGCAGGGCCTGGATGGCGCCGGGCGCATCCTTCAGAGCCACCCGGCACAGGCCGCGCTCCTGGTGCAGGCGGCTGAAGTGCGGCTGCACCGCCTCCAGCCGGTCCAGCATCGCCAGGGCCTCGGGCAGGCGCAGCAGGTGGCGCAGGCTGATCGCCGCGATCAGCAGCAGATCGCGGTTCTCAGGCCAGTCCGCCAGCAGCGGCTGCGCCACGCCCAGGGCCTCGCCATGGCGGCCGGCCTTCTGCAGCGCCCGCAGGCGCGGCAGTTCCGCCTCTACGGAAGGCGAAAGGGTAAGGGCGGCGGTTGAGGCCATGCGGTCCAGGTCGGAAAAGGCGGGCGCCTCCGCCCGCCTCTCCAGTCTAGCAGCAAACGCGCGTCAGAAGCTGGCCCCGATGGTCAGGCCGAAGGTGCGCGGGCGGATCGGCACCTCGGACTTGATGAACTGGGCCGAGGAGGTGAACGTGCTGGCGTGGGAGTCCAGCAGGTTGTTGACGAACAGCTGGGCGAACCACTTGTCGCGCTTGACGCCGACAGTGGCGTCCTCGGTCACGTAGGCGGCCTGCAGGTAGCGCAGGTAGGTGGTGTTGGGCACCGTCACGCCTGTGCCAGAGAGATAGGTGGCCGGCTGGTTGTACATGCTGCCGGTGTAGCTGGCGCCCAGCATGCCGTAGCCGCTGTAGAGGCCGAAGGTGTGGTCGTAGCGGGCGCGCAGGTTGCCCTGGAAGGCCGGCGAGAAGGCGGGCGTGGTGCCGACCGAGCCGAAGGGGTTCTGGAAAGGCTGGCCCTTCACCTCAGTGATGCAGCTGTTGTAGCCCGGCGAGGTCGGGATGTTGTCGACCAGGCAGGGCGAGTTCGACTGGGTGTCGTGGTCGTAGGTCGCCGAGCCCTGGAGGCTCAGCTCCTCGGTCACCCGGGCGACCACCTGGGCCTCCACGCCCTTGATGTTGTAGTTCGGGCCGTTGACGCCGAAGGTCGTGTTGCCGAGCTGGGTGGGGTTGAAGAACAGGAACTGCACGTTGTCCCAGTCCATGTCGTAGGCGGACAGGTTCAGCTGCAGGCGGCGGTCGAACAGCTCCGTCTTCAGGCCGATCTCATTGTTGGTCAGGGAGTCCGGCGCGTAGCCGTTGGGCTTCTCGTACTGCGCATTGCCGGCGGAATCCTTGGCCACGCCGCTGGTGGAGCGGTTGAAGGCGCCCGGGCGGAAGCCCTGCGAGAAGGTGTAGTAGACGAGCGTGCGCGGGGTGATGTCCCAGGTGATGTTCGCCCGGCTCTTGAAGCCATGATAGCCGACCTTGTCGTGGGCGGCGTCGATGTTGACGATGCTTCCCGCGCACTGCCCGTTAGGCACGTCCACGCAGCCTGAGCCCGTGCCGTACTGCGAGCCGACCTCCGACTCCCGGTAGTTGAAGTAGCGGGTGCCGCCGGTGATCGTCAGCACGTGGGGGATGATGTCGATGTCGATGGAGCCGAAGGCGGCGGTCTGGTTGTAGCCGCGCTGGGTGTCCTCGCCGAAGGCGGTGTTGTCGTCGCGGATACCCGGCTGGTTGGCGGTGGAACCGACGGCGGTGCGCACGTCCGCCAGGCAGATTGGACCCCCGGCCTGCGCCACCGCAAGGTTGGCGGCGTTGCAGGCGGGGGGATGGTCTTGTACTTGAAGTCGATAGCCGCCGCTAATTCATGACCCCCAAGCATACTCGTGCCGGTTTTCCCGAACGGCGGCTAGCGGGTAAGGTCGATGGCGAAAGGAACACCATCATGCCCCACCAGCGTCTGACGATCCGGACCAGCGACGGCGAGTGCCCCTCGTACCTGTTCACCCCAGCTGGCGGAGAGGGCCTCTGGCCCGCCGTGGTCGTATACATGGACGCGGGGGGCATCCGGCCAACGCTGATAGACATGGCGCAGCGGCTCGCCGACGCGAGCTATGTCGTGCTGGTCCCGGATCTCTTCTACCGGTATGGGCCCTACGGTCCGTTCGTGCCCAAGGAGGTGTTCGCTGGCGACTTCCGGGCGGTGCTCGGGCCGCTGATGGCGACCACCAACAACCTCAAGGTGGCTCAGGATACAGGCGCACTGCTCGCCTACCTAGATAGCCGCAGCGACGTGGCAGGTCGCCGGATCGGCGCAGTCGGCTTCTGCATGGGCGGCGGCATGGCGGTAGCGGCGGCAGGCGCCTGGCCCGATCGGTTTGCGGCAGTGGCGAGCTTCCATGGCGGCCGCCTGGCTACCGACGATCCCGCCAGTCCGCACCTGCTCGCGCCACAGCTACAAGCAGAGCTGTACATCGGCGCAGCCGAGAACGACGCCAGCTATCCGCCCGAGATGGCCGAGCGGTTCGAGGCGGTGCTCAACAAGCATAGTGTGCGGTTTCGGGCGGAGACCTACCCGGCTGCGCACGGCTGGATGAAGCCGGACTTCCCCGTCTACGACCACGATCAGGCGGAGCGCGGTTGGACCGAGATGCTGGACCTCTTCGGCCGCACCTTAGGTACGGTCCGCGACAGCTAGGCGCCCAACCCAAGTCGTACAGGAGCTCCAAAGGTAGTCCTGTAAGCGGCCGTCCAATTGGTCGCCGCATCACGGGTACATTGCTTACATTTGGCGGAACAGGTGAACGTAGCTTCGGCTGATAGGAAGGACGTCGCTGCGACCCTTCAGGTGGACTGAAGCCGTCTCGTTGTCGCTTCGCGTCACATGGCTGATCGCCCGCAGGTGAACCGCGAAGGCGCGATGGATCTGGACGAACTCGGCGGGGTCAAGCTGGGAGATCAGCTCCTTCAGCGCTGTCCGAACAAGCGCTTCCCCAGCTTGGCCGGCCTCGTCCCGCCAAGCGACACGGGTGTATTTGGCGTCAGACTGCAGGTAGTCGACCGCGTCCACAGTGATCAGGCGGAGCTTCTGACCGACCTGGGCCCGGATCCAGCGCAGGGGCGCTACGGCCGGGCGGGGCTGCAGCTGCAGGGCCAGCCGCCGCAGGAGCGGCTCCAGGTCGGACGCCGGCTGAGCGCCCCGTAGGCGGTCCTGCAGGCGCGCGACGGTATCCGCTAGCCGAGCGGGCTCGACCGGCTTGACGAGGTAGTCGAGGGCGCCCTGGGCGAAGGCTTCCACGGCGTACTGGTCGTATGCCGTGACAAAGACAAGGTGGGCGCGCCGGCCGATCCGGCGCGCGGCCTCTACGCCGGATACCCCGGGCATGTGGACGTCGAGGAAGCAGACGTCGGGGCGCAGCGCCTCGAACCGCTCCACGGCCTCGCGCCCGTTGCGGGCCAGGGCGACCACCTCCAGCTCCGGCCACGCCGTCGTCAGCTGGTGGGAGAGCGCCTCGCGCAGCAGGGGCTCGTCATCGGCGATCATCGCGGTCGGCCGGGCCGGTGTCACGCGTCGGCGTCCTCGGCCGGGAAGTCCAGCTCCACGCGGACCCCGTGGGGCTCCTGCTCAGCGAGCTGCAGTCGTACAGCGCCCGCAAAGCTCAATCGCAGGCGTTCGCGCAGTGTCGACAAGCCCGTCCCCAGTCCGCCGGCACCCTGGCTCAAGCCCAGGCCGGTGTCGGCGACCCGCACGAGGCACCGGTCGCCGTGACGCCTGACCTCCACTACGATCTCGCCGCCGTCCTCGCTGGGGTCGACGCCGTGACGCACCGCGTTTTCCACCAAGGTCAGCAGGGTCATGGGCGGGCAGCGCAGACCGCGCGCCGCCTCGTCGACCTGAAGGCTGAAGCGGAGGCGGTCGGGTATCCGCATGTGCATCAGCTCCAGATAGGCCTCCACCAGCTGCAGCTCGGCCGCCATCGTGGGAACGGGTCCATGCAGGCGCGGCACCGCCGCCCGCAGGTAGGCGGTGAGACTGGCCAGCACAGCCGAGGCCCGCGGAGAGCCGGCGTCCACCAGGGTCTGCACGTTGGCCAGGGTGTTGAACAGGAAGTGGGGCGCGACCTGAGCCTGGAGCAGGTGAAGCCGGGCCTCCAGCGCTTCGCGCTCCAGCTCGCTGCGCTCCAAGTCGAAGGCCAGCGCCTGGTTGCGGACCAGGGCGTCCTTCTGGCGGATCAGGGCCGCGAGCGCCGTCCATGGCGCGATCAGCAGCGCGATGGCGGTGGAAGCGCCGAATTCGCCGAGCTTCTCCCCGCTCGACCAGAGGGACGGCGCTCCGGGGGCTTGGTCCAGGAGTGTGAGGACGAGGTTCGCCGGCGCCATGACGGTTCCGACCGCCAGCACCTGCACAACCCAGCGCGCCAGCCCGCTCGGCAGTCGGCGGGGCCAGCGCTCGGCGAGGCCGAAGGCCAGCACGCCCACCCCGCCTAGTTCCATGGCGCGCAGGGTGACGCCGAGCCTCCCGGAGTTGACCAGGAGGTCGAGGGGGTAGCCGATCGCGACCGACAGGCCGAGCGCGAACCCCATCCGCGTCGCGAGGGACGAACGCCACCAGAGGCGGACGCGATCCGCAACAGCGCCGCGAGGGGCGGGGCCCACGGGTGGGTCTATGAGCATCAAGCCCGCGCCGCCGCGCCGATCCGAGAGGCTGGCCGCCAGGGATCGCCTGGCGCGCGCAGGTATTGGGCGCCCACGTAGCGCCAGGGGATCACGGTCAGGACGAGGACGGCCGCGCCCGCGGCGACCGTGTTGCTGGTCAGCGCCTCGTCGACCCTGCCGGCCCGCCAGAGCGGCAGCGCGACCCTGGCCAGCCAGATGAGCTTCCACACCAACTCGAAGAGGAGCAGGGGCAGCATCTTCAGTGGATGGCGCAGTCCCAGAGCGGCCAGCAGCGACAGGGCCGCCAGCAGGCAGGCCGTGAAGCCCCAGCCGTCGGCCGCACTAAGGCTCCGGGTGCTGTAGACCATGCTGGCCGCTGTCATCTGCGGGATCATGACCAGCAGGATGAGGTACATGGCGCGAAGCGCATAGAGGCGGGGCAGCGACACTTCAAGCATGGCTTGGCTCCTCAGCTGATCCTGGCGTTCGGATCTTGCAGGATGGTTCATGGGGCGGCCGCGGCGCGCCAGGCGGGCTCGTTCACGCCCATGATGAGCAGCCACAGGGCCAGTGCGCCCTCACCTATCAGGCAGCCCCAGATGGCGTCGGCCGCCAGCGGCAGGTTGGGGGCGAAGAAGAAGCTGTAGCTGCTGATCAGGTAGCAGATGCCGGCAAGGGCGTAGAGCGCCCCCAGCCAGCGGGGGAAGTAGCCGGAGCGGAAGATGAGCCACCCATAGATCGGGAGCGCGAAGCCAAAGAAGGTCAGCCCGATGGAGAAGCTGACATCGTGCCACTTGAGCGCCAGGCTCGCCCAGGCGGCGAGTTCGGCGTGCGGGATGGCGGTCAAATCCGGCGAGCTGCTGAGAAAGGTCAGGGGGGCGAACTGGGTCCAGGCGTTCACGGCGTTGACCGTGTTCTGCGTCAGGTCGAACGCCACCGCGAGCAGCGCCAGAAAGGAACCGGTCGGCGCCAGCAGCCGGTAGATGATCAGGGTTGCCGGGATCGCCAGCACATTGGTCATCATCTCGGCCGCGAATCCGAGACGAAAGGCGCCCTGGTGGCCCATGATGGCCCGGGCCGTGGCGGCGGGGTCGCCGGCCACGATCAATCCCTGACGGCCGACCAACTCGGCATAGCCGCCGAGCACGATCACCAGCACATAGAGGAGGCCGGCGGCCCGCGCCTCAAGCTTTGGCGAGCAGGCTGTCAAGTGCTGGACCATGCTTGGTGAACTCCGTCGCCTCAGTTCTCGCGACGGTAGCTTGGCGGATCAGCAGGTACAGTCGGAAAGAGACGAGCCGCGGAAGCGGCAGGTCAGGAGGCAATCAGGCGCGATGAGCTGACGCTCGACGGCGGCTCTGCGCCCAAGACCCAACAGCTAAGGCTTAGAACTCGGCGCGATATCGCGCTTGAGCTATGGCATTGCCTTACCTGCGGCGTTGCCGTAGATGGGTACATGCACGAGGTGATCGAAACGGGAGCCTATATCGCTGCCGCCGAGCATGCGGGCATGACGGAAGAGGAGCGCCAGCGTGCGGTCATAACCGTCTCCGCCAACCCGGACGCAGGGGACGTCATGGTAGGCACAGGTGGCTGCAGGAAGCTGCGGCTTGCCGGGCGAGGCAAGGGCAAGAGCGGCGGATATCGCCTGATCACCTTCTTCCGCGCCGCGGAGGGCCGAGTGTTCCTCCTGACCGTCTTCTCCAAGGGCGAGCGAGCCAACCTGTCAAAGGTGGAGCGCAACGGCTTGGCCGCCATCGTGAAGAGACTTTGATCCAGCGGGCTGCTTACCTGCTGTTCGGCTGTAAGGAGCCAACCATGAGCAAGAGGGCTTTCGACAAGATCTCAGCCGGCCTGACGGAGGCTGTGACGATCAGCAGGGGTGAGGCGCAGCCGGGCACTTATCGTGTGCACGTGCCCGCCGAACTGAACGTGCGCGCGATCCGCGACAAGCTGGGGCTTAGCCAGGAGGCGTTCGCGGCCAGGTTCGGCTTCCCCGTTGGCACTGTCCGTGATTGGGAGCAAGGACGCCGGGGACCGGAGACGAGCGCCCGCGTGCTGCTGACCGTCATTGATCGTGAACCCGAAGCGGTGCAGCGAGCCCTCGCTGGTTGAAGGACTGTTTCTGAGATTTGACCCAGACGGCATAGCGACGTGGAGCGATTAGCCCGCATTTCTCACCAGGAGCGGGTCGCATAGGGGTTGAGAATCAGGGAAAGTTCTTCTGCAACAAAGAGATGCCCGTTCGCAGGAGTTCCCCCTATGCCCCAACAGTGTGTGCCAGATTCGCTGGATTTGGGAGAGGCCTGCGGGCGTAAAGTTGTGGGCGCTTTCGACGGCGGCCGGGTGACGACAGATGCGGGCGCGGTGCTGCTGTCGGCCATCGACAAGGCCATAGGCCTGCTGGATCGCTTCACCCGCTGCTTCACGGACGGTCGCGATCCGACCCGGGTGGTGCATGACGTGCGCACCTTGGTGGGTCAGCGGGTGTTCGGCTTGTGCCTGGGCTACGAGGACCTGGTCGATCATGACCAGCTGCGCCACGATCCCCTGCTCGGCGCGCTCCTGGGGCGGTTGACCGCGCCCCTGTCAGGCAAGAGCACGCTGAACCGGCTGGAGCATGCGCCGTCCGGCGAGCACCGCTACCGCAAGGTCAGTCACGACCCCAAGGCCATCGAGGACCTGTTCGTAGAGCTTTTCCTGAATGGTCGGCGCAAGCCTTCCGAGCCGATCATCTTGGACCTGGACGCCACCGACGATCCGATCCACGGCCACCAGGAAAGCCGCTTCTTCCACGGCTACTATGATCGCTACTGCTACCTGCCGCTCTACATCTTCTGCGGCCAGGACCTGCTCTGCGCCAAGCTGCGCATCAGTTGCTCGCCTGCGCTCCACATGTCGAGCTGGAGCATTCGGGCCGCCATGTGCTCCGGAAAGCGCCAGGAGGGCGGCATGGCGCGGACGAAGGGACCGAAGCCGAGCGCCCAGAGCAGCATACCGGCGAAGAGGCCCATCGATCCGCTGATGAGCAGCCAATGGTTCTGCACGTCGGCCTGTCGCGCGATGTGGAGTCGGGCCTTGAGGTCCAGGCTCACCTCGTCGAGGTACTTGCGAGCGCTGTCCAGCTTCGCATGGTCGTCGCGCCGGGCTTCCACCGCTCCGGCGGCGATTTGACGAGTGATCTCGCTGGGCGTCAGACCTAACGCCGGCCGTGACGCCGGCCGGACTGTGGTTTCCGCCATCTCGGCCATGCCCTTGGCGATCTCGCCGAGCGTGGGGCTGTAGTCGGGGATTTCGATGGAGGCCCGCTCTGCGGCAAGTCCCGCCATGGCCCGGCGGACCAGCGCCACTTCTTCCCGCAAGGCCTCGAACGCCTTGGCCGCCGGGTCAGAGACGTCCTGGACCGGGCCGTCGATCATCATCGTCATCACCACTCCTCCTTCTTCTCAAAGTCCTATGCCTAGGCCACGTCCGAGCCCGATCTGGCGGGAGAGGTCGCGGACCAAGTCGCGTTCCACGATGGGGTGCAGGCCAAGATCGCGGCGGCGGTTCGCCAGCAGCGACTCCAGTTGCGGGTCGCGCTCCAGGCCGAAGGCAAGATCACCCATGCGGTTAGCGATGCGCCGGGCTGACCCTGCGTCGCCGTGGCGTTCGAGCTGCTCGCGCTGGCGGTTCAGGCCCTGCCAGCGCTCCACGAAGCGATCGGCTCGCATCTGCGGACTCGACCGGACCTCCGCCTCCAGCTGCATGGCCCGGATCGCCCGCTGGGTACGCCCGCCCGTGGCCTCGCCGATGAGGTCCGGCTGGCGGCGGAGAGCGGTCTCCAGGTCAGCCGCGGCCCGGGGCCGCAAGCCGTCTAGCGCCTCGCGGGCGCGGTCCAGCGCCTGGCGCTGGTGTGGCAGAACCGGCAGGCCGCGCTCGCCCATGCGCTCGATCTCGGCGAGGCTCTTGGCGTAGGCCTGCACGGCGCGCTGGGTGCGGCCAGCGGCTAGCGCCGGCTCTGGCGCCTGACGCTCCGGCTCGGGCGCGGCGGCGGCCCTGGGCCGGAAGGACGCGAAGATGCTGCGCTGGGACTCGGGCCTGGGCTCCGGCGTGGCGGGCTGGGAGGGCCGGAGGTCCCGGCGCTCGCCGAACGCCTGCGTGTAGTCGCTGGCCATGTCCTTGGCCCGCTCGCGCGACAGGGTGCGGGCGAGATCACTGTCATCTCGGAAGTCGTCGCGGCCGTAGTGGAGCTCGACACCGCTGCGGTGGCGCGACAGCGCGACATAGGCGGCGTGGCGGTCCAGCCCCGGCGTGGCCAGCACATGCGCCCGATCCACGGTCACGCCCTGGGCCTTGTGGATGGTGGCGGCATAGCCGTGATCCACATGGGCGTAGGTCTTCAGGTCGAAGTCGATGGTGCGCCCGCCGTCGAGGCGCACCTGGAGCGCGGTCGAGCTCACCCGCTCGATCTCGCCAAGCGTTCCGTTCTTCACGGCGAGGTCGCGGTCGTTCTTCAGGAACATGACGCGGTCGCCGGGCGCGAACTGCCGCTCGCCACGCTCGGTCTGCACGCCGACTTCCTCGCCCAGCGCTCCGGCCTGACGAAGCCGCTCCCGGGCGGCTAGGTTCAGGGCCTGCACCTCGTCTCGGGTGTGGGTTAGAATAATGCGGGTCTCACCGGGACTGCCGAGCCGCTCCCGATCCCACCCGTCGACAAGCGCCTGGCGCGCCTGCTCGCGGGTCTCGGCCCCGTGCACCGCATCGTGTTCACGGTAGGCCTGCAGCGCCTCAGCCGTGCGGCCGGTGGCGAGCTGACGGGTGGCGTCGCGCTGCCAGTCATCACGCTGGCGCCGGATCTCGCGGATCTCCACGCCGCCATGCTGCTCGGAGATGGAGCGGAACGCGGCGCCGGCTTCGATGGCCTGCAGCTGCTCGGGGTCGCCGACCAGCACAACTTTGGCGCCAACCTTCTCGGCCGCCGAGATGACCCGCTCCATCTGGCGCGAGCCAATCATGCCGGCCTCGTCGATCACCAGCACGTCCCGGGCGGTGAGTACATCGCGACCCTGGGCCCACCGGTGCTCCAGGCTGGCGAGCGTGCGCGAAGGGATGGCGGAGCCGCTCTCCAGGTTCTCCGCCGCTACGCCCGACAGCGCCAAGCCGTGGACCTCGTAGCCCGCGGACTCCCAAGCCTCTCGCGCCACCCCCAGCATGGCCGACTTTCCCGCGCCCGCGTAGCCGACCACGATCCCCAGATCACGCCCCTCGGTCACGTGCTCGAAGGCGGCGCGCTGCTCGCGGGAGAGGTTGAGCCCGCGCTCGCGAGCGCGCTCCAATGCTCGATCCCGATCGCGCTCGCTGACGGCATGGCGCTCGCGCTCGGCCAACACCTGGGCGGCCCGGTGCAGCCGCTCCTCCACCCCGATCATCTCGCGACTGGTGAAACGATCCTGTCCGCGCCCGTCCTGGCCGAGCGCCACCATTTCCGGCGAGGCCTGGACCGCCGCCATGGCCTGGTCGAACTGATCCTTGCTATCGCTGTGCCGGTGAACGAACCGCGCCAGGTCGTTGCGCGTGAACGTCGCCTGGCCGTGAGTGATGGCGTCCAGCGCCAGCTTTGGATCGGCGATGATCCGCTCGCCGTTGCGGCGCGCGATCTGGCGGTGCTCGTCGAGCCGCTCCGCCTCCAGTCCCTGGTCGACCCTGCGGGACGCGGCTGGCCCGATCTTGGATTGGGGCTCCAGATCCAGGCCCTGGTTCTCAAGGCTGCGGTGATCGACGCGCACATCGATGTCGAGCTCGGCCAGTCGCGCGTTCACATGCGCGGCCCAGCCCGCCCGCCAGCGCTCCACCTGTTCGGTGCGGTTCCAGTCCCGCACCTTCGCCCCGAAGCCCTCTTCACCCACCTCGCGCATGGACAGCATGACGTGGGCGTGGGGCTTGGCCAGACCGTCGGTGCCGACATCCCAGTGCACGTTCAGATCGGCGACCATGCCGTGATCGACGAAGGTGCGCTGCACGAACTCGCGGGCGAGCTCGACGCCTTGCGTCTGACTCATCTCGCGCGGGATGGCGAACTCCACCTCGCGCGCGAGCTGGGCGTCTTTGCGCTTTTCGCCCGCCTCGGCGGTGTTCCAGAGCACCTCGCGGTCGCGAAGCTCGTCCGGCGCGCCATCCGGCAGCATGATCTCGGAGTGGACCACGCCCGGCTTGTTGGTGAAGTCGTGGCAGCGCTCCAGCCGCTCGTCGCGCAGCCGCGAGGCCGAGCGGTAGGCCGCGGACGCCACCGCGCTGGAGCCGCTGGCGCGACT
The DNA here is from genome assembly GCA_965198905.1 of Caulobacteraceae bacterium. Classification (GTDB taxonomy): domain Bacteria; phylum Pseudomonadota; class Alphaproteobacteria; order Caulobacterales; family Caulobacteraceae; genus CAHJWH01. The sequence goes on along the minus strand of OZ240678.1, from coordinate 3,197,673 downwards.
GATCACCTTCACCGAGAAGTGGTAGATCGCCATGATGGCGAACCACCTAAATCAACAAGAGCACGTCGGCACGACGTATAAGCGCGCCCTCACAAGAAACATTCTTGCTCGGGACGACCGCATCTCAGCTTGTCTCACCGTCAACATGGAAGAAGCCGCAATACACGCGCATAATCCTGCACGTGTTATTCTGTGGAGATCGTCCGTGCGCAAGCCGCGTGACTATGACTTAGAGCTACAGGCGCTCACCGAGCGGGCGCGTACGCTGAAAGCGCGGAAAGTCCGCCAGCTGGGCGAGCTCGTTATCGCCACCGGCGCAGACGCCATCAGCCTGGATACCCTAGCCGGCGTGCTGCTTGACGTGGTGGAGAGCAAGGACCCGACCGCAAAGGAGGGCTGGAAGCGGCGGGGCGCTGCCTTCTTTCGCCGGAGGACTGTCGAGCGAAAGCAAGCTGCAGTCGACGCTCACAGCGCTCCGCCGGACGCGGGCGGCGATCAACCGGCTTGAGGCCAGCCGAGCTCGATATGATACGCGAGACTGGGTCGTGAAACGCAGAGAGCGCACCCGCCATCTGATCGAGCTCGGCGGCTTAGTTCAGAAGGCCGGCTTGGTCGATCTTACCGGCGACGACCGGGCCGTCCTCTATGGCGCGTTTCTCGATCTCGCGGCCCAACTCACCAGCGAGAACGGGCAAGCGAACCTGGCCCTCTGGCGACGGCGCGGACAGCGCGCGTTCGAAGGCGATCAGGCCCGTGGACAATCCGCAGATGCTGGCTGATCGTAATCCGCTGACGTGATCCAGGTAGTGCGGTTGTGCGAGCCGCCGGTGCCGCCCGCGTTCGGCAAGGTGTCAGGTATGTGGGGAGGGGCTTTGACGCGCAGAGTTATTGTGCATACACTTAATGTCACGGAGCGTGCCACTCGCCGGCAGTCATAACGATCATTGAAATCGACTTCGATCCGACAAAGCGCGTCGAGACGATCGAGGCGAGAGGCCTCGATTTCGCTCGTGCCGGCGAGGCGTTCGACGGGTTCACCTTCACGGTCGAGGATCAACGCTTCGACTATGGTGAAGTCCGCTACCAAACGGTCGGTGAGCTCGACGGCCATGTGATCATGATTGTCTGGACGCCTCGCGGACGAGCGCGCCGGATAATCTCGATGAGAAGGTGTCATGAAGGAACACGAGACGAGTACTACGCCGTCGGTTGGGTCGATCCTGACGACGCGCCAGATTGGACGCCGGAGGTGTTCGACCTCGCCGAGGTGCGTCATGGCGACCAAGTGCTCAAGCCCGCGACCGGCGTTTTGACACGCGGCCGGCCGAAGCTGGAATCGCCCAAGGTGCGCGTGACGCTTAGGCTTGATGCGGACGTCCTGTCGAAGCTGAAAGAGCGCGGCCCTGGGTGGCAGACCACGGCGAACGCCCTTCTGCGCAAGGCCACAGGCGTTTGAACGGATACTATCTACGCCATCGCAAGTCTTTGCACGCCACCGCCCGACGCCCACTCGTAACGGGTTGAAACGGGTTCAGACGCGCTCATCCTGACCCGTAGCCCGGAACAGTCCCGGCCTGAGTGAGCCCTCGCCATGGCGGAAGCCCCCGATCGCATTCTCCGGATCAGGACAGTGCTGCAGCGAACCGGCTTGAGCCGCGCCACTCTATACCGGCGCATCCAGGCTGGCGCTTTCCCGAGACAGGTGCGGATCAGCGAGAATTGCTCGGGCTGGCGGGAGTCGGCGATCAACTGCTGGATGGCAAATCCAATGGCTTTCCGCGCCGATCCGGACTGTTGAGCAAAAGTGTTAGGGCCGCGGCCCGTCAGGCCCGAGCCACTAGGGGAAGGACGATCACCTCGCCGGTGGTCCGCGGTCCGCAGTAGGCGGCCCACGCTTCCATGAGCCGGCGGCGCTTCTCGAACAGGTCGCCGCGCCGGTAGGCGGCTTCCGCCCGGTTGGCGATGGTATGGGCCAGCGCCATCTCGCAGACCTCGTGGGAAAACTCCGTCGTCTCCGCCGCCCAATCCCGGAACGTGGAGCGGAAGCCGTGCACGGTGACGTCGGCCTTCATGCGCCGCAGCAGCATCGCCATGGCCATGGACGACAGTGGCGTGTTCGGCCGCATGCGCGGGAAAACTAAGCCGGCCGCCGACTTCTCATGCATCGCCTCAAGGACTTCCCCGGCCCGGGGCGACAGCGGCACGCGATGCTCCTTGCCGGCCTTCATGCGCGGCGCCGGGATCGTCCAAATCTTCTTGCCGAGATCAATCTCATCCCAGGTCGCGCCCAGCACCTCGCCGGAGCCGGCGGCGGTCAGGATGCAGAGCTCGAGAGCCCGCGCGGCGTCCGCTTGGCGCGACCGAAGGTCCTGGCGTTGCGCCAGGAGGGCCGCATCGCCTCGACGTAGGCGTCGGCGCACTCGCCAAAGGTCCAGACCCTCTCAGCCGCCGCCCGGATCGCCTTGGGATCGCCGCCCGTGGCGAGCACGGCTCGAAGCGCCTCGGCTTCCGCGCGAGCCTTGGCGAGTGGCAGGTCGCGTCCGCCGCCAAGGCCGAGCTCCGTCCGCTTGCCGTTGCGGGCGTACATGAAAATCCAGCGCCGACGGCCCTCTTTATCGATGAAGAGGTAAAGGCCGCCGCCGTCGGAATGCCGCCCCGGCGTCTTCAGCTTGGCCGCCTGCGCCGCGCTCAATTTGTTCAGCGCCCGTCCGCTCATCGGCCCGCCTCGACCCCGTTTTTTGGTCCCACTTTCGGTCCCACTTTGTGCGCGCGCTGGGGCGAGATGTCGAGAGACGCCGAGGGATGTGGGTCGGACACTTTCTCGTGTAATTTCCGTGTGTTGCGAGACGCCCGGAGCCTAGGCGAGACGCCCTGAAAACGGCGTCCAGGCGGTCTCTCCCACCGCCAGCGACCCGGTCACCGCCGAGGAGCCTGGAGGGGTTGTTTTCACACCCGGATCACTGCGGAACGGGTCGAACTTCCACGCCGGTTCGAGTCCTCACCGGGCAGCCAAGCTGTTCCGCACCCGGTCGGGCGATGGCATCTCGCCGGCGATGCACCAGGCTTCCGTCGGCATAGCTCTTGCTGACGAGCTAGGCCTCGTTGCGCCGCCAGACTTCCTCGGCGAGCATCGTCGCGAAGCCCACCCAGGCGATGAAGGGCAGCGCGGTGGCGGCGGCCTTGCGATCCACTTTGGCGGCGACGGCGGCGTAGGCTGTCCCGGTCGCCATCATCGCGCCCGCCGCTATGGCGCTCGGCCCCAGCGCCTTACGCCCGAAGAACAGCGCGCTCCAGCCGCCGATCATGGCCGTGTTCAAGGCCCAGAGCGCCACCGCCCCGTTCCGCGGCGGCGAGGCCTTGCGACGCAGGAGGCGATAGCCGCCATAGGACAGGCCCAACTCGATAGCGGTCCAGCAGATTGCAAAAACAGGTCCCGGCGGGGTGAAGCCGGGCTTGTCCAACCTGCGATACCAGCGACGTGTTTTCAGATGATCTGGAGACGGCGAGAAGAGCTGGCCCGACAAGCTGTTCGCCACCAACGTCGCGGCGACGACGCCCGACGCAAGCGCTGTAGAAAGCCCGCCCTGGGGGTCGTCCAAAGTGTTTGTGGCCATAGACGTGGGTCCCTATGCAGATGTGTTGTCGAGAAGCCGCCTGAGGAACATGGCGGACGGCGCGCCGTCGCCCCTGCCGGCTCAGTTTGATGCAGCTGAGAAATTGCTGAACGCCGTCAGCAGCGAACAGGTCGCGGAACGACGGGGTCTCGTTCGAGCAGATCGTCGGCTCGGGGCGCGCTGCAATCGACTTCGCTTACGGTGATGGCCCGTTCAGCGCGGCCCGGGACGGAGCCAGTTCCTGAGCGAGGTCAAGGCTGACGGCGGCGCGACCGACGCCCAAGTCCGGTCGCGCGCCTCGATCTGCTCGGCCTGCAGCCTCCACGCGCCGGCCTGCCGCCGCAGGCGAGCCCTGTCGCTCCCCAGAGCCACCGTCTGGGCGAGACCATCGGCCTCCGCCGCCTGCATCCTGCAATGTTGCGCGGTCCACATGACAGGGTGAACCGACAACGAAGCACAAAGTTCACGTAGGATCACTTCATTTGTGACTTTGCAGCATAGGACGATGGCCGCATGTCGCTCGGGAGGCTTGCCCCATGTGCCGGAGCCACGACCGAGGCATCCCCGGAGCGTGCTGCGCGAGAGCCATGTCTCTCGCGGCCCGGCGGCGGCCGGCCGCAAAGCTCGCACTCGCGGCCATCATCCAGATAGCCAAGGCGAGGTGTAGGCTCACGATTTAAGCGTCAAGAGCGGACGCTTGACAGGATTCGGGAACGTAGGCAGAACGTTCACTAGGCGTTCCTTACTACGCCATGGAGTCGCGGGACCGGCCATGCTGACGCGCAAGCAACATGAACTTCTCATGTTCATTCATGAGCGGATCAAGGAGAGCGGCGTCTCGCCCTCCTTCGACGAGATGAAGGACGCGCTCGATCTGGCGTCCAAGTCGGGTATTCACCGGCTGATCACCGCACTGGAGGAGCGGGGGTTCCTGCGCCGACTGGCGCACCGGGCCCGGGCTTTGGAGGTGGTCAGGCTTCCGGAACAGGCGGCGCCGGCGGGATCGCTGGGTAGAGCCGCCTTTCGTCCGCAATTGGTGGCGGGGGGAGGAAAGCCGGCGCTGACGGATCGAACCGCCGCCAACGATTCGCAATCGCTGCCGGTGCTCGGCCGCATCGCCGCCGGCACGCCCATCGAAGCCATACAGCAGGAGCGCGACCGCATTGCGGTGCCTGAAGCCCTGCTCGGGTCCGGCGAACACTACGTGCTCGAAGTTCAGGGAGACTCGATGATCGAAGCCGGAATCCTGGACGGGGACTTCGTGGTCATCCGGAAAGGGGACGTCGCCCAGACCGGCGAGATCGTGGTGGCCTTGGTCATGGGCGAAGAGGCGACGCTGAAGCGGCTTCGCCGCAAGGGCGGCTCCATCGCCCTGGAAGCCGCCAACCCGAAGTATCAGACGCGGGTCTTCGGGCCCGACCAGGTCGAGGTGCAAGGTAAGCTGGTGGGTCTCATTCGCCGCTATCATTGACCTCGGCTCAGCGTGGGTCGCCAGGCAGGCGTCCGGCGACAGATGCCGGGGCTCGCGACATGCGAAATGTGTAGAGCGACGCGCACTACCGCTTGGTCGTGCTGTTCGAGGCCGTAATCCGGGCAGGTGCGCTCCAGGGTCGATCGCCGCGGTCCTCCTGCGCCCAGGCGACGCGCCAGCCTGACGGCGCCGCATAGATTTCGGCCGACCCGCCCCGCGCGAAGTCTGCGTCAGTGAGGACGAGACGGGCTGCGCAGTCTATGGGGATCGCCTGGGGTCCGCGGATCACCAGGATGTCGCTGGCGCGGCATAAGGTGGCCAGCCGGTCCGGCGGAGCAGGTCTTCGGCTCCACCAGGCTCCGAGTGCAGGGCTGACGCCTTCGTCCGGTGCGCAGGCGCTACGGTCGCAGTCGAAGGCCAGTTGCGCCTCGGTCGGCGGGTCGAAGGGGGTGACGAGACCCCGGCGGGTGGCCCAGGCGTTGCTGGCGAAGGCGCGCACGGCGGGCTTCAGGACCACCGCACGGCCGTCTTCCACGATGGCCGCATTGTTCCCATCCGCGGCGATCCAGGCGACCGGCAGGCCCGGCCGGGGCCAGACCAGAACCGCAGCGCACAGTGGCGCGGCGATCCAACGCAGACGGCCCCGCCACAGGCAGGCGAAAACCAGGCCGGCGAAGGCGGTGATCAGCGCCGGCTGGGGCGCGCTCGGCAGGGTGTGGACCGCCCCCGGCAAGGTGGCGAAAAGATGCGCTATGCTCAGGATCGCCCGGGCGGCGGCGGCGGCGATGACCTGGGGCGCCGCCATCCAGCCGCTGGGTACGCCCATCGCCGCTCCCACACCGCAAATCACCAGCGCGGGCATCAGCACCAGGCTCGCTACGAGGTCGGCGGCGAAGTTGGCGAACAGGCCGTAGGTGGCCATCCGGTTGAAGTGCTGCAGGGCGAACGGCGCGGTGGCCAGGCCCGCCACCAGGCTGACCGCGCCCATGGCGAGGGTCCAGTCGCGCGCGCGCTGAGGCCAGGCGATGAACCACGGCGCCTCGATGCGTCCGGGGTGACGCGGCCACGCCTCGGCCATGGCGACCAGGGCGGCGGTGGCGCAGAACGACATCTGGAAACCCGGCTGCACCACCGAGATCGGCTGCAGCGCCAGCACCACCAGAGCGGCCAGGGCCAGTGAGCGCATGCTGATCGGGCGACGCCCGCACAGCATGGCCAGGAAGGCGACGCTCGCGGTAATGGCCGCGCGCCGGGCGGGCGGATGCGCGCCGGAGAGGGCGAGATAGACCCCGCAGGCGACCAGACCCGCTGCAGCGGCGAGTTTCTTGCCCGAGACCCGCAGGGCGAGCCAGGGCCACGCCGCCACCAGCAGCCGCACGGCGAGATAGACGAAGCCCGTGACCGCGGCGGTGTGCAGGCCGGCGATGGCCAGCATGTGCGCCAGGCCCGCGTCGCGCAGATCCTGAGCGTCGGCGGTGCTCAGCCAAGCCTGGTGGCTGGTGGTCACCGCCGCCGCCAGACCCGCCGCATCGCCTCCGCCGAGGTTGTTCACCAGCCGGGAGGCCAGCCGCCAGCGCAAGGTGTTCAGCCAGACTTCCATCCCCAGGGGCCACGCCACCGGCGCCGCCTCGACGGCTCGGGGCGGGCTCAGCGCCAGGCCGACGCCGCCCAGCCGCGAGAACCAGGCGTCCCGGGCGAAGTCGAAGCCGCCGGGACTGGCCGGGCTCGGCGGCGGGTCGAGAATGGCGCGCAGGCTCACCGCGTCGCCGGGCTCGACGTCCGCAGGCTCCCGAAGGGTCAGCCGCAACCGCCGGGGCAGCTCGCCGGGCGCCAGGCCCGAGATCGCTAACGGCTGCAGCAGCAGCCGTATCCGCCCCCCCGCCGCTTCGGCGATGTCCACCACCCTACCCTTCACCCGCGCCACGCCCAGGCCTTCGGGGATGACGGGCGCCCGGTCGCGCTCGGTGGCCAGTTTGGCGTCTGCGAAGCCCAGGAGCCCCGCCGCCAGCAAGGCGAGCGCGATGGACAGCCCCGGTCGGGCCGCGGTCCGATGGGCGAGCCAGGCGAGCGGAAGCGCCGCCGCCGCCGCCGCCATGGCGACCCACGTGACGGGCTCGGCCTTCAGCCCGAAATAGACCGCGCAGCCGCCGCCGAAGGCGACCGGTATCCAGAGCATCCAGCGCACGGCCTGCGCCTGCACTTCGGCATAAAGCGCGGTGCAGGCGGCGGCCGTCGCCCCGCGCCAGTGGAGCGCCCACAATCTAGGCCGCGCGAGCTCGGGCGTGCTAGAAGCCCCGGCCTCGCCCCGCCCCGCTGCTCCGGCCCCCGCCTCGATGACCGACCCATCCGCCGTCGTCACCCGTTTCGCCCCCTCGCCCACCGGCGACCTGCACATAGGAGGGGCTAGGACCGCGCTGTTCAACCTGCTTTTTGCACGCCATACGGGTGGCAGGTTCCTGATCCGGGTCGAGGACACCGATCGCGAGCGCTCCACCGCCAGCGCGGTGCAGGCGATCTTCGAAGGGCTGGACTGGCTGGGGATCGCTGCGGACGCGGAGCCGGTGTTCCAGCACACCCGCATGGCGCGCCATCAGGAGGCGGTGCAGGACTTGCTGGCCCGCGGCCGGGCCTACAAGGACTTCAGTACGCCGGACGCGCAGGAGGCCGAGCGCGCCACGGCCCGGGCGGAAGGCCGCGTCGTCCATTCCCCCTGGCGCGACCGCGACGCCGCCGAGGGCGCCGGCGCCCCCTGCATCATTCGCTTCAAGGGCCCCCGGGCGGGCGAGACGGTGGTGGACGACCTGGTGAAGGGCCCCGTGCGCTTTCAGAACAAGGAGCTGGACGACCTAGTGCTGCTGCGCACCGACGGGACGCCGACCTACAACCTGGCCGTGGTGGTGGACGACCACGACATGGGGGTCACCCACGTGATCCGCGGCGACGACCACCTGAATAACGCCGCACGGCAATCCTTGATCTACCAGGCCATGGACTGGAGCGTCCCCGCCTTCGCCCACATCCCGCTGATCCACGGGCCGGATGGGGCTAAGCTGTCCAAGCGGCACGGGGCGCAGGCGGTGGGCGAGTTCGCCGGCATGGGCTATCTGCCCGAAGCCATGCGCAACTACCTCGCCCGGCTCGGCTGGGGCCATGGCGACGACGAGATATTCACCGACGAGCAGGCCGCCGCCTGGTTCGACATCGCCGACGTGGTGAAGGCCCCGGCCCGGCTGGACTGGGCCAAGCTGAACTTCGTGGATCAGCAGTATATCCGCGCGGCCGACGACGCACGCCTGACCGCCCTGGTCCTGGACGTCCACCACGGACGGGGCGTCCACGTGGGCGATGCGGGCGCAAAGCGGCTCGCCTCGGCGATCACGAGGGTCAAGGACGGGGCGCACACGACCCTGGAGCTGGCCGACCTGACCCTGTTCACCCTGCTGGCGCGGCCGATCGCGCTGGACGACAAGTCGCTGAAGCGCCTCGATCCGGACACCCGCCTGCGGCTCGGCCGGCTGAAGAACGCACTGGCCTCGACCGCCGACTGGTCGCCCGCATTGTTGGAGGCCGCCTTGCGCGACTTTGCAGAGGCCGAAGGGGTCGGCATGGGCAAGTTCGGCCCAGCGCTCCGCGGCGTCCTGAGCGGAGCGGCCGGCGCGCCCGACCTCGCCAGCGCGCTCACCGCGCTCGGGCGCGAGGAGAGCCTCGGGCGGATGGAGGATGCGCTTTCCACCGTCGCGTGACGCGGTATAAGGCGCGCGCGGCGACCCATCGCTGCGGCGCACAATGCGCCTGTACGTCGCACGAAGGTGAACCATGGAGAGCAAGGTCACGTCCAACGGGTCGGCCACCGTCTCGGTCGCCGGCAAGGAGGTCCGTCTGCCCGTCCTGAAGGGCAGCGTCGGCCCCGACGTCATCGACATCCGCAAGCTGTACGGCGAGACCGACGTCTTCACCTTCGATCCCGGCTTCACCTCCACCGCGAGTTGCGAGAGCCAAATCACCTATATCGACGGTGATAAGGGCGTGCTGCTGTATCGCGGCTATCCTATCGAGCAACTGGCCGAGCATTCCAGCTTCCTGGAGGTCTGCTACCTGCTGTTGAATGGGGAGCTGCCTACGGCCAGCGAACTCGATGAGTTCACCCACACCATTACGCACCACACCATGGTGCATGAACAGTTCGACCGCTTCTTCCAGGGCTTCCGGCGCGACGCCCATCCCATGGCCATCATGGTGTCCGCCGTCGGCGCTCTGTCGGCCTTTTATCACGACAGCACCAATGTGCATGACGTGCAGCAGCGCGAGATAAGCGCCCATCGCATGATCGCCAAGGTGCCGACTATCGCGGCGCGCGCTTTCAAGTATGCGATCGGTCAGCCGTTCGTCTATCCGCTGAACGACCTCGGTTATGCGGAGAACTTCCTGCGCATGTGCTTCTCGGTCCCGGCCGAGGACTACAAGGTCAATCCGGTGCTGGCCAAGGCGATGGACCGCATATTTATCCTGCACGCCGATCACGAGCAGAACGCCTCGACCTCCACGGTGCGCCTGGCGGGATCGTCCGGGGCCAACCCGTTCGCCTGCATCGCGGCGGGGGTGGCGTGTCTCTGGGGCCCGAGCCACGGCGGCGCCAACGAGGAGGCGCTGAACATGCTGCGCTCCATCGGGAGCGTCGACAAGATCCCCGAGTTCGTCCAGGGCGTGAAGGACAAGAAGTACAAGCTGATGGGCTTCGGCCACCGGGTCTACAAGAACTACGACCCCCGCGCCAAGGTGATGCAGCAGACCGCGCACGAGGTGCTCGACGAACTCGGCAAGCACGACGATCCGTTGCTGAAAGTTGCGCTGGAGCTGGAGCGCATCGCGCTTAGCGACGAATACTTCATCGAGCGTAAGCTGTACCCCAACGTCGATTTCTATTCTGGCATCACCTTGAATGCGATGGGCTTCCCCAGCGAGATGTTCACCGTGCTGTTCGCCCTGGCCCGCACCGTCGGTTGGATCGCGCAGTGGAAGGAAATGATCGAGGACCCGGCGCAGAAGATCGGCCGCCCGCGCCAAATCTATACGGGGAGCCCGTCGCGGGAGTTCGTACCGGTGGATCAGCGCGGCTGACGGGCAGGCTCCGCCGCGAGCGAAGCTAGCGACGACGCTCCAGCACGCCGAGCACAGCGTCAGCGGCGCGCTCGGCGGGGACGAGGGCGGGATCGCGCCCCATGGCGTCCAGGGCGGCGAACTGAGCGGAGACTTGCGAGCGGCGAAGTTGCGGTTGGTCGAGGCGGTCGGCGATCGCCTCGGCCAGGCGCTCGCCTGTGCAGGCGTCCTGGATGAACTCCGGGGCGACGGCCGTATCCGCGGCGATGTTGAACAGGGTGATGAAGCGGGTGGTCACTAGCCGTTTCAATACGCGATAGGTCATCGGGCCGACGCGGTAGGCGACGACCATGGGACAGCCCAGCAGCGCCAGTTCGGTGGTTACGCTGCCGCTGCAGGCCAGGGCGACGGTGGCGGCGGCCATGGCGTCGAGCTTCAGCGCGTCACCCTCCACCACGTACGGAGGATAGCGCCAGGCGGCGAGTTCGGCCTTCAGGAGGTCCGTAACGGTCGCCGCCACAGGCAAGACTACGCGCAGGTCCGGGCGCACCGCCATCAACCGCGCCACCGCATCCTCGAACGGCGGTCCCATCCGGGCGATCTCGGACGGGCGACTCCCAGGCAGGACGAGCAGGATCGGGGCGCCATCGTCCAAGCCGATATGGCGACGCAGGCGCTGAGGATCGGCGGCCGAGACGTCGCGGGCCAGGGTGGAGTTGCCGACGAAGGTGGTCGGCAGGCCCTCGCGCTCGAACCACGGCGCATCGAAGCCGTGGATGGTCAGCAGGTGGTCCACCGCCCGGGCCAGCGTCTTCGCCCGCCCCGGCCGCGAGGCCCAGACCTGAGGTCCGACGTATTTCACCAGAGGCATCTTGCGGTCGAGCCGCCGGAGCGCCTGCGACACCCGCAAGCTGAAGCCCCAGGAATCGATCAGGACGGCGATGTCGGGACGCTCGCGAGCGGCGAGCGCTGTGGTGTCGCGCACCCGTCGCCGCACCCGCGGATAGGCGCGCACCCCCTCGAAGATGCCCAGGATCGAAAGCTCGGCGATGTCGAACGGGCTGACCACGCCTTCGCGCGCCATGCGCTCCCCCCCGACGCCGACGAACCTGACCCGATCCCCGAGCCGCCTGCGCAGAGCCGCCGCCAGTTCGGCGCCCAGGATGTCGCCCGACGCCTCGGCCGCCACCAGCATGACGGTCAGGGGAGGTTCGGGCGCAGAAGTCATCTCAGAGGCCGGTGACGAACAGGCCAAGCCGGTCGGCGATCGCGATCACCTCGGCGCGTTGCAGCACCAGCAGGCCACCCGCCTCTCCCGCCACGCCCGCCAGCCCCGCCGCCGCCGCGCCGACGATGGTGGCGGCCCCGAGGGTCGGCAGGTCCACGCGCCGCTCCTGCATGGGCTTGGGCCACTTCACCAGCACGCCGCGCCGCACCTCGGCCGTCCCGCGCAGGGCGTCGGGGAGGCCGAGGCAGCGCGCCAGCATGGCGTCGGTGCCCTCCTGCGCCTCCACCGCCAGCACGACGCCGTCCACCACCACCGCGGCCTGGCCGATATCGAGGGCGCCGATAGCCTGAGCGACCGCCAGGGCCTGGGCGAGATCGGCCTGGTGCTCGGGCATGGCGGCATGGCGGCCGAGCGGCCCCATGGGCAAGGTCAGGCCCGCATGGACCTGATCGGCGCCTTCCACGACGAAGCCTTCGCCCTCGAACTCGGCGACGAGGAAGCGCAGCAGCGCGTCATCGCCCTTGCGAGCGGCGGCGACGGCGGCGGGCAGCGAACGCAGGCCCCGCAAGTCAGGCTTGAGGGCGGAGAAGTCCGGGCGTCTCACCTGTCCAGCCAGGCAGACGGCGCCGCAGCGCTCCCGACGCAGGAGGGCGAAGATACGGCCGAGCTCGGCGATGCCGACATCCGCGCCGGGAAAGCGGGCGAGCACCGCCGGATCGGCGAAACTCCGCAGGCGCAGCACGAACAGCGGCCGGCCCGCAGCGGTGCAGGCGTCGGCCAGCGCGACAGGCAGCTCGCCCCCGCCGGCGACGAGGCCGAGCTTCACCCCTCTCCCCTTGCGGAAGAGGGAGGGGCCCGCGTCGCGGAGCGGCGTGGGAGGGTGAGGGATCGCCCTACGGTCGGACGCTGCAGACGGCGGCGCGACCCCTTACCCTTCACAGTAGAGCTGGGCCCCTTCCCTCTCCCACAGGGGGAGAGAAAGTTCAGTCCAGGGTGGGCAGGCATAGAGGGCGGTTCGCGTCGGCGCGGATGAAGTCGACGATCTCGCGCACGTCGGCGGAGGCGGCGAACACCCGGGCGACGTCCTCCAGCCGCTCTTGGAAGGTGCCCTCCGGGCCGAAAAGCAGCCGATAGGCGGAGCGCAGGTCCTTGACCCGCTCGCGCCCGAAGCCGCGGCGCTTCAGGCCCACCAAGTTCAGCCCCTCCAGATGCGCGTAGACCCCCCAGACCGAGCCGAACGGGATCACGTCCTTGGTCACCGCCGCCAGGCCGCCGATGAAGGCCTGGCGCCCCACGCGGGTATGCTGATGCACCGCCGACAGCCCGCCCATGAAGACGTGATCGCCCATATGGACGTGACCGCCCAGGGTGGCGTTGTTGGCGAAGACCACGTGGTCGCCCACCACGCAGTCGTGGGCCACGTGGCTGCCGACCATGAACAGGCCGTCATCGCCGACCCGCGTGATCCCGCCGCCCCCGACCGTGCCGGTGTTCATGGTGACGTGCTCGCGGATCGAGTTGCGCGCGCCCACGATCAGCCGGGTGGGCTCGCCCTTGTGCGCCAGGTGCTGGGGCGCGCCGCCGAGGCTGGCGAAGGAATGCACGGTGCAGCCCTCGCCCAGTTCCGTGTGACCTTCGACATTGACGTGGTTGAGCAGCCGCACCCCGTCGCGCAGCACCACGTCCGGGCCGACGATGCAGTAGGGGCCGATCTCCACGCCCGACCCGAGCTCAGCCTTGGCGTCGACCAGGGCGCTCGGATGGATGGTCGCGCTCAAGCGGGGGTCCTCATTTCGGCGCCTCGACCACCATGGCGGCGAACTCGCACTCGGCGGCCACCTTGTCGCCGACGTAAGCCTTGCCGGCGAACTTGAACACCACGTCGCGGGCGCGGGTCACCTGGACGTGCATGCGGAGCACGTCCCCGGGACGCACGGGCTGGCGGAAGCGGGCGTTGTCCAGCGACATGAACATGATCGCCTTGCCCTCCACGTCGGCGTTCAGCGACTTGGACATCAGCACCGCCCCGGTCTGGGCGATCGCCTCGCAGATCAGCACGCCCGGCATGACCGGATTGCCGGGGAAATGGCCCGGGAAGTAGGGCTCGTTGAAGGTCACGCACTTGATCCCCACGATGGACTTGTGGGGCCGGTAGTCCTCCGCCCGGTCCACCAGCAGGAAGGGGTAGCGGTGGGGGATGCGGCGCAGGATCTCCTGCATGTCGATGTTGACCGGCGGGGCGGCCGGCTCGACGGCGGGCTGGGGCTCGGTGTCGCTCATTGCGGCTGGCCCTTGGCGGCGGCGCTCCTGGACAGCCAGGCGACCTCCTTCATGAAGGTGCGGATCGGCCGGGCCGGCGCGCCGCACCAGGTCTCCCCCGGGGGAATGTCGCGCATCACCCCCGCGGCGGCGGCCACCCGGGCCCCCGCGCCGATGTTGATGTGGTCGGCGATGCCAGCCCGGCCGCCGAACATGGCGCCGTCGCCGACCGTCACGCTGCCGGACAGGCCCACATGGCCCGAGAGCACGCAATTTCGCCCGATGATGCAGTTGTGGGCGACCTGCACGAGGTTGTCGATCTTGGTGTTCTCGCCCACTACGGTGTCGTCATAGGCGCCTCGGTCGATGCAGGTGCAGGCCCCCACCGTCACCCCGTCCTGAAGGATCACCCGCCCGAGCTGGGGGATGTCGAGGGCGCCTGAGCTGCTGCCCGCAATACCGAAGCCCGCCTCGCCGATCACCGCACCGGAGAGGATGCGGACGCGATCGCCGATCAGCGCGAAGCCGATCGCTGCGTTCGAGCCGATCTGGCAGTCCCGCCCGATGCAGACCCCCGCGCCGATGACAGTATAGGCGCCGATCCGAGTGTTCGACCCGACCCGGACGCCCGCGCCTAGCACCACGCCGTGCCCAAGCTCCACGTCGGGTTCGAACTCGACGCTAGGATGGACCAAGGGCGCGCCGGGCGCCGTCCGGCGGACCTGATGAAAGCGCTGAGCCGCCTTGGCGTAGGCCGCCTGGGGCTCGGGCGTGAGCAGGGCGGTGCAGCCTTGCGGCGCTGCGTCCGCCATCGCAGGGACCAGGAAACAGGCCCCCGCCCGCGTGGCGCGCAGGGCGTCCAGGTGCTTGCGGTCCGAAAGGAAGCTGACGAGCGACGGCGTGGCCTGGGCGAGCGGAGAGGCTCCGACCAGCTGTCGTTCTCCGTCTGCGGGATCGGCCAGCGTGGCGCCGGCCAGGCCAGCAATTTCGAAGACGCTGGCCGGGGCCAGCGCCTCATAGAAGCGAGGGTCGGGCATGGCCGGACCGATCAGCAACCCTTACTGGGCCGGGACGGACTCGCGGTCGAAGGTGATGGTGGTCATCCGCCCGTTCAGCGCGGTGATCACCTCATCCGACAGGTCCATGGACGGGTTGGCGGCCATGATGGTGTCGCCGCTCAGCAGCACCGAGCAGTGGTGGGACTCGTAGGCGGTCCTGACCAGCGGCTCGATGGCGGCGCCCAGGCGCTGCTGCTGGCGGATGGCGGTGGCCTGGAGCTCCTTGGAGCGCAGGTCGGCAGTCTGGCTCAACTTCTGTTCGCGTAATTGCAGGGGCTGGGCCTGCTGGGTGAACTGGTCCTGGTTCAAGGTGGCGCGCTTGCCCACGAGCGCCTTTTCCTCGGTCTGCAGCTGGGTTTGCTGGTTGCTGAGCTCGGCGGCGGCCTGAGCGCGGAGCTGCTGCATCCGCGAGGCGTAGGCCTTGCCGACCGTGGACGTCTCCAGCACCCGCGTATTGGAGTAGATGCACACGCCGGGAATGGCCGGCCCTTGGGTCAGCGGCGTCTGCGTGGCTGCAGAGGCGGGCGCCGATGAGGTTGCGCCGCTGTGGCTGGCGCTCGTGCGGTGGGTCTGGGCGTTCGCCCCCGCGGCGGTCGCGAGCACGAGGGTGGCGACGGTAGCGCCGAGGAGTTTTCTGTTCATGTTCACTGGAATTGGGTTGCGGTTGAGAAGCGGAAGGCTTCGGTCCTGTCGTAGGTCTCTTTCTTCACGACCTGCGCGAAGTCGAGGCGAATGGGGCCGAGCGGTGAGGTCCAGAATACACTGATACCGGTAGACGCGCGGAGCGCCAAGTCGTCGCGGATAAAGGCGCTGGTGCGCAGCACGCTGCGGTCCAGCTGACCGAGCGTTCCGGCGT
This sequence comes from Caulobacteraceae bacterium, assembly GCA_965198905.1. Lineage (GTDB taxonomy): Bacteria > Pseudomonadota > Alphaproteobacteria > Caulobacterales > Caulobacteraceae > CAHJWH01. Next base: position 3,182,090 of record OZ240678.1, on the reverse strand, counting down.
CCACGAAGTAGGAGGTGCGGATGCCGTACTGTTCGGGCAGGTAGTTCGGAAAGGCCAGAGCCAGCTCGCCGATGGCGTAGAGATTGCCGCCCAGCGCCTCGTTGAACTCGGTGTCGCGCGGCCCGATGCCGGCGATCTGGAAGCCCGGGAAGGTGTTTCCGCCCTTGAAGAAGCGGTCGTTGATCCGGATGTCGTCGCTGCCCCAGCCGGCGATATAGCCGACATCGGCCTTGGCGGTCAGCACCCAGGCCGGCGTGAAGCCATAGTAGCTGGTCAGCAGGCCGCGCGTACTCAGATAGCGCACGTTGCCGCCCAGACCCGCGAGATCCTGGCTGAGCTGGGCGGTGAAGCCGCGGGTAGGATGCAGCGGGTCGTTTCGGAGGTCGAGCACCAGATCATAGCCAGGCGCCGAGGTAAGGAACTGCCCCCTCTGGTCGCAGATGACGATGGAGATGGTGCCGCTCGCGCAATTGCCCGCGTCCGCGCTCACCTGGTCCTGGTGGATGGAATAGTGCGGGGCGAAGGTCGCGTTGATGTTCAGCGGAAACAGCAGGTGGGCGGAGGCGCCGACGGTGGACTGCACGAAGCCGGTGTACTGGGAGTAGTCGGTGCGCTGGTCGAACAGGCTGACGCCTGCGCGCAGGTCACGGCCGAGGAACCGGGGTTCGGTGAAGCTGAGGTCGATGTTGTCGGTCAGGAAGCTGACTTCGGCCCGCAGGCGCAGGTCCTGGCCTTCGCCGCGGAAGTTATGTTCGCTGACGCCGAAGTCGAGCTGCAGCTTGTCCAGGGTCGAATAACCCGCACCGAGCGACAGCTCGCCGGTCGGCTGCTCCTGCACCTTGACCTGCAGGATGGTCTTGTCGGGCGCGGAGCCCGGCTGCTGGGTGACGTCCACGGTCTTGAAGAAGTCCAGCCGCTTGACCTCGGTCTTCGACCGGTCGACCAGCACGCGGTTATAGGCGTCGCCCTCCGCGATCCGCATCTCGCGGCGGATCACCGGATCGACGGTGCGGGTATTGCCCACGATGTCGATGCGCTCAACGTAAACGCGCGGGCCTTCGCGGACGTCGAAGGTTACGTCGACGGTGTGGTTCTGGCGATTGGCGTTGTAGCGCGGGCGGATGTCGACGAAGGCGAAGCCGGACGCGCCAGCGGCGAAGGTCAGGCTGTCCACCGCCTGCTCGATCTTGTCGCCGGCATAGACCTGGCCCTCGTGAATCGGCAGGATCTGGCGCAGCACGTTGGCGTTCAGCCGCTTCAGGTCGGTGGTGACGCGCAGGCGGCCGAACTTGTACTTGGCGCCTTCGTCGATGGTGTAGGTGATGGCGAAGTTGCGCTGGTCGGTCTGCAGCTCGGCGATCGAGGAGTTGACCCGGAAGTCGTAGTAGCCGCGGTTCGAGTAGTATTTCCTCAGCTGTTCGCGGTCGTACTCGATCCGGTCCGGGTCGTAGTTGTCGTTGGACGCGAAGAACTTGTACCAGGTGCTCTGCTTGGTCACCACGACGTCGCGCAGCGCATTGTCGGCGAAGACGTGGTTGCCGAGGAAGTTGACCCGGATGATGCCGGTCTTGGGGCCTTCCTTGATCTCGAACACCAGGTCGACGCGTTTTTGCGGCAGTTCCACGATCTTGGGCGTCACCACCGCGGAGATGCGGCCCGAGCGGCGGTAGAGCTCCACGATCTTCTGCACGTCGGCCTGGACCTTGGCCTTGGTGAAGATGCTGCGTGGGTGGATAGTGATCTCGTCGCGCAGCTTGTCGTCGGCGAGCGCGCTGTTGCCCTCGAACACCACGCGGTTGATGATCGGGTTCTCCGCCACCCGCACGACCAGGGTCCCGTCGGGCTGCAGGGTGAGGCCGACGTCGGCGAACAGGTCGGTGCGGAACAGCGTCTTGATGGCGAGGCTGAGCCGCTCGGGATCGACGGTGTCGCCGACGGCGATCGGAAGGTAGGACGCCACCGTATCCGCCTCGATGCGCTCGTTGCCCTCTACCTTGATGGCCCGCACCACGCCGCTCTGAGGGGCGTTTGCGGAGGTGGTGGTCAGCGGCCCGGTCAGACCCGGGGGGGCTTCGGCCGGCGTGGGGGTAGGGCTGACATCGGTGCTCGGGGTCTTGTCCGGCTGGGGCGACGGCTCGTTGGGGCTCTGCTCCTTGACCAGCGGCGCGGGGGCCTGGATGCCGCCCTGCGCCATGGCGCGCGGGGTCGACAGGCTCGTGCCCGCGAGCAGGGTCATGCCGATCAGGAGCGCCGTGGAGCGCGCAGAAGCGTGAAGCATTAACGGGTTACCGTGCGGCCGCGGACGTTCAGGAGAACAGGCCGCCGAAGAATTTGAACACATTCAATCGTTGCAGATCATTCCAGGTCGCGAACAACATGAAACTCAACAGCAAGGCAAGACCAACCCGGTAACCCACGCCCTGTATCTGCGCGGCCATTGGTCGCCGCGCGACAGCTTCGTAGGCGTAGAAAACCAGATGTCCGCCATCGAGCACGGGGATCGGCAGCAGGTTCATGAAGCCGATGCCGACCGACAACACGGCGGCCAGCCCTAGCAGGGCGTCGAATCCTCCAATCAGCCGGCCCGTCAGGTTCGGCGCGCCCGCGGCTCCCGCCTTGGCCACCGCCCCGGCCGCCGAGGCGATGCTGAGCGGGCCGCCGAGCGCTGCGCCCGACTCCTTGCCGGTCACCAGCCGCGATAGGTAGAGCAGGGTCGTGTCGACCACGCCCCACGACTGGGAGACCCCGGTGCTCATCGCCTGCAACGGCGTGTAGCGCCGGCGGATCAGGTCGGCAGGAAGGGTGGAGCCCTTGATGCCGAGATAGCCCAGGTTGGAGGAGGTATGGGTCACCGAATCAAGCTGGGCGCGCCGCTCAGGCGTGGCGGTCAAGTCGACCACCTCCGCGCCGCGGCGCACCGCGAAGGCGATCGGTTCGCCGCTCCGGAGGAGGATGAACTGTTTCAGCGCGAACCAGTCGCTGATGCGATGGCCGTCGGCGCTGACAACGAGGTCACCCGGCTTGAAGCCCGCCTTGGCCGCCGGTCCGTTCGGGTCCAGCGCGCCCACCCTGGCGGTGACCGTCGTCTCGCCGAAGACGCTCAGCAATACGGTGAAAAGGGCGATGGCGAGCAGGAAGTTGGCGGCGGGCCCAGCCGCCACCACCAGCGCGCGCACCCAGATGGGCTTGAAGTGGAACATCCGCCGCTCCGCCCCCACGCCCTGCTCCTGCTGGATGCGCGCCTTCAACTCCGCGAGGTTGTCGGCATCGGGAACGGTGGAGCTGGCGTCGCCGTCGCCGGTGAAGCGCACATAGCCGCCCAGCGGAATCCAGCCGATACGCCACTCCACCCCGCTCCGGTCGGTCCAATGCGCGATCGCCTTGCCGAAGCCGATGGAGAAGCGGTCGACCGCCACGCCCAGCCACCGCGCCACCAGGAAGTGACCCATCTCGTGCACCGTGATGACCAGGGTCAGCACGAAGACGAACGGGATCAGGGTGGTGAGAAGGTTGTGGAGGGTGGCGATCATGGCGTCGTCCTCGGCACGTGCGGCTTAGTTCACAAGCGTTAAGGACGAGAGCAATTCCGAGGCTACCCGCCGCGCCCCCGCGTCCACGGCGAAGGCGGCGTCGATTGGATCGTTCCGGGAGGGGGAGAGATCGCCCGTCCGGTCCATCCGCTCCAGGGTGCGCTCCACCATCTCGGCGATGTCGAGGAAGCCGATGCGCCGGTCCAGGAAGGCGGCCACGCCCACCTCGTTGGCGGCGTTCAGCGCAGCCGGCGCGCCGCCGCCCATGCGCAGGGCCGTCCGCGCAAGCCTCAGCGCCGGAAAGCGGTCTGGATCGGGCGCTTCGAAGGTCAGCGTCGCCACCTGCGCCAGATCGAGCCCGGGCGCCGGCCAGGGCAGCCGGTCGGGCCACGCCCAGGCGCAGGCGATCGGCGCGCGCATGTCGGGCGGCCCCAGCTGCGCGAGGGTCGAGCCGTCCTGGTACTCGACCAGGCTGTGGATCACCGACTGCGGGTGCACGATGACATCGACCTTGGGTTCCGGGGTGTCGAACAGGTAGGAGGCCTCGATCATTTCGAGGCCCTTGTTCATCATGGTCGCGGAATCGACCGAAATCTTGGCGCCCATGCTCCAATTCGGATGGGCGACCGCCTGCTCTGGTGTCGCAGCCTGCATCTCACGCTTGCTCCAGGTACGGAATGGCCCGCCCGAAGCGGTGAGGATCAGACGCTTCACCCGGTGAGCACAATCCGGCTGCAGCACCTGGAAGATGGCGGAATGCTCGCTGTCCACCGGCACCACAACGCCATCGGCGGCGCGTGAGGCGGCGAGCAGAGCGGGACCGGCGCAGACCAGACTTTCCTTATTGGCCAAGGCGATAGTGGCGCCGCGCCGGGCTGCGGCCAGGGTGGGGCGAAGCCCTGCGGCGCCGACGATGGCGGCCATGACCCAGTCCGCCGACTCGGCCGCCGCGATCACCGCGGCGTCTCCCGCGGCGGTCTCCAGACCCGATCCGGCAAGCCTGTGCTTCAGCTCCCCATGACAGGACTCGTCGGCGACGACGGTCATGCGGGGGCGCCACTTCAGCGCCTGTTCGGCCAGACGTGCGACGTTACGCCCCGCCGCCAGCGCCTCGACCCGGACCTCCGCGCCCGATTTTTCCAGCAGGTCCAGGGTGGAGACGCCGATGGAGCCGGTGGAGCCCAGGATGGCGATGCTGCGCATCACCCCTCTCCCGTTGCGGGAGAGGGAGGAAGGCGGCGATCTTCAAACCTCGTCGTCATTCTAAAACGCCGCTCCAAAACGCACCGCCCAGCGCACCAGGGCCATCGCGGCGGTGGCGAACATCAGCCCGTCAACCCGGTCGAGCAGGCCGCCGTGGCCGGGAATGAGGCTTCCGGAATCCTTCACGCCAAAGCTGCGCTTCAGCATGGATTCGCATAGATCGCCCGCCATGGTGGCCAAGCCTACCACGAGACCGGCCGCCCACGCCCAAGAGATCGGCGGCCCACCCTGCATGGGCGACGCCAGAGCGACGAGTTCAGCCGCCGCCATGGAGGCGAGGATCCCCACGAGAAATCCCGACCAGGTCTTCTTCGGCGATATGCGCGGCCACAGCTTCGGGCCGCCGATCAGGCTGCCGGCCGCATAGGCCCCGATGTCGGCCGACCAAGTCGCGGCCAGCAGCATGAAGGTCCAGTCGCGCCCCTGGGCCCCGCTGCGAAGCCACAGCAGCGAAACCATGGGCGCGCCGAGATAGAGCATGCCGAACGCCTCGTGCAGCGGGCCGTCGTCGCGTCGCCAGATCATGGCGACCGCCCAGACCGCCGCCGCCCCGATCGCCACGGCCAGCCATGCGCTCTTGAAATAGCCCGCCTTCACCGCGATCGCGGCGAAGAGCAGCATGACGGCCATCACCGCGCCGGCCCGGATCGGCGTCTCGGGCGCGCTCATCGTCGCCCATTCCAGCGCCAGCAGGCCGACAGCGCCCCAGATCAGCAGCAGGAAGGGCAGGCCGCCGAACCAGACCGCCGCCAGGATCAGCGGCGCCAGCACCCCGGCCGAGATCACCCGCAGACGTAGGTTGGACCAGTCGAAGCGCCCCCGGCGTGTCTTACCCGGTGGCGAGGACGTCATCGATCTCGGCTCCGCCGTAACGCCGTTCGCGGGCCTGGTAATCTGCGATCGCCTCACCGAGCGGACCCGGCCCATAGTCGGGCCAGAGCACGTCCTGGAACACCAGCTCTGCATAGGCGGCTTCCCAGAGAAGGAAGTTGGACAACCGTCGCTCGCCGGAGGTGCGGATGATCAGGTCGGGCGGCGGCCCGTCGGAGGTGGACAGGTGCCGCTCGAAACTCGCCTCGCTGTCGCCGTCCAGCGTCGCCTCCCCGCGGGTCACGGCCAGGGCATAGCGTCGGGCGGCGTCGGCGATGTCGGCCCGGCCGCCGTAGTTGAAGGCGACCTGCAGGTGGAAGCGGTCGTTGTGCCGGGTGCGCCGCTCGGCTCGCTCGATCACCTCGAGGATATCGGCGGACAGGTCGTCCCGGCGCCCGATCACGTGGACCCGGACGCCCTCGCGCTCCAACCGCTCCAGATCGCTGGAGACGTAAGCCTTCATCAGCTTCATCAGCTCGGTCACCTCGATGATCGGGCGCCGCCAGTTCTCGGTGGAGAAGCCGAACACCGTCAGCCACTCGACGCCGAAGTCGGGTGCGGCCTCGACCGTGCGCTTCAGCGCGTTCACGCCAGCGCGGTGGCCGAAGGTGCGAGGCAGGCTGCGCGCCTTGGCCCAACGGCCGTTGCCGTCCATGATGATCGCCACGTGCCGAGGCGCGGTCGGAGCGGCCTGGGCTCCGCGCGATCCCAACTTCGGCGACATCAGCGACACCCCTCCTCGCAACCCGGACGCACTCAGACGTTCGACGCGCAGGCTCTCAAACCTGCATGATCTCTTGTTCCTTGGTTTTCAAGGCGTCGTCGATGCGCTTGACCGCCGCGTCGGTGAAGCCCTGCACCTCGTCTCCGGCCTTCTTGGAATCGTCCTCGGAGATGGCGCCGTCCTTCTGCGCCTTCTTCAGGTCCTCCATGGCTTCGCGGCGGACGTTGCGCACCGCGACCTTCTGCTGTTCGGCGTATTTTCCGGCCAGCTTGGCCAGGTCGCGGCGGCGCTCCTCGGTCAGGGGCGGGATGGGGATGCGCAGGGTCTGGCCGTCGGTGATGGGGTTGAGCCCCAGGCCTGCGTTGCGGATCGCCTTCTCCGTCGGGATCACCAGGGCCTTGTCCCAGACGCTGACGGTGATCATCCGCGGCTCCGGCACGCTGACCGAACCCACCGCATTCAGCGGCATGGTCGAGCCATAGGCCTCCACCGTGATCGGCTCCAGCAGGCCCGCATTGGCCCGCCCGGTGCGCAGGCCCCCGAACTCGTCCTTCAGGGCGTCCACCGCCTTGTCCATGCGGTCGTCGTATTTGGAAAGGTCGGGCTTGCTCATCGTCAGTGCTCGTAATCCGGCTGTCAGATCGCCGCCAGGGGCTGTTCGGTGATGATGGTGTGCACGCCCGCGCCGGTCATCACGTCGACCAGCGCGCCAGGGCGGCGGATGGAGAAGACGATGATCGGGATGCCGCTCTCGCGCATCAGGCTGATGGCGGATGCGTCCATCACCCGCAGGTCCTGGGACAGGACGTCGAGATAGCTCAGCCGATCATAGCGACGGGCCGTCGGATCCCGCTTGGGGTCGGCGGTGTAGACGCCGTCGACGCTGGTGCCCTTCATCAGGGCGTCGCAGCCCATCTCGGCGGCGCGGAGAGCGGCCGCCGTGTCCGTGGTGAAGAAGGGGTTGCCGGTGCCGGCGGCGAAGATCACCACCCTGCCCTTCTCCAGGTGGCGCACGGCGCGCCGGCGGATATAGGGCTCGCACACCTGGGCCATGGGGATGGCGGACTGGACGCGCGTATCCACGCCGTGGCGTTCCAGCGCGTTCTGCATCGCAAGAGCGTTCATCACCGTGGCCAACATGCCCATATAGTCGGCGGACGTGCGGTCCATGCCCTTGGCGGCCCCGGACAGGCCGCGAAAGATATTGCCGCCGCCGATAACGAGGCAAAGCTCGACGCCCAGCTTGACGATCTCGGCGATGTCGCGGGCCACCCCGTCGACGGTGTTCATGTCGATGCCGTAGGGCGTGTCGCCCATCAGCACCTCCCCGGAGACCTTGAGCAGCACCTTGCGGAAGCGGAGCTGGGGGGGAGCCGGGGCGAGGGAGGGTGTCATGATCTTCAACCTCGCGCGCCGCCGGGAACGGTCACGTACATGACTGATTGGCGAGGCGCACGCACCTTAGAAGGTCAAGCCGCGACGCCTTGCCCCTCTTCGATCCTTCCCTCTTGGGGAAGGGGGACCAGGCGAAGCTCGGTGGAGGGGGCTGCGCCGCCGGCGCCAAGCGGGAGCCCCCTCAGTCGGCTTCGCCGACAGCTCCCGCAGCGGGGGAGCATCGAGCGAGCGCCTACTGCCCCGTGAGCGCCGCCACCTCGCCGGCGAAGTCGTCCTTGGTCTTCTCGACGCCTTCGCCCAGGGCTAGCCGCACGAAGCCGGTCAGCGCGATGGCGCTGCCCAGCGCCTTCCCCTGCTCGGCCACGAACTGCTCGATGGTCTGGTCCGGGTTCATCACGAAGGCCTGCTTCAGCAGCACCACCTCCTCGTAGAACTTGCGGATGCGGCCCTCGACCATCTTCTCGATGACCTGGGGCGGCTTGCCGGACGCCTGGGCCTGTTCGGAGAAGATGGCGCGCTCGCGCTCCACCGCCTGCGGGTCGATGTCGTCGACCGACAGCGACAGGGGCGAGGTGGCGGCGATGTGCATGCCGATCTTTCGGCCCATCTCGGTCAGCTTGTCGTGGTCGGCCGACGATTGCAGCGCCACCAGCACGCCGATGCGGCCGAGGTCGGGGGCCACAGCGTTGTGGACATAGGCGGCGACCACGCCCTCGGGCACGACGAAGCGGGCCATGCGGCGCGCGGTCATGTTCTCGCCGATGGTGGCGATGAGGGTGGTGAGCATCTCCGTGACCGTCTCGCCGCCTTCGGTCTTGGCGTCGGCGAGCTTATCCACGCCGCCTTTCACGTCCAGGGCGGTCTTGGCCACGGCGCGGGCGGTGGCCTGGAACTTCTCGTTCCTGGCCACGAAGTCGGTCTCGGCGTTCACTTCGACCGCGACGCCGGTCATGCCGGCGCCCTCGGTACGGAGCGCGATGGCGATCAGGCCTTCGGCGGCGACGCGGTCGGCCTTCTTGGCGGCCTTGCTGAGGCCCTTGGTACGCAGCCAGTCCATGCCGGCCTCAATGTCGCCGCCGGTCTCGGTCAGCGCCTTTTTGCAGTCCATCATGCCCGCGCCGGACTTCTCGCGGAGCTCTTTCACGAGCGCAGCCGTGATTTCGGCCATGGCCCTTTTCTCCATTGTAAAAAGTGCGGGCGACTCAGCTCGCAACCGCAGGTGTCAAATGTTTAGCTCGCCGCTGTGACAGCAGAGGCGGAGTGCGTCCTTCGAGACGCCCCTGAGGGGCTCCTCAGGATGACGAGGAAGGTAGGTTGCGCCAAGCCTTCGTCATGCTGAGGAGGGCTCTCGCAGAGAGCCCGTCTCGAAGCACGCAGACCGTATCAGGCCGAGGCCGGCTCGACCGCAGCGGCGTCCAGCGCCTCTTCGGTCCGCTCGGTCGGAGTCTCGTCCGAAGCGGGCTCGGCGGCGGCGGTCTGGCGGAGCGCCGGCTCCAGCGACGGCGCTTCGGCCGCGCCGAGGTCCACGCCCGAGGCCGCTTGGCCGGTGGCCAGGCCGTCCAGCACCGAATCGGCCACCAGGTCGCAGTAGAGCTGCAGGGCCCGCGCCGCGTCGTCATTGCCCGGCACCGGATAGGCTACGCCGTCCGGATCGGAGTTGGTGTCCAGGATCGCCACCACCGGGATGTTGAGCTTGCGCGCCTCCTGGATGGCGATGGCTTCCTTGTTGGTGTCGATCACGAACATCAGGTCGGGAATGCCGCCCATGTCCTTGATTCCGCCCAAGGACAGCTCGAGCTTCTCCTTCTCGCGGGTCAGCGTCAGCAGTTCCTTCTTGGTGCGCCCTTCGCCATGGCCCTCAAGCACGCCTTCCAGTTCGCGCAGCCGCGCGATGGAGCCGGAGATGGTGCGCCAGTTGGTCAGCGTCCCGCCGAGCCAGCGGTGGTTGACATAGTATTGGGCGCAGCGCTTGGCGGCGTTGGCCACCGGGTCCTGGGCCTGGCGCTTGGTGCCGACGAACAGCACCCGGCCGCCGCCGGCGGAGACCTCGCGCACCTTCAGCAGGGCCTGGTGCAGCAGCGGGATAGTCTGCGACAGGTCGATGATGTGGATGTTGGCGCGCGATCCGAAGATGAAGCGCTCCATCTTCGGGTTCCAGCGGTGGGTCTGGTGGCCGAAGTGCGCGCCCGATTCGAGCATCGAGCGCATGCTGAATTCTGGTAGTGCCATGACGTTGTGCGTTCCTGTTTCCGGTAGGCCTCCGCAGACAAGACCGCCGCCCGAGGGACGACGCCGGAAGCGGGCGCAACGACCAGATGGCCGTACGACCGCACGTCTGCGTGTGGGATAAGGGTCAGATAGGGAAAAACGGCTGCGAGATCAAGCGTTCGTGACAGCCTCGCCCCGGCCGAAGCGACCCGGGTCAAAGCCCTCCCGAGGGGCTGAGCCCTGAAGCGCCTCGACCATCGCCTCCGCCACCAGGGGCGCGAGCAGCCATCCGTTCCTCCGCGCGCCCGTGGCCACGTAGAGGCCCGAGACCGTGCGCCCGATCATGGGCCATCCGTCCGGCGTCGAGGCGCGAACGCCCGTCCGGGCCACGAAGGGCGTCTCGGCCAAATCCGGAATGAGCGTCGAGGCCGCCCTCAGCAGCATCCGAACCTTGTCCGGGTCGATGTCGTCGTCAAAGCGCCCCGCCTCCATCGTCGCGCCGAACACCACGCCGGCCCGTTGCGGTGCAGCATAGCCCTGCGCGCTGCGGATCACCGGCCCAGAGGTCGGGCCCCCCGCAAAGTGGAGCACATGGCCCTTTATCGCGCCCAAGGCCGAAAGCTCCGGGACCTGGCTGGCCCAGGCGCGGGTCTGAAATCCCGCGGCGAGCACCACCGCATCAAACGCGCCCACATGTTCAGGGCCCAGACCTTCGCGACGCCAGACGCCCCCAAGGCCGCGGAAGCGCGCGTCCAGGCCTGCCAGCACGGCGACAGGATCGAGCCGACCTTCGCCCGCCACCCGGATGGCGGCTTCGATATCCCGACGAAGACGCGGCTGAAGGGCTCGCACCGCCTCGCCGGTCAACAACGTCGAGCGAACGCCGAACGACGCCAGCCGGCCTGACAGGGCGCTCACCTCATCGACAGAGCCGACATAGACTGTGCCGGAGGTCAGGTCCGAAGGCATATCCTTGAGGACGTTGCCAGCGAAGGCGAGCCAGGCTGCATAAGCCTGCTGAAACGGCCCGTAACGCTCTGCAGGCGTTTGATCTAAGAGCGCTTCGAAAGCTGGGGCCAGCATACCGGCGGCGACGCCCGAAGCGTTCACTCCAAAGGCGCGAGGTTCGAAGATCTGGACGTCTGCGCCCTGCTCGACACACGAAGACGCGATGGCCAAGCCGAAGACGCCTGCACCGGCGACAGCGAGATTCAGACCCGAAAGCGGCTTCATAGCTCCGGCCGAAGCCGGTGGTCAGGCCTGGGTGCGCAGGCCCTTGCTCAACAGGGCCCATCCGGCGGAGAAGGCCGAGGCCACGCTGGTCTCCTGGAAGGTCAGCACCTTCAATTCCTGGCCCTCCAGGGGGTCGGACCTGACCATCATGTAGGGGGCGTCGATGAAGGCGGCCATGTTTTCGGCCTCGACCGAACGGCTCTCCATGAACCGATTGAGGAACCGGCCGAACATCTGCGCTTCTTCACCCACCTGAACGGGTAGCGTCAGCACGACGTCGGTCATCACCCTTAACCCCTAAGCCACTTGCACAAGCGAAGATCAACGATGCTGCACCGCCAACCGTTCCGAGTCGAGTCTGCTGCGGTGCGATAACGCAGCCGTGAGCATCGGCCACCGTCGTCCCGACCTAGCCGTCGTATGCAGAAGCGGACGCCTCAGCAGGAACGCCCCGTCAGCACCGCCGTCGCACCTGAATTGGATCGCTTGCAACGCAGCGCCTTGAATGGCGACTTTCAAGCGATGCGGCCGGCTAGGCATGCGTCTTCCCGCCGCCTAATTTCTCTCCTCGGTTTGTGATCCAAGCCTTCCATGTTCGAGCACATCATCTCCTTTCAGGCGCGCTACCGCCCTGACGCCATCGCCATCTCCACGCCGGTGGGGAGTGCGAGCTTCGCGGCGCTGGAGGCGGATGTGAACCGCATGGCGCGGCGGCTGGCGCCCGTGGCGCCCCGCGGCGCGCGGGTGGCGGTGCAGGTGACGGGCTCGGGGCTTCACTGGGTGGTGCTGCTGGCCCTGGCCCGGCTCGGCTGCGTTTCGGCGTCGCTGCCCCCCGTCGGCGAGCGGCCGGAGGCGGAGCTGCTGGCCATCCTGCGCCCCGACGTGCTCCTGACCGAGCGCGCGAGCGACATCGCGGGGATGGCCAGCCTGCGCCTCACGCCCGAATGGGTGGGCGAGACCTTCCAATCCTCGGCCGAGCCGGTCGAGACGCACAGCTTCGCCCCTGACGACCCGGTGCGCATCGTACTGTCGTCTGGCACGACGGGATCGCCCAAGAAGATGCTCCTGACCCGGCGCATGGTGGATGCGCGCATCCGCACCGGCGGCCTGTCGCAGATGGGCCACCGGCGGGTGCACTCGGCGGTGGGGCTGGACACAGAGACCGGCTTTCGCACGCCGCTGGTGGCCTGGGCCGCCGGGTGCGCGGCGCTGTACCCGCAGGTGGGCTACCGCTGGGCGGAGTTCCTGCGGGGCAGCCGCCCGCAGGTGCTGGTGATGGTCCCGGCCCAGCTCGACGCCCTGCTGGCCGGCCTGCCGGCGGACTTCGCCCCTCAGCCGGGGCTTGGCGTGATCCTGATCTCGGGGTCGCCGTCGCCCGCCCTGTTCGCCAAGGCGCGCGCCCGGCTGACGCCCGACGTGTTCGTCGTCTACGGCTCCACCGAAGCCGGTCTCGCCGCGCAGGCCTCTCCCGGCCTGCTGGCGGCGGATGGCGGCCTGACCGGGATCGTCTCCCCGTCCGCGGAGGTGCAGGTGGTGGACGAGTCCGGCGGCCCCCTGCCCTGGGGCGCGCCCGGCCGCGTCAGAGTGCGCAGCGAAGAGATGGTCACGGGCTATCTCGACGATCCCGAGCTCACGGCGCGCCATTTCCAGGACGGCTGGTTCTACCCCGGCGATCTCGGCGCCCTCAGCGCCACGGGGCGGCTGACCCTGCACGGCCGGGAGACCGAAGTGCTCGAGCTCGGCGGCGCGCGCATCGCGCCCGGCGTCATCGAGGCGGCGCTGCTGGCCTGCCCCGGGGTGGAGGACGCCGCAGCCTTCAGCGTGTCCGCCGGCGACGGCGGCGTGCAGCAGGCCTGCGCGGCGATCCGCTGCGCAGCCGGTCGAGAGCTGGACGGCGTGCGCGCCGAACTCCGCCGCGCGCTGCCCCAGTTCGACGTGCGACTGATCGTGCTGGAAAGCATACCTCGCACCGACCGGGGCAAGGTCGACCGCGAAGCCCTGCGGCGCCAAGCGACCCTTCTGGCGTCCTCCTGACGCGCAATCCTGCGAGGCCAGACGAGCGGCACGGTGAGCGGCTCACTGAGCATCCGGTCGTCTGAATGACGACCATGATCTCATCTAAGATGCAAAGTCGGCCGTATTCGAACGATCGTTTAGCATGACGGGGGTGGCATGACGCTGGCCGGAGTCGCTGAGCTTAAATGAGGCGGCTGCCGCCGGTAATGCCTGAAGCTATCCCAATCTAATGAACAAAGAAGTTGACGAGCTCGACTTCTCTTCGCCCCGATATCTTATTCGTCGCCCCACAGAATATTCGAGAGATAATACCGCCCGTGCCGCGGGTGATCTCGCAGAGGCCCTCATCCACCTCTCCCGAGGCTTTAGGACTTGAAACGCTCGTCACGTCCAGGTGGTCGGGATTACTGAGCTCTCCATCGAAGGAGAGAACGGGATCGTGTTCGGAGCCATAGTTGGAGAAACCGATAAGCAGGCGGTTCTTGTCCTTTTGATACTCGATGATCGTGGCCGCGTCGCAGAAGAAGCGAACTTGCTTCTGGGCCAGGTCGGTACCGGCCAGCCCCTCGGTCGTATGACTGTCCAGGCTGCAACTCCCGTGCAAAACAAGCGGCGCTTCAGCAAAAAGCGAGACGGGAACTTGGGCCTTACTAGCTGCGCCAAAGACCAGCGCCGCCGCCCCGATCACCAGCGCGCGCACTTTCATCCTCCGAGCCGTCCCGTGAACGCACATACAACGGGTTGGCTCAGGGCGCGATCGTGAGACCTCGCCAAAATATGCGGCCCTTTCAGGAGGCGTTCCTTTGTCTCAGCGGAGCGATCGTCAATGAACCGTTGCTCCAGAGGCACGAAGACTCAACCCGTATAATCCAGCTTGTCCGTCTATATGCCGCGCTATATGTATCGAGGGTCGGTTGCGGGAGAGGCGTATGGCTGGGGATGTCGTTAGGGAGCGGGAATACCTGTTTCTCGGAAGCCGGCTGAAACGTCTGGCCGAGCACATGCAGGCCGACGTCGTGAAGGTCGCCGAAAAGGCCGGCCTTGACGTTCAACCCAGCCAGTATCCGCTCCTCGTGACCCTTGAAGATCAGGGATCCCAGACCATCGGCGCCCTCAGCGACGCCATGAACTTCAGTCAACCGACCGTCACCCGCGCGGTCGCACGTCTGGTGGAGATGGGGCTGGTCGAGGTCAGTCGCGTTCATCGCGACCAGCGGCACAAGACCATTTCCCTCACAAACGCGGGTCGGCGGGCGATGGAGCGGTCCAGGCTCCTGGTCTTCCCCCGTGTGGAGGCGGCGGTCCGCGACATGATCCAGGACCTGTCCGGCACGCTCCTGGATCAGGTCGGCGCGCTGGAGCGGCGCCTGGCGGAGCGACCGCTCGACCAGCGTGCCCTGGCCATGCCGGAGGCCGGCCTCAGAATTCTGGAGTTCTCCGATGCATTGGCTCCTGCCTTCCGTGACATCAACGCCGAATGGATTTCGGCGATGTACAGTCTTGAACGTGCCGATCTTGAGGTGCTGGACAATCCTCGGCGTGAGATCATCGATCGTGGGGGAGACATTCTTTTTGTGGAAGCGGCCAGCCTCGGCATCGTGGGGGTCTGCGCACTGCAGAAAACGGGCGCCAGATCGTTCGAGCTGACGAAGATGGGCGTACTTGAACGTGCGCGCGGAGCAAAGGCCGGCGAGTTCCTCCTCCGCGCTATGATCGCCCGTGGCGAGAGGCTGGGCGCAGACCCGCTCTATCTGCTCAGCAACCGCAAGTCCGAGGCCGCCATCCACCTCTATGAGAAGCTCGGCTTCGTGCACGACGATGCGATCATGAAGATCTACGGAGCCCGTTACGCGCGCTGTAATGTGGCCATGCTGTACAGACCCGCGACGTCCCCCGTGGGGGTTGAGGCTTGACTCCAAAACCGGCCCGCCGTCGTGCGAGCCGCAGGATGCCATTCGGACGGGCGAAAACGCGACGAAGAGTCCTGCGCCTGGCGGAAACAAGCTGACGTTCTTTTCACGGCGACCCTGTTGAGCCTCCGGACGCGTCGCCATAAGCGAGGCCGCCTCTATCGATATGCAGTCGAGGGCGAGGCTCGCAGCGCGTCACCTCGCGCCTTTCGTCAAGTGCCTCTTGGCGTTCAACGTCTCGGGCAAGATGAGCGAGAGAATAGGGTTCGTTGTCATCGCTTTCGCGTTGGCCTTCATAACCCTTTCCGCCATCCCGATCGGTTGAACACCTGCATCGCCGCGGAAGCGGACCCAGCCATACAGGCGCTTGCACAGCCGAGCAGAGTCATCCTTCCTGTCGATGAGATGGACCTGCGGCGTTGATCCACGCAGATGCTCCCCTTTTGGGGGAGCTGTCGGCAAAGCCGACTGAGGGGGCTCTTCCCGCCGGACGCCGCAGCGTCGCTCCCTCCGTCGGGCGCCGTAGGGGGAGCTAACCCTGCACTTCGGTCTCGGGGCGGTCGTCTCCCTGGGCGAGTTCCTCTCGCCACTGGCCGTCGGCGTCCTCGAACGCAATCGCCACGTCTTTTCCCGAGAGGCGCTGCTCGTGAGCGGCCCGTTCGGCGGCGGTGCGCGCCGCATCGTGCGAGCGAAAGGTCTCGGAATAGACGTGGTCGGCGCGATAGGCCCAGCCACCGTCATGCTCGACGATCTGATACACGAGCTTGGCCATATGAGGGTCCTTTGTGAGTCAGAGGGCGTCTTAGCAGATCGTTGCGGCCGGCGCCCGGAAGGATCAGGCCCCCTGGCACGAGCCTGGCCTGACCGGAAGCAAGTCGCGTCGGACTCACCGCATCGGTCAGGCGTACGGCGTCAGCCGAACGTAACGCTCCGCAACGTCATGACGTCAGATAGTAACCCTTGTACCTGGAATAATAAAAGGTCGGGTCCCCATAGCCGGAGCGCGCCTGGGCCTTCAGGTCCACCCGCGTCAGCGCCACTCCGGCGATCTTCACGTTCAGTTCGCGCAGCAGATGGATGGCCATGCTGGCGGCCTTTTCCGGGGTTTTGCGCCAGCGGACCAGCATGACGACCGTATCGGCCTTCTGGCTCAAAAGACGGCTCTCGATGACCGGAAGCACGGCGATGTATCGAGTAGCACGAGGTCGAAGCGGGACTTCAGCTCGGCCAGCAGACTGTCCATCTCCGGCGAGGCGACGGGCGATCGATCCGTCGTCACCTCCGACATCAGCGGCAGGATGGCGAGGTTGGTCTTCTCGTCGATGACCAGCGCCTCGTCCAGGGACTCCTTGCCGTTCAGCACTTCGAGCAAGCCGGTGCGCGGGGTGATGCGGCAGGTCTGGGCCACCGACGGGCGGCGCAGGTCGCAGTCGACCAGCACCACCTTCAGCCCCGCCATGGCGGTGATGCGGGCCAGACAGACGGCGGCGGTGGTCTTGCCCTCCTTCGGAAGCGCCGAGGTGAACACCACGATCCTCGGCCCCGGTCGTCCTGCGGCGTTCACCAGGGCCGCCGCCAGGCCGCGGAACGCCTCGGCGAAGCTGGAGGACGCGTGCTGGGACAGCGAGTCGGTGGCGCTGCGCGAACGCGGCCGGTGGACCGAGGACTTCAAGGTCGGCAGAGCGCCGAAATAGGGCACGCGCAAGCGCTGCTCCACGTCCTCCAGGGTGCGAAGGCCGGTGTCGGTCTCCTCACGCAGGACCACCACCGCGATCGCTGCGCCGGTCCCGAGCAGGAAGCCGATCAGCAGGTTGATGACCAGCTTCGGAGAACTCGCCGTAGGGGGCGCGACGGCCTTCAACACGGCGCAGGAGGGGTGCAGGCGGGTGCAGGGCTAGCCGTGCTTGAACAGGGTCGCCCGGCTGCACAGCAGGTCGTAGTCGTGCAGGGTGTGAACCACCGCGGCCCCTGCCCGCTTCGCCGCGCGCCAGACCATGGGGGGCAGCTCGACCATGGAATGGGTGTGCACCACGGCGGGCGCGAAGTCGGCGATCTCGCGCGCGATGTCTTTGGCCGCGAGCAGATTGACCTGCTGCAGCAGCTTGTTGGCCATGGTGACGGGGCGGGCGTGAGCCTGCACGTCCTCGATCCAGAGCAGGTTGCGGCTGCGCAGCGGGCTGACGCGAACGCCGCCCTGCTGGCGACGATCGCCGCCGGCGCGGGTGAGATGGACGACGCCGACCTCGGCGCCCTGCGCCGCCTGGCCTTCGGCCAGCATGGACACGACCTTCTCGGCGCCGCCCACGACACCGGGCGGATAGAGCGAGCTGACGTGCAGGACGCGCATCAGGCGGCGACGATGCGGGCGGGCTCGCCTGCAGCGATCAGGTCTCGCCCTTGGGCCCGATTCAGGGCGTACAGCACCACCCCGAAGATCAGGAACACCAGGAACCGGCGCAGCTGCCCCCCGCGCGAAGACGGCCCAGACCGCGCCTTGCTGAAGCAATTCGTAGGCCTGCAGCGACATCCACAGCGCCATGACGATGCTGAGCGGGAACTCGGAGACGAAGGCGCGGCGCAGGTAAAGCGCCGGGATCGCCGCAATCACGCCCGCGCCGACCATCAGCAAGGCTACGCCCACATAGCCGAAGCCCGCCAGCGCCAGGGCTTCGGACCCCATGGTCAGCTGCACCCAGCCCTGATTCTTCTGGAACGATCGGCGGAGCGGCTGGGGGGTATAGCGGTTGATGAAGTAGAAGGTCTCCACCCCGGTCTCGAAGTCCGAGGCGGAGGGCGCCTCGGCGTTTAACGAGGTCGCGTAATTGCGCACGATGTTGGGGTCGTAGGCGAACAGCCGCCGGTCGTCCTGAGTGGCGACGAACCAGAGCTCGCCCTGCCCCGCGATTCGGTCGCCGAGGTTGGTCATGCCCACCGAGAGCGGGGCGTCGCCGTAGTCGGAGTAGATGTAGAGGGTGGCGCCGAACACCCCGCCGAGCGCCAGGGTGGCCACCAGCCAGCCCTTGGCGAAGGTTTTCAGCAGCGCCTGCTCGTTGCGGAGCAGAGATGGCATCAGGAAATAGGTGGCCATGGTCAGCAGGGTGAAGAACTTGTCGCCGAACAGGAAGAAGGTCGCGAGCAGGCCCACCAGGGTGCAGATGGCGGCGAGCTGCGTCAGCCTGGGCGTAGCGCGCCCGAAGGCGACGCTGCCGAGCGCCGCGCCGAGCAGGAACTTGTTGTCCAGCAGGATCAGCACGATCCCCCGGCCGTAGAAGCGGCGATAGTAGAACCGGTCGACGTGCTCGAAGACGGGAAAGCCCGTGTGCGGGCCCTGCGCCACCGCCATCAGGCCCAGCGCGATGCACAACCCGATGATCGGCCAGCGCAGCAGCGCCACGATGCGGTCGAGCAGGGGCGAGCGGGCGGAGCTCAGCACCGCCCGCTCGCCTGCGGCGAACACCAGGGCGAAAACCAGGAACAGCAGCGTGCTGAAGGCGACAAAGGAGGCGCTGGCGTCTCCGGCCACGCCGCTACGCCCGATCTCCGGCATGGCGGAGCCCGCCTCGATGAACACCAGCGAGATGAGCGTGGCCCCTCGGGTGATCAGCAGCGGCAGCGCCAGGATCGCCGCGCGCGGATGCAACCGGATGAACAGCAGCGCCATCCAGACGAACAGCAGCAGCGATGTGTAGGAGAATATCTGCGACGGGACCTGGGCGGCCAGTATCCAGTTGACCACCAGCAGACAGACGAAGGCGCAGGTTTCCAACGTCCGCCGCACCAAGGTTCGTGCGGTTGGCTGAAAACCCAGCATTGTTCCGACGCCGGTATCCACGCCGCCCTCGCGTAATTACCCACCCCGGCGCTCTCGTTGTGATCAGGCGGCGAGCGTCGCCATGATGGTCTTGAATGGGTTGGCGCCGGGGGTGAGGCGGGCGGTGTCGATCACGGTGCGGACATCGGCTTCGCCCTGGGCGGCCCACATGGCGCGGTAGCCGTTGGTGACCTTGCGCTGGATGACGGCGGGTCGCAGGTCGCGTTCGCAGGCGTTGTTGGTGGCTTGGACCTCGCCGGGCCATCGGGCGAAGGTCAGGAGCTGATCTCGGGCTCGCCTGAACTTGTTCTGGAGGGCTTGCGCCAAGTCGCACGAGCTCGGAGCAGCCAGGATATCGTCGAGGCCCCGCTCCAAGGCGCGGCGCTTGGTGGCGACAGTCGAGGCGGCGAAGGTGGTGATGTCGCGAGCCAGGGCGAAAGCCTTTTGCAGCCACAGCTGGAGACGAAAAGCCAAGTCGTCGTGGCTGAGGTCCAGGGCGTAGGCGACGTCGCGGGCGAGGTGGGCCAGACAAGTCTGATGGGCGGCCGCATGACCCTGCTGGGCGGCGTAGCGGTCGGAGCACCAGACCTCGGGCCGGTGGCCGTCCATCATGGTGCGGATCACCACGGCCCCGCGCGTCGGGGCGGCCTGATGGACGACGGCCTGGTCGCAGCGGAAGACCCAATGATAGGCGTTGCTCCCCTCGATGCGAACACCGGTCTCGTCCGAGCTGACCACCTTGGCCTGGCGCAGCTCGGCCACGGCGTGCTCGCGCCCGGCCACGAAGCAGTCCTGGGCGCGACGCAGCATGTTCATCAGCGCACCCTGGCTGATCCGGACGCCGAAGACGTCGGCGAAGCTCGCCTGGAGCCGCTCGTAGGAGAAGGCTTGGAAGGTCTTCAGATAGGTCGCCAAGCCGTGCAGGCGGGGTCCGAACGGGCTGCCGCTCGCCGCCTCCGGCACGGCGGCCAGAACGCGGGCGTCGCAGACAGGGCAACGCACCGCCAGACGCTGATGGCGCTCGATGAAGGGGGAGATCGCCGGCAGGTCTATCTTGTCGTAGACGCCCACGACCTCGGCGGCCAAATCCGACGACAGGGCCGCAAGGCAGGCGGGACATTGATCGGGATAATGATCCACGATCTGGTCGGCCTCCTCGCTCATGAGGCGGCTGTGGCCTTCATGCCCCGGCTTCGCGCCACCCGGCCGCGACGTCTCGCGTCGTTCCTTGCGGTTTGTAGACGGCGGCTTGGAGGATGTGCGCGACGTCTTGGCTGGACGCTGAAGCCGTAGCACCAGCTCGATCAGCTCTTCCTTGCTCAAGCGCTCAAGATCGATTCGCACCATCCGCCGCTTGAATCAGCGATCCTCAAGGCTCGCAAGGGGGGTGGGTAATTACGCCCTCGCCATCGCTAAGCAGATATCCTTAGTTTAGGTAGCGCAGCTCTCATCGGGACATCAATTGGTCATCCCTTCGCAAGATTGCCGATGACGCGGTGGGCGAGGCTCCCCACCGCCCTTTGCGACCATGATTTGATGCCGCGCGGCGGGTTTGCGCGTGGAATACTGCGTTGCAGTAAAGCTCGGCGTCCGTCGCTGCTTGGGATCAGCCGGCATGCTGGCGCGAAACATGGCCTCGATGTCGGCGCTCAGTCTGTACCGCAATGCGGTGCAGTTCGCGCTCAACATCTTGATGGCGCGCTTCATCCTGCCGGCCGAATACGGCCTTCTGGTCTTCACTGCGCCGTTCCTGGCCTTCCTCGGACTGAGGACGGACCTCGGCCTCTCCAGCGCCATCGTGCGCAGCAAGGGCCTGAGCGAGCGGCAGACCTCGGCCGCCTTCACCCTCACCCTCCTGCTGGGCGTGGCGCTCGCCCTCCTGCTGGGCGCGCTGGCCTGGCCGATCCAGAACCTCGTGCACATGCGCGGGCTCGGCCCCGTGATGGCGGCCATGTCGGGGGTTGTGCTGCTGAACGTGGCGTCCAGCGTGCCGCGCGCCCTGTTGGAGCGCCACCTGCGGTATGGCCGGATCGCCGGGATCGAGGCGACGGCGGTGCTCATCTCCGCCGCAGCCGCCGTCGTGGCCGCGCTGCTGGGGGCGGGCGTCTGGGCGTTGGTGGGCTACAACCTGCTCACCCAGCTTCTCCGTGCGGTCGCCTTCGGCTGGCTGGCCCGCAGCGACCTGCGGCTGGAGTTCGGCTGGACGGGTCTGAAGCCGCTGCTGACCTATCTGACCTTCGGGCTGAGCTATCCCTTGCACCTGGTGCTGTCGCCCCGCTGGGACGGCGTGCCGGCGATCGTCACCTGGCTGGCCCCGCTGGGCGCGCTTCAGTCCATCGCCTCCTATAACGGGGCCATCCTGTTGGCGACGGGCAAACCACGGCTCCAGTTCCTGCTTAGCCTGGCCAACACGATCGTGACGGTGCGGTTCGGGCTGTTCCCGCTGATCCGGACCTATGTGGTGGTCGCAAGCGCCATGAGTCTGGTCATGCTGGCCGTCACCGTGCGCGCCTCGGCCATCACCTGGGGTGACCTTGGTCGGGCGATGGCGCCGGCGGCGGGGGCGACGGCCGCCGGTCTCGCCGCGGCGCTGCTGGTCGGTCGTCTCGCCGATTCCGACGGGCTGAGGTGGACGGTGTCCACCCTGGCGTTCGCCGTCGTGGTGCTGGCCGCCTATGCCGGCATGTTCCGCCACATGCGCAGCAGCCTCGCAGCGCTGGTGGCGCCCGCCGCCGAGAGCGCCGCCTGAAGACCGCGCCCGCTGAGAGGCGCCGAGACGCCGTTCAGAAGTAGACCGCCCCGCGATAGGCCCCGGCGGCGAAGATCACCTGGGTCTTGGCGGCCTGGATGGCGCCTGCGGCGTAGTCCCGGCCCATGGCGCTCAGGCGGTCGTGGATCAGGCCCAGGGTCTCCTGCTCGCCCGGGCGTTCGCAATCGTCCATGAACAGAATGAAGTCCTGCGGCAGTTGATCGTCCAGCATGGACAGCACGCCGGCGCGCGAGCGGCGCGAGGTTCCCAGCGGGCCGTCCACCCCGATGACGTCGAACGGCCCCGAGGCCCGCGCCACACCCCAGTCATAGGTGTCCACCACGCCCCCCGCGATCACGGCGGGCTCCAGCTTCGAGACCAGAACTGTTTGATCCACCTGCGAGCCGATCTGTTGCGCCCAGCCGGCGTCGTTCTCCAGGGTGACGACCTCGCCGACCAGGCCCTTGTCGCGCAACCGATCCCACAATCGCGTGGTCTGGCCGCAGCCGACGTCCAGCACACGCCTGGGCTTGAAGCTCTGGGCGATGCGCTGGATCAGGTAGAGCAGGCTGTAGTTCGCCGCCGGTCGGTCCAACGTGCGCCTGATCGCGCCGGACCAGCATCGCGAGCAGATCGGCCCCCTGCCCGAAGGCGTGGTGACGACCTTCGATCGGCCCGGCCGCACCGTGGCGAGCCTGAGAGCGATGGCCCAGGTGGTCGCCCGGGAGGTGGACGCCTTCCAGCCCGAGGTCATCCACGCCCGTTCCACCTTTGCAGGCCTGGTGGTGCGCTCCATGTACGGAATGCGCGCTCGCCGCCCCGCCCTAGCCTATTGCCCGCATGGGTGGTCCTTCAACGTAGAGGCCGCGCCCTGGAAGATGAGCGCCATGGCCATGGCCGAGCGGGCGATGGCGAGGGCTTGCGACTGCGTCATCGCCATCTCGCGATTCGAGGCCGAGGAGGCTCATGGGGTCGGCATCAAGCCCCGCAAGGTGCGCCTGGTCACCAGCGGCATTCCGGAAGCGGCCCCCGGCACCCCATCTCGCTGGACCGACGCCCGGCGTAAGATCCTGTTCGTCGGCCGGCTGGACCGGCAGAAGGGCGTTGACGTGCTGCTCTCCGCGGTGGCGCCGCTCGCCGATCAGGTCTGCGTGCGGATCGCCGGGGCCTCGGTCGCCGGCGGGCTCTCGGTCGAGTTTCCCCGACAATGTCGAAATGCTGGGCTGGGTCGCCCCCACAGACATCGCCGCTCAGATGCAGGCGGCCGACCTCGTGGTCGTGCCGTCCGGGTGGGAAGGCTTCGGACTGGCGGCCGCCGAGGCCATTCGGGCCGGCAAGCCGGTGATCGCCTCCAACGTCGGCGGGCTTCGGGAACTCGTCACCGAGGGCGTCAACGGGCGGCTGGTTCCCCCCGACTCCCCGGACGCTCTCAGAGCGGCCCTGATGACCGACAGCCTGCAGATGCTGAAGGCCATGGGTGAAGCGGGACATCGAATCTATCTGCAGCGGTTCACGGCCGCCAGGATGAACCAGTCGCTGCTGGGCATCTATTCCCAATTGTTCCGCGCCCGTCACCCCGCGGCGGCGTCCGCCGACCTCCAGGTCGCCCGGGCCAGCCTGCACAGCGTGCGCCGCTTTCTCGATCCCGGCCTTCAGGCGCAAAGAATCCTCGAGACGGTCGCCGAACTCTGGGACCTCGACGCCGGCCCCCGCAACGTCCGGCCGAAACTGGTGAGCCACGCCGCACGCAATGTCGCTTCAGCGAGCCGACATTAATGCGAGCTGATGCTGGCCTGAAGGGCTGACCGTTCGATCCTCCCCCCCTTGGAGGAGGGGGACCGCCCGCAGGGTGGCGGAGGGGGCGACGCTGCCGTACCCGGCGTGCAGAGCCCCCTCGGTCGGCTTCGCCGACAGCTCCCCAGAGGAGGAGCATCTGCGTGGATCAACGCTGCGAGGGCAATGTCATCGACCGAGAGTAGAATACGGGGCCAATATTGGCGTTCAACCAAGGGCCGTGTCGAGAGGGGTTCAGGCCAACTGGCGCGGTGAACACAAGTGCAGATAGTCAGGATTGAACCCAGCCCTTTGCTTCAGTCTCTCCAAGTCCAGAATCGTCAACAATTTGCCTTTGAAGCTGATCAATCCTTCCTCGCGCAAAGTATGGAGAATGCGGTTGACGTGGACCACCGACAGGCCGAGCGCGTCGCCCAGCTCCTCCTGGGTCAGCGGAAGTTCGTAGCTATCCTCCGACGTCATGGCGATGGCCCGCAACCGGACGAGCAGTTCGCAGAACAGGTGGGCCAACTGGTCGATGGCGTTTCTTCGCCCCATGCTCACCAGCCATTCGCGCAGCGTGCTCTCGTCCGCGAGCGCCGACCAGTGCAATGCGCGCGAGATATTTGGATAGTTTTGCGTAAGATCGTTGATCATGTCGGACGAGATGTCGGCGACGGAGCATTCGCTGATCGTGGCGATGCAATGATCCATCGCGTCTAGGATTTGCACATCGGAATTACAGATATCGCCCGGCAGGAGATAGGCGAGGATTTGCCGTGATCCATCCGGCAGCATCTTGTAGCGACAGGCGATACCCTCAAGGACCAGATGGGAACCCCTGGGTTCCTCGCCTTCCCGGATCAGCGTCACCCGCCCAGGCACCTGGCGAGATGTCGAAACGATCTGGCGAAGCTTTGCGCGATCAGCCTCGGTCAGGTTCGCGCCGTGCTCCAGTTTCGCGATCACGGGCCGGGCGAGATCATGCTCTGACGACACACTGCTCACCTAGTCGTACGATAGTAAGACAGATGGTCTATTTCTCGGGTTTTAACTTCAACAAATGAGCTTTTTCCCGAATACAGACTATCGCTAGCGAGGCCGCTTGAGGTAATCGGCTTCCATTTTCTCCGTTCCGGGGGCGGAGCGCGCTCGCCGTCGGCGCTTCAACCCTGCTGCACCCTCGCCAGTTCGGAGGCCAACGCCTGACCTAGGCGCTCGACGTGGGGCGCCTTCAGGATGCCGGCATGATCTCCGGGCAAGTCGATCACCTTCAGCCGGCCCTTGACAACGTCGCGCCAGCCCGAGGCGCCGTCCCAGTCCCGCTCCGCGTCCTCGGCGCGCAGAAGCAGCACCTGTCCATGATGGTGCGGCGGCCGGTAGCGATTGGCGGATCGCAGCACCTTCTCCCCAAAGTTGCTGACGTCCGCCCAGGCTGACCTCGGTGTGAGCGGGAGACCGACGCTACGACGCGCCAGCAATTTGGCCCGTTTCAGCGTCTGGCAGGGGGAATGCATGTTGGCGGCGTCGAGCAGGGTCAGCAGGGCCACATCCTCCCCCTCGTCCATCAGCTGGGCGGCGGCGGCGTAGGCCATAACGCCCCAGCGGCACCAGCCGCCCAGATAATAGGGCCCATGCGGCTGGACCGTCCTGAGCGCCGCCACCAGACGCTTCGCGACCGCGGACGGATGCAGGCGGGCGATGGTGATAAGCTCACGCTCTTCCTCCGGCTCCAGGTTCACGCCGATAAGGGGCTGGTCGGGCGCGAGCTTGGACGCGAGCCCTCGCAGCTGGGGACCGACGTCGAACCAGATCAGCGGCGGCCGATCGCCGAGCGGCTGGACCAGGGTGCGGCGCGTGGAGACGCGCTGCGTCCTATCCTCCACCCGGGCCGCCATCGCCGCCAGGTCCGCACAGCCGAAAAGATCGGCCATCGAGAGGGTTCGTCCGAACGCCGCCTGAATACCCCTGAGCAGCGTCAGGGTCAGCAGCGAGTAGCCGCCAAGATCGAAGAAGTTGTCGCTGGCCGCCACCGAAGCCAGACCGAGCACGCCGCACCATATCTCAGCCAGCCGGACCTGCGTCTCGCCGGTGGGGGCGTCCGAGGCGCTGCTCCCCAGACAGCGCGCCGCATTCGGCGCGGGCAGGGCGTTGCGGTCGATCTTACCGTTCGGCGTCATGGGGAGGGCGTCCATGAGCACGAAGCGGCTGGGGATCATGTATTCCGGAAGATGAGCGGACAGCCCGCGTCGAAGGACGGCCGGATCGGGCGAGGCGCCGTCTCGAACCGTGACATAGGCCACCAGGGTCTTCTCACCTTCGGCGTCCGTCCACGCACTCACCGCCACCCAGGCCAGGTCCTGGCATTGCGACAAGGCCGCCTCGACATCATCCAATTCAATGCGGAAACCGCGAATCTTTACCTGACAGTCGGTGCGCCCCAAGCATTCGAGCGCACCGTCGGCGCTGCGACGCACCAGGTCTCCAGTGCGATAAAGCCTTTCGCCGTTGCGGCTGATGAAGCGCTGACGCGTGAGTTCTGGCTGGCCGCGATAACCGCGGGCCGCCCCGACCCGCCGATGTAAAGCTCCCCAACGTCACCGTCGGGAACTTCGGCGCCCTCTTCGTCCAGCACGTGGAGCGTGGTCTCTTCGATGGCCGCGCCGATCGTCACGGGCCCCACGCCTGGGTTCACTCGCCCGGCGGTGGACCAGACGGTGGTCTCCGTCGGTCCGTAGACGTTCCAGAGGCTTTGACCGCGCGCGATCAAACGGTCCGCCAACTCCCGGGTCAGGGCCTCGCCACCGCAAATCAAGGTCAGGTACGGGCCTCCCGTCCAACCCGCCTCGACCAGAAACCGCCACCTGGACGGCGTGGCCTGTACGAAGGTGCAGCCGCCCTCATCGATCAGAGCCGCCAGCATCCGGGGATCCTTGCCGGCGGCGGAGGACGCCAGCACGATCCGGCCGCCCGCCACCAGAGGCAGGAATAGCTCCATCACCGAGATATCGAAGGCGGTGGTGATGGCGGCCAGCATCGCGTCCCGCTCCGTGAAGCCCAGCTCGCCCACAAAGGAAGCCAGCAGGCTCATCACCGCCCCGTGGCTGATCTCCACGCCCTTGGGACGCCCGGTCGAACCGGAGGTGTAGAGGATGTAGGCGAGGTCGTCGGCGTCGATCACGGGGAGATGCGGGCCGACGAAACGAAGCTTGGCGACGTCTTCACAGCAGAACCTCGGCGTCTCCCCGAAAGACAGGGAGCCTTCCAGCGCGGCCTCGGTCATGACGGTCGTCGGCGCGGCGTCGACCAGGACCATCTCGAGCCGGCTCCGCGGGAAGTCGGGGTCCAGCGGCAGATAGGCGGCGCCGGACTTCAGGATGGCGAGCATGGCCGCAAGCATCTGCGGCGAGCGATGCATGTAAAGACCCACCAGATCGCCTGGCTGCACGCCCGTGGCGATCAGCTGGATGGCGAGCCGGTCGGCGCGGTCCGCTCACCACCGAGGCTGTGTGAGAACGTGTTGGCCGGGTGGAGCAGGGGCGAGGAGAGTGCGGCTGTTGAAGCCCTTCCTCAGGCCTGTATCGATGAGATCAGCGGGCGGACGCCGAGGATGGCGATTACACGCTTCAGATTGTAGGCCAGAACCTGCAAGCTCATCTCAGCAGCGACGTTCTTCAGTCGTTTGGTCTTGAAGTGGGTCGCGCCCATCCAGGCTTTCAGCGTTCCGAACACGTGCTCCACGGTCTGGCGGCGGATACGCATGGCGTCGGGTTCACGGTCGAGCCGCTGCTGCATGGCGTCGATGATCGCCTCGTGCTCCCAACGGGTGATGCGGCGGTGCAGGCTCGTGGTGCATTGGCCCTTGATCGCGCAGGCCCGGCAACTGGCCAGGTCCCAGTAACGGTGAAGCGTCATCCCGTGCTCAACCGTCGCCATGTGCCAGGGCAGCGTCTGGCCCGCCGGGCAGCGATAGACGTCCCGGTCAGGAAGGTAGACGAAGTCGGCCTTGCCGAAGCGCCCCTCCGCCTTGGCTCCTGAGGTCAGCGGCTTGGGCACGTAGGGCGTAGCGCCTGCCTGTTCGCAGGCCAGGATCTCTTCACCCGAAAAGTAGCCTCGGTCCGCCAGCACGCGTAGTTCTTCGCTGCCCGTCGCCGCCTTGGCGTGGCGGGTCATGTTGGCGAGCTGGCTGCGGTCGTGGCCCTGGTTGGTGACCTCATGGCAGGAAATCTGCCTGACGCCGGTTTACACCTTCGACAAACCCAGACATTTGCAGCCCTCCACGAAGCAACTACAGTCTAGCAGACTAGCGGGTTTTCACACAGCCTCCAACCGTAGCTGAAGTCTTCGCCTTCGAAGGTTATAGCGCACGCGCCGGACCGACGTTCGGCCTGCACACCGACCGCCTCATGCAGGCGCATGGAGCGGAGCCCGGTCGCCGTGAAAGCGTCGGTTTTTGATGCAACCGCAATCGCGCTTGTATTCGTAACGGCGCCCGAACCGGGTAGCCGCCACGCCCCCAAGCTTCCGGTTTAAGCCGCGCTTCTCCGTCCAGCCTCATTTCCGTCGCCCCGACCCACGAATACAATATTTGTTAGATTTGGAACGCTGCTCAATCGCAATTGACCTGGACAAATGTTATCACGCGGCTCGTATTCCAGCATCTATCTGACGCTTTCGAAGCGCTCGTCCCTCAGTTGAAGGCGAACATACGTCAGGTACGGAGATATCCGAGGCCGGCTTCAGGGCAAGGGTGATTTATGTCTTCGGAACTTGTTGAAATGCCTGACCTAGGCGCCGTCCGCCGTTCGGCGATCGCGCTGGCGCCGGCGGCGGGCGCCGGTCGGTCATCGACCCAGTCCAGGCGCACGGTCTACATCAATGGCAAGTTCTACGTCGGCGTGCTGAACGGCGTCCACCGCACTGCGGACAGGCTGGTGCGTGAGCTGGATAAGCTGGCGGCTATTGACGAACATGCGGGCCTGGACCTTCGCCTCCTCTTGCCCCGTCGATCCAACTGGTCCCCACGCCTCGATACTATTCGCAAGGTCGAGCAGCGCTTTGGACACCACCAGGCGTGGGAGCAAATGGTGCTGCCCTGGCAGGCTGCGGGCGGAGTGCTTATCAACCTGGCCAATCTTGCGCCGTTGGCGCACCGCCGTAAGCTGTCGATGATCCACGACGCCCAGTTCCTGATCTCCCCGGAGTCGTTTCCACGCCGTTTCCGGCTCGGCTACAAGGTGCTCACCCCGCTGATCGCGGCGACCAGCCATCGGGTGCTCACGGTTTCCGAATATGCGCGCGACAGCTTGGCGGCGTTCAAGGTCTCGCCTCACGACAAGACTGCGGTGATCTATAACGGGGCCGATCACATCCTCGACGTTCGCCCTGACGTCGGCGTCCTGGACCGCCTGGGCTTGGGCGGCCGTCCGTACGCGCTGCTGTTCGGGAGCCCCGCCATCTACAAGAACGTCCAGGTGGTGTTCGAGGCGTTTCGACAGGATTTGCCGGCCGTGCAACTGGTGGTGCTGGGGTCGGCGCGGGCGAGTTTGGAAGCGTCGGGCCTGCGCCCGCCGGCGGACGCCATCTTCGCTGGAGCGGTCGACGACCGAGCGCTTCGCGCCCTGTATGAGGCGGCGCTCTGCCTGCTGTTTCCGTCCCGCACAGAAGGCTTCGGCCTGCCGCCGGTGGAGGCCATGCTTTACGGCTGTCCTGTTATCGCCGCCCCGGCGGGGGCTATTCCGGAAGTCTGCCGCGACGCGATCCTGTATGCCGACATTTTCACGCCGGCGGATTGGGTCGACCAGATCATGTCGCTGGTGCTACAGCCCGAGCTTGCGCGCGCCAAGCGCCTGGCCGGTCTTCAACGCGCGACAAGATTCACCTGGCGGGCCGCCGCAATTCGCCTGCTGGCTGAAGTCGAGCGTCATCCAGCAACTCCGGCGCGAACGCCTGGCGGACGTGAAGGGCGGCTTCGTCACCATCATGGAGCCGGAGAGGCTGAAAATGATCACCGAGTTCGTCCCATTGCCGGAGATCGACGCCGCGTTGCAGGACTCGCCGACGCGACGTCCTTGGATGGCGACGCTGTGCTGACCGCGCAGTCGTTCGTTTCCACGATCAGGGCGACAGATATCGCCGGCCTGTTTCCCATGCGGGTGTCCGCCTGCGTCGCCAGCGACGCGATGCAGGAGGCTCCGCTGTTCGACACGGAGTGGGATGCGATCAAGACGGCGCAGTCCGCCCGCCGGGCGGAATTCGCCGCCGGGCGCGCCAGCGCCCGCAAGGCCCTGGGCGCCCTTGGGGTACCGTCGGTCGCCCTGCCCGTCGGCCCGGGCCGCGCGCCCGTCTGGCCGGACGGATTTGTCGGCAGCATCACCCACACCGACGCATTCTGCGCCGCGGTAGCGGGCAGGCTCTGCGACGCCGCCGGCCTGGGGCTGGATGCGGAGCCGGCCGAACCGCTGGCGCCGGGTGTCGAGCCGCTGGTCTGCCACCCTGGAGACTATCCGTCCTCGATCGGTGATGTGGGCTTGCAGGACATCGCCTGGCCCAAGGTGATCTTCAGCATCAAGGAAGCCTTCTACAAGTGCCAGTACCCGTTGACCGGGCAGTTTCTCGAGTTTGAGGCGGCGGCCGTGTGCTTCGCGCGGGACCAGACCCCGCAGGGTGGCGCGTTTACGGTCAGCACAGCCCATCAGACCCAAGCGCCCGGCTTCTCGTGCTCCGGCCGGTGGCGCATCGTCAACGGTCTGATCATCGCCGGCGTCTGGAGCGACCGCTCGATTTGACGCCGCCGGCCCTGCGCCTAGCTCAGGCGCCGGTCAGGCCGATGTAGCGCGTGGCCAGGTCCACGCCGACGTTGGAGGTCTGGATCGAGCCGAGGCGCACGCCCGTCGCCGAGCGCACCACCAGATCGATGATGTAGTCGCCGCATCGCTCCAACTGGACCATGTCGCCCGCCGAAGACCCTGGAATCGTCTCCCAGGCCTCGCCCCGCAGCACCATGTTGGTCAGCCGGACATTGGTGATGTCGGTGAGATAGGCTGTCGGTCCGTCCTGGGCGGCCGCCCCGAAGTCGAGGTCGGCGTCGTCGATGGCGACGTCCTCGATGACGCAGCCCTGCGCCGCGCCGGTGTTCTGCATCATCAGCGGACATCCGGTCGGGCCCTGGGTGATGCGGCCCTCGATATGGGCCAGCCGGATGCCGCCGCTCGAGCCCGGCCGGTCGTCCTGCTGGTGAACAGCTTGAGGCAGGAGAAGGCGGCGCTATTGAGCGTAAGGCCCGACAGGCTGATCCCCCGCATCGTCGCATTGAACGACTCCTGACTCTCGCAGGTGAAGGAGACGGCGTCGTCTCCGCTCGACACCTCGATGCCGGCGCCCCTGATCTTGGAGCAGGCTCCGAAGAAGTGCAGCCCGTCCGCCCCCGGCACTTTGGCGCCCGACATCAGCGGGAGCCGATCGAGCGTGCCGTTGGTGGCGTTCTTCACCTCCAGGCCGAAGCCGGTCAGGGGTCCGCGGGTGCGCACGTCCTTGATCGCGAAACCATCGGTGTCGACGATGCCGAGGCCCTTGCGCGTGGCGCCGTTCGGGCGTGAGGCGGACCCGACGAAGGCCCCTCCCCGGCCCGTGATCGCCAGGTTCGACAACCGGCCGCGCGACCGGTTGGTCAGGCAGTAGAGGGTGCCGCTCTGGGGCCCGTGATCGTTATAGAAATCGCCGACCATGACGATCCTGGCGTTGTTCCCATAGTCGGCGCGCCTTTATGCACCCCCAAATGTTAAGTCTGGGATCAGTTTTCTGTTGAGGGTTTCGTCGCGAGTTAGCTGGACACACGTCGAAAGGGCGATGACGAAGAAGACACCTCCGGCGCGGCGCCCATTTCGATCCGGCGCTTCAAATCATGGGCGTGCTTGAGATCAGGCGACCGGGCCGTCCATCCGACGAAGGACGCGGCGCGTGCGCCCTCGGTCTTTGATGAAAGTCGGCTGGGTGAACCTTTCACGCAGCCGACTGATGGGAGAGAAGACCGCGCTCGATCCTGCAAAGGCCAGCCCGATCACAAGCGCGGCGATCACATGGCGGGTGCGAAGATCGTCGTCGTCCATAGCAAAAGTTATTACAGCGGCTTCCCGGTGGAGGCCAGAAGCCTTCAATGTCGCATCCGGGCGGATCTGGAACATGGTCGCTCCGATGGATTGCGGAAGCCGCCGCAACGCTTCGCCGCTCAGGGAAAAGCCATGCTCGCCGAGTTAAAAATGTTTATCACAACGCCCGCCCGACGATCCTCACCCAGGATGCGGCGAACAATCAAGCGTCATTTGATATTTGCAAATAGTCCGCTGCGTTCGATGATCCGCATCGCGCCGATCATCTTCCAACACGGCGGATGTTATTGTCATTCGTCGCCGATTAATAAATTGTGCGTCTCCGCCGCAACCTTGGCTCACACCTGACGGATGTCTCTATGCCGGGCTCGTTCCGGAGACTTGATCTGCGGGATGCGCTCGCCTCGCAGACGCCGGGCTCAACGGCGCGGTTGGCGGCGACCCTCCTGGGGACCTTGTTCGCTGGGACCGCCCTGGTCGACGCTCTTCGATGGGCCGACGCCCCCTCGCCCGTGACCGCCCCCCTGCACCAGGTCGCTGGTCCCTCTCACGCGCCCGTCCGATCGACGACAGGTCAAGACCAGCAGGAAGACCTATATCCGGCCCCGATGCTTAAGTTTCTCAAGTTTTCGGCTGACGAGGCCTATCTGACGAACGCCGCCATCCCCAATTCCAAGATCGTCGATCCGCCGGCTCGCCCTTTTTACATGGCCACGGTCGACCCTGTAGACGCAGGTTTGGCAAGCCGTTGCCTGACCCAGGCCGTCTATTACGAAGCGGCTTCGGAGGGTCTCGATGGCCAGAGGGCGGTGGCCCAGGTCGTCCTCAACCGGGTCCGCGATCAACGCTTTCCCAAGACGGTCTGCGGCGTCGTCTTCGATGGTTCGGGGCTGCGGACGGGCTGTCAGTTCAGCTTCACCTGCGACGGCTCGCTGGAGCGCCCGCCTGCGCCTGCGGCCTGGTCGAAAGCGCAGGCGGTCGCCGACGCCGCGCTGTCGGGCTACGTAATGAAGGCGATCGGCCACGCCACCCACTATCATACCATCTGGGTTACGCCCTATTGGGCTCCAAGCCTGCAGAAGTGGGGACGCCTCGGCTCCCACATCTTTTATAGATGGTCGTCGGGGGCGCCTCTGTCCGCCATTGGCCTGAGCCCTGGGCCTGGGCCTAGGCCTACTTCGGGACCAATGTCGAAGGACCCACCGCCCACGGCGTCCCCCGCCTTGCCTCCAGGGTTGACCGCCGAAAGCGTCGCGGTGGCCGTGGCGACCTCCCCATCCAAGGTGGCGTCCATCGTCGCTCCGGCCTTGTCGCCGACTGACCGCTGATCTTTTGATGGTGCGGCTACATCCCGAACATGCCGACGTCCCACTGCACCCTGCCCAGGTCGTGATGAAGCTCCTGCCGCTTATCCTGCTATGTCTGTTGACCGGTGGATGCGCCGTAGGTCGCCGGATTGCGGCGACTGAGCGGCTTCCGTTCACCGATCATTGCCAACGCGATGTCGATGCCCCGTCTGTGTGGTCGGCTTCTAACCCGGGAAGATGCCTAGCGATGGAGCGCGCCATCTCTCAGGCGGGGAGCCGGACCGTCGGACGAAGCAGACGGGAAGACCTAACGTCCGCAGAACGATGAGGGAGTGAACTTCGCGCAGGGTCTCGCGCGTAAAATCCGTCTAGATGCTGGCCGACAACAAAGAGGAAAGACGCTTCAGATGAGCCGCTTCATACAGTCGATCTGCCTAAGCGCATGCGCGCTTAGCCTCATGGCCATGTCGCCGCTCCCGCCCGATGAAGCGCCGCTCCCCACGGCGGTGCTCCCGGTACAGCCAATCCAGGCCATCAGCTTTCCGGACCTGCACCTGGACGCGTCGCCTCCGACCCCAGAGGTCTACAATGTCCTACCAACCTAAAGGACCAAGCCGTCTGCGATCGGCCTCAGCCTGCCCAACATGGACACGCCGACCAGCCCCGACGGCCTAAGCGGCGTAGCGCCTCGCGAGACCCCCACGCCTTGAATGCTCAGCCGACTGGCTGCCGAGGCGCACCGCCTCGCGCCTTCGATCTGCGCAGCGCGTCTCGCCTGGGGTCAGCGTTTCTTACGCCGGGTCACTCGGCTTCCCGGCTAAACCCATCGTACCTGGGCGCTCTCGTCAAGATTCAAAGAAACGACAATGTCTCTTCTGATAATTCGTTCGATTGATATATGATGCTGCCTATACCTGCAGTCCCTGATTAAAGTGGCGGCCGCCGGGAAGGGCACCTTCATTGGCCAACGCGCTCATCACCAAGCTAGAACGGGGCGCTGACCTGACCGTCGAAGACCGCGCCCGGTTGGACTCCGTCGTTCGCTACCCTCGCACAGTGGAACGCCGGCAAGACCTGATCCTCGAAGGCGAGTCTCCGAGCGACGTGCAACTCGTGCTCGAAGGCTTCGCCTGCCGCTACAAGGTTCTTCCCAGCGGACGTCGCCAGATCATGGCCTTCCTGATCCCCGGCGACTTCTGCGACTTTCACATCGCCATGCTGGGGACGATGGACCACAGTATCGCGACGCTGACGCCCTGCACCATGGTGGCCATTCCGCGCGAGACGATCGCCGACCTGACCGCCCATCCCCAGATCGCCCGGGCCCTATGGTGGTGCACCTTGGTGGACGAGGCGATCCTGCGCGAGTGGCTGGTGAACATGGGTCAGAGGCCGGCCGAACAGCAGGTCGCCCATGTGCTTTGCGAGCTGCTCGTGCGTCTGCAGGCGGTGGGGCGTGCGACGGACATCAGCTACGATTTTCCGCTGACGCAACAGGAACTCGGCGACGCCATGGGGTTGTCGGTGGTGCACACCAACCGGACCCTGCAAACCCTTCGCCAGGAGGGATTGATCGTGTTGACCGACGGCAGGCTGACCATCCCCAACGTGTTCAGGATGAAAGAATACGCCGGCTTCGACGCCAACTACCTCCATCTGACGCAGCGCCCCAACTGGGGGCGGCCGGCGCTCACCTAGCGACCCCCCGGCATCCAGACGACCCCGAAGGACATCGAGGTCTGAACCAGCGTCCGGCCCTGCGCGTCGCGAACGATGGCGAGGAAGGTGCGGCTTTCCCCGCCAGGAAGAACGTCGTAGGCCATCTCGGACAGTCCCCCGGCGGCGGCGTTCATCGCGGCCTCGACGTCGTCGAACTGAAGGCCTTCCTCATCCCGCACAAAGCGAGCCTGGTCTGAGGTGTCAATGAAGAAGCGAGGCACGGTTTCGTCCAGCAAACGATCTTGTTTAGAGTGTGTGGCTAAGTTTCGCCATGACCTATGTTTGCTGGACCTACACGGCCGCCACTCCGCCCCGATTTGATGATACCGACCCATTTACGCTCAGCGTCTCTGGGCTAAGGCGGATGAAATGATCCGATCGCCCATTCCCGCCACGATCTCGCTGCGGGTTCTGGTGCTTGGGGCGACCGGCACCGTGGGCTGCGCGACGGTCCAGGCCCTGTTGCAGCAGGGGCATGAGGTCGTCTGCCTGGTTCGACCTCACCACCCCGCCGGGTCTCCCGCACAGGCCGAGAGGCTGTTGAGGCTGAAGGGTGCGGACGTGCGTTTCGGCGACGTGACCGATCCGTCTTCGCTCGCTCGCGACGGCTTTCGGGGCGAGCCGTTCGACGCCGTCGTCTCGTGCCTGGCGTCACGGACCGGGGCCCCCGAAGACGCCTGGGCGATCGACCATCGAGCCCACCTCCATGCGCTCGCCGCAGCGCAGCGCGCCGGCGTCGGCCACTTCGTTCTTCTATCGGCGCTGTGCGTTCAGAAACCGCTGCTCGCCTTCCAGCGCGCCAAAGTCGCCTTTGAAGACGCCCTGAAAGCGTCCGGGATGAAGTATTCGATCGTCAGGCCGACGGCCTTCTTCAAATCACTGTCGGGGCAGATCGAGCGGGTGAAGCAGGGCAAGCCGTTCATGATGTTCGGCGACGGCGCGCTGACGGCGTGCAAGCCGATCAGCGACGAAGATCTCGCCCGCTACATCGCCGGATGCCTGGAGGACGAAGCCCGCTGGAACCGGACCCTGGCGATCGGCGGTCCGGGCGAAGCGCTCACCCCGCGCCAGCAGGGCGAGCACCTCTTCGCGCTCCTCGGGCGGTCTCCGCGCTTCCGACGCGTGCCGGTGGGCCTTCTGGATGCGATCATCGGCGCGCTTTCGCTGTTGGGCCGCGTGTCCCCCAAGCTCGCCGACAAGGCTGAGTTCGCCCGCATCGGGCGCTATTACGCGACCGAGTCGATGCTGGTCCTCGACCCCGCGACCGGCCGCTACGACGCCGCGGCGACGCCCTCCACGGGGACGCGGACGCTGTTCGACTTCTACGCCGATGTTCTCTCCGGGGCGCCGGCCCCCGATCTCGGCGAACACGCCTTCTTCGCCCATGACGGTTGAGGACCGCGCAGTCGCGGGACCCAGGCTTGACTAGCTTTTTGGGATCGTCCCACTCAGCGCCCCCAGGAGGTCGGCTACGGTTTCCACCACCCTGTCGGCGCCGCAAGCCTGGAGCTGCCCGGCGACGTCGGCGACCCGAACCTCGCGGTCCGCCGCGTCCAGCGACGCCAATGCGGATCGGGAGAGCCCGATCCCATTGCCCGACGCCGACACGCCTACCGTGAAACACCCCGCTAAGCGCCCTTCGACGATCCCGGCCTCCGCGTCGTCGACCTTGACCACGCGCGACATCGGCCAGACGCCCAGGTCGGCGCACGCCTTGTAGATCATGAGGGGTGAGGGCCGGCCGGCCGGGGTCTCCCCGGCGCAGACCAGATGGTCGGGAACATAGCCCTGCTCGGCGGCCCGGGCCAGCACGGGGGCCATCATCTCGCGGGTGTAGCCGGTGGAGGAGCCGATCTTCAGCCCAGCGGCGCGGAGCTTCGTGACGATCTCGGCGGCTCCGGGGATGAGGTCCGCCCCCTTGGCGGCCTTGGCGCGCATCAACGGTCCGAGGGCCGCCATCAGGACCACCACGTCGTCCTCACCGGGCGCTGCGCCGTTGGCCTGCGTCCAGGCGGTCCTCACCTCGGGCCGGGCGAGCAGGGCCCGCACGTGGTCGGCCTTGGCCTTGCCCATGTCCGCCCGCGCCGCGGCCTCCTCCAGCCGCACGCCGTGGCGGCCGAACGCCTCCACCAGGGCGGCCACCGGGGCGCGACAGCCGAAATCCACCATGGTCCCGGCCCAGTCGAAGATGACCAGGTCGAACGCGTCCAGACCGTCGCCGCTCATGCTCGTGCTCTGTGAAAAAGGGCCGCCACCATCTCCTCGCCGAGGGCGAAGCCTGTGGACGCGCCCGCGCCGGTGGTCACCATCGCGAGCCGCACGCCCGACAGGGGCGCATCCATGACCACGCTGCGACCGGGCGCGGACGCGTAGGTGCCCGTCCATCGCTCGAGCACCGGAGGGGCCGGTCGGCCGAACACGGCCTCGAACTCGTCCAGGATCAACTGGTCGACCGCCTCGGAGGCGAAGGGAGCGGGCGTGGAGCCGTAATGATGGCTGTCGCCCACCACCAAAGTTCCGTCCGCGCTCTGGACCACGATCAGGTGTACGCCATGCTCGATCTGGTCCGGCTGCTCGACGGCGAGTTGGGCGCACAGGCCTTTCGCCTGCGGCAGCGCGGCGTAGCCGGCATAGCGCGCGAGCCCTAGGTCAGACATCACCCCGGCCGAGAGCCGGAAGCACGGATCGGCCAGCCGCAGCATCTGCAGCCGGCAACGGGTCACGGACTGGGCCGCGATCCGCTCGGGGAACAGGCTGATGAGATCGTCGCCGGGACAGACCGCAATGGCTTGCGCCTCAAGCACGCCGCGCGAGGTGGTGACCCGGGAGGTCTCCACGACCTGGGCCGCGGTTTCGCGCAGGAACGTCACGCCATGGCGCGCCTGCAGCCAGGCCGCGAGCTTCGGGATCGCCTCGCGCGACTCGACCCGCAGTTCGTGAGGACTCCAGAGCGCCGCCAGCGCCTGCGACGTTGCGAGCTCGGGCTGGAGCCGCCTTATCTCGCCCGCATCCAGGAGCCTGCATCCTTCCGCCATCTCGCCTTGAAGGAAAGCCTCCAGCACCTCCACCGATCGGGGTCTGCGGACGCTGAGTAGCAGCCCGCGGTGCAGGACCGCGATGTCGGCCGCATCCGCCACCTCGGCCCAGACCTCCCGGCTGCGGCGCGCCCGGGCCCACATGGCGCCGCCCTCCTGGCCGGTGACGGTGACGAAGCCGAAGTTGCGCACCGAGGCGCCGTTGGCCTGAGCATCCCGGTCGATCACGACGACCCGCTTGCCGAGTTTAGCCGCGGCCAAGGCGCAGCCCAGCCCGACGATGCCTGCGCCGATAACGGCTAGGTCAAAGGGGGACCGAGTGGCCATGACGCTCCGGGGAAGGCGGCGGACCCTCGATACAGCACGACGCCATGACGCTTTTATGCGATGGGGCTTCACATCAAGCGGGACTTGAGCAGCCTGGAGCCCAGCTCGCATCATAAACGTCACGATAGCCCGATAGTGAAAAACCTGCCAAACTCACTCGTTCTCGCGGGAAGCCTTTGAGGTCTCGCTAACTCGAATCCTCGGCCTCCAGGAGAACAACAGCAACATGATCGCTGACCTGGGTTGGGTATTCCTCGCCTTGTCACTGATCGGCGCCGTCTACACTTGCGCCTCGGCGCTGGCGCTCGGCTGGTTTTGTTCAAGAAAATCGTCCCCGGAGGCGACCTGCCCGCCTGTGACGATCCTCAAGCCGCTCCACGGAGATGAGCCCGACCTGCTCAATTGTCTCAGCGGCTTCTGCGTCCAGGATTATCCGGCGCCGGTGCAGATCGTCTTCGGCGTGCGCGACGGTGGCGATGCAGCCATCGACGTGGTCCGTCGGCTCGCCACGCAGCATCCCGACGTGGACATCCAGCTGGTGGTCGACGAGCGGGTCCACGGCGCCAACCTGAAGATCTCCAACCTCGTGAA
This sequence comes from Caulobacteraceae bacterium, assembly GCA_965198905.1. Taxonomy (GTDB): domain Bacteria; phylum Pseudomonadota; class Alphaproteobacteria; order Caulobacterales; family Caulobacteraceae; genus CAHJWH01. The sequence continues at coordinate 3,143,521 of OZ240678.1, read as the reverse complement.
CATGGAGCCGTACGCCCGTCACGCCGTGCTGGTGATCGCCGACAGCGACGTGAGCGTGCCGTCCGACTACCTGCGCCGACTGACGGCCGCGCTGGCGCCCCCGGAGATCGGGTTCGCCACCTGCGCCTTTGTTGGCGTGCCCACGGGCAACCACTGGTCGCGCCTGGCGGCCATGGCCATCAACCATCACTTCCTGCCGAGCGTGGCCCTGGGCCTGCGGCTGAAGCTGGCCAAGCCGTGCTTCGGCCCCACCATGGCCTTCCGCCGAACCGTCCTGCAGCAGGCGGGTGGCTTCATCCGCTTCGCGGACCGGTTGGCGGATGACTTCGAGATCGGGCGCGCGATACGCGAGCTAGGCTACGGCTTCGCCGTTCCCAACCTCATGGTGGGCCATGGTTGTCCAGAGCGGACCGCACGCCACCTGATCAGCCACGAACTGCGCTGGGCCAAGACCATCCGCCTCGTCGATCCTCTGGCCTTTGCTGGAAGCTTCGTCTGCCATCCGGTGATCTGGGCGCTGGCTGCGATCGCCGTGCTTGGCGGATCGCCGCTGAGCTTGGGCGCGCTGGGGCTGGTGATCGGGGCGAGGCTCCTCGTCATGTTCCAGGTCGACCGCCTGACCCGATGCGGCGGTCCCCTCTGGCTTGCGCCGCTCAGGGAGTTGCTCTCTGCGGCGATCCACGTCTGGGCCTATGTCGGCGACAGGGTGACCTGGCGGGATCGCAGCTTCCGGCTCACCGGCCAAGGCGTGCTGCTCCAGGAGCGCAGGATCGACGTCCTGCCGAAGGCCGTTTCCGGGAGCGGGCTCACCCCGGCGGGCGCGGGTCTGCGCGATTACCTGCCCTCGCCTGCTTCCATGCCGCCGAAGGTCTGATGGAGACGGCCCGGCGCCCGACGACGCCCGTCGAGGCCGTCGCCAGCCTCCGGAAAGCTGGCTCGTCCCACCGCCTGAAACGCTGGGCGATCTGGGCGGTCCTGCTCTGTGGCGTCCTGCTTGGCCTGGGGCTGCTGCAGCAGGTGGGCTGGCGTGCGGTGGGCGCCTCGCTGGCGAGCCTGGGCGCCCTGGGCTTTCTCGTCTTCTGTGGGTCGACGCTGGGTGTCCTGGCGCTGCTGGGCTATGCTTGGTTCGTCATAGCACCGGGCTTGGCGCTGCGCCTGCTGCCGGGGTTCATCTTCGGTCGCATCATGCGCGAGGCCGCGTCCGACATCCTGCCTTTCTCCCAGATCGGCGGATTTGTCGTCGGCGCACGGGCGGCCGTGATCCTCGGCGCTCCGCCGTCGATGGCGGTAGCTTCGGCCGCGGTGGACATCGCCACCGAGATGGTGGGCCAACTGCTGTTTACGGGCTTGGGGCTGTGGGTCCTGATCGAAGACGCCCCCAGGGGCTTTCCGCACCGGCTGCTCGACCCCATCCTGTCGGCCGGACTGGGCGTCGGCCTGCTCACCGCGGGCCTGTTCATGGCCGCCCAGTATTTCGGCCTCGGTCTGGTCAATCGGCTCAGCGCCCGCTGGGCCCAGGCCCTGGGCGCACAGGCCGCGGCGGTCCAGGCGACCTTCCGGACGCTTTACAGCCGTCCCGGGCGGGTGATCGCCTCCGTAGGACTGCACCTGCTGGCCTGGCTTTGCGCAGCCGGTGCGGTGTGGACGACGTTGCGCTTCATGGGGTCGCCCCTGAGTTATCCTCGGGTGGTCGCCATGGAAGGGCTGATCTATCTCCTGCGCAGCGCCGCCTTCTTCGTGCCTGGTGCGATTGGCGTGCTCGAGGGTGGTTACGTCCTGCTGGCCCCGATATTTGGTCTCAGCGCGGCGGCTGGCCTGGGCGTGGCCTTGGCGAAGCGGGCGCGCGACCTGACGCTCGGGGCGCCTTCGGCCCTGATCTGGCAAGCGCTCGAAGCGCGCCGCCTCCTAGGTAGCTCCCGCCGTCCACTCGCCCGCTGACCCGAGCCGCCCGTCGAGGTCGACCAGCAGCGCCTCCGTCCAGGGGAGCTATCCACAGGCTCCGTTGCGGCTGTCCGACACGCTCGCCCTGGCCTCCTATGATCAAGTTCAGCAACCAGCCGGTAGCGTGCACCCTGGTCAGGGTCTCGGCTAAATCCGCGACCAACCGCCTGGCCCGCCAGACGGTCCACCGCCTTCCGCTGAGCATCTGGTCCAGCGGCTTTCCCAGCCGGCGCTCGAACACCAGGCAGGCCATCGGGATCGATCGGCTGGACGCGGTCACGCCTCCATGCAGTGATATTGGGCAGACGCCAAGCTCGGCCAGCTCGAAGAAGGCCTGCGCCACATAGCGCAGTCGCTCCACCCAATGAGGCTCGGCGGGGTAGGCCTTCAGCACACGTTCTAGATCAAGGAACTCGTCGGTGACGGTCGCCGCCACGCCTTCACGACCGTGGCCGAGCACCGACGTGACGCGGTAGCCCGCCACGCGGTCGCCGCGTGCGAGGTCGACCGCAGGCCCATCTTGGGACATCGGTCATCCTCATAGCTGTGATTGAGGTTGGCTCGGCCGATGCGGTCGATAGCAGGTCGCGTCAGAGCGCAGAAACCGAGCTTCAGAAGCTATATCACAGCTGGCCGAACGTGTCAATAGAGCGTTGTATTTGCTTACTTTTATCTGCTCGGCAGGGCGCTGGTTGAGACCTGAGCCTGCCCTCGTAACGCTGGCGAAAAACAGAGGTTGAAGGCGGTTCGCCCCCTTCTGAAGACCGCTATCTGCCCAATTTCGAAAAGAAGGGGACTGGCGAGGGTCCGAGATCGGACCGGCAATGAGCATCTGTGAGCCGCTGGGGCGCTCGTTCGCCTTAGATCGCTGCTAGCCGCTGGTGCCCACGCCTATTCAGACGCCCGTGTTAGGGTGAATATTGGGGTGAAGCTAAGCCGTGGGATAAGAGCTTAGCCGCCAATTCCAATTGGTTATCAATGATACCGGCCGTCGTGATGGCGCGCCCTGCAGGATTCGAACCTGCGACCGTCCGCTTAGAAGGCGGGTGCTCTATCCATCTGAGCTAAGGGCGCGAACGGGCTCTTCGCCGTTAGTGTGTCCACGGCTCGCGGCGGCTGGCGGCGAAGTTGTCGGCATAGGCCTTGATGACGTGGTGGCGGGGCTTGTGCGGGATGACCTGGAACTCCAGCCCGTGGGCCTGACAGTAGGCCACCGCCTCCTGCTCGGTCTCGAAGGACATGCGGACCTGCCCGTTCATGTCGGTGGACGAACTCCAACCCATCAGCGGATCGAGGTGGCGAGCGGAGGCGGGGGCGAATTCGAGCACCCAGTCGCGAGTCCGCGCCCGGCCGGAGGACATGGAGGACTTGGAAGGCTTGAAGATGCGCGCCAGCATGGAAGGCCCCTAAGCCGGTGATCGGTCCGATGGTCGGGGCGACTGGATTCGAACCAGCGACCTGCTGCACCCAAAACAGCCGCGCTACCAGGCTGCGCTACGCCCCGACATCAGCTTGCACCGTCCGTTTGCCACGCGCACGGCCCCGCCGCAACGCCGGCCTACCCTCATCGCTCAGCCCTCGACGGAGGCGCAGTCGATTTCAGCGACCACCAGGCCCTTGGGGCCGTCGGCGAACCTCACCCTCACCTCGTCGCCGGGCTGCAGATCCTCCACCCCACAACGGCGCAGGGTCTCGATGTGGATGAAGATGTCGCCCGGACCGCCGTCGCGCACCACGAAACCGTAGCCCTTGGTGCGGTTGAACCACTTGACCTTGGCCCGTTCGAGCGGCCCCGACGGCTCAAGCCGGCTCCTGTCCGTGGCGTCGCCGTCGATCGGGTCGGACCGGCTGCGCCAACCGGAGGCGGGATGGCCGTCCAACCGTTTGCGGCCCTCGGCGCGCTCGGGCGTCGGGACGGCGGACGACTCGTCGATCTCGTGGACGCTGGCCACCTGCCAGCCCTTGGCGCGCCGGACGGCATCGCACACGATCACCGCCCCCTCCAGCGCGGCGTCCCGACCGCTCAGGCGCAGGCTGGTGACGTGCAGCAGCACATCCTTCAGGCCCGTCTGTTGGGGGTCGTCGGGCACGACGAAGCCGTAGCCCTTGCCCGCATCGAACCACTTGACGCGTCCGTTGATACGGACAGGCTCTTCAAGGGGGTCACTCTCGAACTCAACCCCAGACATGCACTTCCCCCCGCCCGCCGACCTCTCTCGCGAGCGCCTCCAGCCTCAGCACGCATCTGAAACACAGGTTAACGGTCGCGTCACGCGAGATTGTGGACGCAGGGGAAATTAGAGCTGGTAGTCCCTAGGGGAGTCGAACCCCTCTTCCCAGAATGAAAATCTGGTGTCCTAACCGATAGACGAAGGGACCGCACAGCGAGGAGCAGGCCTATAGCTCGGCCGGCCCGCGCGATGCAAGCCGGGCTGCGCAGTTTTCGATATGGCGCTTTGGGCGGGTGTGGGCGCCCGTCAACGGACCTGGCGTGGGTCGGCGATGTCCTCGATCTCCAGCTCGACGGCCTCGCGGCCCATCCAGTCGTCGGGCCTGAGCCGTCCCGCCACGTGAAGGGCGCCGTCGCCCGCGAGCAGCCTTCGTCCGAGCTCGGTGTCGGCGGAGCGCCAGGCCACGGCGCGCAGCTTGGCTCCGCCGTCGTCGACCAGGGTGCAGCGGACATGGCCGCCCTTCACTGCGTTCGGCCGCTCCACGTGAACCGCGGCGGCGGCGAACCGGGGCTCGGGATTGCCAGGGCCGAAGGGGACCATCTGCTGGAAGGCGCTCCACAGCGCCCGGCCCGCGGCCCCCGCCACGACCAGGGCGTCGATCTCCAGGATATCGGCGGCCAGGGCGTCGACGCGCTCGGCCATCAGGCGCTCGGCCAGGAAGGCGCGAAGCTCGGGGATCAGCGCCGGGCGCACGCTCAGCCCCGCCGCCATCGCGTGCCCGCCCCCGGCCAGCAGCAGCCCCTGGTCAAAGGCGGACTGGATGGCCCGGCCGAGGTTCATCCCGGGCTGAGAGCGGCCGGAGCCCTTGCCCACGTCCGCCGCCGGGTCGAGCCCGATCACCACCACCGGCCGCCGATAGCGCTCCCGCAGCCGGCTAGCGACGATGCCCACGACGCCCGGATGCCAGCCCTCCCCCGCCACCACGATCACGGGGTCGGCGGGGTCGAGATTGGAGCCATGGTCGATGGCGCGCACGGCGGCCTCGAAGGTCTCGGTCTCCACGGCCTTGCGGGTGACGTTCAGCGCGTCGAGCTCGGCGGCGAGCTCGGCCGCCTCGGACGGATCGTCGGTGGAGAGCAGCCGCGCGCCCAGGTCGGAGCGCCCGATCCGCCCTCCGGCGTTGATGCGCGGCCCGAGCACGAAGCCCGCGTGGAAGGTGGTGGCCGGCGCCTCCGCGGCGCCCGCCGCCTGCAACAAGGCCTTCAGCCCCGGATTGCCCCAGGCGGACATGACCTTCAGCCCCTGGGCGGCCAGCGCGCGGTTGAAGCCGGTGAGCGAGGTGACGTCGCAGACCGCGCCGAGCGCCGCGAGGTCCAGCCACTGGCGCAGGTCCGGCTCGGCGCGCCCGTCGAACAGGCCCTGCCGGCGCGCCTCCCGGTTCAGCGCGGCCAGCAGCACGAAGGTCACCCCCGCCGCGGCCAGCACGCCCTGGCCCGAGGCGCAGTCCGCCCGGTTGGGGTTGACCAGGGCCGAGGCTGGCGGCGGGTCGCCGGCGCGCATCAAGTGGTGGTCGATCACCACCACCTCCAGCCCGATCGCGGCCGCGGCCTCCAAGGCGTCCCGGGCGGCGGCGCCGCAGTCCACCGTCACCACCAGGTCCACCCCGTGCGCCTTCAGCCGGCGGAAGGCCACAGGGCTCGGGCCATAGCCCTCGGTCAGCCGGTCGGGGACGTAGATCGGCAGCTCGCAACCCATCGCGCGGAACCAGCGCACCAGCAGCGCCGCGCTCGTCGCCCCGTCCACGTCGTAGTCGGCGAACACCGTGCAGGGGCGGTGTCGCACCGCCGCATCCACCAGAATCCTCGCCGCCAGGTCCATGTCGGCGAAACAGGAAGGGTCGGGGAACAGAGCCTTCAGCGTTGGAGCCAAGTAAGCCTCCGCCCCAGCCTCTTCCACGCCCCGGGCGGCCAGGGCGCGGGCCAGGGGCTCGTCCAGGCCCAGACGCGTCTGGTGGGCGCGCACGAGCGCGGCGTCGGCGGGCCGCTGGCGCCAGGTCCGACCGGTGAGCGACCGCTCCACCCCTAGGAAGGCCACCGGGGCGAACCCGTCCGCCATCAGTGCGGCGCCTGAGACTGGCGAATCGGCGGGTCGGCGGAGGGGAACATGAGGCTAGCCTACCGCCTGGACGCCGCGCTGTCCTTGAGTCGAAACGGCGCGGACTCCGTCGAACGCCGGGACAAGGATCGTGTCCGTCTCAAATCCAAGCGCCCGCGCTCGACTCGCGACAGGATGCCAGAGGGAAGATTGCGCGAGCTGACCTGTGAATGTCCTGCTGATCAAGGCGCTGGACGACGCGCACCTCTACAGCGTCCAGACCCGCGCCCTCTGCGCCGCCCTGAACGAGGCGGGCGTGTCGGCGGAAGTCTTCGACGTATTCCGGGACCGGGAGGGGTTCGCCGACGCCGTCATCTCCACCCATCGTGACGCGGTGATCTCGTTCAGCTCCTTCCTCGGCGCGCTGAGCCTGGAGGACGGGCGCTCGATCTATGATGCTGTGGGCTCACGGTTCCTGGGCTGGCAGTTCGACCATCCCATCTACGTGCACCATCACATCGCCAATCCGATGGCGCAGCGGAGCGCGATCTATCCGAGCGAAAGCCACCTGCGCTTCAACGCCGAGGCGGGCCTGCCCTGCCCGTCCAAGGTGATGCTGCCGGGCGGCGAGGCCCCGGCCGGCGATGCGCCTGACTACCGGGACCGGCGTATGCCGGTGTTCGTGGCCGCGACCTGGAACGGGGAGCCGGCGCGGGCGTGGGAGACGCTCGGCGACAGTCCGGCGACCCGGCTGATGGCCCAGGTGGCGGAGCGGCTGCGGCGGGACCGTGCGCGCTCGCTGATCGACGCCTTCCACGCCGCCCGCGACAACCTGGGGCTCGGCGGGCTTGAGCTCAGCTCCGAGGTGATCGCCCTGCTGCGCATCGTGCTGAACTATGTGCGCCACCGGGACAGGCTGGACATCGTGGAGAGCCTTGTCCGGTCCGCGCTTCCCCTCACCGTCTGCGGCGCCGGCTGGCGGGAGCATCTGGGGGAGCGGCCGGGCCTGACCTATCTGGACAGCGCGCCGTTCTCGGCCATGGGCGGGCTCTACCGGGACGCACGTATCGTCTTGAACCTGAACGCGGCCAACGGCGGGTCGGAGCGGGCCATCGATGCGGCGCTGAACGGCGCCTGCGTGGTGTCCGACTACGGCGCGACCCTGGCCGGGGCCTTCGAGGACGGACGCGAGATCGCCTTGTTCGACCTTTCGGCCTCGACGACGGCCACGGAGGTGATCGCGGAGCTGCTGGAAGGCGGCCGGGGCGAGGCCATGGCGCAGGCCGGACACGAGCGCGCGATGGGCTCCGCCCTCTGGCGCCATCGGGTCGGTGAGGTCCTCGACCTGCTGCGCTGAACGCCGTCGTCCAAGGGTCAGGCGGGCAGGATGCGGATGGTGCGCGGGCGCTCGGTCACCGCCTCCAGGGCGGAGATGTGGTCGACCGCATCTGCGATCGCGGGCGGGCTCGCCGCCTGGGTGGTCAGCACGATGGGGACGAGCCCGGTCGGCCCGACCGGATGCTGCAGGAAGCTGTCGATCGACACCGACGCCTTGGCCAACGCCACGGACACGTCGGCGATCACCCCGGGCCGGTCGCGCACCACCAGCCGCAGATAAACCTTGGACAGCCGCCCCGCCGCATCGCCGGACGCCAGGGGTGTCAGCTCGGCGGCGGGGCGGCTGAACACCGGACGCCCTGCGCTCCCCATCGCCACGTCGGCGATGTCGGCGGCCACCGCGACCGCGGTCGGCCCCGCGCCCGCGCCCGCGCCCTGGATGAACAGCCGCCCCGCCCCGCGCCCCTCGATGAACAGCGCGTTGAGCGCGCCGCTGGTACGGGCCAGAGGATGCTCCAGCGGCACCAGCGCGGGCGCCACCTGCACCAGCGCGCCTCGCCCGTCCCGCACAGCCGAGGCGATCAGCTTGATCCGATAGCCCAGCTCGGCCGCCAACTGGATGTCGAGCCGCGACACCGCCTCGATCCCCTCCACCTGGGCGGCGGCGAAGTTGGGCGCGGCGCCGAAGGCCAGGGCCGCCAGGATGGCGATCTTGTGGGCCGCGTCGAAGCCGCCAACGTCGGTGACCGGATCGGCCTCCGCATAGCCCAGCCGCTGGGCGTCGGCGAGCACCTCGGGAAAGTCGCGGCCCGAGGCCTCCATCTCGCTCAGGATGTAGTTGCAGGTGCCGTTCAAGATGCCGGACAGGCTGTCCACGCCATCGCCCACCAGGCCCTCGCGCAGCAGCTTCACCGCCGGCACGCCGCCCATCACCGCGGCCTCGAACAGCAGGGCGACGCCCCGGTCCTCGGCGGTGCGCGCGAGCGCCAGGCCATGCTCGGCCACCAGCGCCTTATTGGCGGTGACCACGGGCTTGCCGGCGGCCAGCGCCGCCTCGACCGCCGCCTTTGCCGCGCCCTCCGCCCCGCCGATCAGCTCCACGAACAGGTCGATTCCGGGCGAGGCGGCCAGGGCGACCGGATCGTCGAACCAGGGACAGGCCGAAAGGTCGACGCCTCGATCACGGCCGCGGGACCGCGCGCTGACGCCCGCGACCTCGATCCGGCGGCCGTCGGGAATGTAGCCGGGAGTCTCGCGAATCAGCGCCAGCAGCCCCGCGCCCACCGTCCCCAGACCGGCCACTCCGATCCGGAGCGGCTCGACTGCGGCCGAGCTCATGAGCAGCGGGCCAGAAGCGGATCGGGCAAGGGCGCAGGCAGGGGCGGCGCATCGGCGGGCGTCGTCACTGCGCCTGCCGGGGCGCTCGCCGAAACGGCGGCGACAGCAGGCCGAGGCGCGGGCGGGGGCGACGGGGCGACGAGCGCCGGGGATGGCTTGGGTGGGCGCGCCGCCGCGGCGTGGCGCGCGGGCCTCTGGGCCGGCCTTGCGGCGGGAACGCTGGCGACCGGCGGCTTGGCCTGCGACGGCGTCGGAGGCGGGCCTGAGGCGATGGCGGACGGCGGGGCGGCGAACTCGCGCAGCCTGGCCGCATCGGCTTCGGACAGGGCGGCGGACTCGGGCGGCGGGACGTCGGCGGCGTTGACCTGAGCGAGGTCGCGCTGGTTGCTGGCGAACTGCTCCGCGCCCCCGCTTAGGGGCGGATGGGTGATGGCGTAACGGTCCACGCCGCCGCGGCAGCGCACCATGGAGACCACGCCGAGCTTCACCGAGGCCGCGGTGGGGACGTTCTTGGGGACCGGCGGAACGTCTCTCAGGCGCGGAACCGGATAGTTCCCCCTAGCCGCCCCGGCCACTTGTGCCGCCACCGGCGACTCAGGGTTCACGGGGGAGAAGCTCGTCGCCCGGTGCAAGTCCGCGCAGCCGCTCATGGCCAGGGTCAAAGCCGCGACCGCGGTCAGACCGCCTGCAGCGGACAGGCGGTGGAAGGGTGCAGAGAAGCCGTTCATGCCACCTCGGCTCTTATGCGATGATCGGGCGTTGAGAAAGAGAACACGGCGGCACAGCCGGGACGCAAGGACGACCGGGTCATGGACGACGCCGCCCCCCCAGCCACAGCGGACGGTCTCGCGGCCAGCCCAGATGGCGCTCCGAACGCCGACGTGCGCCGGGAACCCGTCGATCCACCGCTGGACGCGCCGCCAATGCCGCCGCCCCCCCCGCCCTCGGCCCTGATCCCCGGCCTGGAGATGCTGTCGCCCGAGCAGCGCCAGGCCATGGAGCACCTCTCGCTGAACCTGGCCAAGGCCGCCTCCACCCTCCAAGCGGCGGTAACCGGGGCCGCTTTTCGCCAGGCCGGGACCGGCCAGGCGCCCGATCCCGACCCCTTCCACGTCGCCCCCGCGCTCAAGGAGGTGATGCAGAGCCTCGCCTCCAGCCCGGACAGGCTGATGCGCGCCCAGTCAGACCTGTTCGAGCGCTATGTCGACCTGTGGCGCGCCACCAGCGCCCGGGCCGCCGGCGAGCCGGCTGCTATCGTGGCCGCCCCGCTGAAGGGCGACAAGCGCTTCACCGACCCGGACTGGACCGACAATCCCGTCTTCGACGTGATGAAGCAGTCCTACCTGGTAACCTCGGGCTGGCTGAACGACTTGGTCGCAGGCGCCGAGGGGGTTGACCCGATGGTCAAGCGCCGGGCGGCGTTCTTCACCAAGCTGCTCACCGACGCTTTCTCGCCGTCCAACTACCTGGCCTCCAACCCCGCGGCTCTCAAGGCGCTGGTGGCCAGCGGCGGTGAGAGCCTGGTCAAGGGCGCCCAGAAGTTCGCCGAAGACATGTCGCGTGGCGGCGGCAAGCTAGCCATCAGCCAGACCGACTACGCCCGCTTCAAGGTCGGCGAGAACGTCGCCACCGCTCCCGGCAAGGTCGTGTTCCAGAACGACCTGTTCCAGCTGCTGCAGTTCTCCCCCACCACCGAACAGGTGCAGGAAATCCCGCTGCTGATCTTCCCGCCCTGGATCAACAAATACTACATCATGGACCTGAAGCCGGAAAACTCGATGATCCGCTGGCTCACGGGCCAGGGCTTCACGGTGTTCCTGACTTCCTGGGTTAATCCCGGACCGGAACTGGCCGGCAAGACCATGGACAACTACGTCTTCGAAGGCGCCTACACCGCCATCGCTCAGACCCTGCGCCAGAGCGGAGCCACCCAGGTCAATGCGGTGGGCTATTGCATCGGCGGCACCATGCTGGCCTGCGCCATGGCGCACATGGCTGCACGCGGCCTGGACGTGATCGCCTCGGCCACCTTCTTCGCCGCCCAGCAGGACTTCGCCGAGGCGGGGGACCTGCTGCTGTTCGTCAACGAAGCGGGCCTGTCCGACCTGGAGAAGATGATGGACGCGGCGGGGGGCGTATTGCCCAGCGCGGCGATGGCCGACACCTTCAACCTGCTGCGCGCCAACGACCTGATATGGTCGTTCTTCGTCAACAACTACCTGCTGGGCAAGGAGCCGGCGGCGTTCGACCTGCTGTTCTGGAACTCCGACCAGACGCGCATGCCCAAGGCCCTGCACCTGGGCTATCTGCGCAACTTCTACATGGGCGACCTGCTGGCCAAGGGCGCGCTGAAGCTCGGCGGCGTGATGCTGGATCTGAAGGCGGTGAAGACGCCCATCTACGTCCAGTCCTCGCGCGAGGACCATATCGCGCCGATGCGCTCGGTCTATCGCGGGGCCAAGCTGTTCGGCGGGCCGGTGCGGTTCACCCTGTCCGGCTCCGGCCATATCGCCGGGGTGATCAACCCGCCCTCGGCAAACAAGTATCAGCACTGGCTGAACCCCACTCTGCCCGACACGGTGGAAGCCTGGCTGGAGGACGCGGCGGAGCACAAGGGCAGCTGGTGGCCGGACTGGGCCGGCTGGCTGGCGGAACGCTCGGGCGCCATGATCCCCGCCCGCGACCCCGCAGCAGGCCCCCTCCCCGCGATCGAGGACGCGCCGGGCAGCTATGTGAAGGTGGGTTCGGATGCGTGAGCTATGCCCAAGCGCCGACCCTTCACTCGGCCTCATCCTGAGCCCGTCGAAGGACGAGGCCGCGGCAATGGCGATGGAAGCCTCGTCGTTCGACGAACTCAGGATAGGCGAATGCTGGCGTTTGCGCCTGCAGTCATAGCCCTCAAAGCCAGTCTCGCGCCGAGCGTTGGATGCGGCGCTGGCGACGCGCGACGCGCCATCGGCGCAGCCGGTGCCAGCGCCGCGGGACGAAGAAGCGCTCGCTGCGGAGCAACTCGTGCCACACCACCGGCAGCACTTCGCCGTGCAGCAGGCGGCGGAGCGGATAGCCGTAGCGGGGGAAGCGCCGCTGCATGAGGATGAAGCGGCGCCGCCATCGGATCGAATTGCGCAGCACCAGGATCAGCCCCGCCACCAGCAGGAAGCCGAGCACGTGGGTGGGCACCAGCACGCCGCCCACGAAGCCGACGGCGATCAGCACGAAGCCGAGGCCCACCAGCACGGCGCGCCACAGGCGGCGCAGGCGCTTCATCATGCGCGCCGCCTCTCGCCGGTCGTGTCGAAAATCACCATGCGGTCAGACTACAGGTCGCAGCGCCGCGCCCTAACTTGGCTGCGCCCGTCGCCGGCGATTTAGAGCGTCTGCAGGAACTGCTCGTAGGCGGCCCTGTCCATCAGGGTTTCGGCCTGGGCCGGCTCGGCGAGCTTGATCTTGGCGAACCAGCCGGCGCTCTCCGGCGCCTCGCCCACCGTCTCCGGCGCCTCGCCGAGTGCGGTATTGGCCTCCAGCACCTCGCCCGACACGGGTGCGTAGACGTCCGAAGCCGCCTTGACGCTCTCCACCACCGCCAGATTGTCACCGGCCTTCAGCGTCTTGCCGACCTCGGGAAGCTCCACGAACACCACGTCGCCAAGCTGCTCGGCGGCATAGGCGGTGATGCCGACGAGGGCGGTGTCGCCGTCGACCTCCACCCACTCGTGATCCTTGGTGAAGCGCATGATGATCCTCTGTCGCTTCGCCCACGGGTGCAGGCGCGTTTGCGTCGTCGCTCGGTATCTAGAGGATGCGGACGCAGGATTGAACCCTCGGCCCGTCTTCAAAGCCCCTCATCCGCCCATCGTGTAACGATCGGAGGAAACGTGCGCCGATTAATGCGCGCCCGTCGCGCCGGCGGCCGAGGCGGTCTTGGTGACCTCGACGTCGCCACCCGCATTGACCCGGAACCGCTTGCCCAGCCGGTTGAAGTCCGCCATCTCCGGCGTCACGTCGAAGCCCACCAAGACCTCGAAGTTCGAGCCGCTGACGCCCGCCCGGGCGCGGGGGATGACGATGTCGGCGAGTTGGTCCACGTAATCGACCCTGTCGGTCCCCTTGGGGAAGTCCGCCGCCACGGTGAAGTACTGCTTGTCGAGCACTGCGAGGTTGCGCACGGTCACCGCCACCCAGTAGCGGTAGTCCTTGTGCATCAGCTTGGCCATCGGGCCTTTGCCGAAGGCGAAGCCTATGGCCAGATGCTCGTGGATGGGCTCGGCGCCCTTGTACTGGCAGGTGGCCTTCAGGCCTTCGATCTCGCCAGTGTAGCCCACGGCCTCCGGCGCTTCCTGGCCGCCCTTCAGCTCGACATAGCGACTGGCGTCGTAAAGCACCTTGCTGAAGGGACAGGGGCCGGCGTTCTTCTGGTCGGGGAGCGGGGCCTGCTCCACCTTCCACTCCTTGTCCTTTTCCTTCTTCTTGGTGTCCTCATCGGCCTGGGCCTGGCGGCGCTGGTCGTCGGGGTTCTGGGACTGGGCGTAGGACTTGGCCAGCGGGGTCGAGGCCAGCAGGAGGACGCTCAGGGCGAAGGAGAGGGGACGACGCATGGGCCACCGGAGCGAGAGGGCGCGCTTCGCGCGTTGACCCTGTTGTACGCTGTCCCTCCGCCCGCCGCAACGCGACGGAAAGCTGGCGACGCTTCAAGAAAAGCACCCGTAACGCTGGCGTGCGAAGGCCCACGCGCCTAATTTGAAAGCTATGAACGCCTTTGCGTCGCAGCGTCAGAGCCTCACCGTCATCCTGGCGAATCCGCGAGGTTTCTGCGCCGGGGTGGACCGGGCGATCCAGATCGTGGAGCGGGCCATCGCGAAGTACGGCGCTCCCGTCTACGTGCGCCACGAGATCGTCCACAACAACCACGTGGTCGACCGGCTGAAGCGGCTGGGCGCGGTGTTCGTCGAGGACCTCAGCGACTGCCCCGACGACCGGCCGGTGGTGTTCTCCGCCCATGGCGTGCCCAAGTCCGCCCCCGCGGAAGCCGAACGGCGGGCCATGTTCTATCTGGACGCCACCTGCCCGCTGGTCTCCAAGGTGCATCTGGACGCCGAGCGCCATCACGCCGCCGGGCGCGAGATCATCCTGGTGGGCCACGCCGGCCATCCGGAGGTCGACGGCACGCTCGGCCAGCTGCCCGAAGGCGCCATCCGCCTGGTGGAGACGCTGCAGGACGCCATGGGCGTACAGCCGCGCGACCCGGAAAACCTTGCCTTCGTCACCCAGACCACCCTGTCCATGGACGACACCGCCGAGATCATGCTGGCGCTGAAGACCCGCTTCCCCCGGATCGTGGGGCCGCACGGGCGCGACATCTGCTACGCCACCACCAACCGGCAGGAGGCGATCAAGGCCATGTCGGCGGCCTGCGACCTGGTGCTGGTGGTGGGCTCGGCCACCTCCTCCAACTCCCAGCGCCTGGTGGAGGTGGCGGTGAAGGCCGGCGCCCGCGCGGCCCGGCTCATCGACGACGCCGGCTGCATCGACCCGGCCTGGTTCGCTGGCGTGCGGGTGCTGGGCCTCACCGCCGGCGCCTCGGCCCCCGAAGTCCTGGTGGAGGGCGTCCAGGACTGGCTCGCCGCCCGCTTCGACCTCTCCATCGACATCGCCGAGACGGCGCGGGAAACGGTGACCTTCAAGCTGCCGCGGGTGCTGACGCAGGAAGCAGAGGTGGCGTGACCCCGAAGAACGTCGAGAGCAGGCCTCCTCAGCCCGTCGATGTTCGGGTCTGGGCGACATGCCAGACGCGGACAATCTGCACGGCCTGCAGGGTCACGCGATAGGTGATGACGTAGGGCGGGACGTTTAAAAGCTCTCGTGTGCCGGCGATCAGACCCGGGCGACCCCGCAAGGGCATGGCCTCGAGGCTGAACATGGCCTCCGACAGGCGCGAGGTCTGAGCGATGGCCGTAACCGGGTTGCGCTCGTCTGGATAGGCCCGGATCGCGGCGAGGTCCGCCAAGGCCTCGGGTGAAACGACTACGGGCATTCAGGCGGCGGAAGCTCCCCCTCGTGGAACCAGGTGGCCATCCAGCGCTGCACCTCGGCGACAGGCACGCCCCGGCCCGCATCCAGCGAGGCGAGTCCCCGCTCCACGGCGGCCCGGTAGGCGGCTTCGTCCTTGGCTACGACGGGGGATGACGGCTTCGGCTCGGCCATGCCTTATATTACCGGATCAACCGGTCTGGGGAACCCGACCATCGTGGTTGCAAACGACCTATATCCTTCCCCACACCACTTCAGCAGGTCCGCTCCCGGAGCCGAGAGTCGAGCCACCCTGAACGGCGACTTTCCGGCCAAGAACTCAACGCCGGGAACGACCCAAGGCGGACTCAAGCGTGGCCTAATTAACGTCACCTTGGGGGAGTGGTGGTCGATCCATCGCGATGCGTTTGCATCCAAGCCGCTATATGGCTGATCTGGCTAGCGTATGTAGCCTGACCATCCACGCGATATAGGCCTGAAAGATAGGCCATATCCCAAGCCGTCAGCCCCGCCGGTTTACTAGTATTTACAAAGAGATTTAGGATGGTATCTATTTCCGAAAATGACTCCTCTGCTCGAACATGGGAAAGCGCGACCATTGAAAGGTAGTCTCCCACCTGCCCAGCGCTTAGTCCCGCAATGCGTGAAGCGTCCACGACGATAACGATCTCTGAAAACGCCTCATCACCGCTTGGCTTGAGACGGGACGGAACAACATCTGAATACGAAGGCGCGCCGGGCGAAGCCGAGTTGTTTAGAAACTTGTCCAGACCTGAACCAACGCTTGCGGCGGAGATGGTTGCGGCGTTCACTGTGTTCACAGAGCCGCCGATGTCCTGAGCCGTATCGGCGACGTAGAACCAATGAACAGGTCTGTCTCCGGCGGCGAAGGCCTGGAGATTGCTCCGATCCATTCCCCAGCGCCCCGACGCTAACTGCCGTGCTTTCAAAGCGACGACCTGCCGGGTGAACGCCTCCGCTTTCGGAGTGATGAGGATCAAGACGTTCGTCTTGCAACCTTTTGCCCCGGCTTCAGCACCTACGTCTGTTGCGACCGCCTTCACATGCCCGCTGATGAAGTCGTCGAAAGCGGGCGGGAGGCCGACAGTGGTGGGGCAAACCGGCTCAGCCCAACGAGCGAGCCTTCCCTTGCCATCTGTCTGGCCAAGCCTTCGAACCTGCTCCGCAGGTGACAAGCTGCCAGGCGCCGTGACGGTCACTTCCGGTACTGTTGAAGGGGTCTCCCGAATGGCCGCTTGCGCAAGAAGCAGTGAGGCCAATAACGTAAGACCTGGTCCAGTGAGCATGATGGAAGCCCTCCGCAACTGCCGTAGGTTGCAACTCATGACGCCTAGCGTCAAGCGCAACGGGGACTTTCCACCCTCAGCAGACGAAGTGAACGTCCGCTCGCCGGCACGGCTGTGGCGGGACAACGTGCGGCGCCACCCGCCGACCCCCAGTTGACACTCCGGCCGCCCGCCCCTCCTCTGCCGCAAGCTCATGGCCGTCTACACCCCCATCAACGAAGACGACCTTGCGCGCTTGCTGGCGGACTTCGATCTCGGCCACGCCACCTCCTGCAAGGGGATCGCCGAGGGGGTGGAGAACTCCAACTTCCTGCTGGACACCGAGGGCGGCCGCTTCATCCTGACCCTGTACGAGCGGCGGGTGCGGGAGGGCGACCTGCCCTATTTCCTGGACCTGATGCGCTGGCTGGCCGGCCGGGGCTTCCCCTGCCCCACCCCCATGGCCGACCGGCGGGGCGCCATGCTGAAGACGGTGCGCGGGCGGCCTGCGGCCCTGGTCAGCTTCCTCACCGGGGTGGCGGTGCAGCATCCCACCACCGCCCACTGCCGGGAGGCCGGCGTCGGGCTGGCCCGGCTGCACCTGGCGGGGGACGGCTTCCCGGGCGAGCGGGAAAACACCCTGGGCCAGCAGAGCTGGGCGGCCCTGTTCGAGGGCCTGGACGGGGCGGCGGACGGGCTGCGGCCCGGCCTGGCCCGGGACATCCACACCGACCTGGCTGGGCTGGCGAACGGGTGGCCTGCGGGCCTGCCGCGGGGCGCCATCCACGCCGATCTGTTCCCCGACAACGTCTTCTTCGTGCGCGAGCGGTTCTCCGCCGCCATCGACTTCTATTTCGCCTGCACCGATGCCCTGGCCTACGACGTGGCGGTCTGCCTGAACGCCTGGGCCTTCGAGGCGGACGGCCGTTTCAAGCCCGCCTGCGCCCACGCCCTTATCGAGGGCTACGACACGCTCCGGCCGCTCATCGCCGAGGAGCGGGCGGCCCTGCCCGTGCTCGCCCGGGGCGCCGCCATGCGCTTCTTCCTGACCCGGCTGGCGGACTGGGGCGCTACGCCGCCGGGCGCCCTGGTGCGCCCCAAGGACCCGATGGAGTATGAGGCGCGGCTGGCCTTCTTCCGCGGCCTCGGGTCGGACCCCTTCGCCTCATGAACGACGACGTCACCATCTTCACCGACGGCGCGTGCAGCGGCAATCCGGGGCCGGGGGGCTGGGGCGCGATCCTGACCGCCGGAGGCCACGAGCGCGAGATCTGCGGCGGCGAGCCCCACACCACCAATAACCGCATGGAGATGATGGCCGCCCTCCGCGCGCTGGAGGCGCTCAAGCGCCCCTGCCGGGTGGAGCTGCACACCGACAGCCAATACCTGCGCCAGGGCGTCACCGAATGGCTGGCCGGCTGGAAGGCGCGCGGCTGGAAGACCGCCGACAAGAAGCCGGTGAAGAACGAGGACCTTTGGCGCGAACTCGACCTCGCGCGCCAGCGCCACGAGGTGGCCTGGCGCTGGGTCAAGGGCCACGCGGGCCACCCCATGAACGAGCGCGCGGACGCCCTGGCCCGCAAGGGGCTGCAGGAAGCCCGCGCGCGCGAAACTGAAATCCTGTAGGCTCCCCGACCGATGGCGGTCCTGGACTGGATGTCAGCGGAGTCCGGTTTCGCGGTGGAGGCCGAGCGCGTCCGCCTGCGCGCCCCGCGCATGGGCGACTTCTCGGCCTGGTCCACCCTGCGTCACGGCAGCCAGGGCTTCCTGCAACCTTGGGAGCCGACCTGGCCGGCGGACGACCTCACCCGCTCGGCGTTCCGGCGTCGGCTGGCGCTCTACCAGCGCGACCAGGACCTGGGCGTCGGCCACGCCTTCTTCATCTTCCGCAACAGCGACAACGTGCTGGTGGGCGGCGTCACCCTGCGCAACATCTTGCGAGGCGTGGCCCAGACCGGCACGCTCGGCTATTGGGTGGGCGAGCGCCATGCGCGGCAGGGATATACGCTGGAGGCGGTGAACGCCCTCGCGCGCTTCTCCTTCGGCCGGCTCGGTCTGCACCGGCTGGAAGCCGCCTGCTGCCCCGACAACGAGGCCTCGCACCGCCTGCTGCTCAAGGCCGGGTTCGAGCTGGAAGGCCGGGCGCGAGGCTATCTCAAGATCGACGGCCGCTGGCGCGATCACCTGCTGTTCGGCCGGGTCCGCGCCGAAGACGCGGAGCACTAGCCGAGGTCAGGCGCTGCCGGCCTGGGTCGACAGGTGGTCGGCGCGGACGCCGATCTTGGCCAGGGCGCGGGTCCACTTGGTCTCGTGATCCTCGTCGAACACGATACTCTCGTCGGCCTCGCAGGCCAGCCAGACGTTCTCGCGGATCTCCTGCTCCAGCTGGCCGGCGCCCCAGGTGGCGCAGCCGAGCGCCAGGATCGACTGGCGCGGCCTCCGGTCGGCGTCGGCCATGGCCTCCAGCACCTCGCGTGTCGGGGTCAGCGATATCTCTTCGTTCACCGGCAAGGTGCTGTCGCTGGTGGCGTAATCGGCGGTATGGATGACGAAGCCGCGCTCGCGATCCACCGGCCCTCCCGCCAGCACGGCCTGGGGCAGGGCCGCCGGCGGCAGGCCGGGCCTGGAGGCGTCGGTGGCCTTCGGCTTGACCCCCAGCCGGTCGAGCAGGTCGCCGAGCGACAGGCCGTCCATCGGATGGTTCACGGTCACGCCCATGGCGTTGTCGGCGGAGTGCGCGCACATCAGGATCACCGCACGTTCGAAGCGTGGGTCGCCGATGCCCGGCATGGCGATCAGCATGCGGCCGGCCAGGAAGTCACCGTCGTCGGCTTCGGGTTCGCTCATGTCCGTATCATGGGCGAGCGCACGCACGATGCAAGCGGCCAGGCCACGCTTGCCGAGTCCGGCTTCGCGCCCTATTGCCCCCGCATCCACGCAAGGGAACCACGCCATGACGATCAAGGCGGGCGACAAGCTGCCCGAAGCCACCTTCATGACTATGACCGGCGGGGCGCCTGCGCCGAAGACCACCGCCGACGTGTTTGGGGGCAAGACCGTGGCCCTGTTCGCTGTCCCCGGGGCTTTCACCCCCACCTGCTCGGCCAAACACCTGCCGGGCTTCCTGGACAAGGCTTCCGACCTCAAGGCCAAGGGTGTGGACGCCATCGCCTGCGTGTCGGTGAACGACGTCTTCGTCATGGACGCCTGGGGCAAGTCGCAGGACGTCGGCGACAAGGTGATGATGCTAGCCGATGGCAACGGCGCCTTCGCCAAGGCCATCGGCCTTGAGATGGATGCGTCCAAGTTCGGCATGGGCCCGCGGTCGCAGCGCTATTCCATGATCGTGAAGGACGGCGTGGTGGAGACGCTGAACGTGGAGGAAGGCGGCGCTTTCGAGGTCTCATCCGCAGACTACATGCTGGCCCAGGTCTGAGCTCGCCATCAAAGCGCCGCGCTCCGCGTCTGTCTGAGGTCCCGCGTGCAGCGGGACCGGCCGGCGGCGCGCGCCGGAAACGCCCATGATCCGAAGCTCAGCCGCCGTCCTGCTCGGACTGGTCCTCGCCGCGGGACCCGTGTTCGCCCAGCCGATCTCCACCGACTATGCGGCGGCGCCTGCGGGCGACTATGTGCTCGATCCGGCGCAGACCAGCGTGACGCTGAAAGTCTCCCACCTGGGTCTGTCGTCCTACACCTTGCGCATGGACGCGGTGAAGGGCGCCTACAGCTTCGATCCGGCGCATCCGGAAACCTCCAAGCTGCAGGTTGAGATCGACGCCAACTCCGTCGACACCGGCGACCCGGCCTTCAACCGCCAGATCGCCGACCAGGTGTTCGAGGCTGGCAAATATCCCACGATCCGCTTCGTCTCCACAGCGGTGAAGCCGGGCGCGGAGGGGCGTGGCCAGATCGTCGGCGACCTGACGATGCACGGCCAGACGCACCCGGTGACCCTGGACGTGGTGTTCAACGGCTTCAGCGCCGACGCCCGCTCGCACGAGGTGCGCATGGGCTTTTCGGCCAATGCGACGGTCCGGCGCTCAGACTTCGGCATGACGAAATATGCGCCCATGGCTGGCGACGAAGTGAGCGTGGCCATTGAGGCCGAGGCCAAGAAGTAGGCGGCTATCGGGTTTCGGGCTGAATCTATGCCGTTGGCAATCTCGCCGCCGCATGGTCCGATGAGGCTGCCGCGCGTGCATCGAGAGGACTCCGCCCTTTGAGGAAGACGCTGTCCGCCGGCCTGATCGTCCCGGGTGCGGCGATCCTCGTCCTGGCGGGCGTCGTCTCCTGTCGCGCCCGGTCCAACGAAACGGGCCAGCCTCCGGCCCGCGCGCCGGCCCGCGTCGTCGTCAAGCCGGGCGGGCTGGCGCCGGCCAGGCTCCATAATGTCCCCGCGGCCACCCCCAAGCCCAGCGCCCGCTCCACCGTTCCGGCCAAGGCCGCGCCGGTCTGGACGGTGGACAAGGCGGCCTCGCGCCTAACCTTCCGCGCCAAGATGAACGGCCAGCCCTTCGACGGGGTGTTCCGCAGCTGGGACGCGCAGGTCGCCTTCGACCCGCGCAACCTGGCCACCTCGCACGCCACCGTCACCGTGGACACAACGTCCGCCCTGACCGGCCAGCCGATCAAGGACGAGGCGCTGCCGAACCCGGAGTGGTTGTCCACCGCCCAGTTCCCCCAGGCCACGCTAGTCACCCGCACCATCACCCAGCTTTCGCCCGGAGACTACCAGGCCACCGCCGACGTCCACATCCGCGGCGTCGTCTGGCGCGCCTCAGTGCCGTTCACCGTGGTCATCAGCCATGACGTGGGCCGTATGCAGGCCACCCTGTCGCTGGACCGGCGCACCTTCGGCATCGGCGAGGGGCCGTTCCGCTCCCCCGCGCCGGTGGAGCCGATGGTGCAGGTGTCGCTGCTGCTGGTGGCCAAGAAGGCGCGTTGAGCGGGCCGTCGGCGGCGCAGATCGCGGCGGCGGCGCGCGCCCTGGGCCGCGGCGAGCTGGTGCTCATGCCGACCGAGACGGTGTACGGCCTGGCGGCGGACGCAGGCGACCCGACCGCCGTCGCCCGCGTGTTCGAGGCCAAGGGCCGGCCCCGCTTCAACCCCCTGATCGCCCACGTCGGCGACCTGGACGCCGCCGCCCGGCTGATCGAGCTGTCCGCGGCGGGCGTCAGGCTGGCCCGAGCCTTCTGGCCCGGCCCGCTGACCCTGGTCGGCCGGGCGCGTGCGGGCCGCGGCGGCGGCGCCGGCGTCTGCGATCTGGCCCGGGGCGGGCTCGACAGCATCGCCGCGCGCGTCCCCGCCCATCCGGTCGCCCTGGCGCTGCTCGGCGCGTTCGGCCGGCCGGTCGCCGCGCCCTCGGCCAACCGCTCGGGTCGGCCGAGCCCCACCCGGCTCGCGGACGCCCTGGAGGAGACCGGCGGCGCGGCGGCGGTCGCGCTGGACGGCGGCCCCTGCGCCGTCGGGCTCGAATCCACCGTGGTGTCGCTGCTGGGCGAGCGGCCGGCCATCCTGCGCGCGGGCGGCCTGGCGCGAGACGCGATCGTTGAGGTCGCCGGGCCCCTCGACGAAGCGCCTGGCGAAGCGGTCCGCTCGCCGGGCCGGCTGGCCCTGCACTACGCCCCCGATGCGCCGGTACGGCTGGAGGCGGAAGCCCCTGGCGACGGCGAGGCCTTCCTGGCGTTTGGCCCCGGCGCGCAGCCAGGACCCATGGTCTGGAACCTGAGCGAGGCCGGCGACCTGCGGGAGGCGGCGGCCAACCTGTTCAGCCATCTGCGCGACGCCGACCGCCGTCGCCCCCGCGCCATCGCTGTCGCCCATGTCCCGGACCGGGGCCTAGGCGAAGCGATCAACGATCGGCTGAGGCGAGCGGCGGGATATGTCGGCTGAGGGCCTCACGGGTCGCGGACCTGCGCGTCCGTCCCCTCCTCGCCGAACAGGCGCGCCCACAAGCCCCGCAGGATGCCCGCCGTAGCGCCCCAGATCAGCCGCTCGTCGTGAGCCATGGCATAGTAGCGGCGCGTCCCCGTCGGTCCCTCCCAGGTGCGCTGCTCGTGATTGGCGGGGTCCATGAGGAAGGCGAACGGCGTCTCGAACACCTCCGCCACCTCGGCCTCGGACGCGGTGATGGTGAAGCCGGGCGACACGAAGGCCACCACCGGGGTGATTTCGAAGCCGGTGGAGGTGCGGTAGAGATCGCCGAGCCCCGCCGGCCGCACGAAACGTCGGTCCAGCCCAATCTCCTCCTCCGCCTCCCGCAGGGCCGTGGTCCAGGCTGCCTCGCCCGGATCAGCCCGACCGCCGGGCAGGGCCACCTGGCCGGAATGGCGCGTCAAGGTGTCGGCGCGCCGGGTCAGGATCAGATTCAGCCCGGCGGCGCGCTCGACCAACGCCACGAGCACGGCGGCGGGGACCAGCGGACCCTCGTGCGCCGGAAAGGCTTTCCCCTCCAGGTCCTGGTCGGAGTGAACCCGCCGGTCCGCTGTCGCGAGATCGGCCAGGGGATGCAGCCGGCGGGCGATCCAGGGCTCCAGCAGCGCAACGGGCGACGCCGCCGTGGGCGCGACGCTCAAGCCACTTGCGCCGATCCGAGCCGAAACCAGGCCCCGTCGCTCCAGACCCCCAAGTCCTCGCCGGTCGGGGTCGCGCGGGCCTCGCTCATCTCCACCAGCTCGTAGAACACCGGCCGGGTCAGCCGGGCCACCAGCCCCCCGCGCACGTGCAGATAGGGCTCCGGCTCGCCGGTGACCGCGTTCCGGCCCACGGTCAGGCCGTGCTCGGGCCCCGCCTCCACCTCGTCGCCGACATTGGTCTGAAAGCGCAGGGCCTCGCCGACGCGGTCCACCCGCACGGCCAGGAAGGGCGCATCGTCGACCCGGATGCGAAGCTTCTCCACCGGGGTGACGAGGTGGAAACCGTCCGGGTCCTTGCGCAGCACTGTGGAGAACAGCCGCACCAGCGGAGCCCGCCTGATCGGCGACCCATCGTGAAACCAGGTCCCGTCACGGGCGATGCGGATGTCGATGTCGCCGCAGCGCGCGGGGTTCCAAAGGTGGACGGGGGGAAGACCCCGCCCTCCGCCCGCCGGGCCCACGCCGGCGGCGGCCGCGACACCAGCCAGGCCTTGCAGGGCATCGGGCGTTGAGGCTTGCGTCATAGCGTTGATATGCGCGGCCGAGGCGGCCGTCTCAAGCCGTGCGCAGACGCCTTTCCCTGGCCGTGCGCCGGGCAGGCGTCAGGACCTGGAACTCGGCCTCCTGGCGCTGCAGCTCCCGCGCCAACGGTTCGTAGACGGTGCGATCGCCGCCGCCCTCGGGCGTGCCGAACAGGCCGACGTCGCAGTGGCGCTCGTTGTCCCAGCCCGCATAGGCCAGGATGGGATACAGGCACACGCCTTGGATGTCGGCTCCGGCCGCCATCGCCGCGCGCACCTCCTCGCAGACATAGTGCAGCCAGGGCGCCCGGCCGCTGCGCTCCGCCCCAGTCTCGGAGATCAGCATCGGGCGGCCATAGCGCTGCGCGATCACCGCCAACAGGTCGCGCATGTCGCTATAGGCGTGGTGGCCCATGGGGATGGTCGGACCCGCATGATACCACTGGTTGTGGGGATAGTAGTTCAACCCCACGACATCCAGCAGGGCGCGCCGGCCGCCGAGATCGGCGTCGCGGCGGCCCGAGATCATGTCGAAGGCCTCGAACTGCCCATCGTGCTCGTCGTCCGCCTCGAACTGGGGCAGGTGCGCCACCGGCTCCACCTTCACCATCGGCTCGCACCAGACGAACCGCGCGCGAGGATCGACCCGCAGGCACGCCTCCGCGGCGGCGACCGCGGCGCGCACGAGCTGGCGTTTCAGCTCGATTCCCCGCCCGGTCTGGGCCGGGAAGAAGTAGCCCTCGTGGCCGGCGGACCAAGTGAAGAAGCTGATCTCGTTGACGGGGCACCACAGCGGCGTCTCGCCCGTCTCCTCCTTGAACACCCGGGCGGCGGCCTCGGCGAAATAGGTGAAGCGCTCGACCCAGCGCGGCGACCACAGGTCCAGGAACTCCGGCCAGCCATAGTGGCAGATGTCCCAGATCACCTGCACGCCCGCAGCCTTGGCGGCGCGGATCATAGGCCGCCAGCTCGACCAGTCGTAGACGCCAGGCGCGCGCTCGATCAGGTGCCAGCGCAGCCCGTCGCGGATGGTGCGCATGCCGAACTCCGCGCAGGCGCGATAGTCGTCCTGGATGCGCGCGTCGTGCTGCGACGAGGCGATCAGATCGAGCCGCCGCCCGTCCTTGCGCTTCTGCGTCGAGCATTCGAAGCCGGCCATGAAGAAGCTGGCGAAGGGCGATGGGGGCATCCGGCGGCCGGGCGTTGCGGACATTGCGTCCTGAATGCGGCTATAAGGCGCGAGGCGGCCGAATGGCTCCCATTTCGGACATATAGGTTAACGCGCCGGGGTGCAGGTCAGCGCCCGCGCTTGTAACCGGCAGTCCACCACAGGGTGATCCTGGGCGTCGTAGAACACCCCGCGCCAGTCATCCGCCCCCTCTCCAGCCCGGTCCAGCACCATGTAGCCGAAGCGGTCGAACTCGGTGTGCACAGCCTCAAGCCCATCGAGCAGCACTTTGTCCCGGGTAATGCGAGGGCTGTCGGCTGGCAGGCCCACATCGCCCCCGGTGCCGACCACCAGCTGGGCCGGACGGCTCGCCGCCAGGCCGCTCGCGGCAAAGTCGAAGCTGGAGAAGTGGTGCACGTGGCCGGACAGGACCATCCGCACCGCGTCCAGGTCGCGCCCCTTCACCGCCGCCTGCTCGGTGGCGTTAAGCGCCACGTTGAACGGACCGAGCGGCCCCAGCCGCGCCACCGGCGCCAGCCCCCAGATCGGCCGGTGCACCACGATCCAGCCGGGGCTGTGCGCCAGCTCCGGCTCAAGCGAGGCGATCTGGCCGGCGAAATCGGCGACCCGGGCGGGCGGCGCGGACTCGTCCACCGTGTCGGCGCTGTCCAGCACATAGAGGTTCAGCCCCCCGATCGGTGCGGTCCAGGGCGCAGCCTGCGCCGGGCACGCCTTGGCGCTCGCCGCAGCGTCCAGCAGGCGGAACCAACCGACGCCGCCGCGTGAGCAGCTCTCGTGGTTGCCGCGCACGAACAGCCAGGGCGCCCCC
The DNA here is from genome assembly GCA_965198905.1 of Caulobacteraceae bacterium. Taxonomy (GTDB): domain Bacteria; phylum Pseudomonadota; class Alphaproteobacteria; order Caulobacterales; family Caulobacteraceae; genus CAHJWH01. The sequence continues at coordinate 3,118,173 of OZ240678.1, read as the reverse complement.
TGCAGCAGGGGCGCGGCGGGGTCGAACATGTCGGCGGCCCAGGCCGGCCAGCGATCGCCCGACGGGCTGCCCGCGCAGCGCAGGTCGCCCACTGGACAGGGCGATTCGCGGTAGTAGTAGTCGCCGATGTGGATCACGAGGTCCGGATGGCGCGCCGCCGCCAGCCGGGCCACCTGTGCGAAAGGCCACAGCGTCGGGTCGTTGCAGGCCTGCACCGTCGGCCCCTTGATGCGGCACCCCGTGTCGGCGAACACCACGATGCGGCGGACCACCGGCGGCGGCCCCTTGAGCATGCGCCCCTCCACCTCCACCCGGCGGGCGGCGGGAGGCAGGGCGGCGCTGCAGACGGCCGGGAAGCGGTCGTCTGCAGCGCTGCGGAGCGCCAGCGGCAGGGACTGGCCGTCGACCTGCGCTATCGGGCAAGGGGTCGCGCCGACGGTACGCACCTCCACCCCGTGTTCGGTGAGCTGGACCCAAGCGCTGGAAGAGGCGGAGGGTGGCGGGAGGGGCGTCGCCGTCGACGCCGGTTCTGCCAGACAGGCCGCCGCCCCGAGCCAAGCCACAAACCCTAACGCCATCGAACCACGGGACCGCATAGAACCTCCAGAGCACATTTGCTGATCGCACGCGCGGCTTGAGTCCGGCGCGGGGCTGGGGAAGATCGCGCCAGCAGCCGCGGAACCCCATGCGCATCCTCAACGTCGGCGACTTCAACTGGATGACGGGGCGCGAGCGCGACACCGCCAATGTCGACCTGTTCGCCATCCGCCAGAAGCTCGGCCGCGCCGCCGTCCGCGCCGGCCACATGGTGGTGGAGTTCTCCGACCGGGCGGTGAGCCGCAGCCATGCGCCGCTCCGCATCCGCCGGCTAGGGGTGCGCACCTGCAACGCCCTTTTCCTGCGGATGGTGGACGAGGTGCGGCCCGAGCTGATCCTGCTCCACTTCGCCGACGACATCGCCAACGCGACCCTGGACGCGGCGCGCCACCTGTCGCCCGGCGTCAGGATGGCCGACATCAACATCGACCCCCTGCCGTCGCCCCGCACCCGGGCGCGGCTGCTGGCGCGGCGGGATGCGGTGGACGCGATGTTCGTCACCACCGGGGGCGAGGGGCTGCAGGCGTTCGCAGGCCGTGAGAGCTTCGTCGCCTTCATGCCCAACCCGGTGGATGCGGCGGTGGAGACGGGGCGCGCCTTCGACGATCCGTCACCGCCCAACGACCTGATCCTGCCCGTGGGCGACGACGACCCGCGCCAGATCGGCGGCCGGACGCTGCGGACATCCCAAGCGATGGGCGAGCTTCGCGCCGCCCTGCCGGACCTGCGCATCACCAGCCCGGGACTGGACCAGCCCCGCCTTCGCGGACGCGCCTATTTCGAGGCGCTGGAGGCGTCGGCCATGGGCTGGGCGCTGTCGCGCTTCAGCGACCAGCCGCTCTACGCCTCGGACCGCATGGTCCACATGCTGGGCGGCGGACTGCTCACCTTCGTGGACGCGCGCGGGGGCTTCCAGGCGCTGTACGGGGAGGGCGGGCTGCAGACCTATACCGACCTCGACGACCTGGCCACCCAGGTGCGCCGGTTCGCGCAGGACGACGCCCAGCGCCGGGCGCTGGCGGAAGCCGGCTGGCGGCGCACCTTCGAACTGTTCGAGGCCGGCCGGGTGTTCGCCTACCTGATGGCGCAATTGTTCGAGGAGGCGGCCGCGACCGACTACGAATGGCCCACGGAGCGCTGGCGCGGGTGACGCCGGCGCACATGACGGAGGCGCAACCGTTCAGCCGATCCGCCGCATCCCCTCCCCCTTTAAGGGGAGGGTCGGGGTGGGGGGACGCCGGCCGAGGAGGACGCTGCGGTAGCCCCGCCCGCCCCTGAGCCCCGCCCGGCAGGCCCTAGCGGCGGCCCCCCACCCGACCCTCCCCTCCAAAGGGAGGGAGGTCCGCACCGCGCGCTTCACCACCGAAATGCTTTGACTCCGCATCGCCTTGACGCGATGCGGCGAAGGCGGCCTCTGGTCGCTGATCTTCTCCTTGCAAGGATCGACATGCGGCTGGCCCCCCTGCTCCTCACCACCGCGTTGATCATCGCACCGCTGATCGCCCCGGCGGGCGCGGCGCTGGCCCAGTCGTCGGATCGATCCTCCGCCAGCAACCCGCGCGCCGGGGACGAACCCGGCAAGGGCGACCGCGCCCCCGTGGACCGCCCCGACGCCGCCGCCAAGAAGGTGGGCGAGGACAAGATCACGCCCGAGGACATCGCCACCGCTCCGATCCACGAGACCGCACGCAACACCCACCACGTCTGGAGCGTCGGCGGCCGAACCATCCCCTACACCGCCACCGCCGGCACGGTGACCATCCGCGACGACGAGGGCAAGCCGATCGCCTCGATGTTCTACGTCGCCTATGTGGCCGACCACGCCAAAGGCGACGCGCACCGGCCGGTGACCTTCTTCTACAACGGTGGGCCGGGCTCCTCGACGCTGTGGCTGCACATGGGCTCGCTGGGTCCTGTGCGCATCCATACCGACTCGCCGCAGTCGACCCACAACGCGCCGTTCGATCTGGCCTCCAATGAATCCTCGCTGATCGACAAGAGCGACCTGGTGTTCCTGGACGCCATCGGCACCGGCTTCTCCCGTCCGCTCGGCGAGACCAAGATCACCGACTTCTGGGGCGTGGACCAGGACCTGGACGCCTTTTCCCGGGGGATCGCCCGCTACATCACCCTGAACGACCGCTGGAACTCGCCCAAGTTCCTGTTCGGCGAGAGCTACGGCACCACCCGCTCGGCGGGGCTCAGCTACATGCTGCAGGAGCGCGGCATCCAGCTGAACGGGGTTTCCTTGCTCTCCTCGATCCTGAATTATGGCATCCGCCAGCCCGGCTACGACCAGACCTACATCGCCTATCTGCCAAGTTTCGCGGCCACCGCCTGGTATCACAACCGGCTGCAAAATCGCCCCGCCGACCTGCCCGCCTTCCTGGCCCAGGTGCGCGCCTATGCGCGGGGGCCCTACGAGACCGCGCTCGCCAAGGGCCAGGACCTGAGCCCTGAGGAGCGCGACGCGGTGGCGCGTCAGCTGTCGGCCTATACCGGGCTCTCGACCCAGTTCCTGATCAACAACAACCTGCGCGTGGACCTCGACCGCTTCCGCACCGAGATCCTGCGCGACCAGAACGAGATCGTCGGCCGCTACGACAGCCGCTTCACCGGCTTCGACGCCGATGCGGGCTCCACGAACGCCGAGTACGACCCGTCCGACACCGGCATCACCGGCGCCTTCGTCGCCGCCTTCCAGGGATATCTGGCCGACCAGCTCGACTATCACAGCGAGCTGGCCTACCGCCCGACCTACTACAATCGCGAGCTGCACTGGGACTTCAAGCACAAGGCGCCGGGCTCGACCTACCCCCAGTCCGAGGTGGACGTGGCCGTCGACCTCGGCGCCGCCATCCGCCAGAACCCGCACCTGAAGGTGGAGAGCCTGAACGGCTGGTACGACATGGCCACGCCCTTCTTCGGCACCGAATACGACATCTCCCACATGGAGCTGCCCCGCGCCCTGCAAAGCAACGTCCGCTTCAGCTACTACCCCTCCGGCCACATGGTCTATCTGAACCCCGACGCCCTGAAGTCGCTGAAAGCCGACGTGGCTAAGTTCTACGACGACGCCGCAGGGGGATGAGGCGGCGCCCTGCAGACGTGACGGTGACCTACCGTCGAGCGGCTCCGCATCGCATGAGCGAGGCGGAGCACGTCCGTCTGGACGCCATGACCGACGAGGAGGTGACGGCGGCGGTCCAAAGCGACCCCAACGCCCAACCTCTGGACGCCGCCTCCCTGTTCCGCTTCTCCGCCGCAAGGCTGGCCGAGGCGGCCCCGGCGCAGCACCGGCCTGTCGCAGGACAAGTTCGCGGAGGCCTACGGGATCAAGGTGGCGCGCCTGCGCGACCTGGAACAGGGTCGCAAGGCGCCAAACCGCGTCCTCGTCTCCCTCCTGGCCCTGATCGCCGACGATCCCGCGAAGGTGTGCAGGATCTTGGCCGAGATCGGCTGAACAATCGCGCTGGGGCGTTGCTGACGCGGCCTTGGGGGCCGGCCGCACCTTTGAACGAGAGATCCAATGTTCGGTTAAGGCCGCCAAGCCTGAGCAGCTCGAGCGGCGACTTTACGGGACTATACTAATACTTGCCCCAGCCTACAGGTGGCCGTTTAGGCGCCCTGCAGAAAGCCGAAGAAATGTGACGGTCACACTCCTGGCTATATTGGCTGAAATGATTCGTTGGTAATTTACACAGCGCCTTTATAAATGCTTCCGCTCCAATTTTGCCAATGTTGAGCGGAGGCCTTATAAGCCATCGGGCTATTAGTGATCCATGGTTTGCATTCCTCTACATCTATGATCGTCAAATCTTGGGAGAAATCCTCGATGGCGTCACCTCTCCGCTTAAGATCCCGCGCGTCATCTAGTAGTGCCCGCCAATGAGCCATGTTCCATGGAGAGCGCGAGATTGTGTATGTCGCCGCTTCTTCTCGGTTCTTGTCTCCAGCACAGTAAATGGCTGTCAGAACTGCCGGGCCGGTCGCAATCAACACACTGTCAAAGCGCTGCGCTTCGATATTCTGAGTGGCGAGCGTCAAGCAGGCCGAAATGAAAGGGTGCTTGGGTCGTTTAAAGAATAAGGGAGTATTTTCTATAATATTTATCCAAGTGACTAGAAGTCCCGAGTCCACATCTCCGATCAAAGTGTCAAGCCCCTCTAAGGCCATATCGTCGGCATCTATATACAGGCCACCCAGGGCATCCATAATACACAGACGAAGGTAATCAGCTTGCATTGCTGGAGGTCCGCAGGCACGAAAAGCGCCAAGCGCTCGAGAGCCATGATGCTGGGCGACAAGCTGCTCCGCGGCTTTCTTGTCTAACAAGGTCAGGCTGGCGTCAGGAGCGGCCCTTTCAATCGTCCGGATATTGGCGACCACCTCATCAGGGGGAGTAGGCGAGTCCCAGTATTGATGTATTTTCAATGCGGCAGACACGTCTTGAGGAGGTGAGATATCGCGAACATTTTCCGTCTGGTTTAATTGGTTCTTTCTTTAGGGGCGAAAGTCTCTGTACTAGATGAGCTACGCGCTGAGCGAGGCTGCCTTCCGTTGATGAGCAATCTTCCAAGCAGATTTGACGCCATCATAATCCGGCGAAAGTCGATACACGAGTCCACAACCCACTCAACCCAGCCCTTCAGACCGTCCGCTCTCCGGCGGTTAGGCGCCCCCGATTTCCGCCACCTTCACCCTCGCGCCGTCCAGGACCAGGGCCAGCTCGCCGCGTTTGAGCCGTAGCGCGTCTGCGCCGAAGACTTCGCGGCGCCAGCCGTGCAGGGCGGGGGAGGCTTCGGCGTCGTCGGAGGCGATGCGTTCGAGGTCGGAGACGGTGGCGATCAGCTTGGCGGCGACGCCGGCGTCTTCCGCCCGGGCCTTCAGCAGCACCTTGAGCAGCTCCACCGTCGCGCCCGCGCTCTGGGCAGGCTGGGGCGGGCGTTCGATCAACGGGGCGTAGGCCTCGGGGTCGCGGAGCGCCTGCTGAAGCGCCGAGATCAGGTCCGGCCCGAACTTGGAGCCGCCGAACCCTTTGGGCACCGAGCGCAGGCGGTTCAGGGCCTCGGCGTCCTGGGGCAGCTGGGTGGCGATCTCGTCCATCGCCTCGTCCTTGATGATGCGGCCGCGGGGCTGGTCGCGGGACTGGGCGGTGCGCTCGCGCCAGGCGGCGGCGGCGCGGAAGGCGGCGAGGTAGCGGGCGTTGAACTTCCTGGGTTTCAGACGGCGCCAGGCGTTCTCCGGGTCGACGTCGTAGGTGGCGGGGTCGGTGAGGAAGTCCATCTCCTCAGACACCCAGTCGAGCCGCCCGGCCTTTTCCAGCCGCTCCACCAGCCGGGGGTAGAGCTTGGCCAGATGGGTCACGTCGCCCACGGCGTAGTCGAGCTGGGCGTCGGACAGCGGCCGGCGCGACCAGTCGGTGAAGCGGGAGGACTTGTCGATGTCGATCCTCAGCAGCTGGCGCACCAGGGCGTCGTAGGCGATCTGCTCGCCGAACCCCGCCGCCATCGCCGCCACCTGGGTGTCGAACAGGGGCGTCGGGATGGCCTTCAGGTTGTTAAAGATCTCCACGTCCTGGCGGGCGGCGTGGAACACCTTGAGGATGCTCTCGTCGCGCAGGATGTCCAGGAACGGCTCCAGGTCCAGCCCCTCGGCCAGGGGGTCGATGACGCCGCCGTGCTCCACGCCCGCCGCCTGGATCAGGCAGAGCTTGGGCCAGTAGGTGGTCTCGCGCATGAACTCGGTGTCCACGGCGATGAAGGGCTGGTCGGCCAGGTAGCCGCAGAAGGCCTCGAGCTCAGCATTGGAAGTGATCGGCGTCATAGGCTAGCTATAGCTTGCTTCGGCGCGCCTCCAAGGGTGGGCGCGGACGCGGCCTTCCTCGGACGGATTTTGATGAGCGATCAGGCGGACGGCCTCACCTATGCCGGGGCAGGCGTGGACATCGACGCGGGCGAAGCGCTGGTCGACGCCATCAAGCCCCTGGCCCGCGCCACCGCGCGGCCTGGCGCGGACGCCAGCCTAGGCGGCTTCGGCGCATTGTTCGACCTGAAGGCCGCCGGCTACGCCGACCCGCTGATCGTCACCACTACCGACGGGGTGGGCACCAAGCTGAAGATCGCCATCGAAACCGGGCGCCACGACACGGTGGGGATCGACCTGGTGGCCATGTGCGTCAACGACCTGCTGGCCCAGGGCGCCGAGCCGCTGATGTTCCTGGACTATTACGCCACCGGAAAGCTGGAGGTGGACGCCGCGCGCCGCGTGGTCGCGGGGATCGCCGAGGGCTGTCGCCAGGCCGGCTGCGCGCTGGTGGGCGGCGAGACGGCCGAGATGCCGGGTATGTACTCGGGCGGCGACTACGACCTGGCGGGCTTTTCGGTGGGGGCGCTGGAGCGCGGACGGGGGCTGCCGCGGCTCGACGCGCAGCAGCCGAGGGACCTGCTGATCGGGCTGGGCTCGTCCGGGCCGCACTCCAACGGCTACTCCCTGATCCGCCGCATCGTGGAGCGCACCGGGCTCGGCTGGGAGGCGGAGGCGCCGTTCGAGCCGGGGACGAGCCTGACGGAGGCGCTGATGCGGCCTACGCGAATCTACGTGAAGACTGTCCTGCCGCTGATGAAGGCGGACATGATCAAGGGCGCCGCCCACATCACCGGCGGCGGCCTGATCGAGAACCCGCCCCGCGCCATCGCCAAATCGCTTGTCTCGCGCATCGACTGGCAGGCCTGGACCCCGCCGCCGGTGTTCGACTGGCTGCAGCGCGAGGGCGGGGTGGCGGACACGGAGCTCAGGCGCACCTTCAACTGCGGCGTCGGCTTCATGCTGGTGGTGGAACCGGCGCTCGCGCCCGCGGTGATGGCCGCCCTGCTGAACGCCGGGGAAGAGGCGTTCGTGATCGGCGAGTTGGCGGCGGCGTGAGGGCGGGGGCTGTGCTGCGTCCTTCGAGACGCGGGCCGAGGCCCGCTCCTCAGGATGACGACGGGAGGTGGACGAACCTCTCCAACCCTCGTCATGCTGAGGAGCGGGCTGCAAGACCGCGTCTCGAACCACGCAGGACTGCTGGCGGGGCGCGCCCATGAACAAGCTCCAAACTGCCGTTCTGATCTCGGGCCGAGGCTCCAACCTCGCCTCGCTGATCGCGGCGGCGGAGGCGCCGGACTATCCGGCGCAGATCGTGCTGGTGCTGTCGAACACCCCCGACGCCGGCGGGCTTGAGCTCGCCCGGGCGGCCGGGATCGCCGCCCACGCCGTCGACCATCGCCCCTTCGGCAAGGACCGGACAGCCCACGAGGCGGCCCTTGATGCATATCTGCGCGGGGCGGGCGTGGAGCTGATCGCGCTCGCCGGCTACATGCGCGTGCTGACGCCCGGCTTCGTCCAAGCGTGGCGAGGGCGCATGATCAACATTCACCCGAGCCTGCTTCCGCACTTCCCCGGCCTGCACACCCACGCCCGCGCCCTCACCGCCGGCCACGCCACCGCCGGCTGCACCGTCCACTGGGTCAGCGAGGGCGTCGACAAGGGCGAGGTGATCGGCCAGGCCGAAGTCCCCGTCCTCCCCGACGACACCCCGGACACCCTGGCCGCGCGAGTTCTGGCGGCGGAGCACAAGCTGTATCCGCAAGGCCTGGTGAAGGCGGCGGAGAGCCTCAGATGCTCCCCCTGTGGAGGAGCTGTCGGCGAAGCCGACTGAGGGGGCTCCAGCTTGACGACGGCGGCGCAGCCCCCTCCACCCTGCTGCGCAGGGTCCCCCTCCCCCGGCGGGGGAGGATCAGCGCCCTACTTCACGCCCCCATCCGGGAAGCCCTTGGCGCGGAGGTAGGCGCCGACTTCGGCGTCTCGGCCGCGGAAGTTGCGGTAGGCCTGACCGGGCGGGACGGAGTAGCCGACCTGCATGATGGTGTCGTGCAGCCGCTTGGCCATGGCGGGATCGTAGGGGCCGCCGTGCGCCTCGAAGTCCTCGTAGGCGTCGTGGTCCAGCACCTCCGCCCAGAGGTAGCTGTAGTAGCCGGCGGCGTAGGAATCGCCTGAGAAGATGTGGCTGAACTGCGGGGTGCGGTGACGCATCACCACCTGGGCCGGCATGTCGATCCTGGCCAGCTCGGTCTTCTCGAACGCGTCAGGATCGATCAGGGGGATCCCTGGTCCCTGCGGCGCGGTGTGCAGCTTCATGTCGATGATGGCGGCGGACAGGTATTCGCCGACGCTGAAGCCGGTGTTGAAGGTCTTGCTGGCGCGAAGCTTGGCGACCAGGGCGGGCGGAATCGGCTGGCCCTGCACGTTGACGGCGAAGCGGTTGAGGATTTCCGGCGTCCAAAGCCAGTTCTCGTTCAGCTGCGAGGGGAACTCCACGAAGTCCTGGGCCTGGTTCGGGGCGGCAAGCGTGGGATAGGTGACGTTGGAGCTCAAGCCGTTCAGGGCATGGCCGAACTCGTGGAACATGGTGTTGGCGTCGTCCCAGGAGATATAGACCGGCTGGCCGGGGGCGGGCTTCACGAAGTTGGCGTTGTTGGAGACGATGGGGACGGTCACGCCGTCCAGCTTCTGCTGGGGGCGATAGTCGCTCATCCAGGCGCCGGAGTTCTTGCCCGTGCGCGCATAGGGATCGAAGTACCAGAGACCGACCTGCTGGCCGTCGCGGCCCAGCACCTCATAGACCTGCATGTCGGGATCGTAGACCGGGATGTCGTTCAGGCGGACGAACTTGAAGCCGTAGAGCTGGCCCGCGGCCCAGAACATGCCGTCCTTGATGTGGTCGAGCTGCAGGTAGGGCTTCACCTGGTTCATATCGACGTCGTAGCGGGCCTTGCGCACCTTCTCGGCGTAGAAGCGATAGTCCCAGGGCGCGATGGTGATCTTAGCCCCGTCCTTGTCGGAGAGCGCCTGCATGTCGGCGACCTCCTGGTGGATGCGCGCCACGGTGGCGGGCCAGACCCGCATCATCAGGCTCATGGCCGCGGCCGGAGTCTTGGCCATCTCGTCCTGCAGCTTCCAGCTGGCGAAGTCGGGATAGCCCATCAGGTGGGCCTTCTCGGCGCGCAGCTGCAGGATGCGCGGGATGATGGTGACGGTGTTGTCGTGGGCGTCCTTGTTGTCGCCGCGGTTGTAATAGGTGCGCCAGACCTGCTCGCGCAGCGCCCGGTCGATGGAATAGGTCAGGAACGGCTCGACCGAGGAGGCGGTGTTCAGCACCGCCCACTCGCCCGCATGACCCTTGGAGGCCGCGGCCGCGCTGGCAGCGTCCTGCACAGACTGCGGCAGGCCGCCGAGCTGGTCGGACTTCAGATAGAGGATATGGCCGCCCTCGTCGGCGAGCAGGTTCTGGCTGAACTGGGCGTACAGACCCGCCAGCTCCTGGTTGATGGCGGTCACCCGCGCCTTGGCAGGGGGCGCGAGCTTGGCGCCGTTCTTCACCGCCCCGACCCAGAAGTACCAGGCGAGCTGCTTCTGTTCCGGCGTCAGGCCGGAGGTGTCCCGCGCCTGGTAGACCGCGTCGATGCGGGCGAACAGCTTGGGGTTCTGGCTGATCTGGTCCTGGAAGGCGGCGATCTTGGGGTCCATCACCGACTGCACCGCCTGCATCCGGGCGTCGTTCTCGGTGGAGCTCCAGACGTTGTAGAGGCTCATCACCCGGCCGAGCGCCTTGCCGGCCTTTTCCTGCGCCACCAGGGTGTTGTCGAAGGTGGCCGGAGCCGGGTTGTTGGCGATGGCGTCGATTTCGGCCAGCTGCTGGCGCATCGCCACCTCCATCGCCGGCTGAAAGGCCGCGACCTTGACATGGGCGAAGGGCGGCAGCCCGCCGTAGGGCCCAGTCCAGGGCGCCAGCAGCGCCTGGGCGTCCGGCGACAGGTTGGCGTCCGGCGGGGCGTGGCCCGGTGCTGCGCTGGGATTGGCGCCGGGCAAGGCCGAGGGGCCGGCCTGGCCGACGCCGGCGGTCCCTTGGGCCAGGGCGGGCGACGCGAAGATCACAGCCAGACTCGCTCCAAGCAACAGGATTTCACGCATCAGTCATTTCCCCCAAAAAACGTCGCGCGGGTGTAACGCGGGGCGGCGTGCGCGGAAACTGAAACTCCGGTAACCTCGCGTCCACCTTGGTCCGAAGTCAGCGGGTTAGAGCAGGCCTTCCATGAGGACCCGTGCCCGAATGACCGTCCGCCGTCTGATCGCGCCGCTGCTGCTGCTGGCGCCGTTGCTGCTGGTCGCGGGCGCGGCGGTTTACGCGGCCCAGGCGCCCCTGGCCGGTCGCGGAGCCCCGGCGGCGATGTTCCCTGAAGCGGCGCGTCCCATCGCGCCGATCATCAGCCCCACCTGGGGCGACAGCGCACAGCGCGATGCGGCTCGCGAGGTGCCCCAGATCGCCGCCCGCCTGAAGCTGCATCCCGGCATGACCGTCGGCGACCTGGGCGCAGGCGACGGCTACGACACCTTGCGCCTGGCCAGGCTGCTCGGGCCGTCCGGCAAGGTGATCGCCGAGGATGTCGACCCCCAGGCTCTGCAGACGCTGATGGCCCAGGCGGACACGCGCAAGCTGTCCAACGTGGTGGTGGCGCTCGGCGAACCCCAGGACCCGCGCCTGCCCGCCCGCTCTCTGGACGCCGCGATCCTGGTCCACATGTATCATGAGATTGGCCACCCCTACGCCTTCCTCTACAACCTGGCCGGCGCGCTTCGCCCCGGGGCTCGGGTGGGGGTGGAGGAGCTGGACCGCCCCACCCCCGCCCACGGCACCCCGCCCGCCCTGCTCCGCTGCGAGTTTGAGGCGGTGGGCTACCGACCGGAGGGCGTTTCGCCGTTGAAGGGTAACCTGGGTTACTTCGCGGTGTTCGCCGCGCCCACATCGCCGCCCATTCCGCAACGCATTCGGGCCTGCCGCGCTTAGCCGTTCGAAGTCGAGGCTTGAGGCGGGTATGAACGAGATGGTCGAGCCGCGCATGGACGTGGCTCCGCGCTTCAGTCTGCACGACTTCGCCCCGGAGCAGGAAAGCTTCCGGGATGCCGTCCTGACCGGGCTTTCAGCGCCGCAGAAGGCGATCCCTGCCCGCTTCCTCTACGACGAAGCCGGGTCGCGCCTGTTCGACCGCATCTGCAAACTTCCAGAGTACTATCCCACCCGAACCGAGCTGAAGATCCTCACCGATAAGGCGTCGGAGATCGCCGCCGCCATCGGGCCGGACATAGCCCTGCTCGAGTTCGGCGCGGGCTCCAGTCAGAAGGCGCGCCTGTTGCTCGACGCCCTGGAGAGCCCTGCGGCCTACGAGCCCATCGACGTTTCGCGGGACCACCTGATCCAGCTGGCCACCGAGATCGCCGAGGCCTATCCGGCGCTGGAGGTCAGCGCTGTCTGCGCCGACTACACCCAGCCGCTGGAGCTGCCCGATAGCTCCACCCGACGTCGCCGCGCCGGCTTCTTTCCAGGCTCCACCGTCGGCAATTTGACCCCCGAAGACGCCCGCGCCTTCCTCAGCGGCTGGGCAGGCCAGCTAGGACAGGACGGGCTGATGGTGGTGGGCGTGGCCTTAAGGGCGCCGAAATCGGTGGTGCTGCCGGCCTATGACGACGCGCAAGGGGTGACGGCGGCCTTTACCGGCAACGTGCTGGTCCGCGCTAACCGCGAACTCGACGCCGACTTCGACCTCGCCGCCTTCCGCCATACGCCCGAATACGATCAGGCGACCGGGCGGTTGACCATCCACCTGACCAGCCTGAAAGCACAGACGGTCTACGTCGCCGGCCACACCTTCGAGTTCGCGCAGGGCGAGCGGATGCACGTGGAGGATTCCAACAAGTACGCGGTGGAGGACTTCCAGCGCCTGGCTCGCTCCGCCGGCTACGTCGCCGAAACCGTGTGGGTCGATCCACGCGAGCTGTTCAGCGTGCACGTCCTGCGGGTGGCGTGAGGCGGGGCCTCGTTTAAGAAGCCCGCCGGCAAGCCCAGCGGGCGCTTTCGTTCTAGCACCGCAGGTTCTTGATCCTCCCCCTCTGGGGAAGAGAGGGACCAGCGAAGCTGGTGGATGGGGCCGCGCCGCCGGTTGCGGACTGGAGCCCCCTCAGTCGGCTTCGCCGACAGCTCCCCCAAGGGGGAGCATCAAAAAGTCTGTTACAGGCCCGCGCCTTCCTCCAGACCGCACATCAGGTTGAGGGTCTGCACCGCGGCTCCCGAGGCGCCCTTGCCAAGGTTGTCCAGCAGGGCGACCAGCCTGGCCTGGCCCCTCCCCTCGTCGCCGAACACGAACAGCTTCAGCCGGTTGGTCCCGTTCAGGCCCTCTGGATCCAGCCCCTTCATCGCCGCCGCCTCATCCAGCCCTGCGACCTTCACGAAGCGCTCTCCGGCATAGGCGTCGGCCAGCGCCGCGTGCACGTCCGCAAGCGTCGGTTTACCGGGCAGCGCCCAGAGCGGCAGGGGGACCTCCACGATCATGCCCTGTACGTAGCGGCCGACCGCAGGCGTAAAGATCGGCGGGTGCGCGAACCCCGCATGGACCTGCATCTCGGCCAGGTGCTTGTGGCCAAGGTTTAGGGCGTAGGCGCGGTAGGCGTCGCGGGTGAAGCCCGGCGCATCCGCATCCTCGAACTCCGCGATCATGGCACGCCCGCCGCCGCTATAGCCCGACACCGCGTTCACGCCCACCGGCCAGTCCGCCGGCAGCAGGCCGGCCCGCACCAGGGGTGCTGCGATCGCCAGGAAGCCCGTGGGATAACAGCCCGGATTGGACACCTGCGTCGCCCCGGCGATCGCGTCACGCTGGCCGGGCTTCAGCTCTGGGAAGCCGTACACCCAGCCGGGGGCGGTGCGGTGGGCGGTGGAGGCGTCGATCACCTTCACCGCCGAATTGGCGATCAACTCCACCGCCTCCCGCGCTGCCTCGTCGGGCAGGCACAGGATCACCGCGTCCGCGCCGTTCAGCAACTCGGCGCGGGCCGAGGCGTCCTTGCGGCGGGCGGGGTCGATGGACAGCAGCGCGATGTCCGCGCGGCCTGCGAGGCGCTCGCGGATCTGCAGCCCCGTGGTGCCCGCCTCCCCGTCGATGAAGACCTTGGTTGTCATCCGCCAACTCCGAGGAACAAACAAAAACGGGCGCCCCGGTTTCCCGGAGCGCCCGCCAGTTCGAAGCTGTAAGCCTTGACGCCTAGCGCTTGGAGAACTGGAAGGAGCGGCGGGCCTTGGCCTTGCCGTACTTCTTGCGCTCCACCACGCGACTGTCGCGGGTGAGGAAGCCGTGCGGCTTCAGCACGGCGCGCAGGCCCGGCTCGTAATAGGTCAGCGCCTTGGAGATGGCGTGGCGCACCGCGCCCGCCTGGCCGGAGAGGCCCGAGCCCTCGACGGTCGCGATCACGTCGAACTGGGTAGCGCGGTCGGCGATCTGCAGCGGCTGGGCGATCATCATGCGCAGCACCGGGCGGGCGAAGTACACCTCCTGGTCGCGGTCGTTGATGGTGATCTTACCGGAGCCCGGCTTGATCCACACCCGCGCGACCGCGTTCTTGCGCTTGCCGGTGGCGTAGGCGCGGCCCTGGGCGTCGATCTTGGGTTCATAGACGATCTGAGCTTCGGGCGGGTTGGTCGACAGGCCCGCGAGGGCCTCGAAACCCTTGGCTTGAGTGTCTTGGGGAGCGTCGGATTGGACGTCGGACATGGCTTCAGGCGCTCCGCACGTTCTTGGCGTTCAGCTCGGCGAACGCGATGGGCTCAGGCGACTGCGCCGTATGCGGGTGCTCGGCGTCGGCGTAGATCTTCAGGTGGGTCATCTGCTTGCGGGCCAGGGGGCTTTCCTTGGGCAGCATCCGCTCCACGGCTTTTTCCAAGATGCGCTCGGGAAACTTGCCGCCGAGTATCTTGTCCGCGGTGCGCTCCTTGATGCCGCCCGGATAGCCCGTGTGCCAGTAGTAGGTCTTCTGCTGGAGCTTGCGGCCGGTGAAGCGGACCTTGTCGGCGTTGATCACCACCACGTGGTCGCCGCAGTCGACATGCGGGGTGTAGTCCGGGCGATGCTTGCCGCGAAGGCGCATGGCGATGAAGGAGGCGAGACGACCGACGACCGCGTTCTCAGCGTCGACGATGATCCACTTCTTCTCCACGTCCGCCGGTTTCAGGGAAACCGTGGTCTTTTGCATGGGGTGAGGTCCGTAAGCGCGAGCGGTTGCGCAGAGGGCGCAGCCGATGAGGCGCGGGGAATACGCAAGGGGGGGGGCGGCGTCAAGGGCGGATCAGCGACTTGGCGGCAGGACTTTGGAAAGACTGAGGTTTTTACGTACGGTATGATGGTACCGGAGCTGAGATTTATACCGTGTCCGCCGCGGCGACGGACCTCTCTCTCCCTCAGGGGGGAGAGCGCCGGTCGCTAATCAGTTCCGCCGCATCCGCCAGACCAAGCCGAGCGAGGTGCTCAGCAGCACCACCGCCCAGAGCTGGTGCAGGATGGAGAGCCAGAGCGGCGCACCGGCCATCACCGTGGCGATGCCGAGCAGCACCTGCACGCTCACCACCGCGATCAGCACCAAGCCCAGCGTCCGCAACGCTGACGGCGCCCGCCGGGCGGCGAAGACGGTGAGGCCCAGCCCGACCACGATGGCGAAGATAAGATAGGCGGTCATGCGGTGGTTGAACTGCACAGCGGCCTGGCTGTGCACCAGCGTGGCCCACAGGCCGTGGCCCTCGGACCCCGTGGCGGCGTAGGGGCGCGGCACGAAGCGGCCGTTCATCAGCGGCCAGTCGTTATAGACCTGCCCCGCATGGTTGCCGGCCACCAGCCCGCCCAGCAGCATCTGCATGAAGATCACCGCCGCGAGCCCCGTGGCCCAGGCCACCCAGCTCGGCGGCGCGTAGTGCTCGACCCCCCGCGGCCGCCCGCTCCAGGCTTCCCACCCGGTCCAGATCGCCAGCGAATAGATGGCCAAGGCGAGGCCGAGATGCGTCGCCAGCCGCTCCGGCGCCACATAGACCCGGGCCTCCAGCCCGCTCGCCACCATCCACCAGCCGACCAGCCCCTGCAGACCGCCGAGCGCCAGCAGCAGCCAGCAGCGCCAGATCAACCTGCGGGGAATTTTCTTTAGGAACAGGAAGACCACGAAGGGCGCGAAGAACACCACCCCGATCAGCCGGCCGATCAGCCGGTGGGTCCACTCCCAGCCATAGATCACCTTGAACTGGGCCAGGGTCATGCCGGTGTTCAAGAGCTTGTACTGCGGGATGCGGCGATAGTTGGCGAACTCCGCCAGCCAGTCGTGCTGGCTCAAAGGCGGGATCACGCCGCGGATCGGCTTCCACTCGGTGATCGACAGGCCCGATCCCGTCAGCCGCGTGGCGCCGCCGACGATGACCATGGCCACCACCATCGCGGCCACCAGGAACAGCCAGGCCGCCACCGACCGGGACCGCTCCAGGTTATAGCTCCAACGCATCCGCCATTCCGATCGAGGGCCCCCTCGCCCCGCCGCTCCTAGACCTTGGCCGGACGCGCGTCCATGCGGGGCGGCGCCGCTGCATTCCCTCAGCCGCCGCGACCGGCTATCGGAGGGCCATGCCTGCACGCATACGCAAACTGATCGGGGGCCTGGGGATCGTGGTCTTCGTGATCGCCTACGCCGCTCTGGCGGTGACCCTCTCGGGGCGCCTGCCCCAGCAATGGTGGGCCGAGCTGCCGTTCTACCTGGTGGTCGGCGTCGCCTGGGGCCTGCCCATCATCCCGCTGATCAGCTGGATGAACCGGGGACGGTAGGCCCCCTTCCCCCTTATGCAAGGCGATTGCGCACGACGGCCTGCTGTCCTCCCCTGCGCAGCGAGGGAGGTGGCGGCGCAATCTGCGCCGTGACGGAGGGTGCGTCACCGCCGTTGCGGATGCCAACCTGACGCGGCATCGGCGGCTACGCCCCCTTCACCAGGCTTCACCTGATCCCCTCCTCCCGCTTCGCAGAGGGAGAAAAGAAGAGACTTGGGAGCGCACAGCCTACGCCGCCGCCTTCACCGCGCTGGCGATGTCGCGCACCACCTGGGCCACCAGCCGTTCGTCGTCGCCTTCGGCCATCACGCGGATCAGCGGCTCGGTGCCGGACGCGCGGACCAGCACCCGGCCGGAGCCGTTCAGCCGGCGCTCGCCATCGGCGATGGCCTGCTGCACCCGATCGGTCTCCAGCGGCGCCCCGCCGGAGAAGCGCACGTTCTCCAGCTTCTGGGGCACGGGCTCGAACTGGCGGGCCAGGGCGCTCATCGGCTTGCCGGAGGTGACCAGCACCGACAGCACCTGGAGAGCGGCGATCAGCCCGTCGCCGGTGGTGGAGAAGTCCGACAGGATCACGTGGCCCGACGCCTCGCCGCCGAGGTTGAAGCCGCCCTCGCGCATCCGCTCCATGACGTAGCGGTCGCCGACCTGGGTGCGCTGCATCCCGATGTCGCGCGCGGCCAGGAAACGCTCGAAGCCCAGGTTGGACATCACCGTAGCCACCACCCCGCCGCCGGT
The DNA here is from genome assembly GCA_965198905.1 of Caulobacteraceae bacterium. Classification (GTDB taxonomy): domain Bacteria; phylum Pseudomonadota; class Alphaproteobacteria; order Caulobacterales; family Caulobacteraceae; genus CAHJWH01. Next base: position 3,101,116 of record OZ240678.1, on the reverse strand, counting down.
CAGCCGCCCCTCGGCCGCCCAGGCGCCGGCCACGATGGCCATGATCTGGTCGCCGTCCACGCTCGTTCCGCGCTCGTCGCAGATGGCCAGCCGGTCGGCGTCGCCGTCCAGCGCGATGCCGATGTCGGCGCGGTACTCGCGCACGGCCCGGGCCATGGTCTGGGGGTGGGTGGAGCCGCACTCGTCGTTGATGTTGGCGCCGTTCGGCGACACGCCCACCGGGATCACCTCTGCGCCGAGCTCATAAAGCGCGGTGGGGGCGACCTTGTAGGCCGCCCCGTTGGCGCAATCGACCACGACGCGCAGGCCCGCCAGAGTCAGCGAGCGCGGGAAGGTCGCCTTGATGATCTCCACATATCGAGCCTGGGCGTCATCGATGCGCTGGACCCGGCCGAGGCCGGTGGGGGCGGCCAGGCCCTCCTGCAGGCCCTCGTCCATCAGGCCCTCGATCTCGAGCTCTCGCGTGTCCGACAGCTTATAGCCGTCCGGGCCGAACAGCTTGATGCCGTTGTCGGAAAAGGTGTTGTGCGAGGCCGAGATCATCACCCCGAGGTCGGCGCGCATGGAGCGCGTCATCATCGCCACCGCGGGCGTCGGCAGCGGCCCGAACAGGCGCACGTCCATGCCCACGCTGGCGAACCCGGCCACCAGGGCCGGCTCGATCATGTAGCCCGACAGCCGCGTGTCCTTGCCGATCACCACCAAGTGCCGCCGCTCGGGATCGCGGCGGAACAGCTTGCCGGCGGCCAGGCCCACGCGAAGTGCGACCTCGGCGGTCATGGGGTGCTTGTTGGCCTGGCCGCGGATGCCGTCGGTGCCGAAATAGCTGCGCTTGCTCATGGTGGGATCGTTCTACCAGAAGAGAGCTTCGAAGCGGTAACCGAGACCCCTCTCCCCTGAGCTGGGAGTGAGAAACTCAGCGTAACGGGGATTTACGCCTCCACTCACAGCTTGGTGCTAAGAGGCCTGCCGGGACTTCGGGGAAATGGCCATCCATGTGCGGCATCATCGGCATCGTCGGCGGGACGCCGGTCGCGGAGCGGCTGATCGAGAGCCTGCGTCGGCTGGAGTACCGTGGCTATGACAGCGCGGGCGTCTCCGCCACTGACGGCGAGGCGATCACCATCCGCCGGGCGCCAGGCAAGCTGCGCAACCTGGAAGCCGTGCTGCGCGAAAGCCCGGCCGACGGCGTCACCGGCATAGGCCACACCCGCTGGGCCACCCACGGCGCGCCGACCGAAAGGAACGCCCACCCCCACCGCGCCGGCCGGGTGGTGGTGGTCCACAACGGCATCATCGAGAACTTCGCCGAGCTGAAGGCCGCGTTGCAGGCCGAGGGGCGGACCTTCCTCAGCGACACCGACACCGAGGTTGTCGCCCAACTGTTCGATCACGAACTGGCCCACGCGGCGCCGCTCGACGCCTTCAAGGCGACGCTCGACCAGCTCCGCGGGGCCTATGCGCTGGCGGTGATGATCGACGGCGAGCCAGACCTGATCCTGGGCGCACGGCGTGGGCCGCCGCTGGTGGTGGGCTACGGCCAGGGCGAGATGTTCGTAGGGAGCGACGCGGTGGCGGTCGGCCCCTTCACCAATCGCGTGGCCTATCTGGAGGACGGGGACTACGTCGCGATCACCCGCTCCGACATCCGCATCTTCGACGAGACCGGCGCCCCCGCCGACCGCCCGGTGCGCGTGGTGCCAGCGTCGGCGGCGCTGGTGGAGAAGGGCGAGTACCGCCACTTCATGGAGAAGGAGATCCACGAGCAGCCGGACGCCTGCCAGCACACCCTGTCGGCCTACCTCGACCCCGTCGCGCTCACCGCCCACGCGCCGGGGGGGTTCGACTTCGAGGGCGTCGACCGGCTGCAGATTGTGGCCTGTGGCACCGCCTACTACGCAGGCCTGACCGCCAAGTACCTGTTCGAGCGGCTGGCGGGGCTGCCCGTCGATGTGGAGGTGGCCTCGGAGTTCCGCTACCGCGAGCCGGCCCTGTCGCCCTCCACCCTGGCCATCGCGGTCTCCCAATCCGGCGAGACGGCGGATACGCTTGCGGCGCTGAAATGGTGCAAGTCCAAGGGCTTGGCGACGGCGGCTCTCGTGAACGCACACCAGTCCTCCATGGCCCGCGAGGCCGACCACATGTGGCCCACCAACGCCGGGACCGAGATCGGCGTCGCCTCCACCAAGGCCTTCACCGCCCAGGTCTGTGCGCTGACTGCGCTGGCCATCACCGCGGCCGCGCATCGGGGCCGGATCGATGCGGCGGAGGAGGCGCGGCTGGTCGGCGTGCTGCTGGAGGCCCCGCGCCTGATCGGCGAGGCCATGGCGGTGGAGCCCGAGGCCCGCGCCCTCGCCAACGAGCTCGCCCGGGCCAGTGACGTGCTGTATCTCGGCCGCGGCCAGGCCTTCCCGCTGGCCTTGGAGGGTGCGCTTAAGTTGAAGGAAATCAGCTACATCCATGCCGAAGGTTACGCGGCGGGCGAGCTCAAGCACGGCCCGATCGCGCTCGTGGACGAGGCCACGCCGGTCATCGTCATCGCGCCGTCCGACGCCCTGTTCGAGAAGACCGTGTCCAATATGCAGGAGGTCGCGGCCCGCGGCGGCCCCATTGTGCTGATCACTGATGCGGAAGGCGCGCGCCACGCGGCGGGCTCCATGCGCACCCTGCTGGCCCCGGCCTGCGACCCGTTGATCGCGCCGCTGGTGTTCGCGCCGGCGATCCAGTTGCTCGCCTACCATGTGGGCGTGCATAAGGGGCTGGACGTGGACCAGCCGCGCAACCTGGCAAAGTCGGTCACGGTCGAATAGCTCGCGCCGCAGCCCTCAAAAGCTAAAGACAGCCGCCCAGGCCTATCCGACGGAGAGTCCATGAAACGCGTCCGCAAAGCCGTGCTGCCCGTGGCAGGCCTCGGCACCCGCATGCTCCCCGCCGCCAAGACCGTGCCCAAGGAGATGCTGACGGTCGTGGATCGCCCGCTGATCCACCACGTGCTGGCCGAGGCGCGGGCGGCTGGGATCGAGCACTTCGTCCTGGTCACCGGCCGCGGCAAGGCCGCCATGGAGGACTATTTCGATCACCACGTGGAGTTGGAAGCCACGCTGGCGGCCAAGAAGAAGACCGCCATCCTGGACGAGCTGATGGCCGACCTGCCCACCGCCGGCGAGATCAGCTACGTCCGCCAGATGGAGCCCAAGGGCCTCGGCCACGCCGTCTGGTGCGCCCGCGACATCATCGGCGACGAGCCCTTCGCGGTGCTGCTCCCCGACATGATCATGGACGCCACCCCCACCGCCACCGCCCAGGCCATCTCGGCCCATGAGCAGACCCATGGCGGCAACATCATCGTGGTGGAGCCCTGCCCCCCCGGCATGGCGCACCAGTACGGCATCGTGGCGCTGGAGGGCGACGGCGGCCGGTTGAACAAGATGACCGGCATGGTGGAGAAGCCCGCGCCCGGGACCGAGCCGTCCAACCTGTTCATATCTGGCCGCTATGTGCTCGATCCCGCCATCTTCGAGGTGTTGAAGACCGTGGAGCGCGGCGCCGGCGGCGAGATCCAGCTCACCGACGCCATGGCCATCCTGATGCGCGATCAGCCCTTCTACGCGCTGGAGTACGACGGCGCGACCTACGACTGCGGCGACAAGATCGGCTGGCTCCGCGCCAACGTGGCCCTGGCGCTGAAGCGGCCGGACCTGGGCGACGCGGCGCGAAAAGCGCTGGCGCCGCTGTTCTAGCCCCTCTCCCCCTGCGGGAGAGGGAGAAACCTTGCCGCCTTGCATCGGACGCTTTAGGCAGGCAGGGCGGTCGCGGGACGATCGACCCCTGCCCTTTCGAGCCCTGCTCCCGATGACCACAACGCCCCCAGCCTCCGCCCGCGATGCGGCGTCGGGGGAGCCCTCCCCAAGTGAACGCAAGGACTCCTCTCGCTTGGCCAAGACCCCCTCCGGCGGCGCGGCGCACGAGCTGATCGAGCTCGTCAAGACCATCTTCTACGCCCTGCTGATCGCCTTCGTGCTGCGGGTGGTGCTGTTCCAGCCTTTCACCATCCCCTCGGAGTCGATGGAGCCTACCCTGCTGAAGGGCGACTACATCATCGTGTCGAAGTTCGCCTATGGCTGGAGCCGCCACTCCATCCCCTTCAGCCCGCCCATCGGCCACGGACGCTTGCTGGGTCAACAGCCCCATCGCGGCGACATCGTCGTGTTCAAGCTGCCCCGAGACGACGGCAAGACCGACTACGTCAAGCGCCTGATCGGCCTGCCCGGCGACCACGTCCAGGTGGTCCACGGCGCGGTGATGCTGAACGGCAAGCCGCTGCCGCGCCAAGCCCTGACGCCGGGAACCGACATGACGCCCTTCGGCGTCAGCTTCCCCGTCGCCCGCTTCCGCGAGACCCTGCCTAGCGGCAAGAACTACGTCGTCTACAGCTACGGGCCCGACAACCCGGCGGACAACACCGGCGTTTATGTGGTGCCGCCCAAGTGCTACTTCATGATGGGCGACAACCGCGACAATTCCGACGACAGCCGCTTCCAGCCGGGCGACATGCCTCCGGGGGCATCGTCCTGCGCCTGGAACCACGACGTGGACCGCTTTATTTCCTCGGACCTCGGCGTAGGCTTCGTGCCCTTCGACAACCTGGAGGGTCGCGCCGACATCATCCTGTTCTCCTGGCGGCCCGGCGTTTCGGTGTTCAAGCCTTGGACCTGGATCACCGACGCCCGCTGGGGCCGCTTCTTCCATCTGCTCGGCTGATGGGCGAGGGGGCCCGGACCCAGAACACGCGGGTCGCGGCGGTGCAGGCGTTGCAGGACCAGCTCGGCTGGCGTTTCCGCGACCTGGATCTACTCGAACGCGCCCTGACCCACTCCAGCGTCGGCGAGGGCGCCAAGACGGCCGACAACGAGCGGCTGGAGTTCCTCGGCGACCGGGTGCTGGGCCTGGTGGTGGCCGAGCATCTGGTGGCCAAGGACTCCAAGGCCAGCGAGGGCGACATGGCCCCACGGCTGAACCTGATGGTCAGCCGGGCGGCCTGCGCCCGAGTGGCGCGGCGGATCGGGCTCGGCCCGGCCTTGAGGCTGTCGGGGGCGGAGACCAAGACGGGCGGCCGCGACAAGGACTCCATCCTGGCCGGGGCCTGTGAGGCGGTGCTGGCGGCGATCTTTCAGGAAGGCGGCCTGGAGGCGGCGCGTACGGTGATCGCCGGCCTGTGGCGCGAGGACTTCGAGGGCGCCGACACGGCCCGGGCCAAGGACGTGAAGACTAGGTTGCAGGAATGGGCCCAGAGCCGGGGCCGTCCCCTGCCCGCCTATTCGGTGGTGAGCCGATCCGGCCCGGAGCACGCGCCGCACTTCACCGTCGAGGTGAGCGTCAAGGGCGTCGAACCGGCCAGCGGCCAGGGCCCCTCGCGCCAGGCGGCGGAGAAGGCGGCGGCGGCGGCGTTGCTGGCGCGCGAGAAGGTGGACTGAGCATGACCGACGCGACCCCCGAGCTCGCCACCGACTCGACGGCCACCCGCGCCGGCTTCGCCGCCATCCTGGGCGCACCCAACGCCGGCAAGTCGACGCTGGTGAACCGTCTGGTGGGGGCCAAGGTCTCCATCGTCACCCAAAAGGTCCAGACCACCCGGTTTCCCGTACGCGGGGTCGCCATGCTGGGCTCAGCTCAGATCGTGCTGGTGGACACGCCGGGCGTGTTCACGCCTCGTCGCCGGCTGGACCGCGCCATGGTGCGCAGCGCCTGGGCCGGCGCGCAGGACGCCGACACCGTGGTCCACCTGATCGATGCGGCGGGCGAGCTGAGCTCCACCGGCGGGGCCGCCACCGCCGCCCAGCACCGCTCCGTCCAGGACACCGCCACCATCACCGCAGGGATGAAGGCCGCTGGCCGCCAAGCGATCCTGGCGCTGAACAAGATCGACTTGATCAGGCGCGACCAGCTGCTGGGCCTGTCGGAGCGGCTGTTCGCCGAGGGCGCCTATAGCGAGGCCTTCATGATCTCCGCCCACAACGGTTCGGGCGTGGACGACCTGAAGCGGCGGCTGGCGGAGCTGATGCCGCAAGGTCCCTGGCTATATCCAGAGGATCAGACCGCAGACCTGCCCGTGCGCCTGCTGGCCGCCGAGATCACCCGGGAGAAGCTTTATCTGCGCCTGCACGAGGAGCTACCCTACGCCGCGTCGGTGGAGACCACCGCCTTCGAAGACAAGGCCGACGGCTCAGCGAGAATCGAGCAGACGATCTATGTGGAGCGCGAGAACCAGCGCCCCATCGTACTGGGTCACGCCGGTCAGACCCTGAAATGGATCGGCCAGAAGAGCCGCGAGGATCTGGCGGGCATCCTGGACCGCCCCATACACCTGTTCCTGCACGTAAAGGTCGCGCCCGCCTGGTCGGAGGACCGCAACCTCTACCGCGACATGGGCCTGGACTTCGAAGCCTAACTCAGCGCGCCCCCACTCCGACCCGCTCAGAGACGGGAGGAAGGAGGCGAAGGTCGTCTCCGGCTGAAGATGGACGAACTGCCGTCGATCATGGCCGCCGAGCCATCAAGGGCTCAAGTTTATCCGCAAACCTCCCTCCCCCTCGAGGGGAGGGAGGCGAAGGTCCTCGCTATCGGATGGTGGACAGGCGCGCCAGCAGGCTGTCGGTCGGGTGGGCGTTGCAGCTCGACACGACGACCGGCACCATCTTCTCTATGCCACCGACATCGACCACGGCGTCCTTGGCGTGGCCGTGCTTGCCGTAGCCCACCGCGTAGGACAGCGTTTCCGGCTTGAACTTGTCTTCCGTGGCGACGAAGTCGCGGCAGGTGATCTTGTCGATGGTCTTGCCTTCGCGGACATACTCGGTGGACTTGCTGATCACGCCCGGCTTCATGGTGTCTGTGGTGTGGGCGCCTGTATGGGCGGCGGGGGTCTGGGCGCCGGCGATGGCCGGGAGGGCAAGCGCGGACAGCGCGATCAGAGCCAGAACGTGTTTCATCTTCGTCTCCTGAGTTGGAAAGCGGCTCAGACTTCAGGATTCAGGCCTTTGTAGGTCAAATTGCCGCAGGTCCGTAGGAAATCCCGTACTGCCGAAATTGCGCCCGGCGGGCGACCTGGCTATGTAGTGATTATGCCTACATCGTCGCCCAAGCCGGACGTGATCATCTCCGCTGCCGAGGCTAATCGGGGCTTTTCGCGCGTGCTGCGCGAGGTGCGCGACGGCGCCTCCTACGTGGTCACCGCCCACGGTCGTCCCGTGGCCCGGGTCACGCCCTACGCGGCGCCCGAAGACCCGAAAGCCGAAGCCAGGGCTCTCCTGTTCGAGCATCTCCGGACCGTCAAGCCGATGGAACCGGGGCTGAGCTGGACCCGGGAAGAACTCTACGACGATATCTGACCAACGTTTCATGCGGATAGCGCTCGACACCAACATCCTCGTCTACGCCGAAGGCGCGGACGGCGAGGCGCGGCAGACTGAGGCCAAGGCGGTGATCGCAACGCTCGGGTCGGATGACATCATGTTGCCCGTCCAAGTGCTGGCCGAGTTGTTCGCGGTGCAGGTCCGCAAGAGCGGACTGGCGCCGCAGACGGCCCGTCTCAACGTGCTTCGTTGGGCCAACGCCTACACGCCGATCGACACCTCCGCCGCCATCCTCGCGGGGGCCATGGAGTTGGTGGGTCGCCATCGCATCACCTTCTGGGACGCGGTGGTGATGGCGTCCGCGGCTTCGGCCGAATGCCGCCAGCTGCTCAGCGAGGACTTCCAGGACGGGTTCACCTGGCGGGGCGTCACGGCGCGCGACCCATTCGCCTTAGCGCACCGCTGATCCCATGGAGTGGTGCGACCCGGCCTTCGTCCTCTCCGCCCGCCTGCATGGCGAGACGGGCGCTGTAGTGGAGCTGCTGACCGAGGAGCATGGCCGCACCGCCGCCCATGTCGCCGGCGGCGCCTCTCGGCGGATGAAGGCCTTCCTCCAGCCCGGCGCGCGGGTGATGGCCACCTACCGCGCCCGCACCTCGGAGAACCTGGGCTCGGCGCGATTGGAGCCCTTCGGCGAGGGCCCGGCCGCCCTGTTCGACGACGCCCTGGCGCTGGCCGGCCTCTCCGCCGCCGCCGCGGTGGCGCAAGGCGCGCTGCCCGAGCGCGAGCCGCATCCGGGAGCCTATCTGGCGTTCGAGGTCTTCACCGACGCCCTCGCCGCCGCCGACATCTGGCCGGCCATCTACGTCCGCTTCGAGGCGGGCCTGCTGGAGGAGCTGGGCTTCGGCCTTGACCTCTCCCGCTGCGCCGCCACCGGCGCACTGGACGATCTGACCTACGTCAGCCCCCGCACCGGACGAGCCGTCTCCCGCGAAGGCGGCGCCCCCTTCGCTGACCGCCTGCTGCGCCTGCCGCCCTTCATGCTCTCCTCGCAGGGCGGGCTGGGCCGAGGCGACGTCGCCGACGGCCTGGCGCTGACCGGCCACTTCCTGGAGCAGTGCGTCTTCGCCCCCCTGAACCGCCCCCTGCCCCCCGCCCGCCTCTGGCTGCTGGAGAAGCTCGGCTCAGCCCAGCGGCTGTAGACGGAACGGCCATCCCCCTCCTCCCGTTGAACCTGCGAACCTCAGAGGAGACCACGCCATGGCCGACGAATACCCCAAGCAGGACGGCTCCCAGCCCGGCGTGCTCGGCGACGGCACCGAGGAGCAGAACCTCGGCCAGCCCGGCGACCCCAAGGCCCGGATCACCGAAGAGGAGGTCGAAGAGGCCTTCAAGGACGACAAGAAGTAATATCTGGCTGGCGGCGCTGCGGATGAGACGGGCTTAAACTCGGGTCAAGGCAGCGCCGCCCACCCATCCTCGAAGTAGCCTTTCGCATCCGTCGTAGAGGTTCCAGCGATGATAGGCTGACCCATACTGCAGCTCCAGACGGCGGATAAGCCCATCGTAGTTAGGTCAGGCAAGACGGCGGCGTCTGGATTGTGTCTGCAGTAGTCTTTAGGGTCAGCAAGCCTGTCTCCGGTAGCCGGCTCGGTCTTCAGGCAAGCCCCGCCCGTGGCGCCTCCATCACAGATCATGACCTTGCCAGCGTCACATCTCCAGTTCGTCGCGCCGGCGCGCACGACCGCGGCGGGAAGGTCCTTCCGATCTTCTTCCCCCGGTCCCTCGTCATCTGGATGCGCCAGGCAATAGGCCCGAACATCCGACACGCTGAGCCGTGGGTCGGGCGCAGACCTTGCAAGGACGGCGGAGAGCATCAGGGCGACCATCATCCTGAGCCGATCAAAGCACGCCTTATCGCCGGCGCCCATCAGAACGAACCGACAACACCAAGGCTGCCGACTCGCAGGCGAGTCTGCTAACCTGCGGCCATGTCCAAGCATGTGCCCCCCCCGTCCGACTCCCCCGAAGATGGCGGCCGCATCGTCGAGGAGCAGCTCGGCGAGGCCCTCTCCCGCCGCTACCTGGCCTACGCGCTCTCCACCATCATGAACCGCGCCCTGCCGGACGTGCGCGACGGGCTGAAGCCCGTGCACCGGCGCCTGCTCCACTCCATGCGCCAGATGCGGCTGGAGCCCGGCTCCTCCGCCAAGAAGTGCGCCCGCGTGGTCGGCGACGTCATCGGCCGCTTCCACCCCCACGGCGACCAGTCGGTCTACGAGGCCCTGGTGCGCCTGGCCCAGGACTTCGCCCAGCGCTATCCGCTGATCGACGGCCAGGGCAACTTCGGCAACATCGACGGCGATAACGCCGCGGCCATGCGCTACACCGAGTGCAAGCTGACCCCCGCCGCCAGCCTCCTCCTCGAAGGCCTGGACGAGGACGCGGTGGACTTCCGCCCCACCTACGACGGGGAGGACAGCGAGCCGGTGGTGCTCCCCGCCGCCTACCCCAACCTGCTGGCCAACGGCGCCTCAGGCATCGCGGTGGGCATGGCCACCTCCATCGCCCCCCACAACACGGTGGAGCTGATCGACGCCTGCCTGCTGCTCCTCCAACGCCCGGAGGCTGTCACCGCCGACCTGATGGAGCGCGTCCCCGGCCCCGACTTCCCCACCGGCGGCGTGATCGTGGAGACCCCCGCCAGCCTGCTCGAGACCTACGCCACGGGGCGAGGCGGCGTCCGCGTCCGCGCCCGCTGGCACAAGGAGGATGCGGGCAAGGGCGCCTACCGCATCATCGTCACCGAGATGCCCTACCAGGTCCCCAAGTCCCGCCTGGTGGAGGCGCTCGCCTCCCTGATCGAGCTGAAGAAGGCCCCGCTCCTCGGCGACGTCCGCGACGAGTCGGCGGAGGACATCCGCCTGGTCCTCGAGCCCAAGACCCGCACCACCGAACCCGACCACCTGATGGAGAGCCTGTTCCGCCTCTGCGACCTGGAGGTCCGCTTCCCGGTCAACATGAACATGCTGGACCGCACCGGCACCCCCCGGGTCCTCGGCCTGAAGCCCGCGCTGCAGGCCTTCCTGGACCACCGGCGCGAGGTCGACGGGAGGCGAGCCCGCTTCCGCCTCGGCAAGATCGACGCGCGCCTGCACATCCTGGACGGCCTGCTGATCGTCTATCTCGACCTGGACGAGGTGATCCGCATCGTCCGCTTCGAGGACGCGCCCAAGGCGGCCCTGATCGCCCGCTTCGAGCTCTCCGACCTCCAGGCCGAGGCCATCCTGAACACCCGCCTGCGCTCCCTGGCCAGGCTGGAGGAGATGGAGCTCAAGCGCGAGCACGAGGCCCTGACCAAGGAGCGCGCCGAGCTCACCGACCTGCTCGCCTCCGACCGCAAGCAGTGGAACAAGGTCGGGCGGGATCTCCGCCGCGTCCGCGACATCCTCGGCAAGGAGCCCTTCGGCCGCAGGCGGTCCACCTTCGCCACCGCCGCAAGCGAGGCCGACCTGCCCCCCGCCGACGCCTACATCGTGCGCGAGCCCATCACCGTAATCCTGTCGGAGCGCGGCTGGATCCGCGCCGCCAAGGGGGCGGTGGCCGATCCCTCCGAGCTGAAGTTCAAGGAGGGCGACCGCCTGGCCTTCCTGGTCCCGGCCGAGACCACCGACCGCCTGCTGATCCTCAGCTCCGACGGCCGCTTCTTCACGCTGGGCTGCGACAAGCTCCCCTCCGCCCGCGGCCAGGGCGAGCCGCTGCGCCTGATGCTGGACGTGGACGACCGCGTGAAGATCACGGCCGTCTTCCCCCACAAGCCGGGAAGGAAGCGCGTGCTGGCGTCGAGCCTCGGCTACGGCTTCCTGCTGGACGAGGCCGACGCGCTGGCCAACCGCCGGGCCGGCAAGGCGGTGCTGAACGTGGGCGGAGGCGAGCCGGGCGAGCCGGAGGCGGAGGCCCGCATCTGCTTAGCCGTGGAGGGCGACCACCTGGCGGTGATCGGCGACAACGGCAAGCTCCTGGTCTTCCCCCTGTCCGAGCTGCCGCAGATGCCCCGCGGCAAGGGCGTCCGCCTGCAGAGCTACCGCGAAGGGGGCCTGCGCGACGCCCTCACCTTCGAGGCGGAGCCGGCTCAGCCGGGGAGCGGCCCCGCCTGGATCGACAGCGCCGGCCGCAAGCGCGAGTGGAAGGACTGGCGAGACTGGCTCGCCCGCAGAGCCTCCGCCGGCAAACTCGCCCCCCGCGGCTTCCCGAGCAACAAGCGGTTCCGGCCGGGGTGAGACGACCGCGACGGCGTGTCGTACACGAACCAGCAGCCTCTACCGGACAACCTTGCTAGACAGGGTTGATGGCGACGTCGACTCAACGTGAGGTCCTGAAGGCGTATGCGGCGCGCGTGCGTGAGGCGCGCCGCACTCATCCCGGTGTGACGGAGCCGGGGCTCGCCCCCGAGTTCCACGACCTGATCGTGAAGCTTCTGCCGACTCTGCCGGCAGCACCGGAGCTGGTCCTACTGGCGGAGTACCAGAACCCAGGCGTGGGCCGCCCGGACCTTGCTTTGGCTCGCCCGGGCGAGTTGCCCCGCGCTTTCATCGAGCTGAAGGCGCTCGACAAGCCGACAGAAGGCAAGCGCTGGCGGCTGGCGCATGACGTTCGCCAGTTCGCGCGTTTCAGCGAGTTCGCACATTGGGCGGTCGCTAACTTCCACGAGTTCAGGCTCTACGAACGCAGCGAAGATGTCGGCCATGCGATTGTCGTCCCGCAAACGGCCATTGACCCCACCTGCAGCGACCGTGAGGCGGATCGCCGCCTCGACGCTCACGACCCTGACCCTTTCCTAAGCCTTCTGGAGCGTCTCGCCCAATCACAGCCGCCGTATGCCCGCGACGCGGAGCACCTCGCCAAGCTGCTGGCCCACTCCGCCCGGCTGGTTCGCGGCATCATCCGAGACAGACTGGCGGAACTGAACGAGGAGAAGCGGACCGGTACGCCGCTGCAGCAGGTCCGCCAGGAGTTCCGCGACGTTCTCTATGCCCACCCGGAGGCCGCAGGTTACTCCGCCTCCGACTTCGACGAGCTGTTCTCCGGCGCTTTCGCCCAGACGCTCGCCTTCGGCCTCCTGCTCGTCCGTGAGTCGATTGGCACGCCTGTCGACCGGCATGCCGCCGAGCACATGCCGCCTGAGCACCCGCTGATGCGCACCACGCTCGCGGTGCTGAGCATGGAGGCGGTGGCGCGGGAAGTCGGGGCTGGGTTCGACGTTATGCTGTCGACCGTGAACGGCTTCGACCCGGCCATCCTCGCCGTGCGCCCAGGCGGACGCGACCCGATCCTCTACTTCTATGAGAATTTCCTGCAGACCTTCGACCCGGCCGCCCGCGAGCGTTACGGCGTCTACTACACGCCGGTCGAGGTCGTGCGCTTCATGGTCGGTGCGTTGGACCGGGCGCTCAAGGAGCAGCTCGGGACGGCGGGCATCGCCGACGAGCAGGTGCACATCCTCGATCCCGCCACCGGGACGGGCACCTTCCTCCTGGGCGTGGCTGACCGGCTGCGGGAGGAGACCGCCGAGCACGGACCGGGGCAGGTCTCGCCGGCGCTCCAGGGACTTGCGCACCGCATGTACGGGTTCGAGCTACTGATCGGCCCCTATGCTGTGGCGCACTATCGGCTGCACCACGCCCTGTCCCGTAACGACGAGGGAGCGAGCGCGCCTGTCAACCTGCCCCGCCTCGGCGTCTACCTCACCGACACGCTGGCGAGGCCCGGCGCCGCGGCGCCCATCGGCCCGCTCGGCTTCGTCTCCGACGGCATCCGCGACGAGCGGCTGGAGGCCAACCGGATCAAGACCGAGCAGCCGATCCTCGCCATCCTCGGCAACCCGCCCTACCGGCGGCTGGAGACCGGCGAGAACGAGACCCTGGTCGGCCGCTGGATGGATGAACTCTGGGACGACCTGAAGGCGCCTGTTCGCGACGCAGGCTACGGCAACCAACTTAATACCTTTCCGGAGCTGTCGGTGGCCTTCTGGCGCTGGGCCATTTGGAAGCTGTTCGAGGCGGATAACGCGCCTCAACGCGGCGTCGTCGCTTTTATCACCAACCGCAAGTTCCTCACCGGCTGGCCTTATGCAGGGGTGCGCCGGATGATGCGACAGCGTTTTGACCGCATTGAGATCGTTGACCTGCGCGGCGACGTACGCCGTGGCGAGCGGGCCGGGATCGGCTCGGACCAGGGTGTTTTCAACATTCAAGTCGGGACGGCGATATGTGTCGCCGTCGCGGCTGGCGCTAAGCCGGACGGCGAACTGGCGGAAGTAAGCTACAATGACGCTTGGCTACATGCGAAGCTGTCGCGCCGTGCGAAGCTGGATTGGCTTTCAGAAGGCGCAAACGCCGGCTGGATCGACGGGGCTGTTGAAGTCGAACGCGGCCTTCTGGATGATATGCGTCCCAAGCCCTTCTTCAACGGCGATCTGATCAGTATTGCCGAGTGCTTTGCGTTTCGGTTGAGTGGCATCCAGACGAAGCGGGACCATTTCTCCTATGCGACAACTACGAATATTATTGAAGCTAGGTTGCAAGCCTTCGTAGCCGGTCGGCGCGAAGGGGTGCCTAACTTCGCTCCCACCGCTGCCAAGCCTGAGAGCGTGGCGAGGTCGCAACCCTTCACCTCTGAAAGCATCAGTCGCGTAGCTTATCGGCCACTCGACCTCCGTTATCTATATAATCACACAAGTTATGTTGACCGTCGGCGGCCTGAATTGCAGGAGGTTTGGGGCGATAGTAATTGCGCCCTGTACGCAATGCCCTTTGGTACAGGCACTGGCCCCGCCGTATGGTGTCACGGTGCATTGCCGGACTATCATTCTCTCAGCGGCAGGGGCGGTTACGCTTTCCCGCTTTTGGATCGCAGGGGCGGCCATGGTCCCTACAATTTGCGCCCAGAACTTCTGGAAGCGCTAGGAGGTGCCTATGGTGGCGCAGTGATTCCCGAGGCCGTGTTCGACGTCATCCTCGCGCTTCTGTCGGCCAGCTCCTACACCATGCGCTTCGCTGAGGACCTGGAGGACGTCTTCCCGCACGTCCCGTTCCCTACTGATCCGGCCCTCTTCGCGGAACTCGCGGCGGCCGGAGCACGCATCCGCGCGGTGGAAACCTTCTCCCAGAAGCCCGAAAAAAGGTTCAGCCGCGGGCTCGCCCAGGCGCAGACGCCGCCCAAGGGGCCGCTCGCGCCTGTGGAGTGGGAGGACGGGTCCATCAGGCTCTGCGCCGACGGGTCCGGGCACATCGTCAACATTCCCCTGCCGATCTGGGAGTTCGCCGTCAGCGGCTATCGCGTGCTGCCGCGTTGGCTGGGGGGGCGGGAGGGCCTGCCGATCGAAGCGACCTTTATCCCGGAACTGCGCGACGTGGCCGCGCGCATCGCCGAATTGATTGACCTGTTCGCCGCCGCCGATAGCCTGTTGGAGCGCACGCTCGACCAGCCCCTGAGTCGCGCCGCGCTCGGGTTTGATAGCGTAGAGGTGGCATCCGGTGACGAGCGAATCGACTGACCTGTTCGGCCACCCGATTGGTCCCGCCCAGCTCAGCCTCTTCGGCCAGGGCGAGGACCGGCTGAAAGCGCCCGCGCAGCGTTTCACCCCTGACCCGGAGACCGTCCGTCGTCGCCTTCACGCGCTGCTCGACACGGCTCGGCGCGCGCACGCCATGCCCTGGTCGGAGCGGGACACCCGCATGTGGCAGACCGTCTTCCCGAACATGGCCAACTGGCTTCCTGAGGAAGAGGCGAGCCAGCTCCGCTTCGAGTTCACCCAGGAAATTCAACGCCTCCGGGCTGCAGCCTGACAAGGTTTCGCTGACACCTCAGGACTGAGGGGTCTAAACGCCTCCCCTCAGCAACGAGGCGCACAACCATGGCCCAGACAGTCCTTATCGTAGGGACGAGCGGGATCGTCGGGGGGGCGGCGGCGGAGCGGTTCCTGAGGGAGGGGTGGCGGGTCTATGGGCTGGCGCGGCGGCCCTCCGGGCCGGACGGGGTGACGCCGGTGGCCGCCGACCTGCAGGACGCGGGAGGCTTGCGCGCCGCGCTGGCGAGGGCCGCGCTGGAGGTGGTGGTGATCTCCACCTGGTCGCGCCAGGCGAGCGAGGCGGAGAACATCCGCGTCAACGGGGCGATGGTGCGCAACCTGCTCGATGCGCTGCGGCCCTGCGGCTCGGTGCGCCACGTGGCGCTGGTGACCGGGCTGAAGCACTACCTCGGGTCGTTCGAGGCCTATGGGCGGGGCGCGCTCCCCCAGACGCCCTTCCGCGAGGAGCAAGGAAGGCTGGAGGTGGAGAACTTCTACTACGCCCAGGAGGATGAGCTGTTCGAGGCGGCCGCGCGCGACGGCTTCGGCTGGAGCGTGCACCGGCCGCACACGGTGATCGGCCATGCGGTGGGCAACGCCATGAACATGGGCTCCACGCTCGCGGCCTATGCCAGCCTCTGCGCCGAGACGGGGCGGCCATTCCGCTTCCCGGGCTCAGCGACGCAGTGGAACGGGCTGACCGACATGACCGACGCGCGCCTGCTCGCCCGCCACCTGCTGTGGGCGGCGACGACGCCTGCGGCCCGCGACCAGGCCTTCAACGTGGTGGACGGCGACGTCTTCCGCTGGAGCTGGATGTGGGGGCGCATCGCCGGCTGGTTCGGACTGGAGGCGGAGCCCTTCGACGGGACGGTGCGCCCGCTGGAGGCGCAGATGGCGGACGATGCGCCGCTGTGGCGCGCCATGGCTGAGCGCCACGGGCTGGCCGAGCCGGACCTGGGGCGGCTGGCCTCGCCCTGGCACACCGACGCGGACCTGGGCCGACCCATCGAGGTCGTCACCGACATGAGCAAGAGCCGGCGGATGGGCTTCACCGCCTACCAGCCCACCGACGACGCCTTCTTCGAGCTGTTCGCGCGGCTTCGGGCCGAGCGGCTGATCCCCTGAGCGGGCGGTGGGGGACGGCGGCTCACTCCTGGCGGTAGCGGAGCAGCCAGATCACCGAGCCGATCTGGCAGAGGGCGGCCAGGGCGGTGAAGCAGGCGATGAAGACGGGCTCGGCGTGGGGGCCGCCGCGGCCCGTGACGACGAAGGCGTACACCACCGCCACAGCACTCAGGACCACGGTCAGGCCGAAGAAGACCGTGAAGGCTAAGCGCAGGGCGCTCTGCAGCGCCGGCGGCGAGCGGCTCCAGAAGATCAGCCGCAGGGTGAACAGGAGGACGAAGATGCCGGCGAAGGCCACGTCGCCAACCCAGTTCATGGCGTCGATGGGGCTGTGGCCGATCGACTGCTGGTAGCTTCCATAAAGTGACAGGAAGAGAAAGAACGCTCCCAGCAGGGCAAAGAGCATGCACCACCCGTAACCTGCGCTCGGCGTCCGGCTCTGAGGGTTTGTAAAGACCAATGTCGAGCCTATTTCTTCAGCGGCGTAGCCGTTCACTCCTGGCGGTAGCGCAGCAGCCAGATCACCGAGCCGATCTGGCCGAGGGCGGCGAAAGTAGTGAAGCTGCCGATCATGATGGGTGCGGTATGCGGACCGCCGCGGTCCAGGACGATGGCGGCGAACACCACTGTCACGGCGCTCAGGACAACAGTCAGGCAGAACAGCGCCGTGATCCCAGTGCGCACCGCGTTCTGCAGCTTTGGCGGCGAGCGGCTCCAGAAAATTAGGCGCGCGGCGAACATGAGCAGGAACATGCAGGCGAAGGCGACCTGGCCGGGCCAGTCCATGCAGTCGATGGGATCGCGGCCCACCGACTGCAGATAGGTCGCATACATGGCCAGGAAGAGGAAAAGCGCGCCAAGCAAACCCGCGGCGAAGCTCCATCCATATCCGCCGCTCGGCGTGCGGCTCTGCGCATTTACAAAGACCATATCAGGTTCATTTCTTCAGCGACGTGGAATGGATCTGTAGACGCCTCAGGACCTCGTGATAGGCCGACTTATCGTTCTGAATCTCCTCGCGCACGAGCAGGGTCGCGCCACCGAGCCCTGCGCTCCGGGGCGCGACCTCCCGCTGGAGCATGGCGGCGATCTGCTGGCGGCGGATTTGAGCGCGCAAATGGGCGCGCTCGGCGATCTGGGCGTAGCGGTCGGCGCGGCTGGCGTTCGTAGCCTGGGCGGCCAGCCGCTCCGCTGAGGCCGCGGTGCGCTCAGCGATGGGCAGGGCCTGGGAGACCTCCTTCAGGTTGCGCACCACCTCGTAGCCGCCCTTGAACAGGTCGGGCAGGGTCGCGACGGTAGCCATGATGCGCCAGACCTCTGTCTTCTTCTTAAAGCGCTCCGCCGTGTCCTCTGAACCTGCCAGTTCCATGCCGTAGGCGGTCCCGTCCATAATGAGAAGCGCCGCTCCGCCGAGCGCCGCTGCGCCCGCGATCGTTGTAAAGAGGCCGATGCCGGTGGGGACCAGGGCGATGGACAGGCCGATGCAGAGCACGTCGAAGGCCACGCCTAGACCGTCGTCGCGGTGGGTGTGGACCATACGGTTGAACACCTTCCCCACGGCTTGACCCATTGCCATGTCCGCCTGGGTCTCAGCCAGCGAGGCTTGGTACTGCGCCTCGGCGGCGCGGTTGAGGAAGGCCTTCAGGTTGGCCCAGAAGCCGGACGGCGCAGGCTTGGGCGGGGCCGGCACGCGCGGCCAGTGGAAGATGACCACGTCGCCGAAGCCGTTCCCGTCGGCCAGCGGTGGGCGCAGGGTGTAGATGCTGTCGTCGGCGGCCCAGACCACGCCGACGCTCGGCGCGCACGCCTGGTCCACGAAACGGCTCAGCCGGGTGCGGGCGTCGCTGACGTCGCTGAACGGACCCCAGGTCGGACTCAAGCTCGCCGTCATCCGCGTCCCCCCGCGCTCGCCATTTAAGGCCAGGTCCGGCCTGACTACAACCAGACCTGCGCCCGCCGGGGTATGCCTACGACCATGCGCCGGCCGCGGGAGGGGTGGCCCGGGCGGCGGGGCTGGTCTCGCCGCGGGAGGGCGGGACGGCGGCGCAGGTGCACCCTTGATGGGGCTTAAGCCACGGTAGGTCGTTGGCAGAGTGGGCCTTGACGGGCTTAAGCCGTCCGTCGGCGGGGCGTCTCAGGACATGAACTTGGACAGGAAGCGGGGCGGGGGCGCAGGCGCGCGGTTGAACACCAGGCCGGCGCAGCGACCGCCCGCCTCGCCCAGAGAGGCCTTCAGCCGCTGGGCCCCGCCCACGTCGCGCCGGTCGCCGCTGACCACCAGCACGTTGGCGTCGGCCAGGGGGGCGATGGCCAAGGCGGCGGGGGAGCGGGCGAGCGCGGGGGCGTCGATCACCACCCAGTCGGCGTGGGCGCGCAGCGTGTTCCAGTAGGCCGGCGTGTTCAGGATGCGCACGTCCTGACCCGGCTTCAGAGCTTCCCGCCGGAAGCGCGTGATCCAGAAACGCTTTTCGCCGACCGGATACGCATCCAGATAGCGCGCATCCGGCCAGTCGCGGCCGTCCAATCCGGTAAGCTTGGGGTCCACGCTGAAGAAGCAGCTCTCGTTGGGGCTGGCCCGGGTGGGCTCGCCCAGCACGCCGTAGCGGGCCGGATCGCCCTTCAGCGCCGCGAAGTGCTCGCCCTTGAACACGTCCAGCTCCACCAGCCAGACGCCGCGGCGGGCGGTCTGGGCGGTGAAGCGGGCGAACTCCCGCGCCACGGTGGAGACGCCCTCCCCGCTCTCGGCCGCCACGAACTGCAGCACCCGGCCAGGGCCGCCGGGGGTCTGCGCCAGCCGGCCGCACAGCTCGGCCATCTCGGAACTCAGGTCCACCATGCCCGACTCAGCTGCCCGCGCCCAGCCCAGCATAGGCGCAACCCGGCCGCGATAGCGACCCGCCGCCGCTGTCTGGTCATGCATGGGCGGGCTTGAGGCCGGGCGCGGCCAGGACGGGCAGGCCCAGGGACCGCTCGGCATAGTCCGCCGTCGGGATGCCCCGGCGCAGGAACGCGGCCAGCAGCCCCGCGCACAACGCGCTGAAGGCCGCGAACACGATGGCCAGGGCCATGACGGGCTTTCGCAGGCTGGCGCCAGTGGTGGGCGGCAGGGCGCGCTCGATCACCCGCACGTTGCCGTCGTCGCCGCCGGTGGCGGCGATGGACTGCTGGGCCTGGCTCTCCTGCTGGCGCTGGAGAAAGCTCTTCACGTTGGCCGAGAGCAGGTCGCGCTGGCGCAGCAGGTCGTCGTAGCGGGGCTGCAAGTCGTTCAGGGTCTGGCGGCGGGCTGTGACCTGGGCCAACTCGGCCTGCAGCGAGGCCTTGCGGGCGCGAAGCGAGGCGGCCTCGGCCTGGAGCTGGTTCCTTTCGGTCTGCAGGGTTTGGAACACCGGGTTGACGCCCACCCGCTTGGCGCCGGGGCCGGTGGACTTGCCGGACGCGTCCAGGGCCTCCAGCTCGGCGATCTGGCGGTCGGCCTCCAGCACCGGGGGAGCGCCGGCGGTGTAGCGCGACAGCAGGTCGCGGCGGCCGAGGCGAAGCGTGATCAGCTTGTCGGCGGCGGTGTGGTCCAGGTCCGTACTGATGCCGATCTGGGCGGGGGTGCGGCCGAACTCGGACTCCGTGGCGCCGAGGCGGCCCTCCGCCTCGCTGAGTTGGGCTGTGACGTTGTAGCTGTCGGTGAGCAGCTGGGCGTAGATGGCGCTGAGCGCGGTCTTCTCGGTGTCGAAGTCGCTGATCCCGTTGTCGGACAACAGCTTGGCGTAGGCGGCGTCGGCGGCGTTGAGCCTCGTCTGGAAGTCATTGGCCTGCTGGCCGATCACCCCGGCGTCTCGCGACATCAGCACGGTGGTGCGATAGCGCAGATACTCGTCCACCAGGGTGTTCAGCACCAGGGCGGCGCGCTCTGGATCGGGGTCGCTATAGCTAAGGCGCACCACCGAATCGCCCGGTGCGGTGGCGATCTTCAGCGAAGCCGTCATGGCCTTGATCGCTGCGCCCTCGATATCCTGGCGCTTGGCGGGCGACGCCCTGGCGTAGGCCTTGGCCAGCTTTGGGAACAGGTGCGGCAGGCCGATGTCGGCGATCACCTTGGCCTTCAGCCCGGCGCTGGACAGGATTTCCGCCTCCGACTCGACGACCGAGTCGGCTTCCGGGGCGAGGCCGCGCGCCGCGTCGCCGACACGCGGGTTGTAGACGTATTCGGAGCTCAGCCGGATCAGCAGGCTGGAATGAGCCTGATAGGTGCTCTTCAGGCTCAGCGCCGCCAGCAGCCCGAGCAGGCAGACGGCCAGGAAGACGCCCAGCATCAAGCCCCGCTCGCGCCACAGCATGGCCAGCAGGTCGCGGGGCGTATAGCGCGCGGCGGCCGGGGCGGACGCAACATGGGGCTCCGCCGCCTCGCTTCGCCACGCCCAGGCGTTTTGCATCTGATCAGGTCCGTTCGGGCTTCCCTGCAAGGGTGGGGCCGACGCGCTTAACCGATCCTTACCGATTAACCATAAGTCTGGGGCAGACCCGTTCGCCAGAGTCGGACCCGCCATGCCCCGGCCGCCCACCCTCCCCCGCGCCCTTGTCGCGCTCGCCTGCAGCACGGCGCTGACCGCCGTCTGCGGCTGCGAACAGCTGTCCGGGCCGCAGGTGCCGCCGGGCAGCGGCGGCTTCACCAACATCGGTTACGCCACCTTCGCGCCGAGCGAGCCGGCCTATCGGATGTATCCGGGCGACGTGCTCGACGTGGCCTTCCCGTCCGCGCCGGAGCTGAACCGGGAGGTGACGGTGCAGCCGGACGGCCGCATCGCCCTGCCGCTGGTGAGCCCGGTGATGGCGGCGGACCAATCGGTGGACGGACTGCAGGGCGCGCTGTCCCAGGCCTATGGCCCGCTACTGGTGCGGCCGGAGGTGGACGTGTCGGTGCGCACGGCCTCGCCGCTACGGGTCTTTGTGGGTGGAGAGGTGAGCAAGCCTGGCGTCTATGACATGCCGGGCGACATCAATGCGCTGCAGGCGGTGGTCATGGCGGGGGGCTTCACCACCGTCGCCAAGCGCCACAACGTGGTGGTCATCCGCCGCGGGCCGGGCGGACGGCCGATGATGCGGATCGTGGACCTGCGCCAAGCCACCTTCGACCCGGTGCACGCCGATGCGGTGCCGCTCCGGCGCTTCGACGTGATCTATGTGCCCCGCACCGATATCGGCAACGCCGACCTGTTCGTCGAACAATACTTCCGCGACATCGTGCCGATCAGCTTCAGCTATGCGCTGAGCGGCGGGCTCTACGGCACCACGCCGTAGGTCAGGCCGGGTTCAGGAGGCCGCGAGCCACTGGCGGGCGGCGCGCTGAGCCTCGGCGACGCTGTCGCGATCCATCTCCTGGCTCAGTTCGCGGCGATAGTGCTTGGCTTCCTCGGAACCGCGCATGGCCGCCAGGTTGAACAGCATGTGCGCCGAGATGTAGTCGAGCGGCGCGCCGCCCTGCCCCGTCGAATACAACAGGCCCATCTTCAGCAGCTCCTCGCCGGTGGAGCCCGGCTGGGGCAGCGGGATAGGTTCGCAGAGTTCGGATGTCTCGACAGCTTCGTTTTGCATGTTCCGCTCTCCATCCGGCCGCTTTCGGCGCCGGTGTTCTTGGGCTCGCAGACACCAAAGTCGATGCGGACTGAACATAGAGTTAAGCGCGTAAATATGATGAATGGTCGCACCACGAGCTGAACAGCCCGGCGAGGCACAACGTTTAAGCTTTCGAAATCAAGATGATCTGCGCGTGAAGACGCCGGCGGGCATCAGCTCGGAGGCGAAGCGGAACCGGAGCTTGGCTGAAGCCTTGAAAACGATGAGGCGGCGCTCGACCCTTAAGCTCGGTCGCGGCGGCGGACAGGAGAAGATCAGATGATCAAGCGCGCCATGGTCTCGACGGCCGCCCTGATGCTGGCGCTGGCCCCTGCTGCCTATGCCCAGCATGGCGGCGGGCACGGTGGTGGCGGCGGTCACATGGGTGGCGGTGGCGGCCATTTCGGCGGAGGTGGCCATGTGGGCGGCGGCGGTGGACACTTCGGTGGCGGCGGCGGCCACTTCGGGGGTGGCCATGTCGATGGTGCGCGGGAAGGCGGCGGTGTTGGCGGGCGTGGCGGCCGGGGTCGCGCGCTGGCGACGGGCGTGGGTGTCGGCGCAGCGTTGGGCGCGGGCGCGGTCCTGGCCCACGGTGGATTCCATGGCGGCGAGCGAGCAGCCCCAGGGTTCCGCGGCGGCGAAGGCTTTGAGAACCGCGGCGGCGGGTTCGCCTACAACGGCTTCCGTGGCGGCGGCGGCGGTTTCCACGGTCGCGGTAACTGGAGCTATCGCGGCCGCACTTTTGGCCGCTTTCACGCCGGCGCGTTCCATTATCCTTACGGCTGGGGCTATCGCCGTTGGGGTGTCGGCGCCTACCTGCCAGGCCTGTTCCTGACAGACGCCTACTTCATCGGCGACTTCGGCCAGTACGACCTGGGTCCGCCGGCGCCCGGTTGCCGATGGGTACGTTACGGGCCAGACGCATTGTTAGTTAACGTCTATACCGGCGAAATTGTCGACGTGGCTTACGGGGTGTTCTGGTGGTGAGACGCCCGCTCAGAACCTTGAGACGCTGAGTGTTTCCCCAGGCGCGAGCCCTTCAGTCTGGGCCGGATAGTCGGCGGCGCGGTAGCCGTACATCTGGGCGGTGAGGCTATCGTCCCGCTCGAGCGTGATGGCGTCGCCGTTCGGCGTCAGATCAAGCGTCGCCCCCGTGAAGAGGTCGATGGCGGCGCCCGGTATGCCGCCGATCACGCCGTTGCCGACAAAGGCGAGGGCGCCAATTGCGGTGACGTGGTTGGTGACGGCCAATTGCACTGGCTTGTAGCCCGGGCGGGTGATGCTGGCGGTGAAGGTGGACCGCCGGGGCATCTCCAGAGCACACGGCGTGGAGTCGCAAACCCGCCCGTTACTAGTCCTGACCGTCGCGCCCTGAGGCAGGGTGTTCACCTGCCAAGCCGTATTGGCGCCGCGGGTGACCGTCGCGCACGCGCCGAGCGACACGGCTGCGGCCAGCACGACGACGCAGGACGAGATACGGCTCATGAAGCCCCCTTCATCGCGACAGCTCGCGTCAAGGAGGCTTCTAGATCATCGCGATTAATAAACCGCTTAGAGCTGTACTAAGCGTGGAGTGTCTTTCAACGCCTCTCTCCGATCATCCTAGGCACACCGCCGATTGGACGACGTCACTCGTTCGCAAGTCCTTGGATTTTCACCGCAGGCGACGAAGCGGACGTCGGCGGGGAAGCTGGAGGCAGAGGCTGGGCGGCTACAGGAACAGGCGGGTCCTGAACACCTGCGGCGGTGACGACCTCTTCCTTCTCCATGGCGACGGCGACGGGATTAGGGGTCAGATCGAGCATCGCGCCCGAGGCGACATCCACACCCGCGCCGATAATGCCGCCGACGAGCACGTTGCCCGCCATCCCCACGCCGCCTCCGCCAGAGACGTGGTTTGTCACCTCCACTTCAGCCGGCTTGTATCCGTCATGGGTGATGGTGGCCGTGAACGTAGAGCGTCGCGGCATCTTGATGGAGCAGGGTGTGGAGTCGCAATAAAAGCCGTTGCTCGTCTTGACCTTGGCGCCGGAGGGTGTGGTGTTCACCTCCCAGGCCGTGTTGCTGCCGCGCGTGACCGTCGCGCAGGCTGCTAGAGGCGCCAAAAGCAATACGCCAACTAACTTCAAGGATGGTCTCATCTGTCCCCGCCCCAACCAATTACGGCGACTGAGGCTAAATACCCCTCAGATGGAAAGCCACCCCTTGGTTGATCCGCGCCCAATCTGTCGCAACGGGCGAGTTAACCCAGCTTCGCCTGGAGGATCGCGTTCACCGCGGCCGGGTTGGCCTTGCCGGCGGTTTCCTTCATCACCTGACCGACGAACCATCCCACCGCCTGGGGCTTGGCCTTCACGGCGGCGGCCTTGTCGGGATTGGCGGCGATCAGGCGATCTACGATCGCCTCCAGCGCGCCGGTGTCGGTGACCTGGACCAGCCCGTGCGCCTCCACGATCGCCCTGGGGGCGCCCTCCCCGGCCCACATGCGCTCGAAGACGTCCTTGGCGATCTTGGAGGAGATGGTGGCGTCCTCGATCAGGGCGACCAGCTCGGCGATGTCGGCGGGCGGAATCGGACTGTCTTCGATACCCTGCTCCGCCTTGCCTAGCTTTCCGACCAGATCGTTGGAGACCCAGTTGGCGATAAGCTTGGCGTCGCGGCCCTTGGCGGCGGTCTCAAAATAGTCGGCCAGCAGGTGGTCGGCGGAGAGCACCCGGGCGTCGTAGGCCGACAGGCCGTACTGCGCCTGCAACCGGGCGCGCAAAGCGTCGGGCAGTTCGGGCAGCGTCACTTCGATCGCCTTCACCCAGGCGGGGTCGATCTCCAGCGGCAGCAGGTCGGGATCGGGAAAGTAGCGATAGTCGTGCGCCTCCTCCTTGGAGCGCATGGAGCGGGTCTCGCCGCGACCGGGATCGTACAGCCGGGTCTCCTGGACGATGGCGCCGCCGTCCTCCAGGACCTCCACCTGCCGCGCCGCCTCGTAGACGATGGCCTGCTGGATGAAGCGCAGCGAGTTCACGTTCTTGATCTCGCAGCGCGTGCCGAGCGGCTCGCCCAGGCGGCGGACCGAGACGTTGACGTCGGCGCGCAGGTTGCCCTTCTCCATGTCGCCGTCGCAGGCGCCCAGCCGGCGCACCAGGGCGCGGAGCGTCTTCACATAGGCCGCCGCATCCTCAGGCGAGCGCAGGTCCGGGCGCGAGACGATCTCCATCAGCGCTACGCCCGAGCGGTTCAAGTCCACATAGGTCCAGCTGGGGTCCATGTCGTGGATGCTCTTGCCGGCGTCCTGCTCCAGGTGCAGCCGCTCTATGCCCACGCTGAAGCTGGAGCCGTCGTCCCGCTGCACCACCAGCTCGCCCTCCCCGACGATAGGGTCCTTGAACTGGCTGATCTGATAGCCGGCGGGCAGGTCAGGATAGAAGTAGTTCTTCCGATCGAAGCGCGAATGCAGGTTGATCTGGGCATGCAGGCCAAGTCCCGTGCGCACCGCCTGCTCCACGCAGTAGCGGTTGATCACCGGCAGCATTCCGGGAAAGGCCGCATCCACCAGGCTTACATGCTCGTTGGGGCCCGCGCCGAACGCGGTGGCCGCGCCGGAGAAGAGCTTGGACTGGGACGCCACCTGGGCATGCACCTCCAGCCCCAGCACCACTTCCCATTCGCCTGTCCGGCCGGTGACCCGGTATGGGGCGCGCTCACTCATGGGTGACCTCGAAAATCCTGAACTTAGTTAAGCCTGCGACGAACGGCAGGCCAGCTTTTCGCTCGTGTCGAAAGCGCAACACGGTGGAAAGAAAATAGGGTATAACCTTACGCCAGACTCGCGGGCCGAGGGGTGCGCGGGTGGCGTGAACAGGGAGACTCCGCTGTGCTTGGGCGTCCTTTCCTGAGAAGCACCGTTGTCCTTTGTCTAGGCGCCGCCAGTTTATGCGCCGCCAGTCCCGGCCTGACCCAGACCCTTCCCAACGCGCAAGCCGGCGTCGCCGTCCAGTCCTCGCCTGACATGGCCATGCCTGATGATCTCGGCGCACCTTTGGCGGAAACTGAGCGAGCGCCCGCGGGTAGAGATAAGATTTTGTCGGTCAACACACCAATCGGGGTGATCGCCTCCTCGCCCCAGGGACGGGCGGTGCTGGAGCGTCGGCTGCCGGGCCTCTGCGAACGCCCGGAATACATGATGTTCAAGAGCATGAGCCTCGCCAAGCTCGCCCTGCTCTCGCATGGGCGGATCAGCACCGGGAAGCTGGACCAGCTCCAGGCTGACCTCATCCGCGTCGACCTGATCGATGAGCCCGTCCACCGCCACAACCCGCTGACGGACAGCGGCCGCAGCATCGGCCGGCTGTCACACTCCCTCTACAGGCGCGTCGTCATGGTGATCGCGGCGCTTTGAGCGGCGCAGCGCGCCAGCACTATGATCGCTTGATCCCGAGCGAGATCACGATCGCGGCGCCGAAGCAGACGATCGTCACGGCCGGCAGGCCCAAGGTCGGCCAGGTTGGCACTACCACGACGTGCTCGCCCTTCAGCATCAGCCGCCAGATCGTCGGCCAGGGCGAGCGGATCAACGCCCAGAAGCCAAGCGCGAGCAACAGGAACGGTGACGCGACCCGCAGACCCTGAAGGCGGCGCGAGCGGCGGCTCACCACCAGGCAGCAGGCTTGGCCCGGAAGCCCGCAGCACTCTCCACCGCCCCCGCCAGGGTGAACAGCGTCCCCTCGTCCAGCGCGCGGCCGATCAGTTGCAGCCCCAGCGGCAGGCCCTGGGCGTCGAGCCCTGCGGGCACGCTGATGCCCGGCAGCCCCGCCAGGTTCACCGTCACGGTGAAGACGTCGTTCAGATACATGGCCAGGGGATCGCTCACCCGCTCGCCGAGCGCGAAGGCGGCTGAGGGCGCGGTGGGGGTCAGCAGCGCGTCGACCTCCTGGAAGACGGCGTCGAAGTCGTCGGCGATGCACCGGCGAACCTTCTGGGCCTTCAGGTAGTAGGCGTCGTAATAGCCGGCGGACAGGACGTAGGTGCCGATCAGGATGCGCCGCTTCACCTCCTCGCCGAAGCCCTCGGCGCGGGAGCGCTCATAGACCTCGGTCAGGGTCCCGCCGCCCTCGGCCCGCAGCCCGAAGCGCATGCCGTCATAGCGCGCGAGGTTGGACGACGCCTCCGCCGGCGCGATGATATAGTAGGCCGGCAGGGCGTAGCGGGTGTGCGGCAGGCTGACCTCCTTGATCTCGCAGCCCGCATCCTTCAGCCAGGCGACGCCCTGGTCCCACAGGCGCGCGATCTCCTCGGGCATCCCGTCCAGCCGGTATTCCTTGGGCACGCCGATGCGCAGGCCCCTGGGCGAACGGCCGACGAAGCTTGCAAAGTCCGGCGTCTCCACCGGCAGCGAGGTGGAGTCCTTGGGATCGTGGCCCGCCATCACGCCGAGCAGGATGGCGGCGTCCTCCACCGTCTTGGCAATCGGGCCGGCCTGGTCCAGCGACGAGGCGAAGGCGACCATGCCGTAGCGGGAACAGCGGCCATAGGTCGGCTTGATCCCCACCGTGCCGGTGAAGGCGGCGGGCTGGCGGATGGAGCCGCCGGTATCGCTGGCCGTGGCGCCCAGGCAAAGATCCGCCGCCACCGCCGTCGCCGAGCCGCCGGACGAGCCGCCGGGCGTCAGGGCCTGGTTCGACCCCGCCACGCGCCAGGGGTTGGTCACCGGCCCGAAGGCCGAGGTCTCGTTGGACGAGCCCATGGCGAACTCGTCCATGTTCAGCTTGCCCAGCATCACCGCCCCCGCCCGCCACAGGTTGGCGGAGACGGTGGACTCGTAAGGGGGGACGAACTCGCCGATGATCCTGGAGCCGGCGGTGGTGCGCACGCCTTCGGTGGCGAACAGGTCCTTTACCCCCAGGCTGATCCCTTCGAGCGGGCCTACATCGCCTTGCGCCCGGCGCGCATCCGACGCCCGCGCCATGGCCAACGCCTTGTCCGGCGTCTCCAGCACATAGGCGTTCAGGTGCGGGTTGGCGGCGGCGATGGCGTCGAGATGCGCCTGCGCCAGCTCTTCGGCGGAGACCCGGCCGGCGTCGAGCGCATCGCGCGCGCCCTTCAGCGTCAGGCCCGTGAGGTCTGAGGCGCTCATTCCACCACCTTCGGCACCACGAAGAAGCCGCCAATAGCCTTGGGCGCATTGGACAGCACCGCGTCCCGCTTGTCGCCGTCGGTGATCACGTCGTCGCGCAGGGGCAGGCTCATCGCCACGCAGGAGGTCATGGGCGCCACGCCCTCCGTGTCCACCTCGCTCAGCTGCTCGATCCAGTCCACGATGCCGGTGAGTTCCTGGGCCAGGGGCTCCAGGCGCGCTTCGGGAACGGCGATGCGGGCGAGCCGGGCGACCCGGCGCACGGTGGCGGCGTCAATGGACATGATGGGCGCGGGTTTGCCGCGGAGCGCCCCGGAAGGCAAGCGGGTGTCCGCCGCGTAACGTTCAGAACTGTCGAACACCAGGGTGCGCTTGGGCGTGTGACTTAGCGCGAGCGATCTCGACCCGGCGGATGCGCGACGCCGCTCTGATAAGGCGGCGGTGGCTGTGCCGGCGTGCTCGGGATGCTCAAGGCGACCTCGCGGGCGCGAGGCGAGCGTCCGCTCGACCTCGACCGCACCTCCGCGCGACGGCTGACGCGTAAGCGTCGGAACGCGGGGCGCCGCGTATCGAAGTCGATCGCTCCGGCGGATCGAACTCAGGGCTCGCGCAAGGACGAAAAGGATCACGCCTTTCCTCCGTAGGACGCAGACCCTGGCGCAGGCGACCTCGCGGCCTTCGAGACGCCCCTCCAGGGCTCCTCAGGATGACGCAGGGGGTGGATCGCACATGCCTTCGTCATGCCGAGTGAGGCTCTCCTTCAGAGCCTGTCTCGAAGCACGCACCCCTCGCGCAAACCTAATACCAAATCCCGCTGACTAGAACCCATGCGTCCACTCTCGCATTCCGATCGAAGTGATGGTGGAGGGTTGCTGGACGAGCTTGTTCCACGCCGCGCAGCATTGGCTGACGATGTCGTCGTAAGATTTGAATATGAGGTTCGATAGCCAGTTGTCTCGCATGTACTGCCAGATGTTCTCGACCGGATTAAGTTCAGGGCAGCGAGCCGGCAGCGCGATGATGCTGATGTTGGAAGGCAGGTCGAGCTTCTTGGTGGTGTGCCAGCCCGCCTGATCCATGATCAGCACGGCGTGTGCGTCGGGCGCGACGGTGCGAGATATCTCCGCCAAGTGCAGGTTCATCGCCGCGGTGTTGCAGAAGGGTAGGACGAGCCCGGCCGCCTTGCCCTGCTGAGGGCATATCGCTCCGAAGATGTAGGCCGAAGCCGTTCTCTGGTCGTGAGGGGCGCAGGGTCGGGCGCCGCGCTTCCACCAGCGGCGGGTGATCTTGTTCTTCTGCCCGACCCTGGCTTCGTCTTGCCACCAAATCTCCAGCTTCAGCCCAGGCGCGATGCTCGCTTTGACCTTCAACAGCTCTGCTGCGAAGCCCCCTTTTTGAACGCCTCCTGCGCGGCTGGGTCCTGAGCCTGATGGCGGGGCCTTGCCGACAGCTTCCGATAGCCCAGCCGACGCAGCTCCCGGCTCAACGTCTGTATGGAGACCTCAAGCTGAAAATCTTCTTCCAGTCGTCGCGCCAAATCGATCAAGCGCCAACGCACCACCCCATGCACTTGCGGGTCTGGGCCTTGCTCGATCATCTTGATCAAGGCGGTGTGATGGATATCCACCAGACGCGCAGGCTGGCCAGGCGGCTTGCGGTCGATCAATCCGCTTGGCCCAACGGCGTTGAACTTCACCACCCAGTCCCGAATGATCTGCAGCGTCACACCGCCGATCCGCGCCGCCTGCGTGCGCGACGCCCCCTCGTAGATCGCCGCCAGAGCCAACAGACGCCGCGTCTGCCCACTGTCCTTGGACAGCTTCGCAGCCGCCCGGGTCGTGGTCGCATCAAAATCCTGGCGAAGCGCAATCGGCATGGTGAACCCCCTCGTTCACCACCTTGAATCAACCCCAGCCGCCAGCCGCAAGCCCCAGAGTCACGCACTCAGAGAACTGGTATAAGTCGCCAGCTCGGCTCCCAAACGAGTCCGGCCGCGCTGGCCTCAGCGCGGCTTCGTCGGTGTGGAGCCTCCCCCGCGTGGGGCGAACGCATGTCAAGGACCGTGTACGCTTACGCGCCCCCACAGGGCGCGGGTCCTGCGCGGGGGTTGTTTCCGCCGCTGCCAAGGACCTGGGCGTTGTCTAGGCCTACGATGCCTTTGAGACGACCTAATTGGATGTCGGGCACTCATGCTGCGCCGTTTGACCGGGAACAATCTCTTGGGCGCCTTCCGGCCCCCGGGTTTGCGCAGTCCTGTCGTCCCGCCTGCCGTTCGATCGGAGCCGCCGTGCCCACAGAGGTAGCCGAAGGCGGGGAGCTGCGGCAGATGACCAAGCGCCGCTCTGATGGCGGGCGGAGGCTGTGCCGCCATGCTCGAGGCCCTCAAGGCGACCTCGCTGGCGCGAGCGAGCTTTGCTCGACCTTGACCGCCCCTCCGCGCGACGGCTGACCGGTGAACGTCGGGACGAGGGGAGCGTCCCCCATAGAAGTCCGATCGCCCCCGGCGGATCGAACCCAGGGCTGGGGCAAGGAAGACAAGCGCCACCCGTTCCGCGCCGCTCCCCACGTTCAGCCCTGTGTTCGACGCAGCCGCAGGCCAAGTCGAACCTTCAAAGGGGACGCGCCCCGCGTCCCGACGCCAAACGGTCAGCCGCCGCGCGCAGGGCGGGTCAAGGGCGCAGAGCGAAGCGTCCCTTGACGCGCCCGAGCACGGTGGCACACCGCAGTCCGCTAGTGGGCGCAATGCTCATGCGAAAGATCGACCGAGGCTGTGTGAAAACGCCGAAGCGGTCTACGCATTGATCCGGAGCCAGTGTCGGAGCTTTTGATGAAGCGGTTCGTCGAAGGTGAGGACCGGCGGCAAGGTGTCCTGCTTCCGGAGTACCTGGATGACTGGGTGTCCGAAGAGAACCCGGTCAGGGCCATAGATGTCTTCGTTGATGAGCTGGACCTGGCGGCGCTCGGCTTTGCGCGAGTGACGCCGGCGGCGACCGGGAGACCGGGCTACCATCCTGCTATGCTGCTGCGGCTCTACGTCTACGGTTACATGAACCAGGTGACGTCGAGCCGGCGGTTGGAGCGCGAGGCCGGGCGCAATGTCGAGCTGATGTGGCTCACCGGGCGGCTGGCTCCGGACTTCAAGACCATCGCCGACTTCCGCCGCGACAACGGCGAGGCGATCCGCGCGGTCTGCCGTCGCTTCGTCGATCTCTGTCGGAGCCTTCGGCTGTTCTCCCATGCAGTGGCCGCCATCGACGGCAGCAAGTTCAAGGCGGTGAACACGCGCGACAAGAACTACACACCGGCCAAGCTCAAGGCCCGCATGGAGCAGGTCGAAGCGAGCATCGAGCGCTATATTGCGGCCCTGGATACGGCTGACCGCCAGGAGGGCGAATTGGCCCGCGAGAAGAGCGGCCGGCTGAAGGAGAAGATCGCAGCGCTGCGCCGGCAGATGGCGAGCTTCAAGGCGGTGGAGCCTGTGCTTGAGGCGACGCCTGACCGCCAGCTCTCGCTCAGCGACCCCGATGCGCGCTCGATGGCGACCAGCGGACGCGGGAGCGGGATGGTCGGCTACAACGTCCAGGCCGCCGTGGACGCCACCCACCACCTGATCGTGGCCCATGAGGTGACCAATGTCGGTCACGACCGCCACATGCTTGCCGAGATGGGCGCAAAGGCGAAGGCCGCCTGCGGCGCGGATCGGCTCCAGGTGCTGGCGGACCGCGGCGACTTCGACAGCCAGGAGGTGCTGGCCTGCGAAGCGCTGGGCGTGGAGCCCTACGTCCCAAAGCCCCTGACGTCCAACGCCAAGGCGGAGGGACGCTTCGGCAAGCAGGACTTCGTCTACCTGCCCGAGGAGGACGTCTATCGCTGCCCGGCGGGCGAGCGGCTGACGCGGCGCTTCGCTTCAGACGAGGCAGGCCTGTTGATGCACAAGTATTGGACCCTGGCCTGTGCGACCTGTCGCTTGAAACCCCAATGCACGACAGGTCCCGTGCGGCGGGTGCGCCGCTGGGAACACGAGGCGGTGCTCGAAGCCATGCAGGCGCGTCTGGATCGTCATCCCCGCGCCATGCGGGTCCGGAGGGCCACCGTGGAGCACGTCTTCGGCACGCTCAAAGCCGCCATGGGAGCCACCCACTTCAAGATGCGAACATTACCAAAGGTCCAAACCGAGATGAGCCTGCACGTCCTGGCCTACAACCTGAAGCGAATGATCACGATGTTTGGCGTGGCGCCGCTGATCCAGGCGATGCACGCCTGATCGCCTTCACCGAGCCGACCAGTTCGCTACAGCGCCCTGGCTCCAAACCGTGTTCTCACACAGCCTCGGTCGTAAGCACATACGAGCGCGGCTCCAGCATGTCGCCGTTCGATCCGTCCCGGCTTCGGGCTTGGATGCGGACGCTCAGTGGCCGCCGTGCAGGAGCGCGACGCCCAGCGCCGTGACCGCCGCCGCCAGCGCCGCCCACGCCACCCGTGAGGCCCGGCGCTCCACCACCACCGCCGCGCGAACCGGGGCCTCGGCCAGTCGCGCGAGCCCTTCGGCGATGCGCAGGCCCCGTTCGGCCAGGTCCTGGACGCGGCGGGCGGGGGAGAGGTCGCGGCGCATCCAGCGTTCGACCACGGGCTGGGCGGCGATCCAGATGTCGTGGGCGGGGTCGATGCGGCGGGCGACGCCCTCCACCGCCACCATGGTCTTCTGCAGCAGCACCAGTTCGGGGCGCAGGTGCATGCCGAACAGGCCGGTGATCTCGAACAGCTGGCCGAGCAGCTTGCCCATGGACACCTCGCTGGCCGGCCGCCCGAAGATCGGCTCGCCGACGGCGCGCAGCGCCTGGGCGAAGGTGGCGAGGTCTTCGGTGGCGGGGACGTAGCCGGCGTCGAAGTGCACCTGCGCCACCCGATGGTAGTCGCGCTTCAGAAAGCCGTAGAGGATCTCCGCCAGGAAGCGCCGCTCCGCCGGGCCGATCCGGCCGACGATGCCATAGTCCACCGCCTCCAGCCTTGCAGGCGCGGAGACGAACAGGTTGCCCTCGTGCAGGTCGGCGTGGAAGACGCCGTGGTCCATGGCCTGGGTCAGGAAGCCGCGGGTGACGTGGTTAGCCAGGGCCGGGCGGTCCAGGCCTGGCAGCTCCAGCGCCTCGGGGCGCGAGAGCGGCGTGCCCGCGGCCCATTCCAGCGTCAGCATCCGCTTGGCCACGCCCTCCCAGATCACGCCCGGCGCGTGCATGTGGCCGTCCTTGGCCATGACCTCGCCCAATTCGCTGGCGGCGGCGGCCTCGAGCCGGAGGTCCAGCTCGAGCTCCAGCGAGCGGGCGACGGCGGTGGCGGCGGCCAGCGGCTCCAGCCGGCGCAGCGGCCCGGCGAAGCGCTCGGCCATGCGCGCGCCCAGCAGCATGGCGCCGATGTCGGCGGAGACGCGGCGCTCGATCCCCGGCCGCAGCACCTTGACCGCGACCTTGCGCCCATCGTGCAGCACCGCGGGGTGGGCCTGGGCGAGAGAGGCGGCGGCGATGGGCGGATCGAAGCTGGCGTAGAGGCTCGAAAGCGGCCGCTCCAGCCCGGCCTCGACCTCGGCCACAGCCACCGACATGGGAAAGGGCGGCAGGCGGTCCTTCAGCCGGCCGAGGTCGTCGGCGAACTCGGTTCCGAAGATGTCGGCGCGGGTGGAGAGCAGCTGGCCGAGCTTGATCGCGGCGGGCCCCAGCGCCTCGAACGCCCGCCCCAGCCGCTCCCCCGGCCGCCCCCGCGCCGCCGCGCCGCCCGCCAGGATGCGCAGAATGGCGGCGGACACGCGCGCGGGCGCGGGCGCCAGGTGGGCCGCCTCGCGCGGCAGCAACGCGTCGTGATGGGCGAGCACGAAGCCCGCGGCGAGCAGGCGCCAGGCGTTGGAGACGGGGTTGGGCATCGTCTAGAGCCCGTAAGCTCTGACCGCGCCCGTCGGCATTCGCCTCATCCTGAGCCTGTCGAAGGACGAGGCGTCCCACGGCGGTGAGCAACCTCGTCCTTCGACGGGCTCAGGATGAGGTTGAATGAAAAGGCTGGATTTCTTCAAAGGCAGACGCGCCCCGGAAGCGCGTCGATCCGGGAAGGGCGCGCCACGATCCTCAAAGCGCCCAGCCGTGGTGCAGGGCCGCCACGCCGCCGGTGAAGTTGGTGTAGCCCTCGCGCTCGAAGCCGGCCTGGGAGATCATGGCGGCGAAGCGGTCCTGGGTGGGGAAGCGGCGGATGCTCTCCACCAGGTACTGGTAGCTCTCGCGGTCCTGGGCGACGAAGCCGCCGACCGCGGGGATGACGTTGAAGCTGTAGGCGTCGTAGGCCCGGCGCATGGCCGGCGCGGTGGGCTGGGAGAACTCCAGGCACAGGAACCGCCCGCCGCGCTTCAGCACCCGGCGAGCTTCCCGGAGCGCGGTGGGTATGTCGGTGACGTTGCGGATGCCGAAGGCGATGACATAGGCGTCGGCGCAGGCGTCGGGCAGCGGCAGGCGCTGGGCGTCGCCGACAGCCCAGGCTATCTCGGCCTCGGCGACACGGTCGCGGCCGACGCCCACCATCTCGGCGTTGTAGTCCAAAACCAGGATTTCCGCGTCCTCGCCGCCGCGCCGGGCCTTGGCGGCCCGGGCGAGCCTGGCCAGGCGCTTGGCGATGTCGCCGGTGCCTCCGGCGCAGTCGATGATGCGCTCACCGGGCTGGGGGTTCAGGCGCGCGGCGGTCATGTCCTTCCACGCCCGATGGACGCCCGCGCTCATCAGGTCGTTCATCAGGTCGTAGCGCGAGGCCACCCGGTCGAACACGCCGCGGACCAACTGCGGCTTCTCGGCCGCGTCGACGTCCTGGTATCCAAAGGTGGCGCGCGTCTCGCTCATGCTGTGAGGCTTAGACCAGAACCCCCCGCCGCGTCATGCCCTACCCGTCAGCCCACGCGTCGGGCCAGCGCATCGGCGATCGCACAGCTCGCCTCGAAGACATAGTCCGGGCGCCCGGCGCTCACCGGACCCACCCCTGCGGCGGCCAGATCAGCCGTGATATCCAGCAGCGCGGACTCCGGCGCCAGCAGGCCGAACGGCTCTCGCGTGGCGCCGCGCACCAGGTGCGCCTCGGTCGCCGCTCGAGCGGCGGGGTCCTGCTCCTCCGGCCAGCGCAGGGCGGCGAGACTGCGCGCCCTCGACCGCGCCTCCGCCACCGAGACCAGCCGGCGCGCCAGGGCCAGTTGGTGCGCCGTCCAGCTCGCGTGCAGGGAGGCGGCGAGCTGGGCCTGGCTCTTCAGGATCACCCCGTCGGCGACGATCTTCAGGTTGTTGGCCGCCAGCGTCGCGCCAGTGGTGGTGATATCGACCACCAGCTCGGCCAAGCCGGCCGCCGGGGCGCCCTCGGTCGCGCCGCCGCTGTCGACGATGCGATAGTCGGCGATGGCCTTGGCGGCGAAGAAGGCTCGGGTCTGCACCGCATATTTGGTGGCCACCCGAAGCCGCGAGCCGGTGCGGGCGAGATAGAGGTGCGCCACCTCCTCCACGTCGGCCATGGCGTCCACGTCGATCCAGCTCTGCGGCGCTGCGACCACCAGGTCGGCCCGGCCGAAGCCCAGCGCGCGCAGCAGCATGATTCGGGCATCCAGCCCGTCGCCGGTCTCGCGCAGCAGGTCCTCGCCCGTCACGCCGATATGGATGTCGCCAGCGTCGAGCGCCGCGGCGATGTCGCCCGCCGACATCAGCCGCACCTCGGCCCCCGGCAGACCGCGGAGCAGCGCGCGGTAGCCGCGATCACCGCCGTCGGCCTCCAGGGCGAAGCCGCACTCGGACAGCCAACCCTCCACCTGCTCCTTCAGCCGGCCCTTGGAGGGCACGGCGAGAACGAGGGGGGTCAAACCCCTCTCCCCTTGCGGGAGAGGGAGCGGCGCGCGTCGCGCAGCGAGGTGGGAGGGTGAGGGGTCGCGCTTCGGGCGCCGCTGCAAACGGTGGTGCGACCCCTCACCCCTCCCAGCAGAGCTGGGCCCCTTCCCTCTCCCACAGGGGGAGAGAGACAAGAGGCGGCGCTTTCTGCGGTCATCTCAGCCCTCCGTCACGGCGCGGCCCGGCCGGACCGTGCAGCCGACGGCGCCGGCGCCGCCCTTGGCGCCCAGTCTCGCCGGCAGGCCGTCGTAGCGGCCGCCCGCCGCCACCGGCCGGTCGTAGCCGAGCTCCAGGCTTCGCACCTCGAACAGCATTCCGTCGTAATAGCCGAAGGCGCGCATGAAGCCGGTGGAGAAGATCATCGCCCATTCGGGCACCCCCGCCGCCGTCAGGCCGCGCAGGCGCTTGACCCAGGGGGCCAGCGGGATGTCGAACTCGACCTTGGCCTCGTAGGCCAGCCCCCCGATCCGCTCGAACGCCTCGTGCGGCGGGGCGACGATGTCGAGATAGCGCGCGATCAGGTCAGCTTCGGCGGGACTGAGGTGGGCCGCCGACGCCTGCTCTGCGCGCGCGCAGAGGCGGTGAGCGATCTCAGCGGGCGAGCGACCGCCGACCGGCGAGATGCCCGCCAGCCGCCAAAGCTCCTCCAGGACGCCGGTCGCCTCCCCTTCCGGCAGACCGCTGAGCAGCGCCGCCAGGCGACCGCCGGCATGGGCGTCGGGTCCCGACTGCGCCCGGCTCAGCTCCGCCCGCAGGCCCCGGCCGCTGGCGTAGGCGCCCACCAGCCGCACCCGCAGGGGCTGGGGCAGCTCAAGCCCGGCGAGGAAGGCGTCGAACAGGGCCACGTCGCCGAGCACGATCCCCAGATCGCCTCGCCCCCCGGCGCTGGACGCCCCCCAGGCGAGGGCCGCGATCTCGACGTCCTGCGCCACCGGGTCGGCCGCGCCTCCATAGACCTCCGCCCCGATCTGCAGGAACTCCGCCGGGCGCCCGCTGCCCCGCGGCGCAGTGCGGAAGGCCTTGCCCTGGTAGAGATAGCGGCCTTCCACCGCGCCCGCGGCGATGTGGGCCGTGGCGATGGGGATGGTGAAGTCCGGACGCAGACACAGCTCGCCTGCGCCCTCGCCCTGAACGGTGAAGAGACGCGCCCGCATCGCCTCCCCCGCCAGGTCGAGCAGCATCGACAGCGGCTGCAGCACGGCCGCGTCGGTCCAGGTCCCGCCGAACGCCTCGAACGGCGCGCGGATCGGCGCCAGCTCGGCCGGGGTGAGGGCGCGCTCGACGAGCATCGCGCTCAGCCCTCCAGGACGCGGCGCAGGTGCGCGACGAGGTCGGCGCGCGGGATCGTCGCTTGGCCCGGCCGCTCGGCCTTCCAGGCCTTGTTGTCGGAGACCTGGCCGGCGAGCTCGCGCCCAAGGTTCAGGTCCTTCACCGTCACCGTCCCCGCCGCCAGCTCGTCGTCGCCGACAATGACCGCGGCCGGCGACAGGCGGCGGTCGGCGTACTTCATCTGCGCCTTCATGCCCGAGGCGCCGAGATAGACCTCCGCGGCGATGCCGGCTGAGCGCAGCTCGCCCACGATGGCGAAATAGTCCGCCATGGCGGCTTCGTTGAAGGCGATCACCACTACCGGGCCGCGAGACGCCACCCCCGGCTCGCGCCCCGCCGCGCGGAGCGCCGCCACCAGCCGGCTGACCCCGAAGGAGAAGCCGGTGGCTGGCGTCCGCTCGCCGGTGAAGCGCGCCACCAGGTCGTCATAGCGGCCGCCGCCTCCAACGGAGCCGAACCGCATGGGACGCCCCTGCGCGTCGACGGCGTCGAGCAGCATGTCCGCCTCGAACACGCAGCCGGTGTAGTATTCAAGGCCACGCACGATGGTGGAGTCGAACTGCGCCTGGGCCTGGGAAACCCCGAGGCTGTCGAGCGCGGCGTTGATCCGGTGGAGGTCTTCCAGTCCCTCGTCGCCGGACGCCGAACCGCCGATGGCGTCGGCGATCCGGTCCAAGGTCCCGAGCCGGCCGCCGCCGACCGGGCTGGTGACGAAGGCGAGCACCCGTTCGATGGCGCTCGCATCCAGGCCCGCGCCCCTGGTGAAGTCGCCGCTCTCGTCGCGGCGGCCTTCGCCCAGCAACAGGCGCACGCCGTCCGAGCCCAGTCGGTCGAGCTTGTCCACTGCGCGCAGCACGACCAGCCTCTGGCCCGCATCGCCAACCCCGATCGCCTCCAGGAGGCCGTTCAGGAGCTTGCGGGTGTTGATCTTGATGACCGCGGCGCCGGCCGGAAGCCCGGCCGCTTCGAGCCCGGCTACCGCCATGGCGATCACCTCGGCGTCCGCTTCCGGCCGGGCGGAGCCCACCGTGTCGGCGTCGCACTGGATGAACTCGCGGAAGCGGCCGGGGCCGGGCTTCTCGTTGCGCCAGACCGTGCCGAAGGCGTAACGGCGGAACGGCTTGGGCAGGGTCTCGCGGTTCTGGGCGTAGAAGCGAGCGAGCGGCGCGGTCAGGTCGTAGCGCAGCGCCATCCATTGTTCATCGTCTTCCTGCAGCGCGAAGACGCCCTCGTTAGGGCGGTCGCTGTCGGGCAGGAACTTGCCCAGCGCATCGGCGTACTCGAACGCCGAGGTCTCCAGCGCCTCGAACCCGAACCGCTCATAGACCTCCGCCACCGCCAGCAGGAGGGTCCGTTCCGCGCGCAGGTCGCGCGCCCGCCGGTCCTGGAAGCCGCGCGGAACCCGAGCTTGGGGTCGAAAATCGGAGGGATCGGACATAAGAGTTTGCGGCTCGGCTAAAGCCGCGCGTGCCTAACCGATCAGCCGCCGGGCGGCAAGGAAGCGTAGGCGACCGCGAGCCGCCTGGGCGCCGCCGCCAGCCAGCTCGCGCGGACCAGTTCCGCCAGTTCGTCCAGCGCGACCCCCTCCAGCGCCACGAAGCAAGACACGCTCTTGCCCCACACGCACGGGCTGAAAACCTCCGGCCGAACCTCCCAGAGCAGCTCCCGCCGTCCCTGGGGCAGCCTGAGGATCGCCTTGCCCCGTCCTTCACCGCGATCTGGGCGAAGATCTTGCCGTTGACCCGAAACGAAGGGGCGCCGAAGTGATCCTTCTCCTCCGCCTCGGGCAGGGCGAGGGCGGCGGCGCGCAGGTCGTCCGGCGAAGAGCCCACGGCCGCCTCCAAGCCTACTGAGCGCCGCTATCGGCGGCGGGCCACGCCTCGGAGAACTCCGGCCGGTGCCGGTCGGCGATGTCGGCGTCGTCGATCTCGTAGACCTCGAACTTGTTGGGGTAGAAGGCCAGCATGTCCTTGATCTGCTCCATGGCCGGATAGGGGCTCTCATAGCTCCACACCGCATTCTCCAGCATGTCGCCGTTCATGTACAAGGTGAAGTAGCTCGCCTCGCCCTTGTAGGGGCAGGTGGTGTGATGCGCGGTCTTGGAGATGAAGCCGGTTTCGACGTCGGCCCGGGGAAAGTAGTGCACCGGCGGATAGTTCGCCTCCTGCAGGGTCAGCGTCCCCGTGCTCGAGGCGATGACGTGGTCCTGGAAGCGCACCCGCACCTGGCGCGGATTGGGCGTGATGGTGATCGGGTGGTCGGGACCTGGGGTCTTCATCGCAGCGCCTCTTGGGGTTCCGCACCCAAACGCCCCAGCCCGACCCGCGTTTCCGCCCTCTTCTCCTCCCCCGCTGCGCAGGGGAGGAGAAGATAGCCAGCTTGTCCAAGGACGGAGCCCATGGTCTGTTCACCCCCACGTGAGCCGGCGCAGGATCGCTGCGCCGGGGAGAGCCTGACCGCGTGAACATCGTCCTTGTCGCCGGCGTCCTGGTCACCGTCCTCACCGCCATCCCCGTCCTGATGCAGCTGAGAGGCCATCCCAGGGGCCTGTTCGTGCTGTTCTTCGCCGAAATGTGGGAGCGGTTCTCCTATTACGGCATGCGCGCTTTGTTGATCTACTACCTGACCCAGCACTTCCTGTTCCAGGACAAGGCCGCGGCCAGCGAATATGGCGCCTATACCACCCTGATCTATCTGATGCCGATCGTGGGCGGGGTGCTGGCGGACCAGTATCTGGGGACGCGCAAGGCGATCGCCTTTGGCGCCCTGCTGCTCACCATGGGCCAGCTCGGCCTCGCCATCCAGGGTCCCGCCGCCCAGCAGGTGCTGAGCTATCATGGCCACGACTACGTGTTCGAGGTGAGCGGGCGGGGGGACGCCCGCTACGTGGCGCTGAAGGTCGGGACCAAGGCATACGCCTTCGACTCCACCCCCAGCGGCGGCCTGGCGCTGAAGGGCCTGCCGGCGGCGGCGGCCCTGCCGTCGGTCCTGCCCAAGGGCGAGTTCACCCTGTCGGTGCGAAAGCAGCCTACGCTGTTCGCCAACATCCTCTATCTGGCGCTATCGCTGATCATCATGGGGGTGGCCTATCTGAAGGCCAACATCACCTCCATCGTCGGCCAGCTGTATCCGGCCCGCGATCCCCGGCGCGATGCGGGCTTCACCCTCTACTATTACGGCATGAACCTCGGCGCCTTCTGGGCGGCTGTGATCTGCGGGGCGGTGGGGCAGAGCGTGGGATGGTGGGCGGGCTTCGGCCTGGGCGGCCTCGGCATGGCGGCGGGGCTGGTGGTGTTCGTGCTCGGCAAGCCCCTGCTCGAAGGCCATGGCGAGCCCCCGAGCGCCGCCCGGATCCAACGGCGGGTGGCGGGGCCGCTGACGCTGGAAGGATCGCTGTATCTGGCCGGCTTGTTCGGGGTGGCGGTGGTCTATGTGCTGCTGCAGCATAACGCCGTTGTCGGATATCTGCTCGGCCTCGGCTCGATCGCGGTGCTGGGCTATGTCGGCTGGTGGATGGTCGTGCGCTGCACCAAGGTGGAGCGCGACCGGCTGACCCTGGCGCTCGCCTTGATTTGCGGGTCGGTGGTGTTCTGGACCCTTTTCGAGCAGGCGGGCTCCTCGCTCAGCCTGTTCGCCGCGCGCAATACGGAGCTGCCGGACCACGGCTTCGTCAGCATGAACGCGGCCCAGACCCAGTCCTTCAACCCCGGCTTCATCCTGCTGTTCGCGCCGGTGTTCGCCTGGCTGTGGCCCCGGCTCGCCAGGATCGGGCGCGATCCCAACCCGGCGATCAAGTTCGGCCTGGCCCTGGTGCAGGTCGGCGCGGGCTTTCTGGTGCTGGTGGTCGGGGCGCGCTTCACCGACGGCGCCTATCGCCTGCCGCTGATCTTCCTGGCTCTCGCCTATCTGCTGCACACCACGGGCGAGCTGTGCCTGTCGCCGGTCGGCCTCTCCCAGGTCACCAAGCTGGCCCCGGCGCTGCTGATCTCCACCATGATGGCGGTGTGGTATCTGTCGATCTCCTGGGCGGAGTGGATCGGCGGCTTCATCGCCCAGATGGCCGGGACGCAGACGGTGGGAGGCCAGGTGCTCGATCCCAAGGCGGCGCTGGCCACCTCCATCCACGTCTTCGCGGTGATCGGCTGGGCGGCGGTGGCGGCGGGGGCGGTGTTCCTGGCGCTGTCGCCCTTCCTGAAGCGCCTCGGCCACGGCGCGACGGAGGACCATACCGACGCCGCGCCCGAGCCGATCGCCCCGGTGTTGGACGGCGACCGCGCCGGGCTGTCGCCGATCACCCCGCGAAACGACGGCTTATGAGCCGCCTGCTGCTGGTCGCCGCCGCCGCCCTGATCGACGTGGACGGGCGGGTGCTGATCTGCCAACGCCCCGAAGGCAAGTCGCTGGCGGGCCTGTGGGAGTTCCCAGGCGGCAAGGTGGAGGCGGGCGAGACGCCGGAGGCCTGCATCATCCGCGAGCTGGACGAGGAGCTGGGCGTCCAGGTCAGCCAGGCCTGCCTTGCCCCCTTCGTCTTCGCCTCCCACGCCTACGAGGCCTTCCACCTGCTGATGCCGCTCTACCTGCTGCGCCGCTGGGGCGGCCAGGTGACCCGGCGGGAGCACGCGGCCCTGGCCTGGGTCAAGCCCGCCAAGCTGTTCGACTACCCCATGCCTCCCGCCGACGCCCCGCTGTGCGCCTGGCTGCGGGACCTGCTATAGCGGGGTCCATTGAGCCGCGCCGCAGGGCCGGGCTTACAGACCTCTGCGCAGATGGCCTTGCGTCCTTCGAGACGCCCCTTTGGGGCTCCTCAGGATGACGCGGGGAGTGGATTGAAATATCTTCCGTCATGCTGAGAAAGGTTCTCAGCGAGAGCCTGTCTCGGAGCACGCAGCTCTCGTGCAAAGGTCTCCAGGCAGGGCGGACGTCCATGATCGTAGACAGCGCGTCGTGAGCCGGGCGGACCTGCCCCCGATCGTGCATCATCCGGCCTACAGCGCCGACATGCCCGCCGACCACCGCTTCCCCATGGGCAAGTACGCCGCCCTGGCCCA
The DNA here is from genome assembly GCA_965198905.1 of Caulobacteraceae bacterium. GTDB lineage: Bacteria > Pseudomonadota > Alphaproteobacteria > Caulobacterales > Caulobacteraceae > CAHJWH01. Next base: position 3,058,787 of record OZ240678.1, on the reverse strand, counting down.
GGTGCTGGTGGACGAAGAGCTGGTCCCCGCCGCCGGCTTCTCACGCCCCGAGCCTGCCGGCTTCGACGACCTCGCTGCGGTCCACGACCCGGTCTATGTGCGCCAGGTGTTCGACCTCGCCGTCCCGCGCGAGGTGGAGCGCCGCATCGGCCTGCCGATCACCCACTCCGTCGCCGACCGCGCCAGGGCCGCCACCGGCGGGACGGTGCTGGCCGCCCGCCTCGCCCTAGCCCACGGTCTGGCCTGCAACACCGCGGGCGGCAGCCACCACGCCGGGCCCGACGGCGGCGCGGGCTTCTGCACCTTCAACGACGTCGCCGTCGCCGCCTGCAAGCTGCTGGACGAAGGCGAGGTGGGTCAGGTGCTGGTGGTGGATTGCGACGTACACCAGGGCGACGGCACCGCGCGCATCTTCGAGGCCGAGCCCCGGGTCTTCACCTTCTCCATGCAGGGCGAGAAGAACTATCCGGTGCGCCGGGCTCGCAGCGACCTGGATATCGAGCTTCCCGACGAGACCCCCGACGCCCCTTATCTGGAGCGGCTGCGGGCGGCGCTGCCCGGCCTGCTGGCCGAGGTCCGCCCCGACCTCGTCTTCTACATCGCCGGCGTCGACCCCCATGCCGACGACCGGCTGGGTCGCCTGTCGCTCACCGACGCCGGCCTCGCCGCCCGAGACGCCTACGTGCTGGAAACCTGTCTGCCGCACGCGCCTGTGGTGGGCGTCATCGGCGGCGGCTACGACCGCGACATCGCGCGCCTGGGCCACCGCCACGCCACCCTGCACCGCGCCGCCGCAGCCGCCTGGCGCGCAGGCCTTGCAGCCCCCGCCCAGCGGGCGCTAGAACGCGCCCAGCCCATCGGGCGGGTATAGCACAAAGGTAGTGCAGCAGCCTTCCAAGCTGAGGATGCGGGTTCGATTCCCGCTACCCGCTCCAACACGCGGCTGCAGATCGCCTAGAACAGCGGCGGAAAACGTCCTTCATAAGGACGACTCAGGCCTGCGGCCTGATAGAGCAAGCCCCTGCGGCCGCGCCGTCTCATCGATGGCACAAGCCGCTTCACGAACGCCGTGTTGATCTTGGCGTCCCCCTGGGGGTCCTGATCTCCAAACATGGAGACGACGAAGTCGACGTCCGCCACCAGTTCGTCCGTGTCGATCATGTCGGCGATAGAGCCGTGTCGCACGTCGAGGTTCTCCCCTCCACCGAGCGGCAGCTTCTTCGGCGATCGGACCAGCGCCGTCACCCTGTGATCGTCTGCAAGCGCCTGGGCGACGAAATGCTTGCCCGTGCCGCCCGTCGCACCGAGCAAGTCGATCGGCGGCCCATCTTCAAATAATCTCATCCATCCGTCGGAGCGCAGCCTGGCGCGGCTCATAGCTCAGCCTGACGTTCATTAGCCCAAACCGACCACCCACTTCGAGCCGACTCCGGGCGACTACAAAACGAGCCTGCGCCGGCCTTTTGGCCCGAGAGCGAACCTCCTGAGAGTCGCAGAAGGTTGGAGTGTAGTGGCTTGATTATTCGTAGGTATCTACGTCATAAATACTACGTGACCAATTATTCCAGTGCCTATCGCCAGTTTTATAGACAGGATTCGTCAATCCCAACCACCTCATAGATTCGTCTGTAGTGATTCGCGTGAGGCCATTTAAATCTCTTATGAGCGCTGCTGATGGGATGATCAGGGCGCGAGCCGCGCTTAGGAGCGCATTCCAACCAATTGGTCCCCACACTGAAGGTACAACCGCCTCCATATTCGCTCCTGCCGTTTGGTCTAGCAGACCCCACACCGCACTCAGGACGCCGGGGCCCGTAGAGGTCAAGACATGCTCAAATCTTCTTTCAATAATATTTCCGGTGGCGAGATCAAGACATGCCCTGATGTACTCATTGCCTGGTTCTCTCATGAATATAGGGCAGTTGTTTAAAATAGTAAGCCACTGCACGATGAGCCCCCGGTCAGCCTGCTTGAGCAGTTGCGAGAACTCTTCACGCGGCGCCTGGTCAGCGTCCACATAAAGGCCGCCAACAGCGAACATCAAGCACAGACGAAGGTAGTCAGCCTGCATAGCCGGCGGCCCGCATGAGGCGAATGCCGCACACTCTCTGTAAGTGAAATGCCGCTCTATAAATCGTCGCGCGTCAGCATGATCAAGCAGTACGTGTTCCAAGTCAGGGTTCTGGTTGCGACAATCATCAATCCAGGATGCGACGTCTTGAGGAATGGGTTTGCGATCCCAGTATTGAAATAGATACACAGTCAGCAGCCTCTTCGCTCGCGTAAATCCAGTGATCCTAACGCCCGGCGGCCCAGGCCCCAAGCGTTTCGGCCGGTATAGGCGGACCTGGCCGCCCTCTGCGCTGAGGCCAGCTCGGCCGGTGTCGTTTTCAGCTTAAGCTCGCCGCCGCCTCACCGCTTGGCCAGCGGGTGCGCGCTTTCCACCGTGCGCCTCAGCCGTTCGCCGCTGACGTGAGTGTAGATCTGGGTGGTGGCGATGTCGGCGTGGCCGAGCAGGGTCTGGACCACGCGCAGGTCCGCGCCGCCTTCCAGCAAGTGTGTGGCGAAGGCGTGGCGCAGCACGTGGGGGCTAACGCGAGCGGGGTCGATACCGGCGCGGATCGCCGCCTCGTCGAGCAGCTGCGCCACCCGGCGCGGCGTCACCCGGCCGCTCGATCCGGTGGAGGGGAACAGCCACGGGTTGGCCTTGTCGCGTCGGGGGACGAAGGCCGGGCGCACGGCCAGATAGGCCTTCACCGCCGCCCGCGCCGCGCCGTTCAGGGGGGCCAGCCGCTCCTTGTCGCCCTTGCCGCGCACCATCAGGAAGGCCGGGTCGCGGGCCAGCGCCTGCAGCGGCAAGGCGGTGAGTTCGGAGACGCGCAGGCCCGCCGCGTAGAGCACCTCCACCATGCAGGCCAGACGCGCCGCCTCCGCCTCCCCCAGAGCGGCCGCGGCGGCGATCAGCCGCTCGATCTCCGGGCGTGAGAGAAGCTTGGGCAGACTGCGGGACGCCCTGGGCGCCTCAACCCGCCGGGAGGGATCGTCCTGGCGCCAGCCCTCCTCGAGGGCGAAGCGGAAGAACTGGCGCACCGACGCGCGCCGGCGCGAGGCGGTGGCGGCCGAAAAGCCCCGGGCCGAAAGCTCGACGAAATAGGCCTCCACGTCGGCCGCCTCCGCCTGCTCCAGCGGTCGGCCGCGACCGAGCGTGAAGGCATGGGCGTCCGCAAGGTCCTTGCCGTAGGCGGCCAGGGTGTTGCGCGCGGCGGCGCGCTCGACCGACATCATCTCCAGGAAGGCTTCGATGCGGGCGGAGGGCATTTGGGGCTTAGGGGGCTGGGGGGCGGGGGCTTGCGGACGTGGGCAGGTTGGACCCTTCGTGTTAAGCCCAGGTGTCGCCATGAGCCTGCCAAACGCCCTGCCCCCGGCGGCCAAGCCGGCCGTCTCGCCGCCGTCGATAGGCGGGGCGCACCCGCGCCTGCGCGAGCGAACACTGGTGCTGGTCGGGCTGATGGGCGCGGGCAAGAGCACCATCGGGCGGGGCCTGGCCGCGGCGCTCGGCCTGAGCTTCCGCGACGCCGACGAGGAGATCGAACGGGCGGCGCGGCGCACGGTGGCCGAGATCTTCGCCGAGCGCGGGGAGCAGGAGTTCCGCGACGGCGAGCGCCGGGTGATCGCCCGGCTGATCACCCGGGAGCCGCCGCACGTGCTGGCGGCCGGCGGCGGCGCCTTCATGGCCGCCGAGACCCGCGCCCTCGTCCGCCAGGCGGCGCTGTCGGTCTGGCTCAAGGCAGACATCGAGGTGATGGCCCGCCGAGTTGGCCGCCGCAACACCCGGCCCCTGCTGCACGGGCGCGATGCCCTGGAGGTGCTGACCGGCCTGGCCGAACAGCGTTACGCCCACTACGGCGAGGCCCATGTGACGGTGGAGACCGGCGACGCCAATGTCGGCGTCAGCGTGGCCGCCGTGATCGAGGCCCTGAACGCCCATCTGGCGCAGGAGCACCCTGGGTGAGCGCCGAGACCGAGCGGCGGGTGCGTGTGGGGCTGGGCGCCCGGGCCTATGACGTGCTCATCGGGCCGGGCCTGATCGATCGGGCGGGGGAGTGGCTGGCCCCTCACCTGCCTCGGCGGCGCACCGCGGTGGTCACCGACCGCCATGTCGCCGACCATCACGGCGAGCGGCTCGCCGCCGCCCTCGAATCCGGCGGGATCGCAGTGGACATGGTGGTGCTGGACCCAGGCGAGGAGACCAAGAGCTTCGCAGGACTTCAGGACCTGATCTCGCGGCTGCTGGCCCTGAAGCTGGACCGGGGCGACCGCATCGTCGCCTTCGGGGGCGGAGTGGTGGGCGACTTGGCCGGGTTCGCCGCCGCGATCTACAAGCGGGGGATCGACTTCATCCAGGTCCCCACCACCTTGCTCGCCCAGGTCGACAGCTCGGTGGGCGGCAAGACCGCCATCGACACGCCCGCGGGCAAGAACCTGGTCGGGGCCTTCCACCAGCCGGCCTTCGTCCTGGCCGACCTAGACGTCCTGGCCACCCTGCCGCCGCGCGAGATGGGTGCGGGCTATGCCGAGGTGCTCAAATACGGCCTGCTGGGCGATGCGGAGCTGTTCGCCTGGCTGGAGGCGCATGGGGAGGCGGTGCTGGCGCGCGAGCCCGGCCCGCTCGCCCACGCGGTGGCGGCCTGCGTGCGGATGAAGGCCGAGATCGTGGAGGAGGACGAGCGCGAGACCGGGCGGCGCGCCCTGCTCAACCTCGGCCACACCTTCGCCCACGCCCTGGAGAGCGAGACCGGCTTCGGCGACGCGCTGCTGCACGGCGAGGCGGTGGGCGCGGGCTGCGCGCTGGCGTTCCGCTTCTCAGCCCATCTCGGCCTCTGCGCACTTGAGGCCGCGGCACGGGCCGAAGCCGCCATCGCCAAGGCGGGCCTGCCGACACGCCTGCACGCCCTCGCCGGCGCGCCCTTTGACGCGACGCGGCTGGCCGACCACATGGCCCAGGACAAGAAGGCCGATGCCGCGGGGCTGGTCTTCGTCCTGGCGCGCGGGATCGGCGACGCGTTTACGGCCAAGGGCGTGGATCGCGACGCGTTACTGGAGTTTCTTGCCCTAGAAGGTGCGGCTTAGCCACGGCCGGCGCAGCGCCGCTCGCCAAGGCTAGTCCCAGCGCGAGCATCAACGACCCGGCAAAATTAACCCTGTTCAGGCGCACCTTGCCTAGAGGGATCGACAACTTCTACGAAAATCCTTTTGTCATCAACGACCTCGCCAGCGACGAGGGTGGTACGCGGCTTGCGATCCGTCTTCGCAACAGTTTAGCCGCCGACGTCGTCACGACGATCCGCACCTCACCCATGACATCGAAAAGGATCGCTTGATGTCGTTGAACAGCATCAACACCAACACCGGCGCGATGGTGGCGCTGCAGTCGCTGAACATGACCAACATGGCGCTGAACACGGCGCAGAACGAGGTCTCCACCGGACTCAAGGTGGCGGGGGCCAAGGATGACGGCGCTATCTGGAACATCGCCCAGAACCAGCGTTCGCAGGTCATGGCGCTGGGCGCGGTGACCGACTCGCTGAACCGGGCGTCCTCGGTGCTGGACGTGGCGGTGTCGGCCGGCCAAACCATCTCGGACCTGTTGAACCAGATGAAGTCCAAGGCGCTGGAGGCGTCGGACACCTCCCTGTCCACCTCCGACCGTGCGGCCTTGAACTCCGACTTCCAGTCGCTGATCAGCCAGATCAAGAATGCGGTGACCAACGCGAGCTTCGACGGCGCCAACATGATCGCCACCGGCGTGCCCGCGCTCTACGCCCTGGCCAGCCCCGACAACAGCCACAAGCTGACCCTGGCCCCGCAGTCCCTGCAGCTCGGCGGCGCGAACCTGCTGGTCACCGCGGGCGCCAGCTTCAACACCGCGACTACGGCGTCCAACCTGCTGGCCACGGTCGACACCTCGATCACCAAGGTGAACCTTGCAGTGTCCAAGCTCGGCACCGAGGCCAATCAGGTGACCGAGAACCTGACCTTCGTCTCCAAGCTCAGCGACAGCCTGACCGCCGGCGTCGGCAGCCTGGTGGACGCCGATGTGGCCGCAGAGAGCGCGACGCTGCAGGCATTGCAGACCAAGCAACAGTTGGGCGTGCAGGCCCTGTCCATCGCCAACGCCTCCTCGTCCAACCTGCTCAGCCTGTTCCGCGGCTAAGACTCGGTCGAATAAGGGCGATCAGCGCGCCGTCCAGGTGGCGGTCTCGTCCTTCACGCGATCAAGGATGTCGCCCTGCAGGAGGCTGACGTCGAGAGAATGCAGTCCCCAGCCCGAGCGTGATCGGCGATTGTCCAGCCCAGCCTTCAGCAGGTCTGCGTAGCGGCTCGGCAGGATACTGACCCGAACCACGTCGCCTTGCGTATCCGCAGTGCAGGTCCCCGAAAGCTGGCCCAGCAGCTCCACCGCCGGCGGATCGCTCGCCGGCGCCATGGCGGGTTTGGGCAGATAGGCCTCCAACACGCCCGGCCCGCCGGCGGTCGCCGCCGGGCTGACGCAGCCCGCGACCATACCGCCACCCGGATTGACGCCGAAGCGCCGCTCGCCCGAGACATCGTCCGCCAGATAGTCCGACCAGACATAGACGCAGCCGACCTGGGAGGCCGAACTGCACAACGGAACCGACTTGAAGACTCCGCCGACCTTGGCGCCCTTGGGCACGGCCAGACCAGGGTCGCCGGCCAGGAAGGCGCTGACCAGCCGCATCTGCGCCGGCCTGCCGTCGATCTCCTCGGCGATCAGCCGCTGGAGCAGGATGGCGCCCTGGCTGTGGCCCACGAGCACGACGCCGCGCCCGTGATTGTCATGCGCCATGTACCAGCGCCAGGCGGCCAGCACGTCGCGGTAGGGGCCGCCGAAGTCGAGGTGCTCACCGGTGGCCATGTCCTGGCGCAGGCCCGCCATGGTGATCTGGCGATACAGCGGCGCGTACAGTCGGCAGCGTGAGGTCAGCCGGCCCGCCTGGTTGCGCACCACCGCGTTCACCTCGGGCGTAGCCGCCATGTCGCTATAGCCGCCGGGCTCCTGCGACACCGTCGGATAGACGTAGAAGCAGTCGATGGGCGGATCGGCCGCCGGCTGAAAGGTCTGGAGCGAGCGCGCGCCGTCGGCGGTGACCACCATGGCGTTCAGCCCCGTGGTGCAGGTCTCCTCCTGACCGGGACGGCAGACCCAGGTGGAGGGGTCGCCGTAGTTCACCGGCGTTTGATCGGGGCGTGACGGGGGCGCGGCGCCGGACGATGCGGGCTGGGCGACCGCCAAGGGTGATGTGGCGACCAGGAGCGCGACGGAGATGGCGAGCAGTCGCATGATGAGCCCCGAGCGGATGAAATCAGACTACCTGCGACCGTAGGCGCCGTCACTCTCCCTCACCGGGAAGTAACGTCGTCCGCCAGCTTGGCCAAGGTGCGCCCCCTGCCTTTCACCAGCGCGGTGATCACGCCGCGGAAGGTGCGGGCCTCCTGCTCGGTGAAGCGGGCGCGACCGAGCGCGACGCGCAGGTTCCTCTGCATCGAGGGCTTCTTCTCCGGCGGGAAGAAGAAGCCTGAGCGCTCCAGTTCGCCCTCCAGGTGCTCGAAGACGCCCATCATCATCGCGCCGTCGGCGATCGCGGCGTCTGCGGTCAGGCGCGCGGTCGCAATGTCGGGAACAGACGTCCACCACTCGTAGGCGTTCACCACAACGGCTTGCCCCAGGTTCAGGGAGTGGAACTTCGGGTCGATGGGGATGGTGACGATGGCGTGGCAGAGCGCGATGTCCTGAGTCTCCAGCCCAGCCCGCTCAGCGCCGAACAGCCAGGCGCAGCGAAGCCCCTGCGCAGCCCCCTCGCGAAGCGCCGCGGCGCCCTGACGGGAGGTCAGCACCGGCAGATGGGTCTCGCGGGGACGGGCGGTGGCGGCGTAGACTAGCTGCAGGTCGGCGACGGCGTCCGCCACGCTCTCGAACAGCTTGGCGTCCCGCAGCGGCCAGTCGGCGCCGGACGCCGACGCCCAGGCCCGCTCCTGGGGCCAGCCGTCCCGGGGGCTGACTAGGCGAAGCTCCGCCAGGCCGAAATTGGCCATGGCGCGGGCGACCGCCCCGATGTTCTCGGCCAGCTGGGGCCGATCCAGGATCACGACCGGCGGGGGCGAGGCGGGGGCTTCGGCGGGCATGGCGTGCGGTTTGGACCGGCGCAGGCGTGGCCGCAACCAGCGGGTTTGCGTCGCGCGATGATGCGGCTATGACAGCGCCCGCGTGGCGGCCCTTCCAAGCCCGCGCGCCTGCCTGTCGCCGCGAAGGTCGCCTGTCCATGCCGATGTCCAAGATCAAGGTCGCCAACCCCGTCGTGGACCTCGACGGCGACGAGATGACCCGCATCATCTGGAAGATGATCAAGGACAAGCTGATCTTCCCCTATCTCGACCTCGACCTCGACTATTATGACCTGGGGATGGAGCACCGCGACGCCACCGACGACAAGGTGACCGTCGAGGCGGCCGAAGCGATCCTGAAGCACGGCGCGGGCGTCAAGTGCGCCACCATCACCCCCGACGAGGCCCGGGTGAAGGAGTTCGGCCTGAAGAAGATGTGGAAGTCGCCGAACGGCACGATCCGCAACATCCTGGGCGGGGTGATCTTCCGCGAGCCGATCATCTGCCGCAACGTGCCGCGCCTGGTGCCGGGCTGGACCCAGCCGATCATCGTCGGCCGCCACGCCTTCGGCGACCAGTACAAGGCCACCGACTTCCTGGTTCCCGGCAAGGGCAAGCTGACCATCACCTTCGTCGGCGACGACGGACAAAAGATCGAGCACGAGGTCTACCAGTTCCCGGGCTCTGGCGTGGCCCTGGCCATGTACAACCTGGACAGCTCGATCCGCGACTTCGCCCACGCCAGCTTCGCCTATGGGCTGCAGCGCAAGTATCCGGTGTATCTGTCCACCAAGAACACCATCCTGAAGGCCTATGACGGGCGCTTCAAGGACATCTTCCAGGAGATCTACGAGGCCGAATACGCCGACAAGTTCAAGGCGCTCGGCATCCATTACGAGCACCGGCTGATCGACGACATGGTGGCGAGCTGCCTGAAATGGTCGGGCGGCTATGTGTGGGCCTGCAAGAACTACGACGGCGACGTAGAGTCCGACATCGTGGCCCAGGGCTACGGCTCGCTCGGTCTGATGACTAGCGTGCTGCTGACGCCGGATGGCAAGACGGTGGAGGCGGAGGCCGCCCACGGCACCGTCACCCGCCACTATCGCCAGCACCAGAAGGGCGAAAGCACCTCGACCAACTCCATCGCCTCCATCTTCGCCTGGACCAAGGGCCTGGAGCAGCGCGCCAAGCTCGACGGCAACTCCGAACTGACCCGCTTCGCCGAGACCCTGGAGAAGGTGACCGTGGCGACGGTGGAGAAGGGCGACATGACCAAGGACCTCGCCCTGCTGGTCGGCGAAAAGCAGGGCTGGCTGACCACCGAGGGCTATCTGGACAAGGTGGCGGGAAACCTGGACGCCGCCATGGGTCAGGCTGGGGCCTAGCTGCCCTCTCCCCTGTGGGAGAGGGAGGGGACCACGTGGCGTAGACACCTGGGAGGGGTGAGGGGTTCCACCGCGCTCTGCGCCTGATGTCTGATATATGATCTTGCGACGCGGCAGCCGCCCCTATTTCGACCCATCACCCTTCCCATGCTTTCGCATGGGCCCCTTCCCTCTCCCGCAAGGGGAAAGGGAGAAAAGGAGGCCGCCGTGTTCGTCGCGCAGAAGGTGCTTCCGCTTTTCCTGGTCATGCTCGCGGGCGCCGTGCTGGCGAGACGGGGGGTGCTGGACCAGAGCCACGTCACCGGACTGTCGCGCTACGTCTACTGGCTAGGCTTCCCGGCGCTCCTGATCCACAGCCTGGGCGACGGCGCGCCGCCCTCCGCCGCCGTGGCTCTGGGGCTGGTCGGCTATGGCGCCGGCGCGCTCTGCCCCTTCCTGATCGCCGCCGTCGTGGCTCGGACGCTGCGTTGGCCGACGCCCGTGAGCGCGGCTTTGCCCATGTGTGCAGGGCTCGGCAACACCGGCTTCCTCGGCCTGCCCCTGGTGCTGTCGCTGCTCGGCGCCCGGGCGCTGGGTTGGGCGGGATCGCTGGTGGCCATCGACTGGGTGCTGCTGGCCTCGCTCTCGGGCATGGCGCTGCACCGGGGCGCAGGCGAAGACGTGAGCTGGCTGCGTGCGCTCGGGCGGGGGCTGTTCACCCCCATCGTGGCGGGGGCGGTGATCGGGGTGTTGCAGATGCTGACCCGCTGGCGCTGGCCCGGGCCGGTGGACGCGGCGATCACCAGCCTGTCCGCCAGCGCCACGGCCACGGGGCTGGTGGCGCTAGGCGCGGTGCTGGCGGCCCGGCGCGAACCGGATAGGGTCGTGCGAGAGCCCTTGGCGCCGGTCTGGCTGGCGGTCGGGCTGAAGCTGGTGGTCGGCCCCGCCTGCGTGGGCGCCGCGGTCACCCTTTCCGGCGCGCCCGCGGCGTTCCGCACCGCGGCCATGCTGATGTCGGCCTGTCCCACGGCCGTCACCGTCTTCATCCAGGCCCGCACCGCCGGGGTGTTCGGCGAGGGCGCGGCGAGGGTGGTGGCGCTGTCCACCCTGGTCTCCGCCCTGACGTTGACGGCGCTGGCGACGCTGCTCATGCGCCGCTGAGCGCCCGGGCCGCTTCAGTCCCAGCCGAGCGCCGCCTCTCCGCGCAAGATCGCCTCGGCGTCCGGCCGGCCGGCCTCGCCGTCCCGAAGCACCAAGGCGGGCAGCAGCGCCAAGGGCGCCCGCCCGGTCTTGACCGCCTGGACCAACACCCGCTTGGCCGGCCGCTCGGCGAAGGCGTGCACCGGGCGGATGCGGAACGATCCCGCGCCCTCGCCCAAACCCGCCAGCAAATCGGTCAGCCGGTCCGCCCGGTGGATCACCGCGATCCGCCCTCCTTCCCGCACCGCCTTGAGCAGAAAGCCCGTCCAGGCGCCCAGCCCGGCGTCCGCCATCCAGGCTGCGCGGCGGGATGGATGCGGCGCACGCAGGGCCGACGGGTCGTCGAAGAAGGGCGGATTGGCGAAGGCGACGTCGAAGGGGGCGAGCCCCAGGCTCGCGAACCGCTCGCCGACGTCGCCGGCGATCGCCTCCACCCGGGCCTCCATCGCGTTCAGCGCAATGTTCGCCCGCGCCAGGGCCAGCGCTGGCGCCTCGCGCTCGACCCCCGTCAGCTTCGCGCCGGGGCTGCGCGCCGCCGCCTGCAGCAGGGCCGCGCCGGGGCCGCAGCCCGCCTCTATCCCCCGCTCGCCCGGTTCAAGCCCGACCGCGGCGGCGAGCAGGGCGGCGTCCAGCCCCGCCCGATAGCCAGCCACCGGCTGGCGCAGCCTCAGCCGTCCGCCCAACAGCCCGTCGCAGGTGACGCCGGCCGCAGCGTCCGGCGCGCCCTCAAAATCGCCCGAGCCTGAGCCCATATCCTCCTCCGTCGCCGTGGTGTAACCACTGCGCCGTCCGGCGGCGATGGCCTGCGTCGCGCAAGGTCGCAGCGGTCGCCCGCGCTGAGGAGCACGTCTTGGAAGTCGCAACCGCGCCCCTCCTGGCGCCCGCCTCCGTGGAACGGCTGTTCGAGCTGTCGGTGGACGACATGGCCGGCGTCGATACGCTCATCCGTGCGCGCCTGCAAAGCGACGTCCCGCTGATCCCCGCCCTCGGCGAGCATCTGGTGCAGGCCGGGGGCAAGCGGCTGCGGCCTCTGCTGACTGTGGCGGCGGCGCAGTTGTGCGGCGGATGCGGCGAGGGCGCCTACAAGCTCGCCGCGGCGGTGGAGTTCATCCACACAGCGACGCTGCTGCACGACGACGTGGTGGACGGCTCCAAGCTCAGGCGGGGCAAGGTCGCGGCCCACCTGATCTGGGGTGGGGCGGCCAGCGTGCTGGTGGGCGACTTCCTGTTCGCCCGCGCCTTCGAGCTGATGGTGGAGACCGGCCGGCTTCAGGCGCTGAACATCCTGGCGCGGGCTTCGCGCATCATCGCCGAGGGCGAGGTGCTGCAGCTCACCCGGGCCCACGACCTGGAGTTGGACCAGGCCACCTATCTGGAGATCATCCGCGGCAAGACCGCCGAACTATTCGCCGCAGCCGCCGAATCGGGCGCGGTGGTGGCGGGGGGATCGCCGGCGCAGGTGAAGGCTTTGGCCGCCTACGGCCTGCAGCTTGGCCTGGCCTTCCAACTCGCCGACGACGCGCTCGACTACGGCGGGGTGTCTGAGACCTTGGGCAAGAACGCCGGCGACGACTTCCGCGAGGGCAAGGTGACCCTGCCCCTGCTGCTCGCCATCCGCCGCAGCGGCGCGGCGGAGACCGAGTTCTGGCGTAGGTCGGTGGGCGAGTGCAACCAGTCCGACACCGATTTCCGCCGCGCCCGCGACCTGATCGCCGGCACCGGGGCCCTGTCAGACACCCTGGCGCTGGCCCAGGACTACGCCGATGCGGCCAAGGCCGAGCTGCGTATCTTCAAGACCGGGGGCGAGTGGCGCGCCTCGCTCGAAGCGTTGGCGGATTTCGCCGTGGAGCGCACCGCCTGAGGATGGTTCGCGGGGTCGCCCCGATGCGCCCCTCGCACGAACAGCCCCACCGTCAGGCACAGGCCCAGCACCACGACAAAGCCGCGGATCAGCTTCTCGTTGACCCGCTTCAACAGGATCGCGCCGCCGTAACCGCCGGCCACCGCGCCGGCGGACAGTACCGCCACGCACAGCCACGGGATGTGCGGGGTGAACAGGAAGATCACCACCGCCGCGGCGTTGATGACACCGGCCAGCACGTTCTTGCTCGCCGCCGCCACCTTCACCGTCAGCCCGGCGGTGGTCAGCGCCGCCAGCATCAGAAAGCCGATGCCGCCACCGAAATAGCCGCCGTAGATGGCGATCAGGAACTGCAGCACCCCGGCCGTGCGCGTGTCCAGGCCCCGCGCCACAGCCTCAGGCCGGCGGAAGAAGCTGCCATAGGCGAACAGGCCGGTGGCGAACAGCACGAGCCAGGGGACCAGCTTGGCGAAAAAGCTCGATGGTGTGGACAGCAACAGCACCGCCCCTACCGCCCCGCCCGCCAGGCTGGTCAGCATCAGCGTGCGAAAGCTCAGCCCCGCTACGCCCTCGGCCGACTTGCGTCCGATCCAGCCGGTGGTGACCTGGCCTGGAAACAGCGCCAGGGTAGAGGCGATGTTGGCCGCGCGGGCGTCCAGGCCGGTCAGGATCAGCGTCGGCAGGGTGACGAACGAGCCGCCGCCGGCCAGCGCGTTCTGCACCCCGGCCCAAAGCCCCGCCGCCAACAGGATCAACAGCATGGACAGCCCCCCGGCCCGCCGCGATGACGGGACGCCCGCGCTCCGTTACGAGGTGATGCGGCGTGTGGGAAGCGGCGGGGCGCGGGACGGCGCCTTTCAGGCGCTGCGGCGTTCAGGCTTGCGCACGCAGCCCGCAATGTTCCACATCCGCGACGAGCGCCGCCGATCCGCCCGAGGAGCCGACATGAGCACCACCTTCGACCGTCCCCGCCAGATCATTGAATATTGCCTGGCCCCGATGGGCGCCGAAACCGGCTCCGACGCCTACAAGGAGACATTCAGAAGGCTCGAGCACGTGATCAAGACCTTCCAGCTCGCCGCCAGCCGGAGCGAAGCGCCCGCCAAGCCGGTCGCGGTGGACTTCTCGCGTATGCCGACGCTAACCATCAACGAAGCCGCCCACGGCGACGACTGACGCCCGGTTGGTCCGTCAGGCCGCGCGGATGCGGGTCACCGCCTCGTCGAACCGCTCGGTCCTAGCCTGGCCCTCGAAGATGTTGTATTCGCAGCGGCCGAGCCTGGCCGGCGGCGGGAAGATCACCGGGTCGTCGCGGTAACCGGCCGGCATCAGCGCGGTGGAGGCGGCGTTGGGGCTCGGATACAGGATCGTCCTCGACAGCTCCGCCCCGGCTTCGGCCGACAGCATGTAGTTCAGGAACTGGTGGGCGTTGTCGGGCCGGGGCGCGCCCCTGGGAATGCACAGCCCGTCGGAGTGCAGGATGGAGCCCTCGCGCGGGACCACGAAGTCCAGGTCCTCGTCCTCGCGCATGACCTGGGCGATGTCGCCATTGAACTCCATCACGATGTCGATGTCGCCGGACAACAGCAGGTCCTGGCCGTTGTCGTCGTGGAACACCTTGATGTTGCGCTTCTGGGCGATCATCAGCGCCACCACCCGGTCGATGGCCGCGGGCGTCAGGTCGTGGATCGAATAGCCGAGATACTTGGCCACGCAACCGACCAGGTCGTCGGCCTCGGAAAACACCCCGATCCGGCCGCGATAGCGCGCGCTGTCGAACAGCCACTTCCAGCTGTCCGGAACGCCCTCCATCTTCGACTTGCGATAGCCGATCCCCAGCACGTCCCAGGTATAGGGGACCGACCATTTGCGCCCGGGATCGAAGGGTGGGTTCGCGAACTGGGGGAACAGGTTCTTCAGGTTCGGCAGCTTGGCGTGGTCCAGCGGCTCCAGCATGTCGGCGGCGACCATGCGCTGGACGAACTCGTTGGAGGGCACGATCACATCGAACCCCGGATTGCCCGATTTCAGCTTGGCGAACAGCTCGTCATCGGTGGCGAAAAGGCTCATCTCCACCCGCACGCCGGTCGCGCGCCGAAAGTCGCGCAGCGTCGTCTTCCCCACGTAGGTGTCGAAATTGTAGAAGTTGAGCTTCTCCACCTCGCCGTTGCGCCCGATCTTGGGCTTCGGCCGGGCGCACCCGTCCAGGGCGAAGGCGGCGGCCGTCGCGCCGAGGCCCGCGAGCAGGGAGCGGCGGGATGGCCGCAGCAAGCTTCGGTACATCACTTCTCCCGATCTGCTCGATCGCTACAGACGCTACAACAATAGCCCGGCGGACGAGGCGGAAGGCGCCCTTGACGGAGCGACGGTAGGCGACTGCGTCCTTCGAGACGGCCTCTCATCGAGAGACCTCCTCAGGATGACGAAAGCTTGTGCGATCAACAAACATCGTCATCCTGAGGAGCCTGAAAGGCGTCTCGAAGGACGCAGAGCCGTCGATGCCGTCAAGCCGCCAGGGAGGAGCCAAGATGCAGTTGGACTCCTGGCGCCGCGCCAAGCTGGCCTTCCTCGCCACCCTGGCCCCGCCGGCGGTGTGGCTGATCGCCTTCTTCCTCTTGCCCATGGCGGTGATCTGGGCGTTCAGCTTCGGCGTCAACGCCGGCCTGACCGACGTGGCGATCACCGGCACGCTGCAGAACTACGTCCGCGCGTTGGAGCCGCTGTATCTCGGCGTCCTTGGCAAGTCGCTGCTGTTCGCAGCCCTCACCACCGGGCTGTGCCTGGTGATCGGCTTTCCCGTGGCGCTGGCGCTGGCCTTTGCGTCGCCGCGGGCCAAGCTGTGGCTGCTGATGGCGGTGATGCTGCCGTTCTGGACCAACCTTCTGATCCGCACCTATGCGCTGATGGCGGTGCTGCGCGACCAGGGCTACGTCAATCTCGCCATCGGCGCGGCCTATGCCGGCCTGGCTCGGGTGGCGGCGTCGGGAGGCGCGCACTGGCCGGCCTATGAGCCGATCCAGCTGCTGCACGACAACTTCGCGGTCGTGTTCGGCCTGGTCTATGTCCAGCTGCCGTTCATGGTGCTGCCGCTCTACGCCGCGCTCGACCGGATGGACCGGAGCCTGCTGGAGGCGAGCCTGGACCTCGGCCACGGCCACATCGCCACGCTGTTCCGCATCGCCGTGCCCCTTGCGGCGCCGGGGATCGGGTCGGGGATGGTGCTGACCTTCATCCCCTCGCTCGGCTCCTACCTGACCCCGGACCTGCTCGGCGGCCCCGACAGCCTGATGATCGCCAGCGTCATTGAGCGCCAGTTCAAGTCGGCCAACGACTGGCCCTTCGGCGCCGCCCTGTCGTTCCTGCTGATGTATCTGACCCTCTTCGCGCTCGGGGTGCAGGGATTGATGGGCCGGCGCAGGCGTGCGTCCTTCGAGACGCCCCTCCGGGGCTCATCTGGATGACGGGGGGAGCAACCGGCATACAGCGACATCATGCTGAGGAAGGGGCTGCAAGCACACGTCCCGAAACCCGCAAGCCCTCCCCCGCCCCGCTCGACTACCTCGCCCGCTGGCCCCTGCGCACATGGCTGGGCGCGGTCTACGCCTTCCTCTACGCGCCGCTGATCGCGCTGATCGTGTTCAGCTTCAACAACAGCCGGCGCAACATCGTGTGGAAGGGCTTCACGCTGAACTACTACGTCCAGGCCTTCCGCGACGCCGACTTGTTGCAGGCCTTTGCCAATTCGCTGACCATCGCGCTGGTCTGCACGATCTTCAGCGTAGCGCTTGGGGCGTTGGGCGCCGCGGCGCTCTGGCGGTTCCGCTTTCCGGGACGGGGCCTGTTCGAGGGCGGGATCGCCCTGCCCATCGTGGCGCCGGAGATCTGCATGGGTGTCGCCATGCTGGTCTTCTTCACCCGCATCCTGCCCTGGCCAGACGACCTGCCCTGGCCGCTCGACCTCGGCGCCATCACCATCGCCCACGTGGCCTTCTGCTTCCCGCTGGTTGTCGTGGTGGTGCGGGCGCGACTGGCCTCGTTCAACCGCGAGCTGGAGGACGCCGCACGCGACCTCGGCGCAGGCGAGGCGCGGGTCTTCTTCGACGTTCTGGTCCCGCACATGCGTCCCGCGCTCCTGGCTGGCGCCTTGCTGGCCTTCACCACCAGCCTGGACGATTTCGTCATCACCTTCTTCACCGCAGGCCCGGACACCGAGACTTTTCCGGTGGAGGTCTATTCCATGGTGCGCTTCTCGGTGACGCCTGAGGTCAACGCCGCCTCCACCGTGCTGATCGTGATCACCGTGGCGCTGACCGCGGCGGCGGTGCGGCTGCAGGGCGCTCAGGCCGCCCGGGCGGGACTCTGATCGTGGCGAGGCCGATCATCAGCCTCAGGGGGCTCAGCAAGCGGTTCGGCGAGGCCGCCGCGGTGCAAGACGTGAGCCTCGACATCGCGGAGGGCGAGTTCTTCGCCCTGCTGGGTCCGTCGGGCTGCGGCAAGACCACGCTTCTGCGGATGCTGGCCGGCTTCGAGACGCCGAGCGCAGGCCGTATCCTGATCGACGGCGCCGACGTCACCGATCTCGGCCCCAACCGTCGGCCGGTGAACATGGTGTTCCAGTCCTACGCCGTCTTCCCGCATATGAGCGTGGCCGACAACGTCGCCTACGGCCTGAAGGTCGAGCGCATCCCCAAGGCCGAACGCGCCCGCCGGGTGGAGGAGGCGCTGGCCCAGGTGCAGCTCACAGACTTCGGCGCGCGCCGCCCCGACCAGCTGTCCGGCGGCCAGCGCCAGCGGGTGGCGCTGGCCCGGGCCCTAGTCAAGCGTCCCCGGGTGCTGCTGCTGGACGAGCCGCTGTCGGCGCTCGACGCCAAGCTGCGCGACCAGATGCGAAGCGAGCTGGCCCAACTGCAGCAACAGGTCGGCGTCACCTTCGTCATGGTCACCCACGACCAGACCGAGGCGCTGGCCATGGCCGACCGCTGCGCGGTGATGGACCGGGGCGTGCTGCAGCAGGTGGCCTCGCCGGCCGACCTCTACGACTTCCCGGCGTCGCGCTTCGTCGCGGACTTCATCGGCGCCATCAACCTGTTCGAGGGCGAGCTGGAGCTGGGGTCCGAGGGGTGCGCCGTCCTGCGCTCCGCCGAAGTCGGAACGATCCGGCTGGATCATTCGACGGGCGCCGAGCCGGGAGCAAAGGTCTGGGCCGCGATCCGGCCGGAGAAGATCACGCTCCGCCCCCGCTCGCCGGATGCGCCGGCGGCCAAGTCCGAAAACACGGCGGCGGGTACGGTTGTCCGGGCGAGCTATCTGGGCGGCCAGACGATGTTCGAGGTGGCCCTGGCGAGCGGCCGGATCGTCAAGGCGACCCAGCCGAACCTCAGCCGCGCAGAGCCGCCGGTCGCCGGGCCGGATGGCGCCGTATGGCTGTCTTGGGAGGCGTCCGCGCCGTCACTCCTGCCGTCCTGATCGTCCTGCAGCGCAACGGTTTTGTGTCGATTTTGAGCAGGGCTGCGCCGGTCCTGCGGCGCTTGGTCCCAAGCTTGCAGTTCGACCACGAAGGCGCCGCAATCTTGCCTCAGCGGTCGCCTGCCCCGCGCCGGAGACCGCCCGTTTGACGTCCATCCCTCCCCCGACGACGCGGCGATCGCCGCGCCTGCCCGTCGTGGTGCAGATTGGCGTCGTGGCCGTCGCGGGGGTGGCGCTGGTGCTGGCCCTGGTCGCCGCGCCAGCAGCCCTTAGGGCCGCCGCCTCTCGCCCGGAAACCGCCCCGCCTCCGTCGCCACCGGGCACGTTCCAGGCCACGGACGCCCAGTGGGCGTCGCTGGGATTCGCCACCGTCGGGCGCGCGGACTTCGCCGACGAGGTGACCACCAGCGGCCGGATCGCCTCCGATGACGACACGACCGTGCAGGTCACGCCGCCATTTTCCGGCCGGGTGATTAGCGTTCCGGTGACGGCCGGGCAGCGCGTGGCCAAGGGTCAGGTGCTGGCGACGGCTGAGGCGTCGGAGGTGGCGCAGGCGAGAAGCGACCTGGCGTCCGACCAGGCGGCGCTGACGAGCGCCAAGGCGGCGGCGGCGGTGGCGGTGGTCAACGCCGCGCGCCAGCAGGCCCTGTTCAAGATCAACGGCGCGGCCTTGAAGGATGTCCAGCAGGCCGAAAGCGATCAGGTGAGCGCCGAGGGGACGCTGAAGGCCGACGCCGCCGCCGTGGCGCTGGCCGACCAGCGGCTGAAGCTGCTCGAAGCCGGCGCCGCAACCGGGAACGGCGCCCTGGCGGCGGTCCGTGCGCCGATCTCAGGCGTGCTGACCCAGCGCGCGGTCGGGCCAGGACAGTTCCTGAACGCCACCTCCAATGGCGCCACCAACCCGATCTTTACGGTAAGCGATCTCTCCAAGGTGTGGCTGGTGGCGGACGTTCGCGAGGAGGACGCAGCCCGGCTGCACGTGGGCGATCCGCTGACGGCCACGGTGTCCGGCTTACCCGGCCGCACCTTCCAGGCGCGCGCCGACTATGTGGCCTCGGCGCTCGACCCCGCCACGCGCCGGCTGACGGTCCGCGCCACCATCGCCAACCCGCAGGGGCTCTTGAAGCCGGACATGTTCGCCGACGCGGAGGTGCAGGTCGGCGCGGCTGACGATGCGCTCGGCGTGCCGAGTTCGGCGGTGATCTACGAGGGCGACACCGCGCGGGTCTGGGTGGCCGGACCCGGCCATGCGCTGGGCCTTCGCCAGATCAGGGCCGGTCGCACCCAGGGCGGCGAGGTCGAGGTGCTGGGCGGCCTGCAACTCGGCGATCGGGTGGTGACGTCGGGCGCCATCTTCATCGACCGGGCGGCCAAGGGCGCCTGACCTGCGATGAATGCGGTGGTCGCCTTCGCACTGCGTCAACGCGGGCTGATGCTCGTCTTCCTGGCGGTGATGTTCGCCGCGGGCGTCGTCGGCTTCCTCAAGCTCAACATCGAGGCCTATCCCGATCCGGTACCGCCGCTGGTCGAGGTGGTGACCCAGAACACCGGACAGAGCGCCGAGGAGATCGAGCGCTACATCACCATCCCCATCGAAGTGCAGATGGCGGGAATTCCCAACGTCACCAGCGTGCGCACCATCTCCCTGTTCGGCCTGTCGGACGTGAAGGTGCAGTTCTCCTACGCCTTCGGCTATCAGGAGGCCGAGCAGCGGGTGATCAACCGGCTGACCCAACTGGGCCAACTGCCCAACAACGCCCAGCCGCAGCTGTCGCCCGAGAGCCCGATCGGGGAGATCTATCGCTACCGCGTGCTGGGGCCGCCGGGCTATTCGGTCACCGACCTGAAGACCTTGCAGGACTGGGTGTTGCAGCGCCGCTTCAAGGCGGTGCCGGGCGTGGTGGACGTCACCGGCTGGGGCGGCAAGACCAAGGCCTATGACATAGACGTCGATCGCTCGCGCCTCACCGCCTACGGCGTGTCGCTGGGCCAGGTGATCGCGGCGCTGAACAACGCCAACATCAATGTCGGCGGCCAGACCATCAATATCGGGCCCCAGGCGGCCATCGTGCGCGGCGTCGGCCTGATCCACTCCATGGACGACGTGCGCAACACGCTTATCACCGCGCCCAACGGCCAGCCGGTGACCATCGGCGACGTCGCCAAGGTGGAGGTGGGCAACCTTCCGAGACTCGGCATCGCCGGCCAGGACGCCGACGGCGACGTGGTGGAGGGCATCGTGCTGATGCACCGGGGCGAGAAATCCATGCCTACCATCAAGGCGGTGGAGGCCGAGGTCCAGCGCATCAACACCACCGACGTGCTCCCGCCGGGCGTCCACATCGAAAAGATCTACGACCGCTCAGACCTGATCGACGTCACCACGCACACCGTGCTGCACAACATGGTGGAGGGCATGGTGCTGATCTTCGTGGTGCAATGGCTGTTCCTGGGCAACCTGCGCAGCGCGGTGATCGTGGCGGTGACCATCCCCTTCGCCCTGTTCTTCGCCATCCTGCTGATGACCGTGCGCGGCGAGTCGGCCAACCTGCTGTCGGTGGGGGCGATCGACTTCGGCCTCGTGGTCGACGCTACGGTCATCATGGTGGAGAGCATCTACCGCCATATCGCCGAACACCCTGGGGGGACCGTCCAGGCCCACCGCCGCCAGAGCGCCAAGCTGGCGGTGATCGCGGACTCCGCCGCGCAGGTGAGCCGCTCGATCTTCTTTTCCGCCGCCATCATTATCGCCAGCTTCGTGCCGCTGTTCACCATGACCGGCGTGGAGGGCCACATCTTCGGCCCGATGGCGCGCACCTACGCCTACGCCATCGCCGGCGGCCTGCTCGCCACCTTCACCATTACGCCGGCGCTCTGCGCCCTGATGCTGCCGGACGACCTCAGCGAGAGCGAGACCTTCCTGGTGCGGGGCCTGCGCCGGGTCTATGCACCGGCGGTGGAGTTCGCGCTCGCCAACCGGGTGCTGACGCTGGGCGGCATGGGCGCGCTGCTGTTCGTCACGGCGCTGGCGGCTAGCTCGCTCGGCACCGAGTTCCTGCCTCACCTGGAGGAAGGCAACTTCTGGATCCGCGCCACCCTGCCCGGCTCCATCTCGCTGGAAGAAGGTGACAGTTACGTCAACCGGATGCGGCAGGTCATCAAGAGCTATCCCGAGGTGGAGACCGTGGTGTCCCAGCACGGTCGCCCCGACGACGGCACCGACGCCACCGGCTTCTTCAACTCCGAATTCTTCGTGCCGCTGAAGCCCTTCGGGACTTGGCCCGGCCACATCACCAAGGAGGAGCTGACCGAGCAGCTCTCGGGCGAGCTGGAGCGTCGCTTCCCAGGCGTCGAGTTCAACTTCTCCCAGACCATCGAGGACAATGTCGAGGAGGCGGCCTCGGGCGTGAAGGGGGCCAACTCCGTCAAGCTGTTCGGCCCCGATCTCGACACCCTGCAAGCCACCGCCGACAGAATAGGTGCTGTGATGAAGGGCGTGCCGGGCGTCGCCGACCTGCAGGTGCTGAGCGCGCTCGGCCAGCCGACGGTGCGCATCGACATCGACCGGGCGCGGGCCGCCCGCTACGGCCTGCAGCCCGGCGACATCAATTCGGTGGTCTCGGCGGCCGTCGGCGGCCAGGCGGCGGGCAACCTGTATGAGGAGGGCGGCGACCGCAACTTCCCCCTGATGGTGCGGCTGGACCGCCAGCACCGCTCAGGGCTCGACGACATCAAGAACCTGCTGATCGCCACGCCCACCACCGCCGTCGGCCTGAATGCGCCCAGCACCACGGCCCTCAGCGGCCCCGGCAACGTGCAGGTGCCCCTGCGCTCGGTCGCCGACGTCAAGCTCGTCTCCGGCGCCGCCTTCGTCTATCGCGAGCAGCAGAGCCGCTACATCCCCATCGAGTTCAGCGTCCGCGGCCGCGACCTGGGCTCCACCGTCACCGCCGCCCAGGCGGCGGTCGCTCGCAAGGTGCAGCTGCCCGGTGGCTACCACCTGGAGTGGGTGGGCGAACTCGGCGAGCTGCAGTCGGCCCTCGCCAGGCTTGAGGTGGCCATCCCGATCAGCCTGGCCCTGATCGCCTTCCTGTTGTTCATCAACTTCTCCTCGATGGCCGATACGCTCCTGGCGCTCAGCGTCATGCCCATGGCCATGGTGGGGGGCATCCTGGCCCTGTCGCTGACCGGCACAGCCCTCAGCGTGTCCGCCGCCATCGGCTTCATCGGACTGTTGGGCATCTCGGTGATGAACGGCATCATCGTGCTCTCCTCGTTCAACCACCTGGTGCTGGGCGGGCTTGAGCGGGGCGAGGCGCTGCGCCGGGCCTGCGAGACCCAGCTGCGCCCGGTGGTGATGACCTGCTTCGCCGCCTGCGTCGGCCTGCTGCCCGCGGCCCTCTCCCACGGCATCGGCTCCCAGGTGCAGCGCCCCTTGGCCCTGGTGGTGGTGGGCGGCATCCTGCTGGCGCCGGGGCTGATCCTGCTGGTCCTGCCCGTCCTGATCGACGTCTTCTCCCCCAAAGGCCGCCCGCGCCTGCGACCGACCAAAGATGCAGAACCGGAAGGAGCGCCGGCATGAGGCGCGTCAATTCTTCTCCCTCCCCCCTGAGGGGAGGGTCGGGGTGGGTGGACGCGTCAGCCGTCGCGCCCCTTCCGAACACCGCCCCCCACCCTGACCCTCCCCTCGAGGGGGAGGGGAAGGCGGGCTACGTCTTGGGCGTAGCGGCTATGGCCGCCCTGCTTTCCGGCTGCGCGGCAGGTCCGAACTTCCACCGCCCCTCCCCCCCTGCGTCCGCCGCTGGCTACGTCTCCGGACCCATCGCGCCCCGCACCGTCGCCGGCCCGGCGGGCCTCCCCGGAGGCGGCGTCCAGACGCTGAGGGTCGGGGCCGACCTGCCCGGCCAATGGTGGACCCTGTTCCAAAGCCCCGCGCTCGACCAGCTCGAGGCCGAAGCGCTGCGCGCCAACCCCGACCTCGACACCGCCCGCGCCTCGCTGAAGATCGCCCAGGCGGAGCTGCGGGTGCAGCGCGGCGGCCTGCTCCCCACCGCCGAGATCAACGGCCAGGCCAGCCGGGAGAAGGACAGCCAGACCCTGTCGCCCACCCTGAACGCACCGACCTCGATGTTCAGCCTCTATACGGTGCAGCTCGCCATCGCCTACTCGCCCGACGTGTTCGGCGGCGTGCGCCGGGGGATCGAGAACGCCGCAGCCCTGGCCGAACAGCAGCGCTACGAGCTGGAAGCCAGCTATCTCACCCTCACCACCAACGTCGCCAACGCCGCCATCGACGAGGCCGGCCTGCAGGCCCAGATCGACGCCGACCAGCGCCTGATCGACATCAACCGCAGCCTGCTCAAGCTCTACGGCCAGGAGAAGGCTCTGGGCCAGCTCGCCCGGGTCGACGTCGCCGCCCAGCAGGCCAACCTGGCCCAGGCCGAAGCTCAGATCGCGCCGCTCCGCCGCGCCCTGAGCCAGCAGGCCGACCTGCTGGCGGCCCTGACCGGACGCACCCCCGCCGAGCTGGCCGCCCCGCCGATCCGCCTGGCCGACCTCACCCTTCCCGCAAACCTTCCGGTCAGCCTGCCGTCCAAGCTGGTGGACCAGCGACCCGACGTACGCGCCGCCGAAGCCAACCTTCACGCCGCAAGCGCTGCGGTGGGCGTCGCCGTCGCCGCGCGCCTGCCCTCGATCACCCTGACCGCCAGCGGCGGCGGCGCCTCCACCAGCATCGGGTCCATCCTGACCAACGCCAACAACTTCTGGAGCCTCGCCGGCGGGTTCGCCCAGCCGGTGTTCGAAGGCGGCGTCTTGCTGGCGCGCCAACGCCAGGCCGAGGCCGAGTACGCCCAGGCCCGCGCCCAGTACCGCTCCACCGTCCTGACAGCCTTCCAGAACGTCGCCGACGCGCTCCACGCCGTCCAGATCGACGCCGAGGCGCTGCAGTCGGTGGCCACAGCCGAGCGCGCCACCCTGGGCGCCCTGACCATCGCCGAAGCCCAGCAGACGCTCGGCCAGGTCTCCGGCGCCCAGGTCCTGGTCGTCGAGCAGACCTACCGCAACGCCCTGCAGGCCGAGGCCCAGGCCCAGGCCGCCCGCTACACCGACACCATCGCCCTGTTCCAGGCCCTCGGCGGGGGCTGGTGGAACCGCAAGGACGGCTGAGGGGAGAGACCGCTCCCGGTGGGGCGGGAGGCCGGGAGAGCTATGCGAGCGCCTAGGCTGAAGCGCCGCCGCGGAACGCCCGAGCCGCCCTTGGGCCGGGCGCTCGTGGCTCCACAAGTCGCCCTCCAGCAGGTCTCCGTTCGCCAGACGCCCGCCAAGCTTAGCGGCAACGCCGGCGCCCAAGCCCGAAGGATCGGGGTTGCACCCCCGACCGTAAGCCGCTATCCCGCCGCATCGACCAGCAGCAGACGCGCCCGTAGCTCAGCTGGATAGAGCATCAGACTACGAATCTGAGGGTCGGACGTTCGAATCGTTCCGGGCGCGCCAATTTCACGAATAACATCAACGGGTTAAGAGGCGACCCCACGCCGCGTGTTCTTGGGCTGCACTTTGGGGCAACATCTGGGGCAACAAAGGCTCCGCGCGAATTCAGCCGAACGCCTGCCGGGTTGGAAAAACTAGGCTGTGCGCGCCGCGTTGCCGGTCGAAACATTCCGGCAGGCCGGGGAGAACCCTGGGTCGTTCCATAGCGGTACTCACTGCTCGCGCAGTGAGGCGCTGCCGCCCAGCGTTCGAGCGCTTTGCTGCATCGTCGGCTTCCCGATGAGCATCAGCCATGCTTCAAGCGACCGGAACCAGGAGCAAGACGTGGTGCGCGGCGACGGCGAAGGCGGTAGGTATGAGGGGCTTTCGCGCGAGCAGATGATCGCGCTCCTGGAGAAGCGCGACCGGCAGAAGAAGCTGGGCCTCGTCTGGGAGCGCGACGAGATCGAGGCCGACCGGGCGCTGGAGGCCGAGTTCGTCGCCGCCGACCTCCTTGTCAACCGTTCCGACCCGGCGGGCGGCGCGCCAGCGGCTGGCCCAACCTTGTCATCGAGGGCGACAACTACGACGCGCTGCGTTGGCTTCGCATGACACTCGCGGGCCGGGTGAAGTGCATCTACATCGACCCACCCTACAACACCGGGGCCAGGGACTGGGTCTATAATGACCACTACGTCAGCAAGGAGGACCGCTGGCGCCATTCCACCTGGCTGGAGTTCCTGCACCGCCGCTTCTCGCTCGCCCGCGACCTCCTGACCGAGGACGGCGTGATCCTCGTCTCCATCAACGACGAGAACCGCGCCAAGCTGGAGCTCCTGCTGGACGAGGTGCTACCGGGAATGCGGGTTGGAAGCTTTGTTTGGCGTACGAAGGACGCGGCGAATGACGCCGAGCACAATTTTTCTTCAGTTCACGAGCATGTCCTCATTTAAGCACATAAGGCATTCAATTTCCCTGGACACGAAATCACGCCGACCAAATACCGCAATCCTGACAAGGACAAGCGGGGGCCCTACTCTACGGACCCGATTACACAGCCCAAGACGCGCTTTGAACGAGAGAGAGGTTACTTTCCCATACACGACCACAAGACCGGCTGGTGGTATCCGTGCAATCCAGACTCTGTCTGGCGATACACTTCTGGTTTGTCAACGGAACAACAGAAAGGACGAGAACCCTCGATCGAAGAACTCAGGTCCGACAATCGCTTGGTCTTCACAGCCAAGAGCGCCGTCACGTATGAGTCCAAAGAGGCGCTACTCGCCGCTATCGAGGGCCGAACGGGTCCGAAAGACGGGAACGGTCAACAGCTTCTGCGCACCGACCTGCCTGATTTAGACTTCTGGGTTGGAAGGCCAATCGGCCTCGGCCGCCCTTACAGGAAGTCCTTCTGGGAGGAAAAGGAGAACACAAGAAAGCCCGTGGGCAGTTGGGTGCTTTCTGGGTCAGATGCGTTCGATGTCGAATACGTGGCCCTTGAGACAGACAAACAAGGTGCCGCAACCCGTGAAATCGCGACTATCTTCCAGAGCAAGGCCTTCCAGTTTCCGAAGCCGTCGAAGCTGATTCACTCACTCCTCGCAGCCACGTGCTCGCGCGGCGACCTCGTGCTCGACTTCTTCGCCGGCAGCGCCACCACCGCCCAGGCGGTGATGCAGCTGAATGCGGAGGACGGGGGCGACCGGCGTTTTGTGATGGTTTCCTCCACCGAGGCCACCGCCGAGGAGCCGGCCAAGAACCTGTGCGACGCGGTGACCGCCGAGCGCGTACGGCGGCTGAACGCATCGGACGATCCGGCCTACGCGAACCTGAATGCCCCCTTCGGCTACCTGCGCATGCGTCGGCTGAAGTGGGAGGACGTAGACTACGACCTCACGGCCGCCGAGACTTGGGCGGCGCTGGAGACCTTGCACGGCCTGTCGCTCACGCCACACGACGCATCCGCCGCCTGGTCGGAGCATGTGAGCGACCAGGTGACGCTGATCCTGGTCGAGCGGGTCGACGCCGGACTTGTCGAGCGGCTCCGCGACCTGAACGCCCGGCGCGCCCCCGCCTTCGTCTACGCCTGGGCACCCGGCCAGGTAACCGCGGCGGCAGGACCACTGGACATCGAGGTGCGCAGCGCGCGTGAGGCTCTCGTAGGTCGCTTCCGCGGATGAGCGACACCGCCGCCGTACTCGCGCCGCCGAGCCTCAACCCGCAGGTCGCTCTTGCCAACTTCCAGACAGTCGCCGTGGCCGCGATCCGCGACTCGGTCATCGCGGCCGCGAACTACCAGCATCACAATCCTGGCCTGCGCCAGGAGGTGGCCCGGCGCGTGGGCGCGACGCTGCTGCAGGCGCCCACCGGCTCGGGAAAGACGCTGATGCTGGGTCGCGCGCTGCAGGCGATCCGGGGCAAGACGGGCGCACCTTGCGTGTGGTTCTGGTTCGCGCCCTATTCCGGCCTCGTGGCGCAGACGCGCGCGGCGCTGGCCGAGCAGTGCCCATCGCTGCGTCTGCGCGAGCTGGGCCGCGACCGCAGTGCACTCCTCACCCGCGACGGCGACGTGTTCGTGCAGACCTGGGCGCTGGTGGCCGCCAACCGCAAAGAGGCCCGCAAGGTGCGCTCGCGCACCGAGGCCACGCCCGCGCTCGACGACATGCTGGAGGACCTGCGCGACCGGGGCGTGCGCATCGGCGTGGTGATCGACGAGGCGCACCTGAACTTCGGCACGAGCGCACAGGCCGCCGCAGCTTTCTACCTCGACGTCTTGCGGCCCGACTTCACCCTGCTCGCCACCGCTACCCCTAATGACGACAAGCTGGAGGACTTTGAGCGCCGCGCCGGCGTGGCGGTTGAGAACCGCATTCTCGTGTCGCGCGAGCAGGTGGTGGCGGCTGGGCTGAACAAGCTGGGACTGCAGCTCGGTGTCGTCCGCATCGCCGAGGCGGACTTGCGCACGCTGGACCCCGAGCAGGCCACGCTCGCCGTGGCCTGGCGGCGTCACGGCCAAATCAAGGCGCGGCTCGCGGAGCGGGGCCTTGCCGTCACCCCGCTCATGCTGGTGCAGGTGGAGGACCAGGCCGCTGGCGGCCGCGACCCGCTGGAGCGGGTGCGCGATAAGTTGCTCGCCAACGGCGTCCCCGCCTCGGCCATCCGCAGTCACACCAGCGGCGAGCCCGACCCGGACTTCCACACCCTGGCCTACGATCCGGCCTGCGAGGTGCTGATTTTCAAGGTGGCGGTGGCCACCGGTTTCGATGCTCCGCGCGCGTGGACGCTGGTGTCCGTACGGCCCAGCCGAGGGACGACGTTCGGTTTGCAGGTGGTAGGCCGTATCATGCGCGTGCACCCGCTCGTGCGGCCGCTGCACGGCGCCGATCCGCTGCTGGACCGGGGCTACGTCTTCCTGAGCGACCCTGAGCTGCAGGCGGGGCTAGACGCCGCCGCCGCCGAACTGAGGGCGGTGCGATCCTCGGTGGAGAGCATCGCCGACGAGCTTCAGGTGTTGGAGTTCACCGACGCGCCCCAGCCCCGCCTCGGCGAGCGCCGCATCGGCCTGCCCGAACCGCCCCCGCCCCCGCGCGACGACGCCGAGCGTCAGGGACGGCTGAGCGCGCTGATCTCCAGCGGCGAGATCGACGCCTCGCTCCGCGACGCCGCTGCCGCCGAGCAGGACCAAGCCATCGTGCGGGGCGAGTGGCGGCGCTCGGTCGACGCTCTGCCGCTGTTCGGCGACGCCTTGCCGCTCGCCCCGGCCCCGGGTGCTCCCATCGGGCCGAGGGCCGGGCTGCGCGCGTTGCCGCTGCGCACTGATCGGGGCGTACCGCCTGCGTTGTTGAGCGAGCAGCTTCCGCCACTGGAGCTGCTGGACGCTCAAGTGGTGCAGGACGCCGCGCGCATGCTGTTTGGGCAGACGCGAACGCCCTTTGACTACCTGATGGTTACGCTGGGGCGTGCGTCGGTCTCCCTGCGCGACCTCTTCCTTGAGGAGCGCGGCGAGGAGTTCGTCAACGTCCGCATGTCGGACGCCCAGATCGCCGAGCAGGCGCAGGCCAGCTTCGAATTCAACGCCGCTGTGAATCCGCGCGCCTTGAAGCAGGCGATCGTCGCCGAGTTCGCGCGTGTGGCGGAGAGGCGCGGGACGGAGATCGCCGATCCGCAGCCCCTACGGCGCGCGCTGGAGCTGTTCGCATTGAACCATCCCGACGCTATCCCCGCCGCGTTGAGGGAGGCGCAAGCGGCCTACTTGCGGATCGCTCCCGCCGATCCGATCCCGCCGCTCTGGGTAGGCGAGGGCGAGGCGCTAACCTCGGCGGAGCGAGGCGCATACGACGTGTTCCCGCCCAACATGAACAACGAGGAGCGCGCCTTTGCCGAGCTGCTCGACCGGGACGCCTCGGGCCGGGTGAAGTGGTGGCTGCGCCTTCAGGAAAACGCCAGTTGGGCGCCCACGCTGCTGCTTCCCACCGGACGCCGCTTCTTCCCGGACTTCGCCGTGGGCGTGCTCGGGCGCGGCACGCCCGACTCGATCGCCTTGGTCGAAACCAAAGACGACGGAGTGACCGGCCGCCTACACTCGGAAGCCAACCGCGATAAGATCCGCGCCCAACACCGGGAGTACCGTCGCGTGACGTGGACCTACCGTCGCTCGGACGGGCGCTGGATCGAAGCGGGCTATGACAACGCGCTGGAGCAGATCGTGCCTTTGCGCCCGTTCACGACGGACGCCCTCATTCGGGTGGTGTGAGCACATGGGAGGGGCGCGCCTAGAGCGGAATCGAGCACCGATCCGGATACCAGACACTCGGGCGAGCTAGCCGAGCACCGGATTAGGCCCGCAACGGTGTATAAATTGGGGATTTTGCTGCAGGAAGAATTGATGCCGCCCTACCTATACCGCTTCCGCTCGATAGACGCCCTGCTCGGAAAGCACGCGGAGCTTGAGGCGCAGGGGATCTACTTCGCCACTCCGAAGCAGCTCAACGATCCCATGGAGGGTTTCAAAGACCTGCTCTGGCAAGGGGACGCCGTCCTCTGGCGCAGCCTCCTTCGGAACTACCTGCACGGCGTCTTGATGACGGTTTACGTGGTCCATGTTGCCGGTGATAGCTTCACTCCAGCCATGTGCGAGAACCTTGTTTTCCAAGATTTCGATCAACTGCCGGTGGCCCCAATCCGAGACGTCTATGAGGAAGTGCGGGAAAGCTTCTTTGCCAACGATGTAGTCAAGGTCCTTATCGAGACGCTTGGTAAAGCCCGTCGCCGAGTTCGGCGTGACGAACTAGCCTTTTATCTCTTCGCTCTTCATCCTTTGGCGCTGCGAGCGGCGGCCGCAGCATTCCAGGCCAGGGGTACAGCAGTCATTTTACCCGAAATCGCCCGGACGCAGCTCGGCTATCTGGACAGCTTGAAGAATGCTCTAGGCCAATACTCAGCGCCGCAACGGGCAATGGATGCGATGTTTGAGGCCGCTGCCGCCACGAATTCCCAGGTTCTCCTTATTGACGAGTTCAACAGCACACGCACGGCAGCCCAAAACGCCCTGGTATTCCTAGTGCGGGATTTCCCAACCTTTCACGTCGAACATCTCGAACGGCTGGTTCATCCCGAGTGGTATGCCGCCTGCTTTTCCGCCGATCCCACCAACGCCTCAATGTGGGGCGGCTATGCGGACGGCCACAAAGGGGTATGCCTCAAATTCGCAACGGGGCCAGCGGCGGACGGAGCGCCGTCGCTTGAGCTCCAACAGGTCGTCAGCATCGGAGGAAGGACCGACGATACCAGGACACAGCTTGGATACCGGGCAATGCCCTTCGAACAGGTCAGATATGGGCATGAATACCCAGAGATCGACTTCTTCACGACGCTTGGCACACTTCCAAGGCCTAAGCTATCCCGGTTTTGGTACGGCGGCATTGAAGGCGAGCGCAGCGAAATTGCCGATAGAATTCTCGGCGATAACCCGGAATGGCGTAAGGCTTATTGGCGGACGTTCAAGAGCACGACTCTGGCGAAGATGACCGATTGGGAACATGAGATGGAGTACCGCCTAGTGCTCCACTCCTCATTCGACCAAGAGCGATGCCTGAAATATAAGTTCTCCAGCCTTTCTGGTGTCTGTTTCGGGATAAATACCTCGATCGAGGACAAAGTCCAGATCATGCGAATTATTGAGCGAAAGTGTCTGGTCGAGAAACGAACCAATTTTGAGTTCCTTCAAGCTCGTTATTCAAGCCGCGCCCGGAAGATCGAAATGGTGCCGCTTCAGCTTCTCAAGGTTTCCATTGAATGAGGCTGCAGCCAGAGTGACAACCCGAGTGCAGCGACAGCGCGGGAGTGGAAGCTCAGGCTAGATAGCCGCCTCGGGGCGTGTCTCTCGCCAGATGCGGCGGAGGAGCGCCGATCCCTCAAGGGTCAGATCGCGCCCGGCCTCAAGCCCGCCCAAAGCCAGACCTATCTGCGCGCCGATTTCGCGCGTCCGCTCGGCGAGGTAGCGCGCTTCGGCCGCGCTTCGGCTTTCGATGAGGCAGAGGTACTGCCTAATTGCTCCAAATACATATAACCCGTGCAGCACACCTTGCGTCGGCCGCGGTCGGTCCATCCAGGGCGAGTAATGCTCTTCGGTACTTGGGGCAACGAGCGGCGTCTGAGCCTCAATTAGAGTCAGCTGAAGATGCATCGCTTCGTGCAAAATGCCTTCAGCGAGGCGCAGATCCGCATGGGCGTCCTCTGGCGGGGGAATACTGACGAAAATGGAGAATGGGATGCCCGGGTCACTGAAGCTGACGTCAGTATCGAGATCGAGCGCCAGGATCGGATGGAGGGACCAGACGAGATGCGCGATCGATTGCGCGAGCTCAGGGACCTCCGCCAATCGGGCTAGCGCTCCCGTGATCGACGCTCCAAGCCGCGCCTCCGAATAATCTCCGGTATCGCCCAAAATCAGGCCGATCCCAGCAAAGCGCCGCTGCACGACATCGCTGGGCGCCTCTACCAGGAGCGGACCGCGAGCAGTGCCGAGCGAGCTTGGAAAGGGCAGCTCAAGCCACGTGCGTCGGGCAGCAAGTGCGCCTTGTTCGAACAGGTCGGCGGTCGAATAGCTCTCTGGCTTTAATGCGTAGCGCTCCCGTAGCCGACGCCAGGTCGAGCGAGCCAGCTGGGGTGCCGCTCCGGGAAACCACAGCGGAGCGGAGTTCTCCCACGGCTGCGTTATAGCAGGAGACTTGAGCGGCGGGCCTGGCATCCCTCAGACCGATGAAGTCGCTTGCCAAGTGTAAACGAGAGTGTAGCGCTCCCCGCTGTGTACCGTGGAGACCGCGTGGTACGAATGGGGGGATATCTCGAACGCGAAACCATCGCGATGCACGGGAAGTATGGCTTTAGCCAAGCTGGCCGGATCGTCATCGGCAAATAGCATCAGGATGCCGCCCCGATCGGCAGTCCATCCGCGATTGAGTTGAACGAGGACGCGGTGAGTTTCCGTGCCGTCGAGATGGTCATTGTGAATTCTGATTGTCTGCCCGGCCGTAAGCCGGTGCGCGCTAACATCGACGAGCTCCAGCCCGCCGGTGACTGCGAAAGCTTGGCGGAGCCATGCGCGGAGACGCTCGAGGACGGTTTCGCCCGTCAGCCCGGCGACGGAGCTCGGGGGCGGCGTGGTTAGCAGCGAAAACTCATGCTGCTCGTAAAAATCTTCCACCCGGAGTCGCCAGAGCTCCTCCCGTTCCAGCCAGGCGAGCGTCTCGTCCGCGACGGCGGGCGCCAGGGCGGCGGGTAGCTCCAAGTGCGGAAAGGGCGCACGGGCCGCGGGCCCGCCCGGGAGGGCTAGATCGTGCATCGGGCTCATGCCGCAGCCCTCCATGCCGCGATGCGACTGCGCATGTGTCGGATGAGCAGCTGCTGGTCTACGCAGTAAACTGATGGGTTGGCGTAGCCGGCGCGCTGGCTCCAGCGGTGCGCAGGCATGCCGCCGCCGCAGGCCGAGAGATCAGGGCAGACAAGGCAGGCGGACGCGGTGGGCCGTTGCGCCGCCTCATGCTCCTCGAATGCCAGCGAACGCACAAACGCTGCGAGGCCGCCTGCGAATACGCTTGTCGTCGCTTCGAAACGATCGGCCCCCTGGTACGCGCTTTTAAGCGTGTCGTTCTTCTGGACCGTTCCATCCGTCTCGATGACGAGCATGGCGCCATTCTGAGCGGGCGAGGGAGCACCGGGCAAACGCTCGGTGAGGAGGAGCTTAAGCATCTCATCGAACAGCCGAATCGGTGTCGGTCGTGTATCAGCCAGATAGTGATCCAGGAGGCGCACCAGCCACGTCCCGTATTCTACGGTGTCCAGGGCGGCCTTGCCGAAAGGCAGGACGTCGTTGTTGCCGTCGCGGTGCAGGAAGTCGATGCTCGGCGCTCCGGTCGCCTTGAGCGCCTCATACGTGGCGATCGGATCGGCGTCAGGATCGATAACCGCCAGCACGCCGGTGAGGAGACGCTGGTGCTCCGGCGAGGCCTGGAGCCGGCTGATCGAGGCCATGACGCGCCGATAGGTCCCGCGGCCCCGCAGATCCGGGCGCGCTCGGTCGTGCACTTCCTCGGGGCCGTCGAGGCTGATCGAGATGGAGACATCGTGCTCGAGGCAGACGGCGATCATCGCCTCGTCGAGCAGGACACCGTTCGTCTGAATGGCGAGGGTGCAGTCCTCCGGCAGCGCAGTACGGAGCGTCCCGCAGAGGAACGCGAGTCGCTCGCGGCCGAGCAACAGCGGCTCGCCTCCGTGAAAAACCACGGCGAAGCCCCGCCCCTGGACTTCTGCTAACTCAGCAAGGCTTTTCCCGAGCGCCTTAATCGTTTCAGGGGCGAATCGTTTCGGCTGACGCCGCCAACCGTCGTCGCCCATGTTATAGACGTAGCAATAGCTGCAATCTAGATTGCAGCGGCTCGCGACCTTCACCAAGACCGTGTCCACGATCATGGGCGTGACCCACGCTTGAGAGACGACCCTGCCCGGATTGGCTTAGGAGCGGTTGTGGCGATTGTGCAAGCGGTTGTAGCGCCCGGCTTCGACTGCCCCGGCGTTTCGCACCTCGGCCATTAGCCGGTCGAGGGTTGCGCCGTCGAGGTTCGCCAGAGTGGCCGGCTTCGGCATATCGCCGGCGACGGCTTCTTGCGGGGTAGGCTGGTGGAGGCTCATAATCGGCTCCCGAGGTTGAATCCAAACTGGAAGATAGCTGTCGCTTGCCCCGGCGCCAAGGTGCCCCAAGCCAAAAGTTTTGATAGTCGCGCGAAATGCGCTTGTGCGTAAGTACACGCAACGGCTCGTTCCCAGACTTTTTGACAACAGAGCCATAGCATTCTAATTTAGAATTTGCGTGAATATCTGACTTATGCGTCACATTCTGGGCAGAGATGCAAGACGTTGGTAGGCCTTGAGGGAGGAGAACATGCATTGTATCATCGCGCTTCCCTGCCTCAACGAAGGTATCGGCTTCCTGCCGACGTGCGCTTCGCTTGGATTCGCCGCCGGGCAGGTGCCGCCCTCGAATGCTGTGCTCGTCCTCGTGGACAACGGTAGCGACGACGACACGTGGGCGCATATGGTGGAGCTCCAGCGCACGACGGCCGCAGGAGCGGTGAGCGCCGTTCAGGAGCAGAACCGCGGCTACATCGCTGCGCGGCGCGCCGGCGCCGCCGAGGCGGTCCGGATCGCCGCCGAGCGCGGCTGGGCGGCGGACGACGTCCTCCTCCTTCAAGCGGACGCCGACACGATCTACGGGCCTGGGTACCTGAACGCGATGCGGAGCTGCGCCGAGCGATCCCCCTGCAACCGCCTGTTCGAAGGACGCTCGGAAGCTCCCGAAGACCCACACGACCCTGTCGCGCAAATGCAGGCCGCTGAGCAGGCGGCGGACGCCGAGGTGGCCGACCGTTTCGCGCCTGACGAGCTGGACATCATCGTAGACGACAAGGTGGCCGCCTTCCGCCTGTCGGACTACTTCGCTTGGGGCGAGCACCAGCGGGAGTTCGACAGGTCAGGGGAGGAAATCCTCGCTGAGACCACCCGGCTCTACATGCGAGCGCGCTTCAAAGGGGCGCAGCGCGTCCGTGTGGAGGGGGCCGAAGCTCGCACGTCGACGCGTCGCATCCTAGACTCGCCCGACATCGCCTTCGCAACGGCGGGCTTTCCGTATCCGCCCGCCTGGAAGGAGCGATGGCGGCAGCGTTATCGTGGCCCT
Source organism: Caulobacteraceae bacterium (assembly GCA_965198905.1). Classification (GTDB taxonomy): domain Bacteria; phylum Pseudomonadota; class Alphaproteobacteria; order Caulobacterales; family Caulobacteraceae; genus CAHJWH01. The sequence goes on along the minus strand of OZ240678.1, from coordinate 3,024,007 downwards.
CGCGAGCTGGAAGCGTTCGCCAGCTGGCCGCTCCCGGAGGGAACAGCGCTCGCGCTCGACGAGCGTCGTCGCCATGTACTGGCTATTTTCACCTTCGCTCCAGCCCTGTCAGAAGAAGCAGTCGCTAGTGGCGGCCCTCACGCGCAACATGCGCCAAATCCTGGAAGGCTATTGGAGAACGCCTTTGAATTGGCGGCTAAAGACGCTTCGAGCTAGCCTCACTGATCGGCCCGATGCCGCGCGCCCTGGACGCGCGCAAGGTCCTCGGCCGCGTGAGCACCCTCGCGGTGGTAGATGGCTTCAGCCCGTGCAATGAGGTCGTCGGCTTGACGCATCAAACTGAAGTGCCGTCCGCCCTCGAAAGTCTTGGCGAGTTCCTTCATCGCACTTGCTGCATTCTCATAGCGGGACGCCTGGTTCTTAGGCTTCGAATGCGCCTCGCCGACCTGCGTTAGCTCTAGGCGTTCAGCCACGGCCTGCTTCAGGAGTTCACGTCGCTTTTCCCCTTCTTGTGCGTCGGCTTGCCGCTCCAGAATGCTGGCTAACCCCTCCTTCACCTCTGCTAATTGAGCGCTGCTTGAGTCCTCCAGGACGGTAAGTGCGGCAGTGAAGGCTTGCCTTGCTTTGTCCAGCTTATCAGAGCAATCGCCTTCGTCACGCTCGCATATTTCTATTAAGGCCTGCGCTAAGCTGATCTGAATTTCGACCCATCGCTGCCTATCTTTATAGATAGAGTAAATTGAAAGCGCGCTATCAGCTGCTTCGACGATCTTATCGTTAAGTTCCGGACTGTTGTTGAAATCCCGCAACATCCTGAGCGCCTGCACACGGAGTTTTAGCTCCTGCGCCCTCTGCTCGTCGCTCAAGTCCGTTGCAGAAGCCCCGTCCAGCTCAGCGATAATCTGTGTGAGCGCCGCTGTTGCCTCATCCTTCTTTGTGTCTTGCGCCAGCTTATAGCGCGTGGTCGCCCGGTCGAGAGTGGCGTCCACCCCGTCTCCAGCTCCAGCAAGAGCCTCCAGAGCACCTTCGTAATTGGCCTTAAGCCTGGCGAGCGAGGCGGCCTCCGCTGGGGTCGGCTTTTCCGCTTTATCAGATGCAACTTGAACGAGTTTTTGCATGCGTAGGATTGAGGACTTCACGTCTTTGTCGTCCATGCCTTTAATCTGCGCTGCATCGCGAGCGAGGCGGGCGAATGGGTCTTCGATCCAGCCGGGGACTCCAAGCCCGAGTTCGTTCATAAGGTCCCGGAAGAACTCGTCCGCTCCCGTATCCGAGATCAGGAACTTGTTCTCTCCTATGGACAGGAGACTCACCGCGCCGGGTGAGAGGGCCCCCTCGTCACTCTCGTAGAGCACCCAGAAGATCATCAGCGAAGGCAGCTGCCGAGCGATCCTCTTGAGCAGTTGCATGATCCCTTCTTCGCCACCGGCGTACCCGACGACGATCAAGAGGTCGCTCCGGTGCAGGAGCGTGTAGAGGACGGCCGGCAACACTTCATGCTCGTCTGTCTGCCGAACCGACATTCGGCTGTTGCGCGGGCTGTAGGTGTGCATGGAGCCATGCAAGTATATGATCTGCGGCTCCGTCGGCTCGGCGACGACCCTGGTCAGGGCTTCCAGGCCGTCAGCGATCACGGGCAGCGTTCCCGCGCGTGCCACTGCTTGGAACGCCAGCTGGTCGAAGTTCGTGGTCATGACCGTGCCGACGTAGCCCTGGTGGACCAGCTCCCCGAGACAGGCATGCGCCCAATTCAGCTTGCCGCCGGCGCGGGAGATCAGCTCCGAGAGGAACTCACGCTGGCGATTTGGTGAGGCAAGGTCATTTTCGAGAAAATAGACGTAGAGCCGCCCCCAGTCGGGGTTGCCGCGGCCGATCTCGAAATCTAGCAGTTTTCCCTTGTCGTCCAGCCAGTGGAGAGCGGCGGTAGCCTTCTTCTGGAACTCTTCCAAGCAGCCCACATGGTCGGCCAAGGCGACAAGCGGCAGCGTGTCGCCTGGATCATGTGAGTACACTTCTTGGAGATATATGGCGGCGTATCGGGCGACGTCGGCGGCCACGGGAATTCCGGCTGACCTGGAGCAGCCGGCGCCAAGAAGGAACACGGCCTTCCCTTGTCGCTTCGGCGGAGGCAGCGAGCGGCGCAAGGCATCGCGCCCGGCCTTATCGAGCTTCGGCGCATCGACACTGAGCTTGTCGCAGCTGAAAGGTACCGCCGTGCCCGCATCGACGGAGCTGCGCGCGTGTGAAAGCTGATTAGCGAGATACCCGATCGACTTCGCTGTCCAACGCGCCAAAAGATTCCCCTCAGCCTTGAACGTCCGCAAGGAAAGCTTAGCTCTACCAGACACACGCTTCGGTTGTCGACTCGGCCGCGCTGGCGGCACTTGCAGCGGAGGATCCCGTGGCGATGGAGAGGCTCGGTCTCGGCAAACTGCTCGAGGCCATGTACGCGGCGAAGCCGCGCGTTCGTAAGCTCGTGCGGGACGACATCCGTCAGGAGGCAAAGAAGAGCGCCGGCGTGCCGCGCGCGAAAGGCGGAGACTTCTACGTCCCTTTCTGGGCGGACGCGAAGGCGCACGCCGCAGGCCAGGCTGATCTACGGAAGCAGTCGCTAATCCGGATTGCTCAGCTGAAGGGCCGCGAGCGCATTTTCACTCAGCTCACGGAAGGCTTCCTGCGATGGTGGGAGGAGAAGCGGCGGTATCGCAACGAGCCGGTGTCAGTCGAGCCTTCGCCCTCGATCCCGCCGCTCGCGTTGTCGGACATCGGCGTGGTGAAGATTGAGAACACGCTGGCCATCAACGTCGAAGGCGATGGGCCGCGGCTGCTCTATCCTTACTTCAGGCCTGAGCCGCCGCTGTGCGATGAAGCCGCACGTGTCGCGCTCTGGGCATTGCTGCACGCTGATACAGGCATGCCGCCGACGAGCCTCCGGATCCTGGACGTCTGCCGCGGACGCAGCTTCTCCCTCGGTGACACGCCCCTTCGCGGAGACGAGGAGCGACTGCTCTGCGACGGTTACGCGAAGCTCCTCGACCTCAGGGCAGCCATGCTGGCCGAGAAGGACGACGATCTCGCAGCGTAGGCGCACTCAGATTCAAACGCCCTCAATCGCGTCCAGACGAACCTGGTCGGAGCTGCGGTCGTAGGTCTACGTCGTGCGGGTCGAGCTGTGGTTTTCCGTTGCGCCCGCGCTCTCCAGCTGGCTGTCGTTCATGAGGTTACGGTACAAGTCGCTGACGAGGCGACCCGCCCGAAAGCGGCCGCTCCGAACGTCGCTCAGAGGCTCAGAGCCAGCCCATGCCGATTGCAACAGCGGTTAATTCGGAAAGTGGAGAGGTGCCGGCTCACTGGCCTTTCTCTCGAACGCGGCCGAGCTGACGAAGTCCAACGCCGAGTGGCGGCGGACGGGGTTGTAGAAGCCGTCGATGTAACGGTGGATAGCGCCTGCCGCTCAGCTCGGATGCGACTCCCTATGCGATCGCAGGGGCGCTTCCGCCTCCGTCGGCGCCGCCAACCCTGGCGAACTCCTTTTTGATTACAGCCCCAGCCCTCTCCCTCGCCCGAGGTCGAACCCGATGCTCATGGCGAGCTGGCGCGTAATGCTGCGCTCGGGGGCGAAGCCTTCGATTCCGAGCTGGGCGCTCTTCTTGGCGGCGAGGATGGACTCGAGCTGCGGATCGCGCTCCAAGCTCTTGGCCATCTCGCCCATGCTGTTCCGCAGACCGCGCATGCTGCTCATGTCGCCCGCCTGGTAGGCGGCTAGGCGTCGGGCGTCGAGGTCGCGCCAACGATCGACGAACGCCTCGGCACGGGCGGGGGCTGTGACCCGCAGCTCCTCCTCCAAGCGCATGGCCTGCACCGCGCGGCGGATAGTCCCGCCCGCCGCTTCATGCGCCAGCGCCGGATCGGTGCGGTAGGCCCGCTCGATGTCGCGCGAGTAGTGGGGATCGAGCGCATCGAGCCCACGCCGCGCCTGGCGCAGCTCTTCGGCCTCATCCGATAGCTGCCCACGCTGGTGAAGCTCGGCCAGCGGCCGGCCACCCTCTTGCGCCTGGAACATGGCCGCCACCGCCCGCGCGTGACGCTGGAACGCGGCCCGTCCCGCCAGCCGCCGCTCCTGCTCCGGGTTGCGCGCCGGCTCGGGCGAGGGCGTCGCCCTACCTCGTCCCGGCCGCTCCCAGCCGCGCCGCTCGGCGAAGGTGGCGGCATAGTCCGACGCCATGTCCTTGGCCCGGTCGCGCGACAGGGTGCGCACGAGCGCGTCGCGGTCGGCGAAGTCGTCGCGGGCGTAGTGAAGGTCGAGCCGGTCGCGGTGGCGCGACATGGCGACATAGGCGGCGTGACGGTCCATGCCGGGCGTGGCCAGCACGTGGGCGCGGTCCACGGTCACGCCCTGCGCCTTGTGGACCGTGGCGGCGTAGCCGTGGTCGAGGTGCGCGCAGTCCTTCAGATCGAAGGCGACGCTGCGGCCGTCGTCCAGCCGCACAGCCAGGCGCTCGGGCGAAGCTTGCTCCAGCACGCCCAGCGTGCCGTTCTTCACGCCCAGGCTCCGCTCGTTTTTGAGGAACATGATGCGGTCGCCTGGGGCGAACGTCCGCTCGCCTCGCTCGACGTTCACCGAGACGTCCTCGCCCAAGGCGCCTGCGTCGCGCAAACGGCTGCGCGCCAGCTCGTTCAGCTCCCGGACCTCAGCGTTGGTGTGAGTGAGGATGATGCGCGTGGCGTTCGGAGCCGCCTGCCGGTCACGATCCCAGCCGTCGACCAGTTCGCGCCGCGCCTGCTCGCGGGTCGACGCAGCGTGCACCGCGCCGTGGGCGTCGTAGGCCTCCAGCGCCTCGCCCGTGCGGCCGGTCGCCAAGTCGTGGGTGGCGTCGCGTTGCCAGTCCTCGCGCTGGCGGCGCACCTCGGTGATCTCCACCGCGCCATGGCGTTCGGCGATGGCGCGGAAGGCGGCTCCGGCCTCGATGGCCTGCAGCTGCTCGGGGTCGCCCACCAGCACCACCTTGGCCCCGGCCTCACGGGCATGGGAGAGGACCCGCTCCATTTGCCGTGAGCCGATCATCCCGGCCTCGTCGATCACCAGCACGTCGCGCCCGGTCAGGTGATCGCGTCCCTGCTCCCACTGGTGCTCCAGACTGGCCAGGGTGCGCGAGGCGATGCCGGAGCCGCCCTCCAGGTTCTCCGCGGCGATCCCCGACAGCGCCGCGCCGCGCACCGTGTAACCCTCCGCCTCCCAAGCCTCGCGGGCCACCCCGAGCATCGCCGACTTGCCGCTGCCCGCGTAGCCTACCACTGAGGCCAACCCCTCCTTCCCGGTCACATGCTCCAGCGCTTGCGCCTGCTCAGCGGAAAGCGTCAGCCCGCGCCGGGCCGACGTCGCCATAGCCGCCTCCCGAAGGCGTGCGCTGACGCCGTGGTCCCGCGTGGTCGCGAGCGCCTCGGCGCTCAGCTCCAGCCGCGCCTCGATGGCCAGCATGGGGCGCGAGGTGAACCGCGCCTCGCCGCGTCCGTCCACGCCCAGCGGCACAAGCTCGGGCGAGGCGCGCACCGCGCTTATCACACGATCGAACTGGTCCTTGCCGTCGCTGTGGCGGTGAACGAAGCGGGCCAGGTCGCGGTCGGTGAAAGTGGCCTGTTCGCGGGTGATCATCGCCAGCGCCACCGCCGGCTTGCGGATCAGCCCCTCGCCGTTCTCGCGCGCGATGCGGCGGTGGTCTTCGGCCCGGTCGGACGCGAGGCCATCCGCATCCATGCGCGAGGCCGCAGGCCCGATCTTGTGCTGCGGCTCCAGCCCCATGCCGCGGTCGGCGAAGCTGCGGTGGTCGATACGCGCATCAATGTCGAGCTCGGCCAGGCGGGCGTTCACGTGGTCCGCCCAGCGCTCCCGCCACTGCTGGAGCCGCTCGGTGCGGTTCCAGTCGCGCACCTTGTTCCCGAAGCCGTCTTCGCCGACCTCCCGCATCGTCAGCATGACATGCGCATGCGGCTTCAGCAGTCCGTCGGCGTCACGGTCCCAGTGCACGTTCAGGTCGGCGACCATGCCCTGGTCGACGAACTCGCGCTGGACGAAGTCGCGGGCGAGTTCGATGCCTTGGCGCTCCGTCATCTCGCGGGGAATGGCGAACTCGACCTCGCGGGCGAGCTGGGCGTCCTTGCGCACCTCGCCGGCCTCGACGGCGTTCCACAGCCGCTCACGATCGGCGAACTCCTCCGGTGCGCCGTCCGGTAGCAGGACCTCGGAGTGGATCACACCCGGCTTGCGGGTGAAGTCGTGGTCGCGCCCGAGCCGCTCGTCCGCCAGCCGCGAGGCCGAACGGTAGGCGGCCGCCGCCAGCGCGCTGGCGCCGGACGCGCGCGAGATCACCTTGGCGGAGAAGTGGTAGATCGCCATCGCGATCGGCTATTTACTCGCTCAAGCGAACGTCGGCACGACGTATAAGCGCGCCCTCACAAGAAACTTTCTTGCTCGGGACCGGGCCGTCTCAGGCTGTTCCAACGACCCGGAAGCTTATCGGCTCACGCTCGACTACACTCTTCATGACAGATGAAGGAGATGAGCATGCGCAAGCCTCGGGACTTCGACGCCGAGCTTCTGGCGCTGAACGACAGGGCGAAGAGCTTGAAGGAACGGAAGGTGCGCCAGCTCGGCGAACTGGTGGCCGCGACCGGGGCCGACGCGCTGGACGCCGAGACGCTCGCCGGTGGTCTCCTCGCGATGATGGAGTCGGTGGACGCGGCCCGGAAGGAGAGCTGGCGCAAACGCGGCCGGGCCTTTTTTCAGCGCCGGTCGCGCGGCGGGGCTGCTGCAGGCGCTGACGGCGGGGGCGCTGGCACTGCGGCGGACGACAGCGGCGCGACATCGGCTTGAGGCAGCCCGTGCGCGAAACGATACGCGAGCCTGGGTCGTGAACCGGCGCGAACGCACCCGCCAGCTGATCGAGCTCGGCGGCCTCGTCGCCAAGTCGGGGCTGGTCGAGCTCACCGGCGACGACCGCGCGGCGCTCTACGGCGCCTTGCTGGAAACCGCCGGCGTGCTGAAGGACCCGGAAGGTCCGGACATGCTGGCGTTCTGGCGACGGCGGGGACGGCGTGCGTTCGAGGCCGAAGGTGTCAGTCGAGATCGCGCACCAGAAGCTCCACCAGTGCGGGATTGATGAAGAGGCGCTCGCGCCCGGCCTGGCGCTCCTCCAGCACGCCGATCGCGGTCAGCGCCTTGAGATAGACCGACGCGGACTGCCGCTGCGCGATGCCGGCGTCGACCACGTTGGCGATGCGGCAGTAGGGCTGCGCGAAGATTAGCTCCGCCAGTTCGCGGCTATACACCTTGGGCGCTTCGGCACGGATGCGCGCGGCGGTCTCGTCGAGCAGCCCGCGGATGGCGCGGACCTTGCCGGAGGTCCAGCTCGCGGTATCGGCGACGGCGTCGATCATGAAGGTGATCCACGGCCCCCAGGCGCCGCGCGTCGTTACGTCGAGCAGCAGTCGGTAATAGTCGCTCTTGCGCCGGATGATCGCGCGGCTGAGGTACAAGACGGGGAGGTCGAGCAGTCCCCGTTCGACCAGGAATAGCAGGTTGAGCACGCGGCCGGTGCGGCCGTTGCCGTCGATGAATGGGTGGATCGCCTCGAACTGGTAGTGCTGGACTGCGAGCGCTATCAGCGGATCGACATCGCCGTGATCGTGCAGCCAGCGTTCCCAGTTGGCGAGCAGGTCGCGCAGCCGCGGTTCACCCTCGGGCGGCGTGTAGACGACCGCGCCCGTGCGATCGTTGGCCAGAGCGGTCCCCGGCACGCGCCGCACGTCCATCTCGACGCCCTTGATGGTGCTGCAGACGTCAATCGCCGTGCGCGTGGACAGCGGCCGCAACGCCAGACTGGCGAAGCCCTGCGCAAGGGCCGTGCGGTAGCGCAGCGTCTCCTTGGTGGCCGGGTCGATTCCCGCCTCGTTTGGCGCGTCGGCGAAGCGGAAGAGGCGATCGCCTGTGGTGACGATGTTCTCGATCTCCGAACTCGCCTGCGCCTCCAGGAGCGGGATCGAGTTGATGAGGATGGATTGGTTGGGGATCAGGCTTCCCAACGCCTTCAGCTCGGCCAGAGCCGCCCGCGCGGCGATGCACGCCTTCAGGGCCGGCGTGGTCTCCAGCTTCGCTTTCGGCGGCAGCAGGGGAAGCGCATTGAACGGGTGACCGGCATCAAAGCTCATGTGTCGATCATTAGGACATTCATCGACACATTCCAATGATCTGTCGATGGCGTCGACACGACAATCACACGCTGCGGCCGCCGGAGGCACGCTCGGCTACGCTACTGATCCTGCTCAAGAACTCATCGTCTTGTCCGCTGACATGGTCATGCCACCTCTGTCTCCAGAGATTCCAGACAAGCCGATGGAGCGTTCATCCATGCCAAACCGGATCATTCGTCTGCCGACCGTCCTCGACCGCACCGGCCTGAGCCGGTCCACCCTCTACCGCAAGATCGGCGAGGGCTCTTTCCCACCCCAGCTCAGGATCAGCGTGCATGGAGCCGGATGGAGCGAGGCCGAGGTGGAGCGCTGGGTCGCGAACCCGGTCGGCTGGCGGATTCGTCCCGCGGCAAGCGAATGACCGCGCCCGCCGTCGCCGTCCCATCGATGATGCTCCTTACGAGGCTTGCAAGCTGCGCGAGGGCCTCCGCCTTCTCCCGGTCGTAGGAATAGCGGTCGTAGACGCCTTCCACGCCGGGGATGGCGTGCCCGAGCACGCGCTCGCTCACGTCAGGGCGAACGCTCGCGCGCGACATCAGCGACCGCGCGGTCCGCCGCAGATCATGCACCGTCCAGTTGGCGATCGGCGATCCTCCAGCCTCGGCCATGGCCGCGTCGAGCGCCCGCTTGGCCTTGCTGAGGCCGTTGATTGGCGCTTTACCGCGACCTGCGAAGACGAAATCGCAATCCTCCCATCGGGGCAGCGGCTCGATGACAGACAGGGCCAGCTTCGACAGCTTCAGCGAGCCGGCGTTTGTCTTCTCGCGCGGCTCCACGGGGATGGTCCAGACACCCTCGTCGTCGATGTCGCTCAAGCGCATGGCCACGACCTTGGCGCGGCGCTGGGCGGTCAGCAGAGCCATGCGCAGGAACGCGCCATAGGCCCCGGCGTCGGCGGAGGCCGCCCAGAACAGCCTGATCTCCTCGTCGGTGAGCACGCGGCTGCGGGCATGGTCCCTGGGCGCGGTGCGGCGCATCCCGCGCACCACCGGCGACAGGTAACCCTCCTCGCGCGCCATGTACCAGTTGAACAGCTTGGAGAGGATCGCGAGCACGTGGTCGGCGTGCACCGGGGAGCGGGCTTCGATCTGGTCGAGCAGCCGGGCGACGTCGCCACGGCGGATCGAGACGAACTCGCGATCCTGCCAAGCGGGCAATACGTCCTTCTTCAAGATCCGATGGATCTCGTCGCCCGAGCGAAGCGCGTTGCGGCGGACGTGCTGGGCCATGAACTGCTCGACCACCTGCCCGAAGGTGGCCGGGCGGTTCGCCGCCTCCCGCTGCGCCCGCTCACGTTCAGCCTGCGGATCGAGCCCGGCGGCGATCTGCAACAGCCAGGCCCTCGCCACCTCGCGCGCCATGGAGAGGTCCATGGCGCCGACCTCGGCGATCGTCCGCCGCGTGGGGTTGGCGCTGCCGGGGAAGCGCGCGGTCAGGATGTAGGACTTCCTGCCCTTGTCCGTCACCCGCACGCCGAAGCCCGGAACGATGGCGTCGGCGACGTCATAGCGTCCGCCGCCGGGCGCCGGCTTCAGGGCTTCGACGGCCCTCGCGGTCAGGTTTCGTCGCATATCTGAGGGTCTCGCGGGGCAACGCTGGGGCAACAAAACTAGTCGGCTGCAGCGGTATCGCCTGAAGCACGATGATACGCGTCTCGAGAGGTTTCTCAAGCCAAATCAGTATATTGCACGGACTAAGCGGTACGGCTTGAAACTCCCAGAAACAGCGGTGCCTAATTCTACGAATCTGAGGGTCGGACGTTCGAATCGTTCCGGGCGCGCTAAATTCTCTAATAAAAGCAATCGGTCGGATCTGGCGCTTGCCCCAGCCTGAACCGGCTTCATCATTTTACTCCGGGCTTTACTCCGGGGTATCCTCGCCTCCCACGATATTTTGTGCCGCTCCAGGCCTGGGTTCCCATCGTGTTTGAGCGTGGACTGGAGAATTCGGACGCGTTCTGCCCGTCAAACGGGGTGTGATCCTCTGCGGCGAGAGGCGCTGCGGCTTCCTGAGTCGTCGATCAGCGCTGGCCGAACCCGCACCGGATCAAAGCTGCCCTACTCGGCGTCACCTTGCGCCAGAAGCCGCGGTAGACGGGGCGGACACAAGAACGGGTTTGTCTCTGAAGCGACCGTCTGACGCGACGAACCGACGAGCTATCGTAACTAGCGCGTTCGGTGAGGGCCGAAGGCGCGGCCAAGCGGCTCTTCTGAGCTGGAAGCGTACGCATCCGGTAAGTACCGCAGCGCGCGGCTCTGGCTGAGTCGTTCAGGCGGCCTGAGCGCGGGCCTCTTGCTCAGCTTTCCAGTTCCAGGGCAGGAGATCGTCGAGGCGGTGGACTGGGTGGCTGGCGATCCGCGCCAGCACGTCGGCGAGCCAGGCCTGGGGATCGATGTCGTTCATCTTGCAGGTGACGATCAGGCTGTACATCTGCGCCGCCCGGTGGCCGCCCCGGTCTGAGCCGCAGAACAGCCATGACTTGCGTCCGAGGGCCAGGCCTCTCAGGGCGCGCTCGGCGGCGTTGTTCGTGAGGCAGACCCGGCCGTCGTCGAGGAAGCGGGTAAACGCCGCCCAGCGGGTCAGCATGTAGTCGAGCGCCTTGGCCACGGGGTCGTGGCGGGAGAGCCGGGCGCGCTGCCCGCGCATCCAAGTCTCAAGATCCTCGACGAGCGGTCGGCTGTGTCTCTGTCGGGCAGCCAGCCGTTCGGCGGCAGGGCGGCCGCTGATCTCCCGCTCGATGTCGAAGATCAGGTCGATGCGCCTCACCGCCTCCAGCGCGATGGGCGAGATGACGGCGGGCTTGCCCCGGGCGGCGCGCCGCGCGCTTTCGGCCATGTCGGCGAGCTCGAAGAAGTGACGCCGGCCATGGCTCCAGCACAGGGCCTGGGTGATCGGGGCCGGCGAGCGGCCCGGCTCGTAGAGCTTGTTGTAGCCCCCGTAGGCGTCAGCCTGCAGCACGCCGGCCCAGGCGGCGAGATGGGTCTGAGGGTGCTCGCCGCGCCGATCACGCGAGTAGTAGAAGATCGCCGCCGGCGGCGCCGGTCCGCCGAAGGGGCGGTCGTCGCGGACGTAGTCCCATATCCGCGCCATATCGGTCTTGCCGGCGGCCAGCACCGGCACGGTCGTGTCGTCGCCATGCAGCCGTTAGGCCGCCAGCACATGGGCTTCCAGGCGGGCGTAGAGCGGCAAGGTGGCCATGCAGATGGCGCCCACCTGGTCGGCCAGGGTGGAGAGGCTCAAGGGCACGCCCTCACGGGCATAGCGCTCGGCCTGGCGGTTTAGGGGCTGGTGCTGGCCGAACTTCTCGAAGGCGATCATCGCCAGCAGGCCCGGCCCCGCCCAGCCCCGGGCGGTGACGTGGAAGGGCGCTGGCGGCTGGGTTACGGTCTGGCAATCGCGGCAGCTGAAGCGCTCGCGCACCGTGGCGATCACCTTCCACTGGCGCGGAACCACCTCCAGCGTCTCGGTCACGTCCTCCCCGAGCTTGGAGAGCCGCCCGCCGCCGCAGCACGGGCAGGCGGCCGGGGCGGCGATCACCACCCGCTCGCGCGGCAGGTGCTCGGGGAAGGGCTGACGCGAGGGGCGCCTGCGAGTGAAGGCCTGGACCGCAGAGGTCTTGGCGGCGGCCATCTCCGCTTTCAGCTCGTCGAGGGTGGCGGACGCTTCCAGCTCCTCCAGCTGCAGCTCGTACTGGTCGAGCAGGCGCTGGCTGCGCTCGGAGGTCTGGCCGAAGTGCGCCCGCTTGAGCTTGGCGATCTCCAGCTTGAGGTGGGCGATCAGGGCGGCGTCGGAGGAGGCCTTGGCTTCCACCACGCTGGCGCGGGCCTCGGCGGCGTCGGCCCTGAGCTCGGCCGCGGCCAGGGCGGCGCGGAGCGCTGCGACGTCCTCCGAACCGAGCTGAAGCCCTTCCGCCATGAGGGAAGTAGAGCACGGATCGGGGCGCTTGAGGCGCCCCGGAGAGCGCCGGAGTCACTGCGCCGCAGCTATCCGGCGGCCTGCGGGCGCCAGCTCTGCTGGGGGTTCCTCCAGTCGATCCCCTCGAGCAGGTAGGACATCTGCGCCGGCGAGAGCGGGATCGCGCCCTCCGCGGCGGCGGGCCAGATGAAGCGCCCGCGCTCCAGACGCTTGGCGTAGAGCGACACACCCAGATCATCGCGCCAGAGGATCTTGCACAGGTCGCCGCGGCGTCCCCGGAAGACGTACAGGTCGCCGCCGTACGGATCGCGCTTCAAGGCCTCCTGCACCTGCAGCGCCAGGCCCGGCATGCCCTTCCTCATGTCGGTGTGACCCGTCGCGATCCACACCCGCACCCCCGCTGGGATCGGGATCATCGCCTCAGCGCCTTCAAGGTCGCGCTGACCAGGGTCGCCGGCGCGCCCGCGTCGATGACCACCCGGCCGCCGTCAGCGAGGTGCACCACGATGGCGCCGCCGTGCCCACCCGGCGGCTCCGTCCTGCTCGGCGAGCCGACGACCATGGCCGGGAGGAAAGCCGGTTGGCTCTCCGCCGCATGCTCGCGCCGCCACTTGTAGATCAGGCTGGTCGCCACATCGAACTGGCGAGCGACGTCCGCCACCACAGCACCCGGTGCGAACACCGCCTCCAAGACCTCCACCCGCTCCGCGTCACTCCACCGACGCCGCCGCTGCGGCCCCATCATCAATGTCACCTGGGCCATGCTGTGCAGCTACGAGCGCTCTTAAGGACGATTTACGAGCGCAGCATCAGACCCCAGCACCCACCGAGCAAGGCGGCCCACACCGTAGGCTTACCTGGAAGCCAACCCGCGGCGGGCCGGATTCAAGCGAGCAGGCATGGACGTCGCGGTCCCAAGCTTGGGACGTGGGTTGGCACTGAGGTTTGTTCGATCCCGATGCCCCGGGGCCGGCTGGGTGTCACGGCGCTCAGGCTAGGAAGGCCCATCTCGGGCTCAACGGCCCCCGCGTCAATGATCCAGCGCATTTACCCTCATTATGACGTCGAGTTCCCGCGCACGAGCGGCCAGTTCCGGCGTGAGTGGCTGTTCGGTTAGGAGGATGGCGCGGACCGTTGTCGGCACAGGTCGTTCCTGCGCCATGACGACCGCCCGATACTTGACGCACTGGTAGATGCCGCGCTGCCAGTCATCCTCGCCGGACAGTATCGACTTAACCTCGACGGCGACGAAGTTCGCGCCGTCGCTAAACAGGACGTCTATGCGATCGCCGGATAAGAGGCTCTGCTCGGGAACGCCAATCATCGCGCTTGACAGTCCCAACCGACCCGGATTGTCCATTGCCCAATCCTTCAGCCGGCGGTGCTCGGGTAATTACCCTGAACACGGCCTGTTGCAAGAGCTGGACAGCGCTGCTGGGCGGCGTTGCGGCACGGGTGCTGGCCGACCTCGTGACGGCGCTGCAGCCTGTCCTCGATCGCTTTCGTGAGGCCAAGCGCGCCGCCGCCTTGCTGGACTTCGACGACCTGATCTTCGCCGCCCGCGACCTCCTGCGCGAACATGAGGAGGTCCGCCAAGCGTTGGCGCGCCGCTATGCGCATGTACTGGTAGACGAATTCCAGGACACCGATCCCCTGCAGACGGAGATCTTCTGGCGTCTCTGCGGCGAGGCGACGGCTGCATCGGAGGATTGGGCCGACCGAGAGATACGGCCAGGAGCCTTGTTCCTGGTCGGGGATCCCAAGCAGGCGATCTATCGCTTTCGGGGTGCGGACGTCGCCGCCTATCTCCAGGCCAGGACGGCGCTGACGGCTAACGGAGCGGGCGCGGTGCTTCCCATCTCCACCAATTTCCGCTCCTGCGCCCCCATTCTCGAATGGGTGAACGGCCGCTTCGAGGGGCCGCTGTCAAGCGGACGCGGGCAGCCTGGATTCAGCGCGCTCGACAGATTCCACCTCGCGCCCGAGGGCGCCGTCTGTGTGGCGGCAGTGGAAGTCGCAGCAGCCGATGAGACCGGCAAGGCTTCAGTCGATCGGCAGCGCGATGCAGAAGCAGACGCCGTCGCAGACCTCTGCGCCCGCCTAATCGGAGCCCAGCCGACGCTGGACCGCAAGACAGGTGCTTCGCGTCCGTGCCGCCCGGGCGACATCGCTCTGCTCGCGCCCACGAGTAGCGATCTCTGGAGGTATGAAGAGGCATTGGAGCGCCGGGGTGTGCCGGTTGCCACCGAGGCTGTGTGAGAACGTGTTGGCCGGGTGGAGCAGGGGCGAGGAGAGTGCGGCTGTTGAAGCCCTTCCTCAGGCCTGTATCGATGAGATCAGCGGGCGGACGCCGAGGATGGCGATTACACGCTTCAGATTGTAGGCCAGAACCTGCAAGCTCATCTCAGCAGCGACGTTCTTCAGTCGTTTGGTCTTGAAGTGGGTCGCGCCCATCCAGGCTTTCAGCGTTCCGAACACGTGCTCCACGGTCTGGCGGCGGATACGCATGGCGTCGGGTTCACGGTCGAGCCGCTGCTGCATGGCGTCGATGATCGCCTCATGCTCCCAACGGGTGATGCGGCGGTGCAGGCTCGTGGTGCATTGGCCCTTGATCGCGCAGGCCCGGCAACTGGCCAGGTCCCAGTAACGGTGAAGCGTCATCCCGTGCTCAACCGTCGCCATGTGCCAGGGCAGCGTCTGGCCCGCCGGGCAGCGATAGACGTCCCGGTCAGGAAGGTAGACGAAGTCGGCCTTGCCGAAGCGCCCCTCCGCCTTGGCTCCTGAGGTCAGCGGCTTGGGCACGTAGGGCGTAGCGCCTGCCTGTTCGCAGGCCAGGATCTCTTCACCCGAAAAGTAGCCTCGGTCCGCCAGCACGCGTAGTTCTTCGCTGCCCGTCGCCGCCTTGGCGTGGCGGGTCATGTTGGCGAGCTGGCTGCGGTCGTGGCCCTGGTTGGTGACCTCATGGGCGACGATCAGGTGGTGGGTGGCGTCCACAACGGCCTGGACATTGTAGCCGACCATGCCCGTTCCCTTGCCGTTGGTGGCCATGGCGCGGGCGTCGGGATCGGTAAGGGATATCTGGCGGTCGGGGGCGGTCGCGAGGTCCGCCTCCACCACCTGCAACTCACGCACCTGGCGCCTGAGCGAGACCAGCCGATCCTTGATCCGTCGCCCGCGCAACTCGGCGGTCTCACCGTCCTGACGGTCCGCGGTGTCGAGCGCCTGAAGGTAGCGCGCGATGCTCGCCTCGGCCTGCTCGATGCGCCGACGCACCGCGCCGGGGGTGAAGTTCTTGTCGCGCGTGTTCACCGCCTTGAACCGGCTGCCATCCACCGCCACCACCCCGCCCGCGAGCAAGCCCAGCCCTCGACAGATCGCTACGAAGGCGCTGCACGCCGACCGGATCGCCTCGGCATTGTCGCGTCGGAAGTCGGCTATGGTCTTGAAGTCCGGCGCGAGCTTGCCCGTCAGCCACATCAGCTCAATGTTGCGTCGCGCCTCCCGCTCCAGCCGGCGGCTCGACTGCACCTGGTTCAGGTAGCCATACAAGTAGAGCTTCAGCATGCATCCCGGCGAGTAGCCCGGCCGCCCGGTCGACGCCGGCTGCACGCGCTCGAAACCGAGCGCAGCAAGATCCAACTCGTCGACAAAGACGTCGATCACCCTGACCTGATCGTCTTCGTCAACGTAGTCATCAAGCAAGGCAGGCAGGAAATCTGCCTGACGCCGGTTTACACCTTCGACAAACCCAGACATTTGCAGCCCTCCACGAAGCAACTACAGTCTAGCAGACTAGCGGGTTTTCACACAGCCTCCACCCAGGCCGGCAAAGGGCTCTATCGTCGTCAAGAGGTTCAGGACCTGATCGCGCTGACCCGCGTACTCGCCGACGGTCGCGACACCCTGGCACTCGGCGCCCTCCTGCGAGGACCGCTGGTCGGCTTGAGCGAGCAGAAGCTGCTTGATCCTATCTGGGCTCTCCCGCGCGACCCCTCCGATCCGGAGGCGCTCCCATGCCTGCGCTTGGACATCGACCTGTCCGCCGTAGCCCCTGGTCAGGGGCGTGACACCTTTGAGCGGCTGCAGGCGCTCCGCCGTCAGGCGAATGCAACCACGCCTCACGACCTGCTCTGCCAGGCGGTCGACGTCCTGCGCGTGCGGCCCACGCTTCTGCAGCGCCACGGCGGCCAAGCCGACCGAGCGCTGGCGAACGTGGACCTCTATCTCTCCTTCAGCCACGGCTATGCCGTCAGGGGCCTTCGCGCCTTCGCCGAAGCCATGACGGCTGCTTGGGACGATCAGGCGCGTGCGGTGGAGGGGCGCCCGGACGCCCGGGAGGAGGCCGTGGCGCTCTACACCATGCACGCCGCCAAGGGCCTGGAATGGCCGGTGGTCATTCCCATAAACACGATGACCCAGGTGATCGCACCGGACGCCGCCGTGATGGACCGGATTACCGGACACTTTTACTGCCCCGTCTTCGGCGTGCGTCCGATGGGGTACGAGGCCGCCCACGACGCCGAGAAGGCGGAGCTGGAGCGTGAGCGTGTCCGCCTCTGGTACGTTGCGGCGACCCGCGCGCGAGAGCTGCTCGTGCTCCCCCGCCTGGACGTCGCGCTCAAGGCTTCCACCTGGGTGTCGCTCGTGGACCTCGCCCTAGCGGACCTGCCCCCGCTGGCGACCGATCACCTGCCAGCCCATGCGTCGGCAACAGAAGACGAGCCCGAAAACCTGCAGACCCGGGAGCGCTTCGCCGAGGAAGCCGCCGCAATCGCCGATCGCGCACGTCGCCTCGTCTGGCGAGCGCCGAGCCGTGACGAGGGCACGAGCGAGCCGGTGCTGGCGCCGCTTGAACCCGACATCGTTTTCGGCGACTCGGACAGGCCTGCCGAGACTGTACCGCCCCAGATCGCCATCCAGGGCGGCCGCGACCGGGGCGTGGTGCTTCACAAGCTGATGGAAGAGGTCCTTACAGGCGAAACCGCGGATCGCGAAAAGGACCTGCGGAGCCGGGCCGAGGTGCTGCTCAGGAGCATTGGAGGCGAGGTCGTGCGCGATCCGGCGCTGGGTCTGTCCCCGGCGGAACTCGCCGGCTGCGTCCTACGGACGTTGGCCCTCCCAAAGATCGCCGCCCTACGGTCCCGGCTGCTGCCCGAGTTCCCGGTCTATGACGCCTCGGAGATGGACGGCGCTGAAGAGGTAACCGCGGGAGTGGCGGACGCACTTGCGCTTGACGAGGAGGGGCGTGCCTCTGTGGTCATCGACTGGAAGAGCGACGTCGATCCCTCGCCCGAGACATTGAACCACTACCGCGCCCAGGTGAGCGCCTACTTGGGCGCCTCGGAGGCTGGCGAGGGGCTTATCGTGTTCCTGACGTCTGGACGCGTCATCCGCGTCACCGCTCCAAAGCGAGTGGGAATTTGATGGCGTCTGGAATTAGCGAGGTCTCAGACGGACGGGGAAGAGGCCCCTCTGTAGGTACGCAGTGAGCCACCGAGCCGCTCAAATCGTCGGCATGAAAGCCTTGCTCCGCAATATGACGGTCAAAGCTGTCCGCCCATGCTGAGTCGAAGCCGATGTACACGTCGATGAACGACACAACCTCAAGTCGTCGCTTGGGATACTAGTTCACCGAGTCAGACAGATGGTGCAGGCAGGTGTCCCGCCATACGGTTCGTCCTCTGGACCGATGCCTAGGACGCCGCCGCATGCCTGTGAATCAGCCGATTGGGTCGGTGCACTAGAACGCAAGCGGAGTCCCACTCGGGTCGTGCCCTGCCGGCGAGAGTCCTGCGGAAAGCTGCCGGCCACGAGCGTCAGCTCCGGGGCGCCGCCGCTGTGTCCGCTCCTCCTCCAGATTTCGCCATCGCGGCCCATCTGGCGGACGCGCTGATGGCGATCTGAATATCGCCTTATGGGTAGAGAGCCAACGGCGGCTATGCGCCCAGACTTAGACGTCCAGCGCGGCGTCACCCGTTCACGATAGATGCCGTTCGTTCATCTGGCCCGAAACTGCACAATTGCCGATGCGCACAGGAGCAAGTAGCGGTTCGCCTACTGACGTCTCCCTGGGGTTTTAATCCGTCGTCTGAGAAAAGCTTCTTGCAAGCTTGTTTGGACGAACCGGCTCTCGAGACCCGATGTCCCTCACAGGTGGTTCGCCGAACATGCGCTTGTACTCACGGCTGAACTGGGACGCGCTCGCATAGCCGACGGTGAATGCAGTTGAAGTGACGGGAGCGGCGCTTGCGAGGAGGAGCCGGCGCGCCTCTAGCAAACGCAGGTAGCGCTGATAGGCTAGCGGGCTGTAGCCCGTCACGGCCTTGAAGTGGCGGTGGAGCGACGTCGCGCTCATCCCAACCTGGGCGGCAAGTTGCGCGACGCTGAGCGGCTTGTCCGCGTTGCCGCCGATCCAGTCCGCGGCCGCCCGGACCTGCGCGAAGCGAGAGTCGCGACGACCGACTTGGCGTAGCGTGTCGCCTAGTGGCCCCTGGAGCAGGCGATAGCAGAGCTCACGCTTGAACGATCCGGCGAGCACGGGCGAGTCGGTCGGCGCTGCCAGTAGGCGCAGCAGACGTTCGAACGGCTCCAGCACCGTAGCGTCCGCCGGCGCTGCGGCGAAGCTGGGTGCATCGCGCGCGCCAGCATCCGGCATGTTCAGCAGCAGGTCGGCGATGACGTCGGGGTCGAGCCTCAGCTCCACCCCGACGTAGGGCCGGGCTGAAGAGGCCTCGGTCACCTGGCTGACGAATGGCAACCCCACCGTCGCCACGGCGCAGGTTCCGGTCGCGAAATCGTGTGTTCGGCCTGCAAACGTCAGGCGCTTGGAGCCTTGCAGCACGGCGTAGAACACGGGCTCGAACAGCGCCGGTAAGGGCGCTGTCGGCTCGGTGCTGCAGCGGATCATCAAACCCGGAACCGCCAACCCAGCCGATGGCGAGCCGGCGTGCGGAGCCGCGAGCGCCGCCAGCTCCGCCAACATCCTAACAGTCTCGGTCAACGACTCACCTTCGCTCGGCAGTCTCGAAGGTGGTGCGGCTGGTAGGATCGGGCAAGTCTTTGGCGGCATCGGGAATGCGGATGCCGCCCCTCATCCCGACATCAGGATCCTGGAGGTGACCATGCCAAGCAGGACCATTGCGCTGATAACCGGCGCCAACAAGGGTATCGGCCTAGCCATCGCTCGCCAGTTAGGAGAGCGGCAGTTCGCCCTCTGGCTCGGCTGCCGCGATGCCGAGCGCGGCGAAGCCGCCGCGGCCGGACTGCGCGACGCCGGCATGGATGCCCGTACGATCACGCTCGACGTCACCGATGGCGACAGCGTGGCGCGGGCCGCCGGGCGCCTCGGAGAAGAAGCAGGCGTGCTCGACGTGCTCGTCAACAATGCGGGCATCAGTGTCGGAGGCCCGCCGCCAGGGGTGACCGAGGAAGCTATCGACGACGTGCGAGCGATGTTTGAGATCAACACGCTCGGACCGCTCCGGGTCACCCAGGCCTTGCTGCCGCTGCTGCGCAAGTCCGCCGCGCCGCGCGTCGTGATGATGAGCAGCGGTCTCGGCTCGATCTCCGACACCGCCGTTATGGCGAGCCTGATCTGGAGCGTCGACGCGGCCGGCTACAGCGCGTCCAAGGCGGCGCTCAACATGCTCACCGTCAAGCTTGCCAAGGCGTTGCTAGCCGATGGGATTAAGGTCAACGCCGCCGATCCCGGCTACACCGCCACCGACCTCAACGGCCACAGCGGCACGCGCACCGTCGAGGAGGCTGCAGCCATCGCGGTGGAGCTCGCGACGCTGGGCCCGCTTGCGCCGACCGGCGGCTTCTTCAACGACGGCCACGCCGGTCAGATGGCCCGTTACCGGTGGTGATCCGTTGATACATCCACCACTCGGCCCGCAGCACGCTGCAGGCCCTACGAGCAAAGGAAGCTACGATGACTGATCAAGCCTTCTCCACCCTGCCGCGCGAGGCCAAGGGTCCGCTGGCGCGGCCGCCCGTTCTTGGAGGGACGATCCAGGCGGTGGCCGACGCCATCACCACTTGGCCTGAGGTGGAGGCCACCACACACTGGTTCCTCAATGACCAGACCCGCGTCGACGGGATCGACCTCTATGTCGGGCAGGACGAACTCGGCCACATCCACCTCGACGGCTCGATCCATCTCGCCACCACGCCCGAGCTTGGGGCGAAGCTGGTGGCCGAGGGCCTCGGAAAGCCGTTTCCCTGGGCGAAAGGCTGGACGCAGGCCAGCATCAACCGCTTGGGCGTGGACGCCTCTGTGGCGCTCTTCCGTCGCAACTACGACCGGCTGCGACCAGCCACCAACTGAACGCACACGCCAGCGCGAGCGCCGAGTTCGTCCGATGTCCAACGGAGAGTCCAGATGATCGTCGTCACCACCCCGACCGGCAACATCGGCCACCATCTTATTCAGCACCTGCTCGACGGCAACGAGGCGGTGCCCGTCATTGTGCGCGATGCGGGCAAGCTGCCGCCGGCGATCCGCGATCGGGTGGAGATCGTGGAAGGTTCGCACGGCGATGAAGCGGTCGTCGGTCGCGCCTTCGACGGCGCTGAGGCCGTGTTCTGGGTCGCTCCGCCTAATCCCTCTGAGAGTCTGACTCATAATGTTTGCGTGCTGATGCAGGGACTTGCGACCCGGCGGGTCATGAGCTGGACAGAGGCCATGAAGAGCCAGGCGGTCGAGCTCTCGAGGGTGGTCTCGAAGTCCTTGGCCAAGCGTCGATTGCGGCCGAGCCAGGCGAAGGTGCGTTCGACCACCCAACGTCGGGGAAGGAGTTCGAAGCCCTGGGCGATGTCGGACCGCTTGATGATCTCGATGGTCCAGTCGCCGCGGCCCGCGAGGGCGTCGCGAAGCTTGTCTCCGGCGTAGCCGCCGTCGGCGAAGACGTGGCGAAGCCAGGGGAAGCGGAAACGGATGTCGGCCAGCACCTTGGGCGCTCCGTCGCGGTCCTGAACGTCGGCGGTGAGGACTTTCGCTCCGACCAAGAGGCCCAGGGTGTCGGTGATGATGTGGCGCTTGCGGCCTTTGATCTTCTTGCCCGCGTCGTAGCCGCGGGGTCCGCCGGCCTCTGTGGTCTTCACGCTCTGACTGTCGATCACGCCCGCGCTGGGCGAGGCCAGCCGCCCTTGCGCCTGGCGCGCCTCCATCAGCAGCAGGTGATTGATATTCTTCCACAGCCCCGTGTCGCGCCAGAGGTAGAAGTAGCGCTGAACCGTGGTCACGGGTGGAAAGTCGCTCGGCAGCATCCGCCAGGGCTGCCCGCTGCGCAGAAGGTAGAGCAGCGCATCAACGATCGTCCGCAACGGCCACTTCGCCGGGCGGCCAAGCCGTGAGCGCGCCGGGAGCAAGGGCCGCAGCAGCGCCCACTCCGCCTCCGTCAGATCGCTTGAATACCGCAGCCCCTTTCGGGCATGTCTACGCCGGGTGGTTTCGGTCCACATGGGATCCCCGTTGATGGCTCGCACCTCCAACGGAATCACAAGCGGTCGAAATCACCCAACCTTCTTTTCGGGTCAGCCTCTTAGGCCGGGCGGCTCTGGAACTGTATACTTGAGGCGACAGCTGTGACCGGCGTAGCTCGCGGAGTCGGAGCCAAAGAAAATCCGAGTCGCCGTCATCTTTAGAGATTAGCAAAAACTCAAGTGGGCCAACGGGATGGTGCCAGCGGCTGAGTCGGCTGCTGTGACGGCTGACACTGTTGTCTGGCGTCACTCGCATCGAACTCCTGGGTCCCAAAGATCGACTCAGAGGCTTCTCTCACGCAGGGCCTGATGCTTCCGGGCCTCGAGCCTAGTGGCAGCTCGATGTCGGGCGTCACTCTCATCGACTCCTGGTTCACTCGTAGCGTCTCAGCCTGTCGGGCGTAGCTTTTGCAGGACACGATGTCAGGACTGAAGACTTGCACCGAGCCGTCCGTAGGTAGCTGCAAAGATATATCTCAAATTGGGTATTCATCTACGGAGCTACGACTGCATATAACTCCGCGGATTATAATTTCCTAGGTTGTTGATGCTCACGGCTGCCGACAAGGCCACTCCGATGCATCTAGGGGCCGCCATCAAAGCGCGCCGGTTTGAGCGCGGGCTGACCAGCCTCAGCTTGCCGTCGCATTGAAATGCAGCATCGGATTCGTGGGACGCTTGGAAGCTGGCAAAGGCGGCCGGCTGGATCTCATCGTACAGCTGCTGCGGCGCCTCGAGATGGAAGTGAGCCTGCGTGCCTCAGAGACGTAGGATAGAGTCCACTGGGGTGGTGGAGATTCGCTGAGCGAGCCGGCGCGCGGAGCCTTCACGTAGCGATAGTCGCGGCGGCTCGCGGCGGTTGGGGTGGTCACCGGGGTTCTTTGGGTCAAGCTTGAGCTTGCGACAGACCAACCCTGGCCGGAGCCTCCGATCACCGACGACACCATGCACCTGCTCGATGTGGTGTAAAAGAGCGATAATGGCGACTTCCTCAAGGCGATCGCCGAGAGGGCGTTGCAGCGGATCATGACGCCGATGTGCACAACATCATCGGCGCGGCGCGCCACGAATGCAGTCCCGAGCGGCTGACGACGTTACGGGAACGCCGCATTGGTGCAGAAGCTGTAGCTGAATCGCAAACCCCTTAGCGAACCAAGCTCACGCTTCATCGTACACTTACCGAGCCGCCCTGACCTACATCTTATCGGAAGCGGGGGGACCAAGAGGCTCAGGGTGACCGGCCCCAGGTACCGGTCGCCCCCTCCCCTGCTATTCTCGCCCTCAGGTCGTCACGAACGGAGGCCTCCTGAACTCTGTAGGCGAATTGATAGCTGTGACTAGCGGAGCTCCTTGAGCGGTCTCCAAGGAATTCGGGTCGCCAGCCATGGGTGGTCGATGGCAAAAACGCTGGATGGATCAACGTCGTCTTACCAGGACTGAGTCAGCTGTTGTGACGGCTGAGATCTGCGTCGGGCGTGCCGACAGTCAGCCCTTCAGGCTCTCATCAATTCCCTTGCAGGCTTCCACCAGGCCCTTCACCGAGTCCACCGACTTGGCGAACATGGCCTTCTCGGCCTCGTCCATCGGGAACTCGATGACGCGCTCCACGCCGCCGGCGCCGATCACCACCGGCACGCCGACATAGAGGTCCGACAGGCCATACTGGCCAGACAGGTGGGCCGCGGCGGGCAGCACGCGCTTCTTGTCCTTGAGGTAGCTGGTGGCCATGGCGATGGCGCTCTCGGCCGGGGCGTAGAAGGCGGAGCCGGTCTTGAGCAGGCCCACGATCTCGCCGCCGCCTCCGCGGGTGCGCTTGACGATGGCGTCAAGGTCCTGCTGGGACAGCATACCCTGCTCCACCATCACGCTCAGCGGCAGACCGCCGACGGTGGAGTGGCGGGTCATGGGCACCATGTCGTCGCCGTGGCCGCCGAGCGTCCAGGCGTGCACGTCCTCCACCGACACGCCCACCTTCTCGGCCAGGAAGTAGGCGAAGCGGGCGCTGTCCAGCACGCCGGCCATGCCCACGACCTTCTGGGGCGGCAGGCCTGAGAACTGCTGCAGCGCCCAGACCATGGCGTCCAGCGGGTTGGTGATGCAGATGACGAAGGCGTCCGGCGCGTGCGCCTTGATGCCCTCGCCCACCGCCTTCATGACCTTCAGGTTGATGCCGAGCAGGTCGTCGCGGCTCATGCCGGGCTTGCGCGGCACGCCCGCGGTGACGATGCAGACGTCGGCGCCGGCGAGGTCGGCATAGGCGTTGGCGCCCTTCAGCGACACGTCGGAGCCGATCACGCTGGTGGCCTCGGCGATGTCCAGCGCCTTGCCCTGGGGAATGCCCTCGGCGATGTCGAACAGGATGATGTCGGCGAGTTCCGCGCGGGCGGCCACATGGGCCAGGGTGCCGCCGATCATGCCGGCGCCGATGAGAGCGATCTTCGCGCGAGCCATAGGGTCTCCAGAGGTGTTCGGGTTAAGCCGCTCGCGGCTTGAAAGGCGGCGGTCTAGCCTTCGAGGCCGGTCCCGGCAAGCGTGCGCGCCATTAGTCCCCCGCGAGCGTGGCCAGGGCGTCGCCGGTGAGGCGGCGGATGCGCCAATCGTCCATGCTTCGCGACCCCAGCGAATCGTAGAAGGCGATGGCCGGCGCGTTCCAGTCCAGCACCGCCCACTCTATGCGTCCGAGATCCTCGTCGACGCAGCGCCGGGCGAGCGCCCTCAGCAGCGCCTTGCCGGCGCCCCGCCCCCGCGCCTGCGGCCGCACGAACAGGTCTTCCAGATAAAGGCCGGAGCGACCGACGAAAGTGGAGAAGTTGTAGAACCACAGGGCGAAACCGACAGACTGCCCATCCATCTCCGCGATCTCGGCGAAGGCCCGCGGCGCGGGGGAGAACAGGGCGGCTTCGATGTCGCCGGCCGCGGCCCTGGCCTCCGACTCCATCCGTTCGTAGACGGCCAGCTCCCGGATAAGCATAGCGATCAGGGCGCAGTCCTGGGCGTTCGCCGGACGCACGGTCACGCCCACAAGAGTGTCTCCAGCCTGGAGGCGCCCAGGAACGGATGCGATGGGGCCGAGTTGATTTCGCGTATGAACGTCGCCGATCGCGGCGTCGAGATGGAGAGGGCTGCGTCCATGGCCGATGTCCCAGAGTACGATGGCCAGGACGTGGCCGAGGTTTTCGACGAAGACAACACCAACATTCAGTCCCGCCGTCTGGGCGGCGCGGAGGATGCCGAGCAGTTTGAGGACATCCCTGACGTCTATGACGTGACCGCCAAGGTCGGCGACAGGGACGATGACGAGGCGGAAATCGCCGAAGACATGGACGACGACGAAATCGTATCCGCGGCGTCGGACGACGATGACGACGATATCCAGGATGATGATCTTCGCACCCGACACGGGGAGAGGTTCTCGACGGAGGATCTCGCGGATGAAAACGACCTGGGTCCTGATGATCCCGATCTCACTGACAGCGTCGGTAAGCTGGCTCCCGATGAAGTCAAATTGAGCTACGCCGGCGATCTGATGAATGCCGCTGGGGCGAGTTCGAGCGCTGCGGACATGGAGTCCGAGGCGCTCTCGGACGATGATTTGGTCGACCTCAATTACAAGGATTAAGTCATGAGCGATGACGCTAAGACCCCTCCCCACCTGGACGACGATGCGGCTGCAGGCGATCTCAAGCCGAAAAATGAGGAGCGTGGCCATGACCAGGGCCACAAGCGGCGCGACGAATTGCTCGACGAGGGCGTCGAGGAGACGTTCCCCGCATCCGATCCGGTCGCGGTGAAGCACATCACATGATTTAGCGGCCGAGTGAGTAATCGCCGTAAGCGGGCAGGATAACTGGGAATTAGTTGGACTCGGGGCTGGTCGCCCGCATGATGTCTCCCGAGGCGGAGTAAGTCATGCGGATAAGACAGGCGCTTTTGCTCGGCAGCGTTCTATGTTCGGCGGTCGCCTGCCATCCCAAACGGTTGGGGCACGTTCTTCGCCCTGGAGGTCCTGATCGTCCGGTCAGCGTCAGGGCTCAGCTGACGTGCCCGTCGCGCGTAGATGATCTTACCTTAATCAGCAAGTCAGCGACTGGCGCAGCTTGTAGCTACGGCAATGTTGCAGGTTTGCAAGTTCAACTCAGCCTCGTTCCGTTAAACGGGCTCGATGCGCAGGCGAGCCTTTCGCAAATCGAGACGCAGTTAAAAGGTGATTTGCCGGCTGCGGCTGAAGACGGGAATACGCAGACGAGCGACGTAAAGAGCGGCGATCATGCCAAGATCGATCTGCCGGGGCTTCATATGACTGCAAGCGGGGACAAGGCGGATATCCGGCTGCCGGGTGTTTCCATCAACGCCGATGGAGATGACGCCAAAATCAGCACCGGATGGGGCGCTGAAGGCGGCTCCACTGTAAACGCGCATTCAGGCGGGGCGGAAATCCGCACCGTTTCGTCCAACGTTAATGGCGTATCTGTCGAATATCTGTTGGCGGCTCAAACGCCCGGCCCGACAGGCTACCGCACCGTCGGCTACGTGGCGAAGGGGCCGGTTGCGGGTCCGCTGGTCGTCGGCGTTTTCGAAGATCGCCGATCTCACCAACGGTATGACGAGCATGACCTGGATCGCCTCGTAGACCTGAACGTACATTCTAGATAAGGCGAAGGACTGAAAGGGCTTACAGGTGGCCAAGACCCCCCGGCGCAACGGTGAGCCTACCCCCCGCGCCTGGCAACGCATGCTCTCCGGCCGTCGGCTGGACCTGCTCAATCCTTCGCCGTTCGACATCGAGATCGAGGATATTGCGCACGGCTTGGCGCGTGTCGCTCGCTGGAATGGGCAGACGGTCGGGGACCATGCCTTCTCCGTGGCGCAGCATTCCGTGGTCGTGGAGGATGTCTGCGCTCATCTGGAGCCCGCGCTGGCGCCGACCTGGCGGCTGGCGGCGTTGCTACATGACGCGCCCGAATACGTGATCGGCGACATGATCTCGCCCTTCAAAGCGGCCCTCGGCCTGGACTACAGGAGCTTCGAGCGGGGCTTAGAAACCGCCATCCACCTCCGCTTCGGCCTGCCGCCCTCTCCGCCGGCCACGGTCAAGGCCTTGATCAAGCGCGCCGATCAGGTCTCCGCCTACTTTGAAGCGGTGCAGTTGGCGGGCTTTTCGATGGACGAGGCGCGCCGCCTGTTCGGAGAACCGCCCGCAAACTACGCCCTGGTTATCGATCCCATTGCGGCGCCAAGTGCGCAGATCGCCTACGTCACCCGCTTCCACATTCTGTCCGAGGCTGCAGGTGTCGAGAGCCACGACGCCGCCACGGACACGGAGTAGCTCCGCCACAAGGTTAGCGGCCTTACGGCGGCTCAAGCAGCGCGTAGGTCAGGCGTTGATCAGGTTTCGATCATGCGCGGCGGCCTGCATGGCTTTCTGCAGCTTCTCAAAGCCGCGCACCTCGATTTGACGCACCCGCTCGCGGCTGACGCCGTATTGGCCGGCAAGCTCCTCCAGCGTGGTCGGATTGTCCTTTAGCCGGCGCTCGGTGAGTATGTGGCGCTCGCGATCGGTCAGTTCCTGCATGGCCTCCTCCAGCAGGCCCATACGCAAGGTGCGCTCCTCCTGCTCGGCGACGACGTGCTCCGCACTCTCGCTGACGGTGTCCACCAGCCAGTCCTGCCATTCGCTTTCGCTATCCGAGCGTAAGGGCGAGTTCAGTGAGCTGTCCGGGCCGGACAGGCGACGGTTCATGGAAATGACGTCGTCGTTGGTGACGCCGAGCTTTGTGGCGATGGACGAGACCTGGTCGGGGTGCATGTCACCCTCCTCAAGCGCGCTGATCTCGGACTTGGCCTTACGCAGGTTGAAGAACAGCTTCTTCTGCGCCGCCGTGGTGCCGATCTTGACCAGGCTCCAGGAACGCAGAATATATTCCTGGATCGAAGCCCTGATCCACCACATGGCGTAGGTGGCCAAGCGGAAGCCTTTATCCGGCTCGAACTTCTTCACCGCCTGCATCAGGCCGACATTGCCTTCCGAGATCACCTCTCCGATCGGCAATCCATATCCGCGATAGCCCATGGCGATCTTGGCCACCAGACGGAGGTGGGAGGTGACAAGCCGGTGCGCGGCCGCGGAATCCTCGTGCTCGCGCCAAGCCTTGGCGAGCATGAACTCCTCATCCTTGGTCAACATAGGAAACTTGCGGATCTCGGTGAGGTAGCGGGAAAGCCCGCCCTCCGGCGAGATCATCGCCAGAGCGTTGGTAGCCATGAAGCCTTGTATCCCCTAAGCGTGGCGCCATATGCCGGGGCGTCGCTCGGCCCTGACAGGGTCGGTGAGAGCGCGGCGTCTCGTCGTTTGTGCAACTGCGAAATGTAGGATGAGGTTGCGGCCTGTTTGAGGCCTAGCTTCGTTTCGACGCGGAAAACCTACCGCCAAGCTCAAGTTTTCTGAAATCGCGCCACGGGGTCACAGCTCCGTGAGCAGGGCTTCCAGGGCCTGCATGTCGGCGGGCGGCGGGGTTTCAAACCGCAGCGCCTCCCCCGTCGCGGGATGCACGAAGCCGAGCACCGCAGCGTGCAGGGCCTGGCGCGCCAATCCGCTTGCCGCCACCGCCGCCTTGACCGCTGCAGTCGGCGCGCCGTGGCCGTAGACTGCATCGCCGAGGCAGGGTGCGCCCTTATGCGCCAGATGGACCCTAATCTGGTGGGTGCGGCCCGTCTCCAGCCGACAGAGCACCTTTGCGGCGACCGGCCGTTCCGCATGCCCAAACACCGACTGAGTACGATAGTGGGTGATCGCCTCGCGCCCCCCGGTCTTCAGCACCGCCATCTTCTTGCGGTCGTGCGGCGAGCGGCCGATCCGCGTGAAGACCGCGCCCCGCGGTGGATCGGGGGCGCTCCGGGTAAGAGCGGTGTAGGCCCGCTCGATGTCGTGAGCCGCGAACAGGGCGGCGAGCCCCTGGTGCGCCCGATCCGACTTGGCTGCGACCATCACCCCCGACGTGTCCTTGTCCAAGCGATGCACAATTCCCGGACGCAACACCCCGCCGATGCCGGACAGCGACCCTGCGCAGTGGTGCAGCAGCGCGTTGACCAGGGTGCCCTCCCGCGTGCCGGGAGCCGGATGGGCGGCCATGCCGGCAGCCTTGTCGATGACGATCAGGTCGGCGTCCTCGAACAGGATCGTCAGCGGCAGGTCCTGCGGCTGAGGCTCGGCGGCCTCAGGCGGGGGGACGATCAGGGTGTACTCGCCGGGACGCGCCTTGGCCGACGCGTCGGTGACCGTGACGCCTTCGAGGCTCAGCGCGCCCGCCACGATCAGCGTCTGAAGGCGGGAGCGGGAGAGGTCCGGAGCCGCAGCGGCCAGGGCCTTGTCCAGTCGTTCGCCCACAGCGTTGGGGGGTAAAATCACTCGGAAGACCTGGGCGGCGGCGTCGTCTTCTTCTTCCGGGTCGGTCACGCTCTGCCCTGTCGAGCACAAGGACGCCACGCCTGTTGGAGACAAGAGCGATTTCCCCCGCCTCGAAGGGGAGGGTCAGGGTGGGGCGCGAGCACAGCGTTTGTGGAAGAAAGCCGGAAGCGCCTCCCACGCCCAGCCTTCGACAAAGAGCGCGAACGCCTCACACCGACCCTCCCCTTGAAGGGGAAGGAGACGCGGCGCGCCGCTTGTTCAGACCCGCTCCACAAGACGGCCGTCCTCCACCACGCGGTAGAAGCAGGAGCGGAAGCCGACGTGGCAGGCGCCGCCGTCGCCCTGCGGCCGCACCTTGAGCCACACCGCGTCCTGGTCGCAGTCCACCCGCACCTCGACGACTTTCTGGACTTGGCCGGAGCTGGCGCCCTTTCGCCAGAGTTCGCGGCGCGAGCGGCTCCAATAGTGCGCCTCGCCCGTGTCCAGTGTCGCCTGGAGCGCCTGCGCGTTCATCCAGGCCAGCATCAGCACCTCGCCGCTGTCGGCGTGGGTGGCGATGGCGGCGATCAGCCCGGCCGCGTCGAAACGGGGCGTCAGGGTCCCTCCCCGCTCTAGCGCCGTCGTGTCGCTCGGCGGCGGAAATCCGCTCACGCCGTGGCCGCCTCGGCGACCGCATAAGCGCTCCGCTCCTTCAACATCGCTGCGGAGTCCACCGGCATGGCGCGCAGGCCGAGGTCGCGCAGCAGCGCGCTGTCGGCGTCCTCGCCGGGCAGGGGCGTGGTCAGTAGCCGCCCGCCCACGAAGATCGAGTTCGCGCCGGCGGAGAAACACAGTGCCTGCAGTTCCCGGCTCATGCCCTCACGTCCTGCTGCGATGCGCACCATCGACTTCGGGCACACGATCCGCGCGACCGCGACGGTGCGCACGAACTCGATGCCGTCGATCGGCGCCGAGCCTGCGAGCGGCGTTCCCTCGATCGGCACCAGCGCGTTGACCGGCAGGCTGTCGGGATGCTGCGGGAGGTTGGCCAGGGCGTGCAGTAGACCGACCCGGTCCCCCCTGTTCTCCCCCATGCCCACTATGCCGCCGCAGCAGGTCTTCATACCGACGGCGCGCACATGCTCCAGCGTGTCCAGGCGGTCCTGGTAGGTCCGTGTGGTGACCACCTCGCCGTAGTAGTCCGGCGACGTGTCCAGGTTGTGATTGTAGTAGTCCAGGCCAGCTTCGCGCAGCCGCTCCGCCTGATCCTCCCTCAGCATGCCGAGGGTGGCGCAGGTCTCCAGCCCCAGCGCCTTTACGCCTGAGATCATCGCCTCAAGCTTGGGGAGGTCACGATCCTTCAGCTCTCGCCATGCCGCGCCCATGCAGAAGCGGCCGGCCCCCGCGGCCTTGGCCCGCGCCGCTTCGGCGATCACCGCGTCCGGCTCCATCAGCTTGGTGGCCTTCAGCCCCGTGTCGAAGGACGCCGACTGGCTGCAGTAGCCGCAATTTTCCGCGCAGCCGCCCGTCTTGATCGAGAGCAGCTGGGACAGCTGCACCTCCGCCGGATCGAACCACCGTCGATGGGCGGTGGCGGCCCGGTAGGTGAGCTCCGGGAACGGCAGGCCAAACAGGGCGGCGATCTCGGCCCGTGTCCAATCGTGACGGGGGTGGGCGACGTCGAGCCGGACGGGCTCGGCAAGGGAGTAGGCTTGGTCGGTCATGGCCGCATCCTGCACGATCATCACCCCCTCATAGAGGCCCAAGACTGCGATTGCACCGGGGGTCAAAGTTGCCGCTTCCTCGGGACGACGTGCGTGCTGACGTAAGCCCCGACGAAGCGGCTTTCCCATGTCGCGCAGCTTTGGCATGGAACGGCGATGGCCACCTCCACCGTAGCGCTGCTCGCCCAGGGACTGGCCGACCACCGGGCGGGACGCCTCGACGACGCCTCCGCGAACTTCCAAGCCGCCGTGCGCCAGGCGCCGGAGACCGCCCAGGCGTGGCGCATGCTGGGACTGGTGGCGCAGCAGCAGGGTCGGTTCGCCGACAGCCTGGAGCCCACCCGGCGTGCGCTGACGCTGGAGTGCAACGCCCACGACCTGTCCAACCTCGCCCATGCCCTGAACCGGCTCGGGCGTTTCGAGGAGGCGCGCGCGGCGGCCGAGGCGGCGATCGAACAAGCGCCCACCCTGGCCGCCGCCCAGGCCAACCTCGGGGTGGCTCTGCGGGCGGTCGGCCTCCGGTCTGACGCAGTGGAGCGGTTCCGCTCAGCGGTACGGCTGGAGCCGCACAACGCCGAGGCGCACGCCAATCTGGGCGTCATCCTGACCGAACTCGGTGCGGCGCAGGAGGCGCAGGCGGCGCTGGAGACCGCCCTGGGGCTCGCCCCGACATGGGCGGACGGTTGGTTCAACCTCGGCAATGCGCGTCTGCACCAGCTCCGCTTCGCCGACGCTGAGGCCGCCTATCGCCGCGCCCTTGAGCTGGAGCCCGGCCACGCCGACGCTCACGCCAACCTCGCGGCGGCGCACAAGGCGCTGGGCCGTCAGGAGTTGGCGCTGGCCCACTACGCCGACGCCGCCCGGCTGAAGCCCCAAGATGCGCGCGTACTGCAGAACCACGCCCTGATGCTCGCCGAGCTCGGCCGACCGCAGGACGCCGTCCCCGTCTATGAGGCCGCCATCGCGGTGGAGCCTGAGATGGCCAGCCTGCACGCCAACCTTGGCGCAGCGCTCCAGGACTGGGCGAAGACGCTCGCCCACGCCGGCCAGCTGCCCCTGCTCGATCGGGCGATCCTGAGCCATCTGGGGGCGCTCGCGGTGGACCCGGGGCTGCTCGCCGCCCGCTCCAACCTGGGGTTGGCGCTGCTGGCGCGCGGACGGATCGGAGAGGCCGTGACCGCCTTCCAGGACGCCATCGCCCAGGCGCCCGACGTCGCCTCGCTGCACAGCAACCTCGGCCAGTGCCTCGCCGACCTGCACCGCTACGCCGAGGCCGAAGCCGCCTGCCTGCGGGCGCTCGACCTGGCGCCCGAGCTGGCGGAGGCCTGGAGCACGCTCGGCAACGTGCTGGTCGGCCGCCGCGAACATGGCGAGGCGGAGATCGCCTATCGCCGCGCCGTGGAGCTTCGCCCCAAGATGGCGGGCGCCTGGTGCAATCTGGGCGTTGCGCTTTTCCGCGAGGGGCGGATCAAGGAGGCCGAGGACGCTTACACCGAGGCGCTGGAGCTGGACCCGAACCTCGCCGACGCCCACTGGAACCAGGCGCTTGTGCGGCTGCAGCGCGGCGACTACGCCCGCGGTTTAGACCAGTACGAGTGGCGACTGAAGCGGCCCGGCCGCATCCGCGACGAGGCGCAGTTCACCGCCCCGCTCTGGGACGGCTCGCCCCTGGACGGCGCCTCCATCCTGGTCCACGCCGAACAGGGCTTCGGCGACGCCCTGCAATGCGTCCGCTTCCTCCCCGCCGTGACCGGGCGGGGCGGCCGGGTCGTACTTCAGGCCCGCGCGCCGCTCAGGCGGCTGCTGGAGGGTGCGCCTGGCGTGCAGGCGTTCGTAACCGACGGCGAGCCTGCGCCGCCCGTCGCCTGCCGGGCGCCCCTCTTCAGCCTGCCCCGTCTGTTCGTGCGCAGCGTGGACGATCTCCCAGGCTGCGCACCCTATCTATCGGCGGACCCGACGCTCGCCGCGCTCTGGCGCGAACGAATTGAGGCGGCAGCGCCTGCGGGTCTGCGTATTGGCATCGTCTGGAGCGGCAATCTGAACTCAGAGGTGGAGCAGGGCCGCTCGATCCCGCTGGCCGCCTTCGCAGCCCTGGCGCAGCCGGGCGTGCGGCTGGTCAACCTGCAGAAAGGCGATGGGCTGGAGCAGATGGCCGCCGCGCCGTTTGAGGTTCTGGATCTAGGCGACGCCTACCAGAAGGGCGACTTCGCCGACACCGCCGCGGTGCTGGCGGGGCTGGACCTGCTGGTCACCTGCGACACCGCCGTCGTGCACCTGGCCGGCGCGCTTGGCGTTCCCGCCTGGCTGGCCGTCAGCACCATCGCCGACTGGCGGTGGCTGGAGCATCGCGCCGACAGCCCCTGGTATCCGAGCGTGCGCATCTTTCGCCAGAAGGTGCGGGGCGGATGGGGCGACGTCTTCGCCGACATGGCCGCTCGGTTGGGGCAGAGGGAGACCGGGCGTGGCTGAGGACGGCTTGGCCTGCGTCTACGGCGAGCCGCCGCCCGAGCTGGTCCTCGCGCCGCAAGACGCCCTGCAAGTGTCGCCGATGTCCCCGGGCGCCGGCGCTCTGGAGGAGATTGAGCCGGCCAGCCTGTCGTCCATGGTCGTCGCCGCGCCACCGGGGACGCTGGAGCGCCGCTATGTCCTGGCGCTCGCCCTGCGCGCGTTGAGGCCCGGCGCATCGCTGATCGCCCTGGCGCCCAAGGACAAGGGCGGCGCGCGGCTCGGCGCGGAGCTACGCGGCTTCGGCTGCACGGTCGAGGAGGCCGGTCGTCGCCATCACCGCATCTGCACCACCTCGGCGCCCATCGACGCCCGCGACCTCGACACCGCGATCACGGCCGGAAACCTGCAAGAGGTCGAGGGGGTGGGATGGACCCAGCCGGGCGTGTTCAGCTGGGATCGTCCCGATCCCGGCTCAGAGCGGTTGGCGGCCGCCCTGCCCGCCTTGTACGGCCACGGCGCCGACCTCGGCTGCGGGACGGGCCTGCTGGCCCGAGCCGTGCTGACCCAGGCGGCCGTGACCCGGCTGGACCTGATCGAACTCGACCGCAGGGCGCTCGACGCCGCGCGCCGCAACGTCGTCGACGCGCGCGCGGTCTTCCACTGGGCCGATGTGCGCGGACCGCTGGACTTGGCGAATCTCGACTTCGTGGTCGTCAACCCGCCCTTCCATGATGCGGGCGTGGAGGACAAGCCGCTGGGCCAAGCCTTCATCCGCGCGGCTCACGGGCGGCTGCGGCCCGGCGGCGCGCTGTGGCTGGTGGCCAACCGCCACCTCCCCTACGAAGGCGTGCTGACGCCTCTATTCACCGCGGTCACGCTGAAGGCGCAGGACGGCGGCTTCAAGATCTACGAGGCCCGCAAGTGAGCGCCACATCCCGCCTGGACCGCCTGCTCGCCAATCTGGGCTACGGCGCCCGGCGCGACGTGCAGCAGATGGTCCGCCGGGGCGCGGTGACGCTGGACGGCGCGCCGCTGCAGGACGCGGACATGCGCCTCGCCGTCACGCCTGATCTGGCCGAGCGCCTGCGGGTGCAGGGCGCAGCGCTAGATCCCCTCCCCGGCATGGCGCTGATGCTGCACAAGCCGCTCGGCGTCACCTGCTCGCACAAGGAGGCGGGACCGCTGGTCTACAACCTGCTGCCGTCGCGCTGGCGCGCGCGGACGCCGGCGCTCTCCACCATCGGGCGGCTGGACAAGGAGACCAGCGGGCTGCTGCTGCTCACCGACGACGGCGCGCTGCTGCACAAGGTGATCTCGCCCAGGCGCCACGTGGCCAAGCGCTATCTCGCCACCCTGGCGCGGCCGCTGAAGGGCGGCGAAGCGGTGAGGTTCGCATCGGGGGAGATGATGCTGGAGGGCGAGGACAAGCCGCTGGCGTCCGCCGTGCTGGAGCCGCTGTCTCCCAACACCGCCTGGCTGAGCGTCACCGAAGGGCGCTACCATCAAGTGCGCCGCATGTTCGCCGCCGTGGGCAACCATGTGCAGGCTTTGCACCGGGACCGAATCGGCGCCCTGGCGCTTCCGGCCGACCTCGAACCTGGGAGTCACCGCCTGCTGAGCCAGGCGCAGATCGCCATGATCTTCGACTAGCTTGCCGGGCGGGCCTGTTTCGGGCTATGCTGGCACATCGAATATCGATTTGGCCCGGTTGCTCTCCCACGTTCGCTCTTCGGATCGAGCTTCCGAGTCTTCCACGACCCCATCCGACAATTTGATGGCGCGCCCCGTCCGGGACGCGTCTGCTGAACATCGAAGGCTTACGACTATGGCGACAGGTACTGTAAAATGGTTCAACCCCACCAAGGGGTTTGGCTTCATTCAAAGCGATGACGGCGGCGCGGACGTGTTCGTTCACGTCTCGGCGGTCGAGCGTTCGGGCCTCGGCTCGATCAACGAGGGCCAGAAGCTCTCCTACGAGCTGGAGCGCGATCAGCGCAGCGGCAAGATGTCGGCCGGCCAGCTCAAGGCCATGTAACTCTCGCGTCCAAGGCTTAGGCCAGGACGAGAGACGGCGGCCCCGCCTGTTCCGGCAGGCGGGGTTCTGCTTTTTAGGGGCGCAGCGTCGGCAGGACGCCTCGCCCTTCCGGGTATGGAGTCGCTGGCGTGGCGCGGAAACCTAACTACAATTTCGAACGCCAGGAACGCGAACGCGTCAAAGCGGCCAAGCTCGCCGAAAAGGCCGAGGCCAAGCGTCTGCAGCGCGAGCACGATCTCGCCGAGTCCGCCGAGGCGGCCGACGCCGATGCGCATCCCACCGGCGCGCCGCCAGAAGAGAGCTGAGGGATCGTCATGCAGACCGCCACCATCTTCAACCACGAAACCGTCCTGCTCGATGGCGACAGCTTCTCGGACTGTGAGTTCCGCGACTGCCGCATGGTTTACGCCGGCGGCGAGGTACCTCACTTCGAGCATTGCCGGTTTGACGGCTGCGAGTGGAAGTTCGACGACGCCGCGGCTCGCACCCTGGCGCATATGAAGCTGGTGTGGAGCGCCGGCGGCAAGGCCCCGGTGCAGGCGCTGATCAAGGAGATCACCGGCGGCGGCGGCCGGTGACCCGATCGATGGGTTGGGGGTCGTAACGCCTCCTCCGGCCTCATGCTGAGGCGAGTGCCGGCGGAGCGTCTGCAGGTGATGATCCTTATACGGCCGGCTCAGCCCCGAGCCGGACGCGCGGGCGAGCCTTCCCAGGAAGTGCCTGCGGGCAGCGTTTCGCCCTTCATGAGCACCGACAGGTCGCCGAGTTGGGCGTCGTCCTCGATCACCGAGTCGTAGAGTACGATAGCCAGCGAGCCCAACGTGGCGCGCGCGCCGATGGTGACAGAAGAGACCTTCATCACCCGGTCTTCGAACAGATGGGTCTGCAGCCCCGCATTCTCATTCAGGGCGGCGTCGTCGCCGATGCTGACAAGGTCCGTCTCGGTGATGTCGGTGGTGTCGGTGAAGACCCGCTTGCCGATGCGGCAGCCGAGCAGGCGCAGGTAGATGTTGATGTAGGGCGTGCCCCGCAGCGGCTCTAGCAGCAGCGGCACGACCAAGTTCTCGTAGGTGGAGGTGACCATCTCGGTCTTCCACACGAACGGGCTCCAGAGCGGCTTGGTCACAGGTTCGTACTTGCCCGCCACCCACCACTTCAGCGCCACCACAAAGGCGCCGGCCGCCACCGCGAACCAGATGTAGAGGAACGGGAAGGCGAGCGCGATCAGCAGCGCGCCGTGAGGCTTGTCCGACAAGTCGCCTACGATGGACAGCACTGCGCTGAAAAGGGCGATGAACACCGTCAGGGACAGCGTGATGCGCACGTACTCGATGGCTAACCGAGTGGCGATCAGACGCTTGGAGGGCCGGAAGCGCGCGCCCTCGTCGAACACCGCAAAGCTCTGGCGACGCGGCAGACGGATAGCCGGAGAGCCGAACCAGGTCGAGCCGTTAGTGAGCGCGCCCGCCCTGTCCTCCGGCGGCTTGGACAGCACTCCGATCAGCACCTCCTCGCCGACATCGGAGCCGGCCGGCAGCAGACCGGAATTGCCGATAAAGGTGCGCCGGCCGATCCGCGTCCTCTGCAGGTTCACAGCCCCCTGCTCGGCCCGGGCGGCGCCGAACACTACCCCGTCGGCGATGAAGCTCTCGTCACCGATCTCGATCAGGTCGTGCACCACTGACGTCGCGGTGGAGATCTCCGCCCGCTTGCCGACTTTGGCGCCGAGCGCCCGATACCAGGGCCGAACGTATAGGGTGGCGTAGATCGGGTGCAGCAGCTCCAGCGCCAGCAGGCCGAGCTGCCGCACGAACCAGAAGCGGACGTAGAACCCGCTCCATAGCGAATAGCGGCCAGGCTTCACGCGACCGAGCAGGCCCCATTTCACCACTACGGTGAGCAGGCACATGGCGATGACGTAGACGAGCGCCAGCAAGGGCGACAGCGCCATGTAGGTGTAGTCGGAGGTGCGCCAGTCCAGCTCGATCATGGCGATCAAGCCCGGCGCGATTGGGATCACCGCCATCAGCGGCAACAGAGGCGCCGCCAGCAACAGGCCGAGGTTGACGAGCAGGACGCGTATCCGGCTGGGCGTCTCCGGCGGCGCGCGTGGCGGCGCAGCGCCTGCGTGCACGGCGGGCGAGCCGGTCCAGGCCTGCCCGTCGGGGATCGCCTCGCCGGCCGGCAGGGCGGACAGGTCCTCCAGCACCGCCCCGTCTCCGACCCGGGCGTTGCGGCCAACCACCGCCATGGTGCCGAGGAAGGCGTCGGCGCCGACATCCACGCGCCCGATCCGCAGCAGGCCGCGCTCCACCGAGACGGTGGCGAGCACCGCGCCCTCGCTGACCACCGCGCCCTTGCCGATGCTGACCAGGTCCGCCGCATCGATGTCGTCGAGGCCGAGAAAGGCCCCTGAGCCGATCTTGCAGCCCAGCAGGCGGTAGTAGACCCGCATCATCGGCGTGCCGGCCAGGAACTGCACTGGCACGATGGCCAGGAATCGCCGCACGAACCACCAGCGGAAGTAGTAGGTGCCCCAGAGCGGATGGTCGCCGGACTTGTAATGACCGATCACGATCCACTTCACAGCGATCGACATCAGCAGCACCAGCGGCGGCATGATTACGAACGCGCCGCCCGCGACCAGCAGCGGCAGGATGCGGTCGGTGTCCGAGGCCAGCGCCTCATAGGCGAGGTAGGGGAATATCCATTGCACGCCGGCGGTGGCGAAGATCGGGATCAGGGCGATGGTCTGAGCGATGACGCACAGCGTTCGCCGCATCTGCGGGATTGGGTGAAAGGGCTCTAGCGGCCTGGACGCAGCGGCTGCCGCCGGGCGCGCGGCGTCGAGGCGAGCAGCAAGGCTTCTGATCGTGGGCGCGGCGTACAGGTCCTGGATCGACACGGTCGCCAAATCCGGCGTCGTGCGCGCCAGGGAGACCATGCGGGCGGCCTTCAGCGAGTGACCGCCCAACTCCTCGAAGAAGTCGTCCTCCACGCTGATCGCCTGCTGGGCCAGCGCCTCGCGCCACGCGGCCAGCAGCGCCGCCTCGGTCGGAGTGGCGGCCGGCTCCAGGGTGCGGGCCTGCACCTCGATGCGGCGGGGTCGCTCCAGCGCCTTGCGGTTCACCTTGCCGGAGATCAGCGTGGGCAGGTGCTTGCGAACCTCGTAGGCGTTGGGTCGCATGTAGGCCGGCAGCCGCTCGCCGAGCGCCTGCCGGATGCGGTCCAGCTTGATCTCATGGCCGCTTCGGGGCGTGACGAAGGCCACCAGCAGCTCGCCCCCGTCGTCGTCGAGGTAGAGGTTCACCACCGCCTGGGCGACGGCGGCGTCGTCCGCGATGGCCGCCTCGATCTCGCCCAGCTCGACCCGGTAGCCCCTGATCTTCACCTGGGTGTCGATGCGCCCCAGGAAGTCGATGTCGCCGTCGGCCGTCAGGCGGGTCAGGTCGCCGGTGCGATAGATGCGGTGTTCCAGCCCGTCGGGCCCGGCGAAAGGCGCGGTGACGAACTTCTCCGCCGTCAGCTCCTCCCGATGCAGGTAGCCGAGCGCGAGCGCCGGGCCGCCGATCACCAGTTCGCCCTCGGCGCCGGCCGGGACGGGCAGCAACTGCTCGTCCACGATCCAGGCGGTGAAGCCTGGCAGCGGCGTGCCGATGGTGACCGGGCGGCCCGGCAGCAGCTCGGTCCAGGTGGCGGTGACGGTGGTCTCGGTCGGCCCGTAGGTGTTGAGCATCCGCCGGCCGGGCCGCGCCCAGCGCCGCACCAGCTCCGGCGGACAGGCCTCGCCGCCGACGTTGACGATGCGCGCGGTGGCGACGTCGCGGTCTAGCACCGCCAGCAGGCTCGGCACCGGGCACCAGACGGTGACGCCCTGAGCCTCCAGCGTGGCGGCAAGGTCCGGCCCGGCCTTGGCCAGGGCCTCCGAGCCGATCAGCAGCTCGGCCCCGTTGAGGAACGCCGCCCACATCTCCTCCACCGAGATATCGAAGGCCAGCGAGGCCCCGGCATAGACCCGGTCGGCCGAGGTCACGCCCAGGATCGACGCCTCGGACCTGATCTGAAAACAGGCGTTGCGGTTGCGGATGACCACGCCCTTGGGCCGACCGGTGGAGCCCGAGGTGTAGATCAGGTAGGCCGCGTCCTCCGGCTCGGCCCCCGTGTCGGCGCGCGTCAGAGCGTCGGTGGCGTAGGCGGCGACGTCGCCGATGGCGGCGTCCACCGCGATCACGTTGGCCACGCTGGCGGGGAAGTCGGCCGCGCGCTCAGCCGTCGTCACGACGGCAAACGCTTCGCTCTCCACGGCGATATAGTCCACTCGGTCCTGAGGCGTGGACCAGTCCACCGGCACATAGGCCGCCCCGGCCTCGAGCACGCCGAGCAAGCTCATATAGGCGTCCAGCCCCCGGGGCAGGCAGATCACCACCCGGTCGCCCCGGCGCACGCCGCGGCCGACGAGATAACGGGCGAACTGGGCGGCGCGGCCCCGCAGCTCGGAATAGCTCAGCTCGCTACGCCGAGTGCTCTCGGGATCGGCGACCGCGAGACGAAGGGCGATGTCGTTTGGAAAGCGCGCTGCTGTGGCGGCGAACACCTCGTGCAGCAGCTCGTCGCGCTGGTAGGGCGTGGTGTCATAGGGCGGGGCCGCGGGGGCGATCGGCGCCGGCGACAGGGTTGGGAGGGGCGCGTTCACGGCGCAGAGTCTAGCCTGATCCGCAGGCTGCGGGCGAGCCCACTTCCTTCACCGCCGTGCAGGAACAGAACCCTTCCCCCTCGATAGGGGGAAGGGCGGGGATGGGAGTGAGCGCACCACGTGTGCGGAAGAACGCTAGACGCGCCATCGGAGCCACATACTAAAGGCCCGGTGCTGGACGCCCGCCCCTGCCCCTCCCCATCGAGGAGGGAGGGGTTCGCTTGCACCGGCTATAAGCGGCTCGCGGCTTGAGCCTCGCGCATCTCCGCTCTAGCAAGCCAGGCCAGCTTGAAGGATGACGATGCCCGACGCCCGCCTCCGCACCCTCGCCGGGCTCGCCACGGCCATGTTGCTCACGACGGGCGCCGCCCAGGCAGGCCAGCCCTCCATCCCGGTTCTGACGCCCGACACGCCAGAGCATTTCAATGCTCGCACCGACAGCTTCGACTATGTGCGTCGTGAAGTGATGATCCCGATGCGCGACGGAGTGAAGCTGCACACCGTCCTGATCATCCCCAAGGGCGCGACGCGTGCGCCCATAGTCCTGGATCGCACTCCCTACAACGCCGATGAAGCGACCAATCGCGTCGCCAGTTCGCACCGGGCCGAGGTGCTGCCCTCCACTTTCGACGTCATCACCGCGGCCGGCTACATCGTCGCGGTGCAGGACGTGCGCGGCAAGTACGGCTCCGAAGGCCAGTACGTGAACGAGCGGCCGCTGCGCGGTCCCCTTAACCCCACCAAGGTCGACCACGCCACCGACGCCTGGGACACCATCGACTGGCTGGTCAAGAACGTGCCCGAGACCAACGGTCGGGTCGGCATGATCGGCACCTCCTACGACGGCATGATGGTCTTGATGGCCATGGACGACCCGCATCCGGCGCTGAAGGCCGCCGTGCCCATCAACCCGGTGGGCGACACCTGGATGGGTGACGACGACTTCCACGGCGGGGCCTTCCGCCTGATCGGCTACGACTACTACTACGCCCAGGACACGGTGCGAGGCTCCGGCGACGACCTGTGGCGGCGGGCCTACGACGACTACGACACCTTCCTTCGCGCCGGCTCCGCCTCCGACTTCACCAAGGAATATGGAGTCGATCCCCTCGGCTTCCCGCAGAAGCTGGCCGCGCACCCCGCCTACGACGCCTACTGGCAGGCTCAGGCGTTGGACAAGATCCTCGCGACCCGCCCGCACAAGGTCCCCGCCATGTTCGTCCAGGGCCAGTGGGACCAGGAAGACATCTACGGCGCGGCCGCCGTTTGGGAGGCGACGCGCAAGCTCGACACGGGGGCTGAGGACCGGCTGGTGATCGGCCCCTGGTACCATGGTCAGGCGGACAAGGATGGCTCGGCCATCGGCCCGATCAAGTTCGACGGCGACACCGCCGCCTACTTCCGC
Source organism: Caulobacteraceae bacterium (assembly GCA_965198905.1). Lineage (GTDB taxonomy): Bacteria > Pseudomonadota > Alphaproteobacteria > Caulobacterales > Caulobacteraceae > CAHJWH01. Next base: position 2,982,670 of record OZ240678.1, on the reverse strand, counting down.
CGCTACATCCTGCAGCCCTTCCTGGACGCTCACCTGAAGGATGGAGCGCCACCCGCCAACCTTTCGCCCGTGACGGCCTACGAGACGGGGACGAACGTGTGGCGAGGATACGCCGACTGGCCGCCGAAGGGCGAACAGGCGACGCCGATCTATCTTCAGCACGGCTTCGGCCTCGGCTTTGCGCCGACATCGGCGCATTCCGGCTCGCTGTTCGACGCCTATATCTCCGATCCCGCCAAGCCCGTGCCCTACCGGCTGCGCCCGATCCGGCCGACCTATTCGCCCGGCTCGACCTGGAGCCAGTGGCTGGTGGACGACCAGCGCATCTTCTCCGACCGGCCCGACGTGCTGAGCTTTGAGACCGAGCCGCTGAGCACACCTGTCCGCATCGCGGGCTTTCCCAAGGTTGGGCTGTGGGCCTCCACCAGCGGCTCTGACAGCGACTGGGTGGTCAAGCTGATCGACATCTATCCGGACGAGGTCGCCAGCGACGCCAAGCTCGGCGGCTACGAGCTGATGATCTCGTCCGACATTTTCCGCGGCCGCTACCGGGCGAGCTTCGAGCATCCCCAGCCGATCACGCCGAACGCGCCGGAACTCTATAGCTGGACGCTGCCCACGGTGAACCACGTCTTCCTGCCGGGTCACAGGATCATGGTGCAGGTGCAATCGAGCTGGTTCCCGCTCTATGACCGCAACCCCCAGACCTATGTGGACAACATCTTCCACGCCAAAGCGTCCGACTATCGTCCCGCGACACAGCACATCTTCGATGGGGGGGCTCACGACAGCGCCATCATCCTGCCGGTTCTGCCGATCACGCCAATGGAAGCGGCGAACCCGGGACAGAAACCGCCCGCCTAATCCTGCAATGGGAGCCCGCCTTGCTGTTTGAAGATGTGATCCGCCAGCGCCGTTCGGTGCGCGCCTTCCGGCCTGATCCCGTACCGCTCGCCCTCGTGCGCGAGTTGCTGGAGACCGCCGCCCGCTCGCCGTCCGGCACCAACATCCAGCCTTGGAAGGTCTATGTCGCCGCAGGCGAGGTCCGCGACCGGCTCGCCCGCGAGGTCCTGGCCCACCGCGACACCCAGCCCGCCGACGCCAAGGCCGAGTTCCCGCGCACCGACAAGCGCAAGGAGCCCTACGTCTCGCGCATGCGCACGTTGGGCAAGGATATGTACGCCCGCATCGGCATCCCCAAGGGCGACCAGGCGGCGAGTTGGGCGCAGTGGGGCCGCAACTACAGCTTCTTCGATGCGCCGGTCGGCTTGATCTTCACCATCGACAAGGAGCTCGACGCCATGAGCTTCCTGGACATCGGCATGTTCATGCAGTCGCTGATGCTGGCCGCCCGCGTCCGCGGGCTGGACACCTGCGCGCAGGGGGCCTGGAACATGTACTGGTCGGTGACCCGCCGTGTGCTGGACATCCCCGACGATGAGTTCGTCATCGTCGGCATGTCGCTGGGCTATGCCGACGAGGCGCATCCGGTGAACGCGGTGGTCTCGCAGCGCGAGCTTCTGGACGCCTTCGCGCGGTTCTACGGGTTCGAGGACTAAGCCGGGCTCACGGCCCGCCGCCGCGGCTCCGACTACTTCGACGGCTGCTTGCCCTTCAACAAGGCGTCCGGGTGGTTGCCGAGGTAGTCCGCCAGAGAGCGGATCGAGCGTGCGGCGTCGGTCACCTGTTCCAGGGCCGCGGGGAGGTTGGCGTCCTGCCCGGCGCTTGATCCGCCCAGCACCGCGTTGGCGTTCTGGGCCACACCCTGAAGCTGGTCGGCGGTCTGGCGCAGCTCGGCGACGAGGGGGCCGACCTGCGGCTTGATCTCGCGCGCCATCTGGTCGACCGAGGTCAGGGTGCCGTTCAGCTTGTGAAGGCTGTCGTTCAGCTCGGGGGAGGAGACGATCTGGCTCAGGTGCGAGGTGATCTCGCGGACATTGTCGCCGATCTGAGTGATCGGGATGGCGTTCACCTTGTCCAGTATCGCGCTCGCCTTGTCGGACAGGTCGTCCACGCCGGATGCATTGATGGCCGGAATATCGGCAACATCGCCTTGGCCTAATACGGCCCGCTTCGCTCCCGACACACGCTGCAGCACCAGGATCGCGGAGCCGACGAAAGGCGGATATTGGCCCATCTTCATCCGGTAGCCGCCCCGGATCAGGCCCTTGAGCTTGGCGTCGGTCTCACTGCGACCCTGTGCGCCGAGCTTGTCGGGCTCGATCTCGAAGGTCACCTCGGTGCTGGGCGCCTCGGCCCCGGCGGGGATGCTGACGTCGCTCTTCAGAACGCGGCCGATCCGCACGCCGGCCAGCCAGACCGGCGCGTCCACCTGGGGCTTCTGGGTGGCGGCCACGAAGGTCGCGCGATACTGAACCTCCGGACCCTTGGACTGATCGGCGGCTTCCGCCTCGTTGGCGAAGAAACCGAAGGTCGTATTGCTCGGGCTCTGGGGTTGCCCGGACACCAGGCGCGGCGTGTCGAATTCGATACCGCCGGTGATCACCGAGCTGCCGGGTCCGATCGTTGCGTTCAGATGGCCTGAACTCAGCACGATATTGGCGGCGTTGGCGTTGAAGAACAGCGTGCCGGCATGCACCAGCCGATCGAACGGCGCGTTGACGAAGATCACCAGCCGCATGGTCTGGGAGTCCGCCACCTGCACCCGGGTCACCCGTCCGACCTGAAGCCCATGATAGTAGACGCCGGAGCCGACGCGCGTAGAACCGATCTGATCGCCGGTCAGCACATAGAGCGTGCCAAGCTGATCCGGCGGTACGGCCGGTGGCTGGTCGAGGCCTACGAACTTCCGCAAGGCGACGCCGCCCCCCGGCGACACCCCGATGCTGACGCCCGAGATCACGGCTTTCAGCGAGGACAGATCGGTCAGGCTCGGCTCCGCCCCGATCAGCCAGAACTTGGCGCCGACCCTCATTCCCGTCCTCGCCCGGGGATCGAGCCGCAAGGTCATGTCCACGTCGCGGGCGTTCTCGGCGATGCGGATGCGCCGGACGTGACCCACGGTCACGCCCTTGTAGACCACCGGCGTCTGGCCCGCGATCGCACCGCCGGACGTCTTGAAGGTCACCACCACGTCGAAGCCATGGTTGGCCAGCGCCTGCAGGCCGAGATAGATAACCACCAGCAGGGCCGCGAGCGGAATGGCCCAGACGATGCCTGGCCAGCGGCCGCGCCGCTCGATCGCCTCGGTATGCAGCCGTCGAGGCGGCGCGGTAGGTTCCTGGGGAGCGTCGCTCATGCAGGCATCTCCGCAACGTCCCACATCAGCCGGGGGTCGAAAGCCTTGGAGGCGAAAATGGTCAGGATCACGACTCCCGCGAAGAAGGGTGCGGCGCCCTCAGCACGTCCCGACAGGAGCGTGTTGTATTGAACGATCGGAACGAAGCACGCGATGGTCAGCGGGTCCACCATAGACCAGCGCCCGATCTCTTCGACAACCTGGTAGAGACGGGTCTTCATCACCAGCCGATTGGAAGAGTGCGCGCGTACCGAATGGATGAACCAAGCGAGCGCCGTCAGCTTCAGCACCGGGATCAGGAAGCTCGCGAAAAACACCAGGGCCGCCAAGCCGTAGAGGCCCGCCTCGAACAGGTCCTTGACCCCGCCGATGATATTGTAGGCGGTCGGCGTGAAGTTGATCGGAATGGTGGCGAAGGGCAGGATATTGGCCGGCGCATAGAAGATCACCCCGGCCAGCAGAAGGGCGCTGGCGCGGCCGACGGCGTTCAACTTGCGCGGGCGCAGCCGCTCGCCGCATCGCGGACAGGGGCGTCGTGACCAGCGCACCGGCATCAGCAGTTCGCATCCCTCGCAGCTCAGGGTGCGGCCTTCCACGTCGACCGAAGGCTGCGGCAGGATCATCCGCCAGACGGCTTTCTTATCCAGGGTGGCCCGGGTCAGCAGGGTCAGCAGGCCGGCGGCGATGAAGCAGAGCGCCCCGGGTCCAAGACTCACGGCGATGGTGGCCGCCAACCGCGCATAGGCGATCAGGAAGGCGAGCAGGAAGACGTCCGCCATCGCCCAGGTCTGAAGGCTGTTGCTCCATCTGAACACCCCCCCGAGCCAGGGCGGGCGCAAGCCCAGTCTCAACGCGCCTAGAACCACGGTGAGCAGGCTGAAGCGCACGATCGGGAGCACGATGGCGAACAGCCCGATCACCACCGAAAGGGCGGGCCAGCCCTCCTGCCACAACACCGTGCAGCTGGAGATGAGGCGGCTGTGCTCGGCGGCGCCGAAAATCCTGGTGGTGAGAAAGGTCAGCCCGTTGGCCGCGACCAGGAACAACAGCGCGGCGATCGCGGTGGCGAGCGCCGCATCCAGGCTGCGGCCGGTGAACCGCTCAAGTCCTACGCCGCAGACGCCACAGTCGAGCACCCCCTGACGGTCGAGCGGTGCATCCTGAATCGTCCCGCAATGGCGGCAACTGAGGACGTTCGCGCTCAACGAGACTCCCTTAATGTCATCGACGTGCAGCCCGCTCTCATGCATTTTCGGTTGTAAGGGAGCGGAACGGCTTTGGAACCCCTGCATCGCCTCGAAACGGCTTTTCAGCCGACGGTTCGACGCTCCGGCGCGGCTTAGGAGGTCTGTGGACCTTCAGGCTTAGCCTGGGCCGCCCTGACGTCGTCGATCATCGCCTTCAAACCGGGCCCGGGCTCCATGATCACCTGCGTGGAGCTGCCGACAAAGCCGATCTTGGCGTCCGCGAGGGCGGTGATCGCCTCTCCGTAAAGTCGGCTCTTCACGCGGTAGGCGTCCCTTGGCGACTCCACATAGGCGAAGCAGATGAAGTTCACCGCCCCGCCTTCGGTCAGGGAGTCGATGAACACGTTGGGTTTGGGATCGGTGAGGACATCGGCGTCCGCGGCCAGCACCCCTGCGATGACCTCGGTCGCCCGAGCGGCGTCGGCGGCGGCGCCCACGGTCAGCTGCAGCTTCACCCGGCCGTGCGGGTCGCCTAGGGTCTTGTTCTGCACCGACTTGGTGATCAGGTCGGAATTAGGGACGATCAAGGTGGTGCGGTCGAAGGTGCGGATTTCGGTGGCCCGCACCCGGATGCGCTGCACGTCCCCCTCAACTCCGCCCACATTGACCCAGTCGCCGACCTTCACCGGCCGCTCCACCAGCAGGATCAGGCCGGAGACGAAGTTCTGCACGATCTGCTGCAGCCCGAAGCCGATGCCGACCGACAGCGCGCTGGCGACAAGGGCGATCTGCTTGAAGCCGAGCCCCGCCGCCGCCAGCGCCCAAAGCACCGTGACGCCCACCCCTACATAGCGGATGCCGGTGGCGACCGACGTGCGCACGCCCACATCCCAGTCCGTCACCGGCAGGAAACGCCGGTTGGCCCAGCGCTCCACCAGATGCACCAGGCCCAGACCGATCAGCAGGCTGACGAGGCCGGTCGCCACCGAGCGGGGCGAGATCACGATCGAGCCGAGGTGCACCGCCTGTCCGATCTGGCCAAGGTGCGACGAAACCAGATCGCCGTTGCGCCCGAAGGGCGTGAGCGCCAGGCTGATGGCGCCCAGCACGATCAGGATTTGCAGGAAGGCGGACGTCAGCACCCCCAGCTGTTGCACCAGGGAGAGCCGCAGGTTCAGGATGGCTATGAACATCCGCCCGATCAGGCCGTGCGGCTTGAACAGTTCGTCCACCGCATCGTCGGTGAAGCGCAGCAGCAGATAGGTCAGCCCCACCAGCAGGCTGATCCAGAAAATCTGGCTGGAGACCAGATGGGCGAAGGTGGTGAAGCCGGCGAAGACTGCGCCGACCGTCACCACGATGGCCCCGCTCAGGGCGAGCGAGACCAGCGCACGCCCCGGCGTGGGCGTGTCCAGCTTGGCGGCGGGATCCGCGCCCTCGTCTTCCGAGTGATCCTCGCTGAGCATCAGCAGGACCAGGCTCGCCACGCCGGCATAGGCTAACGACACCACGCAGTTGGCGGCGATGGTGGCGGCCAGGCTCGCGCCGACCACGTTGTTGAGGCGGGTGAGCAGGAAGCCCGCACCCGTGATCACCGCCACCAGCCAAGGCAAAGCGCGCATGTGCGACGCCAGCCGCTCAGGGACGGCGAGCAGGCGCTCATTGGAGGCGCCGGCCAGCTGGCGGCTCAAGGCCACGACTGCGCCACCCCAGAAGACGGAGATGACCAGGGCCTGGACCAGAGTCTCGGTCTTCTCCGACACCAGCTCGCCCCAGGTGAGGCCCAGGTTCACGATCAAGGCCGCCGCGCCCGGCAAGGCGGTGTCGATGAGCACGGCGCTCACTGCGCGCGCGGTGCGGTGGAAGTCGTGATCCGACGTGTGCTTGGCTGCCCGCTTGCGAACGAAGTGCTTCAAGGCGAGCCGCAAGGGGACGGCGACCGCAAAAGCCAACGCCAGAGCGACAGCGATGCAGAGCCCGGCGCGGGGTTCCGGGGCGTCCAGGGCGGTTTGAGCGATTCCCCCCGCCAGACGCAGCAACCGGGCCATATCGGGCTGCAGGGAGGCGAGCAGCGAGGTCCAAAACTGGGCCTGGACCGGAGACGCCGTACGCTCGAACACCTTTGAGTCGAAGACGCTACGCCGCTGGTTGGAGATCGCGTTGTAGGTGTCGCTGGCCGACGCGCCCGCCTTTCGCGCCGCTTCGATCTGGCCGGCCAGCTTGGCTCTTTGAGCAAGCAAGTCCTTGAGGTCCTTCAGCTGCGACGTGCTGAGATGTGGGCGGGCGGCGCCTTGGGGCGTGGAGAGCAGCTTCAGCTTGGCGTCGAGGGCGGCGAGTTCCTTGGCGCGCGCCGACCCGTAGGTGTCGGCGTAGGCCTGGGCGGCTGCGGCCTGCTCTCGCAGCTCGGCGAGGCTTTCGTCGGAGCGGTCCGCGTTGGCTTCGGTCTTGAGCCGATCCACGGTCTGGCTGACCGCCTGCAAGGAGGTCTGATCCACGCTGACGGGGGCGGCCGTCGTCAGCTGCGCCGCAGAGGGCATAGCGGGGACCGGACCTCCTGGAGCCGCGCTCGCTGGCGGCGTGGCGACCGGCGGCGCAGCGGCTGAAGCGGGCAGTTCTCCGGCAGACATGCTGTTCGCAGAAACCGCTGCCGCCATTGGGGCGGACGATACCGGCGCAGTCGTGAGTGGGGCCGCGCTAGGTGGGGCCGCGTTTGGCTGGGGCGCAACGGCGGCGTGGAGCGGTTGCGGCGACGAGACGGGCTGGGCGTTTACTCCGCCCGCCAAGGCGATCACCGCCATCAGGGCAGCCAGCTGCATTTTGATATCCGGCATCGGGCGCAGAACGCATGACGGCGGCCTTGGCGCCAGGGCCGGGCTGGTGTTCCTTCCCCGCGGGTCGAGCAGGATGGCTGGCCGGCGCGCGAGTCGCTGACATGGCCGAACCTGCTTCCGAACTGCTGCTGCTGACAAAGCGACGCTTTGCGCCCCTGTTCGTCACCAACCTGCTGGGCGTGGTCAACGACAACCTGTTCAAGACCGGACTGCTGGTGATGGCCAGCTATGGCGTTTACCGGGCCGATCCGGGAGGCGCGGCGCTGTTGGCCAGCGTGGCCACGGGCGTGTTCATCGCCCCCTTCTTCCTGTTCTCGGCCCTGGCCGGCCAGATCGCCGACGCGTGGGAGCGGTCGAGGCTGGTGCGTTGGGTCAAGGTGGCGGAAGTCGGCATAATGGCGCTAGGACTGGCGGGGTTCCTCGCTCAGTCGATCCCGCTGCTGCTGTGCGCGCTGTTCCTGATGGGGGTGCATTCCACCGTCTACGGACCGCTGAAATACGCCATCCTCCCCCAGCACCTGGGGCAGGACGAGATACTTGGGGGCACAGGGGTGATGGAGGCAGGCGGCTTCGTCGCCATCCTCGGCGGACAGTTGCTGGCCGGCCTGGTCGCGCCCTGGCAGGCGGGACTGGTCGCCTGCGTCCTCGCATGTCTCGGCCTTACCGCCAGCCTGTTGATCCCGGCGGCCCCGCCAGGTGAGAGCGGCGGACGGATCGAGCTGAACGTCCCGGTGGTGAGCTGGCGGCTGGTGCGCATGGCCCAGGCGATCCGCCCGGTATGGCTCTCCGTCCTGGGCATCGCGTGGTTCTTCGCGGTCGGCGCGGTGCTGCTGTCGGAGCTGATCCCCCTGGTGCAGGGGGTGCTGCACGGGCGCCAGGCGGTGGCGGCGCTGTTCCTGGCCATCTTCTCGCTCGGGATCGCGGCGGGATCGCTTGCGGTCAACCGGCTGCTGCGCGGAGAGGTCTCCGCCCGCTATGCGCCGGTCTCGGCGCTGGCCCTGGCGGCGCTGCTGCTCGACCTGTCGTTCGCCGTTGGCCATGTCCATGCGGGGGGAGGGTCGCTCGGCGTCGTCGGCTTCGTCACCCTGCCGGGGGCTTGGCGCATCCTGCTCGACCTCGGCGGGCTGGCGGTGGCCGGCGGGGTGTTCGTGATCCCTCTATACGCCATCCTGCAGACCGACAGTCCGCCTCAGGAGCGCTCCCGCATCCTGGCGGGCAACAACATCGTCAATGCGGCGATCACTGTGGCGGCGGTGATCGCGGCGGCGATCCTGTTGAAGCTGGGCGTGGGCATCGGCGGGCTGATCGCCCTGCTGGGGATAGCCACCCTGGGGGTCGCCATCGCGGCGGGGGTCCTGTTGCCCGAGGCGTCGTTGAAGCCCCTGCTGTGGCTGATCCTGAAAGCGCTCTACCGGGTCGAGATCACCGGGTTGGCCAACATGCCGAAGCCCGGCGAGGGCGCCGTGCTGGTCGTCAACCACGTCTCGTATCTGGATGCGCTGCTGCTCGCCGTCTTCCTGCCCGGACGGCCGTCGTTCGCCATCCACACTCAAATCCGCGAGGCCTGGTGGATGAAGCCTCTGCTGCCGCTGGTGAACACCTTTCCGGTCGACGTGACCAGCGCGTCCTCGACCAAGGCGATGATCCGGGCCGTGCGCGAGGGACGCACCCTGGTGGTCTTCCCGGAGGGTCGCATGACCCAGACCGGGGCCTTGATGAAGGTGTTTGGCGGACCGGGCGTGGTGGCGGACCGGGCCGGCGCGCCGGTCGTCCCGATGCGCATCGATGGCCCGCAGTACACCCGCTTTTCCCATCTGCAGGGCAAGGTTCGTATGCGGCGTTTTCCCAAGGTCCGCCTCACCCTGCTTCCCCCGCATCGCCTCCAGCTGGATGGGGACCTGTCGCCGCGCCAGCGGCACGCGCGCATCGCCGATCAGCTCTATGACGTGATGAGCGAGATGATGTTCGCCACCACCGACATCGAGCGGACGTTGTTCCAGGCCCTGCTGCACGCGCAGGCAGTGCATGGGCACAAGGCCGAGGTGGTGGAGGACGCCGAGCGCCGGCCGATGTCCTACGCGCGCCTGATCACCGGGGCGCGAGCGATGGCCAGGGCGCTGGAGCCGTTGGCGCGATCGAGTGGGGCGGTGGGGCTGATGCTGCCCAACAGCTGCGCCGCCGCGACGGCGTTCTTCGCGCTGCAGGCCGGTCGGCGAACCGCAGCAATGCTGGACCCAAGGGCCAATGTCGCGAACCTGCTAGCCGCCTGCGCCGTCGCCGAAGTCCGCACGGTCATTACCTCCCGCAGCTTCGTGGCCAAGGCCGGGCTCCAGGCCCTGACGGCCGCGTTCGAAGACGCCGGCCTTCGCATCCTCTGGCTGGAGGAGCTGGAAAGCGCCACTACGGGCGGCAGGTCGCCGCCGGAGATCGCCTCCTCCGCACAGGGGCCGCACGAGCCGGCGGTGATCCTGTTCAACTTCGCGCCCGGCGGGGCGGTCACGGGCGTGGTGCTGACCCATCGCAACCTGCTGGCCAACTGCGCCCAGATCGCCGCCCGGGTGGACTTCAACCCCACCGACACCCTGCTGAACGCCTTGCCGATCCACCAAGGCTTCGGCCTCACCGTCGGCCTGCTCCTACCCGTGCTGAACGGGGTGAAGACGCTGCTCCACCCCGATCCCAGCCAGTTCGCCGCCATCGTGGCGCTGGCCTATGACGCGAGCGCTACGATCCTGCTGGGCGCCGAAACCCTGCTGGCCGGCTGCGGCACGGCGGCCCAGGACTACGACTTCTACAGCCTGCGCCACGTCTTCGCTCTCGCCCCGATCGAACCCGAAACCCGCGCCCGCTACGCCCAGGCCTTCGGCCTGCGCATCCTGGAAGCCTACGGCGACGACGAATGCGGCCCGGTGATCGCGATGAACACGGCGATGCGCTTCAGCGCCGGTTCCGTCGGCCAACTGCTGCCGGGGATAGAAGCGCGCATTGATCCGCAAGCCGGCGTTAAGACCGCCGGACGTTTGCGGGTGCAAGGCCCCAACCTGATGGCGGGCCGCTATCTGGCCGATCGCCCCGGCGTCTTGCGGGCGCCGCCGACCGACGGGTGGGAGACCGACGACATCCTCAGCATGGATGAGCGGGGCTTCCTGTATCTTCACGACGGCGGCGGGCGGCCTGCGGAGCCACGACAAACGGACTGACCGGCGCCGCCGACGCCCCGCTCATGGGAGCTTGCAGAAGGGCGGCGACGCCTGCATGGCTGCCGCCGGACGGTCCGTGCGCCACGGATCGACGGAGGATGGTGTTGGCGAATCGAGGCGCGGTCAGCAGAGCGTTCGCCATCCTGGCGATCGTCGCCGGGATCGGGCTTGCTCTCCTTGCGCTCCTCGCCGCCGGCTTCGTCGCTGCGGGAGGCGCGCGGGCCTATGCGATCCGCAACGTCTCGAGGCGGGTAGGCCATCCGGTGCACGTGGACGGCGTCCTGTCCTTCAGCCCCGGGCTCACCGGCCTCACTGTTCGTTTTTCGCGCCTGCGCGTCGACCAGCCGGCCTGGGCCGGGCCCGGCGCGATGATCCAGGTGAACCAGGGCCTGATCAAGCTGCCCTGGACGGTCCTGCTCGGGGACGGCCGGTTGGAGGATCTGCAGCTCGACGGCCTTGCGCTCTCGCTAAAGCGCGACGCGCAGGGGCGCGCGAACTGGACCGGAGACCGCACCGGCAAACCGCCGCAACCCCCGAGCGCCGACCACATCGCGATCCGCAACGGCCGGCTCGACTATCAGGACCTCGGCCGGTCCATCAGCTTCCAGGGAGAGCTCTCCGCCAGCTCCACCGAAGGCCAGGCGCCCCAGTTCGTGGTCGACGGCAAGGGCCGCTCCGGGGCGTCGGACTGGAGCGGCGCGCTGCGAAGCACCACCCAGATCGGAGGTCGGAAGACCTACGCGTTCAACGCCCACCTAGCCTTGGTCGACCCCTCGGGCGGCTCGGTCGCGGACTTCACAGGCACATTCTCCACCCGGAATGGCGGCCGGGTCGAAGGCCAGCTCACAGGGCGTGGACCCGACCTGCACGTCCTGGCCCACCTGACCAACGTGTCCCTGCCGCGCACTCCGGCCTATCAGCTGCAAACCCGGGTCACCGCAGACGCGAAAAAGGTGACGCTCGTGGACCTCTCAGGCCGCATCGGCCAGTCCGATGTCGCAGGAACGCTCGCCATCTCGCCCGACACCGGAGGGCGGCGGCTCGAGGGTGACCTCCGCTCCCACTCGCTGCGCATCTCGGACCTGCTCGCGGTGGTCAGCGGCGGCCAGCTCACGCGTTCGCCCAAGCAGCCTGGAGGCCTGCTGCCGAACGCCGCGATCAACGCCACGCCGCTGCGCAAACTTTCGGGCGCGATCCACTATTCGGCCGACAGCGTCCAGTCGCCCACTACGCCGAACCTCCGCAGCCTGCAGGCCAGCGCAACCTTCGATCATGGTCTCGTCGGCGCGGCGCCGATGGTGATGCAGCTCGACCATGGCCGGATGGTGATCCACTTCATGCTGGACGTCCGCGGCCAGCTTCCCCGCATCCGCTTCGACGTGGACCTGCAGCACGCCGACACAGCGGACTTCATCAGGGGCGCCGGGGCGGCGCCGTTGCAGGCGACTTTCGACGGGCAAGTCAGGCTCGAAGGCTCCGGGACCAGTCTGGCCCAGGCCGCCGCCCACGCCTCCGGCGAGATGGCGCTGCACGTGCTGAGTGGTCGGCTGGAGAAGACCCAGGCCTCGGTTCTCAGCGCCAACCTTCTCAGCGGGGCGGACTCGGTGCTCCGCAGGTCCAACCAAGAGGTGGAGCTGACCTGTGCTATCGCCCGCTTCCAAGTCGCCGATGGCGAGGCCCGGGTCACCCACCTGCGCATGGTCACAGATGTCGGCGCAGTGTCGGGCTACGGCGGCTTTAACCTGGGAACGCAGACCATCGACCTGACGCTTCGTCCCGGCGCGACGACCGTCCCTGACCTCACGGCGGTGCATATCGAGGGCGCGCTGGCGCATCCGCGCGCGACCCTGTCGCTCGACGATCCGACGACCGCCATGCGCAGCGCGCTCGGCCGCCTGCTGCACCCTGCCGGCGAAACCAGCAGACAGGCGGCTCGCTGCGAATAGGATCGGGCCGAACCACCGATCGCCACGACCTTCACCCTGAGGGAGCGGAAGGCCGGCGGCGGACGTTCGCCCTGCAACAACGAAGGAGATCGGCATGATCGGCGTAGTGGCGGTGATACGGGCGCAGGCTGGCAAGGAGGCCGAGTTCGAGCAGGTCTTCGCCGAGATGACCAAGCAGGTGAAGGCCAATGAGCCCGGCAACCAGATGTACAGCCTGACCCGCAGTCGGACCGAGCCTCGCACCTACAAGGTCCTGGAAATGTATGACGACCAGGCCGCGTTGGAAGCGCACGGCTCCAGTGAGCACTACAAGGCTGGTGGCCGCAAACTGCGCGATCTGGTGGAAGGCCGCCCCGAAGTCGAAGTTTTGGATACGGTCGGCTAGATCCCTCGCCTGAACGCAGGGCACCGATGACCGCCGCCGTCACGACGTGTCGGGTCGAAGCCAACGGGCTCAGCTTTACCGTCGACGAGGCGGGCGAGGGCGATGCCATCGCCCTCTGCCTGCACGGCTTTCCGGAAAGCCGCTTTTCCTGGCGTCATCAGATGCCGGCATTGGTGGAGGCCGGCTGGAAGGCGGTGGCGCCGGACTTGCGGGGCTATGGCGACAGCGATCGACCCCTCGGTCGCGCCGCCTACCACCTCGATCACCTCGTCGCCGACGCGGCCGCTTTGTTCGACGTTTATGGCGCCCGGCAAAGGTTGCTCGTCGGTCACGACTGGGGCGCGATGATCGCTTGGACATTCGCCCTTCGCCAAGCGCGTCCGCTTGACGGCCTCATAGTGATGAACGTGCCCCATCCCGCCATATTCAAGCAGGTTCTGCAGCGGTCGTGGGCGCAGCGGCGGCGGTCCTGGTACATGGCCGCCTTCCAGCTCCCCTGGCTGCCCGAGGCCGTTCTGACAGCGGGACGCGCCTGGGGCGTCGGCCAGGCTATCCGGGGCATGGCGGTGGACAAGACCGCCTTTCCGCCGCAGGTGCTGGACGTCTACCGCGCCAACGGCCTGAAGCCCGGGGCCATGACAGCCATGGTCAACTACTATCGGGCCAACATGGCCGGGCTCGGCGCGGAGACGGCGCTGATCCAGACGCCCACCCTGATGATTTGGGGCGAACAGGACACGGCGCTCGGCCTGGAGTTGACGGACGGCTACGGTCCGTTGGTGGCTGACTTCACCCTGGAGCGGCTTCCCGGCGTCTCCCACTGGGTCCAGCAGGAGGCGCCTACGGAGGTGAATGCGCGCCTGTTGAGCTGGCTCGCGAGCCGTGGCCTCGAACCCCGCTCCGACCGAGCCGGCTAGGCGGCGGTCGGCGTCCGCGCCGCAGACGGGGCCCTGTCCGCGCCGCCGCCGTAACGATCCGCGAAGCGCGCGCGCAGGACCTTCTTGTCCACCTTGCCGGTGGCGCCCAGCGGGATCTCGTCCAGGAAGGCCACCTCGTCGGGCGTCCACCACTTGGCGATCCGGCCCACCATGTAGGCCTGAAGCGCCTCGGCCTCGACCAGGGCGCCGGGCTTCCGCTGCACCAGCAGGAGCGGACGCTCGTCCCATTTGGAATGGGGCACGCCTACCACTGCGGCGAGGGCGACGTCGGGATGGCCGTTGACGATGTTCTCGATCTCAATGGAGCTGATCCATTCGCCGCCGGACTTGATCACGTCCTTGGCGCGGTCGGTGATCTGCATGCAGCCACCAGCATCGATCGTGGCGATGTCGCCGGTGTCGAAGAAGCCCTGCGGGTCCAGCACTTCGCCCGATCGGTCGAAATAGGCCCGCGCCACCGTGGGACCGCGCACCATCAGGCGGCCCACGGATGCGCCGTCCTCCATCACCGCCTGCCCCGCCTCATTGACGAGCTTCAGCTCGACGCCGAGCGGCAGGCGTCCCTGCTTCACGCGCCAGGGCAGCTGCTGCTCGAACGGAAGGGCGGCGATCGCCGGTGAGGGCGTGCCTGCGGTTCCTACGGGCGAGGTCTCGGTCATGCCCCACGAGTGGCGAACGTCCACGCCGTAGTCGTCATGGAACCTTCGCATCAGCATCTCCGGGCAGGCCGCGCCTCCGATCACCACGCGCTTCAGCGTGGAGAGCCGCGCGCCCGTGCTGTCCAGGTACTGCAGCAGCGTTTGCCAGACGGTAGGCACGGCGGCGGAGAAGGTCACGCCCTCGGTCTCCAGCAGCTCGTGCACCGAAGCGCCGTCCAGACGCGGACCGGGCATCACCAGCTTGGCCCCCACCGCAGGGGCGGAAAAGGCGATCCCCCAGGCGTTGGCGTGAAACATCGGCACGATAGGAAGCACCACGTCCAGAGCCGAAAAGCCCATCATGTCGGCCTGGAGCGTGATGAAGGTGTGCAGGAAATTGGACCGATGCGAGTAAAGCACGCCCTTGGGGTCGCCCGTAGTGCCCGAGGTGTAGCAGAGCCCGCAGGCCGTCTCCTCCTCGAACCGGCCCCAGGGCGGCGCGCCCGCGGCCTCGGTGGTGGGACGACCCGCCAGCCAATCCTCGTACATCAGCACCTCCGGACCGGCTTCGGTGGGGCGATGGGCCTCGTCGCTGAGCAAGATCACCCGCTCCACCTGAGCCGGCCGAGTGGCCAAGGCCGCCAGCAGCATGGGCGCGAAGCTGATGTCGGCCAGGACGATCCTGTCGCCGGCGTTCTGGATGATCCAGCAGAGCTGGTCGGGATGCAGGCGCGGGTTCAAGGTGTGGCAGACCGCGCCGATCCCCATGACGCCGTACCAGACCTCCATGTGGCGGGCGGAGTTCCAGGCCAGCGTCGCCACCCGGTCGCCGCGGACGATTCCCAGCGCCTGCAGGCCATGGCTGACCTGCCGCGCGCGCCCATGCAGCTCCGCATAGGTGGTGCGAACCACCGGCCCCTCGACCGAACGACTGACGATCTCGCGGCCGCCATGACGCAGCGCGGCGTGGTCGAGGATGCGATCCACGGTGAGCGGCCAGTCCTGCATCAATCCCAGCATGATCGTCCTCCAGATTATTGGGCGCTTTATAAACCCGACCCGGCGCGAACGCCCGCATTCATGCCGACGGGAACACCAGGGCGATCCTGAGGCCGGGCCCCTGCCCGTTCATCTCTCCAGGTCCCTCGTCCAGCTCCAGCCGTCCACCATGAGCGCCGACGACAGCTTCGACCAGGGATAGGCCGAGGCCCGAGCCCGGCGCGCTGCGGCTGCGCTCCAGGCGCACGAAGCGCTCCAGCACTCTTGAGCGATCCTCCTCCGGGATACCGGGCCCGGTGTCGGTGACGCCGATCTCCACCTCGCCCGAGGCCCGTCTTCGGGTGCGGAGCATGATGGCCCCGCCGTTCGGGGTGTACTTTACCGCGTTGTCGAGCAGGTTGGCGAGCGCCTGGGCCACGAAGTCCTGGTCGCCACGGATCAGGAGGCCGCGCCCGAGTTCGGCGGCGAAGTCCTGCCCCTTCTCCTCGCAGACGGCTTCGTAGAGCTCCGATACGCCGGTGGCGATGTCGGCCACGTCGAACACCTTGGGCTCGGAGATGGAGCCCGCCGCCTGCAGCCGCGAGATGGCCAGCACCGCGCCGAAGGTCTTCAGCACCGTATCGGTGTCTTCCAACGCCGTGGCCAGAGCGGTCTGGGCGTCGGCATGGCCGGCTTCCACCTCCATCAGCGAGGCCTCCAGCCGGGCGCGCAGCCGGGTCAGGGGAGAGCGCAGGTCGTGGGCGATGGCGTCTCCGGCGTGGCGCATGCCGCCCATCAGCCGTTCCAGCCGGTCCAGCATGCTGTTCAGGCCGACCGCCAGCTCGTCGTATTCGTCGTGCACGCCGCGAACGGGGATGCGGGCGCGCAGGTCCCCCGCCGCCACCGCCGCCACCGCCCGGTTCAGGCCGACGAGCGTCTGGCTGACGTTGCGGCTGACGAAGATACCGCCGGCGAGGCCCAGCAGGATCACCAGCACCCCTGCGCCCGCGATGGCGCGGTCGATCCGGATCACCGAGGCGCGCTCCGGCCCGATATCGGTCCCCACGAACAGCAGTTCGCCGGTGGGCAGGCGTACCTGGCGGCCATAGCCGGGAGACTTCACGATCGCGCCGTCCGGGTCGGTGTCGGTCAGGCGGAACTCGGCCTTGGCCGGCGCACGGGTGGGATCGTCGAGGGGCGACTGCGCCAGGTTGCCGGTGATTGGATGGGCGTGGCTGTCCATCAGCAGGTAGAGATAGGGCCGATCGCCCACCGCCCGCTGGATCAGCGACTGGTTCAACGCCGCCACGCCGCCCCGGGCGTAGATGGCCTGAAGCGAGTCGATCTCGCGGCTGACCTCGTCATCTGCGCGCCTGGTCACTTCGCCCGCGGTGGCCACGTAGATGTAGGCCAAGAAGGCCGCTGCAGACGCCGCGAACAGCGCCAGGAAGACCAGGGTCAGGCGGAACGGCGTCGTGCGGACGAGGGAGGGCAGCCGCACGGGCTAAGTCAGTCGCAGGCGCGTCAGCTCACCCATCGAGACGATAGCCCGCCCCCCGGACAGTCTGCAGCATCGGGCGGTCGAAATCCCTGTCGATCTTGGATCGCAGGCGCGAGATGTGGACGTCGATGACGTTGGTCTGCGGGTCGAAATGGTAGTGCCAGACCTCTTCCAGCAACATGGTGCGGGTCACCGACTGGCCGGCATGACGCATCAGGTATTCCAGCAGCTGGAACTCGCGCGGCTGCAGATCGATGGACTTGCCGGCGCGCGCGACATTGCGGCCGATCAGGTCCATCTCCAGCTCGCCTACCCGCAACAGCGTCTGGACAGAGCCGGTCTCGCGGCGGCGCGCCAGGGCGTCCACCCGGGCGATCAGCTCTGGGAAGGCGTAGGGCTTGACGAGGTAGTCGTCACCGCCCGCCTTCAATCCCGCCACCCGGTCTTCAATCTCGCCCAAGGCGCTGAGGAAGAGGACCGGGGTGTTGTCGCCCTCGCGTCGCAGCGTCTCGATCAGGGTGACGCCGTCCATGTGAGGCATCATGCGATCGACCACCATGACGTCGAACGCTGAACCTCTCGCGGTCTCCAGACCCTTCAGGCCGTCGGTCGCCGTTGTGCAGATGTGGCCGGCCTCGACCAAACCCCGACACATCGCCACCGCCGCCTCGACGTCGTCTTCGACCACAAGTATGTGCAAACCTCAGCCCCTCGCCAGAACGGGAGCGGACACGGCCGCTCCCTTTCCGGTCAAGCTACTTTTGCGAGTCGTCGCTGTCCAACTTCACGGGCACGAAGGTGTTGTGGCCGTCCGCCTGCACCAGCAGCAGGATCGACGGACGCCCCGCCCTGCGGGCTTCGGCGACGGCGGCCACCACGTCCGACGGGCCATTCACCGTCCGGTCGCCGGCGCGCTGGATGACGAAACCAGGCTTTAGCCCGATGTGACCCGCATCCGAGGAACTGGAGACGCTCTCGACCACCGCGCCGGTGCGCACCGAGGCCGGGACGTTGTACTGCTGGCGGGCGGCGGCATCGAGCGCTCCAAGCCTCATACCAAGCGCCCGGGTGGATACGCCTATGCCCGGCTGCTGTTCCCCGCCGCTCTCGCCCGGCTTGCCGTTGGGGTTCAGGGTCGCCTCCGCCGGACGGGTGCCGGAATGGGCGGTGACCGTCAGGCGCCGACCGTTGCGCAGGATTTCCATGACCAGGGCGCCGCCCGGCGGCACATTGGCGGTGACTTGCGACAGCTCTTCTGAAGACTTCACCGGATGGCCGTTCACCGACAAGATGATGTCGCCGAGCTGAACGCCCGCCCGCGCCGCCGGACCGCCGGCGGTGACGTCCCCCACCAAGGCGCCACGGCCGTCGCCCAGGCCTTCGCTGGCGGCGATGTCTGGGGTGACGGTTTGGATGGCGACGCCAAGATAGCCGCGTACGATGTGGCCGGTGGCGATCAGTTGCTTGGTGATGCTCGCGGCGAGTTCCGCCGGGATGGCGAACCCGATGCCGACCGAGCCGCCGGATTCCGAGAAGATGGCCGTGTTGACGCCCACCACCCGTCCGAACACGTCGAAGGTCGGTCCGCCGGAGTTGCCGCGGTTGATGGGCGCGTCGATCTGCAGGTAGTTGACGAACTGCTGGCCGATGTTGCGCTCCTCGGCCGAGACGATGCCCGCGGTCACCGTGCCCCCGAGCGTATAGGGGTTGCCGATGGCGATCACCCAGTCGCCGACCCGCGGCTTGGACGCCGTCTCGAAGCTGACGAAGGGGAAGTTGCCGCCGTCGACCTTGATGACCGCCAGATCGCTCAGCGGGTCGCGCCCGATCAGCCGAGCGGTCAGTTCACGCTGGTCGCTGAGCGTCACCTTGATGGAGTCGGCGTTCTCGACCACGTGGTTGTTGGTGACGATGTAACCGTCTTGGGAGATGAAGAAGCCCGACCCCGCCGCCATGGCTTCGGGCCCCTTCGGCGCGGACCGGCGCTCCGACCGGCCATGCACACCGGGCCCCGGATGGGGGACGACCGCCGCGCCATCGCCGGCCCCATTGTCGCTCGGCCCGCTGTCGCTGTTGTTCCCGTTGTCGTCGTCGCCATTGCCGCCTCCCTGGCCCGGGATGGTGAAGGGGAATGGAAGACCGGGAATCTGCATCACCCGGGGTTGGTCCATATGCGTCGTGACGACGATGGAGACCACCGCCGGCGCCACGCGCTGGATAATGTTGGCGAAAGAGCCCGGCGCACCGGTGGGCGCGTTGACGCCAGGAGGCGCGGTGGGCTGGATGGCTCCGGCCGGCTGGGCCGACGCGGTGTTGGGCATGTGCATGCCGGCGCCGATCGCGGCGGCCGCTGTCAGCCCGACCCCGATGGTGGCCCCGGCCAGGAAGCCCTTGTTCTTGATCGCCATCTTAAACGGTTCTTTCTCTAGGCCTGCGCCGCGCGTTCGCCCCAGGTCGCACGCCTACGGTCCGCGCCATACAAGGCTGAAGCGAGCATGTAGGTTGCCGATGCGCAAGGGGCCACGGCCTAATCTTTTAAGACCTCGCGGTTCGGGCTTTGTTGGGGCGATGCTGGGGCGCAACCGTGGCGGCATCGAGGGCGTCAGGCCGGGTCGGGATCCTTGACGAGGGCCGCCAGCCGCGCCTCCTCCGCCGCCTCCAAGGGCGCTTCCTGAGATTGGTGAGACGGGCGGCGGAGCAACAGCGCCAAGCCGCCGCAGCCCACGATCGCGAACGGGGTCAGCCAGAGCAGGGCGTTGGCGAGGGAGAAGGCGGGCTTGAGCAGCACGAACTCGCCATAGCGCTTGACCAGATAGGCCCGGATGTCGGCGTCCGACCACCCCGCGACGATCTGCTGACGCACCGTGCGCCGCAAGTCGCCGGCCAAAGGCGCCTCGCTGTCGTCGATGGACTCGTTCTGGCAGACCAGGCAGCGGACCTGGCGAAACAGGGCGTGGGCGTGTGCCTCCTGGACCGGGTCACGCAGGGCGTCGACCGGGTCGGCCGACCCTGCCCCGAGGCACAGCAAGGCGGCAAGAGCGACGGCCGGCTTCAGCAGCCTCTGCACCGGCGAGGACATGCTAGGCCAGCGCGCCCTCGGGATCGACGCGCCGGGGCGAAGCGCGCCGACCTGCGGCCAGCCGCAGTCTCCGGTCTGTCAAGGACAAACCGCCGCCAAGCGCCATGAACACCGGCCCAAAGAAGATCAGCCGCGACCAGGGATTGTAGAACACCCGCACCAGCCACGCCGGTCTCCCCGCGACGTTGCGCTCATCGCCCAGCACCACGTAGAGATCGCTCGCCCCGCGTCGGGTAATGGCCACCTTGGAGGTGGTCTGGCGGCTGGCGGGATAGAAACGCCGCTCGGGCGCCACGATGAAGCTCGCGCCTCGGGCGGGTTTCACCAGGATGCTCGCCCGCTCGGCGGTGAAATTCGGCCCCTGCACCGGCGTCACTCCCTGCAGCGTCAGGGTATAGCCGGCCAAGGCCTGCGACTGGCCGAGGTTCAGGCTGTGCGCCGCCTCGACCTTCCACGCCAGCTCCGTTCCCGCGCCCAGCACGAATACGCCGAGCCCCACATGGGCCAGGGTCATGCCCCAGGCGCCGAGCGGCAAGGCGCGCAGGCGACGCAGGACCTCAGTCCCACCGGCGTCCCCCAACCGCACCCGCTGCACGATCTCGCTCAGCGCGCCTACGATCAGCCACGCTCCGAGCGCCAGGCCCAGCACCGCAAAGGCGCGGTGAGGACTGAGCAGCAGCAGGCCCAGCACGCCGGTCGCCACGGCGGCCGCACCCGCCAGCCAAAGCCGCTGGAGCGCCGGCCCCAACTCGCCACGCTTCCAGGCCAGCATCGGCCCGACGGGCAGGATCAACAGGCACGCCCCCATCAGGGGACCGAAGGTCAGGGCGAAGTAGGGACCGCCTACGGAAATGGCCTCACCCGTCAAAGCCTGTCGGATCAGGGGGTAAAGGGTGCCCAGAGCCACGGTGACGGTGGCGGCGGCGAGGAACAGGTTGTTGATCACCAGCGCGCCCTCGCGGCTGACCGCCGCGAACAGTCCTCCAGGCGCCAGTTTTGGCGCGCGCCAGGCGAACAGCGAGAACGCCGTGCCCGCTGAAACGCCGAGGATCGTCAGCAGCAGCACGCCGCGCTTGGGGTCCACCGCAAAGGCGTGCACCGAGGTCAGCACGCCCGACCGGACCAGGAACGCGCCCAGCATCGAGAAGCTGAAGGCCGACAGCGCCAGGAACACCGTCCAGCCGGTCAGGGCGCCGCGCTTCTCGGTGACGATGGCGGAGTGGATCAGGGCGGTCCCCACCAGCCAGGGCATGAAGCTGGCGTTCTCCACCGGGTCCCAGAACCACCAGCCGCCCCAGCCCAGCTCGTAATAGGCCCAGAAGGACCCCAGCGTGATGCCGATGGTCAGAAGGCTCCAGGCCGCCAGCGCCCAAGGCCGCACCCAGCGCGCCCAGGCCGCATCCACCCGCCCCTCCACCAGAGCGGCGACCGCCAGGGAGAAGACCACCGAGAACCCGACATAGCCCGAGTAGAGGAAGGGCGGATGGATCGCCATGAAGGGATCCTGCAGGATCGGATTCAGCGACTGGCCTTGGATCGGCGCGAACGGGATGCGCAGGAACGGATTGGACGCAAAGGCGGTGTAGCCGATGAACAGCACGCCCAGCGTACCTTGGCTGGCGAGCGCGGTCGCCTTCAGCCCGGTCGGCAGGTTGCGGCCGAACATGGCGATCGCCGCGCCCATGCCGGTCAGGGCGAGGTTCCACAGCAGCATGGAACCCTCGTGCGAGCCCCAGGTGGCGGTGATCCGGTAGAACAGCGGCTGCTCGGTATTGGAGTTCGCCTGGACGTTTACCACCGAGAAATCTGAGGTGACGAAGGCCGTCATCAAGGCGGCGAAGGCGATGGCCATGGCCACGAAGGCGGCGAGCGAGGCCCCCTCCCCCGCCCCGCGCAGAGTGGCGTCGTGACGCGCCCGGCCGACCGCACTCAGCCCCACCTGGGCCAGCGACATGGCCAGCGCCAGCACCAGGGCGAAGGCCCCGAGTTCAGCGGTCATCGCATCCCCGAAGCGGTGGCGGTCTGGGGCGCGGCGGAGGCCTGCTGGCCGTCCGGACGCCATTCGCCCGACTTCTTCAGCGCGTCGGCGACCTCCTTGGGCATGTAGCGCTCGTCATGCTTGGCCAGCACCTCGCGCGCCTCGAACACGCCGTCGGGGCGGAAGACGCCCTGGGTCACCACGCCCTGCCCCTCTCGGAACAGGTCGGGCAGGTCGCCCTTGTAGACCACCTCGTCGCTGGCGGCGCGGTCTGTGACGCCGAAGCGAACCTCGCCGTCGTCGAGCTTCTTGACGCTTCCGATCTGCACCAAACCGCCGAGCCGAACCAGTCGACCGGGCGGCACATGCTTGGCCACCGCCTGGGCGGGACTGTAGAAGAAGACGGCCGCATCGCCCATGGCGTAGAGCGACAGCCCTACCGCCACGCCCAGGATCGGCCCGGCGAACGCGACGGCGGTCAGGCGGCGACGCGCCTTGCGCGATTTCGGCAGGAAGCCCATCCCGCGCACCATAGCTGGTCGCTATTAAATGTTGAAGCGCGGCGAGGGCTTGCGGGCCCCTTGTGCGAGAGAGTCGCGGTGCGACCCGATACGGGGTTGTCGGGCGGCCAGCTTGACGGTTTAACCTTTGGCACCTGTGGAGAGGCCCGATGCCGGAAGACGGTTCGAACCTGATCGAGATGCGTGCGGCCAACTCGCCCAACGCCTTCGACCTTCGCCGGGTCGATGCGCACCCGGACCACTGGTATCCACTGGCCTGGTCCGATGAACTGAAGCCCGGCAAGGCGCTGGGCAAGCGGTTCGCGGGCCAGCCTATCGCCCTGATCCGCGGCAAGAACGGCGTCGTCTTCGCCCTGGAGGACCGCTGCGCCCACCGCCAGGTGCCGCTTCACTTAGGCGTGGTGGAGGGCGAACAGGTCAAGTGCCACTATCATGGTTGGGCCTATGACAAGACCGGCAGTTGCGTGGACGTGCCCTACCTTGGGAAGGAGCGGCTGCCCAACGGGGTGCGCAGCTATCCCTGCCGGGAAGTGGACGGACTAGTGTTCGTCTTCCCCGGCGACCCGGCGCTGGCCGAAAGCCGGCTGCCTACGACGCTCGGCTCGTCGCAACGCAAGGACTACAAGACCCGCCGGCTGAACCGGGAGGTGGCCTGCCATTACACCTTCATGCACGAGAACCTGTTCGACATGAATCACCAGTTCATGCATCGCGCCCAGATGGGCTCGATCAAAGCCCGCTGCATCGGCCGCCAGCACGGGGAACACTGGGCCGAAGTGGAATACACCTTCAGCCGCACCGCGGGTCGACCCTCAATCGGCGAGCAGGTGATCGTGGACCTTGTGAGAAAGCGCGGGGACAAGAAGGCGGACTTTTCTGACCACATGCGCATCCGCACCGACTATCCGAACCAGTCGCTAAAGGTCTGGGTCGGGCGCGAGATCAAGCAGAGCGACGATCCGGTGCTCGACGTCTGGCTGGCCTACACGCCGCTTGACCACGAGCAGCGCACCAACCGCACCTACGGCTATCTTTCGGTGAAGCGGCCGCCAGTGCCGGGGCTGATCGATGCGGTTTGGCCGTTCGTGACCTGGTTCACCGAAAACATCTTTCGCGAAGACAAGGAGATCGTGGAATACGAACAGGCCGCCTATGACGCCCAGGGCTCCGACTGGAACAACGAGGTGTTCCCCGCCATCCGCGACCTTCGCGGAGTGCTGGCGCGCAACGGCGTGCCCATGGACGCCGACCCCGCGCCGCGGTCGCAGACCTTCGCGGCGGAGTAGTCTGGGCGTGCTTCAGTCGGTCCTGTTCTTTGGCACGCTCGCCACGTCATCGGTGGCCACGACGGCGCTGGCGACACCACCGCCGATCATGAGTTCTGCGCCCGCAGACCGCTCCCCAGCCTCCGCGGCGATGGTCGGGACCTTGCCGACGGGGGCTGCGCCCGGGACCGTCGTGGTGCGTGGCCTGACGGGCCAGAGCGAGACGCTCACCGCCGCCGACATCGCCAGGCTGCCTCACCAGCATGTGGTGCTGGAGCATAACGGCCAGACTACCGACTTCTCGGGCCCGCTGGTCAGCGACCTGCTGCGCGACGTCGGCGCGCCCATGGGCGTGCGGCTGCACGGCTCGGGCGTGAACGACGTCGTGTTCGTCACCGCCGCCGATAAATACCGGGTGGTGCTGAGCCTGGCGGAGGTGGACCCAAGCTTCCACAAAGGCGCCAAGGTCATCCTGGCCGACCTCGCCGACGGCAAGGCGTTGCCCACTAAGGAAGGCCCCTACCGCCTGGTCGTCGACGGCGACCGGAAGCCGGCGCGAGCGGCTTATTCGGTGGTCTCCATCGAGCTGAAGCACCTGCCCTAGCCGGAAACAGGGTCGGCGCTCGGAAAGCCAAAGGCCGCTCACTCCAAAGCCCTGTCCAGACGGCGGGCGGCGTGACGGTTTCATGGCGCGCGCCCCTGACGCTCACGTCATCTAAACAAATATCAGTCACGCATCGGTTGTAGCTTTGCCGGGGCGTCTATGCGGTCCTCTCTTTCGCGCAACTTTTTAATCAGCGTAGGTGTCACGTCGGTGGTTTTCACCATCGCCGCATCGCTCACAGCCTTCGCCGTGTTTCAGCGCGAGCTGGCCAATCGTCAGATCACTTTCCTGTCCCAGTACGTGCAGGAACGAACCGACAACCTGGATCGCAGCTTCACCGGCCTGATCACGCTTCAACGCTCAGCTGTAGACTCGCTCCGCCGACGTGAGGCCATGCTGAGACCTGGCGACGCGGAACGCTTGCTGGCCGCCGACTACCCGCTCCGCGCCGACGGCACGCGCCGGAGCCGGCCGGAAGCTTTTGACGGGAAGGTGTCGACTGACGGAACTCTGATCTACGGCCTGGGAGCCTTCCTGGCCGACGGCGCCCATATCGCCGAGCCGGAGATGCGCGCGCTGGCCAGCGCGTCTTCTATCGTCAGCGGCTTTGGACAGGCCGAGCACGGTGATTACGACAACTTCTACTTCTTTACGCTTCACAACCGGATGATGATGTTCGGCCCGGACCGACCCGATCGTCTGATGTTCTACCGCCAAAAAGCCCCGGCCAGCCTGGACTTCTCGAAAGAAGACTTCAGCCTCCTGGCGGCTCCTGCGGGCAATCCGACGGGGGAAACGCGATGCACCTCGCTGCAGCGGATGATCCAGAACAAGGCGGCGGGCCGCGTCGGCATCGCCTGCATCACGCCGGCCTGGGTGGATGGCCGCTTCGTGGGCGCGTTCGGTTCGACCATCAACGTCCACACCTTTTTCGCCGACGCCGTGAGGCAGACGCTGCCGGGCGCGACCAGCTTCATCCTGACCCACAACGGTTCGCCGCTGGCCTATCCCGGCTCGGCCTTCCAGAGGCTGGGGACCGAGGCGCAGGTGGCGGACTTTTCGCGCAACCTCGGCCTGGACCGGCTCGCCCGCCAGCTCAATCATACCGGCGCGCGCTCCGGGGTGCTGGTCAGCCCCGATGGCAAGCAGCTCGTCGCCTATGATCGACTACGCGGTCCCGGCTGGTACTTCCTGATGAGCTATCCGGCGGCGGCGGTGACCTGGTCGGCCGCGCGGTCCGCCTCCATGGTGCTGGTGCTGGGCGTGCTGGCCTCGATGCTCCAGACGCTGGTGATCGTACGGATGGCGCGCCGGGCCATCGTCACCCCGCTGCGCGACCTCGCCCAGTCCTGCGAGCTCGACGCTGCGCCCGCAGCCGCCCCGCTGGAACGTCGCCCCGACGAGATCGGAGTGCTGGCGCGCGCGCTGCGCGGAGAACGGGACAGGGCGGACGAACTGTTGTCCTCGCTGGAGCAGCGGGTGAGCGAACGCACCCATGAGCTGGAGAAGGCCAACGCGGAGAAGTCGCAGTTTCTGGCCAATATGAGCCATGAGCTACGCACGCCCCTGAATGGCGTGATCGCGGTGTCGGAGACCCTGGCCCGCGAACAGACGTCACCCCGCAACGCTGAACTGGCCCAGCTGATCGTCGCGTCGGGACGGCTGCTGGAACAGGTGCTGACCGACATCCTGGACTTCTCCAAGATCGAAGCGGGCGAGATGCGGCTGGAGCGACAGCCCTTCGACCTGGCCACCGTCAGCTCGCGGGTGGCCGAGCTGCACCGCGCCTCGGCCGAAGCCAAGGGCATCAGGCTGCACTGGAACATCAGCGAGGCGGCCCGCGGCTGCTATCTCGGCGACTCGATAAGGCTGACCCAGGTGCTCTCCAACCTGCTCAGCAATGCGGTCAAGTTCACCGCCGTGGGCGAGGTGAGTCTGCGCATCTCGTGCGACGACGGTGTGGCGCGCTTCGACATCTCCGACACCGGCATGGGCTTCGACGAGTCAGTGAAGGCGAGGCTTTTCAACCGCTTCGAGCAGGCGGATGTCTCCATACGCCGACGCTTCGGAGGTACAGGCCTGGGTCTGGCCATCTGCCAGTCGCTGGTCCGCCTGATGGGCGGCGAGATCGATGCGCGATCCGCCGTCGGCGAGGGCGCCACCTTCACCGTCCTGCTGCCCCTCATGCAGGTGGATGCTGCGCCGGCGGCGGAGGCCGGCCGGCACGAGGCGCCCGCCGAGCTGCCGGGCCTGCAGGTGCTGCTGGCGGAGGACCATCCGACCAACCAGAGAGTGGTGCGCCTTATCCTGGAAGCGGTCGGCGTCGAGCTCACCGTGGTCGAAAACGGCGCCCTGGCTCTCGAAGCCTTCGCACAGCAGCGTTTCGACCTGGTGCTGATGGACATGCAGATGCCGGAGATGGACGGCCTGACCGCGACCGTTCAGCTCCGCGCCATGGAGGCGGCGGAAGGCGCCGTGCGGACCCCGGTGATCATGCTGACCGCCAACGCGCTCGACGAGCACGTCCGCGCCAGCCTGAACGCAGGCGCGGACCTGCACCTGTCCAAGCCGCTACGCGCCGCCGAACTGCTCGACGCCATCGCCGCCCTGACCTGCGCCGACGAGGGCGAGGCCCCGATGGACGTCATTTGCGCCGCCTGAAAGCCCAGGCGTAGCTGCCGCCTAGCTACGGTGCTTGGCCGGGCGGGCGGCGTCCTGCATGGCCGTGCGCGGCAGCGCCTCAAGCGTCAGGTAGCCCCGCGCCTGCTCGTCCAGCACATCGAAATTGTGGTCGGCGCGCTCCAGGAAAGCCTTTAGCGTCAACCGTCCGATGAAGCTCTGGTCGGCCGAGCGTACGGGCTCGGCGTCGTTGAGGAGTCCAAAGGGTGCAGCCCCCTGGAGCGAGGCGCTCAGCTTGGTCTTGTCGCTGGTGTCGTAGTCGGACGCCTGGCCGGAGGCGTTCAGCTCGGGCACCATCACCGTCTCGTAATAGACGATCTCCGGATCGGTCACCAGGCCGTCGCCGTTGCGATCCAGCACTTTGTAGAAGGCTTCGGCGTCGGCGCGGAACTCCGCCTTGTCGATCTTGCCGTCATGGTCCGCGTCGGCTTCCTTGAACCAGGTCCCTACGGGATAGGGCTGGCCGGAAGCGGAGCGGAACGGCTTGCCCGCCGGGCTGATGAACAGCTGCGCACCCTCGATCGGGGTGGACTGGGGCGGTTCGGGCGCGGCGATCGAAGGTGCGGCCTGGGCCAGGAGCGTGAGACCCGCCAGCACCGACGGGAAGGCGTTGAGCTTCATGGTCCCCCTAAAGCACCACCGCCGCGACGACGCCAGCCCGCGCTCCTGATCTCTTGATCTGGGCTGCGCGGCACCGCAAAGGGCGCCATGACCGACCGGCTGCTCCCCCACGATGCGGCGCTGAAGCGCCTTCAGACGCTGCACCCCATGCTGATCGACTTGTCGCTCGGTCGGGTCGAGCGGCTGCTGGCGGCGTTAGGCCATCCGGAGCGCCGCCTGCCGCCGGTGATCCACGTGGCGGGCACCAACGGCAAGGGCTCCACCGTCGCCTATCTGCGCGCGATGGGCGAGGCGGCGGGGCTGCGGGTGCACGCCTTCACCTCGCCGCACCTGGTGCGCTTCGCCGAACGCATCCGTATCGCCGGCCGGTTGATCGAAGACGATGCGCTGGCGGCGCTCCTGGAAGAGGTCGAGGCCGTCAATGCGGGCCAGCCCATCACCTTCTTCGAGATCACCGCGGCCGCAGCGCTCAAGGCCTTCGCCCACACGCCGGCGGATTTGTGCGTGGTCGAGGTGGGGCTGGGCGGCCGCTACGACGCCACCAACGTCTTCGATGATCCGGCGCTCTGCGTCATCACGCCCGTAGACCTCGACCATCGCGAATACCTCGGCGACACGTTGGAGCAGATCGCGGGAGAAAAGGCCGGCATCCTCAAGGCCGGCCGCCCCGCCGTCATCGCACGCCAGTGCGAACCGGCCATGGAGGTGATCGAGGCGCAGGCGCGCCGGCTGGGCGTGCCTTTGACCGTAGCGGGGCGTGACTTCGACGCCTACGCCCAAGCTGGCCGGATGGTTTTTCAGGACGAAGCCGGCCTGCTCGACCTGCCGTCGCCCGGCCTGTTCGGCGCCCACCAAGTCGACAACGCAGGGGTTGCGGTGGCCGCGCTTCGTGCGCTCGCCCATCCGCACGTCGACGAAGCGGCAATCGCGGAGGGGGTGGCCAAGGTCCGTTGGCCCGCGCGGATGCAGCGCCTGACCGCCGGCCCCCTCGCCGCCCTCGCCTCCGCACGCGGCGCCGACCTGTGGCTGGACGGTGGTCACAACCCGCACGCCGCCCGCGCCCTGGCCGAAGCCGCCCGCAGCCTGAAGGCCCGGGGCGGCCGGCCGGTGGCGCTGATCGTCGGCCTGCTCGCCCGCAAGGACGCCGCAGGCGTGTTCGAGGCCTTGCGCGGCGTGAGCGAACACCTGTTCATCACCGGTTTCGCCTCGGAACTGGCGGCCGATCCGGGTGCGCTGGTGGACGTGGCGCACGAGCTGGGCGCTCCGGCCCGCGCTTACCCCAACGTAACTGACGCCCTGGAAGCGGCCCTAGCCAGCGAAGGCGCGCCGCCTCACGTGATCATCTGCGGCTCGCTCTATCTGGCGGGAGAGGTGCTGGCGATGTCGCCGGACACCTGGCCGACCTGAATCCCCGATCTCGCAAGGGGAGAGGGAACTTTACAGCCCGCCGATCGCCGAGAGGTACAGGTCGATCAGCGCCTCTTCTTCCTGGCGCTTGACCTTGTCCTGCTTGATTAGGCGGATGACCTTGCGCAGGATCTTGGTGTCGAACCCTTCACCTTTGGCTTCGGCGTAGACCTCCTTCAGGTCGGCCGAGATCGCCGCCTTGTCTTCCTCAAGCCGTTCGATCCGTTCGATGAAGCTCTTCAGCCGCCCTTGGGCGGCGCCGGTGAGCACGTCGGCGTCGGCGTTGAACGAAGCGTCGTCGGCCATGGGGAAGGACTCCGGAAACGGGAAACGATGACCCTAGCGGCCCGTCGCGTCCGCTTCAAACGCCCTGGGCGAGACCCGTGGCCGCACCGGCGTGCAACGGCCGGCGCGCAGTAAAAAGCCCGCCGCGAATGCGACGGGCTGTGAGCCGGCAACCGTAAGGGACCCCGCGCCGAAACGCGGCGGTGGACCCTCAGCCCTGCTTGGCCTTGAAGCGCGGGTCGGTCTTGTTGATGACGTAGATGCGGCCCTTGCGGCGCACCAGCTTGCAGTCGCGATGGCGATTCTTCAGCGACTTGAGCGAGCTTCGAACCTTCATGACGACCGTGACCCGCAAATGAAAACCCGCGCAGGCGACCGCGCGGGATGAGGCGTGTGTCTAGAGAGATGACGCCGCCCCGTCAAGACGTCAGAAGGCGTCAGCCTCCGTTGCAGTGGGTGGTGTACTCCACCGTATTGCTGCGGTTGCCGGCCTCGTCGATCATGTAGGCGCGCATCTTCACGTAGTAGCTGTTGGGGCCGCAACGGACGGCGCCGACATAGATGGCGCCGCGCTTCTGCATGTCGGCCGGAATGTTCACCACGCCATCGGCGGCCTTCTCAAACGGACCGTTGGTGGAGACGATCTCCCGGTGGATGAACTTCACGTCGCCGTCGGGATCGTGGAAGTGGAACTCGTGCACGACGTTGTCGTAGATCGGCCGGATGGTGCGCTCGCTGACCCGATCGATCACAGGCGGGCTGCCTGGCCCGACCGTGACGGCCGGGGCCACCGTGTTGGCGCAACCCGCCAGGGCGGTCGCACCCACGAGCGCGTAAAGGGTCGGGCGCATACGAAGGGCTCCTGAAGGCTCGATCACGGGCGAAGGTCACGGATAGTCCGTCTCGATGTCAACGTTTTGACTGGAGGCTGCAGCGTTTCGCGGGTTAGCGTGGCGCATGGATCGTCGCTTCTTCCTCCTGTCCGCCTCCAGCGCCGCGGCGGCGCCGACCGGCGCTTACGGTCCGAGCGGCGCAAGCGCCGTGTCCGATCCGCTGTTCGCCGACTGGATGCAGGGTTTTATCGACCGCGCCGCCGGCGCCGGCTGGTCGCGCGCTCGGTTGCAGGAGACCTTCGCCGAGGTCACCGCTGATCCCCGCGTTATCGCCTCCGACAACCGCCAGCCGGAGTTGTCCAAGCCGATCAGCAACTACATCCAAAATGCTGTCACCGACACGCGCATCGAGGAGGGCCGCAGCCACCGCGCTGATGTCGCCCGCTGGCTTGATCCCGCCTCCGCCCAGTATGGCGTGCCCGCCGACATCCTGGTGGCGATCTGGAGCGTCGAATCGAGCTTTGGCCGCATTCAGGGCAACATGGACGTGGTGCGCTCGCTCTCCACCCTGGCGGCGGAGGGCCGGCGCAAGAGCTGGGCGGAGGAGCAGCTGTTTTCGGCGCTGCGCATCCTCTACACCGATCAGGCCAGCCGCACCCAGCTGAAGGGGTCATGGGCCGGGGCCATGGGCCAGACCCAGTTCACCCCGTCCGACTATCTCTCCTTCGCGGTGGACGGCGATGGGGACGGCCGGCGCGACATCTGGGGCTCGGCCCCCGACGCGCTCGCCTCCTCCGCCAACTTCCTGCAGAAGAAGGCCGCCTGGCGCCGGGGCGAGGCCTGGACGCGCGAGGTCGTGCTGCAGCAAGGCTTCGACTACGGCCTGGCCGAGGGGATCAAGCAGCCCACCGCCGCCTGGGCCGCGCTCGGCGTCCGCCCCGCCGACGGGCGTCCCTGGCGCGCGGCGGACTCGCAGGAGGCGGCGCAACTGCTGCTGCCGGCCGGCTGGACGGGGCCGGCGCTGCTGGCCTTCCCCAACCACTTCGCCATCCGCGCCTACAACAACTCCATGTCCTACGCACTGGCGGTGGGGTTCCTCGCCGAGCGCATCTCCGGCGCGCCGCCGCTGGTGCGCCCCTGGCCGGTGGAGCAACCGATCTCGCGCTCCGACCGGATCGCCGCCCAGGAAGCGCTGCAACACCTGGGATACGACGTGGGCGATGTGGACGGGGTGCTGGGCCTGAAGACCCGCCAGGCCACACGGCTCTGGCAGAAGACCCGCGGCCTGCCGGCGGACGGCTATCTCACCTACGCTCTGATCCAGCGGCTGAAGGTCTATGGCGGCGTTTCCGGCGACGCACCGCCCCCTCCCCCCGCCGCCGCCGCGACCTGAGTCGGGGGAAGCCGTCCTAACGGCGAAGAGCGCACCTTTCGCGCTCCGGCCTCTACCTCCCCACCGCTTCCAAAAGCGGAGACGAGGCGGCGGCACGCGCCAGCGCCCGGGCGGCCATCACACAGCATCCCACCACCAGCAGCAGCACCGGCACGATGCAGAGCAGAGCGATCCGAAGTGAGTCCGCGCCAAAATGCGGTTTCAACGCGTCGCTCAGAAAGCCCACATAGGCGGGCCCGCCCCCAAGCCCGATCAGGTTCAGGACCAGCAGCAGCAGCGCCGCGGAGGTGCTCCGCGCCCGAGGCGGAACGGTGTTCTGCACCACCGCCAGGGCCGGCGCGAGATAGAGGATGCTGAACGCCCCGCTCACCGTCAGGCAGGCCAGACTGACCGGCCAAGTCTTGGCCAGGAACCCCGCGATCAGCAAGGGCGCCGACAGGACCGATCCCCACATGGGGATCAGGGCGTAGGCGCGGGGATCGCGCTGAGCCCATCTATCGGCCAGGAAACCGCTGAACCAGGTGCCGAGGCCGACCGACACCCCAATGCAGATGCTGTAGAAGCCCGAAAGCTGCAGCAGCGTCATGTGCTGGCTTCGGATCAGAAAGGCCGGCGCCCAGTTGGTGACGCCGTACCCCGAAAAGGCGGCCAGCCCCGTGCCAAGCGCGGTCCAGCGCAGCACGGGATTCCCGAAGAACATGCGCACCGTTTCGACAAGCCGTGCTTGCGCGATCTCGGGGATGCCGACGTCCTGGCCGCCCCGGACCGGCTCACGCACCACCAGAAGGATCAGCAGCGCAATCAATAGGCCCGGCAGGCCCACCGCGAAGAAGCCGGCACGCCAGCCATAATGCGCGGCCACGCCACCGCCCAGGGCTGCGCCTCCCGCGATGCCGAACGGCACGCCAAGCGAGTAGAGCGCAAGGGCGGCGCCCCGGCCCTTGGGCGGAAAGTAGTCGGAGATGATCGCGTAGGACGGGGTGGTGCCTCCGGCTTCGCCGACGCCTACACCCATCCGCGCCACCGCCAGCTGCATGAAGTTGGTGGAAAGTCCGCCGGCCGCTGAGAACAGGCTCCAGACCGCACACGCCAGCGCCACGATGCGCACCCGGTGCGACCGGTCGGCGAACCACGCAATCGGAACTCCGAACAGGGTGTAAAACAGCGCGAAGGCGAAACCGGTCAGCAGGCCGAGCTGGCTGTCGGACAGGTGCAGATCCTTGCGCACCGGCTCGGCCAGCACGGACAGGATCTGCCGATCCAAGAAATTGAAGGTGTAGGCGAAGGCGAGGACCGCCACGCAAAGGTAGCGATAACCTGCAGAAGCGGGCGGATCGGCCCGGACTCGGGAGCGTGCGCCCTTAGCGGGCATGGAGGCGCTCCGGATGGAGTGGGTTTCGCCGCCTGAGCACGTCTTCGAACCGTATCATCTGTCTACCGTTTCAAGGTGTCGTCGTCGGGATCAAGGATAAATTGCATCTGCGCTGACCTGGAAACTGACCGCCTAAACGTAGGCCGCGTCTGCGCCGCGCCTTTGTCGAAGTGTTCTCCTAGGTTGATGGAACCGCTGAACGCCCGCACATTTTCGTAAATCCGGTTTGACACGAAGGGTTGTCAGGAATGGAAAGTTGAGTCGAATGAAGAGTGGCTGGCGTGCTCCCGCGCCGCACTTCTATCACTGTCTGCGCCAGCTTGGTGAGGGTGGAAGCCTTTATCAGCCTTACATGGCGGGGGCGACCCTACCGGACGCCTGCTATCTTTCGAGCCGCGGGTATGTTGTGTGCTTTTCGTGACGCAACCGCCTTTTTTTGGCCGTTCCTTATGGAAAAGGCCCCAGCCGAGGCGCTAGGAACGGCTCAAGGGCGGCGACCTCAGGTTCGCCCAAGGCTTGAGGGTGGAAATGAACAGAGGTTTGATCCTGCGGATGACCGCGTCGTCGCTGGCGCTGGCTACGGCGATTCTGGGCGGCGGCATGACGGCGTCGGCGCAGGGCTCCGCCAACCCCGCCCCCGTCGGCCTGCCGCCGACGGACACCGGCCCCGCCAGCGCCACACCCCAGACCCTGGCGCATGGCGCGCCACCGCTGCCCGGGCAGGGTGCGACGGGCCCGAGCGCGCCGTCCAGCGTCTACACCGCGCCGGGAACGCGCACGCCTTACACCGTCGACGCCATCGTTGTGACGGCCCAGAAGCGCAAGGAAAACCTGCAGGACGTCCCCATCGTGGTGACGGTGGTCAATAAGCAGCTGCTGCAGGACAGCGGCGTGCGCGACATCAAGGATCTCTCCAAGCTGACGCCCGGCCTGACCGTCACCTCCACGGCGTCCCAGGCCAGCACCACGGCGCGCATCCGCGGCGTGGGCACCGTCGGCGACAATCCGGGGCTGGAGCCTTCGGTCGGCGTGGTGATCGACGGCGTCTATCGTCCGCGCAACGGCGTGGGCTTCGGTGACCTGGGCGACGTGGACCAGATCGAGGTGCTAAAGGGTCCGCAGGGCACACTGTTCGGCAAGTCGACCTCGGCCGGCGTGATCAGCATCACCACCGCCGAGCCTTCCTTCAAGTTCGGCGGCAGCGCGGAAGTCACCGCGGGCAACTATAACGCCATCGGCGGCTCGGCCGAGGTGCACGGCGCACTGCCGGTGTTCGGCGGCGACAAGGTGGCGGCCAGTCTGTATTTTGCCGACCGTCAGCGCGACGGCTTCTATAGCGTTGTGACCGGCGGCGGCCCGAACACCCGTGACTCCAGCGACAACGAGGACTTCTACACCATACGGCCGCAGTTGCTGTTCAAGCCGGACAACAACCTGTCGATCCGGATCATCGGCGACTACACCCACCGTGACGAAAACTGCTGCGCCGCAGTGATCAAGGCCAACGGCTCGCCGCTGAACGCCAACAGCCCGATCAACGTCCAGGCGCTCGACGCCGGCCTTGCGGGACCGCTCGGCGGGGGCGGAGAGCCGCAGACGCCCAAACCCTACAACCGCGTGTCCTACGCGAACCGACCGAACACCCAGAACATCATCGACGAAGGCGTCTCCGGTCAGATCGACTACAAGCTGCCGAGCATCAACGCCTCGATCACCTCGATCACCGCCTTCCGCAATTGGAAGCTGGTCGACGGCAACGATATCGACTTCAGCACCGCCGACCTGCTGCAGGTCCCGACCGGCGACCAGAACAGCACCCAGTTCCAGGACTTCAGCCAGGAGATCCGTTTCGCCGGCACCTACGGCAAGCTCGACTATCTAGTCGGGGGCTTCTACGCCAACGAGTACCTGCGCGACAACTTCGAGCTGCTGTTCGGCAACAACTTCAACACCTATCTGGACGAGTTGTTCAGCACCATCGGCTTAGGTGAACCGATCCCCGGTTTCCAGCAACTGCTCGGCGGCCCCAACGCCATCCAGCCGGCCGGCAACGGCGGGGTCGACCGCTATCGCCAGCGCGACGACTCTTACGCCATCTTCACCAACGAGACGGCGCATCTGACCAGCAAGCTCGATGTGAACATCGGCGCGCGCTATACCATCGACAACAAGGTGCTGAACAGCAGCAACCAGAATATCGGCACCGGAGAGGGCTGCTCGGCGCTGATCAACAGCCCGGCCGGTGGGTTGCTTGGCCAGGCTGGCTTGAACACCGTCTGCCTGCCGTTCGAGAGCCCGGCTTTCAACAACTTCAACAATCACCAGAGCGAGTCGGCCACCAATACCTCCGGCACGGCGAAGGTGGTCTATCGGTTCGCCCCGCAGGTGCTGACCTACCTCTCGTACGCCAAGGGCTTCAAGGCCGGCGGCTTCAACCTGGACCGGGTGGGCTGTCCCAACGACGTCAACTGTCCGGTGGGTGCGAACGGTCTGGTCACGGCCGTGACCGCCGACACCAACACATACTTCAAGCCGGAATATTCCGACTCGATCGAAGCCGGGGTGAAGAACACGCTGTTCGACCGCAAGCTGCTGCTGAACGGCACGCTGTTCTATGAGAAGTTCTCAAACTTCCAGTACAACACGTTCAACGGCTTGGTGTTCGTGGTCGACTCGCTGCCGGCGGTCTACAGCAAGGGCCTGGACACCGACTTCCTCTGGCGACCGATCCGCGACCTGAACATCCAGGGCGGCCTGACCATCGCCAGCACCCGTTTCTCGCACAGCGACAACGCCGCGCTGGCGACCTCGGGCTTCCTCGGCGCGCCCGGCTCGCGCCTGCCGTTGGCGCCGCAGTATTCCGCTGACTTCGCTGCGACTTACACCTACCGCCTGCCCTTGGACTACATGGTCCGCTTCAACTTCGGCACCAAGTTCAACTCCAAGTACAATACGGGATCTGATGAAGACTCCCGCAAGACGCAAGGGTCCTACTTCGTCAGCGATGGCCGCATCATCTTCGGCCCGCAGAACGGCCAGTATGATGTCGAGTTCTGGGCCGACAACGTGTTCGACACCAATTACGAACAGGTGGCTTTCGACTCGCCGTTCCAGAACGCCCCGACCAACGCCACCGGCCTGATCGACGCCTTCCTCGGCAACCCCCGGACCTTTGGCGCCACCTTGCGGGCCAAGTTCTAGAGGTTCAAAAGGAGGCGCTGGACGCTGGGGCTGGCTGCCGGAGAACGACTATGGCGGACGGATCGATTGCGGGCCCCAGCGGCCTCAAGGGACGGGTGAGCGAGCAGGAGTGGGGTGCGCGGGTGGAACTCGCCGCACTCTACCGCTTGGTTGCATTACACGGGTGGGACGACGCAATCTTCACCCACATCTCCATGCGGGTGCCCGGGCCGGCACACCACTTCCTGATTAATCCCTACGGCGTCTATTTCGATGAAATGACCGCCTCCGCCCTGGTCAAGGTCGACCTGGACGGGGCGATCGTCATGGATACGCCCTACAAGATCAATCCGGCGGGTTTCACGATCCACTCCGCCATCCATGCGGCGCGCTCCGACGCCCTGTGCGTCATGCACCTGCACACCGACTGCGGCGTGGGCGTTTCGGCCCAGGCCGAGGGGCTGCTGCCGATCAGCCAGAACCACCTGATCATCATTCCGCAGCTCGCCTACCACGGTTATGAAGGCGTCGCGCTGAACCATGACGAGCGCGAGCGGCTGGTGGCCGACCTCGGCGACAAGAGCCTGATGATGCTGCGCAACCACGGCACGCTGGGCGTCGGCGCCTCGGCCGCGGAGACCTGGACGCTGATGTTCTTCCTGGAGCGCGCCTGCGCCCAGCAGGTCGCCGCCTTGTCGGCCGGCCGGGACGGCCTTCTGATCGCGCCGGACGAAGCGCAGGAGACCGTCCGGGGACAAACGCCTCGCGCCGGAATGAACTCGGTGGCGCGCCTCGGCTGGCCGGGCCTGCTGCGCAAGCTGGATCGCCAGTCGCCGGGCTACGACAGCTAGGATCAGGGGTTCGCGACTCGGCTTGTGTCCTTGAGCGCTGTCCTGATCGGTGTCGACAACTTCCGCGATTTCGGCGGCGCGGAGTCGGCGTTCGGCGGCCGGGTTCGAGGGGGCAGGCTGTTCCGCTCGGCCCATCTGGGCGGCGCCGAGGTCGCCGATATCGCGATGCTGCAGCGGCTCGGGATCGGCGTTATCGTCGATCTGCGCCGCGGTGCCGAGCGACGCCAGCACCCGTCACGGTGGACGGCCTTCCCCGGTCGGCTGATCTTCTCCGACGAGGGGGACCGGGCGGAGGGGCCTCATGTGGAGTTCCTTCGCCAGGGCGACCTCAGCGACGAAGGGGTCGAGGCCTATCTCGCCGGCTACTACCGGACCGCGCCGTTCGAGCCGCGCCACATGGCCCTGTTCGGCCAGGCCTTCGCCGCCCTGGACACCGACGATGGCGCGCTGCTGGTGCATTGCACGGCCGGCAAGGATCGGACGGGCTTGCTGGTCGCCTTGATCCAGCGCGCGCTCGGCGTCGCCCGCGCCGACGTCATGGACGACTTCCTCCAGACCAACGCGGTGATGATGACCGAGGCGCGGCGGGTCCGGGTGTCCGCCTCCCTGTCCCCCATCATCGGACGCCCGCCGAGCGAAGCTATCCTGCGGGGCTTCATGGGCGTCACCGCCGCCCACCTGGACGCATCCTTCGCCGCGATCGACGCCGAGCGTAGCGGGCTGGAGCCCTATCTGGCGATCCTCGGGGTGGATACGGCCCGGCTCGCCCGCCTCCGCGCCAAGTTGGTGGCCTGACAGAGTTTCGCGGCGAACCGGCGCCGCAGGTCGGAAGGCCTCGACCAACTCGCGCTACAGGCCCACCGTCTCGCGGCCGATGGCGTTCACGTCGGAGACGCCGGCCAGCCCCATGGCGAGGTCCAGCTCGCCGATGACGTTGTCGATCACCGCGCCCACGCCGGCTTCCCCGTCCACCGCCAGGCCCCAGAGGTAGGGACGGCCCAGCAGCACCGCTGCCGCGCCCAGGGCTAGGGCCTTGACGACGTCGGCCCCGCCGCGCACCCCGCTGTCGAACAGCACGGGCATGCGCCCGCCCACCGCATCCACGCAGGCGGCGAGCTGAGCCGCCGACCCCACCGCCCCGTCCACCTGCCGGCCACCGTGATTGGAGACCACGATCCCATCCCATCCGGCTTCGGCCGCCATTCTCGCGTCCGCCGGATGCTGGACGCCCTTCAGGACGACCGGCAGCGTCGTCCAGTCCCGGATCCGCTTCAGCCGCTCCCAATCCAGGGTCGGGTCGGAGTAGATGGTGGCGAACAGGCGCGCGGTGGCCAGGATGTCCTCCTCCGGCGGCTTGTCCAGCATGGCGCAGAACACGGGGTCTGAGGTGTACTGCGCCAGTCCCTGCCCGCTCTGGAACGGCAGGAAGCCGTGGTCCAGGTCCACCGGCCGCCAGCCCAGCATGGTGGTGTCCAGCGTGATGACGATGGCGCTGCATCCGCAGCGCTCCGCTCGCTGGACCAGCGAGCGCGCCAGTTCATCCGAGCGCGTCCAGTAGAGCTGGAACCAGCGGGGCGCCTCGCCCATGGCCGCCGCACAGGTCTCCATGTCCACCGACGCCTGGTTGGAGAACACCATCGGCACGCCGCGAGCGGCCGCGGCGCGCGCCGTAGCGAGATCGCCCTCAGGGTGGCAGAGCTCCTGCACGCCGACCGGGCCGAGCAGCAGCGGCGCGGGCAGGCGGCGGCCGAACAGCTCGATCTCCAGGTTGCGGGCGCCGACGTCGCGCAGCATCCGCGGCACGATCCGCACGGCGTCCAGGGCCTGCCGGTTGGCGTCCCGCGTGGCGCCGGCGCCGGACGCCTGCAGATAGCCGAAGGCCTCCGGCGACATCGCGTTTTCAGCCGCGGTCTCCAGAACCGATATTTGAAACGGCGTCTTGGAGCGCTGGCCGGCGAGCCCCGCCTCATAAGTTCGGGCCAGGCGGATCTGGCCCGGGCCGGCGCGCTTGGATTGGGTCTGCAAGGCGATCTCCTATCGGACGCGGCCGTCGGGCGGACCTTTAACGCGGCGCCATCCGCAAGCAAGCGTCCTGCAGCTCTGGACGGAGCCTTGGCCGGTGGCCTAAATGCGCGGCAGCGAGCGCGAGGACACCATGACGGTCGAGGACCTGCTACTGCAGCCGTTCGGGACGTTGCCCGAGCTGGTCCGCGCCAGCGCTACGGAACGCCCGGACCATCTCGCAGTGGTCGACGCCGATGGATCGCTGACATACCGTGATTTCGACACCCGCCTGGATGGGGTGGCCGTGGCGCTGCAGCGGGATGGCCTGGATGTGGGGAGAGTGGGGGCGATCTGCGCCTCCGCGTCCGTCAGCTACGCCACCGCCTTCCTGGGCCTCCTGAGGGCAGGCGCGGTCGTGACGCCGCTGGCGCCCTCGGCCACGGCCGAAAGCCTCGCGGGCATGATCGAGGATTGCGGCGCGCGCATCTTGTTCCTGGACGCCCAGACCGCCGCCGCTCTCGCCCCCGTCATGCACCGCCTGCCGGCGCTGCGCGTGGCGCTGGACGGTTCGGATGCGGCGATGCCGTTCGAGACTTGGCTCGCCGCAGAAGGCGCCAAGCCCAAGGCCGTGACGGTCCATCCAGACGACCCGTTCAACATCATCTACTCCTCCGGCACGACGGGAAAGCCGAAAGGGATCGTGCAGTCAAACAGCTTTCGCTGGGCGCAGGTCCGGCGTGGGGCCTACACCGAGCATGCGGTGACCATGGTCTCTACGCCACTCTACTCCAACACCACCCTGGTCAGCTTCCTGCCGACCTTGGCCAATGGCGGTACGGTGGTCATCATGCCCAAGTTCGATGCGGGCGAGTTCCTGGCGCTGGCCGAACATCATCGCGCCACCCACGCGATGCTGGTGCCGGTGCAGTATCGCCGGCTGATGCAGCATCCGAGGTTCGATGAGCACGATCTGTCCAGCTTCGTCACCAAGTTCTCCACCAGCGCGCCTTTCTCGGCCGAGCTAAAGGCCGACGTGCTGCGGCGCTGGCCGGGAGGTCTGGTGGAGTTCTACGGCATGACCGAAGGCGGCGGCTCCTGCGCGCTGCGGGCCCACGAGCACCCCGACAAGCTGGCCACCGTCGGGCGCCCGATCGAGGGCCACGAAATTCGCCTGATCGACGAGGCGGGGCGGGAGGCGCCC
Organism: Caulobacteraceae bacterium; assembly: GCA_965198905.1. Classification (GTDB taxonomy): domain Bacteria; phylum Pseudomonadota; class Alphaproteobacteria; order Caulobacterales; family Caulobacteraceae; genus CAHJWH01. The sequence continues at coordinate 2,942,534 of OZ240678.1, read as the reverse complement.
CGCGGCGAGACGGGGGAGGTGGTGGGGCGCTCATCCTCGATGATGAACGGCTACCACAACCAGCCGGACAAGACGTCAGAGGCGGAGTGGACCTCGCCGGAGGGGCAGCGCTTCATTCGCACCGGCGACGTGGGCTGGCTGGATGCGGACGGCTTCCTCACCCTGATCGACCGCAAGAAGGACATGATCATTTCCGGCGGGTTCAACATCTATCCGAGCGATCTGGAAGCCGAACTGGCCGCCCATCCCGCGGTCGCCGAAGCGTCGGTGTTCGGGGTCGCCTCAGAAGCCTGGGGCGAGACGCCGGTGGCGGCCGTCGTTCTGCGAAAGGACGCGAGGATCGGCGCCGGCGAGCTGCGCGAATGGGTCAATGCACGGGTCGGCAAGACCCAGCGCCTCGCCGAGCTGCACCTGATGGACGCTCTGCCGCGCAGCACGATCGGCAAGGTGCTCAAGCGGGAACTGCGGGAGCGTTTCACCTCCCTCGCCGGGGGCTAGCCAGACCCCTTTTCCGCCTGGAAGAGCGCCGCGATCGCCGCACCTTTTGGACTGCCCAGACCCGTGCAGGCGTCCCAGCCCTTGGTCGCCTTGTAGCCGATCCCCCCCGACAGGTTGTCGCCCTGGGTGGTGTCGCGCAGAGCCTGGGGGTGGGCGTAAAGCGTAATGTGCGGCTGGCCCGACGGCGCGCCCGCAGACTCGTTGACCAGGGCGAACAGCCCGGACCAGAGCGGCGCCGCAGCGCTGGTGCCGCCGATCACCTCCGACTTGCCGTCCACCACCACGCGATAGCCGCTGTTGGGATCTGCGTCGGAGGCCACGTCGGGAACACCCCTGCCCTTTCGTCCGCCGTTCACCGAAGGCGGCAAGGTGACCTGCGCCTGGTAGGCGGGAACGTCGAACAGGTCGCTGATGCCGCCCCCCGTGCCGCCGCCGTCGCTGTTCCACACGGTCTCGTGGCTGATCTTGCCGCCCGAGGCTTTCAGCAGGGTGCCCCCGCAGCCCACCGCCAGGGGGCTCGACGCGGGGAAGTCCACATGGGCCTTACCGTCGCTCACCCCATCCGTCGCCAGCCCGTCGCCTGAGGCGGCGAGCACGGTGACGCCGAGCGTCGCCGCATCCTGCAGCGCCGAAGTCATGGCCGCAACCGCCTGCCCGGTCCAGGCGCTCTCCGCCGAGCCCCAGCTGATCGACATCACGCTGGGTGCATTGGTCTGGTCGTGCGCCGCCTGGCTGATGGCGTCCACGAAGCCCTGGTCGGTGTTGGGGGCGAAGTAGACGGCGAGCTTCGCTCCCGGGGCTGTCCCGCCGGCGACCTGGATATCGAGCGCCACCTCGCCGTCGGCGTCAGTGTCCTCGCCGGGCTGGTTGACGCCGCCGGAGACAGGGACGGCGACGACTTGGGGCGGCGTCAACTTCATCGCGCCGAAGGCCGCCGTCGTATCGGCGGTGCTGAAACCCCCGCCGAGCTCGATGATGGCGATGCACTCGCCTCGCCCCGCCCCTGCGGGCGCCGGGAAGCCATAGAGTTCGGCCACCTGGTTCGGCAGGAAGCCGGCCGAGGCCGCGGCATGCGCTAACCGTATGGACTTGGGCGTCGCGATCGGGCGGGTATCCAGCCCCAGGACAGCCTCGACCGTATCGGCTACGTCGGCGGGCGCCGAAAGCGTCCCAGTTCGGCCGCGAAACACTTGGCCCTCATCCTCGTAATCGTGCAGCTGGGTGGAGAAGGCCGACTGCAGGGCGTGCACCGGACCTTCGAGCTTGACCAAGCGGCGGCCCGGGTTGGCCTCGACCACTTTCAGGCCCGCCTCTCGGGCGAACGCCTGCAGACGTCCCATGGCGCTGTCCAGGCTCTTGGTGCGTTCGGCGTGGAGCTGAGCCCGGGAGGGAAAGCGGTGCCCAGCGCCGGGTTGCGAAGGGTGAAGGTCCGGCGGACCGGCCGGCCTCATGTAGACGCTGACCTGCACCGTCGCGTCCGCATCCGCCTCGCCGACGCGCTTGCCTCTAGGCGCAGCCCGCTCGCTGCCTGCGATGATCGATCGTTGCTGTGGCATCGCTGTTCCTCGTCACCGGACGCTGGAGCCAACGGGCGGACGGGCGGAACGGCGCATCACGTCTGATTGACCGGACGTTCTTTCCTCAGTCGGCTGGCGCGAGCCGCCTACCGGGACAGAGCGCGGGTCATCCGGTCCAGCCCGTCGAGCGTCATCGGATACATCCGGCTTTCCAGCAGCTGCTGAAGGATGCCGGTGGACTGGCTATAGGCCCAGGCTGGCTCGGGCGTGGGGTTCAGCCACGCCACCCGGCGGAAGTGGCCGGTGAGCCGCTCGATCCAGGTCTGGCCGCTCTCCGGGTTCCAGTGCTCCACCGCACCGCCCGGCTGGACGATCTCGTAAGGGCTCATGGCCGCGTCGCCCACGAAGATCAGCCGGTAGTCCGGCCCGAAAGTGCGCAGGACATCCCGGGTCGGGGTTTGGTCGATGCGCCTGCGAGCGTTGGACTTCCACACGCCCTCATAGACGCAGTTGTGGAAGTAGAAATACTCCAGATGCTTGAACTCCGACCGCGCGGCGCTGAACAGCTCCTCCGACGCCTTGACGTGGTCGTCCATGGAGCCGCCGACGTCCAGGAACAGCAGCACCTTCATGGCGTTGCGCCGCTCCGGCGTGAACTTCAGGTCGAGCGAGCCGGCGTTCTCGGCGGTGGCGCGGATGGTGCCGTCCAGATTCAGCTCCTCGGCCGCGCCTTCCCGGGCGAAACGGCGGAGCTTGCGCAAGGCGAGCTTCAGCGTACGGGTGTTCAGCTCCACCCCGTCGTCCAAATCGCGGAACTCGCGCTTGTCCCAGACCTTGACCGCGCGGCGGTGGCGGCTCTCGTGCTGGCCGATCCGGATACCTTCGGGGTTGTAGCCGTGGGCCCCGAACGGCGAGGTGCCCGCCGTGCCGATCCACTTGGAGCCCCCCTGATGGCGCTCCTTCTGCTCCTCCAGCCGCTGGCGCAGCGTCTCCATCAGCTTGTCGAAGCCGCCGAGCGCCTCGACCGCCGCCATATCCTCCGAGCTCAGGGTCTTCTCGGCCAGCTTGCGCAACCAGTCCTCGGGGATGTCGGTGGTCAGGTCCTCGCCGGACACCGCTTCCAGCCCCTTGAAGTGCTGGGCGAACACCCGGTCGTAGCGATCGAACCAGCGCTCGTCCTTCACCAGGGCCGAGCGGGCGAGGAAATAGAAGTCCTCCACGCTGTAGTCGACCACGCCGCCCTGCATCGCGCCAAGAAGCGACAGGTGCTCGGTGATGGAGACCGGGACGCCCGACTTGCGTAGGCCCTCGATGAAGCCGGTGAACATTCAGAGGCGCCCAGCGGAGGTGCGTGCTTCGAGACAGGCGCTTGCTGCGCCTTCCTCAGCATGACGAAGGTTGGGGTGATCTCCTTGCTCCGTCTTCCTGAGGAGCGGGCCAGCGGACCGCGTCTCGAAGGACGCAGCACGTATACGCCCGGCCACCCTCATCCCCGCCGCGACATGAACACTAGCCGCTCGAACAGCGAGATGTCCTGCTCGTTCTTCAAGAGCGCCCCGTGCAGCGGCGGGATCACCAGCTTGGCGTCGTCGCTGCGCAGGACTTCAGGCGACAAGTCCTCGATCATCAGCAGCTTCAGCCAGTCCAGAAGCTCCGACGTCGCCGGCTTCTTCTTCAGCCCCGGCAGGTCGCGGATCTTGAAGAAGACGTTCAGGGCCTCGCGCGCCAGGGACGCCTTGATGTCGGGATAGTGGGAATGGACGATCTTCTCCATCGTCTCGCGATCGGGAAAGCGGATGTAGTGGAAGAAGCAGCGGCGGAGGAACGCGTCCGGCAGTTCCTTTTCGTTGTTGGAGGTGATGATCACCACCGGCCGCTGGCGGGCGACAATCGTTTCGCGGGTCTCGTAGACATAGAACTGCATGCGGTCGAGTTCGAGCAGCAGGTCGTTGGGGAACTCGATGTCGGCCTTGTCGATCTCGTCGATCAGCACGACCACCGGCGTCTCGGAGGTGAAGGCTTCCCACAGCTTGCCGTGCACGATGTAGTTGGCCACGTCATGCACGCGGGGATCGCCCAGCTGGCCGTCGCGCAGGCGAGAGACGGCGTCGTACTCGTAAAGCCCCTGCTGAGCCTTGGTGGTCGATTTGATGTGCCACTCGATCAGCGGCATGCCGAGCGCCGCCGCCACCTCCTGCGCGAGCACGGTCTTGCCGGTGCCGGGCTCGCCCTTGACCAGCAGCGGGCGCTGCAGCTTGACCGCGGCGTTCACCGAGACCTCCAAGTCTCGAGAAGCGATGTACTTTTCAGTGCTGGCGAACGGCATGGCGGCTCCGGCTATCAGGTCAGCAGACACGCTGCGCTGCACAAGAGCAAGCGCGGCTGCTATTCTCCCTCTCCCTTGACGGGAGAGGGGCGGGGTGAGGGTGAACAGCCGCTGCTAAGGGGGATGTCAATCAACAGCCCTCCCCCGTCAAAGGGGAAGGAGAAGGTTCACGCCGCCTCCGACAGCTCCGCCCGCAGCGCCTGATAGCGGCGCAGGTGGAAGTCGGACGAGCCCAGCGCCAGCTCGATCATGGTGGCGCGCTTGAAGTAGTGGCTGAGCGCCAGTTCCTCGGTCAATCCGATGCCGCCATGGATCTGCACCGCCGCTTGGCCCACGCTGGTGCAGGCACGGCCGACATAGGCCTTGGCCGCCGACACCGCGGCCCTGCGCTCGGCCTCGGGCAGGTCGAGCTTCAGGGTCGCCATGAATGTCATCGACACCGACTGTTCGGCCGCGATGAACATGTCCACCATCCGGTGCTGCAGCACCTGGAAATCCGCGATCGGCCGGCCGAACTGGCGGCGCTGCTTGGTATAGTCCACGGTCTGGCGCACCAGCTCGCTCAGCACGCCGCCTGCTTCGGCGCACAGCGCGGCGCGCGCCTCGTCCAGCACCGCCTCGACGTGGAGCAGGGCTTGGCCCTCTTCGCCCAGCAGGGCGTCGGCGCCGAGCGACACGCCCTCGAAGGTGATCTCGGAAGCGCGTCGGCCGTCCACGGTCGGATAGTCCACCGTGCTGACGCCCGAAGCGTCCTTGTCGACCCAGAACAGCGACACGCCTTGCCCCTCGCGCTGTCCGCCGCCCGTGCGCGCGGTCACCAGCAGCTTGGACGCCCAAGGCGCGGCCGAGACCACCGACTTCTTGCCGTCCAGCCGCCAGCCTGACCCGTCCTTGCGGGCGGCGGTGGCGACGTCGGCCGGGTCGTAGCGGCTGGTGGGTTCGCCCCAGGCCAGGGTGGTGATCAGATCGCCGGCGATGATCTGCTCGATGGCCTCACGCGCGAGCGCGCTATCATAGCGCTTCAGCAGGCCCGCACCGATGACCACGGTCTCCAGGAATGGCTCAACCACCAGCGCGCGGCCCAGCTCGGTCATGATCACCATAGTGTCCACCGGGCCGCCGCCGAAGCCGCCCACATCCTCCGGCAAGGCCGCGCCCAGCACGCCCAGGTCCTGGGCCAGGGCGCGCCAGGTCTCCGGCCTCCAGCCCGCGTCCGAGCCCACGGCCTTGCGGCGGCCGTCGGCGTCGTAGGTGTCGCGCAGGAAGCCCTGAAGAGAGTCGCGAAGCAGCCGCTGCTCTTCGCTGAAGCTGAAATCCATGGATGAGGTCCCGTTCTTATCCTGATCCCCTCCCCTTGAGGGGGAGGGTCGGGGTGGAGGCGAAAAGTGTGGGAGGCCCCTCCCGCTCTCATGCCTCAGGCGTCGTGCACTCGCCCTGCCCTGACCCTCCCCTTCGAGGGTAGGGAAGTGCGGTTGCGTCAGAGGCCCAGCACGGCCTTGGCGATGATGTTGCGCTGGATTTCGTTGGAGCCGCCGTAGATCGAGGTCTTGCGCATGTTGAAATAGGTGTCGGCGACGCCGCGGGCCGAGCGCGGTCCGACGGGGGCTTCGTTGCCGCCGGTCGAGTTGTGCAGCAGGTGCGGCTCGGCATAGCGGCCGGCAGCCTCCATGGCCAGTTCGGTGGCGCGCTGCTGGATTTCGGTGCCCTTGATCTTGAGCAGGCTCGACTCCGGCCCGGGCCCCTTACCCTCGGCCTCGCGGGCCAGACCACGCAGCTCGGTGTATTCCAGCGCCATCAGATCGATCTCGATCTCGGCCATCTTGCGGGCGAAGAAGGGATCCTCCTCTAACGGCTGGCCGTCGAGGCATTCCTGCGAGGCGATCTCATGCAGCCGGTCGATGGCGCGCTTGGAGCGGGCGACGCCGGCGATGCCGGTGCGTTCGTGGGCGAGCAGGAACTTGGCGCAGGTCCAGCCCTTGTTTTCCTCATAGATACGCTGCTCGACGGGTACGCGCACGTCCTCCAGCCACACCTCGTTGACCTCATGCGCCCCGTCCAGGGTGATGATGGGGCGCACCGTCACGCCTGGCGAGGTCATGTCGATGAGCAGGAAGCTGATGCCTTCCTGCTTCTTGGCCGCCGGGTCGGTGCGCACCAGGAAGAAGCCCCAGTCGGCGAACTGGGCGAGCGTGGTCCAGGTCTTCTGACCGCTGACGACATAGTGGTCGCCGTCGCGCACCGCCCGGGTGGACAAGCTCGCGAGGTCCGAACCGGCGCCGGGCTCCGAATAGCCCTGGCACCACCAGACGTCGCCCAGCATGATCGGCGGCAGGTAGCGGGCCTTCTGCTCCGGCGTACCGAAGGCCATGATAACCGGCGCCACCATGTTCACCCCGAACGGCAGGATCGGCACGGTCCCCGCGCGCGCCAGTTCCTCGGCGAAGATGAACTTCTGGATCGGGGTCCAGCCCGGGCCGCCGTATTCCACCGGCCAGGACGGGGTGGACCAGCCGCCCTTCTCGCCCAGGATCTTATGCCAGGCGAGATAGTCCTCTCGGCCCAGTTCCTCGCCCGCATCCTGCTTGGCGCGGACTTCGGCTGGATAGTTCTGCGCGATGAAAGTGCGGACCTCATCGCGGAAGGCGAGGTCCTGGGGGGAGAAGTCGAGGTTCATGGCAGGTCTCTCGGGTGCGTTCAGGCGCCGGCGGCGGCGGTCTGGAACAGGCGCTTCAGGTCGGTTTTGAGTATCTTGCCGTTGGCGTTGCGGGGCAGCGGCTCGGTGTGTAGCAGCACGCGAACGGGCGCCTTGTAGGCGGCGAGGCGCGCGCGAACGTAAGCGCGCAACTCCTCCTCGTCGGCCTGGAAGCCCGGCTTCAGCGTCACTACGGCGCCTGGCTCCTCGCCCAGAGTGCGATGGGGAATGGGCACCAGGGCCGCGTCCATGACGGCGGGGTGGGTATAGAGCACATCCTCCACCTCCACCGAATAGATGTTTTCGCCGCCGCGGATGATGACGTCCTTGATCCGATCGACGATGTAGCAGAAGCCTTCTTCGTCCAAGCGCGCCAGGTCACCCGTCTTCAACCAGCCGTCCTGAAAGGACTTGGCGGTGGCTTCTGGTTTGTTCCAGTAGCCACCAACCACGCTCGGGCCGCGGACCAGAAGCTCGCCCACTTCGCCAGGGGCCAAGCTGTTTCCGGCGGCGTCGACGATCTTCATGTCATTGACTGGGGCGGCCGGGCCGCAGCTGTCGGGGTGGTGGACGTAGTCTTCGGCGAAATGGTGAGTGAAGGTGGCGCAGGTCTCGGTCATGCCCCAGCCCGTGCCAGTCCTGGCATGCGGCCAGGTTCGGTCAAGCTGGCGCACCAGCTCCGGCGCGGCGGGCGCGCCGCCATAAGTCACGGTGTCGAGGCTGGACAGATCGTACTTGGCGCGGGCCGGGTGCTCCAGCAGCTGCCATGGAATGGTGGGCACGCCGCCGATGGAGGTGGCGCGCTCCTTCTCGATCAGCGCCATGCAGGCCTCCGGGTCGAAGCGACGCATGAGCACCAGCTTGATCCCCGCCACCATGGCGATGTCGAGCAGCGAAAAGCAGCCCGTGACGTGGAAGAAGGGGATCGAGACCACGTAGGCCTTCAGCGCTTCGGGATCAGGCGCGGGCACCTCCTCGCCGCGCCGCACGAAGCTGCGAGCCTGGGAGAACAGGGTGGCGAAGATGGCCGTGGTCGCCGCCCGATGGCTGGCCAGCACGCCCTTGGGCTCGCCCGTGGTGCCGGAGGTGTAGAACAGGGTGGCTGCGTCTTCCGGCCCGACCTGGACCGGAGCCGCTTCGAGGGCGGGAAGCTCGGCCCAGTCGAACGGCGAGCGGATCACGTCTTCCAGCTCGACCGCCTCGCCGAGCTCGGCGTCCGCCGCCCGGCGGCAGACTAGCACCGCCGTCAGCGCGGGGCAGTCGGGCAGCCGTTCGCGCACGCGATCGAAGCGCTCGGCGTCGAACACCGCGACCTTGGCTCCGGAGTCGTTCAGGGCGTAGGTCAGCTCCCCCGCGGACCACCAAGCGTTCAGCGGCGTGGCGACGGCGCCGGCGAGCACCGATCCGTAGAAGCTTACCGGCCACTCCGGCAGGTTGCGCATGGCCAGGGCGACCCGGTCGCCAGGCTTCACGCCGAGCCCGATCAGATGGCGCGCGAAGGCCTGAGCCGCCCGGCCGAAGGCGTCGAAGCTGACCCGCTCCTCGCCGTTGACGATGAAGGTGCGCGCACCGAAGGCGCAGGCGGCGACGAACACGTCCTGAAGCGACTTGGGCCCGTTCTTCCACACCCGCTCGGCGCGACCGCCGCGCTGCGAGGATTCCATCTCGAAGGTGGCGCCGGGGGCGGTCAGGACGTCGGTCGCTTCGGCCAGACTCAAGGCGGGCCAAGTCGCCGACGCGGAAGGGTCATGGGAGGGGTCGAGGCGCGCCACCAAGCTCATGGTCGTTTCCGCCCCCGTCAGTGGCCCTCGCTGCACAGCGCCGGCCGCGTTTGCGTTCAGCCGGTGTTATGACGGAGGCGTCGACCGAAGTCGATCTCGAACAGGCCTTGTCCCGCTCCGCACCATCTCGAAAGGTCTAAGGCGAGGCCGCGCTCCCTGCCCCGCAAGGCCAAGCCGCCATACGCGACATTTGAATCCGGCCGTACACCCACCGTCCTCACCGCCATCAGGCCCCCTCCCCTCAAGGGGAAGGGAGAGCGGCGGATTGGATTTCAGAACTGCAGCTCCGGGTGGGCGGAGCCCTGATAGGCGGTCTCGGGCATGTGCAGGGTGAAGGTGGCGCCCGCGCCCGGCTCGCTCTCCAGCGCCACCCAGCCGCCGTGCAGCTCCACCAGCGCCTTGACGAGCGCCAAGCCCAGGCCGGGGCCGCCGCGGTCGCGGCCGACGAAACGGTCGAAGATGTGGGCCTGGACGTGGAAGGGAATGCCACGCCCGGTGTCCTTCACCATGATCTTCACCTCGCCCAGCGCCCGCTTGGCGTCCAGCACCACCTCGCCGCCAGCGGGCGTGGAGCGGATGGCGTTGGTCATCAGGTGGTCCAGCGCCTGGGCCAGGCGGCGGCCATCGGCGCGGATCACCCCTGTCGGTCCCTCGCAGACCCTAACGGTCACCTCGGCGGCCTCCGCATCGCGCGCGGCGCGGGTGGCGGCGGCGCGAAGCAGCGCGGTGACGTCCACGTCGGCCAGGCTCAGCGCCATCTCGCCGGCGTCGATCTGGGCCATGTCCAGCACGTCGTCGATGGAGGAGGCGAGTTGGGCCGCGGCCGTCCGCACCGCCGCTACATGCCCGCGCGAGCGTTCCGGCAAGGCCTCGCCCTGGCGATCCAGCAGCTCGGAATAGCCTATGATGGTCGTCAGCGGCGTGCGCAGTTCATAGGAGACGTTGCCGACGAAGTCGCGCTTCAGCCGCTCCGCCTCCTGCAAGGCCTGGGAGCGGTCGACCAGGGCCTGCTCCAGCTTGCGGGTGGCGGTGACGTCGTCGAAGCCGACGAGCGTCGCACCGTCCGGCAGGGGACGGGTCTGGTAGGCCACCACCCGCTGGTCGGAGGTGCGGATCTCGCCCCCGATCGGTGCGCGGGCCTGGGGGTCGGGGTCGGAGATGCGGGCCTTCACCTCGCGCCAGAAGTTGCGGTCGTGCACCAGCGGCGTGCAGAGCTGCACCACCCCGTCGAAGTCGCCGGCATCGGCCAGCGCCTGGGGGCTGATGTTCCAGAACCGCTCGAAGGCCTCGTTGTGCAGGCGCAGCCGCCCGTCGGAGCCGAACACCGCCACCGCGTCGTTCAGCTTGTCCAGCGTCGCCTGCTGGACCTGGACCAGCGCATTGTACTGGGCGCGCAGCTTCAACTCTCCGGTGATGTCGGAGAAGACCAGCAGCAGGCCGCCGAAGGGGTGGGGCTGGCGCACGACGCGCAGGGTCCGGCTGTCGGGCAGGGTCCACATCTCGTCCGGCGCGGCGTCCAGCTTCTCGTAGAAGGCCAGCTCGTGGGCCTTGAACTGGGCGTAGTCTGCGGTCTCCGGAATTCGCCGCCGCTGACGCAGGCGGTCGAGCACCTCGGCGTGCGATGGCGCGTCGGCCAGCCACGCCGGCTCCAGCCCCCAGAGGGTGGCGAAGGCGGTGTTGTGGAAGGCGAGCCGCCGGTCCGCCCCGAAGATGGCCACAGCGTCGGCGATGCGGTTCAGGGTCTCGTCCTGGGCGTGGACGTGGCGCTTCAGCGCTTCCCGCGCATCCTCCGCCTCGGTGACGTCCAGGGCGATGGCGCCCGCGCCGCCGCCCTCCAGCGGCTCGGCGGTGACGTGGAAGGCGCGCCTGGCCCCACCCACGGGCGCCCACCGCAGGGCCTCGCGTCGCTCGCCATGGGCTGCGGCCTCCACCGCCAGGGTCTCCACCCCGCGATCGAAGGCCACGCCGCGGGAGATGGCGTCCTCCACCGACTGCGCCTCCGCCGCCCCCAGCCATGCCTGGTTGGCCCACACAAGCCGCCCGGACGGGCCGGTGATCCAGGCCGGGTCTGGCTGGGCGTCGAGGAAGGCGGCGAACCGCGCGGCCGACGGCAGGCCTGCGCCCGCCACCGTCGACAGGCCGAGCCAGGCGAAGGCGCCGGCGGTGCGCCCCTCCACCACCACCGCGCCCTTGCCCTCGCCTCGGGCCTCGAAGTCGCAAGGCTCGCCGGTCTCGAGCAAGGCCTGGAGTCGCCGGCCGTTCTCAGGGTGAGAGCGGATCAGCGCATCCACCACCGCATCCGGCTCCGCATTATGGGAAAGGCCGAGCGCCGAGGCGCAGGCGGCCAGGCTGTCGCGACCCGAAGCCAGGCGCGCGCCATGCGGCTCGATCACCACCACCGCGCGATCAAACACGTCGACCGAGGCCTGGGCAGTCTCCTCTCGCCGCTCGAAGATGCGCAACGCCTCGCCCAGCTCGCGGATGCGGGCGGTGGCTTGGCGACGCTGTGCCAGCGCCCACAGGGTCGCCGCCAGGGCCAAGCTGGTGGCCCCGCCCGCAGCGGCGAAGGCGGCGTCGAACGCTCCCATCCGGTACTCGTGGCGAAGCGAAGCCTTCGCGAATCAGGAGATTACCGTATCCGCGCGAACGATGCGCGTCGGCGACGCCGTTCGGTAAACGGGATTTAAACGCGCAGGCGCGCAGGGTTCCGGAACCGCACCCCTGCGCGCCGCTTCCAACGCCCATGTCCTCCGACCGCATCCTGCACCACTTCCCGCTCGACCCCTTCTCGCGCCAGGTCCGCCTGGCGCTGGGCGAGAAGAAGCTCGGCTTCGAGGAGCAGGTGGAGCGCTACTGGGAGCAGCCCGAGGGCCTGACAGCGCTGAACCCGTCCGGCCTCCCGCCGGTGCTGGTGGAGGGCCAGGGGCCGCTCCGGGTCGTCGCCTGCGAGCCCCGCGCCATCCTGGAATACCTGGAGGAGGCGCATACGGGCTTCCCCCTGCTGTCGCGCGACTTGGCCGAACGGGCGGAGGCGCGACGGCTGCAGGACTGGTTCGACCGCAAGTTCCACAACGAGGTCAACGCCTACCTGCTCTACGAGAAGATGGAGCGACGGCTGCTGGGCCTGGGCGCCCCGGATCTGTCCGGCATCCGGCGGGGGCGCGAGGCGCTGCGCGGCCACCTCACCTATCTCGACGGCCTGCTGCACGAGCGCGAGTGGCTGGCCGGCCGGCGCATGAGCCTCGGCGACATCGCCGCCGCCGGCCACCTGTCGGTGATTGACTACATCGGCGAGGCGCCCTGGGACCAGTTCAAGAACGTCCGCACCTGGTACATGAAGATCAAGTCACGCCCCTGCTTCCGTCCCCTGCTAGCCGACCGGATGCCCGGCCTGCCGCCGGCGGCGCACTACCACGACCTGGATTTCTAGACAGCGTCGCCGGGCCTTGAGCGGCCGCCTACCCGCGCCCGCGGGCTCAAAGACCATTCGCCGTTATTGGCTCCCCCCCTTAAAGTGCTGCGAAGTCCACGACCTGCGGCGCCCGGCCCAAGGCCTCGAAGAAGCGCAGGGCGCCGTCGCGGGAGACAGCCGTGGTGGCGTCGTTGGACAGCGGGTGGAAGTTCAGCGGGTCGCAGGCCAGCAGCGCGGCGTCCAGCACCAGCCGCACCCTGTGCTCGGGGTCGTTGAGCAGCGCCAGCGGCGTCACCGACCCGGGCCGCACGCCCAGCGCCTCCCACAGCCGCTCGGGCGAGCCGAAGGACAGCTTGGCCGAGCCGATCGCAGCGGGCGTCCGCTTCAGATCGATCACCGTGTCGCCCAGCGCGCTGACCAGCCAAAGCTGGTCGCGGGCGTCCTTGAGGAAGAGGTTCTTGCTGTGGCCGCCGGGCAGGGCCGCCTTGATGGCCGCGCCGTCCTCCACGCGGAACACCGGGGCGTGGGCGGTGGTGGCGTGGTCGATCCCGTGCGCATCCAGGAAGGCGAACAGGTCCGAGGCGGTGGCGGGGCTCATGGGCTAGGGCTCCGACGGGGTTTGACGCCCGCGCTGCTGCGGCGTTTAGCTGGACCCATGGCCGACATCGACCCCGATCCCGCCCTAGACCTAGGCGAAGACCCTACGGCGGACCTGGAGTCAGGAGTCCTGCCGGCGCCAAAAACCCTGCGCATCGATCTGAGCGGCTCCGCCCCGCCCATGGAGATGGAGTGCTTCGCGCTCACCAACCGCCCGCCCGAGATCGTGCCGGGGCGGCCGAACCGTGGCTGGATGGACCGCTTCGCCGAGCGCCACCCCTATCGCTGCCTGCCGATGACCATGGCCAACACCACCGGGTGGGAGCTGCTCTGCCCAATCAGCTTCACCGCCGAATGGAACGGCGGCAAGGCCATCGAGGATATCCGGTTGACGCCCGACCGTCCCCACCCCGACTTCCACGACTTCGCCAAGACCCACTTCAGCGAAGGGGTGCTGACCTTCCACACCGGCTATCTGTTCCGCACCCGGCCCGGCTGGGACATGCTGGCCAGCGGCCCGCCCAACTACATCAAGGACGGGGTGCAGCCCCTGGCCGGGATCGTGGAGACCGACTGGCTGCCCTTCCCCTTCACCATGAACTGGATGTTCACCCGGCCGGGCAAGGTGCGCTTCGAGAAGGGCGAGCCGTTCTGCTTCATCAGCCTCACCCCCCATCGGGCGCTGGAGCAGGTGCAGCCGGTACGGCGGTCTCTGGCGTCCGAGCCCGATCTTCGACGCCAGTACGAGGCGTGGCTGCGCGAACGCAGCGTGTTCAACGCCAAGCTCGGCCGCAGAGACCCCGACGCCGTGCGCGAGGCCTGGCAGCGCTTCTACTTCAAGGGCGAGGCGCCGACCCAGGACGCGACCCCCGCCGACCACATCAACAAGCGCCGCCTGCGCACCCCCAGGCTAGGCCGCTGACGCCAGCCGCTGCGCAGCCCTCCCGCGCTTGCCAACCCGCCCCACGTCTGCTTTAACGCCGCCTCCGTGAAGCCTTCCCCGGCTTACGGCACGCCTTGAGCGGGCGTAGCTCAGTGGTAGAGCACAACCTTGCCAAGGTTGGGGTCGAGAGTTCGAATCTCTTCGCCCGCTCCAAATTTCCTCGTATAATTAGGTAATTAGCTAGGCGGCCCCTTCAGGGCAACTACTTAGCTGGAGCGCTGGACACCACCCAGACACCACCAAGTGCCGTGTTGTGCCCGGCTTACCGGCGATGCGCGACGAACCTGATCCACCGGCCGGCTCTCCTAGTCGTCGTTGTGGCAGTCAGCTTCGGTTCACGTTTAATCAGCCACTCTGCGCGTCATGGTTGGGTCATTCGCCCCCGGTTCGATTGCGTCCCTGGACCTGACGGCGCTCACCTACAGCGTGGCCGTCGCCGAGCACCTGGGCTTTCGCCAAGCCGCAGCCGCGCTTGGCGTGAACCAGTCGGTCCTAAGCCGCCGGGTGCAGGCGCTCGAAGAGCATCTGCAGGTCGCCCTGTTCGAGCGGGGGTCTCGCGGCTCCCGCCTTACGAGCGCCGGCGAGCGTTTCCTTCCGGAGGCCCGGGAGGCTCTGAGCGACATCGACCACGCCGCAGCGACGGCCCGTGCGAACGGCCGCGGCGAGGAAGGGCGGCTTCGGCTGGGCTTTTATACGCCGCTGTCCGGAGGCTTTCTTCGCGAGCTGGTTCGCCGTTACGCAGCCGATCACGCCCATGTCACGGTCGAGCTGCGGGAAGAGTCGCGGCGCGCCCTCCTCACGCTGGTTCGACAACGCAAGCTGGACGTCGCCTTTGTCATCGGATCGGGCGGTGCGGCCGGCTGCGACACCGCGGAGCTCTGGAGCGAGCCCGTCTTTGTCACTCTGCCGGACAGCCACAGGCTCGCGGACAGAGCCGAGGTCAGCTGGGCTGATCTTGAGGGAGAACGCTTCCTCGCCACCGGAGCGGAATGCGGAGCCGAGGTGCACGACCATGTGGTCCGCTACATGACGGGTCTTGGCCATCGGCCCGAGGTGGAGCGCATCGCGGTAGGCCGTGACAGCCTGCTGAACCTGATCGCCATGGGCTTTGGCGTGAGCCTCGCCAGTGAGGCGGGCGCGGCCTTGCCGGTTCCAGGAGTCGTCTTCCGCCCGCTTACGAGCCCGACGGACGTCGTCACCTTCTACGCCGCATGGTCGCCGGAGAACGCCAACCCGGCGCTGCGTCAGTTCATCAGCTTGGCGCACGTCTTGGCAGGGCGGCCGCGCAAGGGAACGTCCGACTGGACGGGCCGCGCGGCCTAATCAGCGCCGGCTTGGCTCAGGGACTCCGCTGGGCCTGTCACCCGCCGAGCCTTGGCGAACGCCCGGTCCGCCGCCATGAACTTGGCCAGCATGGGCGCGACCAGCTTGGCGGGCTCGACCGCCTGGCCGGCGTCGCGGCCCATGATCTGCGCATAGGCGACGAGGTCGCGGTGCACTTCGGCCGGTAGCTCCAGGGTGAGCCGGACCGGCTTGTCGTCGAGCAAGGTCCCGAGCTTCAGCTTCGGCATGGCTCAGCCTCCCCCGGATTCTGCATACGGTTCGAGCACCAGGTCGCGATTGACCAGGACGCGGATCTGGAACCCTGGACGGATGGTAAGCGTCGGCTGGATGTTCAGGCTGCGTCCGATCACCTGCTGGCCGACCTGGTTCAGCGTGTCGGCCGGCCCCTGCCGAAGCGCCTGGATTAAGCCGTTCTCGTTGTCGCTCGCCCCGATCTGGGTTCCAACGCCCAGGATTGAGGACAGGGCCGCGGCCTTGAACAGCTGACCCCAGTGGTTGTCGACGCCGTCCTGCAGTCCGGCGTTTCCCGCCGGGTCGGCTCCGGGCAGGCGCTCCAGCACGATGGAGCGGCCGTCCGGCAGGATCAGCCGCGTCCAGACCAGCAGCACCCGTGACTGCCCGAACGCGACTCCGCTGTCGTACTGGCCGAGCAGCCGGGATCCTTGAGGGATGAGCCGATATCGTCCGGTAGGGCTGTCGAACACATCCTCGCTGACCTGGGCGGTGATCTGGCCCGGCAGGTCGGAGCGAATGCCGGTCAGAAGCGCCGCCGGGATCACCGTGCCGGCCTGGACCACATAGGGCGAGGACGGCGCCTGCAGCCGCTCGGCGCTCTCCACCTTGGTGTCGGTTGACACCTTGGTGTCGGCCGACCCGTTCAGGAAGGCGAGCTTGTGCTCCTGACTGGTGGACGACGTCGAACTGGAGCCTGTGGCTGACGCGCCGGCCGCGGCTGCCGACGCGGCAGTCTGCGTTGCCGGCTCCTCCGTGAGCGAGACCGGTTGCGCGCCCGGAGCCGCCGCTTCGCCGCCCGCGAACAGCGGGCTCGTCAGGGCGGCGACGCGCTCCTGAGCGAGCTTCTGGTGCACCGGATCCACCGCGGGCGGCTGGGCCGGGGTGGTTGGGAGCGGCTCGCCGTCGATCGGGACCGAGCTTTGAGCCTGGGCGTTCAGGATGGGGCGGCCAAGATCGCCCGGCAGCGCCGGCCCAAGCTTCGGCACGCCCGCAGGCGAACCGCCGACAGCGGTGGCCGCCCCACCCGCTCCAGGCGTGCCGCTTCCCGTCGCAGCCGCGCCTTGATGCACGGCCGCGTAATCTGCGGGCGCGCTCTTGACCGCCTCGGCCGGGTTGGGTCGCGCGCTGTCCACGAGGTTCGTGGCTGGCGCATGCGGCCCGTGCATATGCATGGCGAACAGCACCAGACCGAACAGTGCGGCGGCGGACGTGGCGCTAAGCCCGATCAGCACCTTGGGTGAGAGCCGCACAATCCGCGGCGATGGCGCCCGCAGCCGGACCGCCTCGGTCGGCTGAAGTTGGGGTAGTTCCGCCTGCGGGGCTGCTGGAGCAGAAGGAACCTGGGCCTCGCTCATCGGGCGGCCCTCCAAGCGGGAACACCGTCGGTCCGGGCGATACGCACGACCGCCTGCTTCTTGTCCGAACCCATGCGGAGCTCGGCGGCGGCGAACAGGCGGTCCACCACGTAGTAGTTCTGGCGGACCCGGTAGTTGACCAGCTCAGCCCCGCCATTTGGGCCCACCACGAACAGCGGAGGCAGCTCGCCTTCGGCGACGCCGGCCGGCATCTCGATGTAGACCTTGCGGCCATCGTCGAACGCCCGCAGCGGCCGCCAGGGCGGGCTGTCGCCAGTGATGGCGTAGCGGAACCTCAGCTCCGCCAGGTCCAGGCCCTGGTCCACGGGCGCGCTGGCTTGCGCCGCCGCATTGGCCCCCTTGACCGCGACCAGCTCGTCTTCGGGATAGCGCCAGGAGACGGAGGCCATGTAGGTCGAGGGCGTGGCCCGAAGCTCCAGGTGATAGGTCCGCCGGTCGGTGTCGATCACCAGATTAGTGGCAAGATCGGCCCGGGTGGGCTTCAGGAGCACGTGGATGCGCCGGGTCGCGCCCGCGCCGCTCTCGGTCTCGCCGATGATCCAGCGCACCGTATCGCCCGCCGCGATCGGGCCGGAGCCCGCCAGCGCCTCGCCGGGCTGGAGCGCGATGTCGGTGATCTCTCCGGGCGATGCGTAGACCTGATAGAGAGCACCTTCGGTGTAGGGATAGACCTGGACCGCGTTCAGGTAGCCGTCGCGACTGGGCTGGACGCGCGCCGCCGTATTGGCGGAAGCCACGCGTCGGCGCGGGTCGGCGGGTTCGGCCGGCTCAGCCTTAGCTGCCTCGGGTAGCGGCTTCAGCTGCCCGGGCAAGGGCAAGGGCCTTGGAACCTCCACCACCTCGACGGGCTTGGGCGCAACCTGGGCCGCGTCGGCCTCGCGCTGCGCCGGCCTGAACGCCGCGTCGTCATAGGTGATTTGGGGCGGCTTCTGCGCATGAGCGCAGGCCGAGAGAAGGGATGCGGCCGTAGCCGCTGCAAACAGGCGGCCATTCCTTTGGCGGGGGGGCATCAGCCGAGCTCCTTGGACCAGTTCAGGGCGGTGACGTAGATTCCGAGGGCATTGCGCCGCAGGCGATCCGGGTCGTGCGGGACCTGGAGCGTGACGGTGACGATGGCGCTCCAGCGCTGGGTCTCCGCGAGGGCTCCGTCCTTGTAGTGGCGCTCGCTCCAGGCCACGCGGAAGCTGTCGGGCGAGGCGCGGATGACGCTGGAGACATCCACCGAAACCTGCTCGCGCCCGAGCTTGGCGAACGGGTCGTCGGTGCGGGCGTAGTCGTTCAACGCCAGGGCGCCGCTCTGGCTTGTGTAGTCGTAGGCTTGCAACCAGTCCTGGCGGAGCACGACCGGGTCGGTCGGGATGGAGCGGACGTCCTCGACGAACCGGGCCAAGTGCCAGGCGATCTCCGGATCGGTCGGCCGGTAGCCGGCGCTCGCCGGCGCGACCGCCTGGGCTTGGCCGAGCTTGTCCACCTGCACCACCCAGGGCGTGATCGTGCCCCGGGCCGACTGCCAGACCAGGCCGGAGGCGAGGCCGAAGCTCAGCGCCAGGGACCCGAACGCCATCAGGCGCCAGTTCCTGGCCTGCACCCGGGCGGAGCCGATGCGCTCGTCCCAGGCCTGGGCGGCGCGCTGGTAGGGGGTTTCCGGCTCGGGGGTGCGGCCGTAGCGCACGCCGGGCCGCTTGAAGACGCTCATTTAGAACCCTCCGAGAGATCAAGGCTGGTGGATCCGCCGCCGCCATGACCAGAGCCGACCGCATGGGCGGCGGTCTCGACGCCACGATGGATGGCTTGGCCCTGGCGCATGCGCTTGGCCCACTCGGGAACCGGCTCGGCCGGCGCGCCGGACGCGCCGCCATCGGAGCCACTGCTCCCGCCATCGCCGCTGTCGCTGGACTTGGCCGGACGCATGCTGGGCTGGGCCGCGGCGCCTGAGCCGCCGCCGGACGGACCGCTCGGACCGACCGGCGAAGGACCGGGACTTGGCCCACCTGAGGGTGAGCCGCCGGACGGCGGACCGCCACGCGTGGCCGCCATGGCGCCGCCCGCGACCGATGCTCCCGCGCGGCCGAGACCAGCGATTGCGCTGACGCCAGCCGATGCCGCCATGCCGCCCGCGACCGCCAAGCCGCCCGCAGTCATGGCCGTACCGACGGCCGCGCCCGCGCCAAGCTGAGGTGCGCCACTGACGAGACCGGTGGCGATGCCGGGACCGAAGATGCCCAGGCCCATGAGGCAGAGCGATGCCAGCGCCAGCGCCAGCACGTCTTCCAAGGTCGGCTGAGCGCCGCCGTAGGTGGTGACGAACTGGCTGAACAGGGTGGAGCCGATGCCGACGATCACCGCCAGCACCAGGACCTTCACGCCTGACGCCACCACATTGCCCAGCACCTTCTCGGCCAGGAAGGCGGTGCGTCCGAACAGGCCGAACGGCACGAGAATGAACCCGGCCAGCGTGGTCAGCTTGAACTCGATCAGGGTGACGAACAGCTGCACCGCCAGGATGAAGAAGGCGATGATCACGATCACCCAGCCGATCAGCAGCACGATGATCTGGATGAAGTTCTCGAAGAAGGAGACGAAGTTGGTGAGCTGGGACGCCGCCTGAAGGATTGGCGCGCCCGCATCGATCCCGGCCTGGGCGATCTTGCCTGGATGCAGGAAGTCGTCCGGTGAAAGGCTCGACCCCGCCGCCTTTAGTCCCAGCCCTTCGAAGGACTGGAACACCACCTGGGACAGGTGATTAAAGTTGCCGATAATGAAGGCGAAGACGCCGACATAGAGCACCTTCTTGACCAGCCGGGCCAGGATGTCGCTGTCCGCGCCCCAGGCCCAGAACAAGCCTGCCAAGGTCACGTCGATGACCACCAGCGTGGAGGACAGGAACGCCACCTCACCGCCAAGCAGGCCAAACCCGCTGTCGATGTACTGGGTGAAGACGTTCAGGAAGGTGTCGACAACGCCCGTGTTCATGACCGGGCCCCCACCGGGGGCCTGGACTCAAAGAACCGTCGGCGGAGCTGAGCCCACACCGCCAGACATTCAGCGTCGTTCTCGGCCGCCGTACCAAGCTCGCGACAACGCTCCAGACCGGCGTTGTCGGCGTGAGCGCCTGCGGTCGCAGCGGCAGCATGCGAACGGCTGCGCTCGGCCGAGTGGATGGAAATGGCCGACGCCAGGATCGCGCCCGCGACCAGCAGGACCGCACCGGCGCGTCCAAGCGAACGCGGATCGAGAGCCGGCCGGCGCATCAGTGGAACATCATAACGGACTGGGGCTGGTACGCCGCGCCCGTTGTCAGAAAGGTGGTAATCTGGGACTGAGCCTGGGCCTGGTTGGCGGTCGCACCTGCGCCGGCGAGGCTCGAGGCTCGGCCCTGGGCGGCTAGCAGTGCTGTGACATCCGCCAGTTCGCGCGCGATCACCGCCAGCAGCTGGTTGCCCGATTGCGAGACCTGCAGCGCACCGCTGGCGCCCTGGCTGGCGGTGACCAGGCCGGTGATCTCGGACTGGGTCGCGGTGACGTTGCCCACCACGCCGGCCTGGACATGCAGGGCGTCCTGGTAGCCGGCCAGCGCATTGGTCCAGCGGGTCTGGGCGTCGCCGATCAGCTGGGTGTTGCTGGGCGAGCCTGAGTAGCCCTGGGGATAGTAGCGGGTGAACGCCTGGTCGATCTGGGTGACGCTGTAGGCGATCCGCTGCGCCTGGTTCAGCAACTGCTGGGTTTGGGCAATCGAGTTCTGGATCGTGACCAGGGTGGAGTACGGCAGGCTGGCCAGGTTCTTGGCCTGATTGATCAGGGATGTGGCCTGGTTCTCCAGGCTGCGGAACTGGTTGTTGACCTGCTGTAGCGAGCGCGCCGCGGTCATGACGTTTTGGGCATAGTTGGACGGATCGAACACCGTCATCTGCGCCGAGGCAGGTTGGGCGACCGTGATCGACAGGACAGCCATGCTGGCCATAGCCAAGCGAGCTAGACGCGCAAAGCTCATGGCGCGATCTCCAGGGGTGAGGTGATGGGAGGAGCCGAGGTCGATCCTGGCGACAGAAGGTCAGCCGCCCACGGCAGGCCTCGGCGGCGCAGCCATGCTTGCGCGAATCCCACTCGGCCGTGTTCGGCCACAAGGGCGGTGATCGTGGCCTGATCTGACTTGGACGAGGCCGCCGCAAAGGCGAGCGCTACGGGGCCGAGCCCCAGCTCAAACAGGCGGTTGCCGCGCCGGGACTGGCAGTAGTAGTCGCGCTTGGGTGTGGCCCGGGCCAGGATCTCGATCTGGCGATCGTTCAGGCCGAAGCGGCGATAGATGTCGGTGATCTGCGGCTCGAGCGCCCGCTCGTTGGGGAGGAACAGCCGCGTCGGGCAGCTCTCCACGATGGCCGGTGCGATCGGGCTGCCCTCGATGTCGGCCAGCGACTGGGTGGCGAACACGACCGACGCGTTCTTCTTGCGAAGCGTCTTCAGCCATTCGCGCAGCTGCGCCCCGAACGCCGGATCGTCCAAGGCCAGCCACCCCTCGTCGACGATGATCAGGGTTGGCGATCCGTCCAGCCGGCCCTCGATGCGGTGGAACAGGTAGGCCAGCACGGCCGACGCCGCACCCGAGCCCACCAGGCCCTCGGTCTCGAACACCTGCACGTTCGCGTCGCCGAGGTGCTCGGACTCTGAATCCAGTAGCCGACCCCATGGACCGTCCAGGCAGTAGGGCTGCAGCGCCCGTTTCAGGGTGTTAGCCTGGAGCAGGACCGAGAGGCCGGTGAGCGTGCGCTCATGGACCGGCGCTGTGCTGAGTGAATTCAGCGCCGACCAGAGGTGCTCCTTCACCTCCGGCGTGACCACGATGCCTTCGCGCGACAGGATGGCGGCGATCCAGTCCGCCGCCCACGCCCGCTCCGCAGGCTCGTGCAGGCGAGCCAGCGGCTGCAGCGCGACGGCCTCGCTTAAGGCTTCCGACAGCGCGCCGCCGAGGTCCTCCCAGTCGCCGCCCATGGAGATGGCGGCGGCGCGGATCGACCCGCCGAAGTCGAAGGCGAACACCTGAGCCCGGTCGTAACGCCGAAACTGCAGCGCCATAAGCGCCAGCAGCACGCTCTTGCCCGAGCCGGTCGGACCGACCACCAGGGTATGGCCGACATCGTCGACGTGCAGCGAGAACCGGAACGGTGTCGATCCATCAGTGCGCGCGAAGAACAGCGGCGGAGCATTGAGGTGCTCGTCGCTCGCCGGTCCGGCCCAGACGGCGGAGAGTGGGACCATGTGGGCGAGGTTCAGGGTGGAGACCGGCCAGGAGCGCACATTGGCGTAGACGTGACCGGGCAGACTGCCGAGCCAGGCCTCCACCGCGTTGACCGTCTCCACCGCACAGGTGAAGTCGCGACCTTGGATCACCTTCTCCACCAGACGCAGCTTGGCGTCCGCGGCGCGAGGGTCCTCGTCCCAGACCGTGATGGTCGCGGTGAGATAGGCCTGACCGATCAGGTCCGAGCCGAGCTCCTGCAGCGCCAGGTCGGCGTCGGTGGCTTTATTGGAGGCGTCGCTGTCTAGCAGCGCTGAAGCCTCGTTGGTCATCACCTCCTTCAGGATGGCGGCGATGGACTTGCGCTTGGCGAACCATTGCCGGCGGATGCGGGTCAGGAGCTTAGTGGCGTCGGTCTTGTCCAGGCAGATGGCCCGGGTGGACCAGCGGTAGGGAAAGGCCAGCCGGTTCAGCTCATCCAGGATCCCCGGATAGGTGGCCGACGGGAAACCCATGATGCTGAGGGTGCGCAGGTGGGCTGAACCCAGCATCGGCTCCAGCCCGCCGGTCAGCGCCTCGTCCACCAGGATGGCGTCCAGGTGCATGGGCGTCTCGGGCACGCGTACCCGATGGCGGCGGGTGGAGACGCAGGAGTGCAGGTAGGTCAGGGTCTCAGCATCGGAGAGCCAGGCGGCCTCCGGCAGGAAGCCCTCCATCAGCGCCAGCACGCGGTCGGTGCGATCGACGAACCCGCGCAACGCTTCGCGCGGATCTGCGCCGTTACGGGCGCGACCTTCGTAGAGAAAGGCCTCCGCGCGCGAGGCGTCCTCCGCGGGTGGCTGCCAGAGGAAGGTGAGGAAGTAGGCTGACTCGAAATGTGCGCCTTCCTGCTCGAACTGAGCCCGGCGTTCGATCTCGACCAGCTCGGACACCGGATCGGGAAAGCGGCTAGCCGGGTAGTCGCCGGCCGGACCACGCTGAGCTTCAGTGAACACCGCCCAGCCGGAGCCGAGACGGCGTAGCGCATTGTTGAGCCGGGCACTGGCGCCGACCAGCTCACTGGGCGTGGCGGACTCCAGGTCCGGGCCGCGGAAGCGGGCGGTGCGCTGGAACGATCCGTCCTTGTTCAGCACCACGCCGGGCGCGACCAGCGCGGCCCAGGGCAGGAAGTCGGCCAGGGTCTGGGATGTCTTGCGGTACTCCGACAGGTTCAGCATCGGGCGCTCCCATCAGACTCGAAGGTGGCCGGGGAAGCGGACGTGGCGGCGGACCACCTCCACAAACTGCGGATCGCGGCGGGTGGCCCAGACCGCGGCGGCGTGGCCGATCAGCCAGAGCGCCAGCCCGGCGATCCAGAGCCGCAGGCCTAAGCCCAAGGCCGCCGCCAGCGTGCCGTTCAGAATCGCGATCGAGCGCGGCGCGCCGCCCATCAGCATGGGCTCGGTCAGGGACCGGCGCACCGGGGCCATGAAGCCTGCAACGGACTCCAGCTGGTCCATCAGACCAGGGCTCCGCCGCCGAAGCTGAAGAAGCTCAGGAAGAAGGAGGAAGCGGCAAAGGCGATCGACAGGCCGAACACGATCTGGATCAGCTTGCGGGAGCCGCCGGAGGTGTCGCCAAAAGCCAGGGTCAGGCCGGTCATGATGATGATGATCACCGCCATGATCTTGGCGACCGGTCCCTGGATGGAATCCAGGATCTGCTGCAGCGGCTGCTCCCAGGGCATGTTGGAGCCTGACGCCCACGCCGGGGCGGCGATTAGGCCGCCGAGCGCAAAGGCGGATGCGGAGAGGAGGAGGCGGCGAAGGCGCGAGCGAAAGCGAACGATCATGACGTGGGTCCTTGTTCAGAGGCGGGTTCCAGGGGGGTGAGCAGGTAGTCGCCCGAGGCGCTGAGGCCTTGGACGCGAGCGAGTTCGGACAGGCGGCGCTGAGCGCCACGGCCGGAGAGAACGGCGATGACGTCGATAGTCTCGGCGATCAGGGCGCGGGGTACGGTGACCACGGCTTCCTGGATCAACTGCTCCAGACGGCGGAGCGCGCCGAGCGCCGATCCGGCGTGCAGGGTGCCGACCCCGCCCGGATGACCGGTGCCCCAGGCCTTGAGCAGGTCGAGCGCCTCCGCGCCTCGGACCTCGCCGATGGGGATGCGGTCGGGGCGCAGGCGGAGCGCCGCGCGCACCAGGTCCGACAGGCTGACCACGCCATCCTTGGTGCGCAGCGCCACCAGGTTCGGGGCGGAGCACTGGAGCTCGCGGGTGTCTTCAATCAGCACCACGCGGTCGCAGGTCTTGGAGACCTCGGCCAGCAGCGCATTGACCAGGGTGGTCTTGCCGGTGGAGGTGCCGCCGGCGACCAGGATGTTGCGGCGCTCGACGACAGCGACGCGAAGCGCCTCGGCCTGGGCCGGGCTCATGATGCAAGCGGCCGCGTAGTCGCTCAGCGTGAACACTGCGACGGCGGGTTTACGGATGGCGAAAGTTGGGGCGATGGCGACCGGCGGCAGCAGGCCCTCGAACCGCTCTCCGGTCTCGGGCAGTTCGGCGGAAAGCCGGGGCGAGCCGGCGTGGACCTCGGCGCCGACATGGTGGGCCACCAGCCGAACGATCCGCTCGCCGTCCTCCGGGGAGAGCCGCTCGCCCGTGTCGGCCAGACCCGAAGACAGACGGTCGACCCACAGTCGACCGTCTGGGTTAAGCATGACCTCGACCACGGCAGGGTCTTCCAGCCAGCCGGCGATGGCGGGCCCAAGCGCGGTCCGCAGCATGCGCGCACCGCGCGCGAAGGCCTGAGAGCGCAGCAGCACCGAAGACGGGCTGGAAGACACCGGAGATCACCTCCGCCGGGTCCGCAGCCAAGCGCTGCGGGCGCGACGGGATGAGTAGAAGGACCGCCAAACCGGCCCGATCAACAAGCAAAATCAGCAATCGTAGGATGGCGTAGAAATACAGGAGATCGGCGGGTTTGCGCTTGGTGATTACGGTCGATGCGAGCTCTCGCGCTGCGCACCGCCTGTCGCCAACTGATCCTCCTGCGTGCGCGTCACGTCTTCCGAGACCTCCCGGGCGAGGCTTCGGCCGCTGGCGAGCCTTTGGCCGAGCGCACGCACGAAGCGCTCGAACCGCTCACGCGCCTTGATCTCCGCGGCGGTCGGCTCGGGCTCGGGCAGGACAGGCGTGGCGGCCAGCCAGGAGCGGACGAACAGGGCGAGCATCTCGATCGAGATCGTGCTGTCGCGCTCAAGCCGCTCGACCTGCCGCGAGAGGCGGTCGAACCGTCGGGCCAACACCGCCTCGTCCCGCTCCGCGCTGTCGGGCGACAGGAATGAGGCGATCGCCGCTTCAGCGACGACCGACTTGGAGACCTTTCGGCGTGCTGCATAGGTCTCGAGCGCCTCGGCCAGCTTGGGATCGAGATAGGTGGAGAGCGGGACCTTGCTCACCGCCCGCCGTCCATCTGCAGGCCGTCTCCACGGTCCAGGGCGGCCAGCTTCGCGTTGACGAGGAAGCCGCGGTGCATGTCGCGCAGACGATCCGCCTCGCCGTCGCGCCCGCTGCGTCCTTTCCCGTCCTTGTGGTCGAACTCCGTCTCGGCGTCGCGCCGCTCCTGTTCCCGCTCCGCCGCATCCTTGGCCTCTTCCCGGGCGGGATCACGCCCGCGGCCGTCGTCTGACGCTTGCTGGGGAGCGTTGTCCGTCTTCGCCTCGGCCGCGACGGGCTTCTCCTCGGCAAGGGCCTGCGGCGGCGGCGAGATTGGCTTCGCCCCACTCCAGTCGTCGGGAGGGCCCTTTCCCTCCGGTGGGGGCGCCAGCTCGGGCGGTGTCAGGATACGCGCCTGGAGCTGTGGGTCATCGTAGTAGCGGACCTTACCGGCCCGGATTGGCGGCGAGCCCGAGACCATGATGATCTCCTCAGCCGGCGGAAGCTGCATGATCTCGCCCGAGGTCAGGAGCGGCCGCGCGGTCTCCTGGCGAGAGACCATCAGGTGGCCGAGCCATGGCGAGAGCCGATGGCCGGCGTAGTTCTTCATGGCCCGGATCTCGGTCGTGGCGCCCAGCGCATCGGATATCCGCTTCGCGGTCCGCTCGTCGTTGGTCGCAAACGCGACCCGCACGTGGCAGTTGTCCAGGACGGCGTTGTTGGTCCCGTAGGCCTTCTCGATCTGGTTCAGGGACTGGGCGATCAGGAAAGCCTTCAGCCCATAGCCAGCCATGAACGCCAGCGTGCTCTCGAAAAAGTCGAGCCGGCCAAGCGCGGGGAATTCGTCGAGCAGCAGAAGCATACGGTGGCGACGCGTTGACGCCTCAAGCGGCTCGGTCAGCCGCCGCCCGATCTGGTTCAGGATCAGGCGCACCAGCGGCTTGGTCCGGGAGATGTCCGAGGGTGGCACGACCAGATACAGGCTGACGGGACGCTCGCCCGAGATCAGGTCGGCGATGCGCCAGTCGCATCGGCTGGTCACCTCGGCGACAACGGGATCGCGATAGAGCCCCAGGAACGACATGGCGGTGGAGAGCACGCCCGAGCGCTCGTTCTCACTCTTGTTTAGGAGCTCCCGCGCCGCCGACGCCACCACGGGATGGGGCTTGCCCGGCCCAAGATGCGGCGTGCTCAACATGGCCCGAAGCGTGGTCTCAACCGGGCGCCTCGGATCGGAGAGGAACTGAGCCACCCCGGCCAACGTCTTGTCCGCCTCGGCGTACAGGACGTGCAGGATGGCCCCGACAAGGAGGCTATGGCTGGTCTTCTCCCAGTGACTGCGCTTCTCGAGCGCACCCTCGGGGTCGACCAGGATGTCGGCGATGTTTTGGACATCGCGGACCTCGGTCGGACCTTTCCGGACCTCCAGCAGGGGATTGTAGGCGGCGCTATTGCTGTCGGTGGGATCGAACTTCAGCACGCGGCTGAACAGGCCTCGGAAGCCGGCGGTGAGTTGGAAGTTCTCGCCCTTTATGTCGTGGACGATGCAGCTGCCGGCCCAAGTCAGGAGAGAGGGGATGACTAGGCCCACGCCCTTGCCGGACCGGGTAGGCGCGAAGCAGAGCACGTGCTCGGGCCCATCGTGGCGGAGGTACTGTCGCGCCGTCTGACCCAACACCACGCCGTCGGCCCCAAGCAGGCCCGAGGCCTTGATCTCCTTGGGGCTCGCCCAGCGGGCCGAGCCGAAGGTGGTGGCCTGGCGCGCTTCCCGGGCCCGCCAAACCGACATGGCGATCGCCACCACAACCGACGTCAGGCTGCCGCCCGCCGCAATGCAGGCGCCCTCGGCGAATATCTTTGGCGCATAAGCGTTGAACTCGAACCACCACCAGAAGAAGATCGGCGGCGGGTAGAGCGGCAGGGCTAAGAAACGGCCGAATGGCTTCCCGAGCTCAGGCTGGAACGCCAACCTCCAGGCGGTCCATTCCGTGGCCGTCCAAACGGCGGTCAGCACCACTAGGCCAACGATCAGCACCTGGCCCCAGAGCACCTTGTTCCCGGACATGACATAGCTCCCATGCATGAACAGGCACAGGAACAAGGGCCATTGACGTTGATTACAAGAGGCTACGGGTGGGCGTCGTAGAAACGGCTAGCTTAGCGTGAACAAAGGGTGGTTAGTTCAGAACGGGATCTAACTTACTTATCGTCGACGTCCGAAGACGCCAGCCAGCGGGACACCGATGAGCAGCGGAAGCGCGATCAGCACGACATGACCATGCGAGAGCACGGTGATCGCGACTGACAGGGCGATCGAGGCGAGGAGGATCGCGAGGCCGATGCCGTTCATGGAGGTTGAACGCCGGCGCTGTGGGGAACGCTCCCCCCAAGTGACCTTTTCGCTCCTAAGAGATACGCTCAGGCAGAGGGTCAGGATCGCTTCTGATAGTGGTCCGGGCATCTCCGCATCTCGGCTCCTGGGTCGTGCAGCTAAGCCTTGGATTGTGTTCGTCGGCTGTATCGTTACATAGCTGAGCCGTGCCAACGACACCGGAAGCCAGAGCCCGAGAGGTGATCGACGCCCAACTCGCGGCGTCGGGTTGGCTCGTGCAGGACCGCGCCGCGATGAACCGCAACGCGGGCCTCGGCGTCGCTGTGCGCGAGTATCCGCTCGCGAGTGGTCCATGCGACTACCTTCTGCTGATCGCCGGCAAGGCCTGCGGCGTGGTGGAGGCCAAGGCGGCCGGCGCCACCCTGTCAGGCGTGGCGGAGCAGGCGAAAGGCTACCAGTCCTCCCCGCCCGCGGCGCTCGCCCGCTGGAGCGATCCTCTGCGTTTCGACTACGAGGCGTCCGGGGTGGAAATCCTCTTCTCCGATCGCCTCGACCCCGAACAGAGGTCGCGGCGGGTGTTCAGCTTTCATCGCCCAGAGACCTTGCACGAATGGCTGAAGGCCGGCTCGTCACTTCGGGCGCGGCTGGCGGAAATGCCGGATCTCGTCATCGAAGGCCTGCGTGACTGTCAGGTGGACGCTATCGAGGGGATCGAGGCGTCGTTGCGCCGAGACCAGCCACGCGCGTTCGTGCAGATGGCCACCGGCGCGGGCAAGACTTTCACGGCCGCGACATTGGCCTATCGCCTGCTGGCGCACGCGGACGCGCGGCGCATCCTGTTCCTGGTCGACCGCAACAACCTCGGTCGCCAGACTTTGAAGGAATTCCAGGGCTACCGGCCACCGGGGACGGGCCGGCTGTTCACTGAGCTTTACAACGTCCAGCGGCTCGGACCCGCCGGGCTCGATCCGCCAGCCAAGGTGGTGATCTCGACCATCCAGCGCGTGTTCGCCCAGCTGACCGGAGCGGAGCTCTCGGAGGAGGACGAGGAGGCGAGCGACTTCGAACGCCCGCTCAACGCGGCTCCTAAGGAGATCGCCTACAGCGCCGCCCTGCCGCCAGAGACCTTCGACATCGTCATCGTCGACGAATGCCACCGCTCGATCTACGGCACGTGGCGCCAGCTGCTGGACTACTTCGACGCCCAGATCATCGGGCTGACCGCCACGCCCACGGTGCAGACCATGGCCTTCTTCGGCGAGAACCTGGTGGCGCAGTACCCCTACGAGAAGTCGGTGGCGGACGGCGTCAACGTCCCCTTCGAGATCTTCCGCATCCGCACCCAGATCGGCGAGTACGGCGGCCGGGTGGAGGCGGGCTACACCCTGCCCGTGCGCGACCGCCACACCCGTGCGCAGCGCTACCGCCTGCTCGACGACGACCTGGTTTATTCGCCCCAGGACCTGGACCGTAGCGTCGTCGCCCGAAACCAGATCCGCACCGTGCTGGAGCAATACCGCGACAGCCTGTTTACCGAGCTGTTTCCCGATCGCACCGAGGTCCCCAAGACCCTGATCTTCGCGAAGGATGACAACCATGCAGAGGAGATCGTCACCATCGCCCGCGAGGTGTTCGGCCGAGGCAACGAGTTCGCCAAGAAGATCACCTACCGCGTCGGCGCCAAGTACGCCGAGGAGCTGATCAACCAGTTCCGCAACGCCTACACCCCGCGCATCGCCGTGACCGTGGACATGATCGCCACCGGCACCGACGTGAAGGCGATCGAGGTCTTGATCTTCCTACGCGACGTGCGTTCGGCGGTCTATTTCGAGCAGATGCGCGGGCGCGGCGTGCGCACCATCGACCCCGCGGCGCTGGCCACCGTCACGCCTGGCGCGGTCGCCAAGGACCGCTTCATCCTGATCGACGCCGTGGGCGTAACGGAAAGCCTGAAAGCTCAGGCCATGCCCCTGGAGCGCGAGCCCGGGGTTCCGTTCAACAAGCTCCTGGAGCAGGTGGCGAGCGGGCGGAGGGACGAGGATACGGTGGCGACGCTCGCCGGCCGTCTGGCGCGCCTGGACCGCAAGCTCGACGACGACGCCAAGGCGCGCATTGAGGCGGTGGTCGGGCGTCCCCTAACAGCGCTCGCCGGCGAGCTGGTGGACGCCATCGACGCCGACCAGACCGAGACGCTCGCCCGCCTGCGTCATGGTCCCTCGCCCACCGACGCCGAGCTAGAGGCCGTGGCGGCGGAGCGGCGCGAGATGGCCCTGGCCGCCTTCGGCGACCCCATCCTTCGCAAGCTCCTGGTGGAGCTAAAGACCGCGTCGGAGGTGGTGATCGACGATCTCAGCCGCGACGTGGTGATCTCCTCCGCCTTCTCGCCGGAGCAGGCGACCGCGATGACGGGGCAGTTTGTGAAGTTCCTGGAAGAGCACCGCGACCAGCTCACCGCGCTGCGCATCCTCTATCACCTGCCCGCTAGCGCCCGGCGGCTGACTTACGCCAGCCTGGAGGAGCTGCGCGACGCCATGCTGAAGCCGCCCTGGCTGCTGCAGCCCCTATCGCTGTGGAGCGCCTACCGCCGGCTCCGGGGCGACAAGGTGCGCGCCAACCCCGCGAAGGCGCTCACCGACATCGTGGCGCTGGTCCGCTTTGCGCTCCGCGAGGCCGAGACGCTCGCGCCGCTCTCCTCGGACATGGCGGGACGGTTCAACCTCTGGCTCGGGCGCGAGCAGCGGGCGGGGCGCACCTACAGCCAGGAGCAGCTCGGCTGGCTGGAGGCCATCCGCGACTACCTCGCCGCCAACATCGAGGTGACGCTCGCCGACGTTCAGGAGAACTTCGCCGCCAGGGGCGGCGTCATCGGCGCCCGCCGCGCCTTCGGGCCGGGGCTCGACGCCTTGCTCGAAGAGCTGCAAGACGCGCTGGTGGCGTAAGGGGGATCTGAGTGGCGCGCGGGAAGGTGCAGCGAGCGGCGGTGGAGCCGGTCGACGGCCCGTGGGCTTTGCCGGACGGCTGGCGCTGGAAGCGACTGGACGACGTCGCGCCGGTTAATCCACGCCGTCCCTTGAATGCACTGGCCGATGACGAAGAGATTGCTTTCGTCGGCATGGCGTCGGTTGAAGCCGAAACGGGTCGGATTGACGTCACCAACACTCGGAATGCTCGACAGGTCCGGCAAGGGTTTACCCGTTTCGCGCCCGGCGACGTACTTTTTGCGAAGATCACGCCATGCATGGAGAACGGCAAGGTTGCGATCGTGCCCGAAATCCCGCGCGGAGTGGGAGTTGGATCGACTGAGTTCCACGTGTTTGGGACCAACGGCGTGCTACCAGAGTACTTGTATTACTGGGTAAGCCAGCGTTCCTTCCGCGAGACTGCCGAATTCCACATGACCGGCACGGCGGGTCAGAAGCGTGTCCCGCCAGATTTTCTCCGTGACTGTCCTATACCCGTTCCGGAACTGGATATTCAGCATCGTATCGTGGCGCACGTTGCTGAGCTGTTCGCCGAGATCGACGACGGCGAGGCGGCGCTGGAGCGGGCGCGGGGTGACCTGGCGACGTGGCGCAAGGCGCTGCTGAAGGCCGCCGTCACCGGCGAGCTGACCGCCGACTGGCGCGCCGCCAACCCACCCACCGAGACCGGTGCCGACCTCCTCGCCCGCATCCTCGCGGAACGCCGCACCCGCTGGCTCGCTGAGCCTCGTAATAGAGGCAAGCGCTATATTGAGCCGGAGGGCTTGGAGACACCTGTGCAGGTGACTCCCGATGGATGGGGTTTGACAGGCGCCGGGCCATTGCTAACCTGGGCAAGCGGCAAGTTCTTGCCCGACCGCCTGATGAGTGGGGCCGCAATACCGGTATACGGGGGCAACGGCATCGCAGGCCACCACCATGAATGGTTGGTCGACAGGCCCACCTTAGTTATCGGACGAGTTGGGTTTTACTGCGGAAACGCATACGTCACGGACGGTCCAGCGTGGATCACTGATAACGCGATTTATGCCTCGTCCATCAATGCAAGCGTCGATCCGCGATTTATCAGAATTGTGTTTGAGCAAGCCAACCTGCGGGTGCGCGCTCAGGGTGGAGCGCAGCCGTTCGTTAGCCAAGGACTGCTCAATTCCGTCGCGATACCGCTCCCAGGCCTGTCAGAGCAGGAGCAAATCGTTGAGACGGTTGACTCGTTGATGAATGAAGCCGTCGCTTTGGCCGAGGCAACGAGCGTGCTCGGAGAAGGATCGGCAACCCTCCGCCAGTCCATTCTCGCCGCCGCTTTTCGTGGAGACCTCGTCGCGTGAACGAACAGGCGCTCGTCTCCAAAGTCTGGAACTACGCCCATGTTCTGCGCGATGACGGGGTGTCGTTCGGCGACTACCTCGGCCAGATCAGCTTCCTGCTGTTCCTCAAGATGGACAAGGAGCGCACGGAGTTCCTCGGCGAAGCATCCATGCTGCCGGAGGACTGCCAGTGGGACGCGCTGGCCGCGCGCGCCGGCGAAGGTTTGGAGCGCCGCTACAAGGCCATCCTGGAGAAGCTCAGCCGCCAGGAGGGCATCGTCGGCACGCTGTTCCTAAAGGCGGAGAGCAAGATCGGCGATCCCGCCAAGCTCCAGCGCCTGGTCACCCTGATCGGGGCGGAGACCTGGATGGGCCTGAATGTCGACGTGAAGGGGACGATCTACGAGGGCCTGCTGGAACGCAACGCTGGCGAAGTGAAGTCCGCCGCCGGCCAGTATTTCACCCCTCGGCCGCTGATAGACGCGATCACGCAGGTGATGGACCCCGAGCCGACCGAGACCGTCCACGACCCGGCGGTGGGCACCGGCGGCTTCCTGCTCTCAGCTTACGAACACATGAAGTGTCACGAGGCCGCCAGGGACAAGCGCGTTGCCAAGGCGCTGCGCGAGACCAAGCTGTCGGGGACCGACATCGTGGCCGAGGTCGTGCGCCTGTGCGCCATGAACCTCTATCTGCACGGCATTGGCGGGGCGACCTCGCCCGTGATCCAGAAGGACGCCCTGCTCGACCGTGGCCAGGCCAGCTACGACATCATCCTGACCAATCCGCCCTTCGGCAAGCGCCAGTCGTTCCGCATCGTGCGCGAGGACGGCGGCATCGACAGCGAGCGGCAGGACTATGTGCGTGACGACTTCACCGTCACCACGGGCAACAAGCAGCTCAACTTCCTCCAGCACATCATGTCGATCCTGAAGGTCGGCGGCGGCGCGGCCGTTGTGATGCCGGACAACGTCCTCTTCGAGGGCGGCGCGGGCGAAACCCTGCGCCGCCGCCTTCTGCACGAGTACGACTTCCACACCCTGCTGCGGCTGCCGACCGGGATCTTCTACAGCCAGGGCGTGAAGGCCAACGTGCTGTTCTTCGACCGCGCTGAGCCGGGGAGCGGGGTGGCGACCGCCGACCTGTGGGTCTATGACCTGCGCACTAACCAGCGGTTCACCCTGCGCGAGCGCCCCCTGAGACGCGCGGACCTGGACGACTTCGTCTCCGCCTACCGCACCAAGAACACCCTGCACGAGCGGGTAGAGAGCGAGCGCTTCAAGCGCTTCACGTTTGAGGAGCTCGCCAAGCGCGACAAGCTGAACCTCGACATCTTCTGGCTGAAGGACGCCAGCGCCACCGATCCCGACAGTCTGCCGCCCCCCGCCGAGATCGCCGCCGAGATCGTCGACAGCTTGGAGCTGGCTCTCGAGAAATTCCGAGGTGTGGCGATCAAGCTAGGCGCGGCTCCAGCGGCGGAGTAGCCGCGGGCGCAGCATCGGTTCGAGCACCGGCGCCTTTAGCGCGGGGACGACTCGGGGAGATCATGAGGCGGGACTACAAGGACTGGCTGAATAGGCAGGGGTACGGCGACGGCACCATCGTCGCGCAGCTTCATCGCGTCGGTCGCGTGGAAGAACATTACGGCGATCTGGATGCGCACTTCGAGCGCGACGGGCTCCGCAGCCTCGTCGACGCCCTGACCTACTCGACCGATGACGAGCGCCAGGGCAAGCCAAACCCGACCAAGATCCCGTTCGTCGGAAACGCGCGCAATAACCTGGCCTCCTACAAGAGCGCCGTGCTCTGGTATCGACGTTTCCGTGAGGGCGGGGCTGATGCGACTGCGGCCGCCGATCTCGCCCCAGCGTCGACGAGCGCGCCACCACAGGCGCCGAGTACACGCCGACCGGTCGCCCGGCGCGACGCCGCGGTTGGCTCAGCCCTCCAGGCACGCTTCGGGGCCCGCACGCTCACAGACTTCAGCTTCAACGGTCGAGCGGCGCTGGACGCCGTGATCGCCAGCTCTCAGTACCGGACGGTCGCCCAGGCCGTCGCGTCGCTCACCCTCTTCTCTCATCCGCGGACGGTCCGTCAGACTGGCGGTCGCGCCATCTTCCCCGCCATCCGCAATCCGCGCCGGGTGGGGCAGATCGACTTGCACCACGGCCGCCAGGTGCTCCTGGACGACAACAAGAGCCCCACCGATGCCTTCCTGTGGGCCAATGGGCTTACCCGCCGCGGCGCTGACACGCAGTTCAACCACGTCTATGCCTCGAGCCTGGACCCGGACGCCTACACGGCACTGCCTAACCTCTGCATGACCCCCGCCTTCATCGCGAAGATGACCGACACGAGCGAGGAGGTACGGAACCTGCTGCGCTATCGCAGCTATCAGCTGTACGCGTGGACACCGGCGGGCTACGCACCACCCGAGCGCCCTGAGGACTACGAGGCGCTTGAGTGGGCCGCGCCTCTCCCCGCCGTTGACGATGTTCGCGCGGTGATGAGCGCGGCAATGGCGACCAAGCCGAAAGACCGCACCGTCATAGCGGCCCGCCAGCTCGGGTGGCTGTTCAACGAAGGCGTGCCATCAGTCGATGGCTGCTGAATGATACGGCGGCGTCCCACGCGCCGCTAAGGACCCGACGCGCGCCCAATGCGGAAGTTGACTTGTCTCCGGAAGCAGACGTTCCGAACTGAGCGGCAAAACGAAGCTTTCCCCACGGCTTAAGCGGGCCCACTCTGATCGAACTCAATAGTGTACACCCATGTGCGCGAAATGCCCTGTCCAGTTTCGGGAGAGTAGCCCCGGCTGAAGGGAAAGGTGATCGATGCGTCGCCAGAACAGCATTCAAAGATGTGATACAGTCCAAAGCCTATGACCTGCGGCTTGGTGCCTAATGGCGACAGGTAAAGATTCGTAATTCCGCGCTTCTTTCGCCGTTTACGCACAATCTCGCTTAGGACGGCGGCCGTCCCAAAAGGATCACTCGCCGGCGCAAACGATCTGTTATTTTCGGCAAAGTTTGGGTCTGAGAGTTCCTCTGAAGCGAGCCGGGATCTCAGGACGCTCTGCTGGTACATGTCGGCCCTCAGCGACGGCAAGCCAAAGAGCTGATGCTTGTCGGCCTTGGCACGATCCTCGGCCACCTCGGCAATCATTCGATCATCATAACCCATTCCGATAATTAGGAAATCCGCGGACGAGTCCGTCGCCGGCGCGCCCTCATAGCCCTGAATCGGCCTCACTTCATAGATTGAGCCGGCCGAGAACGCGGTATTTTCGTTGTTCTTGTAGTTCGCCGGCTCAGCATAGAGTATGTTGAATCGGGACACTTTAGACCGCTGCAGCAGCTTCAGCAGGAAAAGCAGGTGCGGCCGGAGCATACCCGTCGAGTCGATGCAGATCGACAGATTGGGGAAATCTATGAATTGATCTCGTAGCCGCGCGAACAGTTCCACGCAGAAGCTAGACTCATCTAACGCGTTAGTCTCGAAGTGCGTCTCGGGCGGTAGTAGCTTTGTGGCGAGGTCGTACTCCCGATGGATGAGCCACATCTTATCCCTAGCTCGAACGTGATCATACACGTAACGGACACGGTCACTGAGGTTGTATGCGGACAGAAAAAGGTCGTACGCTTGGGTGCTCGACCAGTCGTCGTCGGACGCGATCGCTTCGCGTAGGAAGAAGCCGTAGTCCATCGGATCAGCGATCGAACATGTCGGTCTGACCTTCGCCGTCGCCCATGATCTTTTCCTCTGGCGGTGCCTGCCTTTCCCTTTGTTTGCCGAACAGTGGCGCTGACGCACGGGCCTCCCATCTCCGTCGCAGGTCGACAAAGGCTTCTTCCTGATCCGGGTCGAAGATCGCTTCCATTTCCCCGCGGTCAAAAGGCACGATGCCCCGGCGCGCGGTTCCCAACGCCCAACGCGGTGCGAGCATGCGGTTGAGCTGAAACTTTTTTGTCACCTGTTCCGAATTACGCTCCTGCTGGCCGCCTTCAATATCCACGATAAACGAGCGGTCATTCGCTTTTTTCAGCACGTGAGCGGCGCGGTCGGAAACGTTGATGACTGACGCGCTGAAGCCGATCAGCGAACATTCCCTAATATTATTGGAGAATCGATTGATCCGAAACAGCTGAGACAAGCGGTCCACGGCGATTAGGATATCGCGGCCGTCGATGCCCGCTTGCATCATACTGTTGTAGAACCATTCAGCTGAGGAGACCGCACCACGACTCTGCGCCTGATAGGAAATCTTTCCTTCGATGAAAGGCTCCTCGCCTTGGAATAAGGCCCAGTCATAGGTGTGCTTCAATAAGGTTATTAGCGCCCTGGGTTGCCCTTCCGACATGCGTACGAACGCGGAAAGTCCTGCGTAAATCTGCTTTCGGCTATTCTCCCGGAAAAGTTGTGCGACGAGGTCGCTCTTGAAGCGCTTTAGCTTCTCAGCGTAGGGCCCCGTGTCTTCGCCCTTGCGGAACGCCTCGCATTGCTGACGGATTTCCCGCGTCGCATTGAGCAAGTCGCGTTTTCGAGCCCAGTCCCCATAGAGTATGAGGACGTTCAATTTCTCAAGGAGCGGCAGCTGAGGAACGGAAAGCCCAGAAACGATCATGTCGATGGCTGTATCTCCATCAACACCGGGCGCAGAGCTGAAGGCGAAGCCTGCTCGCAACGCTTGCCTAAGCGCCTGAAAATGTGCGCGCTGCTCCAGCTCGGGCGTGAACACCTCGAGGAGGAGCGACGACTGCCAGTCTAGGTCCGGTTCCTCGAACCAGTCCCTAATGCGAATGTTGCCTACCCTCGTCGGCGCTTGCGCGCGGAACTCCTGTAATCGACGTTCAACGAGGCGATCAACGAGATCGCGATATTGCGCTTCGTTCTCTCGGAAACGTCGATCCAGCCGCAGTTCGTCAAACTCCGAATCTCGGAGGTTTTCTTCGCCGGCGCTTAGGGTCTCGTGACTACGAATGCCGAACTGGCGAGCACCGATCTTGAAGGTCGCAGGACTTTCCCGCTCCCTTACTAACGTGTTCACATGGACCTGCTGGGATGTCGTCAGGTTTTCGAACTCGTCCAGCTGGTAGCAGAACTGAATGGCCGCGAGGCCCGGAAGCACGCTCGCGAAGAGTTTCGGCAGACCGAAAACGAGCCGACCTCGCGTTAGCGCGATCCCCGGAGACAGGCCGCCGCCAAACGCGGCATTGTTGACCTCGTAATCGAGCCGCTTTCGCCGTCGGTTCAGATCTTCGCATTGTTCGAGCAGGGTCGATCTTACTGGCGCATCATCATCAAACAAGGTGGCAATGTCTCTACAGAATTGCCGCTCGAAGGCTTGCAACTCGTCTGTCGCGACGACCTGAGCTAAAATGTTAAGAAGAGTTTGCCCTAGCCAGAGTTCGAGATAATAGGAGAACACCTCTGCCCAGGCCTCGTCCGAGTGACCCTTCCCCCGGAACCGGCCGGTGTCGAGGCCGCTGCACCTGACGTAGATCCCAACATAGCCGTCCCGCTGGAGGCCGGCCGTCATCGACAGCCCATCTTGGAGAAAACGGATGCGCTGGAGAGGATACGACGCATATCGCATCAGGTGTGTCTTGCCGCTTCCTTTCCCGCCAAGAATGAAGGTCGGCATCGGAGAGCGGAACTTCCCGGAGTCGAATAGAGTGCTGGATCCAGTATCCCCTTTTACGTCTACCCACAATGAGTTGATCTGCTCATCCGTCAAATCATTCGCTTTAGTAATGCTAAAGGGGTTGTTGCTCATTGTCAGCCGTAGGCGAGCTTCGAGTAACGCTTGAACACTGGGGTCCATGGGAAGTCGTCTGTCCCGCTGGACCAAATGATGGGTAGGGTATTGTCCGGCGTGTTGTAGGCGAAGCCCACGAGCAATTGGCCATTCTGGAAACCGAGGGGATGCGCGGGTTGAAGTCGGGCACCAAATCGGCTGGCCAGCGCCATCCCCCGAGTGCGGTCCAGCGGCTCCGGAACGTCTCGGTAGATACGCGAGCCGTCGGAAAAGCATTGAAACGACTCGTCGAGTTCAACGACGGGATGAACCTTGTCAAACCGGCTGAGCTGTCGCAGGTGCCCTACGCCACCGGATGTCCCGAACAGCGCGTAGTAATACGTCTGCACGTCTTCACGGAGCAGCTTTAGAGGGGCCACCGTGTTGCGCGAGTACTCCTCGCCCTGCTTTCCAGAGCCGCACATGTCATCGATGAATACATAGCGCTGGATGTTTGCGTCCCGGACCGCTAGTTTGTTGGGAGCCGAAAACGAGAAGATCTCTGCGCCGCTGATGAAGCACTCGCGTGGAAGCTCATTTTCCTGTCGGAAGTAGTATAGGAGGAAGGCGCTGCTTTCAGAGGGATTGCCGAGAGACACGAACCGGGTTTTCAGCAACTGTGTTTCAAACGCCGCCTGAACCTCTTGCATTTTTAGGTCTGGAGTCTTCCCCCGGATCTCGGCGATGACCGAAGCGCGAAATACATCCCGGTACAGCGACTTCAGAAGGGCGCGGATTTCGGTGGTGCCGAAATACATGAAGTTCGACAGAAGGTAGAGCGCGTGTATCCAATCGTCATCCGCCGTGTCGTCATCGCTGAATTGGCTCAACCAAGCCGAAACCTGGGGCCAATCTGCCCGCCGCTCCCAAATCGAGTCATAAAGAACTTTAACCTTCCTTCTAGCCGCTCCGCTAGCGGGGGTTGATCACGCGCGCTGATCATCACTGGTCTTTGTGAATACGTACACCGACTCCTGCGCGATTGTTCCGGCAGTTTTATTCCGCTTAGTCATCAACCCCCGCGAAGCGATCGTATCGATAAGGTGAAGCTCTGCGCGCATGCCGAGGTCGGTCGCCACTGCCTCGAGGAAGCCGGGGGTATCGAACTCGTATCCAGCGACCATATTCGGACCGGCCACAAGGATCATCCTGCCGCCGTTCCGGAGAACGCGGTGGGACTCCTTAAGTGCGATCGTCATCTCTCTGATGTAGGTGGAGGCGATCCGCGCCCGTGTCTGGTTCTTCGTCGCGATGAGCTTGAGGCGGGCATCGACGTTCGCATAGCCGGTGTCCAGCCCATCTGCCGCCTCATGCGAGTCGAGATGTTCTCTGCCAATTGAGAGCCTCTCAATAGGCCGTAGCTTTCCTCCGGGTGACAGGCCCAACCAACCGAGGCAAAGGCTCGAGGCCCGCACGTACTTCTGCGCGCCCACATAGGGAGGTGACGTCATGACGATGTCGACCACGCCGTCTTCCAAGCCGAGGATCCGCGCATCGTCGAACAGCACCGGGGGCGACCCACCGATCGGGAAGGCAGTCCGCTCAATCCTGCGAATGTTCGCTAGGGTCACCTGCCAGAAGACCTGCAGGACCTCGACCGTCTTCAGCCGCTCGAGTTTCTGAAGGACCTGATCGCCCTTCGCACCGTACCGCTCGGCGCGCTCCGGGTTGATGCGCACGGGAACAGACAAGCGCGGATCTGCGAGGCTGACCCGTCGGACGCATGAGGAAAAGCACGCCCACATGAACGGGCTTGACGCTGGGTCCCCGCAGACCTCGATTAGCGCTGAGCGCAGACGAGAGAGCTGCTCCTTCACGTGCGGGGTAAACCAGTAATCTATATTGACGACATCGGGCACATCCTCGGGCGCTTGGCGAGCCCTCTCGACGACACGCGCCATCTGCAGCCGAGCCTCGTCGGCAGTTGGAGGAGCCAGTTTCGCCATGACGATCAGGCGAGCGAGCGGGTTGGCGTCGGCACCGACAGCCTTGTGGCCGGAAAGTCGGGCTTCCAGCAGCACCGTTCCCGAGCCGCAGAACGGGTCGAGGACGGTGGAACCGGCGGGCGCGATATCTCCACAAGCGAAGAAGAAGCGCGGAATATTGCGTATTAGCTTCGCGGGATAGGCATGCAGCAGATGGGTCGCACGTTCCGTGCCCGACTTATCGGGGAACAGCTCTAGAAAGTCGACCTCGATCGAAGGCAGGCTTGGCGCGTTGTGCGGGGTTCCGGCCGCGAGAAACCCGGCGAGGCGATCGGACGCCGCGTCCAGGCTTAATTTCAGCGATTGCGCGCGTGTCCCGTCCACCGTCGCAGCCTACGGCTCAGCCCGGCACCTAGCAAGACGCAGCCTAAGCGCATGCCGGGTGCCAATCCCGGGGGATCGGTGTCCACCTTTGCCTGTTGCGACAGACTCGCCGCAGTCGCATGAAGCGAACCGCTCGGTAGTGCGGAATCCCAACTTTCCAACGTCTACTTTGAGCCTGCCGCCGCTCAAACCATCACAGTCCAAAATCGCGTCCGCGCCCTAGCTGCCAATCTACGCCACCGCCTGGCAGGGCCACTCCGGATATGTGGCGGCCGAGTTGGCGCTCCAGCTCGGGCTTCCAAGGCACGAGGCTGAATCCCAGCCCATCGTCGATCATGGCGAACCGACCGGACGTCAGGGTGAGCCGTCGCCGGAGAACGCCGGTCACGTAGTCACCTTCCTGCACCGGACGGGCAGTCAGGCCGGTCTCCCGTGCGATTTTAGCGGCTTCAGTTTCCAGCTCCCGCCGACGTAGCCGGCCCAGGAGGTCGGGGGCGAGCCGCAGTCGGCTGGCTTCACGCGAGGCCAAGCCCTCGCCGGCCAGATGCTCCAGCCGTCGTCCCAGCGCCTCGCTCACCTCCGCTCCGAAACCCCGCTCAGCTAGCGCGGCCGGCTCGCGAGCGACGAGTTGGCGGTCAAGCCAAGTGGCTCCAGGCGCCTTCACCTGCCCATCCAGGTCCAGGTCCGAGCGGACCGCGATCACCAAGACCGAGCGCCGGCCTGACGCAGGTTCGGTCCAGCGGGCCTCAACGACCGAGCCGACCGCACTGTCACCGGCCGCGTCCAGGCTCGGCAGCCGGACGTGGTGGGCGCGGCCGTCCACGCCATCGATCACCACGAAGGCCGTTCCCTTCAGCTCATCGTCCAAGCCCCGAGCGGCGAGGCGGCCGAGCACCGGGCGCTTGAGCGCGCCGCTGTCCAGGACATAGTGGCCAGCGCCGTGCTCGGGGCCCAGCGCTCGGTGCAGGCGCGCAATTATGTCGTTGCGTTGCCCAAGCTGGCGGAGAGCCTGCTCGGCATCGGACCGGAGGCGCCACTGCGCCGGACCGAGCGGCTCCGCCAGGCCGAGGTCGGCGAGCTTGTTCATGCGCCCGACCTTCGCCACCTCGATTACATCCGGCCGGCTCAGCACCGGCGGCCGAAGGTCCACCACGCCGCGTTCGGCGTCCCGGGCGATGGCGCGGTCCAGCCGCGTCCAGCGCTCAACGCCGATCTCCGCCTCCAGAGTGCGACGGATCTCCAGGTCGCTTCGCGGACCGAGCTCCAGGGTGACGAGGTGACCCG
This sequence comes from Caulobacteraceae bacterium, assembly GCA_965198905.1. GTDB lineage: Bacteria > Pseudomonadota > Alphaproteobacteria > Caulobacterales > Caulobacteraceae > CAHJWH01. Next base: position 2,901,156 of record OZ240678.1, on the reverse strand, counting down.
CACGATGCCGCAGGCCAGAGCTGATGTAATCGCGGCTGATGATCAGGTCCTCGCCCTGGTCGGTCCGGCCTCGGACCAGGACGTGGATGTGCGGATGACCTGTGTTCCAGTGGTCCGCGGCCACCCAGTCCAGCGAGGTTCCGAGGTCGCGCTCGGCCTGGGCCATCAGGTCCCGGGTGTAGGCCTTGAGGTCGGAGAGCTCGGTGGCATCGTCCGGTGAGACAATGAAGCGGAAGTGGTGCCGGTCGCCGCTGCACCGCTCAGCGAACGCACGCTCGTCCGCCTCGTCGCCAACGGCGTCGAACATCATCCCTGGCGCGCCGTCCCGGCTGACGCCGTCGCGGTTTAGATAGTTCAAGTGGACGGAGAGCGGCGTCCGCCCCGAACCCTGGCGAACGACGCGCGCCTTGATCACCGCGCCCCGTGAACGGCCCATCACCGACCGGCGCGCGTTCAGGCTCGCCGAGCGACCACGGCCTATGCCGCCTCGGCCGGGCCCGGAACCGGAGAAACGGCAGCCGCCGGCCCGCTCAGCCGCTTCCACGGCGCGCGCCACGAACGGCCGGTATGAGCTGGGCTCGCGAGCGCGGATGCGACCCGGCCGAACCCGGAAGTCGTTCTCCTCCTTCACGGCCAGAACCCAGCAATGTGCGGCTTTTCAAGGCGTAGCAGGCGTTCCGAGGTGAACATACATTGCGCCCCGAAAACGCACATCGCGCATGAGGAAGCTAAGCACATCAAATACCTGACGTTTACATCACCCCAACCGCGCCGCACATTGCGGCTTTTATCCTGCCTTAACCTCCCTCTTTCTGGCCAATAACTAACCAACGCCCATTCTATACTCTGATGCGCGCTAACACTCGCCATCGCGCGATGCCTCAAGGACGAGCCTGCGAGCCCGAGATACGCGCAAAGAGGCTGCTCTCGCGCCAGTTTGCAGCCGTCTTCCGGCGGTTCGCGACGGCCTCCTCGGCGCTCGTCGGCGAGGTGGATGGCGTGCTCGCCACGCCCGCGAACATCGTCTCGGGCGACCTCGCTGGCGGTGCGTTGGGCCGTGCATTGAGCGGCGCCCCGGATGGCGTCGGAGATCGCACCGCACCGCTGCCGCCGAAACCTTCGGTGTGCTCCGGCGCGAGTCTCCAGACGTACGCGATCGTCTCTGCAGGCAGCGCTCGTCCGTGCGCCAAGAACGCGTCCAGGCGTGCTGGGCCGGCGTTGTAAGCAGCGAGCGCACCGGGCCAGCCGTAGCGGTCGACAAGCAGCCGCAGGTACATCGCGCCGGCCAGGATGTTGTCGCGCGGGGCGAACGGATCGGCGCCAAGACCGAGCGGAATGCGCATCATTGCGTAGGTCGCGGGCATCAGCTGCATGAGACCGACGGCGCCCTTCGGCGACACGGCGAGCGCATTTCCGTTGCTCTCCGCCCGCATCAGATCGTGCAGCCAGACTGTGGGCAGACCGGTCCGCAAGGCGGCGTCGGCGAGCAGGCCGGACCATTGCTCAACAGCGGAGCGCGCGCTCGCCGACCGCCCCTGGGCGGGGATTTCGCCCGCCGATGCTGGGGAGGTGAGGAGCAGAGCCGCCGCCGAGAGGACAACCGCGCCCGCCTCCAACCACCATGCCCCCGCGCCCGCGCCCGTCCAGGGCATGGTGCATCCGCGCCAGCCTGAAGGCCGCCCTGAACCGGCGTTGCGCGCGTCGGCGATGCGGAAGTTGGCCGGGACGGAGGAATGACGAAGGCCTCGGCCGAACAAAGGAATGCCGCCTGGGCGGCGACGGGGGCCCATGCTCAGCGCCTTGCCTGACGCCAGAGCGGGACGGCACGACCGACCACGGCTGTGGTGGGCGTCGGCCCGAAATAGCGTCCGTCGAGCGATGCGGGTGCGGCGTTCAGGAGAAAGAGCTGGCCGGCTCCAAGTGCACGGCAGCCGCTCCAGACGGGCAGCCCGCGACCGAGATGATCGCGCGTCAGCGCCGTCGCGGCGGCCTGATCGTCGATGGTGACGTCCACGCCAGAGCGGCAGACGCGTGCGCCCGCAGCGGCCGCCACGCGCTTCACCAGAGGCACGTCTCGGCCGATGTAACGGCGCTGGACCATCCAGCGGGCCAGCGCCGGATCGGGGCGAACGACGAGTAGATCGCCGACCCTGGGGTGGGGGTCCGGCTGCACAACATAGAAGCCCATCGGCGCGCTGGCGGTCGCATTCCATAGCAACCGCGGTTGCACGTCGGCTGCGGGTACGAGTGCAACGATTGCGCTCGCCTGGAGGCCGAGGACGAGCAGTCGGCGAGGCCTCGTCATGGCGCTACGCCTTGGCGCAGCAGCCACGCCTGATGACGCTCGCGGGTGTAGAGCCGTGGCGCTTCGCCAGCGCTCAGCCGGTTGTGGACGTGGCGCCAATGGTCAGGCGCAGCATCCTCGGCGGCGATGCCGACGGCCTCGACCGCGTCAATCGCGTTGAGCGTCGCCTGCACCTTCGGCCAGCCTTGCTGGCGCAGCAGGATCTCGCCGCCGGGGCGCACGTAGGGAACGCTGGAGAGCGCTTCGCCGGGGCTGACCGCGCGCAGGATGTCGATGCGCGAGACCACCGTGCCGAAGTCGTTGGACGCCCACCGCACGAAGGCCAACAGGCTCCCCGGCGCGAACGCGAACACGCGTCGGCGACGGTCCAGGACGCGCTCCTCGACGCAGCGGCCGAAGCGGATCCAGCGCTCGATCCGCCCCTCGATCCAGAGCAGCTCGACCTCGGTGAGCGACCCGGTCACGTCGCACCGTCCAAACCGGACCCGTCGCGCTGAACCGGTTGCTCGAAGGGCAGAAGCGGCTGTTCACAGCGGCTCAGCTCTACAGAGTTAGAGTCTTTGTTAGAGTCTATATAGGATGCGCCCGAAGTACCGTGTCGGGCTGCGCCCGAAGTACCGAACACCTTCACAGGTTTTCCACAGGTCGCCATGGCCGCCGCGGGCGTAATGAGGACCAGGTCGCGTCCGGCCTCGGACGTCACGATCAGCCGGTAGCCTGGCAGGCTCTGGCGCGCGGCGATGCGGCGGACGTCCAGCGCGAAGTCGGAGAAGCGAGCCTGGCTGCCGGATTTCAGGTGCAGGTGGCGCATCTCGAAGCGCCAGCCCTGCAACTGCCGCCCCGCGTGCTTGCGGGCGACGCGGTAAAGCCAGCGCTCGATGCCGCCGGTCAGCTGGAAGTAGGCCGGGTCGATGGTGAGGACCAGCGAGCGGTCGAGCACCCCGCGGTAGAACCATTCCGGCAGGACGAGCTCTACGCCCTGGGAGCGGCCCCGGCGATCAAGCCGCTCCTCCCACTCGTTGACCCAGGAGAACTGGGCGCGCCGCCAGTTTGCGCCATTGCGGACCGTGGTGACGATCACGGTGGACTGCAGCCGCTGGAGCGAGCCCTTCAGCAAGCGGTAGTGACGCTGACCCGTTCCCCGGCCGACGGCGCTCAGGAACTGGTAGGGCCTGAAGCGCACGGAGCGTGAGGTCGCACGATTGCGGTCCGCCGCCTCCACGATCTGGCTGCCGGCCCAGATCAGGAGATCGGCGTCCCAGATGCTGGCCATGCCGTGCTCGGGCAAGGCGTGGACCTGCACCTCCATCTCGCCGGCCCGATAGAGGATCGGGGCGACCCGCTTGGTCTTCGCCAGCGAGAAGAAGGGATGCTGCATCAGGTCCTGCTGGTCCCGCGGCGGGACCTCCAGGCCCGTGGGTTCGAGGGGGCGGAGCCGGGCGCGCTCGGACGGCGCCGGTGCATCGGGCCAGAACAGGGCGGTCATGGTCGCCCTCAGCGGCCGGCGAGGGTCTGGGGGTCGATCCGCTTGGCGGGATGGACGACGCCCACGCCGGGATCGGAGGTGGAGCGCTTGGCCCCCAGGTCGGCCCAGGCCTGCAGGTCCTCGAGGGCGTAGACGATCCGACCGCCAAGGCGGCGGTACTTGGGACCCGTGCCGTAGGTGCGGTGCTTCTCCAGCGTGCGACCGGACAGGCCGAGATAACGTGCGGCGTCGGGGGTGCGAAGAAACCGCGGCGCAAGCGCGGGGGCGGTGTCGGCGGCTGGGTGCATGGGGCGGGCTCCCGGTCCTTCAGGGTGGCGGCCGAGGATCGGCGGCCATCGGGGAGGACGGTGGCGGAGCAGCCAGACCCGGAGGGAGGAGCGAACTTAGGGGGTGGGGTTTTCGTACCCCCTCCGCTTGCGCCGCCGGGGAAGCGGGTCGATGAGGTCGCGGTAGCCGCCCTGCATGATGGCGAGACCGCCCTGAACCAAGCGCTTGGTGCGGGCGTGCAGGCTGCTGCCCTGCCAGGCCCGGCCGGCGATGCGCTGCCGGAACAGCACCTCCGCGATGTCGCGCAGACTCGCTTCTTCCCCGCGGGCGTCCAGAACCCGCAGCATCTGGACGAGACGGGCGCGACGAGCCGCAGAGAGCGGCGCCGCCTCCGGTCCGGGCGCAAGCCGCTTCAGGAGCCGCCAAAGCCGGATAACGGTCAGAGCGCGAAGCTCGAGCGCGGCGTCGAGGGGAATAATAACCGCGAACGCCTCCGCCGAAGCAGGGTCATCCAAATGGGCCTGAACTTCGCCGGGTACCAAGCTCCAGACGGCGTGGAGGCCGTCGGCGGCTTGGCGGAGGGCCGCAGCATCGAAGAGGTCGCGGCCGAGGGAGCCCGAAGCAAGCAGCTCAGCAGCGACTGTAGTCAGCCGAAGAACAGAAGGCGCTGCTTGCGATGTCCAGTAGATCGGTTGCTGGCTGGCGGGGATCGCCGGGTCAGCCGGGAAATCGCAACCCCCAGGCGGCGGGGAAGCGGTCTGGGTCCGCTTCCACTGGCGCGATGATCTGAAACTGAGAATAGTGTTGCCGGTATCGCGGATTTCGTCGGAGGAACTCCCACGCGAAGCCGCCCCGATCGAGATTAAGGCTCGGCTCGTAAGCCGAGATCAGTCGCCAATCCTCAATGGGCATGGCGGTACGTCCTGCTACGCGGGCGAGCCAACAAGGCGCGCGAACCGCTAAGCATTCGCGCCTTAGGCGAGTTCTGGATAGTCCCGGCGGAGTCATCACGCGATGCGTAAACCGCCGCCTCGGCTACGCTTAGAGATCAGCGTTAGTTCGGCGCCCCGCCCCGAAGCAGATGACGATAACCGCACTCCGTCATCCATTTGGCCCGGGCGAGATGGCTTTCCCAAGCCTTCTTAGCGCCGAGAGGATCACGCTCGGGATCCTTGTGGAGCACGATCTTGGCGACCTCGCGCCAGTCCGCCCCGTCCGCGTCGGCGTCAAGCAGGCGCAGATAGGTGACGACATGCTGCTCGTCGTAGCCCGTCAGCTGGGCCGAGTTCGGCGCTTGGTCGGCGCAGGGCGGATCGAGCGGCGGTGTTTGCAAGAGCAATCCCCTGTTCAACAGCTAGCGAGCCATGCTGAGCCTGATGGCTCAGCGGCTGGCGCCACCATCACGCATCGCCATCACGCCCTCGCCTTGCTGTGACTGCATGAAGACGATCCCGTTCGCCTCCAGCGCCCGGCGAACCTGCAGCCGCGTCTCCTCACGGACCTGCAATCCGCTCTCGGACTCCAGCCGTTTGAGGGCGGTCAGCGCCACCAGAGCCTTGTCAGCGAGCATCTCCTGCGTCCATCCCAGAAGCGCGCGCGCGGCCCGAATCTGCCGGGCGGTGATCATCCATGATCACCTCCGACAAGGGCCGCACGCGCACTACCGACACGACTATTTTAGTCGCCTTTTGTAGATTGCCAAGACGAACGACGCTGAAAGGTTTCGGGCGCATGACGCCTCGCTGCGCTTGAGCCTACGCTCCGGCTTCGCTGGCGAAGACCCCGCCCGGTGATGCCCGGGCGGGGTTCGGAGGGCTCAGTCGCCGTTGCGCTTGGCGCTGGAGCGGGACCAGATCAGGCTGTGGGCGTCGCCGTCCTCGTCGGCGAAGAGGTTGGCGTAGATGGGGTTGGTGAAGCTTGGGTCGTCGAGCTTGAGGCCCAGGTAGTCGCGGCCCTCGTTGGAGCGCTTGGCCCAGGCGGCCCCGATCTCGGCCCGGCCGACGTAGACCCGGTGGGAGGGGGCGTTGTCGCCGGAGCGGGTCTGTTCGGGAACGATGCGGACGTTCTTGGCCTGGACGCTCAGGGTGACGATTTCGCCGGTGTACTCGGAGCCGGATTTCTTGAAGGTGCCGATGGTCGCCATGGTTCTATCTCCTGTCTCGCTTGGTCGGGCCGCGCCCATCGCGGCCTCGATGGCGGTGAAGGCGACCGGGGGCGACGGACCCGCACTCGTCACGAGCCGAAGCGGAGCGGAGGACGGCGAAGGGCCGGCTTTCTTGCTTCGCGAGGAAGGGTGACGAAGTCGCCCGGGGAAGAAAGCGGGACACAGCCGTTGCGGCCGGACGTCGAGGCGCAGCCGACCCCGGTCAGACCACCAGCAGGAGAGGCCGGCGTGGGCGAACCCAGCCGTGTCGAGATACAGGAGAGGAGCCTGCGACCGGACCCTCAAGTTGATGTCACGACGACCAGCGGCTCGAAGCTCAAGCTGAAGCTTCCCCATTAGGAAATACGCTCACTAGCCAATCGCGAAAGGCCTGCATCGGTGCAGAAGGCGTGCGGGACTTAAGCCATGTCAGCCAGTAGCCGCCAACATCAACGTCGATCGGAAATGGTCGCACGAGCTGACCGCCGTCGAGCTCCCGTCGAAACAGGCCATAGGGCGCCAGCGCGACGCCTTCGCCCCGGATCGCCGCTTGCGCCATGATTAGCGAGGAATCAAACAGCGGGCCGTGCAGAATCACGGCATCCAATCGGGCGGCCTTGAACCAAGCGAGCCAGTCCTGCGGCCGATAGGAACGCAGCAGCGGCAGCCGCAGCAGGTCGGCGGGTTCGCGCAGTCGCCCCGCCAACTGCGGTGCGCAGAGGGGCGACATGGGCGCTTCGCAGATCAACTCAGCCTCGCAGCCGTGCCAAGCGCCGTCGCCGAACCGGATTGCGTAGTCCAGTCCTTCAGCGACGACTTCGACCTTGTTGTTGTTGGTCAAGATGCGCAGGTCGACGAGGGGGTGGGCCGCGCGGAAAGTGGGCAGGCGCTCTAGCAACGCGCCGACCACGAAAGTGCCCACCGCGCTGACCGTCAGCACCTCGCGCACGCCGCCGGCCTCGAACTGCTCGAAAACCCGGTCGATCGCGCCGAAGGCCTCGAACAGGGTGGGCGCGAGCGCCACGCCTTCGTCGGTCAGCTTCAGTCCGCGGTTGGAACGCCGGAATAAGGCCACGCCGAGCCGCTCTTCCAACCCCTTCACTTGGTGGCTGATTGCCGTCTGAGTCACGCAAAGCTCGTCGGCTGCGCGGGTGAATGACAGGTGGCGCGCGGCGGACTCGAAGGCCCGCAGCGCGTTCAGGGGAATCGCGGCCCGCATGTGCTTAGCCCCAAGTTTTTCTCATGCTTAGCCCGCGTTCTTATCCTTTGCCGCGTGGGACTGAAACAGGCGACCGTTGCTCCGGGTTATTCGGAAAGGTTCGCATATGGGTGAATTTCAGGGGCATCACCGTTCTCGCCGGGTAGCTCATGGCGGGCTGCTCGTCGCCTGCCTAATCGCACTGGTCGCCGCAGCGGTCGCGACTACGCCTGACGCGCGCGCCGGCGTCTGGCAGCCCTCGCCCGGGCATGTCCAGAGGCCGATCTGGCCCGGAACGCCACCGGACCAGCCATCCATGCCGGGCTCGGAAACGATGAAGCAAATGGCGGTGGCCAACGTCACTCGGCCCACGATGACAGTCTATGCCCCGAGCGGGAAGAACACTGGGATTGCGGTCGTGGTGATCCCGGGCGGCGGCTTCCAAATCCTGGCCATGGACCTCGAAGGCACTGAGATTTGCAACTGGCTTACCTCGCGCGGCATAACTTGCGTGCTATTGAAATACCGCGTCCCAAGCATTCCCTATGTCTGGCAGTGCGATTGTCGCCCCCACAACCAATCACTTTCGACGCCGTCGTTGGAGGATGTCCAGAGAACGCTGAGGCTGGTGCGCGCTCACGCCGCCGAGTGGCGAATCAATCCTCACAAGGTCGGTGTGATCGGTTTTTCAGCCGGCGGGTTTCTGGTGGCGGAGGCGAGCACGTACTTCAACACCCGGCTCTACGAGCCTGTGGACGCGGCGGACCAGCTAAGCAGCCGACCTGATTTTGCCATCGCTGCTTATCCCGGACACCTGTCAATGGCCAAGAACAGCATCGCGCTCAATCCGGTCATCGAAAGCCACATCACGGCCCAGACGCCGCCGACGTTCCTCCTGCAGAACGAAGATGATCATGTGGACCAGGTCGAGGATGCGCTGAGCTATTACATGGGGCTGAAAAAAGCCGGTGTTCCCGTCGAGCTGCACGCCTACGCGCAAGGTGGCCATGCGTTTGGGTTGCGCGCCAGCAAACTGCCGGTCAGCCGCTGGCCAGAGATGGTCGAATTGTGGCTGCACACGATCGGCATGTTCGGCCCTCAGCACCGCTAATACCAGTTCTCTGAGTGCGTGACTCTGGGGCTTGCGGCTGGCGGCTGGGGTTGATTCAAGGTGGTGAACGAGGGGGTTCACCATGCCGATTGCGCTTCGCCAGGATTTTGATGCGACCACGACCCGGGCGGCTGCGAAGCTGTCCAAGGACAGTGGGCAGACGCGGCGTCTGTTGGCTCTGGCGGCGATCTACGAGGGGGCGTCGCGCACGCAGGCGGCGCGGATCGGCGGTGTGACGCTGCAGATCATTCGGGACTGGGTGGTGAAGTTCAACGCCGTTGGGCCAAGCGCATTGATCGACCGCAAGCCGCCTGGCCAGCCTGCGCGTCTGGTGGATATCCATCACACCGCCTTGATCAAGATGATCGAGCAAGGCCCAGACCCGCAAGTGCATGGGGTGGTGCGTTGGCGCTTGATCGATTTGGCGCGACGACTGGAAGAAGACTTTCAGCTTGAGGTCTCCATACAGACGTTGAGCCGGGAGCTGCGTCGGCTGGGCTATCGGAAGCTGTCGGCAAGGCCCCGCCATCAGGCTCAGGACCCGGCCGCGCAGGAGGCGTTCAAAAAGGGGGCTTCGCAGCAGAGCTGTTGAAGGTCAAAGCGAGCATCGCGCCTGGGCTGAAGCTGGAGATTTGGTGGCAAGACGAAGCCAGGGTCGGGCAGAAGAACAAGATCACCCGCCGCTGGTGGAAGCGCGGCGCCCGACCCTGCGCCCCTCACGACCAGAGAACGGCTTCGGCCTACATCTTCGGAGCGATATGCCCTCAGCAGGGCAAGGCGGCCGGGCTCGTCCTACCCTTCTGCAACACCGCGGCGATGAACCTGCACTTGGCGGAGATATCTCGCACCGTCGCGCCCGACGCACACGCCGTGCTGATCATGGATCAGGCGGGCTGGCACACCACCAAGAAGCTCGACCTGCCTTCCAACATCAGCATCATCGCGCTGCCGGCTCGCTGCCCTGAACTTAATCCGGTCGAGAACATCTGGCAGTACATGCGAGACAACTGGCTATCGAACCTCATATTCAAATCTTACGACGACATCGTCAGCCAATGCTGCGCGGCGTGGAACAAGCTCGTCCAGCAACCCTCCACCATCACTTCGATCGGAATGCGAGAGTGGGCGCATGGGTTCTAGTCAGCGGGATTTGGTATAAGATGGGAGGGCGCGTGCAGAACGAAGGCGAGGGTCCGCTCTCACGCCGCCGTCGCGGCGCTTACGCGCCGTGGGCCTTGCGGAAGTCGAACAGCGGGATGCCGAGCTTCCTGGCTTTGTCGGCGAGGTTGTCGCAGATGCCCGTGCCCGGGAAGACCACGACCCCGATCGGCAGGGTTTCGAGCAGGGCGTCGTTGCGCTTGAACGGGGCGGCGTTCTTGTGCCGGCCGAAGTCGGGACGGAAGGCGACCTGGGCAACCTTGCGGTTGTCGGCCCAGCAAGCGGCGATGCGTTCGGCGCCCTTCGGGCCACCGCCGTGCAGCAGGACCATGCCGGGGTGCTTGGCGTGCACCCGGTCGAGTGCGGCCCAGATGGCCCGGTGGTCGTTGCAGTCATAGCCGCCGGTGAAGGCCACCTTCGGTCCAAGAGGCAGCATCACCTCGGTATCGGCCCGACGCTTGGCGGCCAGGAAGTCCCGAGAGTCGATCATCGCCGAGGTCAGGGTGCGGTGGTTCACCATCGAGCCTGCCCGGGGCCGCCACAGCGAGCCGGTGTGGGTCTCGTAAAGGTCGGCGGCTAGGTCGCGCATGGCCTCGAAGGTGTTGCGGCGTTCGATCAGGGTCAGGCCCTCGGCCAGGAGCCGCTCCAACTCGACCGAGCGGACCTCCGAGCCGTCCTGGTCACGCTGGCTGCGTTTCTGCGCCTGTTCGTTGTCGTCGAGCTCGCGTTCGACCCGCTGGACGGTGCGGTGGAACAGCTGGACGGTGGACCAGAGCAGGTCGTCGAGATCGGGCTCCAGGCGGGTGTCGCCCAGGGTGGAGACCAGGGCGTCGAAAATGTCGACCAGGGCTCCCTGGACCCTGCGCTCGTCGGGAAGCGGGCGGGGGTCGGGCTCGTCCTGGAAGGGACGGTGGCCGTGGAGCTGGAGTTCGGCGAGAAGCGAGGCGGTTGGGGATGCCGCGTGGGGCGGTTCGTGGTCGGTCAGGTCGGTCTTGGGGATCATGACCTTTGAGCTCCGGCTGGCGGCCGCGCCTGTCGCGGCCTTCGCAGGCGACGAAGAGCGAGGGCGGACCGGGCCAGCACCGCCGGGCGAAGCCGGCGGCCGAAGCGCAGCGGAGGACGGCGTGGGGCGGCTATTTTGGCTGGCGATGCAAAGCGGCCAACCGCGGGGGTCCCCGCGCGACGTGTCGCGTGGGGTGGGTTGCCCGCGGCGGAAAATAGCCGCCCTCAGCCGTTGCCGGACCGGGGCGCCTGCGCTCCGATCGCCCTCTTCGAAGGCCGCAGGCGCGGTCCTCTCAAGCGGGGCTTATGCGTCGTACCCGAAGACCATGGCTGATCGGCGGACCTCACGCGGCTTTGACCATCCTCGCGTTCGGCAGTCGCCAAAACCGCGCCACGTCCTCGGCTGCGAGCTGGACCCGCACCCCTGCTGCAAGCGCATCGGGTCCCAAGGTGCACAGGTCGTCATTGAAGTCGCCGAGCACCGGCCTCAGCGTCAGCGCCTCGATCCCCTGCGCTTGCGCCCGTTCTGTCAGCGCCTGCGTTGCCCGTCTTCCAGCTGGATCAGCGTCCTCGGCAATGTAGAGGCGTTGCAGCGTCGTCGGAAGCACCAGGGCGGCGAGATGGTTGGCCGAGAGTGCGGCGGCTGCAGGCATGCTGGGCAGGGCCTGTCTGAGCGACAGCACGGTCTCGAGACCCTCGCCGGCCGCCATGACGTCATGCGCCACACCGAACCGGACGGCGGCCCCGAGCAGATGGCCCATCGCCCGTCGCGGTGATGAGACCGGCGCCTTCGCGCGCCCCGTCGGATCGAGCCAGGTGCGGTGTGCGCCGGTGATTTGGCCCTGAAGGTCGGTGACGGCGGCGATCAACGCCGGCCAGGCGTCGTGGACAGGGGGCTCGCCATGACCTCTGCGGTACCAGCAACGGAGGTGGAAGCGCAGAACGCGCGAGCTGACGGGCGCAGTGATGCCGCGGCGGTGCAGGTAGACCTCTGCGACCGTTCCCTGAACCGGCTTCGACATGGCGAACAGCCGTCGTGCGGCCTCGGGCGATCCAGTCGGAGCTGATGGCGGTCGGGCGGTCTCCAGCCTCGGCAGGCTGAGAAAGGCGCGGGCTTCGGTCAGCACATCACGGAGTTCCGTCAGGCCACGGTTGGCGGCGATCAGGTCCAGCAGGTCGCCATGCTCGCCGGTGGCGGCGTCGGTCCACTTGCCGGGTGCGCCGGGACCGTGGCCGGGACCGTGCAGGCGAACATACAGGCTGCGCCCCTGCGTGTTGATGACATCGCCGACCAGCCAATAACGGCCTTCCCGGCGACCGTTGGAGAGGTAGTGACGGCAGACCGCCTCGGCGTTCTCACCAAGGCGGCGCGCCAAATCCGAAGCCGGACCGGTCATGGCGGCCTCCAAAGGAAAGGCCCGCCGTCGCGGGTTCCCACGAAGCTGGCTTCGTGAGGCTCCGTGTCAGCGGGCCAAGTGGATGGGGAGGTGCGTCGAACGCTATTCGGCGGCGATCGCGTGGGGCGCGATCACGACCGGCTCAGCCTCGGCCAAATCCTCGTCTTCCACCGTCGGCGTATCGCCGACGGGCTCCGACGTGGGTTCGGGCTCGTCCCCGGCGCTCTCGGCCGAACTCGCCATGGCACGGCCCGGCGTCCGCAGCGGTTCGGGCAACCAGCCGGAGCCGGCGAGCAGTACCTGCGCCTTCTCGGCCATCTCGCCCTTCTTGAGGTGCTCGATCAGCTGGGCCGGCCGCTCGCCCTTGGCCTCGCGCACAGCCTGGACGATGCGGCCCTTGGTGACCCGGCCGAGGTAGGTGTCCACCGTCGGCGTCCAGCCGGCGGCGACCATGTCCAGGTCCAGCGCCTGCGCCAGCCGGTCGGCGTGGGCCAGCGCCCGCGGACGGCGGTTCCAGCTCTCGTGCACCGCGTTGACGCTGAGGCCCACGCAGTGGGCAAACAGCGCCTGGCGACTGTCGTGGTCGAAGCCCTGGAGCGCATCCCAGAGCTCCGCCGGCTCCTTGGGCAGGGCGGCGGTCCAGGCCTGATGGCGTTCGCCGAGCGCTCGAGCCGACGCGCTGTCGTTCAGCCCCGGCGCCTGGGTCCCGAAGCTGACGCTTTTCAGGTCCAGCTCCAGGCAGGAGTCCAGCGCGTAGCGGTAGAAGACCTTCAGGCAGAGCGCGTGCAGGGCGGCGAGGAACGCCACGTCGGGATGCTCGCCGAGCGCCTGGCGGAGCGCCAGGGTGCGGTGCGCGGTCAGCTCGGCCATCAGCCGGTCGGGAATAGGGCTCACACCCTCGTCCTCCTCCGGCTCGGCCGAGACCTCGGGCGGGGCCTGCACCGCCTGGCCGTCGCCTTCCACCCGCGCCGGCATGACCGGCGGCGGGTCGCCGTCCGCGCCCGCCACGAACTCCAGCGCCGGTTCGGGCTCGACCGGCAGCTCGTCCTCGGGACGGACGTAGCCGCGCTCGATCCTCAGGCCGCCGGCCGGATCGATGCTGACGAAGGCGCCCGCCCGGGCGACCTCGTCCGGCTCGAACACTGCCGGTCGGTCCTCCAGAGCGGCCAACGCCGTCTCAATCTCGCCGAGCCTCCGGTCCGCCTCCTCGCTCAGCTCCTCGGCGTCCGCGTGCTCGGCCTCGATGCGGTCGTACTCGTCGCGAAGCGCGTCGCGGGCGGCGGCCTCCACTTCGGTGAGGGGCGCGACCTCGCCCCGAAGCTGGCGCAGACCGAAGATGTGGCCGTAGGCGAAGTCGGGCGCGACCTCGATCCACTTCCAGCCTTCGGTGCGAACCGCCTCGGCCTCGCGCTCCAGCCGAGCAGCGACCAGCCGGTCCACCAGGGCCACGTCCTGCAGCCAGCCGCCGTCATCGCCCTGGAACAGGTCGCGTAGGATCACCCCGCCAGCGTCCTCGTAAGCCTCCAGCCCGACGAACTGCGCCCGCTTGTCAGAGGCCCGGACGGCACCCTCGGTCAGCATGCGGCGGATGGCGTAGGGCTCCTTGGAGTAGGAGGCCTTCAGCCGCTCGAACACCTGCTCCTGGCGCTCGTGGTCGCCCGAGACAGTGAAGGCCATGAGCTGGTCCAGCGTCATGCCGTCCTCGGCGTAGACGTCCAGCAGCCGCGGGGAGACTGAGGCGAGCCGAAGCCGCTGGCGCACCACGGCGACCGAGACGAAGAAGACCGCCGCGATCTCCTCCTCGGACTGGCCCTTCTCCCGCAGGGTCAGGAAGGCGCGAAACTGGTCGAGCGGGTGCAGCGGCGCGCGCTGGACGTTCTCGGCCAAGCTGTCCTCCTCCGCGATCCCTTCGGTGCGGATCACGCACGGGATGGGCGCTCCCTTCGCCAGGCGCTTCTGCTTGACCAGCAGTTCCAGCGCCCGGAAGCGGCGACCGCCGGCCGGGACCTCGTAGAGGCCGGTCTCGTGGCCTTCCGCGTCCAGCACCGGGCGCACGGTCAGGCTCTGGAGCAGGGTGCGCCGGGCGATGTCTTCGGCGAGCTCCTCGATGCAGACGCCGGCCTTGATCCGGCGCACGTTGGACTGGCTCAGCACCAGCTTGTCCAGCGGGATGTCGCGCGAGGACGACAGGGTGATCTTCGGTTGGGAACGGGTCACGGCAGGTCTCCGGGACGGGCCGGCCGGGAGCCTCTCTCTCAGCCCCAAGCCCGTCACGAAGCCTGCGGCCCACCTCTTCCTCTGAAGGGGCGGACCGCAGAGACGAACGCCGTAGAGGCGTCAGACCCGACAGGAAGCAGAGCCGTGGATCCGGATCACCGGCCACGGCTCTGAGTGATCATCCCACGCTGGCCAGGAGCTTCGCCCCCTTGCCCTCCAGCTCCAGCCGGGCGTCCTGGTGCGGCTTGCCCCGCGCCATGGCGGTGATGCCCTGCACGAAATCGAAGACCGACTCCGGCGGCCGACCTTCCTCGTCCAGCACGGTGGCGATGATCTTCTCCGTCTCGGGCTTGGAGAAGCCGCGCTTGCGCAGGAAGGTCTCGCGGTCCTCGTCTTTGCGAGCGACAATCGTCTCCCGCGCCGCGCGTACGCCGGCGACAAACGCGCCAGGCGAGGAGTCGGCGAAGCGCTCCAGCGCCGGCGCGGCCTGGTGGGCGAAGCGGTGGCCGGCGAACTTGGAGTGGCGGATCGAGATCTCCTCGAAGCCTTCCGCGCCCCAGATATTGCGGTTCATGCAGACCGCGCGAAGGTAGAAGCTGGCGATGCCGAGGGTCTTGGAGCCCACCTCGCTGTTCCAGCAATAGAAGCCGCGGAAGTAGAGGTCAGGATCGCCGTTAGGCAGTCGTCCCGCCTCGATCGGGTGGGTGTCGTCGACCAGGAACAGGAAGACGTCGCGGTCCGAGGCGTAGAGGGTGGTGGTGTCCTTGGTGACCTCCACGAATGGGTTGTGGGTCATGGTCGACCAGTCGAGCAGGCCCGGCACCTTCCAGCGGGTGTCGCCCACGCCGTCGCCGGCGATGCGCATGACCGCTTCAACCAGCTCGTGGTCCCAGATGCGGCCGTAGTCGGGACCAGTCACTGCCCGCAGCTCGACCCGGCCGTCGTCCGCCTCCAGCGTCTTCACCAGCTCGCCGCGGTGCGACAGCAGCCCGTGCTGCAGGTTGATGCCCGCCAGCGGCGCCGGAAGCTGGCGCATGTAGGTCGAGGGCGCCCCGACCAGGCCGCAGAGCTGGCCGAAGGACCAGTGCGTCGGGGCGATCGGGGTGTCGCGCCCAGGCACGGTCAGCGCGAGGCGTTCGGCGTCGTCGCGGCTCGCCTCGACCCGCAGCGCCCGGGTCTCCACCGTGCGTGCGGTAGCCCGCTCGGATCGGGCGCGGACCGCTTCATGTAGGCTCCTGAGCGACAGGTAGCGCTCGTCGTCAGGCCGCGAGAACCATTCGGACGACACGCGGCCGATCCGCTCGCCGCGGCTGATGTCGACCTTGTAGGCGCCGGACATAGGCGCATCCGCCGAACTGGATGACGCGACCGCACGGGGGGCAAGGGTGGTCTGAAGCATGGGAAGTCCTCCGCGACGGGCCGGCCGGGAGCCTCTCTCTCGACCCCGATCCCGTCACGGCGACTGCCGCCCCCCTCTGGCTCTCACGGGTGTTCCCCACCAAGCCCGAACCCACGCCCCGGGGGCTGCTGACGGGAAAGGATGGCTCAATGCCGCCGCTGAAAGTGTCCGCTTGTTGGCGAGGAACATACCTCCGAGCCGCGTGGCGGCTTACCCTTCGGCAGCGGACGCTCAGCGGCGAGATTACCTCCGAGAGCTGCCACAAGCGTTTGACGGAGAGACCTGGCTCATGTACTAACCCGCTCGCGCGGGAGGAGTATTGGTTGGGCGGTGGTGAGTAACGGGATTCTCCTGCCTGAGGAGGCGCGTGAGTGGGTCACGTCCCCCTCAGGACAGGAGACAGGTCATGGCGGAAGAGGCCATCAACCCGTTACGCCGCAGAATGATCGAAGACATGACCATCCGCAACTTCGATCGGCGGACCCAGCAGGCCTACCTTCGAGCAGTGCGGTCGTGTTGCCGATACTGCGAGCGGCGTCCCGATCAGCTCACCTTCGAGGATGTGCGTCGCTACCAGCTGCAGCTCGGGCAGTCCGGCCTGGCACCCAGCAGCATCAACGTCGCGATGACGGCGCTGCGGTTTTTCTTCCGGGTGACGCTCAGGCGGCCTGAGGCGGTGGACTACATCCCGATTGCGCGCCAGCCCCAGCGGCTACCGGTCGTGCTCACGCGTAGCGAGATCTCGCGCTTGTTGGCGGCCACCCCGAGCCTGAAGTGGCGCACCGCGCTCAGCGTCGCCTATGGTGCCGGACTGCGGGCTTCGGAGGTGGTGGGGCTCAAGGTCGGCGACATCGACAGCGAGCGGATGCGGATCCGGGTGCAGCAGGGCAAGGGGCGGCGCGACCGTGACGCGCTGCTCTCGCCTCGGCTTCTGACCACCCTGCGGGAGTGGTGGAAGATGGCGCGACCCCAAGCCTGGTTGTTCCCAAGCCAGTGGAACGCCTTCGAACCGGTGACCCCGCGCTCGCTCAACCGCGCCTTCCACGAAGCCCAAGGACGCGCCGGGATCAGGAAGCCGGTCACCCTCCACACGCTGCGCCATTGCTTCGCCACCCACCTCCTGGAGCAGAACGTCGACATCCGGACCATCCAGGTCCTCCTGGGGCACAGGAAGCTGGAGACGACCGCGGTCTACACCCACGTGGCGGGCAAGACCTTGAGCGGGATCGTCAGCCCTCTGGATCGGCTGGAGCTGCAGCCGCCGCCGACCTGACGCCGGAGCCGGGCCATGCGCCCGGTACTGGAGCTCGCCGACGTCTTCCGCGCCCACGGTCCGTCCTACCGATCGGCGCAAGCGGGCCACCTCAGCCTGAACCAGCTGAAGGCGATGTCGGCGATCGAGGCGTGCAGGACCGCCGAGCTCGGCGGCCACGTGGAGCGTTGCGAGGACTGCGCTCACGTGCAGGTCGCCTACAACTCCTGTCGCAACCGGCACTGCCCCAGGTGTCAGGGTGCGGCGGCCCGGCGCTGGCTCGAGGCTCGCGAGGCCGAACTCCTGCCGGTGGCGTACTACCACGTGGTCTTCACCGTGCCGTCGGAGGTCGCCGACATCGCTTTCCACAACAAGGCGGTGGTCTACGACATCCTGTTCAAGGCGGCGTCGCAGACGCTGCTGACGATCGCCGCCGATCCCAAGCATCTGGGCGCCAGGATCGGCGTGACAGCGGTCCTGCACAGCTGGGGCTCGGCGCTGACCCACCATCCCCACATCCACTGCATCGTCCCCGGCGGCGGCCTCTCGCCGGACGGCCAGAGCTGGGTCGCCTGCCGCCCACGCTTCTTCCTGCCGGTGCGGGTGCTCTCGCGCTTGTTCCGACGGCTGTTCCTGGACCGGCTTGCCGCCGCTCATGCCGAGGGGCGCCTCGACTTCTATGGCGATCTCGCAGGTCTGGCCGACCGCGCCGCCTTCAATGCCCGCCTAACCCCACTGCGCCGGCGCGATTGGGTGGTCTACGCCAAGCGCCCGTTCGCCGGACCCGAGGCGGTCTTGGCCTATCTGGCCCGCTACACCCACAAGGTGGCGATCTCCTCCAGCCGTCTGGTTAGCCTGGATGCGCGGGGCGTGACCTTCCGCTGGAAGGACTACCGCGTCGATGGGGACGCCCGGCGCAAGCTCATGACGCTCAGCGCCGACGAGTTCATCCGGCGGTTCCTGATCCACGTCCTGCCCCCGGGCTTTCACCGCATCCGCCACTTCGGCCTGTTCGCCAACGCCGGCCGCGCCGCCAACCTGGCCAAGCTCCGCGCCCTGCTCGAACCCCCATCCGCCCCACCGGCCGTCCAAGCCGCCAACGACAACGCCGCCATCAAGGACGCCTTCCCCTGTCCCTGCTGCGGCGGCCGCATGCGTCTCATCGAGGTGTTCGAGCGCGGCGCCCAGCCCCGCCTGGCGCCGACGTTCACCGCGCGAGGGATCGATAGCTCATGAGCCTCAGCGCATCGCCGCCATCAACGACCGCTCTCGACCTCCAGCCTCCGAGCTGGTTCAGCCGTCGCTCGCCCCGCGCCCGGTTCCTGGAGCTGGCGGCGACGACAATGCGGTCGCGCCCACCACCAAACCGCCCACTCTGGTCCTCAACGATCAGCGTCGAAGGCGCTCTCACGTCGGCCAGCGTCGCGGACGGGAGCACCGTAGCGTTCCAATCCCCATAGCGCCCGACCGCCATCCCGCGAGTCAGACTTGAGGCATTCTCAAACACCCGCCTCTGGGGAGCCGCCGACCTCTGCGCTCGGCGGGCGTCCAAGAATGCTCAATCATTGCTGCCGCTGGAAGTGTCTGCTTCCTGGAAGCCTCCTCCCTCGCGACGGTCTTGTCCGCAAGCCCCTCAGCTGCGGACATTTAGAGGCTGGTCCACCCCCGCCAGCTGCCCTGCCCTGGGGACGGGGGGGACCTGGCTCGTTGCCGCCGCTGGAAAAGTCCGCCTTCCGGCAGGAAAGATGCGGCGGTGGCGGCGTCTCCGCCAAGCAGCAACTCTGCCTGACTGAAGACCTTTCGGAAGGCCCACTTTGGGTGGCCTATTACGCCGGCGTGGCGCTCGGCAACTGTCCGGCAATCCATGCATCGAACATTCTACATTAGTGCAGTGTCGCGGATAGAACGCCAATGCTGCCGCATGCAGCGTGATCAAATCTCAACATAAAATCGAGCAGCCCTTCTAGGCAGACCGCCCTCGAAGGATTCTGCAGATGTAGCGGGGTGCGGGGGATCGTGCCGCTATCTAGACCGCCTTGTGGAGGAATTGATCGAATCGCGACAACGTGGGAAATGCACGTATTCCGCCTGCGCCGGCAACTGTTCAACTCCCGCGACTCGCATTAACCCTTTCCTTGGGAGAACGGGGTGCCGGCTCTTTTCACCACATTGCGTCGGGCAAACAGCCCTAGCTAACCAGCTTTGCCGTTCTTGTTTTGGGGCTTCGATGTAGCGCAGATGCGATCACCGTTGGGGGAGAGGACGGCCACGACCTGGCAGTCAATATGGGCCGCCTCTCACCCGTTTTGTGCCGACTCGTAGGGGCCGACGCAGCTATCATTAGTCGGCGGGTGCTAAGCGCACAACACCCCCGTCGCTGGGGTAGCGGTTGCGGCCATTTGAATTGTTTTGGATCCCGAGGGAGCCGCTATGGCTGCAACTATCAGTTTTTTCCGAGTAGACAACGGCGACATGACCCTGCTGACGCTTCAGAGCGGCAAGCGAGTCTTGATCGATTGCAACATCCGCGCTGCTGCAGACGATGCTGACGATGAGAATTCCGCAGATGTGGCGGCGCAGCTCCGTAATCGTCTCAAGCGGGATGGAGACGATCGTCCCTATGTTGACGTGATGATCCTGTCGCATCCCGACGAAGATCATTGTCGGGGGCTCAAGAAGCATTTCCACCTTGGGCCGTTTAGTAACTACTCGGCCAAGGGGGACAAGATCATCATCCGCGAGATGTGGTCGTCGCCGATTGTGTTTCGCCGAGCTAACAAGGATCACGTTTTAAGTCCTGACGCAGATAGCTGGGCGGTCGAGGCCCGTCGGCGTGTGCGTCAGTTTGAAGCTAAAGGGTTCCCCAACGAGAATGAACGCGTTCTCATCCTGGGCAAGGACATCGACGGCAAAACGGACAACTTGGCGGAAATCCTTCTAACAGCTGGACAAACCACTAGTGTGATCGGCGGCTCCTCTGAAGCCCAGTTCGAGGCCTACCTTATCGCGCCGGATCCGTCGGAGGGCGAGAAGGAAGATAAGCTAACCAAGAACGATAGTAGCGTTGTCCTTCGTTTCAAACTTGGCAGCGGGTCAGCATCGGATGCTTGTCGACTCCTTACGGGTGGCGACGCTGGTGTGGCGGTCTGGGAAAACATCTGGGACGGTTTGAAGGACGACAAGGATAAGCTGTCATACGACTTGCTATTGGCGCCGCACCACTGCAGCTGGCACTCGCTTTCCTACGATAGCTGGAGCCAAAAGGGTGAGGATGCCAAGGTCAGTGAGGATGCACGTGAGGCGCTCTCGCAGGGCCGTTCCGGTGCTCAGATCATAGCAGCTTCTAAGGCGGTGAAAGACGACGAGTCTGACCCGCCCTGTATCCGCGCCGCCCGCGAGTATAAGGACATCGTCGGCAAGTCGAATTTCGTCTGCGTTGGCGACGATGGTCCCGATCCGCTTGAGTACGTGATTGAGAGTGGTGGTCCGAAGCCAAAGGGGCAAAAATCGACTAAGGCCGCGCCCAGCGTCCTGATTGGCCGCGAGTCTCACGGCCACGGCTAAATTGACCGCTGCTTCAGTCCTGGCGCTGGCGCGCCGCCAAATCGATGCTCACCCAGCGACGCGTGCAATCGGCGAGGTCGAGATCGGTGATGGCCGCGCCAGCATTAGCTTTGATTTAGATCTTGGCTTCGGTGCTCGTTGGATCGCGGAGGGCCGTAGCCCCACTGGCGTCCTCCCAGTTGAACGCGTGAGGCTCGATTTTCCCGACGAATATCCTGTGTGTGCGCCAGAGCCGTCCTATCGCCCTGAACTCAAACGAAACATGGCGCATGTGCAGCCATGGCTCACGTACGACGGTCGGCCGGTACCCTGCTTGACAGCGATGCCCGCGGCAGAATTCATCGCCACGGAAGGATTGGTCTCCTACGTCGATCAGTTTTGGCTATGGCTTCGTGGCGCGGCTGAGGACCGACTGGCGGCCGGCGCGCAAGGATGGGAGCCGAGCCGGCGCGAAGGTGTCCAGAATAGCGTCATTGTCGACCGAGCCGCACTTCGAGCCCTGACGGCCGACACGAAGTTCGCGCGGGAAGGAGTGGCATGGCTCCAAACCAGCTTCATGTTGCGTCCCGACGGTGAGGACGACGTCGGACAGTGGTTCGCAGAGATCGGCGGCCCAACCAAAGTTGAGTCGTGTTTCGGTGTCCAAGACACAGGCGACGGTCTCTTTGCTGGTCGAGGTCTAGCCTTGGCGCTCTGGGCCACCTCTTTGTTCGGGCCGGCTCCGGTGTTCAATCAATACGAACCTGACGACGTCGCTGATTTCGATGGATTGGTTGCGAAGGCGAACAGGCTCGGCGTTGGCTACAAGCTGAGCTACGATTGGAAAATTCTACGAAGAATGGGTTGGCGACATCCTCGGATGACCTTTCCATTTTTCGTGATTTTTCTTGTCCGGCGCCCGCTGCCTTTACTTGGTGAGGCGAGCGCCGTTGAGATCCTGCCGTACGTGGTGCCGATAACATTCCCTGGTGGGGGGCCGGCGAAAGCGTCCGGGGCGGTGAAGCCCGTCGTTGCGCGTGATCGGATTGAAGTCGGGCTGTTAAGGCGCCTGAGCGGCTCGGAGGAGTTGCAGACCAGGTGGGTTGCGCTTGGTGCCGGCAGTCTGGGGAGCAAGGTGTCGATGCATCTCGCCCGGGCGGGTCACCCACCAGCGGCGATCATCGACCATGCATATCTGCAGCCACATCAGGTGGCTCGGCATGGGTTGTATCCCTCCATCCGCCATAGCGACATCGGCTGGCATGGATCAAAGTCTAATGCACTTGCGGAGGCGATCACTCGCATAACCCGTATGCCGGTGGGCTCTATCGCGCTCAGCGCGCTTGCCGCGCAGCCACAGATAGACAAGCTGGCGCAGGCAGATCCAACGCCGCTGGCGCTCGTGAACACGACCGCGTCGCTTGTCGTGCGCGAAGGTTTATGCGCGCTTGGGGCGTCGGCGGTCCGCATGATTGATGCCGAGCTTCACGACCAGGGCTCAGTTGGCGTCCTTCGCGTCGAAGGGGCAGGAAGAAATCCCAATCTCTCTGAACTAGCCGGCGCGTTTACACACCTCGGCTTTCAAGAAGCAGAACTTGGCGGTCACCTATTTCAGAAGGGCAACTCACTAAGCCAAGTCGCGATCGGGGAAGGCTGTAGTTCGACGACCATGGTGATGGGCGATGCATCGCTTTCACTACAGGGGGCGGCTATCGGAAATGCGCTTGAGAAAAGGCTCGCTCAGTTACCGGACGCGGGTTGCGTTGAGGTTTGGATGCGTCGCGGCGGTGGTCTCCATCACGAGGTTCATGAAATAGGAGC
Organism: Caulobacteraceae bacterium; assembly: GCA_965198905.1. Lineage (GTDB taxonomy): Bacteria > Pseudomonadota > Alphaproteobacteria > Caulobacterales > Caulobacteraceae > CAHJWH01. The sequence continues at coordinate 2,878,857 of OZ240678.1, read as the reverse complement.
TTTTAAGCGGGTCGGTCTCGACGACGGTTGGATCCTGAGCATAAGCCCGGGAGTAGAAGCGGCGATAGCGGGAAACATTCAGAACTATCCCAAGGTCGAAACCGGAGGTGTCCTGGTCGGGCGGGTATCTGCAATTGCACAATCCATTCAAGCCCACACGTTGCTCCCGGCGCCGCCAGACAGCGTGCGACGCGCCGACTATTTCGAGCTTGGAGTCATTGGCTTGATTGATTCCATGCGACGCCTCGAAGCCGTAAGCGACGGGATGCTATACGTCATTGGCACCTGGCATAGTCATCTGGGTGATGCGACCCCGTCCCAAAGGGATCGGGACACGGCGGCCCGTTTGGCTGCTCATACGCCTTATCCGCTGGTGCTGCTCGTTCGTGGGGCAAATGGTTACCACGGCATCTTCGCTGGACCTGCCTGAACCGACATGGGACCGTACCGACGATTTCCGCCATCGCGATCGTCAGTGCAGCGAAGGCGGATGCGCACCAGCCCCGCAAGTCCGTATCCGTGCCGTCATTCACCGCGGCGCGGACGCCTTCTCCACGGAGGCGGGCGGTATCTAATCGCAGCGCGATGCGCCGAGCCGTGCCGGGCGTCCAACACCGCCTTTAGCTTACCCGACCGAACAGGAAGGATAGCTGGATATCTCTCCTATTTCTTGACCCAAAACGATGCGATTAGAATATTACCTTGTGGGCAAGACAATGCTAGATGCATTTAAATTGTTCGACCCCTACGGACTCAGGGCGCGACTCTTCCCGGCGCTAATCGCTGGGTTGCCCACCTTGGCGTTTTTGTTCGTTCTCGTCCCCTGGGATCACTTAGGCCTGTCTCACGCAATTGCCGCCAGCATGGGCGCGGTATTGCTGTTCGCCTTTGCGGATGTCGCGCGCCGAACTGGCAAGGGTGTCGAAGCCAAGCTTGGCACACGAGCAACGCCGGAACTGCTGCGGCATGATAATGATGTGTTCGATCGAGCGTCGAAGGAGCGCTACAAGGCTTTCCTTGCTTTACGGATCGGCCGGCCGATTCCGACCGAACAGGATGAAAACGACGACCCCACGAGAGCAAACGAGTTTTTCCTGAGCGCGGGAAACTGGCTGCGCGAGCATACACGCGACACAAAGAAATATAAGATATTATTTGACGAAGTCATAACCTATGGATTTCGACGTAACTTGCTTGGTCTGAAGCCGGTCTCGATAGCGTTAAATATTGCTGTCATTGCCGCTTGCTTGTCGATACTACATTTCTCGTGGGGGTACTTCCACGTTATACGGAACATCGAAGTTAAACTATGGATTGTCACCGTCGCCGCGGTGGTGCATTCTGCCTATATGGGACTGGCAGTTGGCAGTTCGGCTGTGCGGGACGCATCGCAGGCTTACGGCCGGCAACTGATTCTTAGCACGGAAAGCTTTATCACGTTAACCGGTGCTCCGCCCGCTAAGCCGCGGCGTCCTCGAAAGCCGTCAGCGCCGGCAGGAGGGACGTAGTGAACCGGCACCAACGTCTTAGCAAGAACGAGCGAACGCCCGAATCTGGAGGCAGCCCGACTTCAGCTTCGGCGCAGAGCCCTGGTCAGGGCTCCTGCCCTTCGTCGCCGGTCTTCACCAGAGAGCGGGCAGCCGGACATAGTGTGAAGGCAAGCTGGGAGTTAAGGATCAACCCATACTGACCAGCGCTTGAGCGACGCGCTTCCTTGCTTCCTTATCGAAGCGCTGAGGCGCGGAGTTCATAACCTTTTCGAAAAGCTCGATTACCAGGCTCGTCGCGTCCAAGACATTCTCGACCGGGACAAACCAACGTGTGTGTTTCGGGTGATCTACGATTCCCCGCATCCAGTTCAGCTCCTTCGCCTGCAAGGCCTGATCGTCCGACAACACGATGGCGTCGCCATATTCAAAGCGACCCCTCTCCTGGATCGCTGCAATGAGGTCGGGAAAGAACATTGTTTGCTCTCCCGGTTGCTCAAGCTCATGGCGGTCGTCAGCATCGAGCCACTTCAGGGTTTTCTCCGCTGCCTTTGGGGTCATCGCACCAACACCAGCGGAGCCCTCCAGAGCAGCGACCATCACAGCGGTGAGCGCGAGGTGAGCACTACGGATGTAATCCATCCAAAAACTCTCATCGTCGCGACTCCGCTCCTTGAACTCCGCCATACGCTGAAGCTGCGTGACAGCGATATCTTCGGCTCCAAACCACACGCTGTCAGGCTCATGCGTATCGAAGACGTGCTTCTCTAAGAAGTCGTTCAGTATCAGCTCTTCATCGCGATCCACGATTCACTCCGCTCAGCCAGGGCTTGTGGGTATCTGGAGAAGAGATGATCTATACGCAATGTCGGACATGGGTCGTCCTCGGCCGGTCGCTGCGGTTCAGGAACTCGCCATCCCGGAACGTCCGATCTGTGGTGCCGCGATAGTGTCCGCCTCACCCCAAGTTCGGACTGCCACGCGCCGCCAACGGCCCCCACCCACGCGTTCTGAACGTCGTGTCTTCGGCTGAACGCTAACGCCAGGTATGGGCGCGGAGTCCATGCGTGGCGCCTTGCTTAGATCGAAGGCGTGGACGCCGGCAAGCGGAGACTGAGGGGGCAGCCGGAGAGGGGTGGCAAGCCGCTAAGGCATTGAGCGCGAGACGTTGCTCCCGCTTCTAAGTCGCGTTTCGGTTGCCGCCGGGCGTGTGTATGGTCCAGCCTCATGACAGATGTTCCAAAGCTCCCTTCCAAATCGCAGCTCGATCCCCCGCTCCAGGAGGCGGTAAGCGAGCTTCAGGACCAAATGGCCCTGATCGACATGCTCCAGCGGCCAAGCCGGAGCGATGCCTTTGAGCTGATGCTCAAGAAGCATGAGCACCTGGTCTTGAAGATGGATGGAAATCGCAATCATACCCGCGAGCACTTACACGTAGACTACCATAGAGCAAAGCATTTGGCGTCCTATGCTATCGACAATGGTGAGTTGCTTGCCGGGAGTGGCAAATACAGCAGAGTTGTGCAGCCGTGGATTGAGAAGCATCGGGAGGCGCTTCTACGGGTCTGGACAGAAATCCGGGGCGCTGGTGCTGATCTGGTCACTGTGGCGGAACTTCGAGGCAGCAGCCTTTAAGAGCGTGCCCAAAGTCCGTTGGGTCGCCGTCTGCCGATCGACCGATCCAAAGAACTCGCCGCTCCGACATGTCCGCTCTGCGGCGTGGAGGCCGAGTCCGCTTCGCCCCCCGTACCAGATGCTCGCAACTGGCGGATCGCCGCTGTCAAAGGCCGCTGAGAGTCGTGTTTCTGGAGGGAAGCTTCTGGCAGCTGCGGGCGCTCAGCCCGCGCCACCAGCGTGTCCCCTCGCCGACGTGCCTGTCGCTTGTAATAGTGAAGCCATGCCCCGCGTAGAACCGAGTCCTCAGCCCATAGTGCGCACGAGTTTCGTCATGGCCAGCGTCGGCTTCGGCGTAGTGAGCCTCTACCTGGCTGGTCTCGCCGCCTTTGGCCTTAGCGCGCGCGCCGGACCTGCGAAGCTCATCGTCGTGCTCGGCAACGCGGTGGACCTTGACGGGCGACCATCGCCCCGCCTGGCCGCGCGCCTGGACGCAGCTTTGGCCGCATGGCGCTCAGGCTTGGCCCCGCGCTTGCTGGTAAGCGGCGGCATGGCGCCTGGCGGCCGCGACGAGGCCGCCGCCATGGCGCGCTACCTTGTCGCGAAGGGCGTGCCTCCAGAGGCCATCCTCCAGGACCCACGAGGTCGGGACACTTTCGAGACGGCCCGCCACGCCGCCGCGGTGCTTGGCGGGCACGGCCGCGTGCTGGTTGCCACGCAGTGGTTTCACGTGCCGCGCACGGTGCTCGCGATGCGACGCTTCGGACTTGGACCGGTGTCTGCAACCTGGCCACGCTTTGCGGAGGCCCGGGACATCTATTCCTTCCTGCGCGAAGCAGCGGGCCTGCCCTATTACGCCATCAGACCGGTGGGCGCGTACCGCGCCGGACACGAGCTGTCGCCAGCAGGAGCAACGCCAGCAGCAGACTCGCGCCGGCCACAGCCGGCGCCGCGCGCATGACCGCGATGTAGGCTCCAGCATATGGGAGGCTGAGTTCGTCCTCCGCGAGGATGCGGTCGTCGGTCACCGGATGCGCGGCCGTCGCGGTGCGCTCTATCGTGGCGTCCGGCATGGGCTTGAGAACGAAGTACGACACCGGCTCGTCGGCACCGTAAACCAGGCCGGTGAACAGGCGTGTCGACCCTAAAAGCGTGGCCATAACGACCAACACCAGAACCGCGGCGCGCACGGTCAAAGCTTCTCGAAAATGGGAGCCGCCAGGCGCAGCTCCGTCCGCATGGCCTGGACGCGGGGCAGGAGGTTGCTGCCCGGACAGCTCTCGCTCACGCCATATTCCTTGTGGCCGCCGAAAGTGGCGATCGGGAAGCGCCGCATGAGCTCTCGGCTGAGCCGACGCAGCGCATCAAGCATGGAACTCTGAACCTGATCGCCCGAATAGGCCTTTCCCGCCAGCAGATTGTAGACCGTACTATCGAAATCACCCATGCACACGATGCCCACCTTACGGGTGTTCTGTAGTTTGACGTGGGAACCCTTGAAAACAATCTCGCGACCCTCATAGATCCTGCCTGCGGGAGATATAGCATAGTGGTAGGCGATGTCCTGCCAGTGCTGATGACCGACATCGAAGTTCTGGATCGCCAGCGGGCTTTCGTAGGTGTCGTGGCCCGTATAATGGACGACGATGCTGTCGTAGTCCCAATCAGGGTCAAGCGGACGGGTCGGAGCTCGAGCGCCCCAGGCGGCCCGGCGCGTGATATGAAGAGCGCTGGCGATCGAGTCCTCAACGACCCGCCGGGTGGCTAGCTGAGCGGCATCGAGGTCAGCCATTGACGCCCTGCTCTAGGTGACGGGACCATTTGCCCGCCAAAGTTTAAGCAACAACTGGTTGGGGTACAACTGCATCGAGCCTGGACGGTCGGACCCACCGCAGGTAGGCGCGACCGGCTCCAGAACCTGCCGTACGGCCATGACCGCTTTGGCGCCTAGTCGCAATGTGCAGTCCACCTCCAACTTCGGACATCTGGAACCAGCTCGGCAGGCTTCGAAGGGCCTGCCGAGAGTCGCATATCGGTCGGAAAGCTTGTGGCCGCAAAGGGCGCGTCCTTGCCGCGAGCGGCCGGACAGCAATGCGCCTAATCGCGGCCACTCATCTAGCGCATCTGCTACCCCAAACCTGCCGTCCGTCGCCCATGTGCGTTGACATGCGCTTCGAGCACTCGGCGTGCACCGCGCGGCCGGCGGCTTGTGCTATTGGGGCTGCGGTCGGAGCGGCTTAGGTCGCGAGCAGCCGCGAGCCGATCGCCAGCACAAGGGCTGGCGGCATGACGAGAGCGCCTACCTTGAGGAAGCGCCAGAAGCCGACGTCCTCGCCCTCGCGGCGGATGGCGGTGAGCCACAGGATGGTGGCGAGCGAGCCGGTGATCGACAGGTTCGGCCCGAGGTCGACACCGATCAGGAGCGCGTCCACCACCTTCTGCGGCGGATGGGCCTGGGCGATGGCGGTGGAGGCGATCAGGCCGGCCGGCAGGTTGTTCATCAGGTTGGAGACAAGGGCGAGCGTGCCGCCCGCGAGCGCCGCCGCCCGATCCGTCGAGGCGTGCGCGCCTTGCGAGAGGGTGCGTCCGAGCTCCGCCGTCTGCCCGGTCCGGTCCACCGCCTCGACCATGACGAACAGGCCCGCCACCAGCGGCAGCACCAGCCAGGAGACGCCCTTCAGCGTCGCCCACGGCGCCTCGCGCTTGGAGACCAGCACCACCGCGGTGGTGAGCAAGCCCATGACGCAGGTCGGCGCGCCGAGCTGGATGTCCAGGGCGGAGACGACCAGCAGCGCCACGGCGGTGAGCCCGATGCCGGCCAGGGCGGTCCAGCCGCCTGTCGACAGCGCCGGCTGGTCCACGTCGCACTCGCAGGCGTCCTGCAGGCGACGGCCCGCTGTCCAGCGCAGCAGCAGGTAGGTGGCGACGATGGACGCCGCCGACGGCAGGGCGAAGCTCGCCAGCCAGCGGCCGAGCGCTGGCGTGTGGTCGCCGTAGAGCACGAGGTTGGCCGGGTTGGAGATCGGCAGCACGAAACTCGCCGCGTTGGCGATGAAGGCGCAGATGAACAGGAAGGGCAGCGGCTCGACCTTAGCTTTCCGGGCGGCGGCGAACACCGCGGGCGTCAGCACCACGGCGGCGGCGTCGTTGGACAGGAAGGTCGTGACCACCACGCCCACCCCGTAGACCAGCAGGAACAGCCGCCTGGGCGAGCGGTTCGCGCGGTTCACCGCCGCGGCCGCCACCCAGTCGAACAGGCCCTCTCGGCGCGCGGTCTCCGACAGCAGCATCATGCCGGTCAGGAACAGGTAGACGTCGGTCCCCCGGCCGACGGCCCGCAGGCCCTCGCCCCAGGGGAGCAGGCCGAGGACGAGCAGCACCACTCCGCCCAGGACCGCCCATATCGCTTCGGGCAGCTTGAACGGGCGAACGATCACGCCGGCGGTCGCGAGGGCGGCGATCGCCCAGATGGCGAGATTAGCCGGGGTCGGGGTCATGGGGTGAGATCCGGCAGGTCAGGCGGCCGCCGACGCGGGCTCGCCATCGTCGTCCGGCCGCGCGCACGCAGGCCGCAGGATCGGCGAGGCTAACAGCCAGAGCGCCAGCGCGATACCGTCGCGCGTGTCGTGCCCTACTACTTGAGGTCAATCCTGCCACCAACGCTTCGCGGCGAGACCGTGTTGGTTGTAGCCCACGGCAACACCTTGCGTGCCCTGGTCATGGCTTTGGAAAACATTTCGCCGTTCGCCGTCCAGTCTCTGGAGATCGCCACAGGAGAGATCTTGGACTACGTCATCGCCCCCGACGCCATCGCCACGCGCCGTCACCCGCTCGAGGCGCCGTGAGCCGATGGGCCCGTTCTCCGCCATCATGATAATGGTCGCGGCGGGCTCCGCGGTGTTGACGCTTAGCCATATTTTCATGAGGCGGATTAAACGAGCCGGCGCAGATCCGGCTGCTTCGGCCATCGCTGCTGGGCTGAGCGCCAGCGGTGCCATCTGGCTCAGCCGCTACGACGCGAGCGACCACGACGCGCTCTTGTTGGTGGCTGGCGTGACGCTTGTCGTCGCCCTCGCAGGTTTCGTGGTGGGTCGCCGCACCTAATCTCGACCCGCCGGGCATCAACGCTTAAAACGCGTCGACGAATAGTGGACGTGTCGCCTAAAGGCGTGACCGATGGAGGGAATGGGGGCGAGTGTTGGAATCCCTCGATGAAAAGGGCTCGCCTCCTTCGGATCGAGCCGCTGCCGTGGACCGTGCTGATCCACCCCCCGGCTCCGGACCCGCGCCTATCCGGCGACACCCGCGCAACGCTTGTAGAAGACCGGCCAGCGCGAACGCAAGCCGCTGGCGCGACCCATCGGTCCGCCGGCCTCAATCAGGTCGCCTCGCCCTTCGCGCGCTCGCGCAGTTCAGCGATCCGGGCCTGGCAGATATCCTCCACAAGCTCGCGCAGCACTTCGATGCGCCCCGCAAGCCAGTCCAGCTCCTCGCGGCTGATCTTATAGTGCCGCGAATAGCGCGCCTTCACATAGGCGGCGCGCAGGAGTTCGAAGCACCGCTTCTCGAACTTGGTGGCAGTTGGCCACACGTTGGCTAGCCGCATGTCGAGCGGTTCGGCAAGTTGCCGTAGCCGAACGAGGTTGTGGGATTTCGGCGTATACAGAGTCAGAACGAGCAGTAGGCACGTGTACAGCCGCTCTGTGGCTTGGTGTAAGGAGAAGGCCGCTTCCTTAGGACGTTCGTCGGTTCTATAGAACATCGCGCCGCGCTGGAGTGCCGAGACGCTCTCCAGATCTTCGGAGAAAAAAGCTGTGGCCTCATGCAACGCCGTTGCCGGTGGCAGCTGTTTGGGTTCCACGAAGGGATGATCTGGAGTGTCCAACAGCGCCACCCCATCCCGCAGGATATCGACGAAGAAATATCTACCCCGAGAGAGCTGCGCGTTCACGTCGTCCAGCGTATGCACGATGAGGCCGACCGGCGTTCGCAGGTGCTGGCCGCTGGCGAGCGCGGACAGCAGCTTCTTCTCCGCGTCCTCCCAGACATCCAGCATGTCGGTGAGCTTTTCGTCGTTCACCACGACCAGCAGGTCGTAGTCGCTGAAGTAGCGCCCGATCGGGTCGTCGACCCAGTCGCCTCGGGCGTACGATCCGAACAGGATGATCTTCAGGATCCGGCTGTCGGCGCCGTCACGCCGGGAGGCCACCGCCTCGTTGAAGGCGCTCGTCAACACCTCTACGACGAACGCCAGCTCGCGGCGCTTGCCGGCTGGAAGATGGTCGAGCGACTTGCGCATGCGCCCTGTGTCGCGCGCGGCGCGACGCCTTGCAAGCTGCGCCTCAATACGAGCACTCCGGCTATAGTCTCGAAGCGGCATGCACCACCAACGTCACTTGAGCCCAATAATAATACTGATCGGTGGGAGCGTGAATCCTACATCTAAATAACTGTGAGCCTTATTCAATATGCTCCTAGCCGAGTACGGGACTGTGCGGTACCTCTGCCTGGCTTTGAAAGCGATGCATTGCCCGTCGTCGCTCTGCTTCGTGCAGGACCGCGGCAACGTCCTAAAGTTTGTGACGCCTTCGGTGCCCCCCAACCAAGCCGATTGGAGCCTCAGCCGGGTAAAGTTCTGTCAGATCGGCGGCCGCACCCCCCTGCAGCACGGCCTCGGCGCTCATCGCGAGCGGCAAAAGACAGACTCGCCAGCCAGCGCGCAGCAAGGCGAAGCCACGCCCCAAGGCGGCCACCGGCGGAGCCCGGCATCTCAGCCGGCCCTGCCGGCAGTACCTGGCTATTCAGTTAAGACGTCCCCGATGTCTCAAAGGGTCCGGCGCCTACCGTGGGCACCTCGCCCTTTGGCGTCGCGATGTCGCGCATGTGTTGGATTGTCACCGGCGGCGCGTCGGGGAAGCGCGCCACCAGCTCGAGACTCCCTCCCGCCGCCTCGACATAGCCGCGCAGGGTGGAGAGCATCAAATCGGCGCGCTTCTCGATTTTCGAGACCCCGGCCTGGTTGGTGCGGAGTTTCTCGGCGATCACCTTCTGCGACAGGCGGCGGGCCTTGCGGAGTTCCCGCAAGCTCATGTGCCTGGCGACCGCCTCGCGCCCGCGCTCTGCGATCCTCGCCTGCTCCTCCGGCGGCAGAGTTTCGAGGAATGCGTCAAGAGAGACTGTCATCGCTCAATCCTTTCCGATCTTCGCCGCCCTCAGCCGCTCCAGGTGACGCCCGTAACGGGCGTCCGCGACCGGAATGTTCGTCTCGTAGAACCGTTTTTCGCCAGTCTTGTCCCCGCCCGCGAGCAGGATCGCAGACCGCTTCGGATCGAAGGCGAAGAAGATACGCCAGGGATCGCCGCCGATCTGAACCCGCAGCTCCTTCATGTTCGGGAACGTTGATCCTTCGATACGATCGACATGCGGCCGGCCAAGCTGAGGTCCAAACGCGCGCAACAGCTCGGCGCCCGTCAGAATCTCTTCCCGAACCCGGGCGGTCTGGCCTCTGAGCCAAGCGGCGAACTCGTCGTCAAGGGCGACCCCCCACGGCAATATATTCTCTCCAGGGAATGTTTCAAGGCTCTTACAGCGGCGCTGGGGGGCCCGCAACCCGACGCCCACTTCGCCAAAACAGGGGGCGTCGTCATGAACGGTGTCAACCAGTGAGTGGGCGCTGTCCGGCTATGGTCTCGAGCAAGGCCTTCCTGAATCGAGATCCTTCCGCGCCGTCGATAGTATAGCGTTCGGCTATCAGTTGCAGGAGCCTCGTATCGGCATCAGGGGCATTCCCGGCTGTGGAAGAGCCCGAAAGGGCCGCCGCGATCTCGTTCGTCACCCTGGTTGCCGCTCTTTTCGAGAAGTCGTGCTGCACGTGAGCGTATATCGCCGTCGACCTTAGATTTGAGTGGCCGAGAATGGCTCCCGTCAGCGCGAGCGCTTCACCGGTCGACGTCGCGGTCGACCCGAGTGTATGCCGCAAAGTGTGCGGCGAAACACCTGGAAGGTCCGCACGCTTTACAGCTTTGGACCACATCGTCTTTAGGCCCTGGAAGTGCCCGTCTCCGCGGTCACCGGGGAACACGAATTCGCTGCCCTCCTGCTTCTCGAGGCTCTGAAGTAGAGCAATCGCCGCAGCGCCCAGGGGACGGACGGACTTGCCAGTCTTGCTGTCGCTGAACTTAAGAATGCCTGCAATGAGATCGACCTCCGACCACTTCAGCCCTGCGATCTCGTTCCGTCGGCAGCCGGTCAGCGCCCAAAGGCGTGCGATGTTTAGCCCCTTCGGGTTGACGCCCTCTCGTTCAAGCGCATCCAAGGCCGCGCCGAGGCGTCCGACCTCTGCAAGCGTCAGGTACCGTTCGTTGCGGCCATCCGTCTTCTGGACCGCCGCGATATCGCAGGGATTCCGGGCGATGATCTCTCGACGCCGAGCGAAGCTGAAGACCGCCGAGAGGTCGCGAAACACCTTGCGAGCCGCGCCCGCGCCGCCGCGCACGATGATGCGCCTGCGTGGGCCGATCTTGTCGTCCCGCGCCGTCTTCCCCGCGGTCACGTCGGCGAAGAACCGCTCGATGTCCCCCGCGCCGATCTCTGAGACCCGCTTCGCCCCAAGGAGCGGCACGACGTGGTGGCGTAACCGCGCGACCGTGTAGCTCTTGGTCAACGGCTTCATGGGTGTCCCTTGGCGCTTTCCGCGTTGGACCGTGCATCCCTCCGCCTCATACAGATCAATCAGGGCGCTCATTTTCATCTCGCGCCGCCTTGCCTGGATCTCGGCCGATGGGTCGCTCCCAACGGCGGCTCCGCCCAGGATCTTCTTCGCTTCCTTACGGGCCTGGTCGGCAGTCAGGGTTCCAAACCGCCCGATCGTCACCACGCGTTGCGTGCCCGTTCGACCACCGCCGACCCGGTACTTGGCTATGAACGTCTTGACGCCTGTCGACTCGACGCGCAGGCCGAAGCCTGCAAGCTCGCTGTCCCACACATGGAAACGTTTGGACGCCGCCGCTGAAGCGTCGACGACGCTCTTCGTCAGGGTGAGCTTATCTCGCTTGCGCACCGGCTCCTCCAGCCCAATCCCAGACACCACCCAGACACCACCGCGATCGGAAATCGAGGGTATATCGTAGAGGGCTGCCGACGGTAACGCAAGGACAAGTCTCTTGTCTTTTCAGTGCATTAGTCGTACTCTAGCGTAGTGCCGGATACCCCCGGAGGAGGCCCCAGGCAACTTTGCCAAGGTTGGGGTCGAGAGTTCGAATCTCTTCGCCCGCTCCAATTTCTGTATCAGACACAGCATTTAAGCGAGTCTCCGGACCTGCTCCTCCGCTTACCCGAGATCTTCCCCGTCGCCCGAACCGGTAGACGGCGCAAATACCATGTCACCGAACAGCCCCCCTCCGCGGAGCAGATGCTGGCGGGTGGGCCATGGCGGAAGGTGAGTTGGCGGCGGGGAACCAAGGGCCGGCTGAGCTGGCTCTTCGCAGCCCGGCGGGTCCACGTCGCCGATGGCCATCGTCACCGTATGCTCGACAACGGCGTCCAAGCCATGCTCGGCGACGAGGTCTGGCTGGTCGGCGAGAGGCGATCGAACGGCGAGCAGAAATACTACGTCTCGAACCTGGCGCCCGACACCAGCCTTAAGGTGCTCGCCGCCACGATCAAAGCCAGGTGGGTATGTGAACAGGCGCACCAGCAGCTAAAGGAAGAACTCGGGCTCGACCACTTCGAAGGGCGATCTTGGAAGGGACTGCACCGACACGCCCTGATGAGCGGGGCACGTTGTCACAGTGGCACATGACCAGAAGTGCGGGCGCGCGCGGAGCGCAGCCGGGCCCGCCAGGACGTCGTGGACACTCCAGCTTTCGATCGCCGAGACGGGAACGAAAAGGCAGGTCGGCGGCGGTCTCTCGTACCTTGGGCGATCGGCCGAGCCCTTCCAGTCGAGTGACCAGCGCCTAGCGCACCTGGGCGTTGTCCGGCAACCCGACCGGGTACGGAACGCTGGCGAGTGCGGCGATGTCGCCGGCGGCGCGCCCCGCGGAGTTGCGGTCGGCGAGTGCGCCTACCAGAAGCGGACGAGGCGTCTTGCTTGCAAATGCGGCTGCGCCATCGTGTCTCCCCTACCGCTGTGGACTAGGGCGATGGATGGCGCCGGACGTCAACCGGGCGCAGTCAGCTCAGATTCACCAGGGCCCGGAAGGGTCCGGACAGCCGCTCTTCCCAGCCGAGACCGAAGCTGTAGACTCAATGTTCGGACGTCGATGGGGTGACGGCATGAAGGCGCTGACAACTGCGGCCTTGGTTTTCATAGCTCTGTTCGGCTCCGCGCAGGCCGCGGCTTCGGCTGAGCCGGCGAGATGGCGGCGGGAAGCCGCCTGGTCACGATGTACGCTCGACGACTGGGGCATGACATGAAAGGCAGCGCCGACTATGGCAAGCTGGTCGCAAGCAGGACTGCGAAAACCGGTCTTCATGCAAGCAGCCCCTGCTCTTTCTAGCGCGCCGGGCTCGGGCATCCTGGTGACTGGAGCCAGTGGGTCATCGGCACACGGCTGGTGAGCCAGTTGCATGAGCAGGGCCATCGCGTCGTCGCTATCGATCTGGAGCCCCCGCGTGCACGGCTGGCGGGCGTGACCTATCACCGTGCGGACGTACGCGAAGCTCTGCCGCCGGAACTCGGGGCCGGCGTGCAGCGGTGCTACAATCTGGCCGCCGTCCATCGCACCCCGGGCCATCCGGCCCACGCTTATTATGAGACAAATGTACTCGGCGCATTGAACGTCACAGCCCTCGCGGAAGTCTGCGGGATAGAGACCCTGGTGTTCACCAGTTCGATCTCCGTCTACGGGCCGTCCGAGCAGGTGATGACCGAGACTTCCCCGCTCCACCCCACCTCACCCTACGGCCGGTCAAGCGAATGGCCGAACGGCTGCACGAAGGGTGGCGAGATCGTGGGGCGAGGCGGCGCCTGATCATCGTGCGCCCCGGGGTGGTGTTCGGTCCCGGCGAGCGTGGCAACTTCACCTTTCTTGCCGGGGCTCTGGCCCGCGGCGCCTTCTTTTATCCGGGCCGCAAGAACACCATCAAAAGCGGCGGCTACGTGGACGAGCTGCTCGCGTCGCTCGATTTCGCCCTCGCCCAGCCAGACGCCTGCTCCCTGTTCAACTTCGCCTATCCGACCCAGAGCACTACGGAGGATATTGTCCGCACCTTCTCCCGGGTCTGCGGCTTCAAGGCCCAACACGCCACGCTCCCGCTGGCCCCGCTCTATCTCGCCGCCGGTCTGTTCGAGATCGCCAACCGACTCGGCCTTCCCAACCCGGTACATCGCGAGCGCGTCCTCAATCTGGTGAAGTCCACCAAGGTCACGCCGGGCTGGCTACAAACGCGGGGCTATCGCTTCCGGACAGACCTTGAGCAGGCGCTGACCGCTTGGCGGAACGAGACTAACGGGACCTTTGTGTAGACGGCCACGCGTTTTATCCGCTCTTCGCATCGCTCGTGGATGGCGGAGCGGATGACACTGGAGGTCTCCGCAGTGAAAATGCACCATCAACGCGCGGGATCACACATTCAGACGCCGCCTCGGGCGGCGCGGTTCACGGGCGGCTCCCAGTCCGAGGCCGGCGTCGAACCCTCGGTCGGCAGCGTCGGCGACAGTTATGCGCCTTGGCCGAGACCATCAACGGCCTCTACAAGGCCGAGGTCATCCACCGGCGCGGACCGTGGCGCTCCTTCGAGGCCGTGGAGTTCGCCACCCTCGAATGGGCCGACTGGTTCAACCCCCGTCGCCTCCTCGCGCCCATCGGCCACATCCCCCCGCCGAGGCCGAAGCCGCCTACTACGCACAGCTTAAGGCCTTGCCAATCGCCGCCCGCGTAGGACTGAAGCAAATAAGCCTCCGGCAAACCCGGGGCGGTTCAGGGCTGCACCAGCAGGAAGGGTATAGCCGCGGCAGATGATGCCGACGGGCGCGGCCTCTCGCGCTGAGGGATGGGCCACATGAGAGCGTTCCGCTGGGATGTACGACGGCTCAAGCGGAGATTAAGGGGCCAGCCAATCCCTTTCATGTAGCGGGTCAAGCCCACCCTGTCGCTGACGGTCTGCCCCGGCTAAACCTAACACACGCGGGAGCCGCTCGGTCGGCACAGCAAAGCGGTCAAGAGAGCCGCTCACGGCGCGCTCCGCGCCTGTACGAGGTCAGATCAAACGACGCCCGACTCGAAAGGGATCTACGTGACGACCGTACTAGCAACCCAGCTAATGACCCTTAGCGCCATCCCGGGACCGCAAATGACAACGAAATCGGCCATTCCACCGCTTACTATACGCTTACGGAGGCCCGCCGACCTAAAGCGTACAACCCCAGCCCGCTAAGTCGTTGGATATATGGTCGGAGCGACAGGATTCGAACCTGCGACCCCTTGACCCCCAGTCAAGTGCGCTACCAGGCTGCGCCACGCTCCGACGAAGGTCGTGGTTATAGAGACGTCGTCTCGCGGCGCAATCAGGAATCGATGACGACGGCGGTGGCCAGCAACGTGTCCAGGCGCGCCTTGGCGGCCTCAAGTTCGTCGAGCACCGCTTGCAACCTTGTCCGGACCTCCGCACTCAGGACGGTCGCTGAGGTGAGCGCTTCCGCCCCGTCAAATTCGGCCTCCACTTCCGCGGCTTCGAGTTCGGCCAGGACGACGAGGTCGATCTCGCCGCCCGTCGCCGCCATCAAGCGGCGCAGGCCCTGCTCCTTGTGCAGGCGCTGAACGCCCTTGATGGTGTAGCCCTCTTCGTGCAGCAGCCCGCGCACGCCGCGCAGGATTTCGAGATCCTGGCGCCGATAGAGACGCCGCCCGCCGGCGCGCTTCATCGGCCGAATGAAGGAAAACTTGGTCTCCCAGAAGCGCAGCACGTGCTGGGGCACGCCGAGTTCGTCCGCCGCTTCGGAAATGGTGCGGAAGGCGTCTGGACCTTTCAGCACAATGGTCGCCTCAGCCTGTGGCGTTGAGGGACGCGGTCCGCGGAGCCTCGGCATGGGCGTCCTCGACCCGGGCCTTCATCACCTGGGACGCGCGAAAGGTGATGACCCGGCGGGGATCGATGGCGGCGGGCTCGCCCGTCTTAGGATTGCGACCCATGCGGGCGCGCTTCTCGCGGACCTGGAACACGCCGAAGCCTGACAGCTTGACCACCTCACCCCTCTGCAACGCCTCCGCGATCATCTCCAGGGTGCGCTCCACGAGGTCGGCGCAATCCTGCCGGCTAAGGCCCACCTCCTGGTGCACCGCCTCCGCCAGGTCTGCGCGCGTTAAGGCTCCGCCCTTCATGACATCCGCCCCCAGCGGTTCAACCTGCGTATTCGCGCACGCGCTGTAAACCACGTCAAGTCAAGGGCTTCCGGTCAGCCGCAGCCTCGGCGTCGCAGGCGGCGGCTACAGCCGGAGCACGCAGGCGCCCCAGGTCAGCCCCCCGCCCATGGCCTCCAGCAGCAGCAGCTGGCCCGGCTGTATGCGGCCATCGGCGATGGCTTCCGCCATGGCCAGCGGTATCGACGCGGCCGAGGTGTTGGCGTGGCGATCGACGGTGCAGATCACCTTTTCCTCCGCGACGCCCAACCGGTGGGCCACGCCTTGGAGGATGCGCATGTTGGCCTGGTGGGGAATGAACCAGTCGACGTCGGCGACCGCGACGCCCGCGGCCTTGGCCGCCGACTCCACGCCCTCGGTGATGTTGACCACCGCGTGGCGGAATACCTGCTGGCCGGCCATGCGCAGGTGGCCGACGGTGCCGGTGGCCGAGGGCCCGCCATCCACGTACAGCAGGTCCTGCTTGGTCCCGTCGCAGCGGAGCGCGAAGCCGAGCAGGCCGCGGTCCGTAACGGCGCCCTCGCCCTCCGCCGGCTCCACCACCACAGCCCCGGCGCCGTCGCCGAACAGCACGCAGGTGCCGCGATCGGTGTAGTCCATCAGCTTGGTCATCGACTCCGCGCCGATCACCAGCGCGCATTTCGACAAGCCCCGCGCCACGAAGCCGTCGGCCACCGACAGTGCATAGACGAAGCCCGAACACACCGCCTGCACGTCGAAGGCCACCAGGATGGGCGCACCCAGCTTGCGCTGGACGATGGCGGCGGTGGAGGGAAAGGTGAGGTCCGGCGTCGTGGTCGCCACGATGATCAGGTCGAGCTCGGCGGCGGTCCGCCCCGCGGCGGCCAGGGCGACCTTGGCCGCCTCGAACGCCAGGTCCGACGTGGTCTGGCCCTCGGCCACGCGCCGCCGCTCCACGATGCCGGTCCGCTCTCGGATCCAGGCGTCGGTCGTGTCGACGAGCTTGGCCAGCTCCACATTGGTGACGATGGTCTCGGGCAGATACCCGCCGACGCCGGTCACCGCACTTCTAAGCGCAGTCACGATCCGGTCCTCGCTGGGGATGACGCAGGGCTTCCAGAGCGTGGGAAAGCCGCTCCATGTCGGCGCCCATGCGCGCCGCATAGCTGCTGCTGGCCAGGTCCGTGGCCATGATCAGGGCGTTGGCGAACCCCTTCGCGTCGGCGCCGCCGTGGCTCTTCACCACCGTGCCGTTCAGGCCGAGCAGCGGGCCGCCGTTGACAGAGCTGGGATCGAGGCGCGCGCGCATCTGCTTCAGCGCGCTGGAGGCGATCAGCGCGCCGGCCTTGGCCGTCAGGGTGGAGGTGAGCGTCTCGCGAAGCGTAGCGGTGAAGAAGCGCGCCATTCCCTCGCCGGTCTTGAGCACCGCATTGCCGGTGAACCCGTCGGTGACGACGACGTCGACCGAGCCCATGGCGATGTCGTTGCCCTCCACGAACCCCTTATAGTCCAGATCGAGCTTGGCGCCGCGGAGCAGCCGGTGGGCCTCGCGCACCTCTTCGTGTCCCTTCTGCTCCTCGGAGCCGACATTGAGCAGGCCGACCGTCGCACGACATCCCGGCGCGCCGTGAACCGCACAGTGGAAGGCCGCGCCCATGACCGCGAACTCCAACAGCTGGGCCGCGTCGCTTTCGATGTTGGCGCCCACGTCGAGCACCGCGGTGATCCCGCGCAGGGTCGGCCAGCTCGCCACCGCCGCCGGGCGTTCCAACCCGCCCGCCATGCGCAGCAACAGCTTGGAGATCGCCATCAAGGCCCCGGTGTTGCCGCCCGAGACCGCAGCGGACGCTTCGCCGCGCTTGACCGAGTCGACGCAATTCCAAAGGCTGGAGCCCTTGCCGCGCCGAAGCGCCAGCGCGGGCTTCTCCTCGCTGGTGATGAGCTGATCGGTGTGGCGGACCTGGCAGACGGCGGCCAAGGCCGGACGCTTGGCGAGTTCGGGGGCCAGCATCGCCTCGTCCCCGTGGAGAAGGAAGCGCATCTCCCGCTCGCCCTGCCGCTCCAGGGCGAGTTGGACGCCGGCCACCACGACCGGCGCACCCCGATCCCCGCCCATTGCATCGATGGAGATCACAAGCGGACTGGGCACGGGCGGGATCGAATTCCTGGGTGGGCGGGGAGCCCGAAGCGGGCGGGACGATAGCGTGGGATCAAGCCGATGCAAGCTGCGCAGGCTGCAAGTCGCTCGCCTGGCCGTGGATCACCGGGCGCCGGGGTCCGGTTTCAACCCCTTGAGCACGGCGAAGGGTGAGGCGGGGCTCTCCTCGGGCGGCGGCTCGAACTCCGCCCCGGGCTTGCGGGGGAAGGGATCGACCTCCAGCGCGAGATGCTCCACCAGATAGCCGCCGACATCCACCTCCTCGCCGTCGATCACATCGGGTGGGTCTTCGGCCTCGGGGTCGACGGTGAGTTCGGCTTCCGCGGACGCCGCGGCCTCGCTGTCGGGGGGAACGGCGCGAACGGTGAACTCGCCGCTCAGCGCCGTGTCGAAGGCGTCCAGCGATATCCCGCAGGTCTGGGCGATGTCTGCGGACCAGCGGGCGCGAATCTCAACGCCGTCCAGCCAGGGCGTCAACTCCACGGTGGCGTCGAAACGCTCGAGCTCCAACAGATCAAGCGCCTTTGCGATGGCCCGGCGACAGGTCGCGTCCGCATTCAGCTCCAGCCTGGGCGAGCTGCGCTGGACCTCCGCCAAGCGCACGGAGACGGGCCATAACGGATCAGACATGCTCCACCTCCGGCCAGTCGAGCCTGGATTGCAGCACTTCGGCCAGCGGCTGGGCGGCGAAGCGTGCGGCCGTCGCCGAGGCGTAGCGCGCCAACGGCCCCGCGCCCTCCTCAGCACGCTCCTGGAACACGGTGCGCACGATCAGTTGCCGCAGGGCTTGAACTGGATCGGGTTCGGAGAAGGCGCGGTCGTAGCTCTTGATGCGGCCATAGACCGCCTCGCCCAGCTTTCGCATCTTCTTGCCCACCGACAGATCGCCGACGCCCATGTCGCGCAGGCCCTCGTCCAGGTTTCTCAGGAAGGTGTCGAAGGTCGCCTGGGACGTCTCCGCCGCTTCGCCGCCCTGCCCCTTCAGCCGATGCAGCACCAGGACGAGGTGCATGACATAGAGCTCGAAGCGGCCCTCCACCGTGTCCGCCACGCCGAAGCTTTCGTAGAAGACCGGGCGGCGCGCCTGGACGGAGAGCGCCTTGAACAGGTCGCGCCCGGCCTGCCGCGCGGGCCTCGGCCTGAAAAACCGTTGCAACATCGACGCCTCGTGACGGCCGCGACAATCGGCAGGCCGCGCCTTGCGTTGAACTAGGTCGCCGCGCGCGCTAGGTCAAAGGCCCTTCGCCGCACGGTCGCGGCGCGCCGGAGCGTTTCCCATGGTTCGAGCCCGAGCCGCCCTTCTTCCCCTGGCCCTCACCTTGGGCCTGGGCGCCTGCGCGCCGACCATCGCCACCAACGGGTTTCAGGCGGTGGACCTGAAGCCGAAGGATGTGAAGGTGGGCGACACCCGGTCCAGCGTGCTGCTGCGGCTCGGCTCGCCGTCGACCCAAGGCGCCTTCGATCCGAACGTCTGGTACTACATCTCCCAGCAGACGGAGAAGTACGCCTACTACAAGCCGCACGTTCAAAAGCGCGAGGTCGTGTCGATCACCTTCGATAAGGACGAGAAGGTGTCGGCGGTGAAGGACCTGACGCTGAAGGACGGATATCAGATCGCATATGATCGAAGCTCGACGCCCACCCGCGGCAAGCAGCTCAACTGGGTGGGCCAGCTGTTGGGCAATATCGGCCACGGCAACACCGGCGGCTTGCCGCGCGACCAGGATACCGATCCGGGATCACGTCGACACTGATAACGAACATGCGCTGCGCCGCCGAGGTGTAGCCGCGCATGAAAAAGGGCTCCGTCCATCGGACGGAGGCCTGAAGTCCGCGATGAAGCGAGCGTCTAGTCTTCCTTGACGGTGATCACCTGGCGGCCGCGATACATGCCGGTCTTCAGGTCGAGGTGATGGGGGCGGCGAAGCTCGCCGGTGTCCTTGTCCTCGACGTAGGTGTTGGCTTCCAGCGCGTGGTGGGAACGACGCATGCCCCGGCGGGACGGAGAGGTTTTTCGCTTCGGAACAGCCATGGACGTCTCGTAGAGAGCTCGGGCGCAAAACGACGCCCTGGATAAACGGAAAACGGCGGCCGAGGAGCCGCCGCGTTGGGGGCGGTGTATGGCGCAAAGCGCGGTCAGGTTCAAGCCCGCAACGATGCGGCCGGCTTCAAGGCCGAAGCGTCTTAACCCCCAAAGCGCGCCGCCCATTCGACGATCTGCGCGTCGTCGATCTTGCGGAACAGGACGTCCGGCGTTCGGACCGGCGCGCCCGGAGCGACGTGACCGAGTTCCGCGGCCGCATCGGCGGACGGCCAGGTCGTGATCGCGCCCTGGCCCAGCGCCTCGGCGATGACGGCTGCGCTGGTGGGAATGAAGGGCGCTGACAGGCGGGCGAACAGGGCCGCGAGGTTCAGCGCGGTTCGCACCACCACGCCCGCCCGCACCCGGTCGGTCTTCACCGCGGTCCAAGGCGCGGCCTCGGCGAGGTATTCGTTGCCGAGCACCCAGATGGCCCGCAGCGCCTGGGCGGATTTCCTGATCTCGATGGCTTCCAGATTATCGGTCAGCTCGGTCATTCGCGCGCTCAGGTCAGCATGGAGCTTGGCCTCCAGCGGACAGTCCTCGCCGCCTTCGGGCGTTACGCCGTCGAAGCGGGTCTCGCAGAACTTTAGGATGCGGTTGACGAAGTTGCCGAGCACGTCGGCCAGGTCCTTGTTCACTGCGGTGGCGAACTGCTCCCAGGTGAAGGCCGTGTCCGACCCTTCCGGCGAGTTGGCCAGCAGATACCAGCGCCAGGCGTCGGCCGGCAGCAGCTCCAGCGCCTGGTCCATGAACACGCCGCGCCCTTGCGAGGTCGAGAACTTGCCGCCGTACCAATTCAGCCAGTTGAAGCTCTTCAGCAGATCCACCGTCTTCCACGGTTCCCGCGAGCCCAAGAGCGTGGCGGGGAAGTTGACGCTGTGGAAGGCGACGTTGTCCTTGCCCATGAACTGGACGTAGCGGACGTCCCCTGCGCCCTCATCCAGCCGCCACCAGCGCTTCCAGTCTCCGCCCGTGGCGTCCGCCCATTCCCGCGTGGCCCCGATGTATTCGATGGGCGCGTCGAACCAGACGTAGAACACCTTGTCCTCAAAGCCCGGCCGGGCCGCGCCCTCATACGCGACGGGGACGCCCCAGCTGAGGTCGCGGGTGATGCCCCGATCGATCAGGCCCTCGTCCAGGTGCTTGTAGGCGATGGAGCGGGTCAGCATCGGCCAGTCGGACTTCGAGTCCACCCAGGCGCGGATGTCGTCGGCCAGCACCGACTGGCGCACATACAGGTGGTTGGTGTCGCGCACCTCCAGGTCCCGGGAGCCTGAAATGGTGGAGTAGGGCTCGATCAGCTCTACGGGGTCGAGCAGGCTGCCGCAGTTGTCGCACTGGTCGCCCCGCGCCTTGGGAAAGGCGCAGACCGGGCAGGTGCCCTCCACATAGCGGTCGGGCAGGAAGCGGCCGTCGGCGAGGGAATAGACCATGCGGTCGGTGCGCTCCTCCACATAGCCGTTCCGCTCCAGCACGTGGGCGAAGTGCTGGGTCAGTTCGCGGTTCTGCGGGCTGGAGGACCGGCCGAACCAGTCGAAGGAGAGGGCGTAGGCGTCGCTGATGGCCTTCTGGGCGGCGTGCTGCTCCACGCAGTAGGCGCCCACGTCCTGGCCGGCGGCGCTGGCGGCCAGTTCGGCGGGGGTGCCGTGCTCGTCGGTGGCGCAGACGTAGAGCACCTCGTGTCCCCGCGCCCGCTGGAAGCGCGCATAGGCGTCCGCCGGCAGCATGGAGCCCGCCAGATTGCCCAGGTGCTTGATCCCGTTGATGTAGGGCAGGGCCGAGGTGATCAGTATGCGCGCCATGCGGTCTCTTCTCGTCGCGAAGCGGCCATATAGTCCAGGGACAAGCGCGAAGTCGCGATGGAAGCGGCCGGTCCGCAGCCCCACCTTCCGCGATGCGTTCCCCTCAAACCCGCCAGCCGCTCAAGGCCGTCATGATCTGCAGAACCCTTCCCGTGCTCGCTCTGCTCTGCGCGGGGACGCTCGCCCCGGTGGCGATCGCGCTCCCGAGGATCGCCGGCACACCGCCGCATTTTCGCATCTATGATGTGGATCGGCGCGAGCGGAACATGCGCACCCTTCTAGGCGAACTGGCGAACACCTCCGCCCTCAGCCACCAAGCCGCCGTAGAGGCCCTTGGTCAGCTCGACGCCATCCGCCGCCAGGAAGACGCCGCAAAGGTGCAGAATGGGGGGCGGCTGAGCGTTCCGATCATCCGCACCGTCGATGCGCAGCTCAACACCCTGTCGCGGCGGCTTGGCTTGCGAGAACCGGCTTACTGAGATGGGGCGACCTTCGCCGATCAGCGGGGCTTTGGTCGTCCTTCGGACAGCTGTGGCGGTCCTGGCGGCCGCCGCACTGGCCTCATGCCATCGCGCCGAGCAGGTCGAAGCGCCCGAGGCGCCCTCCCCTGGCGCGCTCCCCGCCCACGCCCCGCCCTCGCCCGCTGCCCAGAAGCTGCTGGACGAGCTGCCGCCGGCCTATCGACCTGCAGACCTCCAGAACGGCGAACTGCACTTCAATCTTTGCCGCTCCTGTCACACCATCGCGGCCGGCGGCCCCAACATGACCGGCCCCAACCTCTACGGCGTGTTCGGGCGCAAGGTCGCGAGCAAGGCGGACTACAGCTATTCGGCCGCGCTCTCCGCCAAGACGTGGACATGGGACGCCGACCACCTGAACGGCTGGCTGAAGTCGCCCAGGACCTACGTGCCGGGCACCAAGATGGGCTTCTACGGCATCCCCGACGACGAAGACCGGCGCGACCTGATCGCCTATCTGAAGGTCACCAGCAGCGGAGGGGCGCCCTAGCCGCCCAGCGCCGGGTTCCCCTCGCCGTCGCTTAAGCGCATTTTCATCCTGACGAATCATACTGATTTTTAGCCAGTTTGGGGAATCTGGACCTGTCCACCGCCGCGCTAGATCGTCGTGACCTGATGCTCGACCTGGCGCGGTCTACCGTGCCGGCCGACCGAGACAGGCTGTTGCTCGCCCTCGCTGACCTTTGCGAGCAGGGCGGTTGCGAAGCCGGGGCCGCCCAGGCCCTGGTTCGAGATGTGTTCATGAGGCTCATCGGCCGGGTCGAGCGCGACATCCGCGCCCGCCTGGCATGGAAGCTCGCCGCCTCAAAGTGGGCCCCGCACGAGCTGGTGCTGATGCTGGCCCGCGACGAGATCGACATCGCCCGCCCGCTCATCGCCGCCAGTCCTGTCCTGGGCGACCCGGATCTGGTGCGCCTCCTGATCGACACTCAGACCGATCATCAGATCGAGATCGCCCGACGCCCCCAGCTTGGCTCTAGCGTGGTCGGAGCGATCCTCGATCGGGGTTTGCCCGAGGTGCTGACCACCCTGGCCGGCAACGTCACCGCCAATGTGACGGCTGCGCAGATGACGCGCCTGATCGGCTTCTCGCAGGCGGTGGCGGCGCTCCGCGCGCCCTTGTCCCGCCACCCCGGGCTGACGCCGGACCTGGGCGCCACGCTGTACGCCTGGGTGGGCGACGCGCTGCAGGCCTCTCTGAGCGCGCGTTTCTCGGTGAATGCTCCGGCCTTCGAGGCCGCCGTGGCCGCAGCCGTCCGCGAGGCGCGCGTCTTCACGACCGAGCCGGGCGATCCGACCGCACAAGACCGGGCCCTCATGGATCAGCGCGTCGTCGAAAAATTGAAGGCCGGGGGCCAGCTTCGCCCCGGCCTGCTGATGCGCGCTCTGCGTGACCGGAAGCTGACCCTGTTCACCCTCGCCTTGGCCGAATTGGGCGGCTTCTCGCCCGCCAGCATACGCCAGGCGCTGGACGCCGATACGCCGGAGATGCTGGTGCTGGCCTGCGCGTCGGTCGGTGTGGACCGTAGCGTGACGCCGAGCCTGCTGTCTCTGCTGCGGCCGCTGAACCGGGGTCGGCCGGGCCTTGCGAGCGACGGACCCGGCGGCGAGGTCACCCTGCTCGACCGAGACTCCGCCGCCCAAGCCTTCCGCAAACGCCTCGTCGCCGTTTGACAAAGCTGTGGCGCGCCGCCTTCTAGGCTAGAGGTCGGCCCCGCCGTCCTCGCCGATTTCCCGCACGATTCAGGGCGCCCGTCTTGCCTCACGCCGAGACCCGTCTGGCCTTCGCCGCCAGCGACCGCCCCGAAGCAGAGGAGGCGCGCCTGCGCCTGATCGCGCGCTACGGCGACCACCCGCCTGAGGACGCTGACGTCGTCGTGGCGCTCGGGGGCGACGGCTTCATGCTGGAGGTCCTGCACGCCCGCCTGAGTTCGCGCCGGCCGATCTACGGCATGAACAGGGGCTCGGTCGGCTTCCTGATGAACGACTACGCCGAAGACGACCTGCAGGAGCGGATCGCCGCGTCCGAGAAGGCGGTGATCCACCCGCTGTGCATGGCCGCGATCGACGCTCAAGGAGAACGCCATCAGGGTTTGGCGATCAACGAGGTGTCGCTGCTGCGTCAGACGCGCCAGACCGCCAAGCTGAAGCTGTCGATCGACGGCAAGGTCCGCATGGAGGAGTTGGTCTGCGACGGGGTGATGGTGGCGACGCCCGCCGGCTCCACGGCCTACAACCTTTCCGCTCACGGCCCGATCATCCCTATCAACGCCCAGGTGCTGGCCCTGACGCCGATCAGCGCCTTTCGCCCTCGCAGGTGGCGCGGCGCGCTGCTCTCGCACACCGCCAAGGTCGTGCTCGAAGTGCTGGAGGCGGACAAGCGCCCGGTGAGCGCGGTGGCCGACAACTACGAGGTCCGCGACGTGCGCCGCGTCGAGATCGCCGAGACCCGCGGCATCGACCTGGTGATGCTGTTCGACGCCGGACGCAGCCTTGAGGAGCGGGTGCTCGCAGAGCAGTTCCAGAGCTGAGCGGCGCGATGGGCGCGCACCCGCTGCACCTAATGTTAAGCAACGTCGCACAGAGTCGCGATCAAGTTCCGCGCCAGAGTCCCGCCATGTCCCAGCCTACGCCGCGTCAAGCTCAGGTGTTCGCCGCGCCCACCACACTGCGCGACCGCGTCGGTCCGCGGATCGGCCGCATCGACCCAGAGGCCATTGCGAGAGCGGAGGCCGCCTTGAAGGGGCTGTCCTCACAGTTTGGCGAATGGCTGCAGGACGAGCTCACCAAGCTCGACGCTGCCCGTGACGCGATCCGGACCTCCGGCATGGACCGGGCGAGCATCGACAAGCTGTTCACCTGCGCCCACGACCTGAAGGGACTGGGCGCGACCTACGAGTTCCCGCTGGTGACCCGCATCGCCGGTTCGCTCTGCAAGCTTCTGGGCGACGGGGATGTGCGGTTGACGACGCCGCTTACCCTCGTGGACGCTCACATCAACGCCATAAAGGCGTCGGTTCGCGACAACATCCGCGACAGCGACTCCCCCGTCGGCGCCGCCCTGGCCAGTGAGCTGGAGCGCCTGACCACGGACTATCTGGCCGCGCGCGCCTGAACCTCAGGCCGGTCTCGCCCGGCGTTCCCGTTCGCCATCATAGGGCCCACGCCTGCAGGCCGCGTTGATCGCGTCCGCCACCGCGCCGCTGGCGGCCAGACTGGTGAGGCAGTGCAGCGTCGGCGTCATCAGCCGCCGGGCCTCCTCTCGCAGAAGCACGTCGGGTCTACGCCAGCCCAGCTCGTCGAACTCCGCGCAGATCAGCGCCGCGTCCGCCTCGTGCGCCGACGCCGCCACCAGGAAGAAGTGGGTGTCGAAACGGTAGGGCGCGCGCTCGGGGGTGATCCAACGGGCGAAGGGGACAAGTCGGCTGAGGTCCAGCGCACGGTTCCAGCCTTTCAGCGCGTCGGCGAACGGCAGTTCGCCCGCCTCTACGCGCTCGCGGACGCGGGCGACGGCCGCCCCGGCGGGTGGCCCGTCCCCCCCTGCGCCGATCAGAACTCCCGTCTCTTCAAACGTTTCCCGAAGCGCGCCGTAGGCGGCGACACAAGTCGGATCCTGCGCCGCACCAGGCCATGCCGCGTCCTGGGGTTCCAGCTTGCCGCCGGGAAACACGATCGCGCCCGGAAAAGCGCGAGTCTGGGGCGAACGGCGGCCGACGAGCACTTCGACCCCGTCGCGCTCGCGAATCAGGATCAGGCTGGCTGCGGGAACGGGCGTGGAGAGGGAAGACGACGGCGGGACGTTCGGCATAGGGACCTGCAGGGGGCATAGCGTCCCGGGCAGGCAGGGCCAAGCCCCGGCAGATCGTCAGCCCGTCTGCGCCGTCAGCGAAAGGTCTTCCGACGACGGCTCGTGCCGGGACGAGGCGACCTGATCCATGCGACCGAGAAGGTAGTCCACCTCCTCAGTCGCGGCGACCTCCTGCGTCAGGAAGCGCTCCAGCATGCGCTGCTGGAAGCGGCCCAGGTCGAACTCGCCGCCCTCCTGCTGCAGGGCATGGTAGGTGTCCACCCCGACCCTGAAGGCGGGATACAGCCGCTCCGGCAGGGCTGCGCGGGCGTAGATGGCCTGCAGGCCGAGCGGACCCGCATCGTGGACCATCATCCAGGCGCGGTGGTGGGCCACGCCCGACAGCTCGGCCATCGACCACTCGAAAAAGCTCATATGCCCCTGCGCCAGGCTCCTGAGCAGCAGCGAGGGGGTCAGCCGCTCCTGCTTGTGCAGGTGCGCGGTGAAGGCCTTGAGGTCGACCGTGCGCCCGGCCTGATCGACCAGATCAACGGTGGCGCGCTCCCGGGCCCCCATGGCGATGCTCAGCGCGGTCTCGGGCGAGAGCTGATGGCGGTCCACCAGTTGCTGGCGTACGGCCTCGCTCACCAGGCCGACCAGCCGCTCGCTGATCGCCGGCGGCAGCATCTTGCGCAGCGCCATGGCGCTCGCCAGCGCTTCGCTGGTGGCGAACCGGTCGATCGCCGAGCGAAGCGAGTCCTCGGTGAAACGGGCGTTGTCGTTGGCGCAGGCGGTCTTCACCGCCTCCTCCCCCGCGTGGCGGACGAGGGCGGAGGTTACGGCCTCGGACAGCACCGGGCGGCGCGCGACGGCGAGTTGCTTCACGGCGTCGGGCAGCTTGACGATCTCGGCCAAGTCCTCGTCAGTCAGGACGGGAGAGAAGGTCAGCACCGGCGTCGCCACGCTCTCCACGTCATGGGCCAGCCGTACCGCCACGTCGCGCGGCAGGGCGCTCGATGTCTTCAGCGTCACCGCCAGCGCCCGCCGCACCAGTTCCGCCGCGTCCAGGGCCATCAGCCGAAGCACCTCGGCCGCGGCCTCCCGGTCCATGTCGTCGACGCCCGCGTCGATGCGCCGGCAGAGCTTGTGCGCCGCGATCGCGCGCTCGTCGGCGGTGACGCCGCGCACCAGGGCGCGGATGTCGTCCTGGGTCAGGGCTGAGCGCGCGGCCGCCATGGACTGATTCCTTCGACAAGAGACGTCGCCCTCGATCATGGCGACTCAGGCTTAACGAGCATTTACCGAACGACGCGCCTCAGCGTCTCGGCGTGGTGTCGGCCGCCGAAAGCGCGCTCAGCATCTCCGACGAGAACATCGAACCCACCGCGGACTTGTTCTGGCCGCCCTCGGGATCGCTCAGGATCAGGTTGACCAGCTCGGCCTCCTCCCGCAGGCGTTCGCTGTGGGCGGCGCCGGTGTAGGCGGCGAAGGCGCCCTGCCCGGGATCGTTGTCCGCGGCCACCTGTACGCCCACGTCCACGCCCCCGGCACGGCTGAGGTCAGCATAGACCTCCGCCACCGTCAGCGCGCGACCCGACCTATAGAAGACGTTGTGATTGGAACCCGCGGCCTCCGGGAACAGCCCCGCGGCGGTCTGGTTCGGGTTGCTCTGATAGGCCTCGATGAGCTTGGCCGATCCCTGCGGTCCCAGGAAATGAGCGGCGTAGAGCTCGCCGCCCGTCGGCTCACGGCCTGTCCGCCCCCTCAGATAGGCGGCGTGGTCCGACGCCAGCTCCCCCGCCATGGTCGCGGCGGCGTGAGCGTCGTAGCGCAGGTCCATGACCACCTTCCGCGCCGCATCCCCCTGAGGCACGTAGAAGCGACCGTCGGATCCCTCGCTGATCAGGTCGGCGTATCGGGCGTAGCCGTAGGCGGAGCCATGTCGCTTGAGCGTGGACATCCAGGTCTGCTCGACGAACTGGAACAGACCCGCCGCCGACGAGCTCGAGGCATGGGCCATGGCGTTGAAGCCGCTCTCCCGCTTGGCGGTGTGGAGCAGGAAGCCGAAATCGATGCCCGTGGCCGAGGCCGCGCGGCGGATCGCCGACTCGATCCCCCCAAAGGCGCTGGTCTGGCCGATGTCCATGGGCAGGATTTGCCGGGTGGGTGGTTAACGGGCGGTTTCGCGCGTGGCGACGTTTCCCCCGCGCCCCTGCCGCGTTAAACCTCCCACACAGCAAAAAAGAAGGCCGCTGCATGTCCGAAGACACCCAGAACATCCTGATCATGACGTTGGACACGGGTCCGGTCACCATCCGTCTGCGCCCAGACCTGGCCCCCGGCCACGTCGCCCGAATTAAAGAACTGGCCAGCGAGGGATTCTACGACGGCGTGGTGTTCCACCGGGTGATCCCCGGCTTCATGGCCCAGGGCGGCGATCCGAAGGGCACCGGCGGCGGCGGCTCAAGCAAGGCCAACCTGAAGGCTGAGTTCTCGGCCGAGCCGCATGTACGCGGCGTCTGCTCGATGGCGCGGACCAACGATCCGAACTCGGCCAACAGTCAGTTCTTCATCTGCTTTGACGACGCCCGCTTCCTGGACAAGCAGTACACCGTCTGGGGCGAAGTGATCGACGGGATGGACAATGTCGACGCGCTGCCGAAAGGCGAACCGCCTCGTCAGCCTGGGAAGATCGTGTCCATGCAGATGGCCGACCCCGGCGCCGCCTGAGGACGGCTAGACGTACAAAAAGGGCGTGCGCATTTCCGCGCACGCCCTGCATGTCTTGAGTTCACCTGTCGAAGGACGACGGCCCTGAGCGCTAGAGGCGCATGCCGCAACGACCGTAGAGGCCCATTCCGTCGCTCAGGGCTGTGAAACACCCCTTGCAGAACTTCGCCATCCAGAGTGTCAAGGCCACCTCCTGTTGTTTCCTCGAGCGTCGCTTCTTGACGAGCGAACGACTACGACACCACCAGAACACGAGGTCGATGCCCTGGCAAGCCTTGCCATGTTGATTAGACTGTAGCGTCCAAAGCAACGCGATCGCTTCGGTCCGAATAAACCCGAACATCTTTGGACTAAAGAGTCCATTTTCGCCCTGTAGGAAGGTCCCGTCCGCTTGCGCCGCAGGGATGGCGCGCATGGCGGGTACGGCGCGCCATTGACTTGAGCTGCGTCGTCAGTATGTTACCGCCCTCGATTTTACCGGCCCGGGTACGCCTGGACAGCCGGCTTTGGGAGTTTCGCCATGGCCAAGCCGGCCTCGATTAAGATCCGCCTCAACTCGTCGGCCGACACCGGCTTCTTCTACGTGACCAAGAAGAACGCCCGGACGAAGACGGAGAAAATGGTGGTCAAGAAGTACGATCCCGTCGTCCGCAAGCACGTCGAGTTCCGCGAAGGCAAGATCAAGTAGCCCTGGTCTGAACCGTCCGTCGTCTGATCGCCCGGCCTACAAGCCGGGCGTTTTCATTCCGGGCGAGTAGGCGGCGAAGGAGACCCGATGCCGGGCATGCTGGCGATCCTCCTAGGTCAGGTCGCCGCGGCGCCCCCCGTCCTCTCCGTGCCCTCCGGCGCCGTGATGAAGGTGAGCCTGGAGGGGCGCGGAATGCAGGTTTACACCTGCGCGGCGAAGGCCGGGATAGCCGCCTATGGTTGGACCTTCACCGCGCCCAGCGCCGTCCTCGTCGACCCGCAGGGAGGCGATCCAGAAGGGCGGCACTACGCAGGACCTACCTGGGAAGCGATCGACGGCAGCCGCGTGATCGGCCATCTGCGCGCTAAATCGCCCAGCCCTGGTGAGGAAGGCGTGGACTGGCTGCTGTTCGACGGGACGCCGTCCGGTCAAGGCGAGTTCGGCCGCATCGTCTACGTGCGAAGGGTGGCGACAAGGGGCGGCAAAATGCCGACAACTGGCTGTGACGCCGATCATCTCGGCGAAACGGAAGGCGTTCCCTACTCGGCCACCTACGAGTTCTACACGGCTGGCGGCTAGGCGGCCCGGGCGATGACGACGTTGCGACCCTTGGCCTTGGCTTCGTAGACCGCCTCGTCGGCCCGCTTCAGCAGAGCTTCCGGCGTATCGCCCTCGCCCAGTGTACATGCGACCCCGATGGAGATCGTCACGTGCAGCAGCTCCTCCACGCCCGAGACGTGAAAGGGCGAGCCCGACACGTGCAGGCGCAGGCGTTCGGCGACGCGCTCGGCCGCTTCGAGCGGCGTATCGGGCATGATGACCACGAACTCCTCGCCGCCCGCCCGGCACGGCAGGTCAATGGCGCGCACGTTGGTCGCCAGCCGCACCGCGAACTCGCGCAGCACCTCGTCGCCCACGTCGTGTCCGAAGCTGTCGTTGATGCGCTTGAAGTGGTCGATGTCCACCAGCAGCGCCGCCACCGGATCGCCGCCGCAGGTGGCGCGGCGCACCAGGGCCGACATCTGGCCGCTCATGTAGCGGCGGTTGTGCAGACCCGTCAGCGGGTCGGTGACCGCCAGCTCCAGGGAGTTGTCGAGGTTGTTGCGCAGGAAGTCGGTGTAGCGCTTCTGGCGGATCAGGGTGCGCGCCCGGGCCGACAGCTCCTCGGGATCGATCGGCTTGGCGATCAGGTCGTTGACGCCGATCTCCAGCGCCTTGAGCGCCCGCGCCCGCTCCGACGGATCGAACACCGCCAGGATCGGCACATGGCGGGTGCTCTCGTCGGAGCGGAGCTGGGCGGCCAGGCGCAGGCCGTCGAACCCGCCCGCGGCGATGTTGACGATCAGCAGGTCCGCCCGGGCCCGCACCGCCAGCAGCGCGCGCTCCGCGTCGGTCTCCACGACCGGCCGGTGCTCCACCGACAGCTCGTCCAGGATGCGCCGGCCCTGGCGCTCGTTGTCGTCGGCCACCACGATCCGGCCGCCGGAGCCGCCGAGCCTTGCGGCCACGCCCTCGATCACCCCGATGCGGCGCCCAGAAGCCTCGCGCTGGCGCAGTTCGTCGATGACCAGCTTCAGCCGCGTCAGGCTGCGCACCCGGGCGAACAGCGCCACGTCGTCGATGGGCTTGGTCAGGAAGTCGTCGGCCCCGGCCTTCAGCCCGGTCAGTCGGTCCTGGCGGCCGTCGAGGGCTGTGACCAGCACAACGGGGATATGGCGGGTGAGCGCGTCGGCCTTCAGCCGGCGGCAGACCTCGAAGCCGTCCATGCCGGGCATCATCACGTCGAGCAGGATGATGTCGGGAGGGGTGTCGGCCACCGCCTCCAGCGCGCTCGGGCCGTCGTAGGCGGCCGAGACGTCGTAGTATTCGGCGTTCAGCTTGGCCTCGAGCAGGCGGACGTTCGCCTCGATGTCGTCGACCACCAGGATGCGCGCGGACATCGGCTTACCCCAGGAAACGCTTTACGGTGTCGAGGAAGTAGCCGACCGAGATCGGCTTGGAGATGTAGGCTTCGCATCCTCCCTGGCGGATGCGTTCCTCGTCACCCTTCATGGCGAAGGCGGTGACGGCGATCACGGGGATGTGCGACAGCTCCTCGTCCTCCTTCAGCCACTTGGTCACCTCCAGCCCGCTGATCTCGGGCAGCTGGATGTCCATGAGGATCAGGTCGGGCTGGTGCTCCCGGGCCAGGACGAGGGCGCCCAATCCCTCGCGGGTCTGCAGCGTGGCGTAGCCCTGCGCCTCCAGCAGGTCGTGAAAGAGCTTCATGTTCAGCTCGTTGTCCTCGACAATCAGGACTGTCTTGGCCGTCGATGCGCTCACGCCACCACCCTTGGGCTCGAGATATTCCCGGCCCGTTCGTGCAGAAGCCTATGGCACGCACATCCCTAAGACGCCGTTAGCCGAAGGGCGTCGCACGGCGGGCCGGTTTGGCGGAGATCATTTGAGCGGCGAGGCGGCGCATGTCCTGGATAGCCCGCCCGTGATAGGTCGGACGGGACGTCGTGGCCGCGACGGGTGTTTGACAGGTCTGCTGAATTATTGATTCCCGCGCGGAGCCGTGCGGGCCAGGCTCGTCGTCGAGCCTGCGTCCAGACCCTCCCCGAAGCGGCGCCGGGGTGGTAGGCCTCGGCGCAGTTCCCGCCGCCGAGATGTCTGAATGCCGCCGTCCATGTACACCAACACCTTCGCCGGCAATCCGCTCGACCGGGTGTCGGAGCGGCGCCGCGAACCGGAGTGGCTGGCGGACCGGCTGGAGAGCGAGGGCACGACGGTGCTGGCGCTCTGGAACGGCGCGCCGCTGGTCTGCGGCGAGGCGGGCGAGGTGCGGCTGGCGCAGATCGCCCCGTCCCTGGCGGTCGAACTCTCCCGGGGCGACGAACGCCTCCTGTTTCTGGGGTTGAATACGGCCCAGCACGCCGTCTTCGCGGTGGACCTGGATGGCCCCGCCGACCCCACTCAGGGCGCGCTGGAGGGACGAGGCCGGTTCTCCCACCTGCGCGAGCTGGCGACCGTGCTGAGCGGCGACGATTGCGCCATGGCGGCGAGCGCCAAGGCGGTGTTCGAGTGGCGACGCCGGCACCGTTTCTGCTCCAATTGCGGCCAGCCGACCCATGTGACCGAAGCGGGCTGGAAGCGACACTGCGCCGCCTGCGGGACGGAGCATTTCCCCCGCACCGATCCGGTGGTGATCATGCTGCCGGTGCGGGGCGACCAGTGCCTGCTCGGCCGCCAGGCGGTCTGGCCCCCCGGTCGCTTCTCGGCGCTCGCCGGCTTCATGGAGCCCGGCGAAAACATCGAGGAGGCCTGCGCGCGCGAGATCAGGGAGGAGTGCGGACTGGCCACCACCTCGGTCCGATATCACTCCAGCCAGCCCTGGCCGTTCCCCACCAACCTGATGATCGGCCTGATCGCCGAGGTGGCGGACGGCGAGGCGCGGGCCGACCAGACGGAGCTGGAAGAGGTGCGCTGGGTCTCGCGCCGGGAGGTGCAGGTCCTGCTCACCGACGAGGGCGACATCACCCTGCCCCCGCCCATCGCCATAGCCCGCCAGCTGATCGCCCACTGGGCGCAAGACTGACCCCACGCAGCGGCTCGCGAAGCCTCGGGTGCGCTGGTATGCAACGGGCCATGTCAGACGCGCCGGCCACCCACGTTCTTGCCGACCCTGCGGCGTTGCGACGCCATCTGTCCGGGCGTCTGGAGGCGGCGCGGGGGCGCGCAGCCTCTGACCCCTTCACCAACGCCGTCCTGCTGTTCGCGCTGGAGCTCGGCCAGGCCATCGACCGCGGCGACGTCACGCCGGACGAATTGCAGACGCTGGTCGCCGAGCTGACCACCGAGGCCTTCGTCGCCCGATCGGAGCGCCTTTCGGTCTATCTCGGCGATTGCGCGCCGGAGCACCTGACGCTGCGTCTCAGCCGCCTCTTCGAGGGGCTCGCGCAGGAAGGCGACTTCGACGCCTATGCCCGCGCGGTGCAGGCGGCGCCCTTCGGCGTGGTGCTCACCGCCCACCCGACCTTCGCCCTGAACCATCCGCTGTCCCGCGCGCTGATCGAGCTTGCCACCGGCTACGACGTCCAGGGCGCGCCGCTGTCGACCGCCGATCGGGCCGCGCGCCTGAAGCTGGCCGCCGACCACCCGCACGGACCCCCGCCGGAGCTGACGCTGGAGGTCGAGCATGACTGGTCTGTGGAGGCCCTGACCAGCGCGCACGGGGCCATGGAGACGATCTACGGATGCGCGCTGGACGTGGCCCGCTCGCGCTGGCCGGAGCGCTGGACGGAGCTGACGCCGCGGCTGGCGACGTTGGCCACCTGGGTCGGGTTCGACCAGGACGGCCGCACCGACGTCACCTGGCAGGTCAGCGTCGGCAAGCGGCTGCAGCTCAAGGCCTCATCGCTGGAGCTGAAACGCCAGACGGTGGCGCGCCTGATCGACGGGTCGCGGGGCGACGGGGCGCAGGACGACGGGCGGGCGGACCTGTCGGCGGCGGCGGACCTCCTGGGCGCCGCGCTCGCCACTACGCGCGATCAGTTGCGCGCGCTCGGGGCGGCCGAGGCTGATCCCGTAGCTCTGGCCGCCTTCTCCCGCGCCATGGTTGAGGGGCGCGACACCGCTTTGGTGAGCCCCGACGACCTGCTGCAAAGGCTGGACGCCGCCCTGGACACGTCGTCCACCGACGCGGCCCGGCGTACGCTGCTGATCCTGCGCGCCGGGCTGGTCACCGAAGGGGTGAGCCTGGCGAGCATCCACGTGCGGCTGAACGCGGGCCAGCTGCACAACGCCATCCGGCGCGAGGTCGCCCTGGAAGGCTCCCCCACCGACCCGGCCAACCGGCGGACCTACTTCGCCGCCATCGACGCCCTGATCGCCGACGCCCAGCCCGTGGAGATCAACTTCGGCGACTTGGCGCACGAGCCGGCGTCGGCCCGGCGGCTGATGATGACCCTGGTGCAGATGCGCAAGTTCGTCGACGCCTCCACCCGGGTGCGCTTCCTGATCGCGGAAACGGAGACGGGCTTCACCCTGCTCACCGCGCTCTACTTCGCCCGCCTGTTCGGGGTGGAGGATCACGTCGAGATCTCGCCCCTGTTCGAGACCGAGGAGGCGCTGGAACGCGGCGAGAAGGTGGTGGAGGAGGCGCTGCGCTCCCGCCATTTCCGCGACTACCTCGTGCGGCAGGGGCGGCTGGCGATCGAGTTCGGCTTTTCCGACTCGGGCCGTTTCGTCGGCCAGCTCGCCGCCACCTTCCGCATCGAGCGACTGCGCTTCCGACTGGCGGAGATGCTGCGCGAGCAGGACCTGTCGGGCCTGGAGATCGTGTTCTTCAACACCCACGGGGAGTCGGTCGGACGGGGCGGCCATCCGGGCGGCCTGGCGGACCGCTTCCGCTACGCCGCGCCCCCGCGCTCGCGCGCCGAGTTCGCCCGCATCGGGGTGCGCGTAAAGGAGGAGGACGCCTTCCAGGGGGGCGAGGGCTACCTCCCGCTAATGACGCCGACGGCGGCGCTGGCCACCATCACCGCCGCGCTGGAGTCGGTGATGGTCCCCGATCCGGAAGCCGATAGCGACCCGATCTACGACGATCCCGACTTCGCCTCGGAGTTCTTCGCCACCTGCGAGCAGGACTTCGCCAGCCTGGTGGCCGATCCGGATTACGCCGCCCTGGTGGGGCTGTTCGCCACCCACCTTCTGCCCAAGACCGGCTCGCGCCCGGTGCAGCGCCAAGCGGCGGATGGCGGCCGTCCGCGCAACCTCGCGCGGGTGTCCGAGCTGCGCGCCATCCCCAATAACGGCATCCTGCAACAGCTCGGCTATCTGGCAAACAGCCTCTACGGACTGGGGCACGCCGCCCAGAAGGACCACGAGACCTTTGATCGGATGCGGGCGCACTCGCCGCGGTTCCAGCGCGCGATACGGCTGGCCGCCGCGGCCGCCGGCGGCAGCGAGCTGGCGGTGATGCAGGCCTACGCCATGTCGGTCCAACCCTCGCTCTGGCTCGCCCGGGCGAAGATCGCCGATGCGCCGGCGTGCGATCTCGGCGTCGCCAGGATCGCGCAGGGCTCGGGCCTGAGCGAGCGGCTGACCAGGGTCGGCGAGCGCCTCCTGGCCGAAGACGTGAGGATACGCGCCGCCGGCCTGGAAACCGAACAGGGCGCGCGGCTGAGCCTGCTGCACGCACTTCGCAACGGCCTGATCCAGGCGGCCGACAGGCTGATCGTCCAGGTCCCGGACTTCAACCCGCGGGGCGACCTCACCCTGGCCGCCATCCAGGAGCGGCTGTTGCGGCTCGACACCGCGTCGGCGTTGGAGGCGCTGTCGGCGATCTTTCCTCAGCTCGGGGAGCCGCCCTCCACCGACAACTTCGGTGAGCCGTCCCGCTATGCCGCGGCCGAGGCGCAGGGCTATCGCCGCGAGCACGACGCCGTCTTCGCACCCCTGCGCCGGATGTCCGAATTGATGCTGCAGATCAGCACCGCGGTGACCTATGAGCTCGGCGCCTGCGGCTGAGGAA
Source organism: Caulobacteraceae bacterium (assembly GCA_965198905.1). Lineage (GTDB taxonomy): Bacteria > Pseudomonadota > Alphaproteobacteria > Caulobacterales > Caulobacteraceae > CAHJWH01. Next base: position 2,843,150 of record OZ240678.1, on the reverse strand, counting down.
CGGTCGCCCAGAACAAGCGTTGCCGTAGCGTCTTTTTTCGCAAACACGGGGTTGGGGCGATGTTGAAGTGGGCCATCATTTTCGCGGTGATCGCGGTGATCGCGGGCGCGCTCGGGTTCGGCGGCGTCGCCGGTGCGGCGGCGGGGATCGCCAAGATTCTGTTCTTCCTGTTCGTGGTGATCTGCGTGCTGTTCCTCATCCTTGGCTTCACCATCGCCAAGAAGGTCTGAGGTCTCCTACCGCCGATAGGACTGGGAGCGACTTGGTCGCTCCCATTTCTGAGGCAGACGCAATGGCTCGCTAAGTCCGCGTCCTCCGTTAACTGAGCGCTCATGCCCATGGACGACGCCTCGATCCACCTTTCGCCTGTTCCCCCGAGGGCCGAACGGCGGCCTCTCCGCATGGAACAGCTCGGCCAGGTCCGCGTGGATGACTACGCCTGGCTGAAGGACGACGCCTGGCAGAAGGTCATGCGCGATCCGTCAGGTCTACGTGCCGACGTCCGCGCCCACCTTGAGGCCGAAAATGCCTACACCGAGGCCATGCTCGGCCCAACCGAGGCGTTGCAGGCCGAGCTGTTCGCCGAGATGCGCGGACGGATCAAGGAGGACGACAGCTCCGTCCCCTCCCCCGACGGCCCGTTCGACTACTACGTGCGCTACGAGACCGGCGCCCAGCATCCGATCTACGCCCGTCGGCCGCACAGCGTTGAGGACGGCGCAGAAGCCGCCGAACAGGTGCTGCTGGACGCCGACGCGGCGGCCAAGGGCAAGGCCTTCTTCGACATCGGCGCGGCCGAACACAGCGACGACCACGCCCTGTTCGCCTACGCCCTGGACGAGCAGGGCTCGGAGTACCACCGCATCGAGGTGAAGGACCTCGCCACCGGCGAACTGCTGCCTGATCCGGTCGACAGCTCCACCGGGACCTTCGCCATCTCCCCCGACAGCACCTGGCTGTTCTGGGTCTGGCGCGACGAGAAGGGTCGCCCCGCCAAGATCTTCCGGCGCCCGGTGCGCGGGACTGAGGACGTGCTGGTCTATGACGAGCCCGACGAGGGCATGTTCCTGTCCGTTGGCGTCACCCAGAGCCGGGCCTGGATCGTCATCGGGGCTGGCGATCACGAGACGAGCGAAGTTCGCCTGATCCCGGCTTCCGACCCCACCGCCGTTCCCCGCGTGGTGGAGCCCCGTCAGGTCGGCCTGCGCTACGAGCTGGAGCACTGGGACGGCCGCTTCGTAGTGCTGACCAACGCAGACGGCGCGCTCGACTACAAGCTCTGCTGGGCCGACGAGGCCGACCCGTCAAAGGCCGGCTGGCGCGACTGGATCGCCCACGCGCCGGGCCGCTTTATCGCGGGCATGGTCGCCCACCAGGACTGGTTCGTGCGGCTGGAGCGGGTGGACGCCAACAACCGCATCATCGTCACCGCCCGCGACGGCCTGGCCGAGCACGCCATCGACTTCGACGAGCAGGCCTACGCCCTGAACGTGGAGGGCGGCTATGAATACGACACGCCCATCCTGCGCTTCGTCTACCAGTCGCCGACCACGCCGCGCTCCACCTACGACTACGACATGGCCACCCGCGAGCGGCGGCTTCGCAAGGTGCAGCCGGTGCCGACCGGGCACGATCCGGCCCACTATGTCGCGCGCCGCCTGCACGCCACGGCCCCTGATGGCGAGACCGTCCCGATCACCGTTCTGATGCGCGCGGAGACGCCCCTGGACGGGTCGGCGCCCCTGCTGCTCTACGGCTACGGCGCCTACGGCATCCCGATGGAGCCGAGTTTTTCGATCCGCTCGCTGAGCCTCGTCGACCGGGGCTGGATTTGGGCCACGGCCCATATCCGCGGGGGGACGGAGAAGGGCTGGGGCTGGTTCCTGGACGGTAGGGCGGAAAAGAAGGCCAACACCTTCACCGACTTCATCGCCTGCGCCGAGCACCTGCACGCCGTGGGCTACGGCGCGCCGGCGCGCACGGTGGCCTATGGCGGCTCGGCCGGAGGGATGCTGATGGGGGCGGTGACCAACCTGCGCCCGGACCTGTGGGCGGGGATCATCGCGGCGGTGCCGTTCGTGGATGTGCTGAACACCATGAGCGACCCGGACCTGCCCCTCACGCCCCCGGAGTGGCCCGAGTGGGGCAACCCGATCGTGGATCCGGCCGCCTACGCCCGCATCGCCGGCTACAGCCCCTACGACAACGTGCGCGAGGCGCCCTACCCGGCCGTGCTCGCCACCGGCGGCCTGTCCGACCCCCGGGTGACCTACTGGGAGCCCGCCAAGTGGGTGGCGGCGTTGCGGGCGCACACCATCAGCGACAGCCCGGTGCTGCTCAAGATCAACATGGAGGCTGGCCACGGCGGCGCGTCCGGCCGCTTCGACTTCCTGAAGGAGATCGCCCTGGACTACGCCTTCGCCATCTGGGCGGTGGAGCGGGGCTGGACCGGAGCGCGAGGCGAGCATGGACAGGCTGCAGGTTCGCCCGGCCTGGGCTGAGGACGCCCTAGCCATCGCCGCCATCTATGGCCACCACGTCCTGCATGGCGTGGGCACATTCGAGGAGGTCCCGCCGGACGCGCAGGAGATGGCGGGCCGCATGGCCGCGGTGCGCGAGGCCGGCCTGCCCTGGTTCGTCGCCGAGCAGGCGGGAGAGCTGCTCGGCTACGCCTGCGCCCGCCAGTACCTGCCGCGGTCGGGCTACCGCTTCTCCACCGAGGACAGCGTCTTCGTGGCGCCCCAGGCCTGCGGGGTGGGCGTCGGACGTGCGCTGCTGCAGGCGGTGATCGAGGCCTGTACCGTGCTCGGCCGGACCCAGATGGTCGCGGTGATCGGCGACAGCGGCAACCTCGCCTCGATCCGCCTGCACGCCGCGCTGGGCTTCCGGGCCGCCGGGCTGTTGACCCATATGGGTTTCAAGCACGGCCGCTGGCTCGACGTGGTGTTCATGCAGCGCGCCCTGGCCGCGCCCCAGGAATGATCCCGCCCCCCGAGGCCTCCGCCCCGCAGATCTATGTCGACGCCGACGCCTGCCCGGTGAAGGACGAGGTTTACCGGGTGGCGGGGCGCTATGGCCTGCAGGTCCACGTGGTGGCCAACGCCTACATCATGGTTCCCAAAGACCCGCGGATACAAAGGGTTGTGGTCGAGGCCGGTCCCGACGCAGCCGACGACTGGATCGCCGAGCGGGCCGGGCCTGCCGACATCGTGGTCACCAACGATATCCCCCTGGCCAGCCGCTGCCTGCAGGCCGGGGCCCAGGCGCTCCGCCCCACCGGCAAGCCCTTCGACGAGGCCTCCATCGGCATGGCCCTGGCCGCCCGGGAGGTCGCGGAGCACCTGCGCTCCTTCGGCGCCCAGACCAGCGGCCCGCCCCCCTTCACCCCCGCCGACCGCTCCCGCTTCCTCCAGGCCCTGGACGCCGCGGTGGTGCGCGCGAAGCGGCTGAAGCGATAGGGGCCGAGCGCTCCCTCACATTCGGCCTCATCCTCCCCATTCGGCCTCATCCTGAGCTTGTCGAAGGACGAGGCCGCGGCACGCCCGGTGGACGCCTCGTCCTTCGACAAGCTCAGGATGAGGCGATGGCCGGCGGTCCGACCAGCCGGTAGCGGCCCCGCCCGACGAACGCCACATAGCCCTGTTCGCGCAGCACCTGGAGCTGCTGCCTGATCTTGGGCCGCACGTTGGCGTTGCCGGGATAGAGGCCCGAGAGGTGCGCCTCGTACGCGTAGACGTCGTCCAGGCTGAAGGCGTCGCGGCCGATCTGGTCCACGCGACCTCCATCACCTCGATCAGCCACCCCCGCGCCGCCTCGCCCCGGCTTGGCGGTCAGTCCGAATCCGGGCTAGCTGGAACGATGGCCGAGATGGACGCAGAGGGAGACGAACTTGAGGATGTCGCCTCTTCAGGCGACGTCGCCCTTAAACCCAACGAGGCCGCCGATCCCCTCCAGCTGGTGGAAGCCAAGCTGCCGCCCGACATCCTGGAGCGCTACGAGGTCCACAGCTATCGCGGCGCAGCCGTGCTGCTCAGCGAAGCTCACCCCGAAGAGTTCAGGGAGCTCTGCGAGGCGCTTCGGGCCTTCCGCATCACCACGACCATGATCCGCACAGCGGGCGGCAACGAGTCCGACGTCCCCAAGCTCCTCTCCCAGACCCTGCGCCCCAAGGGGTGGAGCGAAACGCTGATCCGCGGCGACCTGCTTGTGACCCTGTTCGCCAAGACCCTGGTCGGCGAACGCCGGAACAAGGCGCAGTTCGAGACCCGCACGCGCGAGCTGCGCCGGGAGCGCTTCCTGGACGGCCACAAGATCGACTACGTGAAGGGCCGCGTCGCCTTCGACCTGGAGTGGAACAGCAAGGACCAGACCTTCGACCGCGACCTCTACGCCTTCAGCGCCTTCGCCCAGTGCGGGGTGATCGACGTTGGCGTCCTGCTGACGCGAAGCGCAAGCCTGAACGAAGTCTTCGCCGCCTTAGGGCAGTCCTTGAAGCGCAACGGCGATCCAGAGTTCGACAAGAACGGCCGCGCCCGTCGCGTGAGCGAGAAGTACGGCGCGAGCACCACCTGGATGGGCAAGCTGCTGTACCGGCTTAACGCCGGCCGCAACGGCGCCTGCCCCGTGCTGGTCATCGGCATCACGCCCAAGTGCATCGAGGACTGGCCGCCAGCTGATCCCGCCACATTCGCCCTTCCGAACGAAACCGGAACAGAGTAGGCTCGCCCCATGGCTTTCGACGCGAACCTGACAGACGTGGGCGTGCGCGCGGCCGCCGATCTCGCCGGCTTTGCGAGGGGGCGCAGGTTCTCCACCATCCTGGCGGACCCGCCGTGGCGGTTCGAGAACCGGACCGGCAAGATGGCGCCCGAGCACCGGCGGCTGGCGCGCTACGAGACCATGACGCTGGAGGACATCTGCGGCCTGCCCGTGGAGGGCTTAGCCCACACGACCGCCCACCTCTACATGTGGACGCCTAACGCCCTGCTGCCCGAGGCGCTGCAGGTGATGCAAGCCTGGGGGTTCAGCTACAAGAGCAACCTGATCTGGCACAAGATACGCAAGGACGGCGGCTCCGACGGCCGCGGCGTCGGCTTCTACTTCCGCAACGTCACCGAGATGATCCTGTTCGGCGTCCGCGGCAAGAACGCCCGAACCCTCGCCCCGGGCCGCCGTCAGGTGAACATGATCGAGACCAGGAAGCGCGAACACTCCCGCAAGCCCGACGAGCAGTACGAGCTGATCGAGGCGTGCAGCCCGGGGCCTTACCTGGAGTTGTTTGCACGAGGGGATCGCGCTAAGTGGGAGGTGTGGGGCAATCAGGCTGGCGACGAGTATGAGCCGACTTGGGCCACCTACGCCTACAACTCCACTCTCGCTGCGGAGTGAGCGGACTTCTTAGCAAGAATATGACTGAAGCTTTAAATGCCACGAGAGCGATCGGAGCACCCTCTACTTGCCCCCAAGGCCCTTGCTGTAGTCGGATTAGGCGGCCTTGGTATAGCGGTCGCGGCCTTGCCTGCGGCGGGCGGCATACTTGTTGAGATTGGACTTACCTGCACTCAGATACTAATCGCACTTATTATCTGGCTTTACTGGAAAGAACTTCTTTCTTGGGCTGAGCCATTTAAGAACGTACTGAAATTAGCCATCCCTATTGTAATCGTAGTCTTGGCTGAAAGCGTCTGCGTAGGATCATTTCTGAAAGCGAGAAGCGACAGTGTAGAAGCTTCAAACCGCGACAAGGATCTTAACCCACGCTATGCAGCGATGAACGATGATCTGTTGAAACGAGAGGGCTTGTCAGGCCCGCAGGTGCATAGCAATCTTGAGGAGCGTGCAAGGCACTTCAACAGAAGCTTGGATAAGAGCTATGTCATCCGAGATGCTCCTGTTCAGGGTAACAGTCTACTCATCGACAACTCTGTCATGAACAATAATAGAAAACAGCTTGAGCGGTCTGGTCCCCCGCCTTCGCCTTTACCGCAACTAACGTCGCCACAGCCGGCAACCCTTTTAGCAGTGGATGGAGGTAATCCAAATCCTCAGCCCAGCGCGCCGCAAGAACCTTCACCCGTGGAGACATATTCTTTCACATCACATCAGCAGAAAATTCTGCTTGAACAAATCGCGGCCGTCTCAAGCTCTCTTCCTAATCCGGTCTTTATCAATCGATCAGACACGGTGGACACCGCCATTGTCGCTCAGCAATTAGCAGATATATTCACGCGTTCGGGTATAAAGGTACAGCTCGGGTTCGAGACACCGCTGAACTACAAGGAAACAGGTTTCGTTATCTCACTGAGCGACACGAAACACCCGCCCGCTTCTGCTATTGCATTACAACAAGCGCTCCAATCCGTAGGCATCAAGGCTACCTTTGACCAGATCGGCAGTCGCGGGCCAATGAATGGGTTTGCACTTTTTATCGCGCCTAAGCCTGTATGACGCTTACTCGGCTCACCGCCGCCGCCCCTTCCTGAACTGCTCCGCCTCCGCCCGCGCTTCGGCGCGGAGCTGCTTCGGGGCGCTGCGGTCCACGGCCTCGCCGTCGGGGGTGAGGACTTCGTTGGCGAATTCCAGGTCGAGCAGCTTCAGGCGCTTGAGTTCGTCGCGCAGGCGCGCGGCGGTCTCGAACTCCAGGTTGGCGGCGGCGTCGCGCATCCTGGTCCCGAAGTCGTTCAGGGTAGGCTGGTTCCAGGGTGCGCAGGACCCCGTCCTGGTCTATCTTCGATGCGAACGGGGTGAGGCCACGATGGGGACCTTGATCGGCGGGGCGTCCTACTATGACCTGCCCGGCCAGACGATGGCGGATGGGCGGCCGTTCCAGGGGCGGGCGATGAACGCGGCCATGCTGCACGTGCGGCTGGGGACCACCGTGCAGGTGGAGGCCCTGAACCGGCCGGGCAAGGCGATCCGCGTGACCGTGACCGACCGCGGACCCTACGTCGCCGGGCGCATCATCGACCTGACGCCCGCGGCCTTCCGGGCGCTGGAGGGCGATCTCGGGGCAGGGGTGGTGCAGGTCAAGGTCACCACGCCATGAGGGCGGGCTTGTGGCTGGCCCTGGCGCTGGCGGCGGGATCGCCCGCGCGTGCGGCCCAGATGGGCGGGGCCTCGGGGTTTCGCCTCGTGGCGCCTCGCCTGCCGGCGGGAAGTCGGGTCATGGGGTTCAGCCTGCATGTGGCGGGGGGACGGGTGGCCGCGGCGCCGGACTGCCCCGCGGGTTGGCGGTTCACCATCGACAACGACCCCTCCTGGCGCACGACGGTGCAGGCCCATGCGGTGGTCGGGGCGGCCGCGACGTCGCCCGACGCTCTGGCGCGGATGGTGCGCTTCGCACCCGCGCCGCCGGAGGTGGCGGCCGATCTGGGCGCGGCGAAGATGAGCGTGTCGGGCGAGGTGACGGTGATGAGGAACGGGGTGCTGAAGACCCTCCCGCTGCGTGACCTCGCCCTGTCCCCTAAACCCTGACCGGTCGCCGTCGCGCCCGGAGCCTCATTTCCGCCGCCCCTTCCGGAACTGCTCCGCCTTCTCCGCGCGCGCTTCCGCCCGCAGCAGCTTCGGGGCGTTGCGGTCGACGTCTTCGCCGGCGGGGGTGAGGACTTCGTTGGCGAATTCGAGGTCGAGCAGCTTCAGGCGCTTGAGTTCGTCGCGCAGGCGCGCGGCGGTCTCGAACTCCAGGTTGGCGGCGGCGTCGCGCATCTTGGTCTCCAGGTCCTTCAGGGTGGCCTGGAAGTTGGAGCCGAGGAACGGCTTGGCGTCGGCGCCTTTCACGCCCACGGGGATGGTGACGCGGTCGCCGGTCTCGTAGGGGCTGTCCAGGATGTCGGCGATGTCGCGCTTGACGCTCTCGGGCGTGATGCCGTTGGCCTCGTTGAAGGCGGCCTGGCGCTCGCGGCGGCGCTGGGTCTCGGCCATGGCGCGCTCCATGGAGCCGGTGATGCGGTCGGCGTAGAGGATCACCCGGCCGTCGATGTTGCGGGCGGCGCGGCCGATGGTCTGCACCAGGCTGGTTTCGGAGCGCAGGAACCCCTCCTTGTCGGCGTCCAGGATGGCGACCAGGGCGCATTCGGGGATGTCCAGGCCCTCGCGCAGCAGGTTGATGCCGATCAGCACGTCGAAGGCGCCCAGCCGCAGGTCGCGGATGATCTCGATGCGCTCCACCGTGTCGACGTCGGAGTGCATGTAGCGCACGCGCACCCCCTGCTCGTGCATGTACTCCGACAGGTCCTCGGCCATCTTCTTGGTCAGGGTGGTGACCAGGGTGCGGTATCCTCGAAGGGCGACGTCCTTTACTTCTGCAATGACGTCGTCGACCTGGGAGAAGCCGTCCTTGGAGACCGGGCGCACCTCTACCGGCGGGTCAATCAGGCCGGTGGGGCGGATCACCTGCTCCACGAAGACCCCGCCGGTGCGCTCCATCTCCCATGGGCCGGGGGTGGCGGAGACGTGAACCGTCTGGGGACGCATGGCCTCCCACTCCTCGAACTTGAGCGGGCGATTGTCCATGCAGGACGGCAGGCGGAAGCCGTACTCGGCCAGGGTGAACTTGCGCCGGTAGTCGCCCCGGTACATGCCGCCGATCTGGGGCACGGTGACGTGGCTCTCGTCGGTGAACAGCAGGGCGCGCTCGGGCAGGTATTCGAAGAAGGTCGGGGGCGGGTCGCCGGGCTGGCGGCCGGTGAGCCAGCGGGAATAGTTCTCGATACCGGCGCACGATCCGGTGGCCTCCATCATCTCCAGGTCGAAGCGCACGCGCTGCTCCAGGCGTTGCGCTTCCAGCAGCTTGCCGGTTTCGTTGAACCAGGCGACGCGGTGCTCCATCTCGGCGCGGATGCCGTCGATGGCCTGTTTCAGGGTCCGGCGGGGGGTCACGTAGTGGCTGTTGGCGTAGATCTTCACCGCGGGCAGTTCGGCGGTCTTCCTGCCGGTGAGCGGGTCGAACTCGGCGATCGCCTCCACCTCCTCGCCGAACAGGGTCAGGCGCCAGGCGCGGTCCTCGTAGTGGGCGGGCCAGATCTCGATGGAGTCGCCGCGCCTGCGGAAGGTGCCGCGCGCGAGGGCGGCGTCGTTCCTCTTGTACTGCAGGGCCACCAGGTCGGCCATCAGCCGCTTCTCGTCCACCACCTCGCCCACGGTGAGCTCGAAGGTCATGGCGGTGTAGGTCTCCACCGACCCGATGCCGTAGATGCAGGAGACCGAGGCCACCACGATCACGTCGTCCCGCTCCAGGATCGCCCGGGTGGCGGAGTGGCGCATCCGGTCGATCTGCTCGTTGAGGGAGCTGTCCTTCTCGATATAGGTGTCGGTGCGCGGGACGTAGGCCTCCGGCTGGTAGTAGTCGTAGTAGGAGACGAAGTATTCCACCGCGTTGTCGGGGAAGAAGTTCTTGAACTCGCCGTAGAGCTGGGCGGCGAGGGTCTTGTTGGGGGCGAGGATCAGGGCGGGGCGCTGGGTGGCCTCGATGATCTTGGCCATGGTGAAGGTCTTGCCGGAGCCGGTGACCCCCAGCAGCACCTGGTCGGCGTCGTGCGCCTGCACGCCCTTGACCAGCTCGGCGATGGCGGTGGGCTGGTCGCCGGCGGGCTCGTAGGCGGAAACCAGGTTGAAGGTCTTGCCGCCCTCGGACTTGGTGGGGCGAGCGGGCTTGTGGGGGGACCAGGCGGAGGCGACGCTGGCGGGGGTGTCGACGGCGGGGTGGTCGAAGATGAACTTGGCGGAGGCTTCTTCGACGTGCAGCGCGTCGGAGCCCTTGGGCGCCAGGGCGTCGAAGGCGGCGGCGGTCATAGCGGGCTTGGCGGTCTTCGCGGAACGGGCCATGAACGGAAAGGTAAGTCGGACACCGCACCGCGGCTAGCCCCCTCAGTCACGCAAGCGCGTGACAGCTCCCCCAACGGGGGAGCATCTTCAGCACAGAGCTTGATCCTCCCCCCCTGGGGGAGGTGGCGGCGAAGCCGACGGAGGGGGCCTTGAAGCGCCAATTCGGCTTCCCGCGTGACGGTCTTTGCGGAACGGGAAGGCAGGTCGGACACCGCACCGCGGCTGGCCCCCTCAGTCACGCAAGCGCGTGACAGCTCCCCCAGCGGGGGAGCATCTTGAGCGCCGAGCTTGATCCTCCCCCTCTGGGGGAGGTGGCGGCGAAGCCGACGGAGGGGGCCTTGGACGTACCCAGACGAACACGGGATGGGGCGCGGGAGCTGCGCGGGCGGATGTCTCTGCCGGAGGTGCTGTTGTGGATCGCACTTCGGAAGCGCCAGGCCAGCGGCCTACGGTTTCGGCGACAGCATCCACTCGGCCCCTACATCCTCGACTTCTACTGTGAAGCGGCCCGGCTGGCAGTGGAGATCGACGGCGACGGCCATCTTCACGGCGACCAACCCGCACGGGACGAGCGGCGTGATAATTGGGTCGCCGCCCAGGGCGTCAGCACTCTGCGTTTCGCCCCAAAGGAAATCCTAGCCAGCCCCGAAGACGTCGTCGGTACGATCAAGGCGGCGGCAGAGGATCGCGGATATCTGATCTCCCTCGGCGCGACCCTCACCGAGTGGAACACTCCGGAAGACGCCGCCGCATTCGCCGCCTCGTGAGCCCCCACCCCCTCGCCCCCCTTCTCACCCATCGCGCCGAGGCCCGCCACACCGTCCGCGTGATGACCGCCGTGCTGGCGGCCTACGTGCTCTACGCCACCCTCGACCTGCCGCAGGGCTACTGGGCGGTGTTCACCACGCTGATCGTCATGCAGGCGAGCATCGGCGGCACCGTCGGCGCCTCGGTGGACCGGATGTACGGCACCGTGCTGGGGGCGGTGGTGGGCGGCGGGGCGGCGGCGCTGCGGAGTCTGACGCCGTTCGGCCTGAGCCCGGCCGGGCTGGGCGTCGCGCTGGTGGTCGCCAGCGGCATCACCGCCTTCGTCGCCATGCTGCGGCCGAACATGAAGGTCGCGCCCGTCACCGCGGCGATCATGCTGCTGAGCGCATCCGGCAAGCTCGGGCCGCTGCACGCCGCCGCCTACCGGGTGGTGGAGATCGGCATCGGCAGCGTGATCGGGGTGGCGGCCACGCTGCTGATCTTCCCGGCGCGATCGCGCACGGTGGTGGCGGAGCGGACGGGCGCGGTGCTGGCCTCCCTGGCGGAGCTGCTCGGCCACTACGCCGAATGGCTGGAGCAGGCGGAGGTCGAGCCGTCCGAGGCGCTGCACCCGCTGCACGACCGCATCCGGGCGGAGATCGGGACGGTGGAGCAGGCGGTGGACGACACCGAGCGCGAGCGAGCCGCGCGGCTCGGCCACCACCACCTGTCGCCGGCGACGCCTCGGACGCTCTGGCGCGTGCGCAGCGAGGCGGTGGCGATCGGGCGGGCGCTGCGGACGCCCTGGCCGCAGGCGCTGCGCGCCCGGCTGGCGACGCCGGGTGCGCAGATGCTGCGGGCGGACGCCGCCTTCCTGGAAAGCTGCCGCCAGGCGCTGGAGGAGAACGCGACGGTGCAACGCGGCGAGCTGGCGGCGTGGCACGACCGGGTGCAGGCCGCCGTGGCCGAGCTGCGGCGCGAGCGGCTCACCCAGGACCTGGACCTGGACACCGTGGGCGCGGTGTTCAGCTTCGCCTTCGCCCTGGAGAGCCTGTACGGCCACCTGAACGATCTGGCGGATCGGATCGACGAGGCGGCGCTGGGGCGGCCCCGGCGATGGCTTTTCGGGGAGGGCGGAACGGAAAAGGGGCGGACCTAAGGCCCGCCCCCCTTCCCCTGCCCCCAGGCGCCGCTAACCCCCCGGTTTGCGGCGCCGAAGTCTGTTCGAAACGTTCCGACCCGAGAGACGTGAGCCCGTCGCGGTCAAACGCATTTGAGGCCAACCGACTGCGCCGTCAAAGCGACATTGTGGCAGGATTGCGGAATTGGCCCCTTTGTAGCGCGGGCGCAACAACGTGAGCGATCGGGCAAGATAATAGGCTGCGCTGCGCCCAAAATCCGCCCGGGCCCGACCGCATAGCCGCGCCTCGGCGCTTGGCCCATGTGGCGCGCCGCGGCTTCAGGGCCTAAGCGTCGCCATAAGCTCCTCAGGGGCCAGGAGTTCTAACGCGCGTGGATACCAAGTCTCGTCAGACCGAGGAGCTGAAGCCGCAGGAGGCCCCCCCCGGCGTGCGGCCGATCAAGGCCCCCCCGCGGCGGAAGCGCAGCGCGCTGTCCACCCTGCTCTGGGCGCTGGCCTTCGTGCTGCTGGTGGCGGCCATCGTCTGGTTCGCCCTCAGCCGGGCGGGCGCATCGGGCGCCGCCGGTCAGGCCGGCGGTCACGGTCATGGGGGTCGCGGCGGCGGGGGACGTGGCGGCCAGGCCACCACCGTCAGCGTGGCCCAGGTGACCCGGGGCGACGTGCCGATCTATCTGAACCAGCTCGGCACCGTCACGCCGCTTGCGACGGTGACGGTGACCAGCCAGGTCTCCGGCTTCCTGCAGCAGATCGGCTTCACCGAGGGGCAGATGGTGCAGAAAGGCCAGTTCCTGGCCCAGATCGACCCGCGCCCCTACCAGGCGGCGCTGACCCAGGCCCAGGGCTCGCTGGCACGGGACCAGGCCGCCCTGGCCCAGGCGCGACTGGACCTGAAGCGCTATCAGCTGCTGCTGTCGCAGGACTCCATCGCCAGCCAGACCGTGGACCAGCAGGCCGCCACCGTCCTGCAGGACGAGGGCACGGTGAAGACCGACACCGGGACCATCGCCGCCGACCGGCTGAACATCACCTACACCCACGTCACCTCGCCCGTGACCGGACGGGTGGGGCTGCGCCTGATCGACGTGGGCAACTACGTCTCCACGGTGTCCAACGTCTCCAACTTCAACACCGCCACGCCCTCCGGCATCGTGGTGGTGACCCAGCTGGCGCCCATGGACGTGGAGTTCACCATGCCCGAGGACGACCTGCCCCAGGTGGAGGCGAGGGTCCGCGCGGGGGCCACCCTGCCCGTGGTGGCCTATGACCGCACCGGCGCGATCGAACTGGCGCGGGGCCACCTGCTGACCCTGGATAACCAGGTGGACACCAGCACAGGGACCGTGCGGGCCAAGGCGCGCTTCGACAACGGCGCGGGCACCCTGTTCCCCCAGCAGTTCGTCAATGTGCGCATCCTGGTGGACACGCTGAAGAACGCCGTCGTCGCGCCCAACAACGCGGTGCTGCGCGGGGCCAACGGGCTCTACGTCTATAGGGTCCAGGGCCAGGTGAACCACCACACCGTGACGGTTCGCAACGTGAAGACCGGCGAGAGCGACGGAACCACCACGGCCATCCTCGACGGCCTGCAGCCGGGCGACACGGTGGTCACCGACGGCTCCGACAAGCTGCGGGAGGGCGCGCAGGTGATCCTGCCCGGCGACTGCATCCCGGCCTTCGGGGGCGGCGCCGGCGGTCACGGCGGTCATCATCGGGGTGCGGGCGCCGCGCCAGGGGGCGCCTCGAACGCCGCGCCCGCCGGGGGCGGCTGTCCGAAGGGCGAGACGCGCGAGACCGCCGGGGGGGCCAGGGCGGGCGCCGCTGCTGACGCCGGCGGCGCGGCCACCGGGCCGGGATCGACCGCCGCCTCCAGCGACTCCGCGGCCCAGCCGGGGACGGACGGCGAGGGCGCGGGCGGCCAGGGCGCGGGCGGCCAGGGTGCGGCTGGCCAGGGTGCGGCTGGCCAGGGTGCGGCTAGCCAGGGTGCGGCTGGCCAAGGCGGACGGTTGCAGGGCCTGCTGACCCAGCTCGATCTGGACCGCGAGCAGCAGCGCAAGGCCCAGGCGCTGTTCACCGCCGCCCGGGGCGAGGCCATGACTCATATCGCCGACGCCGGCGACGATCCGGACGCCCGCCACAAGGCCATGTCACAAGCCTACGACAAGGCCTTCAGCCAGCTCGACCCGCTGCTGCGCCCCGACCAGAAAGCCAAGCTCGCCCAGCTTCGGGCCCAGATGGCGGCGCAGCGCGGCCAGGGCGGCCGGTAGATGCCCGCGATACGAGACGACAATAAGCTCGGGCTTATACCCGCGGCTGTTGAGGCTGACCGCCTCGATCTTCCCCCCCTGGGGGAGGGGGACCACCCGCAGGGTGGTGGAGGGGGCGGCGCTGCGACATCCGGCGTGAAGAGCCCCCTCAGTCGGCTTCGCCGACAGCTCCCCCAGCGGGGGAGCATCTGCGTGGATGAACGCCGCTGTCGTGACGGAGGGGGCGTCGCCGCCGCTGCGATCCCTGATTTGATAAGATGGCGGCGGTTACGCCCCCCTCAAACCGCTTCGCGCGCTTTTTCCCCGCTTCTCAGGGGGCGAGAAAGTGGCGGCGCGCCACGCCTCCCGGCCATGAGCGCCCGACCTTGAGCGACGCGGCGCCCCCGGACGCACCCCGCCGGGACCAGCCTCCCCAGGACCGCGAGCCCGAGCGGGGCGGCGGGCCGTCGCGGCTGTTCATCGAGCGGCCGATCGCCACCTCGCTGTTCATGTTCGCGATCCTGCTGGCCGGGGTCGTGGGCTTCCAGTTCCTGCCCCTGTCGGCCCTGCCGGAGGTCGACTACCCGACCATCCAGGTGCAGACCTTCTATCCGGGGGCGAGCCCGGAGGTGACCACCTCCAACATTACAGCGCCCCTGGAGCGGCAGTTCGGCGAGATGCCGGGCCTGTCTCGGATGAGTTCGATCTCGTCTCAGGGCGCCTCGATCATCACCTTGCAGTTCAACCTGAACCTCAGCCTGGACGTGGCCGAGCAGGAGGTGCAGGCCGCCATCAACCAGGCCGGCAACCTGCTGCCGTCGGGCCTGCCCAATCCGCCGGTCTACGCCAAGGTCAACCCGGCCGACGCGCCGATCCTGTCCATCGCCCTGACGTCCAAGACCCTGCCGCTGAATCAGGTCGAGGACCTGGCCGACACCCGGCTGGCTTCAAAGCTCAGCCAGGTGAACGGGGTGGGCCTGGTCACCGTGGCGGGGGGCCAACGGCCGGCGGTGCGCGTCTCGGCCAACCCCCGGGCGCTGGCCGCCTACGGCCTGTCGCTGGAGACGCTGCGCAGCGCCATCGCCTCGGCCAACGTCAACGGGGCCAAGGGCAGCTTCAACGGCAAGACCCGCGCCTACACCATCGACGCCAACGACCAGCTGCAGGACCCGCAGGCCTACGCCGACACCGTCATCGCCTACAAGAACGGCGCGCCGGTGTTCCTGAAGAACGTCGCCACCGTCATCAACGGGGTGGAGAACAACCAGCTCGGCGCGCTGCAGGACACCACCCCCGCCATCCTGCTGAACATCCAGCGCCAGCCGGGCGCCAACGTCATCGGCGTGGTCAACGGCATCAGGAAGCTGCTGCCCCAGACCTTCTGCGACGGCGACGCCAAGTGCTTGGCCAAGACCAAGCCCGGCCAGCTGGAGACCTCCCTGCCCGCCGGCGTGACCATGACCGCGGTGACCGACCGCACCGTCACCATCCGCTCCTCGGTCGCCGACGTGGAGTTCGAGCTGGGCCTGTCGATCATGCTGGTGGTGGCGATGATCTACCTGTTCCTGCGCAACGGGCCCGCCACGCTGATCTCGGGGCTGAGCGTGCCGCTGTCGCTGGTCGGCTCGTTCGCGGCCATGTATTTCCTGGGCTACAGCCTGAACAACCTGACCCTCATGGCGCTGACCATCGCGTCCGGCTTCGTCGTCGACGACGCCATCGTGATGATCGAGAACATCAGCCGCTACGTCGAGATGGGCTATTCGGCCAAGGACGCGGCGCTGAAGGGCTCGGCCGAGATCGGCTTCACCATCATCTCGCTGACCGTGTCGCTGCTGGCGGTGCTGATCCCGCTGCTGTTCATGGGCGATGTGGTGGGGCGGCTGTTCCGCGAGTTCGCGGTGACCCTGGCGGTGACCATCGTGATCTCGGCGGTCGTCTCGCTGACCATGGTGCCGAGCCTGTGCGGGCTGTGGCTGAAACATCCCAAGGAGCCCAAGCCCCGCAGCGTCAGCGCGCGCTTCGAGCAGGGCTTCGACTGGACGCTGCGCAAGTACGACGCCGGCCTGATTTGGGTGCTCGACCACCAGGCGATCACCCTGATCGTGGCGCTGGGGACCTTCGTGCTGACCGCGGTGCTGTATCTCGCCATCCCCAAGGGGCTGTTCCCGGTGCAGGACACCGGCCTGCTGCAGGGCGTGACGGAGGCGTCGCAGTCGATCTCCTACACCGCCATGACCGCGCGCCAGCGCCAGATGGCCCAGGCGATCCTGAGCGACCCGGCGGTGGCTGACGTCTCCTCCTTCGTCGGCGTGGACGCGCAGAACCAGACCCTGAACTCCGGCCGGGTGCTGATCGGGCTGAAGCCGCTGGACCAGCGCCACATCTCGGCCAGCAACCTGATCCGCCGGCTGAACCAGGAGGTGGCCGGCGTCGCCGGCGTCTCGCTCTACCTGCAGCCGGTGCAGGACCTGACACTCGACTCCAGCGTCGGCCGCACCCAGTACCAGTTCACCCTGGGTTCGGTGGACACCAAGGCGCTGGGGACCTGGACCGCCAGGCTGATCACCCAGCTGCGCCAGAACCCCAAGCTGGAGGACATCTCCTCCAACATCCAGGCCTCAGGTCTGGCCGCCTCCATCGTCATCGACCGCGACACCGCCGCCCGGCTGGGGGTGAGCCTGGCGAGCATCGACGACGTGCTCTACGACGCCTTCGGCCAGCGCATCGTCTCCACCATCTTCACCCAGTCCAACCAGTACCGGGTGATCCTGCAGGCGAGCGACGAGGTCACCCACTCCGCCGACGCCCTGTCGAGCATCTACCTGCAGTCCACCACCAACGGGGCGGTGCCCCTGTCGGCCATCGCCACCATCCACGAGGAGCTGCGCCCGCTCGAGGTCAGCCACCTGGACCAGTTCCCCGCCACCACCGTCTCTTTCAACCTGGCCCCCGGCGTGTCGCTCGGCGAATCCATCACCTTGATCCAGCAGGCGGAGAAGGCGATCGGCGTTCCTGAGAGCATCACCACCACCTTCACCGGCGCGGCCGAGGCCTACCGCGCGTCGCTCGCCAACGAGCTGTGGCTGATCCTGGCGGCGGTGGTGGCGATCTACATCGTGCTGGGGGTGCTGTACGAGAGCTTCATCCACCCCCTGACCATCCTGTCCACCCTGCCCTCCGCGGCGGTGGGGGCGCTGCTGGCGCTGTCGTTCGCGGGCCAGGACCTCGGCGTGATCGGGATCATCGGCATCATCCTGCTCATCGGCATCGTGAAGAAGAACGCGATCATGATGATCGACTTCGCGCTCGACGCAGAGCGGAACGGCGGCAAGAGTTCGCGCGACGCCATCCACCAGGCGGCGCTGCTGCGCTTCCGCCCGATCCTGATGACCACCATGGCCGCGCTGCTGGCGGCGGTGCCGCTGTGGCTCGGCGGCGGCATCGGGGCGGAGCTTAGGCGCCCGCTCGGCGTCAGCATCATCGGCGGGCTGATCTGCTCTCAGATGCTGACCCTGTTCACAACGCCTGTGATCTACATCGCCTTCGACAAGCTGGCCTCGCGCTTCGCCCGGCGCGATCCGGAAAACCCCGTGCGCGACGAGCCTGAAGGGCCCGGTCCGCAGGGGCCACGCGACGCACCGGGCGGCCCGCCGGCCGGATCGCCCCGGGGTTCGCCCTACGCCGGGGGCGCGCCGGCGTGAACCTGCCCGCCCTGTTCATCAACCGGCCGGTCGCCACCACCCTGCTGACCCTGGCCATCGCGATCCTGGGGATAGCCGCCTATTTCGTGCTGCCGGTGGCGCCGCTGCCCCAGGTCGACTTCCCGGTCATCCAGGTCCAGGCCAAGTTCGCCGGCGCGAGCCCGGAGGTGATGGCCGCCACCGTCGCCACGCCGCTGGAGCGCTCGCTCGGCCAGATCGCCGACGTTAACCAGATGACCTCGGTCAGCCAGACCCGGGGCTCCACCGGCCAGACCAACATCGTCCTGCAGTTCGGCTTGGACCGCAATATCGACGGCGCCGCGCGCGACGTGGAGGCGGCGATCAACGCAGCCTCGGCCTACCTGCCGTCCAACCTGAACAGCAATCCCACCTACAACAAGGCCAACCCCGCCGACCGGCCGATCATGTTCCTGACCCTGACCTCGGACACGCTCACCGCGCCCCAGGTCTACGACCAGGCCTCCATCGTGCTGCAGCAGGCCCTGTCCCAGGTACAGGGCGTGGGCGAGGTGGACGTGTTCGGCGCCGCCTCGCCGGCGGTGCGGGTGGAGATGAACCCCTACGCCCTGAACAACTACGGCATCGGGCTGGAGGACGTGCGCGCGGCGCTGTCGTCCACCAACGCCTTCACGCCCAAGGGCTCCTACGCGCGGGGCGACCAGCGGCTGCAGATCTACACCAACGACCAGGCGACCCAGGCCAGCCAGTACGAGAACGTCATCGTCGCCTATCGCAACGGCGCGCCGGTCCGGCTGAAGGACGTCTCCACCGTGGAGGACGGGCCGGAGGACATCTTCAACCTCGGCCTCTACAACGGCAAGCAGGCGATCGCGGTGCGGGTGACCAAGTCGCCGGGCGCCAACGTCATCTCCACCGTGGCCCAGATCGACGCCCTGCTGCCGCGCCTGCGCGCCCAGCTCGGCCCCGCTATCACCCTATCGGTAGCCAACGACGCCACCAAGAGCATCAAGGCCTCCGTCGCCGACGTGGAGCGCACCCTGCTGATCGCGGTGGTGCTGGTGGTGGCGGTGGTGCTGGTGTTCCTGCGCAACGGCCGCGCCACCCTGATCCCCGGGGTCGCTGTGGTGGTCAGCCTGCTCGGCACGCTGGCGGCGATGTATCTGATGCACTTCACCTTGGACAATCTCAGCCTGATGTCGCTGACGGTCGCCACGGGCTTTGTGGTCGATGACGCCATCGTGGTGCTGGAGAACATCACCCGCCACGTCGAGAACGGGATGCCGCGCTACAAGGCCGCCCTGCTGGGCGCCAAGGAGGTCAGCTTCACCGTCGTCTCCATGTCGATCTCGCTGATCGCGGTCTTCATCCCGATCATCGCCATGGGCGGCATCGTGGGGCGGCTGTTTCGCGAATTCGCCCTGACCCTGTCGGCCTCGATCCTGATCTCGCTGCTGCTGTCGCTCACCGCCACGCCGACCATGGCCGCGCGCCTGATCGACGACCAGCACGACGGCGGCAAGCCGCGCAACACCGCCTGGCGGAAGTTCTGGGGCGGGACCGCGGACAGGTTCGAGTTGGGCTTCGACCATATCCTGGCGACCTACGAGAAGTCGCTGGCCTGGGCGCTCGACAACAGCCTGCTCGTGCTGATGATGCTGATCACCACGATCTGTCTGACCGTGTTCCTCTACATCAAGGTGCCCAAGGGCTTCTTCCCGCAGGAGGACACCGGCACCCTGATCGGGGGCGTGCAGGTGGACCAGTCCTCCTCCTTCGCCCTCACCGCCGCCAAGTTCCACCGGCTCCAGGCCATCGTGCGCCACGATCCGGCGGTGCAGACGGTGGTGAGCTTCACCCAGTCGGCGGGGGGCTTCATGTTCGTGGGGCTGAAGCCGCCGGCCCAGCGGCCCCACGTCACCGGCGACATGGTCATAGCCCGCCTCCGTCCCAAGCTCGCCCAGGTCCCCGGCGCCCAGCTGTTCCTGCAGTCGGCCCAAGACCTGCAGATCGGCGGGCGCCAGTCCAACGCTCAGTATCAGTACACCCTGACCAGCGACAACCTCGCCGCGCTGAGGCTCTGGTCCAACAAGCTGATGGAGGAGCTGAAGAAGTCGCCCGACCTCACCGACGTCAATACCGATCAGCAGACCAACGCGCTGGAAAGCTACATCACGGTCGACCGCAGCACCGCCGCGCGCCTCGGCCTCACCTCGCAACAGGTGGACAAGACGCTGTACGACGCCTTTGGCCAGAGCCCGGCCTCGATCATCTACAACCCTGAAAACCAGTACCACGTGATCATGGAGGTGGCCCAGAAGTACCAGGGCGACCCCCAGGCGCTGAAGCAGATCTACGTCGCGGCCGCCTCTGGCGCGAGCACCAGCACCGCCAGCGCCCAGGCCGCCACGAGCGGCGGCGGAGCGGGCGGCGGCGGGGCTCGCGTCGCCGCTTCCACAGGCGCGGACTCCGCAGGCGCGGGCTCCACAGGTTCAAGCGCCACGGGTGCAGGCGCCTCGGGTGCAGGCGCCTCGGGTGCAGGCGCCTCGGGTGCAGGCGCCACCGGCGCGGTCTCGACCGGCGTCGCATCGAGCGTCACCTCCGGCGTCGTCGCAGCGGGCTCGAAGACCTCGACCGCGGGCGTCTCGACCGCCGCCGCGGCGGGCGCGCCCACCGGCGTCGGCAGCCTCGCCACCGCGGGCCTGGCGTCGAACAGCGGCTCCAGCACCTCGCTGAGCGGCGTGGCGGTAGGCAACAGCTCCAGCGCCGGGGCCCAGGCGAGCGCCACCTCCAGCACGTCCGGCGCGGGGCAGTCCGGCAGCACCCTGACCGGCGCCGGCCAGACGCGCTCCACCACCGGCGGCGCGGTGGCGGCGTCTTCGGGCGTGGCGATCTCCACCAGCCGCGAGACCATGACGCCGCTGTCCTCCATCGCGTCGTGGACGCTGCAGAACACGCCGCTGCAGGTGAACCACCAGAACACCTCGGTGGCCGCGACCCTGTCGTTCAACATGGCGCCCGGCAAGGCGCTCAGCGACGCCCAGCGCGACATCACGCAGGCCAGCCAGGCCATCGGAATGCCGGCCGACGTGATCGGCAGCTTCCAGGGCACGGCCCAAGCCTACGCCCAGTCGCTCGGCAGCGAGCCGCTGCTGATCCTCTCGGCGCTGGTGGCGGTCTACATCGTGCTGGGCGTGCTGTACGAGAGCTACATCCACCCCCTGACCGTGCTCTCCACCCTGCCCTCGGCCGGGGTCGGGGCGGTGCTGGCGATGATGATCTTCAACATCCAGTTCACCATCATCTCGCTGATCGGGGTGATCCTTCTGATCGGCATCGTGAAGAAGAACGCCATCATGATCATCGACTTCGCCCTGCAGGCGGAGCGCGAGCAGGGCCTGTCGTCCCGCGACGCCATCTACCAGGCCTGCGTGCTGCGCTTTCGCCCGATCCTGATGACCACCTGCGCGGCGATCCTGGGCGCCCTGCCCCTGGCGGTGGGCCTCGGCCAGGGCGGCGAGTTGCGCCAGCCCCTCGGCATCTCCATCATCGGCGGGCTGATCGTCAGCCAGGTGCTGACCCTGCTGACCACGCCCGTGGTCTATCTGTACCTGGACCGGCTCAACAACCGCCGCCCCCGCCGCTATCCCCGCGGCCTGCCCAGCGGCGGCGCCGCGCCCATGCCCGCGCCCGCCGAATGACCGAGCTGAAGATGCCTGACCGATTTTCTGGAAACTGCGTCTCTTCCCCCTCTCTCTTGAGGGGAGGGTCGGGGTGGGGGGGCGCGTCCGGACAAGGCGCGACGGCGGAAACCGCCCCCCACCCTGACCCTCCTCTCAAGGGGGAGGGAAAAAGACGCGCCGCCGGCCTGCGCGCGGTCACAGTCGCCGTCCTCGCCCTGACCACCTCCGCCTGCCTGGTCGGCCCGACCTACCACCGGCCCACCATCCCAATCACGCCCCAGTTCAAGGAGGCCCAGGGCTGGGTCCCCAGCCAACCGGCGGCGACCCTCGACAAGGGCGCCTGGTGGTCGGTCTACCAGGACCCGGTGCTGGACGGGCTGGAGCGGCGGGTGGCCATCTCCAACCAGAACGTGGCCCAGGCCGTGGCGCTCTACCGCCAGGCCCGCCAGATCGTGAAGGAAGCGACCTCCACCCTCTTCCCGACCCTGGCCGCCAACGGGCAAATCCAGGATACTCAGTCGGCCCGAAACGGCGGCGTCGCCACCACGACGGCAGGCGGCACGGTGATCACCGGCGGGAGCGGCGGCGGGTCGGTCACCACCTATAGCGCGGCGCTGGAGGCGAGTTGGGCGCCGGACCTCTGGGGCCGCATCCGCCGCCAGATCGAGAGCAACACGGCTACAGCCCAGGCCGACGCCGCCGACATCGTCAACGCCCGGCTATCGGCCCAGGGGATGCTGGCCACCGCCTATTTCCAGCTGCGCGCCACCGACGCCCAGGAAAAGCTGCTGCGCGACACGGTGGCGGACTACCAGCGCTTCCTGCAGCTGACCACCAACCAGTACAAGGCCGGCACGGTCTCGCGCGCCAACGTGCTGTCGGCCCAGACCCAGCTGCTGGGGGCGGAGGCCCAGCTCACCGACGACGCCAGCGCGCGGGCTCAGTTCGAGCACGCCATCGCGGTGCTGGTCGGCGTGCCCCCCGCGGCGCTGACCATCGTCCCCACCGACGTGCTGGCGACCACCGTGCCGGTCGCCCCGGCAGGTCTGCCCTCGACCTTGCTCCAGCGCCGCCCCGACATCGCCGCCGCCGAGCGCCAGGTCGATAGCGCCAACGCCCTGATCGGGGTGGCGGAGGCGGCCTTCTACCCGGACCTCACCCTGTCCGGATCGGAGAGCCAGACCGGCGCGAACTTCGGCCAGCTGTTCAACGCGTCGAGCAACATCTGGTCGGTGGGCGGCACGATCGCCGAGACGATCCTGGACTTCGGCGAGCGGCGGGCCGCGGTGCGCGCCGCCTCGGCCGTACGAGACCAGACCATCGCCAACTACCGCCAGACCGTGCTCACCGCCTTCCAGACCGTGGAGGACCAGCTGTCGATCCTTCGCACCCTGCAGCGCGAGATCGTCCAGCGCCAGGAGACCGAGGCGGCGGCGCGCGCGACCTACCTGCTCGACCTGAACCAGTATCGCGCTGGCCTGGTGGACTACACCACCGTCATCACCGGCGCGGCCACCGAGTTCAACGCCGCCGAGGAGGTGATCACCATCCAGAGCCAGCGCCTGCAGGCCAGCGCCACCCTGATCCAGGACCTCGGCGGCGGCTGGGACACGCGCGAACTGCCGGGCGGCCGCCTGCCCAAGAGCGACGACCTGCCGAAGAGCTGAGGGATCGGCAGACGCGCGTGTCGAGATGCTCCCCCCTGGTGGAGCTGTCGGCGCAGCCGACCGAGGGGGCTGCGCCACGCCTGACCATGGCGGCGCAGCCCCCTCCCCCCGCTAAGCGGGGTCCCCCTCCTCCAGAGCGGGAGGATCGAGGGAGCGAAGGCTCGAAAACACCCCCACCGCCTCCGCCATGGCTGTAAAGTCCGCAGGCCAAGTCGCCTCGATCCGCTTCTCCCCGCCGTCGGGATGGGGGAACTGGAGCGCTGCGGCATGCAGCATCAGCCGCGCCACGGGCCGCCCCGCGGCCATCAGCGCGCCGCCATAGCGGGGATCGCCCAGGATCGGGCAGCCGAGATGGACCAGGTGGACGCGGAGCTGGTGCATCCGCCCCGTTTCAGGCCTCAGCTCCAGCAGGGCGGCGCCCTGCGCCTGCGCCAGCACCTGGTAGCGGGTCAGGGCCGGCTCGGCGTCCGGGTGGTCGGGGGCGCAGACGCGCATGTAGGCCTCGCGGCCGATGTCCTCCCGGCGCAGCGACGCCTCGATCACGCCGGCCGCCTCGGGGACGGAGCCGCCGACCAGCGCCACGTAGGTCTTGGCGAAGCGGCGGCCCATCATGGCCTTGCCGAGGAACCCCGCCGCTGGCTTTGTCCGCGCGGTCAGGATCACCCCGGAGGTATCGCGGTCCAGCCGGTGGATCAGGCGGGGCCGGGCCTTGCCGGGTTTGGCGAAGGCCCACAGCAGCTCGTCCAGCGTGTTCACCCCCGCCCGCCCCCCCTGGCTGGACAGACCCGGCGGCTTGTCCAGCACCAGGATCGAGGGGTCCTGGTAGATGACCAGGCTGCGGACGAAGGCGGTCTCCTCCGCCGAGAGCTGGACCGGGAGTGCGGGCTTCGAGACAGGCTCGTTGCGAGCCTTCCTCAGCATGACGACCCGTGGTGATAATCCTCTACATTCGTCATCCTGAGGAGCCTCCCTCGGGAGGCGTCTCGAAGGACGCGCCCCGTTCCCGCCGCAGCTCCGCCCAGCGCTCCAGCCGCGCCTTGATCTTGGCCTCCGCGCCTTCGCCTCGCGGCGTGTAGAACCGCCGCCGCTCCATCCCCTCGGGAAAGTAGTCCTGGCCGGAGAAGCCGTCGGCGGCGTCGTGGTCGTAGGCGTAGCCTTCGCCATAGCCCAGGCTGCGCATCAGCTTGGTTGGGGCGTTGCGGATGTGGGGCGGCGGCATGAGCGAGCCGGTCTCCTTGGCCGCCTTCCGCGCCGCGCTGAGCGCCTTGTAGACCGCGTTGGACTTCGGCGCGGTGGCCAGATGCACCACGGTCTGGGCCAGCCCGATCTCGCCTTCGGGCGAGCCGAGAAAGTCGTAGGCGTCCTTGGCGGCGGTGGCGATCAGCAGCGACAGGGGATCGGCCTCGCCCACGTCCTCCATCGCCGCGCGGATCAGCCGGCGGGCGATGAACAGCGGCTCCTCGCCCCCCTCCAGCATCCGCGCCAGCCAATACAGGGACGCGTCGGGGTCCGAACCGCGGATCGACTTATGCAGCGCCGAGATGATGTTGTAGTGTTCTTCCCGGTCCTTGTCGTAGGCCGGGCTGCGCCGCTGCAGCACCACCGCGAGCCCCGCCGGATCGAGCGGCTCGGCCCCGCCGATGGCGAACAGCGCCTCCGCCAGGGTCAGGACATAGCGGCCGTCGCCGTCCGACATGGCCAGCAGCGCCTCGCGCGCGGCGGGCGTCACCGGCAAGGCCCGGCCCTCGAACGCTTCCGCCCGCGCCAGCAGGGTCTCCAGCGCCCGGTCGTCCAGCCGTTTGAGCACATAGACCTGGCAGCGCGACAGCAGCGCGCCGTTCAGCTCGAAGGACGGGTTCTCGGTGGTGGCGCCGACCAGGGTGACCACACCCTCCTCCACATAGGGCAGGAAGCCGTCCTGCTGGGCGCGGTTGAAGCGGTGGATTTCGTCCACGAACAGCAGGGTGCTCTGCCCCGCCGCGCGCCGCCCGCGGGCGGTCTCGAACGCCTTCTTCAGCTCCGCCACGCCGGAGAACACCGCCGACAGCTGCTGGAACTGATAGCCCGCGGTGTCGGCCAGCAGACGCGCCAGGGTGGTCTTGCCCACTCCCGGCGGCCCCCACAGGATCATCGACGACAGCCGCCGCGCCGCCGTCATCCGCCCGATTGGCCCCTCCGTTCCCAGCAGGTGGTCCTGTCCCACCACTTCGGCCAAGCTCGTGGGGCGCAGACGGTCGGCGAGGGGGCGCGGCGCGTCCGGCGTCAACCCCGCGGCTTCAAAAAGATTGGCCATGGGTGCAAGCTAGCGGTCCGTCGGTCCGGGGGACAGGCCCAAGGTCCAACAGGGGTTGGCGGCGGAGCACGAGCAGCGTCGGCAGGTGTTCGTTTCCGCAACCGTGCTCGGCCGTCCTCCGGCGGCGGAGACGGGCGACCTCTATGTCATGGCGGCGGGCTCCGCGCTTGCCATCGAACGGACGGAGCCTGCCCTCGAGGCCCTCGGCCAGCAGATATTCAGGTGGGGGATTTGGTTCTTTGAGCGGACTTCCTTGTCCAATCAAGTCGGATTAAAAGTGACGACGAAAGAACCTCACCTGGGAGCTACGATGCCTTTCTCGCTCTACGACGCCACAGTTCCGACGTTCCAGCAGATGCTCGGCGCCATGCAGGGCCTGCTCACCAAGGTCGAGGACTTCTGCGCCGAGGGAAAGCCTCCTGTCGAAGACCTGCTGCAGGCCCGTCTGGCCGAGGATATGGCGCCCTTCACCTACCAGATCAGCGCGACGGTCACCCACTCCGTCGGCGCCCTTAACGCCACCCGCAAGGGCGTATTCACACCCGACCTCACGCCGCCGCCAAACACCTTGCAAGACCTCAGGGGTAAGCTGTCTCACGCTCTGGAAGCGCTGAGTTCAATGACGGCGGAAGATATAAACGGCCTTACGGGTCGTGACATGCGCTTCGAGATGGGACAGAGGGTCCTACCCTTCACGGCCGAAGGTTTCTTGACCTCGTTTTCAATGCCGAACTTCTTCTTTCATGCGACGACCGCCTACGACATCCTTCGGATGAAAGGTGTGGTCCTCGGAAAAATGGACTATCTGGGCAGGCCTCGCCTCAAGACCTGATGCAATTGCGATAGCCCTGCCGCCAGGGATCTACCAGTTGCGGCGGAGCCGAACGCGCAGGGTGGGGCCGAGCGCCAGGTTGCGCACGTCGAGATCGGTGAAGGGCAGTGCGCGTGCACGCACGTCCGCCCAATTTGCGAGCTTCCGATCGAAGCCGCCGCCGATGTCGTAGATCTCCGTCCTGACGCTCCACCCGGGGGCGGGACGGGTTTCGACGTAGACCTCGCCTTGCAGCGGCAGGGTGTCGGTCTCGATCTGGTCGAAGCGATAGTAGGTCTGGGAGAAGCCGACGTTCAGCTCTCCGCCAACGGTCAGCTTCCACTTCGGCAAGTCTTCGCTGAAGTCGACCGTGCCTTCGAACGGGCGCAGCCCCGAGATCGGGCGTTCCTCGCCCGTGGTCGGGTCCTGCACCGAGGAGCGGCGCCAGGTCAGGTTGGACTTCAGCAGGCCGCCGGCGAGGCCGAAGCGTTTCAGCGGCAGGCTGAGGTCGGCGATCAACTCGTCCTTGCTTCCGCCGCCGATATTGGCCGGGGTGTCATAATCGCCGGACTGCGAGATCACCGGCGCGCGGTCGATCACGTCGCTGAGCTCGGAGTGGCGCAGGGTCAAGGTGGCCGCGCCGTCCTTCAGGAAGGTGCGCTCATAGGCCCCCTCGATCACCCAGGCCTGCTGCGGCGTCAAGTTGGGGTTGCCGGCGAGGATCTGGCCGGTGGAGAGCGAGGACGCGGCCACGAAGTCGTTGAAGTCCAGCTGGCTGACCTCGCGCTCCAGCCGCACGCGGATCTGGTCGTTGGCGGTGGGCGACCAGGCGACCACCAGGCGGGGCTTGGGATACTGCAGCGTCTTGCCCAGCACCACGTCCCCGGTGGAGGCGATGTGGGAAACCTCCTCGCGAAGGCCCGCCTCGACGTTCAGCTTGGGTGTGGGCGTCCAGGTCGCCTTGGCGAAGGCCTCGCCGCGCAGCTCGGTGACGTCCACGTTGGCGGCCGGCACCACCACGTCGATCCCGTTATCGGCGTAGCGGGTGTGGCTGTGCAGCCAGTTGTACGCCGTCTCCGCCCCGGTCTCGACCGTCACGTTCGGCGTGGCGCGCCAGGTCAGGGTGGCCCGGCC
This sequence comes from Caulobacteraceae bacterium, assembly GCA_965198905.1. Classification (GTDB taxonomy): domain Bacteria; phylum Pseudomonadota; class Alphaproteobacteria; order Caulobacterales; family Caulobacteraceae; genus CAHJWH01. The sequence goes on along the minus strand of OZ240678.1, from coordinate 2,815,926 downwards.
GATGCTTTCGCCATTGGTGTGCTGCTCGCGGAAGCGCTGGAAATCGCCCGGCGTGCTGAACAGAGTGATGGAGTCCTCGCCGTCGAGCTGCTGGATCGCCAGCGTCTCCAGGCTGAAGCGGGACCCGAAATCGCGGGTGTAGTGCAGGCCGAGTTCCGACTGCTCGGTGGTCTGGTGATCGTGCTCGAGAGACGATGCGATCGCCGGCTGGCCCTGTGGACCCACCACCTCGTCATTGAAATAGGGCTGGTACTGCAGGCTGAGATTGATGCGGAACTTGCCGCCGGCGAGGGGCTGGGCGTAAGCGCCGGTCGCCACCGCCTGGTAACCGCCGGCCCTGGTGTCGTCGCCGGCGAGCCCCTGGATCGCGCCATCGGGCCCGGACTGGACGACGGTCCCCGAACCCTGGCCGTCGTCGATGAAGCGGGAGATGGCGAAGCCGCCCTCCAGCGTCCGTCCATCGCTCTGGTGCGTCCCCTCTATCCGCAGGCCCGGCACTTGGCGGCCGTCGCTGGTCAGCCAGCGGTCGTTCAGCTGGATGTCGCCGGAGCTGGAGGGGCCCGTCTTGCGGATGACGTTCGCCACGAGGATTTTGCCGTGCATGTCGATGCCCGGCTCTCCGCCGCGGATCACGTCGATGCGCAGCACCTGGCTTGCGGGAAGCCGGCGCAGCACGCTGTCGATGTCGTCGCTCTTGCTGGCCGGCAGTTCGCCGTCGATCAGGACGTCGCCCGCCGCCGCATCGAACCCCCGCGCGCTCGCCCCGTCATCGAAGGTGAAGCCCGGCACGCGGTCGATCATGTCCTTCGCGGTATTGGGCAGGGCGGAAGCGAAGAAGCTGGCCGGGTATGAGCTGACCCCCGCAGGCGCCGCGTTTCCCGGAGCCGCAAGCTTGATGGACGCCGGCGGAAGCAGCGATGGGGCCGCGCCAGGCGGCGCCGCTGAGGCGGACCCCGACTGGCGCACCAGCGGCGAAGAGGTCGGCGGCCCTTGCGGCTCGACGACGGCCGGAGCGATCGCGGGCTGCTCCGCCGCCATGACGGTCACCACCGCAGCCATGGCCACCGCCAACGAACTCATCGAGTAATTACCCACCCCGGCGCTCTCGTTGTGATCAGGCGGCGAGCGTCGCCATGATGGTCTTGAATGGGTTGGCGCCGGGGGTGAGGCGGGCGGTGTCGATCACGGTGCGGACATCGGCTTCGCCCTGGGCGGCCCACATGGCGCGGTAGCCGTTGGTGACCTTGCGCTGGATGACGGCGGGTCGCAGGTCGCGTTCGCAGGCGTTGTTGGTGGCTTGGACCTCGCCGGGCCATCGGGCGAAGGTCAGGAGCTGATCTCGGGCTCGCCTGAACTTGTTCTGGAGGGCTTGCGCCAAGTCGCACGAGCTCGGAGCAGCCAGGATATCGTCGAGGCCCCGCTCCAAGGCGCGGCGCTTGGTGGCGACAGTCGAGGCGGCGAAGGTGGTGATGTCGCGAGCCAGGGCGAAAGCCTTTTGCAGCCACAGCTGGAGACGAAAAGCCAAGTCGTCGTGGCTGAGGTCCAGGGCGTAGGCGACGTCGCGGGCGAGGTGGGCCAGACAAGTCTGATGGGCGGCCGCATGACCCTGCTGGGCGGCGTAGCGGTCGGAGCACCAGACCTCGGGCCGGTGGCCGTCCATCATGGTGCGGATCACCACGGCCCCGCGCGTCGGGGCGGCCTGATGGACGACGGCCTGGTCGCAGCGGAAGACCCAATGATAGGCGTTGCTCCCCTCGATGCGAACACCGGTCTCGTCCGAGCTGACCACCTTGGCCTGGCGCAGCTCGGCCACGGCGTGCTCGCGCCCGGCCACGAAGCAGTCCTGGGCGCGACGCAGCATGTTCATCAGCGCACCCTGGCTGATCCGGACGCCGAAGACGTCGGCGAAGCTCGCCTGGAGCCGCTCGTAGGAGAAGGCTTGGAAGGTCTTCAGATAGGTCGCCAAGCCGTGCAGGCGGGGTCCGAACGGGCTGCCGCTCGCCGCCTCCGGCACGGCGGCCAGAACGCGGGCGTCGCAGACAGGGCAACGCACCGCCAGACGCTGATGGCGCTCGATGAAGGGGGAGATCGCCGGCAGGTCTATCTTGTCGTAGACGCCCACGACCTCGGCGGCCAAATCCGACGACAGGGCCGCAAGGCAGGCGGGACATTGATCGGGATAATGATCCACGATCTGGTCGGCCTCCTCGCTCATGAGGCGGCTGTGGCCTTCATGCCCCGGCTTCGCGCCACCCGGCCGCGACGTCTCGCGTCGTTCCTTGCGGTTTGTAGACGGCGGCTTGGAGGATGTGCGCGACGTCTTGGCTGGACGCTGAAGCCGTAGCACCAGCTCGATCAGCTCTTCCTTGCTCAAGCGCTCAAGATCGATTCGCACCATCCGCCGCTTGAATCAGCGATCCTCAAGGCTCGCAAGGGGGGTGGGTAATTACCTCATCGACCCGCTCCCAACCGCGGCTGCCAATGCGTGAACCGGCCGAGCTACTCAAATTACATCTCGGACATGTGCGTTACACTTCGTTAACTTGCTTCTGAGGTACGCTCCTGCAGGCGTTAGGGCGCGACTTACGAGACGATGATTATCCGGGGCAAGATCTGAGAACCCAGCTACTTAAGGCAGTTGTCGCGCCCGCTTCCGGTTGCGCCGCGCGATGCGAAGGCTCAGTCAGCCCGGCGGCGGCCCCGGCTCTTACGCCGAGACCCCGTCGGGGTGTCCCCCTCCATTTACCGCGTCTTGTGAGAGCGCTTCAGAACCGGGTGCTGTCCCTCCTGATCGAATGCGCCGGAAGGTGGAGCATTGGTGTCGGGCAGGGACTGAAAGCCCTCGCTCTTGCTCATGCCGGCCATCGGGTGGGTTGGGGCGTGCGCATTGGCGCGCTTCATCTGCAGGGCGGCCTCGCTTTTGACGCGTTGAGACGAGGTTTGGGCTTTCCTGTCTCGGGACGCCGCCCGGTTCACGCGTTTTACAGCGGCCGCCAGGGCGCGCTCCTTGATTGCGGAGCCCTGCTCCGACGTGACGAGCCGGCCGCCTATCGGTGCAGACTTGCCCTTTCGTTCGCGGCGCTGCTGATAGAGCGTCGTCCGGGCCTTGTCGCGAAAGTCACGAAGCCGCGCACGCAGCGAATGTAGATCGTCTGGAGAGAGACCGCTTAGGGCTGGGCGTCGCGACTGAGACACCGCCTCCCGCTCCTCGATCGTGAGCGAATGGCTCTGGGCGACGTGACTCATCTTCATATCGGGGATCCTCTACAGACTTGATCGCGATGAAATCAGAGACGCGCACTGCAGATCATCGTGTTTGCGCGCATCAAGGTGCTTCCGATTGGCGTGAACGGAGCGACGATGGTCAGGCCACTGTCGCCTCATGAACATCCAGGATGCTGTGCCGACTGATCAACCCCATTTGTACGTGCCCACCGAACTCTTGGTGAACCATCGCATCGGATCGTCCCGGCATGTAGATGCTATCCCACCAGGTCAGGCTTTATAACGTCTCGAAAAAGAGCGGCTTGCCCAACGGCTGTGTCGATGTACGAGGCCTCTGATGATCCCTAGCTTGGATATTCTCATCATTACCAACGTTGATATTCTTCAATGAAATCGTGGCGCGTTTATCATTTCACTATAAGGCAATTAGCGATGGAAAGATTTTGCAGAGGCCGCATTGATTTCATCATCTAGCCTCTTTTATTAGCCCAGGACCCCTATAAAGCTGCTAGGCTTTTTGAACCGTTGGCTGAGACGTTCGGGTGCTGATGGCTGAGGGCGTCCACGCTCCCCCAAATCGCGGGATTGCAAAATGCCAAATTATTTCTTCAACCTGGCCGACGGTCATGTGAGCCTGGACCAGGAAGGCTCCGAGGTCGTCAGCCTTGAACAGGCGCGGATCGAGGCCGTGATCTATGCCGCGTCCCTGCTCAAGGACAAACCCGAAGAGGTCTGGGCCGGTGGAAACTGGCGCGTCGAGGTTGTCGACGAGCGCGGAAAGCTGGTGTTTACAGTTGTCGTCCTGGCGCTCGACGCCGTCTCTCAGCCATAACAATAGTTCCGAAACGCCGATCAGTCCTCGCCGACATCCAGGTGCAGGTAATCCGGCTTGAATCCGGACATCCTGGCGAGCGCCGCCTCATCATGGATCGTCAGTACGCCGCCTTGCAGACTGATCAGACCGGCGGAGCGCACCTCCTGCAGCGTACGGTTCACGTGGATGGAGGATAGACCAAGAACGTCGCCGAGATCTTCCTGCGTCATCGGAAATTCGTAGCTGCTCCCTCGCGCCAGGCCGACGACCCGCAGCCGGACCAACAACTCACAGAAAATATGGCACATGGCGCGGTCGGCTTGACGCTGGCCCATGTTCACCAGCCACTCGCGCATGACGGCCTCTTCCACCAGGGTCGCCCACCAGAGCGCGCGTGTTATGCCCGGGTGGTGGCTCGTCAGTTCCAGAATCGTGCTGCGCGGTATTTCGACCACCCTCACAGGAGACAGCACACCGATGCTGTGGTCCATGCGCTTTAGGATCGCGATATGCAGGTCGCAGAAGTCGCCCGGAAGCAGGATCGACATGATCTGCCGCTTGCCGTCGGCCAGCACCTTGTAACGAAACGCCCAGCCTTTCAGGATCAGGCGGACATTCTCCGGCTTGTCGCCTTCGGAGATCAGATCCACCCCGGGCGGCGCGTCGCGCTGGCGCGACATCACTTCCAAGAGCCTGGACCTGTCCGACTCCTGCAGTTGGACGCCGAGGCTTAGCTTGGCGATGAATGGATTTCGCACATCGCCCTCACCGCCATCTGTCATTTAGCACAACTCCAAGCCCGCGGCACCCTGCTCGGGAGGGCTGCGCCCACCTGCCGCACAATCCTGACATAAGTTAGGGCGCGTGGCCGCTAATTGTAATTTAACAAAGTCGAAATGTCGCCACCCGATCATTCCCTAAGCATGACGTCATCCTTCGATGTTGTCAGATCGCTGTTCGGCCGTTTCCAGCGCTTAGCTGGTGCACAGATCAAATATACGGTTGATCAGTCGTGATGACGAGTATCCAAGAGACGATTATTCCTCTGACTGAGGAACGCGCCGTTGTTTCCGCGCGTCCGGTCGAACGCGGGTCTGTAAGGGTTTCCACGCATCGGGAAGAGCGCGAAGAGCTCATCCGTCAGACCCTGCATCACCAGGACGTGTCCATCGAACGCGTGTCGCGCCACGAGCGGGTCGAAGCCACCCCAGCCGTTCGGCAGGAGGGCGACACCCTCATTCTGCCGATCGTCGAGCAGGTCTTGGTCACCGAAGTTCGGCTGATGCTGGTTGAAGAGGTCCGCATCACCCGGCGAGATCGGACGGAAGATGTCGAGCAAAAGGTCTTGCTCAGACGCATGCGCGCCACCGTGGAGCGCATTCCCCCCACCGACCCCCAGATCCCATCGATCCCACCAGGAGCAAACCCATGAGCAACCGCACCATCACCGCCCTTTACGAGTCCAAGGCCGCGGCTGAGGACGGGCGCCAACGCCTGTTCAACAGCGGCATCTCCGCGAGCTCGATCAATATCCACGATGCGGCCTCGACCGGCGCCGACGGCAAGAAGGATGAGGGCTTCTTCGCCGGCATCGCCAACATGTTCGGGTCTCACGAAGACAGCCACACCTATGCCGAGGGCATGAAGCGGGGCAACTTCCTGCTGACGGCGTCGGTGGACGAAGCCTCGACCGACGCCGCCATCCAGGTGCTGGAAGGCACCAAGGCGGTCGATGTGGACGAGAAGCGCGCCGAATGGGCCAAGGAAGAGGGCTACGGACGCCCGACTTCACCGTCTACGCCGCAGGGATCGGATGCCGATCGCTCCATCCCCATCGTCGAGGAGCGGATGGTCGTGGGCAAGCGCGAGGTGGAGCGCGGTAGCGTACGCGTCCGCTCCTATGTCGTGGAGACCCCGGTCAGCCAGCAGGTGACGCTGCAGGACGAGACGGTCGACGTTCAGCGTCGCGCCGTGAACCGCAAGCCGGCAGAAGGTGAGGACCTCTTCCAGGAGCGCACCATCGAGATGCGCGAAACCGGCGAAGAGGCCGTCGTCGGCAAGGAGGCCTTCGTCACCGAGGAACTGGTGGTCAGCAAGGTGGCCGGAGAGCACACCCAGGAAGTCACCGACACCGTCCGTCAGACCAAGGTCGATGTCGAGCGCCTGCCTGCCGGCTCGGCCCCGCAAGGCACGACCCCGAACCCCGACCGCCGTTGAAACCTGGAGGCGGCGCGCCCAGTCGCGCCGCCTCTGGCATTCCCGAAGAAAGCTCGTCCATGACAACCACCACCGGCCGCTATGATGACGGCGTGGGCCCCGATATGATCGCGGTTTCCGACAGCGTGAAAGCCGATGGCGCGCGTTCGCGCATCGCCTGGTCGGCCATCTTCGCGGGCGTCGTACTCGTCTTCGCCATCGAGCTTCTGCTCAACACTCTTGGCGCAGGCGTCGGCTTTGGTCTTGTCCAAACGCAGGCGGGCGCGACGCCTTCAGCGTCGAGCTTCAGCACAAGCGCCGGCATCTGGCTGCTGATCAGCACCATCGTCGCCTTTCTAGCCAGCGGCTACATCGCCAGCCGTCTCGCCGGCGCCCCGTCGCACTTCGACGGCTTGCTGCATGGCGTGGTAGTCTGGGGACTGACGCTTCTACTTGCTCTATACATGCTGGGCTCAGCGGCCGGCGGGCTGATCGGCGGCGCTTTCCATCTGGCCGGGGGCGCCGCGTCGCTCGTGGGTCAAGGCGCGTCGGCGGCGGCGCCGACCGTGGCCCAGGCGGCGGGCGTCTCCTCGGGCGACATTCAGAGCCGTCTTCAGGTCTATCTCGCCCCGACCATCGCAGATCCGTCCGCAATGAACGCCGAGCAGGCGCAGAAGGCGATTGCGGTGGAAATGCCCAAGCTCGCTCAGGGCGGTGTGACAGCGGCTGCGGCGCGGGAGCGGATCATCTCGATCATGGCGGTCCAACAGAACATCAGCCACGACGAGGCGGCCCGTCGTTTCGACAACGCCCAGGCCCAACTCGAAAAGGACCAGCAGCAGGCGATGCAGGTCGCCCAGGCCAGCGCCGCCGACGCCTCGAAAGCGTCTTACGTCACCTTCGGGGCGCTCCTGTTGGGCGCGATCGCCGCGGCCGTGGGAGGTTTGCTCGCCTCCCCGCGCCGCCCGACCACCGTCGCTCGCCGCGTCGCTTAGACTTCGCTCATCAGCCGGCGAGGCTTTGCTGACGCGCCGGCAACCTCTTGGTTCAATAACGGGAGCTGAACATGCTTTTCACGATTGCAGGTATACTCGTCGTTCTGTGGGTGCTTGGTTTCTTCGTATTCCATATCGCCGGCGGCCTCATCCACATACTTCTGATTTTGGCCGTCGTTGCAATCATCTGGCACTTCGTGTCTGGAGCTATGAACAAGACCTAATGCAGCATCCGGGCTGAAGAGCCTCTATCACTGGCGTTGTAATATTCGACCGGGATATACGGCCAGCCGGTGGCGTTCGCCGGACCTGCGGGCGGCGAAGAGAGGCTGGTGTTCAAGCGCTACTTCACCGTCTTCCACAGAGGTGCGCGGTTGGAGTATCCTGGGCCGTCGTCCCCGCCGAAACCATGAGCGCCCGCAGGCGCGACGCGGGAGCCAGGCCCTTGGCCCGGGAGAGGTGAACGATGTTCTTCAGCAGCTGGACATCTCTGTTACGCGTCATCGTCGTCGGCCTGCTCGCCTATGTCGGTCTGGTCCTCGTGCTGCGGATCAGCGGCAAGCGCACCCTGGCCAAGTTGAACGCCTTCGACCTCGTGGTCACCGTAGCGCTGGGGTCGACCTTCGCCACCATCCTGCTGTCCAAGAGCGTGGCTCTGCTGGAAGGCCTGCTGGCCTTCGTCACCTTGGCCCTGCTCCAGTACGTAGTGGCGTGGAGTTCGACGCGGTTCTCGATCGTGCGGCGCGTCGCCAACTCTAGTCCGAGCGCCCTTCTGATCGACGGCGCCATGCAGGAGCAGACCCTGCTCAGCGAGCGGATCACCCGGCAGGAGGTGCTCGCCGCCATTCGTAGCGGCGGCTACGGCGACGTGGCCGCCATCGCCGCCGTCATCCTGGAGACGGACGGCAGCCTCAGCGTCATACCGTCCAGCAAGGTCGGGGATCGAACGGCCCTCGCCAATGTCTAGGCCGCGGCCAGACGAACACGCCCCATGCTGATGCTCGTCCTGCTCGGCCTCGCGCCCCTCGCGGTCGTGCTGCATTTCGTGGTGCACGCGCCGGCCCTGCTGGTCTTCGTGATCGGGGGCGCGGCCGTGGCGGTGCTGGCGGAGTGGATGCGGCGCGCCACCGAGCAGATCGCGGTGAGGGCCGGGCCCGCCATCGGCGGCCTGCTCAACATCAGCTTCGGCAGCGCAGCGGAACTGGTGCTGATGCTGTTCGTGATCGCCCGCGGGCACCCCGACGTCGTGCGCGCCCAGATCACCGGCTCGATCATGGGCACCAGCCTCCTGGGTCTTGGGCTCGCCTGCCTTGTCGGCGGCGTGTCTCGCGAGGAGCAGGTGTTTTCGCAAAAGCGCGCCGGGCACCTCTCCAGCCTGCTGCTGATCGTGGTGGCGGCTCTGCTGCTGCCCGCCGTCTTCGACCATGCCGACCTGGCCCGGGCCGCGACGGCCCCGGAGCGGAGAATGAGCGAAGAGGGCCTCGGCGTCGTCGCCGCGGTGATCCTGCTATCGCTCTACATCGGAAACCTGGTCTTCACCCTGATCACCCACCGCGACGTATTCGCCGGGGCTGGCGATGACGGAGAAGAGGCGAGTTGGAGCCTCGTCAAGGCTGTCGGCGTGCTTGTGGCCGCGACCGTGGCGGTGGCCGTCTGCGCCGACATCGTCTCCGGCGCGCTCGAAAACGCGTCAAGACTCTGCACCTGCCGCCGCTTTTCGTCGGCGTGGCGCCGCTCGCCCTGATCGGGACCGCCGCGGACCTGTTCGCTTCGGTCAGTTTCGCGCGCCAGGACAAGATGGACCTGGTGATGAGCATCTCCATCGGATCGGCCATCCAGGTAGGGCTGGTGATCGCGCCGCTGCTGGTGCTGGTGAGCTGGGCGATGGGCCAGCCCATGACCCTGGTGTTCCACAGCCTGCTCGACCTTTTCGCCATCACCGGTGCGGCCTTCATCGTCAACGCCGTGGCCGCCGACGGCAAGACCACCTGGTTCGAGGGCCTGCTGCTCGTGGGCGTCTACCTGCTGCTGGCCACGGCTTTCTTCTTCGTCAAGGCCTGAGCTGAGGCCGTCCTGAGCCTCAGTCCGTGGCGCACGCGACCGCCGAGCCGATGCTCAACGCCAGGCGAAGACAAAGCCAAGCCTGACCTTGTCGGGGCAGACAAGCAAAAGTCTCCATTCTCTTACAGACTCAGGAAAGACCATCAGCATGGCCGAAATCAAGATCAGTAAGTTGTCGGGCCCCGTGTTGGGTCTGGCGGCCCGGCGACGTCGTCCGCCGGAACGCGGCGCATTAGGGCATCCGGCTCGGGATTATGTTTCAAGCATATATCCTGAAATGCGCCGTAGCATCAGGCGCTGAAGATTTCGATGCGTCTGACCGGACCTGATTAACGGCTCATCAAGGAAATACGGCGGCTTGTGTCTGGCGGGACATTGAGGACACCAGGTCATGCTGCAGTCTTACGCCGTTTCTGTCGTGAGCGAGGACGTGGACGGAGCGCTGCAACACGTTCTACTCGTCATCGAGGCCAGCAGTCTGGATGCCGCTGAGGGACGGGTGCTGGCCCAATCGGTCAAGGCCGGCCGCAGGGTCAAGGGCCTGTTGAGCCGCTCATGCGAGCTGCCGGGGCAGCGGGTTCTAGCCATCTCCAATTGAGGTCGGCGAATACCAGCCGCCATTGAGGGTGACCGCCTAGATCTTCCCGCCTTGGGGAGGGGAACCCCGCTCAGCGGGGTGGAGGGGGCGACGCTGCGGCGTCCGGCGTGCAGAGCCGCTGCGCTTACAGGCGCGCGCGCCGGCTCACATCCCCGCCCACCAGTCATAGCCGCGGTCCTCCCAGTAGCCGCCCTTCCCGCCCGCCAGGCCTGTGAAGCTGTCCGCGACTTCCATTCCCTGCAGGTACTTGGCCTGTTTGTAGCCGAGCTGCCTCTCCACCCTCAGCCGCAGCGGCGCCCCGTGGGCGACGGCCAGCGGCGCGCCGTTCATGGCGTAGGCGATCAGGGTCTGGGGATGGGTGGCGGACGCCATGGCCAGGCTCTCGTAGTACTGGCCGGGTGCCTGCTGGCCGCCCTTGGACGGCTCGCCGTCCAGGTTGTCGGCGCAGTGGAAGATCACGTACTTGGCCCCGGGCATGGCGCCGGCGGCCTTGAGCAGCAGGCCCACCGGCACGCCGGTCCACTGGCCGATGGCGCTCCAGCCCTCCACGCAGTCGTGGCGGGTGATCTGGGTGCGGGCCGGCAGCGCCCGAAGCTGGGCCAGCGACAGCGACATCGGCCGCGCCACCCGGCCCGTGATGGTGAAGCGCCAGTTGGCGAACCGATCGGCGGCCGCCTGGTCGTAGTCTGCGGTGGCGGGGTTGGTGGTGCCGTTGGCGAAGAAGATCTTGCTGATCTCGGAGGGCTTGTATTCCCGCGCCAGCTCGCCGCCGGATAGCAGGAACTTCTGGGTCGCGTAGGTCCAGGCCTCGGATACGCCGAACACCGCCTGCAACGGCTTGGTGGCCATCAGCGCATCGGTCTGCAGCACGCGCGAGCAGCCGGCCATCAGCAGCCCGCCTCCCGTCATCGCGCCTGCCAACGCCCCACGCCGGGTGATCAGCGCCATCTCAGGCGCCTCCCACTTTGGGGCTGAGAGGTCTGCGCAAGGTCAGCTTGGCGGTGGTCCCGGGGCACGGCGTAGCGGCCTGTAATGATCGAGCGCAGCTCATTGAGCGGGCCGGCCAGCACGACTTCGGTCAAGTGCACGATGATGAACAGGACGATGAACCCGGCCGAGACGAAATGGATCGTGCGCGCCGACTGACGCCCGCCGAACAGGTTCAGAAGCCACGGGAGGACGGCGTCGATCCCCGGCGACATGGTCAGCCCGGTCAGCACCATCAGCGTCACCGCCGCGATCAGCCCCAGATAGGCCAGCCGCTGCAGCACGTTGTAGCGCTTGGCGGCCTCGCCCGTCTGGTGGCGCAGCCGCACGTGATCCCGGACGGACCGCGGGATGGCGTGCAGGTCGCGCCCCGTCGGCCACAGGTCGCGCTGGATATGCCGGATCGACAGGCTCCAGATCAGATAGACCAGCCCGTTGGCCACCAGCACCCAGGCGAACAGGAAGTGCCAGTGGCGCGCATCCGCCAGGTCCTGGAAGCTCGGTATGGTGATCCAGGTCGGCCAGCCGCGCTGGGCCATCTGGCCCTGCACGTTGGACAGGCCGAGCCAGCCCGTGGTGTCGAAGTGGAACGGCCCGATCTGGGTCACGCCACGCGGCCCTCCCGGCGTCATCACCGCGCCCAACGAGAAGATCGACGGATCGCCCCAGGTCCCGGTCCTGCCCCAGTAGAGCCGCGGATGGGCGTTGAAGATGTTCAACCCGCTGCCGATCATCACCACGATCACCAGGGCGTTGATCCAATGGGTCAATCGCACCAGGAAGGTGTGGCGGTAGATCACCTCGCGCCGGCCCTTGGGGGTCAAGGGCTTGGCCCGGACAGGACCCGTCCCGGTCGCAGGAACGCCTGAGCCGCCGGGCTCCGCCGCGGCATCAGCAGGCATCGCGGCGACTCCGGCGTGTTTGGCGCATTGCTCGTGGTCCAGCCAAGGCGGGCCTCGGCGCCGCCACCTTCCCGTTCGACCACATCTCGCCGGCGGTTACACCTGCAATCCAGATTCCGCGTCGTGGATACAAGGTAGGAAGCGCCTCCGAGCCCGCATCACCCTCAGCTTCCTGGACGAGCCTGGCGCGTCACCCGTAATAGTCCGGGCGGTCGTCCCACGCCGAAAGAGCTGGTGACCGAGGATGGCGATTGATCGGCTATGAGGCTGTCGCGCTCAAGCTCTCGATCGGACATGAACGGCGGCCGGAGCATTACAAGAGACCAGCGGGCCGCGCGTCGCGAACCAGATCACATGGCGCGCGCCGCCTTTGCCGTGAGATCGGACCGGCGCTTCGGTCACCTCGAAGTCCGCTTTTCGAAGCTTGGCGACGAAGGCCGTATCAGGGGCCGCCGACCAGATGGCCAGCACACCCTCCGGGCGGAGAGCGTCACGAATGGCGCTGAGCCCTGCCGAGCTATAGAGCCATTCGTTCTCCTCGCGGACGAGCGCACGCGGGCCGCTGTCGACGTCGAGCAGAATGGCGTCATAGGACTCACCGGCGCCGATCAGATCCGCGACATCGGCCACCCGGACGACAACCTGAGGGTCCAGAAGAACCGGTCCGAACAGCTCCGCAAGGGGACCTTGAGCCCAGGCCACGACGGCGGGTGAAATCTCCGCCACGATGACCTCGGCATCAGGTCCAAGCCCGGCGAGGGCCGCGCGGAGCGTGAAACCCATCCCCAGGCCGCCGATCAGGAGCCGCGGCGCGCTTCGCCCCTGCAGCCGCTCGCAGGTCATCGCGCCCAGGGCAGTCTCCGAGCCGCCGCGACGGCTGTTCATCAGCTCACCCCCGTCGATGGTGATCGAGAACTCCTCGCCGCGCTTCAGCAGCCGCAGCTCACCTCCGCCAGGCGCCGGCGTCTTGTCGACCAGCGACCAGCGGATCACTTTCGATCGCGCTTGAACCGGGTTGCGCCGGCTTGAAGCGCGGCGCCCCAGGCGGCGGACCCGCCATCCTCTTCGGGCGCACCGCCCGGCTGCGCCGGCAATCGCCCGGCCACCCCGCGCAGGGCCAGCCAGAGCTGTGCGTTGAAGTGCGCCAGGGTGCGCAGCGGACGACGCCGCTCCGTCACGTCCCATCCGGCGTCTTCAAACAATCGGACCTGTTCAGCCAGCGGCTTGAGTTCCACGCCGTCCCACCCGGCAGGCCGGTCCGCGGCTTCCGCTTCGTCGGCAGTCAAGCCGAACAGTGCGATCGAGCACTGATCCAGCTCCGGATAGTGCTGACGTGCGTCCGCATCGCCGAGGCGGGGCCTCATCAGCGCGCTCCGCTCCAGCGCCGCCATACCGGGAAGATCGATCAGACGTTGCAAGCTAGCCTCATCAGCCGCGGGCCGGGACGGACCCGAAGACAGCCCGCGCCCTTGCATAACCTATCTGGCGCCCAGGTGTTTAGTCCCGAGCCGCAGCCGGTCAGGCCATACGGTCCGCAGGTGGTCGAAGCCGGTCGTAGTTGCGCCGGAAGAGCGCGACCGCGCCTGGGACGCCCAGCCGGGCCACCTGCGCCTGTGTCCAACCCCGGGCGTAGATGAAGGACGTGCCCAGGCCCTCGGCCACCAGCTCCGCGCCGAGGGCCGGTGTCGTCGCCAGGTGGATCGACCCCTCGAGGTGAAGGTGGCCGAGCTCCTCCGGGCCCACATAAAAGTCGACGCCGTCGATGCGAGTCTGATCGGCGAAATGCCAATGGGTCGTCGCTTCGACGCCAGGCCAGGCCGCTACGGCGTCCACGACGGCCTGCAGGTCGCCCCTGAGGACAGGAGCCGCAGCGATGGGGCCCTTCGCCTCTCGCGGGAGGGTCGATTGAGCTTGTTGAACCACGATCTTCTCCACCTGGACACGTTTGACGCTTCATCGGATCGAAGCGGCGCCGATCGATCATATGTAGGGGCTCACAACGCCTGCGTCCGTATCGAGGTGGCGGCTGTCGAGCAGGCTCATCGCGTGGGATCAGCCCTCAAAGGTGATCGTGCCCAAGTCCCAAAATCGACTAGCATCGGCGCTGGAGGAACTCAGATGCCACGCTTCTATGTCGATACGACCGACCAGACCGAGCTTGTCATCGATCAGATCGGCGGCGACTTCGACGACGTGGACGCAGCCTTGAAGGCGGCCATCGTGGCGTTGCCTAATATGGCGCAAGACACGCTGCCGGACGGGGACAGCCGCATCTTCGTCGCCTCAGTCAGAGACGCACAGGGGCGGACCTTGGTGGCGGCGAGCCTGGCCTTCAACGTCATCTGGCTGACCTCGCCGCCGGTAAGCGGCGTCGACGCCGAGGCCCGGACGAGCGCCAACGACTAAACGTCGCGTCGGGCGGCTGCATCAGGTCTTTGCGAGGTCCGAGGTCAGCAGGCGCGTCTTCATCGCGGCCACCCAGGCGGCGAAGGTCTGGGTCTCGGATGGCGCCTGTCCATAGGCGGCGAGGTCGGGCTCGCCTTGCGGGCCGGCCAGGGCGACCTTCAGCATGGCCGGAGTCTTGGACGCGTCCACCTGGCGGCCGTAGCGGGTGCGCAGGCGCGTCACCCCCGCATCGTCGCCCGCCAGACTGTAGGCGATGGCCGCCCGCAGCAGCTCGGCCTGCTCCACATCGCTCAACGGCGCGGGCGACTTGAACCGCGCGCCCAGGGCCAATTCGAGCAGCTTGCCGGCCTGCGGCCAGTCGCGCTTGCGCCACAGCACGTCGGCGCGGGCGGCGAGTGCGTCGGCGGACGTGTCGACGTCCAGGATTTCCAGCGCGTCGTCGGTCCGGCCGAGGGCGCTCAGCGCCCGGGCCTGGATCACCCGCCGCTGGGACTGCAGTTCGTTCGGCAGCAGGGTGGTGCGCGAGGCGTTCAAGGCGTCGAGCGCCGCTTCGGGCTGGCGGTTCATCACCTGGATGAGGGCGAGGTCGGTGTCCACCTGCGCGCGCGCCACCCCGTCCAGCCGGTTGTCGGCCTGGTATTTCAGCAGCTCCGCCGCCTGGTCCAGCAGGTCCACGTCCACCAGTCGTCGGGCCAGCTTGCGCACCATGGCGTCGCCATCCGAGCCCACCGGGGTCAGGTCCTTGAAGTCGAAAAACAGGGCGAGCGCCTGGATCGGAGGCAGACCGTCGGCCCCTCCGTCCAGGAACAGGCTGCGGAAGGCGGTGGTCAGATCGCCCTGGACCGCCGCCGAGGCCGGCAGGTCCGGGGACGCGGTCTGGGAGCTGCGCAGCGCCTCCAGCGCCTCCCGGTAGCGACCCTGGACAATGTAGAGCCGTCCTAGCGCGCGGGCGGCCTCCAGCTCCGTGGCGTCGCCGCGCCAGCGGAAGCGCACCGAGGCCAGGGTTGAGGCGGCGTCGGCTTGGCTGATCCGGCCCTGCGCCTGCTGGGCCTCTGTGGCGTAGAGCAGCGCCGGGGCGGAGACGCCGCCATAGGGACTGGTCTCGGCGACGGCGAACAGCGGAAGCGCCTGGTCGGGCTGGCCGGCGGCCTGGGCCAAGCGGCCGAGGTCGAGCTGCAGCCGGTCGGCATCCACGCCCGCGGGCTTCAGCAGGATCGCGGACTGCAGCGCCCCCCGTGCGCCCGGCAGGTCGCCCGTCCCCAGCGCCGCCTCGGCGTCGGCCTCCAGAAAGCGCGCGCGCCAGGCGGGCGTGAACTGGTCGAGCACGACCCGCCCCGCCGCAAAGGCTTGGCGCGCGCCGGTGTTGTCGCCCAGCCTGGCCGCCGCATAGCCGCGCCACAGCGCGCTCGACGGATCGCTGGACAGGGTGGGCGAGGAGAAGTCGGCCTGGGCGTCCTTGTAGCGGCCCGCCATCACCCGCGCCGCGCCGCGAAGGCCGCGGAACTCCGGCGTCGACATCACCAGCGGGTTGGTCTTGCCCATCAGGTCGAGCACGCCGATGGCCTCGAACGCCAGCTCCGAGCCCACCAGGAAGCGGGCGAAGCCGAAGCGCGCGTCGGTCGGCGGCGTCACGCCCGCTGCGCCCTTGGCCGCGGCGCCCTCGTCGGACGCGCCTTGCAGCAGGCTCTCGTAGCGGGCCATGAAGCCGCCCGGCCCGGTCTTGGACCAGCCCTCGAAGTCGATCAGCGCGGGCAGCGCCGCGGGCCTGGGCAGGCTCGGACCCGTGGCGACCAAGGGCAGGTTCTGCTGGACGCCTTCGGACAGCTGCAGGCCGCTCGGCCGCCCGATCCGCACCACCTCCGCGTCGCTGACCACGGTGAGATCGCCCGCCAGCGGCGCCAGGGCCAGGCCCTGGGCGGAGGCGAGGATGTCGGCGTCCACCATGTGGCGCGCCGCCAGCACGCCCTTGGGGGGACCCAGGGCGGTCACCACCGCCAGGCGGTCGCCGACGGACGGATCGTCGAACCAGAACACCCCCGTCGCGCCCGCCATCTGGGCCGCCAGGCCGCCGGCCTCGGGCTTCACCGTCACCGGGCTGGGCGTGGCGGCGGCGCTGTGGCCGAGCGCCAGGGTCCAGGACGCGCCTTCGGCGCTCGCGCTCGCCTGCACGTTCTCGGGCGCCAGGATGCGAAGTGCTGTGGCGTTGGGCGAAGAGACCACCTCGATCCGGCGGGCCTGGGGCAAGGCGCCCGGAACTTCGCTGAGGTCGACGTCGGCATGGGCGTCGAACACCAGCCAGACCGCCTCGCCGCGCCGGAACACCGCCGCGCCCACCGGCGCGCGCCAGTCGAAGCGCAGTTGCAGCACCCCGTTCTGCAGCGCGGCGTGCATCTTCACCTTGCCCGAGGCCGGGACCGGATCGACCTTGCGGTCAGGCGTCTGGTCCTTGGGCGCGGGCGTAGCGTCCACAGGGGCGAGGTTGACGTAGGTCCCGCCGTCGGCGCGGCCGATTTTGACCTGCACGCCCTCCGCAAGGGTCAGGCGCAGCTCCATGCCTGCAGGCGTCTGGCGGGTGGAGGCGGTCTTCAGATACCGCGGCGGGTCCACCCGCAGCAGCGACAGGTTGGGGGGCGAAACTTGGCCGAACTGCAGCACCAGATCGCCGCCCTCGCGCCGGGCGGAGCGGGGCTGCACCCCGTCGAACTCGATGCGCGAGAAGGCCTCCGCCTGGCCGACCTTGATCGAAACGCCGCCCGCGGCATCGGTCGCAGGGCCTTCTGGCGTGCCAGAAACTGGCGGGCCGGTCTCCGGGGCGGCCATGGCGAAGGGCGCGCCGCCGCCGAGCGCAAGGCTCGCGGTCACAGCGAGGCTGATCGCAGGACGCGAACGCATCAAGACGGGGCGCACTCCAGGGTCCAGGTCGCCAGGACCCTGACGCACCCGTCCTTAAGCGCGGTTAACGACGCGCGTTCACCACACCGGATGCGCGATCGCGTCGTCCTCGATGCGACACTCCGCAGCGTCGGGCGCGACCCCGCCGCCCTTACGCAGCGCAGCCAGCTCGACGCGGACGGCCTGCAGGTCGCTCTGGAACTCCGACTGGGCCTGCAACGCGCTGAAGGCGACCGAGGCGGCGATCCGCCCCGCCTGGACATCGCTCTCATAGTGGACCCCGCACACCACCCGGCTCTCCCCGAACACCCGCGCGCGCGCCAGGATGTCGCCGGCGCGGTCTGGCGCCGCCTCCGCCAGGATCAGCCCGACCGTCCAGGAAAAGGTGGAGTGGCCGGAAGGGTAGGACCAGCTGTGCGACAGCCCCGGATCGAGGCTGACGCACAACGGACCGGGATGGTCGATGAACGGACGTGGGCGCTTGAACACCTTCTTGGCGTGCGAGGCCGTGCCCCCCGCATCCACCACCACCCGCCCGAGCATACGGAAGAGCGCCGGCGCGTCCGCCTGGGTCAGCCGGACGCCGAGGGCGCAGGAGAAGTCCTGCATCAGGGCGCTCGAACCGAGCACCGCGTCCCGGGTGGCCAGGTCCCACCTCGGCGTGCCCCTCATCGCCCGCGTCGCCTCAAAGCTCGCCACGTCGCCTGTCTCCGTCCCGCTCCCCGGAGGCGGCGGCGGCCCGATCACGGATGCGGCGTCGGGAATTTGGCCCGCTGGCAGATAGCCCCCCGCCCCGGACGGCTTTGGCAGCGGCCCGACCGTCGCCGTCCTCCCCGCCGCCGAACTCGCCTGCGCTACGGGGGCGGGCTGTGCGCCGGCCGGCGCTGAACCGGCGCCCAGCCCGATCAGGCCGGAGCCCGCCATCAGAAGGACGACACGGCTGACGGCGCAATGCATGGGACCTCGCGAACTCACGATCGGGGGTCTCCGTAGACCGGGTTGCGGAGGTTGGAAATACGTCGACGGTGTGAAGCTTACGCTTTTCATATCTTCCGGCACGACGCCTGTAAGCCAGACGTGAGAACACCCGGAAGGCTTCGGCAAGACTCCGAAGACTCTCAAATGCATCTTCCCGCGCTCCGCCGCGTTAGCGGCGCAGGACACGAGAAAGAACATCCGTATGCGACCCCTGCTCTCCACTTCGATCATCTTCGCCGCCGGCCTCGCGCTCAGCGGCGCAGCGGGCGCTCAGCCCTACGGCGGCCCGAGGGGGGCGGTAGTTTCGTCCCAGCCCGTACCGGACACCTCCCGAGAGTCGGCCGGCATACCCGGCCCCGACGCCGTGAACCCCGCGCCCGGCGCAAGGGGACCCTATGTCGGCGCAGGCCGCCACCACTTCTATGACGTGGATGCGCGCATCTCCAACGTGTCCGGGCGCATCCAGTCCCTGCCGCGCGGCGAGCAGCGCCAAGCCATGGCGCAGATCCACCGCATCCGCTCGGAAGAGGCCACCCAGCGCGCTCGTCACGGGAACCTGCGGGATTGGGACCGTGAGAACCTGAACCATAAGCTGGACAATCTGGTCCAGCAGTTCCCCTCCCTCGCCGTCAACGACGACCAGGGGCCGCCCCCGGCTCAGTAAGCGTCAGGATGATAGATCAGGCGTGACGCGCCTGATCCATTAAAGAGCATAACGGAACAGGGTGGGAGCCGCACTAAGCGACGGCTCCCACCCCCTTTTACTGGATCGTCGCGCGGCCGATCTCCAGCTTGCCATCCCCGGCGTGCACGTCGATCACCGCGCCATCCGCCAGATCGCCAGCGAGCAGCTTGCGGGCGATCGGATCGATCAGCTCCTTCTGGATCACGCGCTTGAGCGGGCGGGCGCCATAGACCGGGTCGTAGCCCTTCTCGCCGAGCCAGTGCAGCGCGCCGGGGTCGAGCGAGATGGCCATGTGGCGGTCGCCCAGCATCTTCTCCACCCGCTGCAGCTGGATCGACACGATGGAGTCCATCTGGGCCCGGCCGAGCCGCTGGAACAGGATGATCTCGTCGATCCGGTTCAGGAACTCCGGCCGGAAGTGGCGGCGCACGCTGTCCATCACCAGCGGGCGCGCGGTCTCCACGTCCGCGTCGTCGGGCAGGTTGGCCAGGGCCTCCGACCCCAGGTTGGAGGTCATGACGATCAGGGTGTTGCGGAAATCGACCGTGCGCCCCTGCCCGTCCGTCAGCCGCCCGTCGTCAAGCACCTGCAAGAGGACATTGAACACGTCCGGGTGCGCCTTCTCCACCTCGTCGAACAGCACGACCTGGTAGGGCCGCCGCCGCACCGCCTCGGTCAGCGCGCCGCCCTCGTCATAGCCGACATAGCCCGGAGGGGCGCCGATCATGCGCGAGGTGGAGTGCTTCTCCATGTACTCGCTCATGTCGAGCCGGGTGACCGCCGCCTCGTCGTCGAACAGGAACTCGGCCAGCGCCTTGGTCAGCTCGGTCTTGCCCACGCCCGTCGGCCCTAGGAACAGGAACGAGCCAATCGGCCGGTTTGGGTCCTGAAGCCCCGCCCGCGCCCGCCGCACGCTGTCTGAGACGGCGACCAGCGCCTCCTCCTGGCCGACGACGCGGCCGCGCAGCACGTCCTCCATGCGCAAGAGCTTGTCGCGCTCGCCCTCCAGCATTCGCTCCACCTGCACGCCGGTCCAGCGGGAGACCACCTGGGCGATCTGCTCGGCGTCCACCACCTCGGGCGCCAGCTGGTCCTGGGGCTTCTCCGCGCCCTCGGCCTCGGCCAGCTCGCGCTCCACGATGGGGATCTGGCCGTAGAGGATCTCCGACGCCCGGGCGAGGTCGCCCCGGCGCTGAGCCTGCTCCAGCTCACCGCGGAGGCGATCCAGCGCCTCGCGCGAGGCGGCGGCGGCGCCCACCTTGGACTTCTCCGCCTTCCACTTGGCGGTCATCTCCTCGGATTCGATCTCCAGGTCCGAGACCTCGTCGTCGAGCTTCTCCAGCCGCTGCCTGGAGGCCTGGTCGGTCTCGCGGCGCAGCGCCTCGCGCTCGATCTTCAGCTGCACGAGGCGGCGGTCGATCTCGTCCAGCGCCTCGGGCTTGCTGTCCACCGCCATCCGCACCCGGGACGCCGCCTCGTCCATCAGATCGATGGCCTTGTCGGGCAGGAAGCGGTCGGCGATGTAGCGGTTGGAGAGGGTCGCGGCGGCCACGATAGCGCTGTCGCTGATGCGCACCCCGTGGTGGACCTCGTACTTCTCCTTCAGGCCCCGCAGGATGGAGATGGTGTCCTCCACCGTCGGCTCGGAAACGAAGACGGGCTGGAAGCGGCGCGCGAGCGCCGCATCCTTCTCTACATGCTTGCGATACTCGTCGAGC
Organism: Caulobacteraceae bacterium; assembly: GCA_965198905.1. Taxonomy (GTDB): domain Bacteria; phylum Pseudomonadota; class Alphaproteobacteria; order Caulobacterales; family Caulobacteraceae; genus CAHJWH01. The sequence continues at coordinate 2,795,469 of OZ240678.1, read as the reverse complement.
GTGGTGGCGCCGACGCAGTGCAGCTCGCCCCGCGCCAGGGCGGGCTTGAGCAGGTTGGAGGCGTCCATCGCCCCGTCGCCCTTCCCCGCGCCGACCAGGGTGTGCATCTCATCGATGAACAGGATGATCTGGCCGTTCGCCCCGGTCGTCTCCGCCAGCACCGCCTTCAGCCGCTCCTCGAACTCGCCCCGATACTTCGCGCCGGCCACCAGCGAGCCCATGTCGAGCGCCAGCAGGCGCTTGTCCTTCAGCCCCTCCGGCACGTCGCCGTTGACGATGCGCAGCGCCAGGCCCTCCACGATGGCGGTCTTGCCGACGCCGGGCTCGCCGATCAGCACGGGGTTGTTCTTGGTGCGGCGCGACAGGACCTGGATGGTGCGACGGATTTCCTCGTCACGCCCGATCACGGGGTCGAGCTTGCCGTCCCGCGCCGCCTGGGTCAGGTCGCGGGCGTAGCGCTTTAAAGCCTCATAGCCCTCCTCGGCCGAGGCGCTGTCGGCGGTGCGACCCTTGCGGACCTCGGCGATCGCAGCCTCCAGCTTCTCCGGCGTCACGCCCGCGGAGCGCAACGCCTTGGCCACCTCGCCCCCGTCGGTGGCGAGCGCCAGCAGCAGCCGCTCGGTGGTGACGAAGGCGTCGCCGGCCGCCTTGGACCTGTCCTCGGCCACGGCCAGCACCCGCGCCAGGTCCGGCTTCATATAGAGCTGGCCCGAGCCGCCCTCGACCTTGGGTATCCTGTTCAGCGCCGCGTCCACGGCGGCCACGACCTCGTCTGGCCGCCCTCCCGCCTGCGTGATGAGGCTGCGCGCCAGGCCCGACCCGTTCGGCCCGTCCCGCTCGTCGAGCAGCGCCTTGGCCAGGTGCTCGGGCGAGAACTGCTGGTGGTTCCTGGCGAGCGCGACCTGCTGCGCGCTCTGGATCGCCTGCTTGGCGCGATCCGAATAGCTGTCGATGTTCATTCACGTCCCCTTACGGCGGATAAGCGCCCACGCCTTCGAGAAGCACGCCGGCGGCAAGGGGGATGTGGGTGTGGCCGATGGGTCACACAAGACGCTCTCCCGGATCGGAACTCGCCTTCGATGACGCCTGCCTCGCCGAAGCCTGCAGACTTGAACAGGCCGGCCTCGACGTCCAAAGCAGATGGAAGAGGTGCAGACCCATGTCCATCGCGCTCCTGGCCGCGCTCGCGGTCTCGGCCGCCACAGCCTCGCCCGCCGCGCGCGGCGTCGTCCTGAACGGCGCCGTCAGCCGCCTGGACCCGCTCCGGTTCGGCGGCGTGACGTCGGTGCTGCGCTACACGGTCGCCGAGCCCGACCGTGACGACACCGCCTACCTCTTCCTGACCGACGCAGGGCGCGCGGGCGGCCTGCCGTCCGAAGCGCCGGTGCTGGCTTCGGACGGCTCGCAGGTGCGCGTGAGGGAATCGCGAGGCGATTGCACGCTGGCCCATGTGGAGTTGCGCTCGATCGCCGCCGGTCAGGGTGAGATCATCTACGCCGCGCGCACTTTTTCGGGCGATCTCAAGACGGACGTGAACTCAGAGCCCGGGGTCATGCAGGTCTCCGTCTTCCGCACGGCCTCCGCAAGCCAGCCCGGAGATGCTGCGGTCGCCTTCAAAATGGTCGGGCGGCCCATGCGCTCGGCCCCGGCCTGTGATCTGAAGGACGTGCTGGGGGAGATGCGGCGGCTGTCCCTCGTCATAGCGAACCCGGCGAAGGCGTCGGCGAAGCCATGACGGACTACCCCATAGACGCCCACGTCAGCGGGCCGGGGCGCGTCACCTACGTGTACGCCGATGGTCACACCCTGACGCTTTCCGGGAACCATCCCTACCGCGACAACAATCCCGGCAACCTGGACCTGACGAACCCGACCCGCGCCCGCAGCTTCGGAGCTGTCGGCATCGATCCGACGGGCAAGCATCAGTTCGGCGTCTTCCCAACTGTCGAGGCGGGGGAGATCGCCTTCCAAGCCACGATCAAGGCAAAGGCGCAGGCGGGGGCGACGATCGCTACGCTGATGTCCCACTACGCGCCAGCGGCCGAAAACAACACCACCGCCTATGTGGCGGCGATCGCCAAGGCGGTCGGCGCCAAGACAACGGACAAGCTGTCCGATCTCAGCCCCGCGCAGATGGCCATCCTCATGGAGACCATCCGGGTGCACGAGGGTTGGCGATCGCGCACTCGGCAGACGGCGGCGCCCCAGGAGACGTCCGCGCCCGCGCCGCCGCTGAGATGAACCCGGCAGGGTCAGCCGAACACCTCCGCCAGCATCCCCGCCATCTGCGCCCAAGAGCGCCGGTCGGCATGTTCGTCGTAGCGGGCGAACTCCGGGCGGCCGAGGCGGCCGCAGTCCGGGTCGGTGAAGCTGTGCACCACGCCGCCATAGACCGTCAGGGTGTAGTCGACCTTGGCCTGGCCCAGCATCTTGGCGAAGGCGTCGCGCGCCTCGGCCGGGATGGAGGGGTCGTCGGCGCCCACCATGGTCAGCACCTTGCCCTTGATCGCGCCCGCGTCACCGGGCGAGGTCACCGCCAGCCCGCTGTGGAAGCCGATCGCGGCGCGCAGGTCCGCGCCCGACAGCGCCAGCTCATAGGCCATGGTCCCGCCGAAGCAGAAGCCGATGGCGGCGAGCCTTGAGGCGTCAACCTCCGGCCGCGCGGCCAGCAGCTTCAGCGGCTCAAGCGTGCGGGCGCGCACCTTGTCGGCGCTCTCGCGGAGCGGCTGCATCAGCTCTTGCAGCCGGCTCATGTCCGCCGGCTGCGCCCCGCCCCAGAGGTCGCACTCCAGCGCCACATAGCCCAGCGCCGCCACCTGCTCCGCCTTAGCCCGCGAGTGGGCGCCGGGACCGAAGGCGTGGGGGAAGACCAGCACGCCGGGACGGGGTGTGGAGAGGTGGTCGGGGGTGACCAGCGTGCCCACCATGTCTAGGCCGTCGGCCTTATAATTCAGCGTGTCGGTCTTCATGCGCGGACTCCGGATGGCGTGCTGATCGGGCTTATAGCGTGAGCAAGACAGGCCGCCAGCCGCCGGCTCTCCCCGCGCGATCCGTCCGATGCTATAGAGCCGCAATGGCGAACCCCGATCCATCCTTCTTCGACGAGATCGACGAAGCCGCAGAAATGGCGGCTGATGCTGAGGCTTTGGCGGAGATGGACCTCAAAGGCGGCGTCCCCCACGAAGAGGTTAGCGCCTGGCTGGACACCTGGGGCACGCCCGATGAGGCGCCTCCACCCGCTTCATGGTTCAAGTAAGCTGGTCGCCACAGGCGATCCGCGACCTTTTTGGCATACAACGCTATATCGGTCTGAACAGCCCACTAGCGGCGCAGCGGATGGCGGTGCGCCTGAAGGCGGCAGGTGACAGCCTGGGCCTGATGCCTGAGCGCGGCCGACCGGCGAGCGGCGGCGCGCGCGAGGTCACCGTAATCTATCCCTACGTGATCCGTTATCGGGCTGAGCCGAAACTCGTGCGCATTCTGCGGATCAAGCACGGGGCGCAGCGGCCTGGCTGACGCGAAGCGTCTACGCGCTCATCGCCTCAGGCTCGCGCCGCTCGCGCTTTACCAGCAGCTTGTTGAGCGCGTGGACGTAGGCCAGCGCCGCCGACACCACGGTGTCCGTGTCCGCCCCCTGCCCGTCCACCAGCCGGCCGTTCTCCTCCAGGCGCACGGTGCAGCGCGCCTGGGCGTCGGTCTCCGGCGTCACCGCGCCGATGGAGAACAGGGCCAGTGTCGCCTCGTGCGGGAACAGCTCGCGGATGGCGCGGAAGGCGGCGTCCACCGGGCCGTCGCCCTGGGCCCGGGCCGAGCGGCGCGCGCCGTCGATGCTCAGCACCAGGTCGGCGGTGGACGGCCCCTTGGAGCCGGAGCGCACCTCCAGCTCTTCGAAGCGCACCTTCTCGTGGTCGCGCACCACCGTCTCGTCGATCAGGGCGATGATGTCGTCTTCGAACACGGTCTTCTTGCGGTCGGCCAGGTCCTTGAAGCGGCGGAAGGCTTCGTTCAGCCGGTTGTCGCCGATCTCGCCGTAGCCCAGCTGCACCAGCTTGTCGCGGAAGGCGGCGCGGCCGGAGTGCTTGCCCAACACGAGATTTGATTTGGTCCAGCCGACGCTGTCCGGCGTCATGATCTCGTAGGTGGCGGCGTTCTTCAGCATGCCGTCCTGGTGGATGCCGCTCTCGTGGGCGAAGGCGTTGCGGCCCACGATGGCCTTGTTCGGCTGCACGTCGAAGCCGGTGATGGTGGAGAGCAGCCGCGAGGTCCTCAGGATCTTCGTCGTGTCGATATGGTGGACATAGGGGTTGGCGTCCGGCCGCGTGCGGATGGCCATCACCACCTCCTCGATCGACGCGTTGCCGGCCCGCTCGCCGATGCCGTTGATGGCGCCCTCCACCTGGCGGGCGCCGCCGTCGAAGGCGGCCAGGGTGTTGGCCACGCCCAGCCCCAGGTCGTTGTGGTTGTGCGCCGACAGCACCACCGCGTCCGCCCCCGGCACCCGCTCGCGCACGGTGGAGAAGATGCGCCGCAGGTCGGCCGGCACGGCGTAGCCCACCGTGTCGGGGATGTTGATGGTGGTGGCGCCGGCGGCGATGGCCGCCTCTACCGCCCGGCACAGGAAGTCGATGTCGGTGCGCGTGCCGTCCTCGGCCGACCACTCCACGTCGTCGGCGTGGTTGCGGGCCAGCGTCACCGAGGCGGTGATCGCCTCCAGCACCGCCTCGGGCTCCATGCGCAGCTTGAACTTCATGTGCAGCGGGCTGGTGGAGATGAAGGTGTGGATGCGCTTGCGCTCGGCGGGCTTCAGCGCCTCGGCGGCGCGCACGATGTCGCCGGGGGAGGAGCGGGCCAGGCCGCAGATCACCGGGCCGCGGACGCTCTCGGCGATGCGGCGCACCGCGGCGAAGTCGTCGTTGGAGGCGATGGGGAAGCCCGCCTCGATCACGTCCACGCCCAGCTCGGCCAGGGCCTCGGCCATGCGGACCTTCTCGCTGAGCGTCATGGAAAAGCCCGGCGACTGCTCGCCGTCGCGAAGCGTGGTGTCGAAGATGATCACGCGGTCGTCCGGCATGGCGCCGAAATTGGGATGGTTGATGGTCATGGGTGTCGCCTGAGTAGAGGTGGCCGTCTCTTCGCGCTCAATCCGCTCGGTTGAGCGGCCGTCTTCCCCTGAGCGCTCGAACGCCCTGGGGCGTTCGGCGTCCGCTCAGGGGCGGGTAAGTCGAAGGAGGCTGAGGGCGGCACGCGCCTTGCGCCCGCGCGGACGGCGCAGGCTGGCGTGCGCTTCGAAGCCGAAGGCGGTCATGACCGTCCCATGCCCCAACCCATCGCTCAAGGCAAGCGATCCCCATCGCGCCCAGGCAGATTTCACCCGTTGACGGCTCACATCGCAGGGTATTCAGCACGTCTGTTGCGCGAAAGGTGCGGCGGCGTTTGCATCCTGGCTAGGATCGTGCTTAACGCAGTTCGTCTTTCCGGACCCGCCATGACCCGCCTCGCCCGACTTCGCCGCTCCATCGCCGCCGGCCCCGCCGCGCGGGCGGCCGTGGCGGCGCTCGCTCCGGCTACGGGATGCAGGCTGTCCGCCACGAGCTGAGACCCCGGTCTAAGCCTCTCGGACCCGCCCGCTCCCGGACCCCGGCGGCGGGCTTTTTCTTGACCTGCGCCGCCAGCGGCGGAAAACCCACACCACACGCGGCCAAAGCCGCCCGATCCTTCCAGGCGAACCATGACCTCATCCTTTAAGACCTCGGCGATGAAACCCCTGGCCGAGCACGTCTGGATGAATGGCGAGGTGAGGCCCTGGGCCGAGTGCACCGTGCACGTGCTGACCCACGCCCTGCACTACGGCACCTCGGTGTTCGAGGGCATCCGGGTCTACGACACGCCCAAGGGGCCGGCGGTGTTCCGCCTCACCGACCATATCCGCCGCTTCTTCGATAGCGCGCGCATCTACGGCTTTCAGCCGCCGTACGCCGAGGCTGAGATCATCGAGGCCTGCAAGGCGATCACCGCCAGGAACGGGCTCCGCTCCGCCTACATCCGCCCGGTGGCGTTCCTGGGGGAATGCGGCATGGGCGTGATCCCCAAGACCGACCGCGCGCCGGTGGAGGTGGCCATCGCCGCCTTCCCCTGGGGCGCCTATCTGGGCGAAGAGGGGCTGGAGAAAGGGGTGGACGTGTGCGTCTCCTCCTGGGCGCGGCTCGCCCCCAACACCGTCCCGGCCGCGGCCAAGGCCGGTGGCAACTACCTGTCCAGCTACCTGATCGGGCGAGAGGCGCGCGACCGGGGCTTTGCGGAGGGGATCGGTCTCGGCACCGACGGGCGCCTGTCGGAGGGTGCGGGCGAAAACCTTTTCATCATCAAGGACGGCCGCCTGATGACGCCCCCCGCCGCGTCCTCGATCCTGCAGGGCATCACCCGCGACACCATCCTGCGGCTGGCCAAGCAGGAAGGCTTGGCGGTGGTCGAGCAGGCCCTGCCGCGCGAGGCGCTGTATCTCGCCGACGAGCTGTTCATGACCGGCACCGCCGCCGAGATCACTCCCATCCGCTCGGTGGACGGGATCGTGGTGCGCTGCGGCGGGCGCGGGCCGATCACCCAGCGGATGCAGGAAGCCTTCCACGGCCTGTTCAACGGCCAGACCGAGGACCGTTGGAGCTGGCTTGAATATGCGGGGGCCGAGGGTGGAACGACGCCTGCGGCGACCAAGGACACGGTGCTGGCGGACTGACGGCGAGCGCTAAGCAGGCCACAGTAGGCCTCATCCTGAGCTTGTCGAAGGACGAGGCCGGTCCCTCTCCGGCCGCTGGAGGTGCGTCGCCCCGTCCTTCGACAGGCTCAGGATGAGGCGAAACTAACGGATTGAGGATAGATCGATGACCACCCCCAAGTCCCTCTACGATAAGGTCTTCGACGCCCACGTGGTGGAGGCGGAGACGCCCGAGCGGCCGGCCGTGCTCTACATCGACCTGCACCTCATCCACGAGGTCACCAGCCCCCAGGCCTTCACCGAGCTGGAGGCGCGGGGGCTGAAGGTGCGGCGGCCCGACCGGACCGTGGCCACCATGGACCACTCCACCCCCACCCTGCCCCCGGACGCCGAGGGCGTGCGCCCCTACGCCACCGCCCAGGCGCGGGCCCAGGTGGAGCAACTGGAGCGCAACTGCTCGGCCCACGGGGTCGTCCTGCACGACTGGGACAGCCCCCACCGCGGCGTCGTCCACGTGATCGGGCCGGAACTGGGGTTGACCCAGCCCGGCATGACGGTGGTCTGCGGCGACAGCCACACCGCCACCCACGGAGCGTTCGGGGCGCTCGCCTTCGGCATCGGCACCAGCGAGGTCGGCCACGTGCTGGCCACCCAGACCCTGCTGCAGCGTCGCGCCAGGCCCATGCGGGTCACCGTGGACGGCCGCCTTGCCAGGGGCGTGTCCGCCAAGGACCTGGCGCTGGCCATCATCGCGGAACTGGGCTTCGGCGGCGGGACGGGCGGCGTGCTGGAATACGCCGGCGACGCAATTCGCGGGCTCGACATGGAAGGGCGGATGACCGTCTGCAACATGTCCATCGAGGCGGGAGCGCGGGCGGGACTGATCGCGCCGGACGCCACCACGCTGGCCTGGCTGTACGGCCGCGACGCCGCGCCGAAGGGGCAGGCGTGGGACCGCGCGGCGGAGCGCTGGCTGGCGCTGACCTCCGACGACGACGCGGTGTTCGACCGGGAGCTGCGGCTGAACGCCTTCGCGCTGAAGCCGATGGCGACCTGGGGCACGACGCCGGACGCCGCCGTCGCCATCGAGGACGCCGTACCGCAACCGGCGACCACCGCGGCGAAGAAGTCGCTGGATTACATGCGGATCGAGCCCGGCAGACCCCTGGCGGGCCAGGCGGTGGACGTGGTGTTCGTCGGCTCCTGCACCAACGGGCGCCTCGCCGACCTCCGCGCCGCCGCCGAGGTGCTGCGCGGTCGCCACGTGGCGGACGGCGTGCGGATGCTGGTGGCGCCGGGCTCCGACGCCGTGCGGCGCGCGGCCGAGGCCGAGGGGTTGGACCAAGTGTTCCTGGCGGCGGGCGCGGAGTGGCGGCTGGCGGGCTGCTCCATGTGCATCGCCATGAACGGCGACCAGGTGGCCCCCGGCCAGCTCGCCGTCTCCACCTCCAACCGCAATTTCGAGGGCCGCCAGGGGCCGGGGGCGCGGACGATCCTGGCCAGCCCGGCGAGCGCTGCGGCGTCGGCGGTTGCAGGCTGTTTGGCCGATCCGCGGCCGTATCTGGACAGTGCGGCGTGAGAGCCGCGGCGCAAGCTGAACCGTCCCCCCACCCCGACTCTCCCCTCGATGGGGAGGGAGACCTGCGCCCTTCTCCCTCCCCCTTGGGGGGGAGGGCCGGGGTGGGGGTCGCCGGCCGCCGCAGCACCGTCGACCCGTTAGGACCTCCATGACCCCCTTCAAGACCCTGACCTCGCGCACCCTGGTGCTGCCGGCCGCCAACATCGACACCGACCAGATCATCCCGGCCCGCTTCCTCACCACAACCAGCAAGGAAGGTCTCGGTCGCGAGGCGTTCCATGACTGGCGCTACGACAAGTACGGCGCGACCAAGCCGGACTGCATCCTGAACCAGGTGGACCCGTCCGAGCACCGGGTGCTGGTGGCCGGGCGCAACTTCGGCTGCGGCTCCTCGCGGGAACACGCGCCCTGGGCGCTGACCGACTATGGTTTCCGCGCCGTGGTCTCTACCGAGATCGCCGACATCTTCACCTCCAACGCGCTCAAGAACGGCCTGCTGCCGGTCGTGGTGGACGACGAGACCCATGCGCGGCTGGTCGAGCATGCGGGCGAACCGGTGACCATCGACCTCCAGACCAACGAGCTGCGCATGGGCAACCACGTGGTCAGCTTCGCCGTAGAGCCGTTCTCGCGCGAGTGCCTGCTGGACGGAGTGGACACGCTGGGCTGGCTCGCCGGGCGCATCCCCGCCATCGAGGCCTATGAGCGCGAGCACGCCGCGTGAGCCGCCACAGCCTCGTCCTGCTGCCCGGCGACGGCGTCGGCCCCGAGGTCACCCGCGCCGCCCGCGCGGTGCTGGAGGCGGTGGCCGAGCGGTTCGGCCATGACTTCGACTTCGCCGAGCACGCGATCGGCGGGGCGGCCATCGACGCGATGGCCGAACCCCTGCCCGACGCCACGCTGCAAGCCTGCCTCGCCGCCGACGCGGTCTTCCTGGGCGCGGTGGGCGGGCCCAAGTGGGACGCAGCGCCGAAGCGGCCCGAACAGGGCCTGCTGGCCATCCGCAAGGCCATGGGCCTGTTCGCCAACCTGCGCCCGGCGGTGATGGACGAGCCCCTGATCCACCACTCGCCCCTGAAGCCCGAGGCGGTGCGGGGCGTCGACATCCTGATCGTGCGCGAGCTGACCGGCGGGGTCTATTTCGGCGAGCGCACCCGCACTGCGACCACCGCCAGCGACCTCTGCACCTATTCCGTGGCCGAGATCGAGCGGGTGGCGCGCATCGGCTTCGAGGCGGCGCAGGGTCGGCGCGGCAAGCTCACCTCGGTGGACAAGGCCAACGTGCTGGAGACCAGCCGCTTGTGGCGCGAGACGGTGGTGCACCTGCACCGCGACTATCCCGACGTGACCCTGGAACACCAGCTGGTGGACAGTATGGCCATGAAGCTGATCACCGCGCCCGCAAGCTTCGACGTGGTGCTGACCGAGAACATGTTCGGCGACATCCTGAGCGACGAGGCCAGCGTGCTCGCCGGCTCCATCGGCCTGCTGGGCTCAGCCTCGCTCGGCGCGTCCGGGCCCGGCATCTTCGAGCCGATCCACGGCAGCGCGCCGGACATCGCGGGTCGCGACCTCGCCAATCCCGTCGGGGCGATCCGCTCCGCCGCCATGCTGCTGCGCTACGGGCTGAGGCTGGAGGCCGAGGCGGATGCGGTGGAGACCGCGGTGGCCGAGACGATCGCCGCGGGCGAGCTCACCGGCGATCTCGGCGGCGGATTGGGCACCCAGGCGGTGGCGGCGGCCATTGCGCGGCGGATCGGTCGCTGACGGCGATGGCGCGCTCAGTCGGCCAGGACGTTGCTGCGGCGCGCGATGTAGATCGAGACCATCAGCACCAGCGTCAGGGCGCCGAGCACACCCAGCTCGATCATGGTGTGGTCGAACGACGGCGCACCGCCCCCGGGCGACTTGGTCGGGTCGGAGGTCTGCAGCGTGACCACCAGGATGCGCCTCACCGTCGCGATCAGCCCCACGATCAAGAAGGGCTCGCAGGCTAGCTCATGGCTTTCGATGGATCGGCGGACCGTATGCAGTATCTCCACCAGCATCAGCACGAACAGCACATGGTCCACGACGCCGAAGACGATCGCTGTGCCCTGCCAATGGGCGATCCCGCTCCACATCAGCTCGCCCACGCTGACCAGCGACATCAGCGCCGCCAGCGTCAGGAAGATGCCGATGATGATGGAGACCACATGCTCCACCCCCATGAACATCATCGACGGCATGGAGAAGCGGGCCTTGATGTCGGCGGCGGCCGGCTGGGCGCTCATCGCTCCCCCTTCGTCGAACAGCCGTCACGCCGGGCGGCCCGGACGCTGAAGGACTGGACAGAGCGGAAGCCTAGACCGCTGCGGCGGTCTCGCCAAGGCCCTGATCTTCGGTGCGCAGCCGGATAGCTTCGCCGTCACTTCCACCCGGACGCCCATTCCCCAGAGCTCCCGTCATGCACCCCGATTTCCACAAGATCCGCCGCCTCCCCCCCTACGTGTTCGAGGAGGTGAACAAGCTGAAAGCCCGCCTTCGCGCCCAGGGCGTAGACATCATCGACTTCGGCATGGGCAATCCGGACATGCCCACGCCCGCCCACATCGTGGAGAAGCTGGTGGAGACCGCCCGGGACCCCAAGAGCGGCCGCTATTCCGCCTCCAAGGGCATCCCGGGCCTGCGCCGCGCCATGGCCGGCTATTACGCCCGCCGGTTCGGCGTTAAGCTCGACCCCGACACCGAGGTCATCGCCACCATGGGCTCCAAGGAGGGCTTCGCGAACCTCGCCCAGGCCCTGACCGCGCCCGGCGACACGGTGATCTGCCCCAACCCCGCCTATCCCATCCACGCCTATGGCTTCATCATGGCGGGCGGCGTGATCCGCCACGTGCCGGCGCTTTCGCCCGAGCAGTACCTGGAGGGGATCGACCGGGCGGTGCGCCACTCCGCGCCCGCGCCCTCGGTGATGATCGTCTCCTATCCGTCCAACCCCACCGCGCAATCGGTGGACCTGGACTTCTACAAGGAGGTGGTGCGGCTGGCGAAGAAGCACGAGCTGCTCGTGCTCTCCGACGTGGCCTATTCGGAGATCTACTTCGAGGACAACCCCCCGCCCTCGATCCTGCAAGTGGCCGGCGCCAAGGACCTCGCGGTGGAGATCAACAGCCTGTCCAAGACCTTCGCCATGGCCGGCTGGCGGATGGGCATGGTGGTCGGCAATGCGCGCATGTGCGCAGCGCTGGCCCGGGTGAAGTCGTATCTCGACTACGGCGCCTTCACGCCTATTCAAGTGGCCGCCATCGCGGCCTTGAACGGCCCGCAGGACTGCGTCGCCGACATCCGCGCCATCTACAAGTCTCGCCGGGACTGCCTGATCAAGAGCATGGCGAGCGCGGGCTGGGACATCCCCCTTCCCCCCGCCTCCATGTTCGCCTGGGCCCCCCTGCCGCCGAAGTTCGCCGCCATGGGCTCCATGGGGTTCGCCAAGCGGCTGATGGAGGAGGCGGGCGTGGCCGTGGCCCCGGGCCTGGGCTTCGGCGAGTACGGCGAGGGCTTTGTCCGCATCGGCCTGGTGGAGAACGAGCACCGCATCCGCCAGGCGGCCCGGGCGGTGAAGAAGTTCCTGGGCGCGCCGGCCGACAAGATCGCGCGGCCGGTCGAGACGGCGACGCCTTGAACGGGGGCCCGACTCCGCGCACCTGAAGAGCGTGGTGAAACAAAAGATCAGGGCTCCCAGCGCCGAACCGAAGCCTGCGGCCAGGCCGAAGCCCGCCCCCAAGGCGGTGCGGAAGCGGCCGCGCCCGCCGAAGGGCGAGCGGCTGCAGCGCCTGTGGACCGCCGTTCAGGAGGTCCGCGACGGCCAGCGCGACAGCCCCCGCACCGCCCGCCTGATCGCCGGCGGCCCGCCCAAGCTGGCGCAGAAGGTGGTCGAGGAGGCCGGCGAAGTCGCCATCGAGGCCGTGCTCGGCAACCGCGAGGCCCTGGTCAACGAGAGCGTGGACCTGCTCTACAACCTCGTCGCCCTCTGGAACGGCACGGGGGTGGACCTCTCCACCATCTGGGCCGAAATGGACCGCCGCGAAGCCACCCTCGGCATGGCCGAAAAGCTACCCAAGACCGAGGATATCTGAGGCGGACCAAGGTAGGGCCGGGCCACCTCCGCTCCCCCTGTATGCGACACCGCGCCCTTAGAACGGTCATGGTGAGCCGACTACCCGCCGATGCGCCCGATGGCATCTGTACCGAGGCGTTCCGCCGAAGAGCGGACGCTCCAATCGGCCGAGGAGGGTGGAGAGCGGCCGGAGCACGGAGTCCGAGGATGTATCCGTTTTGCCGGAGCAGAGCTGACATTGGATTACAGCGAACGCCGCTCGCCCGTCGCGATCGCTGAACCCCCACTCACGTTGAGCACCCATGCTAGATTTGAAGGTATGTCGGGCACGATCCTCATACCGCCGAAGCGGCTTCGAATGATACCTCGCGAGCAACGACTCGCACACGAGTACAGCTTCTTCTTACATGATCAGTGTGCCAAGCTGCTAGTTGAGCACGAGCAAGCAGAAACCCACGTAGTCAAATTGACGTTCGTGAACGATGAAGAACACAGTAAGTTCGAAAATCTGGCAAGGGCAAGCAACCCGATTGACGCTCTTAGAGCCATCGGCAGAGAAAACGAGGCTAAACGTGTAGTGCTAAATTCTGTCACGAAGGGGCTTGTGTCTGATTACCTTCACCACATATTCGAAGCGCTCAGATGTTTGGAGCGGCGAAAGTTCGTTGTAGCGCTAAATTTGCTTCGGAAGCCGCTTGTAGATAGCCTTCTGTATCTTTCATGGCTGCTGGCGGACGAGGAAGGCTTTTATACGACATTTACAAGCCGATCACCTGAAGACCTCACGTCCACAAAACTAGGGAACCGCCGACTCGAAATCCTCAAAGCCGCGCTCTTGAGTACGTCCCTTGCACAAGTGTTTGAGGCCGCTGAAATTGAGTCGGTCGTCTACGATAAGTCGAATAGAGCCGGGCTCTACTGGCTGATGCAAAGAGCGGTGCATCTAATCACCACTATGCATGAGGCGATCAAAACCGAGCCAGAGAACTTCAACTTTATCTTCAAGAGATACACGGACGACGACGTCTATGTCGGACTTTACGCCTCGCTTCCCCTAATCCTTCTTTATACAAGTCACGTCATAGCAGAGCTCTTTGATCGTATTCAGCCCATGGACCGTGGTGCGAAATCGGCATTCAATGCTAGGACAATGGCAGGATTTACGCTAGTGAAGGCGGGACCGGGGACGGCCATTGTTGAAAGTATTCTTCCGCAGTTTGCGGAGGGATTAACGTGTTCGTCGTGCGGCACCCCTCCGAAATTTACACGGCATAACGCGGTTCGAGCGATCCTTTCGGACACAGTGCGATGCGCGAAGTGCGGCCGGGTGAGCGCCTTTCCCCTCTCATGGATATTATGAATCAACGATCTGCCGAAGTTCGAAGGCGGGGGCATCAGGTACAGCGTCCGCTTTGAACTCGCAAAGCGAACCTTGGAAGCATGCAAGCCGAATGGCGTACTTGGGTCGCGAGCACGTACCGGCTCGGTTCCAGGAATGCGACATTCGGACGCGCCGGGGCCTTCCGCCCGGAAGCGGACACCTTGAACCCGGGCTGTGGGTGGAAAGCCGCTACTGTGTCTTCTCGCGGCCTGAGCTAGCGCACGTGCCGCCATGTGTGGCGCATTTTGAGGTCACCGTGTTGGAGTTGGGTTCCTTATCCTTCCTGGCGGCGCATTCGTCGAGTATCGTCGGATTGCTCGGACGGCCCGTCGGCTTATCCGGCGACGAGGAAACCCGCAGATGGCCGCAAGCGGCGACGCCGTGCCTTTGACGCCGCTATCTTCATCGCGTTTGTTCGTCATCGGCCCCGCTCGGAATGGCACGACGGTGCTCCAGGATGCGCTCAACAGCTCTCCCGACGTGTACTTGCTCGGCGAGCCAGACTTCCATCTCGATCAGGGTGCCTCGGATTTTGCGGCGCGCTACAATGCTATGCACCGCCGGTGGCAGAACCAAGCGACCAAAAGCACCTTCTGTCCAGAGTTGTTTGCACAGGATGCGAACTGGCCCGAATATCTCACCGCTCTCAGCCAGTACTACAGGCTAGTTGGCTCTAAGATTGTTACGCACGGATCAGCCGATCCCACAGTCGCGTTGCCTGCCCTATTCCGCTTTCAGTGCCGCCATTTCTATAACGCCCACTATATATTTACTTTCAAAGAGCCGGTTTCGGTGATCGCTTCATCCAAGTCATTCCAGATGGCGTTGGAAGGGACCTCTTCCTCATTCGATCAAGTGATGCGGAATTACGTCGAGACTATGGGATTGTACGTCCTAATGAAGCGCACCCTACCCAACGTCCACGTGGTGTTTCATGGCAAGATAAGCGAGGCCACCTTCGCCGTCCTCGGCACAAAGCTGGGTGTCAACTTCTCCGAAGCAAACGCCTACTATGATAGAGAGCGAGTGGTCACCTACGACGTCAACGACCTACGGCGCGAACACGGGCGAGTTCTAGAGCTTGTCACCCTGCTTCTGGAAGACCTCCGGCGAGGTTCCGAGGAGGGGTTCGGGTGCGTCTACCTTGCTCAGAACAACCGCAACGTCACGCCCAACCACTTAACCCTTCTCGGCGGCATCCAACGCCGGGTTGACTTCATCTCCGACGCATTAGCGCGCGGAGCGGCGCACACGCTTTGAGGCATCGGGCTCGCTGAGAGTGCAAAAGCCGAGCGGCCCCGGCCTCTCTAGCAGCTGCTAGCGTCTGTTGTGGATCGAAGATCGCCATAAGCGTAATGCCCAGAAGCGTGCGTTGGCCAGCTTGGTCAGGTCGCCGTAGTTGGCGGCGGCGCGATAAAAAGGCCGCCCCGCGCCGAGACGCCCCACGGGGACACTCAGCATATGCGGCCCCACCATCGAATGGTACTCTCCGCCATCAAGGAGACGCCGCAGTGTTCAGCCATGTCATGATCGGGACCAACGATCTTGAGCGATCGAAGACGTTCTACGATGCGCTCTTCGCCGCCCTGTGCGGCGAGGCGGGCGCCGTCGATCCCAAGGGCCGGCTGGTTTACGCGCACGACGGGGGTCGGCTGCTGATCGGCGCGCCTCTCGATGGGAACAAGGCCTCGCCCGGCAACGGGAGCACCCTGGGTTTCGCGATGGACAGCCCTGCGCAGGCCAAGGCCTGGCACAAGGCGGGGGTGGAGAATGGCGGAACCACCATCGAGGATGATCCCGGCGTTCGGGAGACGCCGTATGGCGGCCTCTATCTCGCCTATCTTCGCGATCCCGACGGCAACAAGCTCTGCGCGCTGCATCGGATGGCTGCAGCGTAAAGCAGACGCCGCTTGCCTGCAGTTTGGGGCGTGGGAGCCGGCGTAGACCTTTCGTGACAAAGATCCTGCCGTCTTAACTTGGCGTTCGCCTTAGCCGTTTAGCGCTCCCCTCCGGACGGGGGCGCCATGACGACGGACTGTGAGACGCTGCACGCGCGGGCCGAGATGCTGCGCCACGAGGCGGAGCTCGGCCTGTCGAAGGCCGAGGCGTGCGGACCCGACTGGATCGGCTACAGCGACCAGGTCGACATCGCGCTGCGGTGCGAGAGCCTGGCGCTGCAGGTGGACGCGAGGATCGAGGAGGAGTGTTGAGGCGCGCCTCAGGCGAGATGTAGCCGGGCCCTGCCGATCGAGGCCGCGAAGCCTCGCGCCGTCCGTCTCAGGCAGGGCGCATGCCAGAGCCCGGGCCCTTAGCCCTCCGAGCCCACGCCGAGGCGCTCAGCCCCAGGCGAACAGGAACTCCACCAGCGCCTTCAGGCGGGGGCTGCCGACGGCGAACATGGCGGTGCGCTGGCGCCAGCCGCCCAGGCTGCTCAGGGCATAGCCGCCGCTGCGCTGCGCCTCCTCGCGCAGATGGGCGTCCAGCCCCTCCAGGGTGAAGCGCGCGTCGGCGGGGCGCACCATCAGATCGTAGAGGTCAAGCGGGCAGAACCAGACCTGCGCATCCGGGAAGTTCGCGACCAGCCAGCGGTCGTACTGCGGCTCGAGCGACCAGACCGGCGTGGTCCCGCCCAAGACCGCCGCCGGCCGCACCTTCAGCGCCAGCTCGATGGTGGAGATCGGGCGCAGGGAATCGTTGGCGGGCCGGAGCAGGAGCTCCGCCGCTGGCGGCTTGGTCAGCTTGCCGGGGCCGGTCACCCCCCAGCGATAGCCCGCAAGGGATGAGCATTTGACGAACGGCTTGATCAAGCCCCGCGGCCCGGTCACACCGCGTCCTTCGCCGGAGCCCCTGCCCCCATGCGCCGCCTTCTCCCTTCGCTGACCGCGCTGCTGCTGGGCGGCGTCGCGCCCGCAGCCTTCGCCCAGACCACGGCCCCCGCGCCCCGGGCGACCACCGCGGTGGTCCCGCCGCTCGACCTTCGCGAACGCACCCTGGCCAACGGCCTGCACATCTATAGCGCGGTGGACAGGACCACCCCCAACGTCACCGTGCAGGTCTTCTACGACGTGGGCGGCAAGGACGATCCTGAGCATCGCTCGGGCTTTGCGCACCTGTTCGAGCACATGATGTTCAAGGCCACGCGCGACATGCCGTCCGAATACATGGACCGGCTGACCGAGGACGTGGGCGGGTTCAACAACGCCTCCACCGCAGACGACCTGACCGAGTATTTCGAGGTGATCCCCGCCAACCATCTGGAGCGGCTGCTGTGGGCCGAGGCGGAGCGGATGAGCTCGCTGAAGGTCGACCAGGGCGCCTTCACCTCAGAGCGCGCGGTGGTGGAGGAGGAGCTGCGCCAGCGGGTGCTGGCCGACCCCTACGGCCGGTTCCAGACCCTGCTGATCCCCGAGGCCTCGTTTAAGGTGCATCCCTACAAGCGCCCGGTGATCGGCAGCATCGAGGACCTGGACAAGGCCACCCTCGCCGACGTCCAGGCCTTCCACGCGACCTACTACCGCCCCGACAACGCCGACCTGATCGTCATCGGCAACTTCTATCCCGCGACCCTGGACGCCTGGGTCGACCGCTATTTCGGCGCCATCGGCCACCCGGCCGCGCCGATCCCGCGGGTCAGCGCCGTGGAGCCGTCCCGCCGGGGTCCGAGCACCGTCACGGGCTATGGCCCCAACGTGCCGCTGCCGGCCATCGCGCTGACCTTCCTGGCGCCGGACGGGGCGAGCCCGGACGGGGCGGCGTTGAGCGTGGTCGATGCGCTGCTCACCACCGGCCGCTCCTCGCGGCTCTACAGCGACCTCGTCTACCAGCAGCAGCTGGCCCAGGACGTGTTCTCGGGCGCGGACCTGCGCCAGCAGCCGGGCCTGTTCCAGGCCGGCTTGATCATGGCCGGGGGCAAGACCCTGGACCAGGGCGAGGCGGCGCTGCGCCAGCAGCTGGGGCGGCTGCGCGACCAGCCGGTCACGCCTGACGAACTGGCGCGGGCCAAGAACCAGATCGTCGCCCAGGCCCTGAAGACGCGCGAGACGGTGGACGGCCGCGCCTCCGAACTCGGCCACGCCATCATCATCGAGGGCGACGCCAACCGGGTGAACACCGACATCGCCGCCATCCAGGCCGTGAGCGCCGCCGACGTGCAGCGGGTGGCGCGTCTGTATCTCGCCGACGACAAGCGGGTGGCGATCCGCTACCTGCCCGAATCCGCCAAGCCCCCCGGCGGCGACACGCCCTCGCTCAGCCAGCCGTCCGCCACCGTCGCCGCGGTTGCGCCGACCGCGGCGCAAAGCGTGCCTGCGCCCGAGAGCCTGCCTCACTCAGCCCCCGCCCCCGGCCCGATCGTCAGCCCGACGGCGCCGCGCCCCGCCAGCCGCACCTTGCACAACGGGCTGAAGGTGATCGTGGCGCGCACCTCGGCCCTACCGATCGTCACCGCGGAGCTGATCGTGCGCAGCGGCTCGACCTCGGACCCCGAAGCCATGGCCGGGCTGCAGAGCCTGACCACGTCGCTGCTTACGCAAGGGGCGGGCGATCGCACTGCGCCGCAGATCGCCAGCGCGGTCGAGGCGCTGGGCGGTTCTCTGGAGAGCACGGGCGGCACCGACGGCTCGCAGCTGGTGCTCACCGTGCTCGCCGATCAGCTGCCCGCCGCCATGCCGATCCTGGCCGACGTCGCGCGCCGCCCGAGCTTCGCCCCCGCCGAACTCGACCGCCTGCGCCGCCAGCGGCTCGACGCTCTGGCGGTGGAAATGCAGGAGCCGGGGGCCCTGGCGCGGCTGGCGCTGCGGCCCGTGGTGTTCGGCGCCTCACCCTATGGCCACAGTCCCGGGGGCACGCCGGCGTCGCTGGCGCGCATCGACCGGGCGGCGGTGGCGGCCCAGTACGCCCGGACCTTCCGCCCCGACGACGCCGTGCTGATCATGACCGGCGACATCACCCCCGAGCAGGGCTTCGCCCTGGCGGAGCGGAACTTCGGCGACTGGGCGCGCCCCTCCACGCCCCTGCGGGCCGCAACCTTGCCGCCCGCGCCGCCGCACCCCCGCGTCGTGGTGATCGACCTGCCGGGAACGGGACAGGCGGCGGTGCTGGCCGGCGCGCCCTCCATCGCGCGGACCGACCCGCGCTTCTACGCCGCGGAAGTGGCGAGCGCTGTTCTCGGCGGCGGCTTTTCCGCCCGGCTGAACGAGGAGCTGCGCATCAAGCGGGGCCTGAGCTATGGCGCGGGGTCGAACATCGACGAGTTCCGCGACACCGGCCTGTTCGCCGCCGCGGCCCAGACCAAGAACGCCTCCACCGCCGAAGTCGCCCGTCTGATGCTGGAGCAGATCGCCGGCCTGTCCGCCGCACCGATCGCGCCTGCGGAGCTGGAGGCGCGCGAGGCGGCGCTGGTCGGCGAGTTCGGCCGGGGCGTCGCCACCAGCTCCGGGCTCGCCGGCGAGATCGCGGGGAACTACGCGCTCTACGGCCTCGACGCCGACGAGATCGCCCGCTTCACCCAGCGGGTGGACGCGGTGACGGCGCAGGGCGCCCGGACCGCCGCGACCCGCGCCATCGACGCCAGCCGCACCAGCCTAGTGATCGCCGGCGACGCCAAGCTGTTCATCGACGCCCTGCGCGCGCGCTTCCCCAATGTGGAGGTGGTCGAGGCGAGCCAGCTGAACCTGGACGCGCCGGGTCTGGGAGGCCGCTGACCGGCGTCGATCGATCAGCCTTGGGGGGCGTCGAGCCGGCGGCCGAGTTCCTCCTCGACCACGGCCAAGCGCGCCTCGGTCCGGGCCGCGGCGTCGGCGTCCGGAAGGCGGCGTTCCAGGGCGTGGAGCCGGGTCTCCAGGCGTGCATTGGCGCCTTCCAGCATGACCAGGCGGCGGGTCAGCGCCATGACATCGACGCCCGGCGCAGCGGGCGGGGCCGCGGCGACCGCCGTCGAGACCGCCGCTCTGCGCGCGCGCGCCTCACGGCCCACGCCCCCAAGCCGGGCCGCCAGGTGCGAAAACCGGATCAGCCAGACGCCCGGCCCGCCGGCTCCGTCCCGCCGGTAGTCCGGTGAGCCGACGATCCCGGCCAGCAGGTCCAGGCGCATCGCCTCGCCCCTGTGCAGCGCCTCCAGAGCGTCGATGCGCTCCACCGACGTGGGAGGACGGCCGAGCAGCGTGGCGTAGTAGGTCTGCACGCCCTCCGGCGAACTCGGCGTGAGGATCAGGCCCACGGCCTGGGCCAGGCCAAGGCGGCCGGCGGGGGGGACGGGCTTGGGCTGGCCTTCGGACAAGAACGGGACTCCGGATCGTGGTGTGAGGCGCAAAGGCGTGCGCCGAGCCGAAGGGTCGGCGATGGCGGCGGCGCTCAGGCCGCGCGGGGCGCGCCTTGGGCCATGGCCTCGTTGAAGCTGTCCTGGGCCGAGGTGAAGATCATCGCCCCATGGGGATTGGCCTCAGGCGTCAGGATGGCCACCGCCAGCCCGCCCCACATCTCGCCCTTGAAGGGGTTGTTCTCCACATTGACAACCCGACCGGGCACGAAGTCGAGCTCCACCCGGCGCGCCCAGGGACAGCCGGCCCAATCGGCGGTGCGCATCCCCTCTCGGCAACCCGGGTTGAAGCTGTCGTGCATGACGATGACGGTGGGACGCTGAGGCCGGCGGCTCAGGAAGATGTTGAGGTCGCGTCGCACGCCCTCGGCCGAGTGGTCGCCATCGATCAGGATGAAATCCGGATAGGAGTCGCGCGCCGCCAAGTCGTCCAGCAGGTCGGCGGCCATGTCCTGCGAGCGGCCGGCGATGAAGCTGAGGTTGGCCGGCTTGACGAAGCGGGTCTCGGCGTAGGGATCGATGTCGATGGTGATCACCCACTCCGCGAACTGCGCCGCGAGCAGCGCGGAGCCGCCGTAGAAGGTCCCGATCTCCAGATAGGTCTTGGGCCGCCAGCGGGCGAGCAGGCCCGTGAGCGCCATCCGCTCGGCGTCGCTCATCTGCCAGTCGCCCGGCGGCTTGCCGGGATAGAGCAGCTCCTCCCACTCCAGCCCGGACGGTTTCAGAAAGGTCTGCACGGGGGACACGGGCTCCTGCGGCGTCGGGGCGATCTCGTCCGGCTGCATCCGGCCCGCCATCGCGTGGGCGCGGCAAGCCAGGGCGTAGTCCCGCCGGGACCGCACTTGCCGCAAGGCGGCGCGCCGCGCAAGCGGGGCCCGCGGCGAGGAGGGCGCGAAATCGATGTCCGCAGCCTTCCCCGCCTCATCGAGCGGAGGACTTTCAACGACGATCACCGGGGCCTTTCCGCCAGCCGTCATGCCCCAGGATCGAGCAACAGCTTCCGATCCGACGACCAGGCGCTCCGCGCTGCTGAGCAACTCCGATGCTCTCGCGTCTCGGGCGGGGCCGTCCAGGCTGCTCGGTTCGTCCGGAAGGATCGCGACGTAGGACAGCCGCCGGTCGGCGAACCAGCGCTCGACCCTCGCAGCGGATCGCCCCACGGTCAGCCCGACCAGAAGGTATGCGGCGTCGCCGACCCCCAGCCCTTCGGCCGCCAGCGCCTGGGCCAGGGAGACGCGTTCGGAGGTCGAACAGATGCACGTGGCGGGGTCCGGGCCGCCGGACGCCTGCAGCCTGGCCAGTTCGTCGGCGAACAGCAGGCGGTAGTCCCCCCGCCGCTCGTCCCAGCTCACCAGCAGCGTCCGCTCGATCTCGTTCAGGGCCCGGGCGAGTTGTGGGCCGCCGGACGCGGCGGAGGTGAGGTCGACCACCAGCGCACGCGCGACGGCCTCGGCGCGATGGCCTTGCACCGCCGCCAGCATCTCCTGCTCCAAACCGTTGACGCCCGCCGCTGCGAAGCGGGTGACCGGCGCGCCGAAACGATCTGGGGTCAGAGCTCGGCAAAGGGTCGGCCAGCCCCCGTCGACGATCACGTCCGGCAGTTCCTCCCGGAACACCTCGCGCCACAGCAAATCCAGAAAGTCATCCTTGAGCGCCGCCTTCGGGAGCGAAAGTAGCCGGGCGCCCGTCTGCGCGATCTCCGCAGCGTCCGCCTCGCAGGTCAGGACGTCCACCCGCCAGCCCTGTCGCACAGCCGCCCCGATACAGGCGATCATGGCGCGCCCGGCGTCGTCGTCGGACAGAAGACTCGGACTGAGGAAGGCGGCGTGAAGCACGCGGGCTCAGTACACCGGGCGCCTTTGCGCCGACAGTCGTTTTCGCGACGCTTCGAGCCCACTGCAAGGTGGACGGGAAATGGACGTGGGACTCTCGCCCGGCTAAACGGACGTTCGGGGCGAGGGCGCGGCGAATCGTGGGGACGGGGAGCGGGAGCTTGGCGTCGGCCGATCCGGTCGCACTGGCCCATGCGCGCCTGCTGACCGACCGGTCGCTCCAGTTCGCCTGGTCCGCCGCCAAGCCGCCCCCCACGCCGCCGTCCTGGCTGACCTCCCTGCTGAAGTTCATCGGCCACCTGCTCGAAATCGCCGCCCCGGTGCTGAAGATCGGGCTTTGGGCGGTCCTGGCGCTGGGGCTCATCGGGGTGGCGATCGTGTTCATCCGCCAGCTGATCGGTCCCTCAGGACGGCGGCCCGGCGGCCAGGGCGCCTTGAACCTGCAGGGCCTGGGCGCCAGCGCCGCCGACGCGGCGGTGCGCGCTGCGGTCAGGCTCGCTGAGGCGGACCGGCTGGCGGCGGAGGGCCGCTATGAGCAGGCCGCTCACATACTGCTGCTGCGCGGCGTGGCGGACGTGGAGAGCGGGCGGCCCGGGCGCATCCGGCCGTCCTTCACCAGCCGCGACATCGCCGCCCTGCCCGACCTGCCCCCCGAACCCCGCGCCGCCTTCGCCATGATCGCCAAGGTGGTGGAGCGCGCCCTGTTCGGCGGCCGGCAGGTGGACGCCCAGGCCTGGCGCGCCTGCCGGGACGCCTACGAGGCGCTGGTGCGGCCGGAAGCCTGGATACGGCCGGGGGCTGCATGAGCGCGGCTGCTACACAATCCGATGGCTTCTCGCCTCGCGCGGTGTTCCTGATGCTGCTGGCGGGGCTGGTGGGCTTTGTGGGCCTGGGCGTGCTCACCGCCTACGCCCCCGAACTCCGCGCCCGCCAGCAGAACGGCGAGAACGCCCTGTCGCGCTCGGCGGTGGGCTATGCAGGCCTGGTGCGCCTGCTGCAGGCCGAGGGCGCGCCGGTCGTGATCAGCCGCGGAAAGCTGCCTCAGCCTGTGGGCGCGCCAGGGCTGGTCGTGCTGACCCCACCGCCGGGAACCACGGCCAAGGCCCTGGCGGCCGCGATGGCGGGCGTGCAACGCCGCATGCTCGTGATCCTGCCCAAGTGGACCTACAGCGTCGATCCCGACCATCTGGGCTGGGCGCTGAAGGAGGGTCTGGTCCCCTCGCCCCTCGCCGTCTCCGGGTTTCAGGGCGTGGTCCCGCAGGTCCGCCGCGCCGCCGGAGAGGCGCCCGCGACGCTCCACGGCGTCAATGGCGTCTTCGAGTATCTGGACCCCCTCACCACAGGGGCCGTCTCGTCCCTGCAGACGGCGGTGACCGGAAGACAGACGCTGCTGGCCGACGCCGCGGGCCAGGCCATCCTGGTGCAGACCGCCGCGGACCGCTACGTCCTGTCCGACCCGGACCTGATGGACAACCGGGGCATGGCCTCGCTCGACACCGCACGCACCGCGCTGACCATCCTGGACCAACTGCGCGCCGGCCAGGGGCCGGTGGTGTTCGACGTCACCCTGAACGGGTTCGAGCGCTCCCGCTCGCTGCTGGGCCTGGCCTTCGCGCCGCCGTTCCTGGGCGCCAGCCTCTGCGCCCTGGCGGCGGCCCTGGCCATGGGCGCCCATGCGGCGGCGCGGTTCGGTCCGGTCAGGCCGCCGCAGAGCGCCCTGGCGCTCGGCAAGACGGCGCTGCTCGACAACACCGCCATGCTGATCCGGCTGGCCCGGCGAGAGCCCAAGATGGGGCGCCGCTACGCCGCCCTGGTCCGCCGCGCCCTGGCCCGACGGGTGCTCGCCGCCGGGAGCGGAGAGCCCGAGGCGCAGATCGACCTCGCTCTCGATCGCCTGACGCCCGCGGGCGAACCCGGCTTCTCCACGCTCGTCGGCGAGGCCTACGCCGCCCGGGACACCGCCGAGCTGATGCGCACGGTGCGCAGGCTGTATCAACGCAAGACGGAGATGCTGGGTGAACGTCACTGAGGTCGCAGCCCTGGCGGGCCGCATCCGCGCCGAGATCGCCAAGGCGGTCGTAGGCCAGGCCGAGACGGTGGAGCTGATGCTGACCGCCCTGCTGTCCCGGGGCCACATCCTGCTGGAGGGACCGCCGGGACTGGCCAAGACCTTCCTGGCGCAGTGCTTCGCGCGCACGCTGCAGCTCGACTTCGGGCGCATCCAGTTCACCCCTGACCTGATGCCGGGGGACGTGCTGGGGGCCAACATCTTCAACTTCCAGACCAGCGCCTTCACGCTCAGGCGGGGTCCGGTCTTCTGCGACCTGCTGCTGGCCGACGAGATCAACCGCACCCCGCCCAAGACCCAGGCCGCCTTGCTGGAGGCCATGCAGGAACGGCGGGTGACCCTGGACGGCCGGCCCGAGGCGCTCAGCCCCCACTTCATGGTGGTCGCCACCCAGAACCCCATCGAGCAGCAGGGCGTCTATCCCCTGCCCGAGGCCCAGCTCGACCGCTTCCTGTTCAAGCAGGTGCTGGGCTATCCGAGCGCCGAGGAGGAACGCGCGATCGTGGCCAGCTTCGGCGCGCGCAGCGGCCAGCCGGACGCCGCGGAGATGGGCGTGAACCCGGTCGCCGGGGGCGCGGAGCTGGACGCCGCCGCCGCCGCGGTGCGCGACATCCGCCTGGCGCCGCAGGTCGGCGACTACGTCGTCGCCCTGGTCCGCGCCACCCGGGAGAGCGCCGACATCCAGGCCGGCGCCTCGCCGCGCGCCGGCGTGCACCTGGCCGTGGCCGCCCGGGCGAGGGCGGCGCTGGACGGGCGCGACTACGTCATCCCCGACGACGTGAAGGCGCTCGCCCTGCCGTGCCTGCGCCACCGCATCCTGCTGTGGCCCGCCGCCGAGATCGAGGGACGCGGGAGCGACGAGGTGCTCGCCGGCTTGATCGGGCGGGTCGAGGCGCCGCGGTGATATCGCCCACCCGCCGCGCGGTGGCGCTGCTGGCGGCGGGGGCGCCGGTGGCGCTGCTGCTGGCGCTGGCGGCGCCTGCGCTGTGGGTGGCGGGACCGGCCTGGGTGCTGGCGGTGGCGGCCTTGATCGGGATCGACGGCGGGCTGGCGGCGCCGCGAGGTGCGGCGAGCTTTGCGGTGGAGGCGCCGGACGAGCTCGCCGCTCCAGACGGCGAGGCGGCCGTGACGCTTGCGGTGGCGTTCGAGGGTCGGCCCCCACGCCGGATCGAGGCCGCCCTGCAGGCGAACGCCAAGCTGAAGATCGCGCCTGTCCAGGTCTCGGCGGATGCGTCGCCGGACCAGTCCCATCGCGCAGGCTTCCGCCTGACGCCCGTGCGCCGGGGCGAGGGCCGGCTGGAGCGGGCCTGGGCGCGCTGGAGCGGACCGCTCGGCCTGCTGCGGGTCGAGGCGAGCGCGCCGCTGGACCGCATCGTCCGGGTCGTTCCGGACCTGGAGGCGGTCCGGGCGGAGGCCATGCGCCTGTTCGCCCGCAACGCCTTCAGCGGGCTCAAGAGCCGACCCGAGACCGGCGACGGCTTCGAGTTCCAGGCTCTGCGCGAGCACCAGCCGGGCATGGACCTGCGCGCCATCGACTGGAAGCAGTCCGCCCGGCACGGCCAGGTGCTCAGCAAGGAGTTCCGGGTCGAGCGCAACCACCCGGTGATGCTGGCGCTCGATAGCGGCCGGCTGATGGGCGAGCCGGTGGGGGGCGCGCCCAAGCTGGACCGCGCCCTGACCGCGGCCCTGCTGATCGCGTACGTGGCGCTGGCCATGGGCGACCGGGTGGGCCTGTGCGCCTTCGACGCGCGCCCCAGGCTCGTCGGCAAGCCGGTCAGCGGTCGGGCGGCCTTTCCGGCGCTGCGGAGCCTGGCGGCGGCCGTGGACTACTCCACGGAGGAGACCAATTTCACCTTGGGCCTGAGCGCGGTAGGGTCGGCGCTGGACCGGCGGGCGCTGGTGGTGGTGTTCACCGACTTCGCCGACCCCACCAGCGCCCAGCTGATGCTTGAATCGGCCGACCGCATGTCGCGCCGCCACCTGCTGCTGTTCGTGCTGTTCGAGGACGCCGAGCTGGAGGCGGTGCGCGCCCGCGCCCCGTCGGAGCCCGCCGACGTCTCGCGCGCGGTCACCGCCGACGCCCTGCTGCGCGAGCGCGAGGGGGTGGTGGCGCGCCTGCGCCGGATGGGGGCCGAGGTGATCGAGGCGCCCGCCGCCTCCGTCGGCGTGGCCCTGATCGAGCGGTACATGACCTTGAAGCGGCTGGACCGGCTATGACGACGACCGCTCCTGTGAACGCCAGCGCACCCGAACTGAAGAGCGCCCGCTTCCGCCGGGAGCGGGAGGGCGACTGGCGCAGGCTGGAACGGCTGCTCGGGCGGCTGGAGCGGGAGCCGGCCTCGCGGCTCAGCGACGAGGACCTGCTGGCCATCCCGGTGCTGTACCGCGCCACCATGTCCGCCCTGTCGGTGGCCCGGGAGACCAGCCTGGACCGCGCCCTGCTGGAATACCTGGAGAGCCTGTGCGCGCGGGCCTACTTCCTGGTCTATGGCGCGCGGCCGAGCCTTCGCGCCCGCCTGGTGCGCTTCTTCAGCTTCGACTGGCCGGCGGCGGCCCGGGCGCTCTGGCGCGAGACGCTCGTCTCCGCCTCGCTGCTCGTCGCGGGAGTGGCCGTGGCCTGCTGGCTGTACGCGAGCGACACCGACTGGTTCTTCGCCTTCGTCCCTCGCCAGTACGCCCAGGGTCGCGACCCCACCGCCACCACCGTGGCGCTGCGCGACATCCTCTACCAGCATGGCGGCGGGAGCTTGCTGCAGGTGTTCGCCGCCTTCCTGTTCACCCACAACGCCCAGATCGCGGTGCTGGCCTTCGCGCTGGGCTTCGCCTTCGGCATCCCCACGGCGTTGCTGGTGTTCACCAACGGCTGCACCATGGGGGCGCTCGTGGCGCTCTACGCCGCGCATGGGCTGCTGTTCCCGCTGGGGGGATGGCTGCTGATCCATGGCGTGACGGAGCTGTCGGCCACCGTGCTCGCCGGCGCGGCGGGCCTGCGCATCGGCGGGTCGCTGGCCTTTCCCGGCGAGCGGACGCGGTTGGACGCCGCCTCGGCTGCAGGCCGCCAGGCCTCCACGCTCATGGCGGGCTTGCTGGTCATGCTGCTGATCGCCGGCGTGCTGGAAGGCGTCGGGCGCCAGCTGATCACCAACGACCTGGCCCGCTACGCCATCGCCGCGCTCAGCGGCGCGGGCTGGGCCTACTACCTGTACGGCTCCAGGCTGCGCCGGTCGTGAGCGCCGCCCCCCTCTCCGTCAGATCGACAGCGCAGCGCGAGCCCTTCGCGCGAGAGCTGGTCACGCCCGAGGGCGTGGACCTGCGCATCGTGCTGGGCAGCGCCAGCCAGCGCGCCGGGGCCTTCCTGCTCGACGCCGCCCTCATCGTAGCGATCCTGGTGGCCACGACGGCGGTGCTGGGGATGGGTGCGGTCTTCAGCCACACCAAGGCCCGAAGCGCCCTGGCGGTCCTATGGCTGCTGGGCTTCTTCCTGCTGCGCAACGGCTGGTTCCTGGGCTTCGAGCTTGGGCCGCGCGCCGCGACCCCCGGCAAGCGCGTTTTCGGACTGCGGGTGGCGGCGCGCCACGGCGGTCGCCTGAGCGCCGACGCCATCTTCGCCCGCAACGCCATGCGCGAGATCGAGGTGTTCCTCCCGCTGACCTTCCTGCTGGTCAATGCGGGCGGCGTGGACGCCCTGATGGCGGCGACGGGCCTGCTGTGGACGGGCGTCTTCGCCCTGTTCCCGCTGTTCAACCGCGACCGGCTGCGCGCGGGCGACGTTGTGGCCGGCACCTGGGTCGTGCGCGATCCGCGGCGCAGGCTGACCGCGGAGCTGACCACCCCCGACCGACGCGACCCCCGCTTCGACTTCGAACCCGCCCAGCTGCAGGCCTATGGCGTGGCGGAGCTTCAGGTGTTGGAGGATGTTCTGCGCAGCCAGGACCGCCGTTCGGTGCGGGTGGTGGCCGAACGCATCCGCTCACGGATCGGCTGGGTCCAGGGTCTGGAGGAGAGCGACCGCGCGTTCCTGGACGCCTACTACGCAGGCCTGCGCGCCCGATTGGAGGCGAACCTTCTGCTCGGCAAGCGGCGCCGCGACAAGCACGACGCCGCCTGATCGCCGCATCCCTAGGCGAACACGTCCGACAGCCTGCGCTGGTCGAAGCCGCCCTTCACCGCCCGCAACTCGTGATAGACCACGCCGAGGCCGATGCCGCCGATCGCCCCCACCAGCCCGCTGACCAGCAGGTTGATCAAGGTGGAAACGTAGAGGACCGGACCGAGCGGCTGGGCTGCGAACACCGAGCTCGACGCCCCGAAAACTGCGCGAACGATGACCGCCGCGAACACCGAGACGATCAGGCTGCCGATCGCGAAGATCACCAGCAACAGCAACATCATCCAGCGGTTGCCCTTGGTCAGTTCCCCGCTACGACGGAAGGTGGCGAAGACACCGGTCTTCTCCACCATGATGACGGGGATCACCACCGCCCAGACCGTGATCAGGAACAACATCGGGATCACGAACAGCAACGTCGCGAACACCAGGGCTATATAGCCCAGGAAGCTGACCCCGATCATCACCGGCAGGGCCCGCAGAGCCGCGGAAAGCCTCTCGCCGGCGGGGGGCGCCTGCCCCTGCAGCCGTTCCACCGCACCCCAGGACAGCGCGCCATAGACGAGCAACGCCGCAATCATGGTGACGACGCCGAAGCCCATCATCGAGGGCGCGAAGAATCCCGGCAGGCGATGCGCCGCCGCCCCCGCCTGTGCGCTCTGCACCAGACCCCGGGCGACGAACAGGTTCAAAACCACCGGCGCCGCGTTGATGGCCACGGCGAGCCCGTAATTGATCGCGAACTCCCGCTTCAGGATGTCGAACGTCAGCTCGCCCACCCGGGAAAGCTCCAGCCGCCGCGCTCCGAAAGACGCCTGTGTCCCAGGTGTGATCGTCGTCATGTTTTGTCGCCCCCAATCCCCAGGGCGAAGCCTAGCACACCCTCGTTCCAGGTGAAGCCGGCGCGATACAACCTCGTCACCTTGTTTGCCGGGTGCGACCGGCTCGCTTCGGTCCCCGTCTTGCCCTAAAGCTTTAGCGTCCCGAGCGCGGGGCGGGAGATCGACGATGAAGCGGATTGCGGGATTGGGGCTGGCGGCGGTCCTCTGCGTGGGCGCGGCCGGACAGGCCTCTGCAGCCCTGCCCGTGGGCGCCTCGGCGCCGGCCTTCACCGCCCCCGCGACGCTCGGCGGCCATGAGTTCACCTTCAACCTGGCGGAGGCTCTGAAGAAGGGGCCGGTGGTGCTGTACTTCTATCCCGCGGCCTTCACCAAGGGCTGCACGGTGGAGGCCCATGACTTCGCCGCCGCCATCGATCAGTACAAGGCCCTGCACGCCACCGTTATCGGCGTCAGCCACGACAACATCGCCACCCTGGACAAGTTCTCGACCTCGGAATGCCAGAGCAAATTCCCCGTCGCCGCCGACCCGACCCTGGCGGTCGCCAAGGACTACGACGCCAAGCTGCCGGTGGTGGGCTACGCCAACCGCACCTCCTACGTCATCGCGCCGGACGGCAAGGTGATCTACGCCTACAGCAACCTGAACCCCGCCGACCACGTGTCCAACACCCTGGCGGCGCTGAAGGCCTATGAGGACAAGAAGGGCTGATCAGCGCCGCAGACCGAGGAAGGCCGCGCGGAGCCTTCCTCGACCTGACGATCGCTGGGCGAAAGCTCGTCGATCCTCAGCCGAACACGCGCCAATCGGCGCCTCTCAAGCTTCATTTCCTTGTCAATCCTTGGCGCGTTCCGAGTACGATCCGTCCTCGGTCATCACCACGATCCGCGTCCCCACGGTGATGTAGGTCGGCACCATGGTGCGTATCCCATTGGACATGATCGCCGGCTTGTAGGAGCCGGACGCGGTCTGACCCTTCACCACCGGCTCGGTCTCCATCACCTCCAGCGTCACCCGCGGGGGCAGCGTCACCGCCAGCGGCAGGTCGTCGTGGACCATCAGCGACACCGTCATACCGTCCTGCAGATAGGCCGCCGCGTCCCCCACCATCTCCTTGGAAGCGGTCAGCTGGTCGTAGGTCTCAGGGTTCATGAAATGAAACCCATCCCCGTCGCTGTAGAGGAAGGTGTGGTTGCGCTCGTCCACCTCGGCGCGCTCCACCACCTCGGTGGTGCGATAGCGCTCAGACACCTTCACCCCGTCGGAGATGCGGCGCATGTCCAGCTGGGTCACCGGCGTGCCCTTGCCGGGATGGATGTTCTCGATGGTGAGCACGAGATAAAGCTTGCCGTCGATGTCCAGGGCGTTGCCCTTGCGAAGCGAGCTGGCGGCGACCTTCACGGATACGTCTTCCTTAAAAGCGGTTGAGCGGGCGTCCGAACGCCCGCCGCGACATCATCCGATAGGATCGGGAGTGATCCGCACCTATAGCGAACGCCGCCGAAATCGCCACCCCTGCGCCGGAGACGCCCTCCCTGCCCCACCCCGCTCCCGACCCGCCGCCCTGGTGGCGCCCCGACATCCACCAGGATCGCCGCCCCCGCCTGCTCGCCCGCAACCGCATCACGCGGGCGTTCCGCGCCTGGTTCGAGGCGCGCGACTTCATCGAGGTCGAGACGGCGGCCCTGCAGGTCTCCCCCGGCGCCGAGACGCATCTGCACGCCTTCGCAACCGTTGCGGTGGCGGCCGACGGCGCCCGGACGCCGCTCTACCTGCGCACCTCTCCGGAGTTTGCGGCCAAGAAGCTGCTGGCGGCGGGCGAGACGCGCATCTTCGACTTCGCCCGGGTGTGGCGAAACCGCGAGCGCGGCGCCCTGCACCACCCCGAATTCACCCTGCTGGAATGGTACCGGGCGGACGAGCCGTACGAGATGCTGATGTCCGACCTCCACGCCCTTCTGAGCGTGACTGCCGACACGACCGGGGTGGAGCGCTTCGCCTTCCGCGACCGCGCCTGCGATCCCCGCGCCGCGCCCGAGCGGCTCACCGTGGCGGAAGCCTTCGGCCGGTACGCCGGGATCGACCTGCTTACGACGCTGCACGACCCCGCCACCGGCGACTCCGCCGCGCTCGCCGAGGCGGCGACCCGGTCGGGCGTGCGCACGGCGCGCGACGACAGCTGGTCGGACGTGTTCAGCCGGGTGCTGGTGGAGCGGATCGAGCCCCGGCTGGGCCTCGGCGCCCCCACCATCCTTTACGAATACCCCACGGTGGAGGCCGCCCTGGCGCGACCCACCGCCCACGACCCCCGGGTCTCAGAACGCTTCGAACTCTACGCCTGCGGTGTGGAGCTGGCCAACTGCTTCGGCGAGCTGACCGATCCGGCCGAACAGCGCCGCAGGTTCGACGCCGAGATGGCGCAGAAGGCCCGCCTCTACGGCGAGCGCTACCCGATCGACGAGGACCTGCTCAAAGCCCTCTCGATCATGCCCCCCGCTAGCGGCGCAGCGCTCGGCTTCGACCGCTTGGTCATGCTGGCCACCGGCTCGAGCCGGGTGGATCAAGTGCTGTGGACGCCCTGAAGGTCGGCGGATGATGCGCGCGCTTCAGTCTCGAAGGCCCACAGGACAGCGCTGAGACTTATTATCAGCGGCTGTTTAAGCTGGCCGCCTTGATCCTCCCTCCTTGGGGAAAGGGGACCCCGCTGCGCAGCGGTGGAGGGCGCGACGCTGCGGATCCACATCCAAGCAGCCGTTTTTCACCCTTCCCCGCGCCCGCATTGCCTCCGTCGCGCCGCACCGCCATACCCCCAGGGTGAAGCCGCTCCGCACGCCCGCCGACCTCCTGCACGCCGGCTTGGTCGCCCCTGAGGCCTTGCCTGGGCTGGAGCGGGTGGCGGCGCGGTATGCGGTGGCGGTGACGCCGGCGATGGCGGCGCTGGTCGATCCGGCCGACCCGCACGATCCCATCGCGCGCCAGTTCCTGCCTCAGCCGTTCGAGCTCGACAGCACGCCGGACGAACGCACCGATCCCATCGGCGACGCGGCGCATAGCCCGGTGGCGGGCGTGGTGCACCGCTACGAGGACCGGGTGCTGCTCAAGCTCACCCACACCTGCGCCACCTACTGCCGGTTCTGCTTCAGGCGGGAGGTGGTGGGGCCGGGCGGCGGGGGCGAGCTGACCGGCGCGGCGCTGGAGGCGGCGCTGGCCTATATCGCGGCCGACCCCGCGATCTGGGAGGTGATCCTGACCGGCGGCGACCCGCTGGTGCTGTCGGCCCGGCGCCTGGGCGAGGTGATGGCGAGGCTGGACGCCATCGACCACGTAAAGGTCGTCCGCCTGCACACCCGTGTCCCCGCCGTCGATCCCGCCGCGGTGACGCCCGCGCGCGTGGCGGCGCTGAAGGGCCGGCGGGCGGCGGTCTATGTCGTGCTGCACGCAAACCACGCGCGCGAGCTGACGTCCGCAGCCCGCACCGCCTGTGCGGCCCTGGTGGACGCGGGTCTCCCCATGCTGAGCCAGAGCGTGCTGCTGAAGGACGTGAACGATGATCCGCAAACCCTGGAGGCCCTGATGCGCGCCTTCGTGGAGATGCGCATTAAGCCCTACTACCTCCACCATGCGGACCTGGCGCCCGGCACCGCGCCGTTCCGGACCGCCCTGGCGGCGGGCCAGGCCTTGATGCGCAACCTGCGGGGCCGGGTGTCAGGCCTGTGCCAGCCGACCTACGTGCTCGACATCCCCGGCGGCTACGGCAAGGCCCCGGTCGGCCCATGCTATCTGCACGCCGACGGGGACAGTCTGGAGGTCGAAGCCCCCGGCGGCGCGCGCCACGCCTATCCGCCGAGGCCGTAGAACGGAACGATGGTCAGCAGGATCGGCGACCTCACATTCGGCCCCATCCTGAGCCCGTCGAAGAATGAGGCGATTGCCGGTGTCTGAGCCTGAAGGCCTCTGCCTCTAGAAGCCCTGCGTCCGTTCCTGACGCATCGCAGGCCCATATTGCGACCACGGCTTCACACGTACAATCAAGCTCGTCGTACGAGAAGTGATCATTCCAGAAATGTACGCCTAGCGCACGAGGGAGGGCGTAGTGTTACGCGAGCGGTACACTCCAGATAGCCAGATTCGCATCCAAAAGGTTACGCTCGGCGCAAGGCGGTTCCGGCCGTCACGCCACTGCACGGGTTCGGTGCAGAGCCTTCATGACCTCCACCGCCTGAGCCCGCTCTCCCGGCTTCAACTGCTCCCAGATCGACCAGAGACCCTCGGGATCGGAGGGGTCGCGCATGATCAGGCTGGCGCGGTCGGTGCGGTAAACCTGGGCCAGAAGCTCCAGCAAAACCTGATTGTAAGGTAACTTTCCTCGCTCGATCCGGCTGAGGGTCGCGTGCGTCATACCGATTGGGCGGATCGAATGCGCCGCGTCGATCCGCACCTCGGACGCGCGTTCAATACGGTCGGCGGCCTGCTCCAAAGTCAGGCCGCTCGCCTTGCGCCACGCCCGGAAGAAGTGGCCCGGATGGCCTTCGTCATCTGCCGCCATGTGCGCAGGATGCAAAATGTCGCTCTGACTGTCCAGCGGCGGAAATCCAATCCCTCAAGGTTGACTCGTTTGTACGTCAAGCGCACATCAAGATCGTTCTTGTTTTGTACCTTCGGAGTTCAGCCATGTCCAAGCCGTCCCAAGGCCTGCGCGCCCTCGCCTCCATGCTGGAGACCGTCACCCCCGAACTGACCCCCGCCGCCCAGACAGCCCTGGGAGGCGCCGCCTCCAGCCTGCATCAGGCCGCCGACGCCCAGGCCGCAGCCGAGGCGGCGCGACTGGCAGGGCCTGTCTCCGGTCCCCTGCTGGGAACGTTCGCCAGCGCCATGGTCGACGGCTTCTTCGCGCTTTTCCATGCCCGCACGCCCGCCCCGGCCACGTCGGCTGCGCGTGCGGGTTGAGGCCTGTGGAGGTCAAGCCGATGATCGCTCCCCGCTACCGCAGCCCCCGCAACAGCCTCTCGCCGGATCAGGTGGCGCGTCTGGTCGACATGCGTGAACAGGGTGCGACCTGGAAGGAGATCGGGCGCACCTTCCACAAGCAGGACGGCGCCTGCAAATCCATCTTCGACAAGGCCAAGGACAGCGCATCCGAGAGGTCCGCCGAAGTCCGCGCCTGACCCGCTTCGGCCGCTGAGCCGGGGTGCGTGGGGCGGCGTCGAACGGCGCCGCCCCTTTTTTCCTGTAGCGAAATCAGAGCGACCCGGGCGGCGGGCGGCGCCCCAGAGGCGGGGGAAGCGCGGTGGGCGCGTCAGGGTCCAGATCGGCCGCGAGCGCGGGGGTCTTGGCCTGGGTCCAGCCGACCACTTGGCCGAGGACCTCGTCCACCGCCGCGTCATAGGCCGAAACGATGGCGGAGACGCGATCCTCCGTCGCCGGACGGCGCGAGGTGAAGACTTGCTGCACCAGTTCGCGCCCATCCGCCCGGCTGAGCGTGGCCCTCAGGCTCACCACCACGGTCGGCGGCGCCTGCGTCGCGGGGTCATAGCGCGCGTCGAACTCCGTCACGTCGAGCCGCAGCAGCGCCGAGGCGGAGCCGGGTTGGCTGCGGTCGATTAGGCGAATGCTACGCGCCTGCGCCTCGAAGGCGCCCTGCACGTCCTCCTGGAACATCAGCACGGCGGGCGTCAGCCATCGGGCGCCCGCGAGATAGGCCGCCTGGTCGCCCCGCACTGTGAGCACGCCATCGCCAAGCGCGGCGCGCGGCATCGTCACCTGAGACAGGATAACGCCCGCGACCGGCCCGCCGCGACCGAGCATACCGCCTGGTTCAGGGCCGGCCTGGGCCAGCGGCGTTGGGACCCGCCCGAACTGGTAGAGCTGCACGGGCGCCTGCTTGGGCAGCAGCGATACGCAGCCGCCCAGGCCCGCGGCAAGGGCCGTGGCGCTGGCCAAGGCGGCCTTGACCCGTCGAGCCTTCATGGCTTCACCCGCAGGGTCTTGGCCGGCGACTTGGTCAGCAGCTGGCGGGGGTTCTGCTCGACCTCTCCCACCAGCCGGTCGAGGGAGTCCGCGGCGGTCTGGAGCGAGACGACGGTGCGCGAGATCTGCGGCAGGGCGTTGCTGGCGAAATCGCGGGTCGGCCCCTTCAGCTCCGCGATGAAGGCGCGCGCATCGGCTGCCGTCGCCTTCAGCTCCACTGCGGCCGCATCCAGATTGGCAAGAGTCTTCTTGCCGTCGCCGTTCACCAAGCCCGTAGTGTTCAGGGCCAGAGTGTCGATGTGCCGGGAAGTCAGGTTCAGCTCCTGAACCATCGTATCCAGATGGACGAGCAGCTGTCCCTGATCTTTGACCAACCCCGTTGCGTCGCGCACATTGGCCAGGGTGGTGCTGAAGTTGGCCATGTTCTTGTCCGACAGCAGCGTGTTGACCCGGTCGAGCGCCTCCACCGAACGAGCCAGGACGTCGCCGCCGCCGGCCAGGAGACCTTCGAGGGCGCTCTGCGTGGTGTGGATCACCGGGATGCGACCCTGGGGCGTCACGTCCCTCAGCATCGGCTTGCCGGGGCTGCCGGCGGTGATCTGGATGTAGTTCACCCCGGTGATGCCCATCGGCTCCAGCGAGCCCATCGAGTCGGTCTTGATCGGGGCGTCGGAGGTGACGCGGATGCGCGCCACCACCCGATCGGGGTTGAGCCGGTCCAGCGACAGCTTGGTCACGCCCCCCACCTTGATGCCGTTGAAATAGACCTCGCCGCCGGAGGAGAGTCCGCGTACGGGGCCTTTGAAGTCGACGTCATAGACCGAATACTGGCTGGTGAACTGCGCCCGCGCCAACCAGACCACGAACACCAGCAGGCTGACGAACAGCGCCGCCGAGATCGCGCCGACCAGGGCATAGTGGGCGTTGCGCTCCATCAGCAGGCCGCCGCGACGGCGCCGGCGTGCGCCGCCCGCCCCCTCGGCCCCGAGAAATAGGACTTTACCCAGGGGTGGCTGGAGCGCTCCAGCTCGGCCAGAGGCGCCACGGCGACGATCTTGCGGTCGGCGATCACCGCCACCCGATCGCAGAGCGCGTACAGGCTGTCCAGGTCGTGGGTGATCAGGAACACGGTCAGGCCGAGCGCCTTGGACAGCTGGCCGATCAGCTGGTCGAAGGCGGCGGCCCCGATCGGGTCCAGGCCCGCGGTTGGCTCGTCCAGGAACAGCAGCTCCGGGTCCAGGGCGAGGGCGCGCGCCAGGCTGACCCGCTTGCGCATGCCGCCGGACAGCTCCGCCGGCTTCATGTCGGCGACTTCGGGCGCCAGGCCGGACAGGCTGAGCTTCAACTCGGCCAACGCGGCCGCGGAGCGTGGCGGCAGGCGGGTATGCTCGCGCAGGGGGGCCGAGACGTTGTCGCGCACGTTCAGGGCGGAGAACAGGGCCCCCCCCTGAAACAGCACGCCCCATCGCGCCTCCAGGCTGCGTTGCTCAGCCTCGCTCGCCCGGTAGACGTCGAGGCCGAGGACCCTCACCTGACCTCTATCAGGAGCGCGCAGGCCGATCAGGGTGTTGAGCAGCACCGACTTGCCGGCGCCGGACCCGCCGACCAGGCCCAGGATCTCTCCCTGGCGCACCGTCAGATCGACGCCGTCGTGCACCAGTCGAGCGCCGAACCGCGACACCAGGCCACGCACCTCGATCACCGGCTCGCCCTCGGCTCCCCCCGCCTCAATATCGTCGCGCAAGCGCACGAGGCTTTCGGCCGAAGCGAGGCTCACAGGCCGATGCCCGTGAACAGCAGGGCGAAGGCGGCGTCGGTGATGATGATGGCGAACAGCGCCTGGACCACGGCGGTAGTCACGCGGCGCCCCAGGCTCTCCACATCACCTCCAACCTCCATACCCTGTCGGCAACCTATGGCGGCGATGATCATGGCCAGCACCGGCGCCTTGACGATCCCGATGTAGAACTGGTCGACGCCCACATTGTCCAGCATCCGCTGCAGGAAGAAGGCCGGGGACAGCCCCACCACCCCCCAGACCACCAGCACGCCGCCGGCGAGACCCGCAATCATGGCCACGAAGGTGAGCAGCGGGGTCATCACCAGCAAGGCCAGAAAGCGCGGGAGGATCAGCGCCTCGAAGGGGTCGACGCCCATGACCTGCATGGCGTCGATCTCCTGGTTCATGCGCATGGCCCCGATCTCGGCGGCGAAGCTGGAGGCGGAGCGTCCGGCCAGGATGATCGCAGTCACCAGAACGCCGAACTCGCGCAGCACCCCGATGCCGATCAGCTCCACCGAGAAGATCTGCGCGCCGAACTGGGCCAGCAGGTCGGTGCCGAGGAACGCGATCGTGGCGCCGACGAAGAAGGTCGTGGTGGCCACGATCGGCAAGGCGTCGAGGCCCGCTCGCTCCATCAGCGATACGGTAGGCGCCGCCCGGAACCGCCGCGGATCGGCGATCAGCCGCCCGAGCGCGGTGAGCAGCCGGCCGTAGAAGATGAGGGTGTGATAGAGTTCATGGCCGAAGTGGGAGACGCCGACCCCCAGTCGCACCAAAATGCCGAAGAGGCCCTCCGGCCCCAGTGAGGCTGTCCTCGCCTCTCTGCGCGGCGCCTGGGCCACCAAGGCCATGAGGGCCCGCACGTCCGGCCGGATGCTCTCCGTCGGAGCCTGAGGTGCGGCCTGGAGCACCGCGACCGCTCCGGCTGTGTCGAAGCGACCAAGCTGCGCGGTGTTAAGGGTCACATCCGGGCTTTTTCGGGTGGCCGCCGCCAAGCGTAACCCAGTTCGGCCGAGCCCGATCGCGGTCCAATCGCCTTTGAGGATCAATAGGGAGCCGACACGACTTGGCTGGAGCTCGAAGTCGGCCGGCTGATCCATCCGCAACCACGTCCTCGCCTCAGGGCGCCTTACTTCTAGGCGCCAGCGCCTGAAAATGCGCCTGCTTGCGGTGCCGGGCCCCGCATCAAGCCTGGATTATCGCTAAGTCTGAAGCGTTGCACCAGCATGGTCTTGCGCAAAAAGGCCGCAACGGTCATATACCTGCCCGCCGCCGCGCAAGATTTGGCGCTGAGCGACCATTTATATTCCGATCGGCATCTTCATCGCAGGTGCGCCCTAACCAAGCTGATGTTTGCTACCGGCATTCGCCCTATAATTACTTTACAAGTTTTTTACTTTCACATTTGTTGCTGTATTTGAATGGCGCTCTGCTCGGGAACGCTTTTTCCGCATGCACGTTGCTAATTTGACACCTCTGTTCAACACCAGTTCAGGATGCCGATCTTGCTCGACAAGTCGCCGCGTTTCAGCTCACTCCCTGTCGCTTCGTCGATCATTGCACCGACGTTTTTCGGACATCGAGGTGGCGAGACATTGATTTGCTTCTCGCATTTGCGCTGGAAATTCGTTTTCCAGCGGCCACAACACCTCATGACCCGCTTTGCTCTTACCAAGCAGGTCATTGTGTTCGAGGAGCCGATGCCCACGGCGCCTGGAGCCGGGGCAAGCCTCGATCGGTATGATCAATCCGGCGTCACCGTCGTAACCCCGCTCATTCCTGAAGGTCTCTCTGCGGATCAGACGACCGCCCACTTGCGTGATCTGCTGGATGGGCTGATCGCGGAGCGCGGCATCGAGAAGCCGATCGCTTGGTACTACACGCCGATGATGCTCGAGTTCTCCCGCCATGTGGCCGAGTCAGCTGGCGCAGTCGTCTATGATTGCATGGACGAACTCTCCAACTTTAAGTTCGCACCCGAGCGGTTGCGCCAGTTGGAGCGGGATCTTGTCGGTCTAGCCGATGTAGTGTTCACGGGAGGCTATAGCCTCTATGAGGCCAAGCGGGGTTGGCACGCCAACATTCACCCCTTCCCGTCCAGTGTGGATCGCGTGCACTTCGCAAAGGCGCGTACGCTGAAAGCTTCCGGCGACCCTGCTGATCAGGCTCCCCTGCCACGTCCACGCCTCGGCTTTTACGGTGTGATCGACGAGCGGATGGATTTGAAGCTTGTGGCCGAACTGGCCGACTCGCACCCGGAATGGTCGATCGTCATGGTCGGACCGGTGGTCAAGGTCGAGGCCGCTCATCTGCCCCAACGCGCTAACCTCCACTACCTAGGTGCCAAGAATTACGACGAATTGCCAACGTATCTGGCGGGATGGGATGTGGCCCTGGCGCCGTTCGCCATCAACGAGTCGACCCGTTTCATAAGCCCAACAAAAACGCCGGAATATTTGGCTGGCGGCAAGCCTGTCGTCTCGACGGCTATCGTCGATGTGAAGCGCCACTACGGTGAGTTGGAAGCGGTCTGCGTGGCGGATACCCACGCAGCCTTCATTCTTGGCTGTGAACACGCCCTCCAATTGGCCCAATCTTCGACCAGCACTTGGCGCGAAGCGGTGGATGAGGCGCTAGCCGAGTTGTCGTGGGACAGCACTTTCTCCCGAATGGCCGCCCTGGTGGATGAGGCGGTCGTACGCCACTCTCAGGAAGCAAAGGTCCAGGCCAAAACGGTGTCGAGCGCCGCCGCCCCCACGTCGGTTGGTCCTTCGGTGTCGGCTCCAGCCGTTCTTCCTGCGGGTCGCAAGAGCCACTTCGACGCACTGGTCGTCGGTGCGGGCTTCGCCGGGTCGGTGATCGCCGAGCGGTTGGCGGCGGGCTCCAACAAACGGGTGTTGCTGATTGATCGCAGGCCGCACGTGGCCGGCAACGCCTTCGATGTGCATGACGAGGCGGGCGTGCTGATCCATCAGTACGGACCGCACATCTTCCACACCAATTCCGATGACATCGTGCGTCACCTTTCTCGCTTTACCGGATGGCGCACCTACGAGCACCGGGTTTTGGCGAGCGTCGACGGCAAGTTGGTGCCGATCCCTATCAATCGCACCACGATCAACATGCTCTACGGGTTGAACCTTACCACGGACGAGGAAGCGGAAAACTTCCTGGCGTCTCGCGCCGAGCCAGTGGCGCAGATCAGGACGTCCGAGGACGTGGTGGTGTCGGCTGTGGGTCGTGAGCTCTACGAGAAGTTCTTCCAGGGCTATACCCGCAAGCAGTGGGGCATCGACCCGTCAGGGCTGGATCGCTCCGTTACGTCGCGCGTACCGACGCGAACCAATGTAGACGACCGCTACTTTAACGACAGCTTCCAGGCGATGCCACGACTGGGCTTTACTCACATGTTCGAGAACATGCTGGACCACAAGAACATCACCATTGAGACTGAGACGGAATTCGCTGACGTCAAGGACCGGGTTCTCTACGATCAGCTGGTGTTCACGGGGCCTGTGGACGAGTTCTTCGACCACCGGTACGGCAAGCTTCCCTACCGCAGCCTGCAGTTCAAGCACGAGACCCATGACATGGAGGAGTTCCAGTCGGTCGCCGTGGTGAACTATCCCCATCCCGACGTGCCCTATACTCGCATTAGTGAATACAAGCACCTGACGGGTCAGAGGCACCCCAAGACCTCGATCACCTATGAGTATCCGAGCGCCGAAGGCGATCCCTACTACCCGATCCCCAACGCTGAGGCGCAGGCCCTTTATAAGAAGTACGAAGCCTTGACCTCGACTCGGCCGGACGTGGCTTTCGTCGGGCGGCTGGCCACCTACCGCTACTACAACATGGATCAGGTGGTGGGTCAGGCCTTGGCGACCTATCGCAAGGTGCTCGAAACGCCTGCGGCTTCGGTCGTCTCGTCGCGTGATATAGGCTCGGCGGCTCGCGCCTGAGATCGTTCGGTAGGTCCTGTCGCTCTTAAGACCTATACGGTCGAGAGGGCGACGGGTCCTTCTGGGATGACAGGCCTGTATGCGATGCATGCCAGGACTAAGGCGGCGCACGCAGTAATGACGCCGCCTAGCAGCAAGGATGCGGCTGCTATCGGATGTCCGAGCGCCGCCAGCGTGTGCTCAGACAAAAAGCACGTCGTTCCCTCGAATACATAGTGCTTGTCATGGCCAAGCTTGGACGCACAACCGCTGAAAAGCGAGAGTTGGAAGCCCCAAGCGACGAGCGTGTACGCCCCAGTCAGGCTGGTCAGGATGGCAAGCAGCCGCGGACGGCTCCAGCCCAAAGCCAGGGCGAAGCCGAGCGGCGCCGCCAAAATGTGCAGATACCAGCCCGGCGTCACCGCGCTCGTTCCCGCCATCCAGGTGAAGACGTGATAGACCAGTCCGGCCGCCATCGGTATAGCCAAGGCCAAAGGCGTCCAGGTGACCAATCCGCCCCTTCGCAGGCGTGAGACGTAGCTGAACCCGGTCACGACCAGCAGCGTCGTGGGAATGATCAGCAGAATCTCCGGCAGCCGCGCCAGCGACCAAGTCCCCGCCCACATGAAGGTGGCGGGAATGACCAGCAGGCCGCGGAACATCTCGCCGGCGGAAAAGCCGTCCAAAATGGCCGCCATCCCGCCGACGTGTTTCAGGTGGATGAACTCGTCCGAGCCGATCAGCGAGCCGGTCTCCATGCGCTTGGCCACGTACCACCAGCCGCCGATGGCCAGCGCCAGCATGCCCGTCAGAGCCGCCTGGCCCAACAAAGCGCGCGAACATCCCCGAAACCACCACCTCGCCAACAGTATAACCGCGGCGCCTGCCGTGATCGGCAGGAAAAAGGCCTTGGTGAGCAATCCCAGTCCGAGCACGACGCCGAGCGCGGCGGCCACGCCCCACGCGCCCTCCCCGTCCAGCGCTTCGAGCAGCAGCGCCCACGCTGCCCCCACCCAAAGCAGGCACAGGCTATCGTTGCCGATCCGGGCGAACTCCGGGAAGAACTCAGGGACCAGAAAGGGCCATGCGGCCATGATCGGGGCCGCCCAGTATCCGACCGTCGTCGCCCCGGCGGCGGCACGGCGCGCGGTGGCTAGGACGCCCAGCGCAAAACCTGCAAAAGCCAAGGCGTAGGAGGCGACCCGCAGCGCCAGCAGGTGGTCGATCCAGCCAACCCCATGCGCCAGCCGATAGACCGACACCATCAGCAGGTAATAGAGCGGCGGATGCTGGGCCTGCCAATTCAGTTCACGACCGGAGACGTAGCGCGTAGGTCCTCCAACGATCGGTGGCGCCCCGGCCTGGCGATAGGTGCGATAGGTCAACCGGCCGGTCTTGTCGAACGGAGGCGCGCCGCCGTAAGGCATGGGGCCCGGATAAAGGTCCAGGTCGCGGCTGAGACCGTCGACGCCATAATGGGGCGGCCGTCCCCTGTCTGCCAGTTCCTGCACGTAGGACCAGTGGGCGGTCTCGTCGAAGCCCTCCCAGGGGGGCAGGAAGCCGACGTGCGACAGCCCCACCAACGCCACCGCCAGCAGGAGCAGCCATGTCACGCGCGAAGCTGCACGCGCCTGCACCCGGTCATCCATTGTCGACCCCCACACAGGTCCTGTAGCATCGCGGCTCGATCGTCCGGCGCAATTCGCCCCAACGTCGCTCCGAGGAGCTGCATCGTAAGCGCGCGGCGGACGCCCTCAGACCAGGGCGTAAGCCTGAGCGAGGTCGCGTACGAAGCGTTCGAACTCCTGTTCGCGGCTGGCCTCGTCCGGCAGGCGCAGCAGATAGGAGGGATGCACCGTGATGAAGCCCATCGCGCCGCCTTCCACCTCTCCCGCAGGCCCCCGCTCGCGCGTCACGGAGACCGCTCGTCCGAACACCGAGCCCGCCGCCGTCGCGCCCAGCGCCACAATGACCCTGGGCTGGACCAGCCGGCGTTCGGTCTCCAGCCACCAGCGGCAGGCCTTCACTTCGCCGGCGGAGGGCGTCTTGTGCAGCCGCCGCTTGCCCCGCGGTTCATGCTTGAAATGCTTGACAGAGTTGGTGACGTAGGCCGCCTCGCGCGGCACGCCGGCCTGGGCCAGCGCCCGGTCGAACAGCTGACCGGCCGGTCCGATAAAGGGGCGGCCCTTCAGATCCTCGATATCCCCCGGCTGCTCGCCGACGAACATCAGCGGTGCATGCTCGGGGCCTTCGCCGGGCACGCCCTGGGTGGCGTCGCGCCACAAATCGCAGCGACGGCACTCCTGCAGCGCTCGGGCGAGCTCGCCGAGGCTCGCCGGCGCCTCACCGGTAGGCTCAGGCTCCGGCAAGGTCCTGCGGCGCACGCGGGCGGACGGTTCGCTGGGGGGCGCTTGCACCATGGCGTCGGTTCGTCCTTTCGCCTTGGAGACCATCTCCGGGATCAGCTGCGCTTCGGGCATGTTCTTCCAATAGCGGTGCGGCATGTGCTGGGTCATCAGCTCGGCGTTCACCCGGGCCGGATTGAAGATCGAGGCGAAATAGACGCGCCAGTCGTCTTCAAGGGCGTCTTCCGCCGGGGCCTGGGCGCCGTCGACGCCGGGAGAGAAACGCAACGCCTCGCCATCCCAATGGGCGCAGACCTCCGGCGTCAGGATGGAGAAGCGCAGGTTGGCCATGCGGTGGACAAAGAAATCGGCGCCTCGCTCCACGATGTGATGGGCCGGCTCGAACCAGGCGACATAGGTCTCCACTCCCTGGGGATCGTCGTCGACCCGGCGAAAGCGCAAGAAGGCGTGCATCTTGTGCTCAGCGTCGCGGACCTGTTTGCCCATCAGATGGGCGCTGGCGACGTCCGCATCCGTGGCGATGGCCATAAGCGCCGGCTCGTCCTTCAACCGCCATATCAAGCGGTAGAGCAGGTCGAAACGGGCGGGATCGCTATGCAGGATCACCTCCCGCGCCAGATCCACGAAGGCGCGTGGGGCGGAGAAGATCGCGCCTGCCCCGGGCTCGGGCGGCGGATCGCCTTCGAACAGGCCGGCCTCATCCCCGACGCGCCAAACCACGTCCGGCGGGGCGACATCCGCCAGGCGCAGCCTGCGCGCGCCATCTCGCCAGCCCTCGAAGTCGGTCTCGCCGGCGAGCCGGACCGCGTACATCAGAACAGGCTGAGCTGTAGCGGCTGGGCGAGCGGCGGGGGTGCAGCGTCGGCGAGGCGTTCGT
Source organism: Caulobacteraceae bacterium (assembly GCA_965198905.1). Taxonomy (GTDB): domain Bacteria; phylum Pseudomonadota; class Alphaproteobacteria; order Caulobacterales; family Caulobacteraceae; genus CAHJWH01. The sequence goes on along the minus strand of OZ240678.1, from coordinate 2,751,600 downwards.
CCGCAGGCCTCGGCCGCCAGTCGGCGGTGATCACGAAGGGCAGCAGCCGCTTTACCGAGCGCGCGAGGCGCTGCAGATCCTCAAGCCGGATCGCCTTCACCCGCCGCACCCCGATCAGGGTGTCGACCGACTTCGCGCCAAGCCCTGGGATGCGCAGCAGCATCTCGCGATCTGCACGGTTCACATCGACCGGAAAGCGCTCGCGGTTCGCTAGCGCCCACATCAGCTTGGGATCGCGCTTCAAGTCCAGCATGCCGCCGGGCGCGGCCGAGGCGATCTCCTCACGCGAGAAGCCGTAATAACGCATTAGCCAGTCGGCCTGATACAACCGGTGCTCCCGCATCAGAGGCGGTCGGCTGAGCGGCAAAGCCTGGCTCGCATCGGGAATCGGGCTGAAAGCAGAGTAGTAGACCCGCTTCAACCCATAGCCGCCGTAAAGACTTTCCGAGCGGGTAAGGATATCAGCATCCGTGCAGGCGTCCGCGCCTACGATCATCTGAGTGCTCTGCCCTGCGGGCGAGAACTTGGCGGCGCGACGGCCAGTGTGGGTGCGGTCCTGGGCGTCGTCGATGCCGATACGCACCGCCCCCATGGCGCGCTTGATATCCTCGGGCCGCTTCTCCGGCGCCAGATGCTTTAAAGTGTCGTCGCTCGGCAGCTCTATGTTGACCGACAGGCGGTCGGCGTAGAGCCCCGCGGCGGAGGCCAGTTCCGGACTGCATCCAGCAACGATTTTCAGGTGGATATAACCCCTGAAATCATGGACTTCGCGCAAGGTCTTGGCCACCCGGTTGATCTCTTCCTGGGTGAAGTCGGCCGACCTGATGACCCCGGAGGAGAGGAACAGGCCCTCGATGTAGTTGCGCTTGTAGAAGTCCAGGGTGAGCTGAACGACCTCCTCCACCGAGAACCGTGCACGCGCCACGTTGCTCGACACACGGTTCACGCAGTAGGCGCAGTCGTAGACGCAGAAGTTGGTCAGCAGTATCTTCAGCAGAGAGACGCAGCGCCCGTCCGGCGTGAAGGCGTGACAAACGCCCATCCCACTGTCGGTGGAGCCAATCCCCCGCCCTTCCTTGGAGCTGCGCTTGGCGCCCCCGCTCGACGCGCAGGAGGCGTCGTATTTCGCCGCGTCGCTGAGGATTTCCAGTTTACGCCGAAGCGTGAGACTCGCCACACTCCAGACCTAGCGTTCCATCTATGTTCCGTCCAGCCCGGGCTTGGACGACGCGCGGGGAAAGCGCCTGCGGGCGAGCTGAACGGAGATCGCCACGGAGCTGAACACGGCGAAGGCGCAGTAGGATGGGACGGCGGGCACGCGGGCGAGCGGCTCCAGCAATCCCCAAACCGTGGCGACGCCGAAGGTCACGCCGATGGCCCAGATCAGCGCCTCGATTTGGATGGCGCGCTGCAGGCGGTCGGTCTCCTCTTTGAGATAGTGGTGAGTGGCGACAACCGCCGCCAGGACCGCTAGGCCCGACGCCAGGGTGATTGGCCAGATGAGCGGGCCATGCGGCGGACTTGAGCGCCCCGCCCAGATCGCAGCTGGGACGACGGTGAGGACATGGGCGAGCAGCGCCCCTCCGCCGCGCCGCAAGTATCGATGCCCGGCGGAGCTGAGCGGCGTCACCGGGTCGCCTGCGCCGCCGGCTTCAGATCAACCCCGCCAAGGGCGAAGACGGGTCGGCGTAGCGCTTCATCGGCATGCGGCCGGCGAGATAGGCTTCGCGGCCAGCGATGACTGCGTGCTTCATGGCGCGGCCCATGCGGACGGGATCCTTGGCCTCGGCGATGGCGGTGTTGGTCAGCACCGCGTCGCAGCCGAGCTCCATGGCGATCGCAGCGTCGGACGCTGTGCCCACCCCCGCATCCACCAGGACCGGGACGCCGGCCTGCTCCACGATCAGGCGGATGTTGACCCGGTTCTGGATGCCGAGCCCCGACCCGATGGGCGCGGCGGCCGGCATGATGGCGGCGGCCCCGGCGTCTTCCAGCTTGCGGGCGTAGACCACGTCGTCGGTACAATAGACCATCACCTGGAAGCCATCGGCGACGAGCAGCTTCAGCGCGCGCAGAGTCTCCTCCATGTCCGGATAGAGGTGGCGCGTATTTGAGAGCACCTCCAGTTTGACAAGGTCCCAGCCCCCGGCCTCCCGGGCGAGGCGCAGGGTCCGCACCGCGTCTTCCCCAGTGAAGCAGCCGGCGGTGTTAGGGAGATAGGTGAAGCGCTCGGGCTTGAGGAAGTCGGCCAGCATGGGCTGAGACGGGTCGGACAGGTTCACCCGGCGGAGCGCCACGGTGACGATCTCCGCACCGGCCGCCTCGGCGGCGGCGGCGTTGGTGGCATAGTCCTTATACTTACCGGTGCCCACGATCAGGCGGGAGCGGAAGGTCCTGCCGGCCACCGACCAGACGTCTTCCTCCACGGTGTCCAGTCCTTGAACAGGCGCATTCATTCAGCCGCCTCCGATAAAGTGGACGATTTCGACACGATCGCCCTGGCAAAGTCCGGTGGAAAGGTAGAGCGAACGCGGCACGATCTCCAGGTTCCGCTCCACCGCCACCTTGCGGGCATCCAGGCCGAGCGTCTCGACCAGTGCCGCCACGGTGGACACGTTGGAGAGTTCGCGCGGCTCGCCGTTCAACATTAACTGCAAAGGACGCCTCCCAGGGGGCGAGCTTGTGACGACGGAGCGGGCTCTATACAAGGCCTGCCTTCGACTCAGTGGCGCGGTGGCATGCCCAAACCAGTCTTCGTGCTCAACGGCCCCAACCTGAATCTGCTGGGGGTCCGCGAGCCGCACATCTACGGAACGACGACGTTGGATCAGGTGAAGGCGGCGTGCGAGACGCGGGCGGCGAGCCTGGGCCTGAGCGTGGAGTTTCGCCAGTCCAACCATGAGGGCGTGCTGGTCGACTGGATCCAGGCGGCACGCAACGAGGCCAGCGCCATCGTGATCAATCCGGCCGCCTATTCGCACACCTCGATCGCCCTGTTGGACGCGCTGAAGGCCGCCGAGCGGCCGGTCATCGAGGTGCATCTGTCCAATCTCGCGGCGCGCGAAGACTTTCGTCGCCACAGCTACGTATCTTTAGCCGCCACCGGCGTGATCGCTGGATTCGGCGCCCAGGGCTACGAGCTGGCCCTGGACGTCGTGGCCCGGCTGGTAGGCTCCGAGCCGGCCGGAACCTGAGAGACTTTCATGGCCCTGCCCGACCTGCCTGAGACCTCCGACGCGCCCGAAGGCGAATATGTCGCCACCCCCGATACCTCGCCCGAAGCGGCCGCCGACGAGCGTCCCAACACCTCGGCGAGCCCAAAGCCGAGGGAGGCCATCGACACTCGCCTCGTGCGTCGCCTCGCCGACATCTTGAAGGACACCGACCTCAGCGAGATCGAGGTGGAGAAGGGCGACCTCAAGATCCGGGTCGCCCGCCAGACGGCCGTCGCGCTCGCGGCCCCGCTGGCGGTCGCCGCGCCCATGGTGGCGCCGCCGTCCTCCGTCGCCGCAGCCGCCTCGGCCGCGGCCCCTGAAGTCAAGCTCAACGAGGAACTGAGCGGCGAGATCGTCAAGTCGCCCATGGTCGGGGCGGTCTACCTCCAGGCGACGCCAGGCGCGAAACAGTTCATTCAGCCGGGCGAGCAGGTCACGGCCGGCCAGACCCTGCTGATCATCGAGGCCATGAAGACCATGAACCCGGTGCCCTCTCCCAAGGCCGGGACGGTGGTCAAGGTGCTGGTGGAGGACGGCCAGCCGGTGGAGTTCGGCGAACCCCTCGTGATCATCGACTAGACCCCATGTTCTCCAAAATCCTGATCGCCAACCGCGGCGAGATCGCGTTGCGGGTCATCCGCGCCTGCAAGGAGATGGGCATCTCCACGGTGGCGGTGCACTCCGAACCCGACCGTAATGCCATGCACGTGCGGCTGGCCGACGAGAGCGTGTGCATAGGCCCCGCCCCCGCCGCCAAGAGCTATCTCAACATCCCCGCCATTATCGCGGCTTGCGAGATCACCGGCGCCGAGGCCGTGCACCCAGGCTACGGCTTCCTGTCCGAAAACGCGAAGTTCGCCGAGATCGTGGACGCCCACGGCTTCACCTTCATCGGGCCACGCCCAGAGCACATCCGCATCATGGGCGACAAGATCAGCGCCAAGCAGACGGTGAAGGACGCCGGCATCCCCGTCGTGCCGGGCTCAGACGGCGGCGTCTCGACGGTGGAGGAGGCGATGGCGGCGGCGAAGTCGATCGGCTTCCCGGTGCTGATCAAGGCCGCCGCGGGCGGTGGCGGACGCGGCATGAAGGTCGCCAAGGACGCCGACAGTCTGGCCGAGGCGGTGGCGACCGCCCAGAGCGAGGCCGCGGCGGCCTTCGGCGACGGCACGGTCTATATGGAGCGCTACCTCCAGACGCCCCGCCACATCGAACTGCAGGTGGTCGCCGACAGCCACGGCGCGGTGGTGCACCTGGGCGAGCGCGACTGCTCGCTGCAACGCCGCCACCAGAAGGTGCTGGAAGAGGCGCCCTCCCCGGTGATCGACGCCGAAGCCAGGGCGAAGATCGGCGCGGTGGTGGTCGAGGCCGTGCGGCGCATCGGCTATCTGGGCGTCGGCACCATCGAGTTTCTGTACGAGAACGGCGAGTTCTTCTTCATCGAGATGAACACGCGGCTTCAGGTGGAGCATCCGGTCACCGAGGCGATCACCGGCATCGATCTGGTGCGCGAGCAGATTCGCATCGCCGCCGGCCTGCCGCTTTCCTTTACTCAGGACCAGGTGCGCTTCGAGGGTCACGCCATCGAGTGCCGCATCAATGCGGAGAACCCGCGCACCTTTACGCCGTCGCCCGGTCGGGTGACCGACTTCCACGCGCCTGGAGGGCTGGGCGTGCGGCTAGATTCGGCGATCTACGCCGGCTATTCGATCCCGCCCTATTACGACAGCCTGATCGGCAAGCTGATCGTGCACGGCCGCGACCGTGACGAGGCGATCTCGCGCATGAACCGCTCGCTTGGTGAGATGGTGGTGGGGGGGATCGAGACGACCATCCCCCTGTTCCAGGACCTGCTGAACGAGCGTGACATCCAGTCGGGAAACTACGACATCCACTGGCTGGAACGCTGGATGGCGCGCTGAGGCGTCACGACCCTCGGAGGGCCGGTCCAATGAGCGCTTTCCTCCGCTTCTCCATCCGCTACAACCACCCGCCGGCCGGACCAGGAGCATGCGTGGACGGCTTCAGCGCCGAGGACTTGGTGGCCTGCTACAGGCGCGGCGTCTTTCCCATGGCGGAGGCGCGCGACGATCCCCGCGTCTTCCTTATCGATCCGGAAAAGCGGGGCGTGCTGCCGCTGGACGGCTTCCATGTTCCGCGCCGGCTGGCGCGCACCGTGCGTCGCGCGCCCTTCGAGGTCCGGATCGACACCGCCTTCGAAGCCGTGATCGAAGCCTGCGCCGCGAGCGCCGAAGATCGACCCGAGACCTGGATCAACGCCCAGATACAACATCTGTATCGCGAGCTGTTCGTGCGGGGACTCGTCCACACGGTGGAGTGCTGGTCCGGTGACGCGCTGGTCGGCGGCCTCTACGGCGTCTCCCTGGGCGGGGCCTTCTTCGGCGAGAGCATGTTCTCCACCGAGACCGACGCCAGCAAGGTGGCGCTCGTGCATCTGGTAGGCCGGCTGATCGTAGGGGGCTACCGCCTGCTGGACGCCCAGTTCATGACCGAGCACCTGTCGCAGTTCGGCGCGGTCGAAATCGCCCGCTCGGACTACCGCCGCGGCCTGCTTGAAGCGCTGACCCAGCCGGCCGACTTCTACAGGCTGGCCCCGGCGGGCGCCGGCGCGGCGGCGGGCGCGGCCGCCGGCGCGGGCGTCTTGCAGGCGATCACCCACACGTCATAGATCGGATGCTCGAAGGGGTGCAGCCCGGGCGCGTCCCCGAACATCCAGCCCCGAAACACCTCGCGCGCCACCTCGGGCTTGCGACCGCCGAGCACCTCAGGCTGGTACTGCACCTGCATGTTGGCGGCGGTCTGGGCGTAGGGCTCGTCGGACGCCTGGGTCTCGCAAGCGTGAACGGTGATCACCAGATCCTTATAGCGCACCGGTTCGTTCACCTTGGCCTCGAAGCGAAGCGTTTCGGCGGTGACCTTGTCCAGCGCCTGCAGCACGGCGACCGGGTGCTGCGGCCGCTTGGGCGGGGGTGGCGGGGGCGGCGGCGCCTCGGCCACCATGTTGTCGATCGTATTGGATACGGGCGCGGGTGCAGGCGAGGCAGGTGGCGCCACCTCTGCGGCCGGCGCCTCCTCGGCCGGAGGGATGTCCAGCGGGGTCACGACCTCGGCCGGGGCGAGCGTGTTTTCCACTTGGTTCTGGCCGAAAGGCGCCGGCCCCGGCAGAATCTGGTTCTGGTCCTGCGCCAAGCCTAATCCAGCCCCGCCCGCGAGCGCGCCGCCGGCCGCCAGGAGCAAAAGTCCCCGCTTTGCCTTCATGCGATCAGCCCCCTGGGCCGGAGGCCGCGTCGGGCGGGGTCGCCGCAGGTGGCGTCGTCGCACCCGGGGCTGCGCCCTTGCCGGTCTGCCCTGTCTGGGGCCGCAACACCGACCCGATCAAGCCGAACAGGTCCACCGCACCCTGGGTGTTGCTGAAAGTCCCGCCCGGCTTCAGATTGTCCAAAGCGCCACCGGGCTCCACTGAAAGGTGCTGGCCGCCGAGCAGGCTGTCCTGGGTGATCTTCACCGTGGAGTCGGATGGCAGCCGGATGTCCGGCTGAATGCTCATCACCGTGTCGGCCAGGAAGGTCTTGGGATCGAGCTTCACCGACTGCACCGTGCCGACCTTGACCCCGGCGACGCTCACCGCAGCCCCCGGCGACAGTGCGCCCACCTCGCCGAACCGCGCGTTGAGCGTATAACCGCCGCCTCCGCCACCCGCGGTGTGGGACAAGGCGTAGGAGAGGAAGCCGATCGCGGCGGCGAGCACCAGCGCCCCCAGCCCGGTCTCCGCCCACTGCTGGCGTTCGGCCACGGCCCTACTCCGGTGTCCAGGGCTGGTAGTCGCCCACCGCCTGGGCGCGCTCGCCGGCGCCAACGATGGACCCCGCAGGCCGGTAGGCGTAGGGCGTGCCGGTCATGTTGGGCAGATGGGGCTTTTCCCAGCTTCGGAGCTTGAAGGGCTCGACGGTCGGCGGCTCGTCGAAGGTGTAGTGCAGCCAGCCGTGCCACTCCGCCGGCACCTTGGTGGCCTCCGCATAGCCCTTGTAGATGACGTAACGGCGCTTGTGCTTGTCGTAGCTGGTGCGCGTGGTTCGCGCCTCGTAGTAACGGTTACCCAGGCTGTCCTCGCCGATGAGCACAGCCTGCTTCTTGATAGTGAACAGGGCGCCGATCGTGGCGCCGTTCCACCACGTGAAAATCTTCTCGAGCACTGGGGATCACCGGGCGGCGGGCGATAAGGAAGCCCGCGAGTTATAGGCGCCGCGCACCACGGCGTCCAGGATTTCAGACCCGACCAGATGTTGCGGCTGCATCGCTGCAAAGCGCTACCCGTTGCGTCCCGGCCGCGGTTTGGCTACCGTCGAGGTCCAGATGTGGAGACCTGGAATGCGCTTCCCACGGCGGCTCGCAGAACGGTCCGCAGCGGTCCAGACGCCGCCGCGCCACATTGAGCGCGGAGGCGTGATCGTTGAGCGCCAAGTGCCTGAAGGCTGGACCACGGCGCGCCTGGAGGCTTGGCTGGACTGGGCCGAAGGCGTCCGTTTGCCTTGCGACGACGGCGTGCAGCAGGCCGCGGAGGCCTATGGTGAGGAACTGGCGCGGAGCGGCGCGACGCTTGGTCTTTTCGGCGACGCCCAGGAGGCTCGGCGCTTTCGCGGCGAAATCGAAGCCAGCCTGATCCTCGGCCTCGCGGCGCCCGCAGACGCGACGTTGACGCCTGACGTCGTGGACCTCGACGGCCCCGAAGCCGACGCGAGCGTGGCGCACCAAGTGATGCGAATGCGCAATGATCGCGCTGCGGAGGCTGCGGCCGAACGCCTGCGTGTGCTCCTGGACGAGGTAAGTGCGGCGGTTCAGGCGTGCGAGGGCCGCCGCCCCGCCTGCGCCGACCCGGCACAGAACCCGCGGCTGGCCAGGGCCGCCCGCGCCGCGCGCGAGGCCGGATGCAGCGATGCGATGATCCTGGACCGCATCGCCCTCGCACAGTCCGGCTTGGAGCTGCAAACTTGGGGCTCAATCGAGGCGCCGATGGGGCCGCGGTCGAGCCGCACGCCCGTGCTGCTGGTCGGCGAGCTCTGCGGCGGCGCCGCGGCTTTCGCTTGGGAGGCCGGTGGGTCCGCCATCCTGACCATCCCGGGCGGCGGGGCGGCGCGGATGCAGGCGGCGGCGATAGCGCCCGCGGCGGCGGTGAACGTCCACGCCTTCCTCAGCGACGCAGGCTTCGATGCGGAAGCGTTTGGAGCAACGGTGCGCTTTTGGACAGTCGCGCTGGAGATCGAAGCCTGTCACGTCGTCCGTGCCCGGTCTCCCGATCACCCCCTTGCACTCAACATCGTGGGGCTGGCCGAATACCTGGTCGCGCGCGGCCTGGCGTTCGACTCGCCCGAAGGACGCGCGGAGGCGCAGGTGGTGCTCGCCCTGGCGGCGGCGGCGTCCGGCCTCGCCTCAGCCGAGATGGCCGAGCGGCTGGCCCCCTGCCCCGGTTTCAAGCCTGGACGCCGCGCGGAACTCGCCCGGCTACGACGGATGAAGGCGACGCTGCCGGCCGGCGGCCAGGGGCTCGGCGCCCTCGCCGCCCGAGCCCTGGACGAACTGGCGGACAAGGCGGCCCTGCACGGCCTGCGTAATCTGCAGCGGCTGGATGTACGCTGCGACCCTGAGGTGGGCTTGCGCCTGGGGGGCGTCGGCACGGGCGCTGCGTCCTGGGCGGGTCCGAAGGGCTGGAGCGAGACAGCCGACGGCGACGTCGTCGCCGTGCTCGACGCGGCGGCCCTGCAGGGCGCCCAGGCCCTCGGAATCGCCCCCGCCGCCCTGCGGGCGCAGGTGCTCGGCCATCGCCGCCTGGACGCTGACGCCCCGGTGAACCGGGCGTCCCTGACCGCTGCGGGCTTCACCGAGCTGGAGATCGGGCGTGCGGAGGCCGCCCTTCCCTCCGCGCGCAGCCTGGAAGACGCCTTCAGCCCCGACGTGCTGGGCGAAGGCTTCGTCCAGGACGTGCTGGGCGCGACGCGCACCGCCGATGGCGTACTGGAGCTGGCCGGATTCGACCGGGACCAGATCGCCCGCACCGAACGCATCCTGCTGGGACCGGCCGAGCCCCAGGACTTGGCGGACGTCGTCGACCCCGTCTTCGCGCCGGGCGTCGTCGTCACCCTGGCGGCTAGAGCAAAGATGGCGGCCGCGCTGCAGCCCTTCGCGTGCGCCCCAGTCGTGGCGGCGATACCCCTGGCGGCTGATGACGGAGCGCTGGCGGCGCTGGACGCGGCGCGACAGGCGCTCGATCTAGGTGCCAGCGCCCTGCGCCTGGAGCGGCCGCAAAATGATACGCGCGTGCTGTCGCTCCCCGCCGAGCCGCCGATCTCCCAGCCGGCGCCGCCGTCGGAGCGGGTGATCGAGCGCGTGGTGGAGGTCGAGCGCGCCCGCACCCGCCGCCGCCTCCCCCATCGCCGCAAGGGCTATATCCAGAAGGCCAGCGTCGGCGGCCATAAGGTCTATCTGCACACTGGAGAATACGACGACGGCGAACTGGGCGAGGTGTTCATCGACATGCACAAGGAAGGCGCCGCCTTCCGCTCGGTGATGAACAATTTCGCCATCGCCATCAGCATCGGCCTGCAATACGGTGTGCCTCTAGAAGAATTCGTCGACGCCTTCGTGTTCACCCGCTTCGAGCCGGCGGGCGCGGTGACCGGCAACGACACCGTGCGCTCGGCCACCTCGATCCTGGACTACATCTTCCGCGAGCTCGGCGTCAGCTATCTGGACCGCCAGGACCTCGCGAGCGGCGACACGAACGCCCTGGACGCCGACGGCCTCGGCGCGGGCGCTGCGGAGGGCCAGGGACCGGTCGAGCCCATGCCGGCGGCGCACTTCATCTCCAAGGGGTTTTCCCGCGGGGCCGCCCCCGACAACCTGTTGTTCCTGCCCTCGGCAAGATCAGCCGGCCGGTTCCACGCCACGGTCGACCAGGACATCTGCCCCGCCTGCGGAGACGTGGCGCTCAGCTACCGCGGCGTGCGTCGGGTCTGTCAGAGCTGCGGCGAGGCGCCGGGCGAGGTTGGATGAGGATTTAGCGCCAAGTCTCCAAGCCAGCCCGGCTCAGGCCGCCACCGCCTGGTCGGACGGCCCTTCGGCGTTGGTGACGCAGTTGCGGCCGGCGCGCTTGGAGGCGTAGAGCGCCGCATCCGCCCGTTCCACGAACCCCGCCAGGCTCTCGCCCGGGCGTCGCTGCGCCAATCCGGCGGAGACGGTGATCGCACCGAGGTCCTCGTCGGTCGAGCGGCGTTTCAGCGCCCGGGAGGATATCTCGAGAAGGATGGCATCGAGCGCCTGGGCCGCCTGGCCCGCTCCCTCGCCGGGCAGCACCAGGGCGAACTCCTCCCCGCCATAGCGCGCGGGCAGCCGCGGTGGATCGCCGTGCTTGCGGATGACGCTCGCCACAAAGCGGATCACCTGGTCGCCAGTCTGATGGCCCCAGGTATCGTTGAAGCGCTTGAAATAGTCGATATCGAGCACCGCCAGGGTCAGCGGCGCGCCGCTCGCCTCCGCCTGCTCGCAGGCCCGGGCCAGGCCCAGGTCGAAGGCCTTGCGGTTGGGCAGGTTGCTGAGTGCATCGGTCATGGCGTCGTGGCGCGCATGCTCAAGATGTTCTCGTAACCGCTTGACCTCGCTGGTCGAAGTGTTGAGGCGCTGTTCCAGAGTGTCGTTCTCGCGCTGCACTCGCCGGGTGGCGGTGGCGAGCGTCTGGATCATCCGCCTGACGTCGGAGGGCTCCGCTTCAGGCGCGAGTTCCTTAGACGCGCCGGCCAAGGTGCGGCCGTACTCGGCGGTGGACTTCTGGGCCGAGGTGATGGCCCGGGACACCTGTTCCAGCTGGAGGTCCAGGTGCTGTCCGGCGTCGCGGATTTCCTCGTCCAGTCGGCCTCGCGGCAGGAAGCGCGCGGCCAGCTCCTCGCTCTTAGCCTCGGTGATCGGCTCTCCGGCGGCGGTGAGGGCGAGGATTTCCCGGCTGAGCGGGCAGTCGGCGTCCGCGGCGACATGCAGCCACAACTCGAAATTAAGGGGCGTCGGCCAGACTCCCGCGGCCTTCATGGCGACCAGGGCGGCACCAGCCAGCGCGTAGGATCCCGGACCCCTCAGCGAAATCTCGATGTCGTTCGCCATCCGATCCGCCACGACCTTCGCCCTCGCCCACAACGACGATAACCACGGGACAGAAACGTAGAGTAAACGCGGGAAAACGAAATCGCGTCAGGCGTCGGCTTCCAACACCTTCTCGACCTTGTCGACGGAGGGGAGCGGGGTGGCGCGGAGCAGGAAGGCCGGCGCGTCGGCCCCGAAGCCGACCCGCTCGTTATCCCGGGGCTCGCGCGCTTCGCGCACCCCGTTGCGGCCCTCGGAGCGTTCGCCATAGCGGCCGCTGCGCTCCGCGGCGACCGGCCCTGACCCGTAAGGCTCGGATCGGGCGCGTTCGGAGCCCGATGCCGCGGGCTCGGACCTTGACGAGCCTGAAGGCTGGGCGCGCGAACGCCGTGGCCTCGAAGGCTCGGCCGGCTCTTGCACGCCCTGGTCCGCAGGCGAAGCATCGGCGGCTGGAGGCGATGCGTCGTCCGGGCTGAGGGCGCCGCTCTCCTGCACGGGGCGCTCCCGATCCGACCGGGCGCGGCGGGTGCGGCGCGGACGCGCCTCCACGACCTCCTCGGTCGCGACATCGAGGTCAGCCGGCGACGCGACGGCGTCCGAAGCTTCGCCGCGGGCGGCGCGGCCTTCGGAGCGGCGGCCGCGTTCGCCGGTACGGTCCCGGCCGGCGGGCTTGCGGCGGCGGGCGCCGTCCTCGCGGCCCTCGGCCTCCAGCCGGCCCCAGTCGAGGTCAAGCGTGACCGTCTCAGGCTCCTTCTTGGTGAGCTTTAGAACCTTGTCGTAACCCTTGGAATCGACAGGCGTGACGATCATGAAGGCCTCGCCCGAGCGGCCGGCCCGGCCGGTACGCCCGATGCGGTGGACATAGTCCTCGGCATGGTGGGGCACGTCGTAGTTGAACACCTGGCCGACCGCGGGGATGTCGAGTCCGCGGGCGGCGACGTCGGAGGCGACCAGGATGGTCAGGCCGCCGTTGCGAAAGTTCTCCAGGGTCTTGGTGCGCTGGGACTGGTCCAGGTCGCCATGGATCGGGGCGGCGTCGAAGCCGTGCCGGATCAGTGACTTGGCCACCACATCCACTTCGGACTTGCGGTTGCAGAAGACGATGGCGTTCTTCACGTCGGCGCCGGAGATCAGGGCCCGCAATGCGGTGCGCTTGGCCTTGGGCTCGGCGCTGGGGATCATGGCCACGTACTGGCTGATGTTTTCCGCCGTTGTCGCCGGGCGCGAGGCCTCGATCCGGGTGGGGTCCTTCAGGAACTGGGTGGTCAGCCGGGTGATCTCCGGCGGCATGGTGGCGCTGAAGAACAGCGTCTGGCGCTTAGGCGGCGTCAGCTTGAAGATACGCTCAATGTCGGGGATGAAGCCCATGTCGAGCATGCGGTCGGCCTCGTCGACCACCATCATCTCCACGCCGATCAGCATGATCTTCTTGCGCTCGAACAGGTCGAGCAAGCGGCCCGGCGTGGCGATCAGCACATCGACGCCCCGGTCGAGCTTTCGCAGCTGCTCGTCGAAGGAGACGCCGCCGATCAGCAGCGCCCAGGACAGCTTGGTCCCCTTGGCGTACTTCTCGAACGAAGACGCGACCTGGTCGGCCAGCTCGCGCGTGGGGGCCAGCACCAGGGCGCGGGGCATCTGCGCCTTGGAGCGACCCGACATCAACCGCTCGATCATGGGAATGGTGAAGGCGGCGGTCTTGCCGGTGCCGGTCTGGGCGATGCCGAGCACGTCGCGCCCGGCCATGGCCACGGGAATGGCCTGTTCCTGAATGGGGGTGGGCGTGGTGTAGCCGGTGTCGATCACCGCCTGGAGGACTTCGGGGCGAAGTCCGAGCTGGGAGAAGTCGGTCATGTCTCGTAGGAAGGCGACCGGGGCCGGCGGATGCGCCGTCGAGGCGCGCGCGCCCGATTCCCGATCTGTTCAATTCGACTTAGGGACGGGGGGTGGAAAGTCAAGGTCGACCAGGCTTGGCCCCTGTACGAGCCCGTGCAAAGCAAGGTGGATCCTAACCCTTCCAACGCACCCTCAGACCTCCCTCCCCTGGAGGGAAAGGGTCGGGTTTGGCCACCCCCAACAAGTCCGGCCGCGCTGGCCTCAGCGCGGCTTCGTCGGTGTGGAGCCTCCCCCGCGTGGGGCGAACGCACGTCAAGGACCGGTTACGCTTACGCGCCCCCACAGGGCGCGGGTCCTGCGCGGGGGTTGTTTCCGCCGCTGCCAAGGACCTGGGCGTTGTCTAGGCCTACGATGCCTTTGAGACGACCTAATTGGATGTCGGGCACTCATGCTGCGCCGTTTGACCGGGAACAATCTCTTGGGCGCCTTCCGGCCCCCGGGTTTGCGCAGTCCTGTCGTCCCGCCTGCCGTTCGATCGGAGCCGCCGTGCCCACAGAGGTAGCCGAAGGCGGGGAGCTGCGGCAGATGACCAGGCGCCGCTCTAATTGGTAAGTCCGCTTCCAGGCGAAAAGCTGATGGGAAAGAACGACCCGTAGCTGCCATTCAGCGAGCCTAACGATCTAACAGTGAGAAGCCGTTGCCAACGAGGTCGCTCTTGAAGACACACTCTCTAAGTCGGTTGACGATGCATCCAAAATCCCCTGTCGAAATATTGGTATCGCCGCTGCGCATGAGCTTTAGCCAGGGCAGTGTTGTAAATATCGTATTATTCACAGGCTCAGTCGTCAAGCTTACCTCTGCTTTAATGAAAGTAACTCCGGGCCCCAAAGTTGCCATTGGGTTGTCCGGCCAGACGAACTGATAGCTCTTCGGATCAGTCAGACTCGTGAACGTCAAAAACAGCGGCATCTGCTCGCCCGATAAAACGATTGGAGGCCCATCAGCGTCTCGGGGAAGCGGTGGCCCTGAATTTTTCCCCCGCCCAAACGTACTCAGGAGGGCAAATACCAGCCTACCATCACCGAGACGGACTGCGGTGGCCTCACCTTCAACCGATGTATCGTAGTAGCTACCATCTATGCTCTTATTTATTCGAGGATGGACAAGAACGGCGCTCGAACCTGTGTGGTCCCCCTGGTTGTCTCTTAGCGTGAAGGAGAGCTTGTACTCGTATGGCGGTAGCTTCTGGATGCTACACGCCCCCGTTGGACAAGCTGCCAGAGCTACGCAGCATACAACGAGTAGCTTTGCGTAAGGCTGGCGAGACCAGTTCACCGCTAACAGACGCCATCGATTTCTTCTCATCTCATCCTCCGCATTCCTTTTGATCAGAAGCAACAGGGAAAAGCTGGGTGAACCTACTGTTCGCCTATGTCGCCTAACCACCCTTAACGGCTGTTCAAAACGGCCGCTTTACCTTCCTTAATCACTGTGACGGCGCTCCACGGGCGATGGCCTTCGCCAGGGCCTGCGCCGCCTGCTCGGGCGTGCGCTTGTCCGCGTCGCGGTCGACGGTGAGGTTGGCGGCGCGCATGGCTTCGACCGGGATGGCGCCGATCAGGGGCTGCAGCGCCGCGCGCAGGCGCGCGTCGTTCGCGCGGCGGGGCGAGAGCAGGATCACGGCGTCGTAGCTCGGGGCGGCGCCCTTGGGGTCGGTCAGGGCGACCAGGTGGTCGGCGGCGATGCGGCCGTCCGACGAGAAGGCGGAGATCACGTCCACCTCGCCGCCCTCCAGCGCGCTGTACATGAAGGTGGGCTGGTAGCGGTGCAGGGCCTTGAAATGCAGGTCGTAGGCGCCCGACAGCGCGCGCCATTCGGGGCGCGACAGGAACTCCAGGTCCGACCCCAGCACCAGGCCGGGCGCGTGCGGCGCCAGGTCGGACAGGCTGGCCATGTGCAGGCTGTCCGCCCGCGTGGACTTCATGGCCAGGACGTAGGCGTTCTCGAACCCCAGCGGGCCCAGCAGGGTCACGCCGTAGCGGAGCTTCAGCTCGGCGGCGAGGCGCTTCAGCAGGATCGCGCGGGGCGGGGTGTCGGTATGGTGCAGCACATTGGTCCACAACGTGCCGGAATAGTCGACATAGGCGTCCAGGTCGTTTGCCGCGAGCGCCCGGAAGGCGATCACCGAGCCGAGGTCGTCGCGCTGCACCACCCGCGCGCCCGTGGCCTTCAGCCGGTCGGCCATCAGGTCGGCCAGGATGTACTGCTCCGAGAAGTCCTTGGCCCCGATGACGTAAGGTTTCGGGCCGCCCGCGCCGGCGACCAGCGGCCACATCGCAAGCGCTGTTCCGGCCAGCAGACCCGCAGCCCCCAGCGCCAGCCGCAGCCGCGAGCGCCGCGCCAGGCCGGTCTCGATCAGGGCCAGCAGGGCGTCGGCGGTCAGCGCCAGGGCGGCCGACGCGCCGCAGCCGAACAGCACCAGCACCCAGTTCTCGGTCTGCAGCCCCGAGAAGATGTAGTCGCCAAGGCTGGTCCAGCCGACCGCAGTGGACAGGGTCGCCCCCCCGATCACCCACACCGCGGCGGTGCGGACGCCGGCCATCAGCACGGGCGCGGCCAGCGGCGCTTCGACCTGGAACAGGCGCTGGCGGGGCGTCATGCCCACCGCCCTCGCCGCCTCCACCACCGCGGGGTCGAGCCCTGTCAGCCCCGCCACGCCGTTGCGCAGGATCGGCAGCAGGGCGTAGAGGCCGAGCGCCAGCAGCGACGGCAGGAAGCCGAGCGCCGAAAAGCCGTGCCCGCTCAGCGCCTTGGCCGCCGTCGAGGCCAGCAGCAGCACGGGATAGAACAGGGCGAGCAGGGCCAGGCTCGGAATGGTCTGCACCAGGCTGGCGAACCCCAGCGCCGGCAGCCGCACCGCCGGGATGCGTGCCGAGGCGAGGGCGAGCGGCAGGCCGACGACCAGCCCAAGCAGCAGCGCCGCAGCGCTCAGCGCCACATGGCCCGCGAGATAGCCCGGCAGCAGGGCGAAGGCGGCATGGACCTGTTCAGTCATGGGCGGCGAAGCAAGTTAAAGGAGGGTGCAGCGCCCCAGACCTGCGCGGTTTACATTCGGCCTCATCCTGAGGCGACTGCAGGCGTTTTCGACTGGGGCCACCCCGGTTTAGCCGCGCACATGCTTCGAGACAGCCTTCTGCGAAGGCTTCCTCAGCATGACGAGGTGTTGGAGTCTTCCCACCCTTCGTCATCCTGAGGAGCCCCGGTGGGGCGTCTCGAAGGACGCAGCTCCACTCAGCGCGTCCCCCGACAACCCCAGCCGCTCCGCCACCCGCTCGGCCTGGCGCCGGGGGCTGGCCATCAGCTCGCGCACGTAATCCGGCGCCTCATCGCCCATCAGCTCACGCGGGGGGCCTTCGGCCAGCACCCGGCCGGTCTGCATCACTGCGATCCGGTCAGCGAGCAGGACCGCCTCCAGGACGTCGTGGGTGATCATCACCGTGGTCAGGCCGAGCTCCTCGTGCAGGGCGCGGTAGTCGCGCCCCAACGCCTCGCGGGTCACGGGATCGAGGGCGCCGAAGGCCTCGTCCAGCAGCACGATCTTCGGTTCGGCCGCGAGGGCGCGGGCGATGCCCACCCGCTGGCGCTGACCGCCGGAGAGCGCATCCGGCGCGCGGGCCGCGTAAGCGCGGGGCAGGCGCACGAGGTCCAGCAGCCGCTCGGCCTGATCCGCGATCTTCGCCGCCGGCCAGCCGAGCAGGCGTGGCGTGACGCCGATGTTCTCCACAACGCTCAGGTGCGGAAAGAGGCCGATGGCCTGGAAGACATAGCCGATCCGGCGGCGCAACAGGTGCGGCGGTCCGTCGAGCACCGCCCGGCCTTCGACCACGACCTCTCCTGCGTCCGGCTCGACGAGCCGGTTCAGCATCTTGACCAGGGTGCTCTTGCCCGAGCCGGACTCGCCGACGATGGCCAGGAAACCGCTGTCGGCCGCCTCCAAGGTCACGTCGTCCACGGCCTGGGTGCGGCCGCCGTCGAAGGACTTACTGACCCCCCGCCAGGCGATCATGCGGGCTCGGGCGCT
Source organism: Caulobacteraceae bacterium (assembly GCA_965198905.1). GTDB lineage: Bacteria > Pseudomonadota > Alphaproteobacteria > Caulobacterales > Caulobacteraceae > CAHJWH01. The sequence goes on along the minus strand of OZ240678.1, from coordinate 2,734,326 downwards.
TGGCCATAGCCCCGGAACTGCTCGAACACCTCGGCCATCTGGCTATCGCTCAGCAGGTTGGGACCGCCGATGGCGAGCGCGCCCCAGTAGACGGCGGCCTGCTCCTCCACCTCCTCGGCGATGGCCAGGGCGCGCTCCAGGCCGGTGGAGGCGACGATCAGACCGTGGTTGGCCATCAGGCAGGCGGACCCGCCGTCCAGCGCCTGCGCCACCCCCTGCGCCAGGGCGTCGGTGCCGAAGGTGGCGTAGGGGGCGAGCGGGATGGACGCCTTGCCGCCGATCGCCACCATGTAGTGCATGGGCGGAATCGGCCGGCCGGCGCAGGCGAGGATGGTGGCGTGGCGCGCGTGACAGTGCACCACCGCGTTCACGTCGGGCCGGCGCGCGTAAAGGCCGTGATGCATCCGCCACTCGCTCGACGGCTTCAGGGCGCCGGGGGCGGCGCGGCCGTCCGCGTCCAGCTCGACGATCGTGTTTGGCGTGAGCCTGTCGGGCGTGACCCCGCTCGGGGTGACCAGCATGCCGGCGCCGAGGCGGGCGGAGACGTTGCCGGAGGTGCCGCGGTTCAGCCCGCGCTCCGCCATGGCGCGCATGACGTGGACGAGCTGCCGGCGCAGGTCGGGTTCGGCCCTCATAGGGGAGATAATCGGGTGGCTGCGGATCGGACCTCCGTCCTTCGAGCCGCCCTCTTCGAGGGCTCCTCAGGATGACGACAGGGGGGAACTTCAACAAGGTTCGTCATGCTGAGGAAGGCTCTGCAGGAGCCTGTCTCGAAGCACGCAACTCCGTCTCCAGCTGCCTATACCCCGTCGGCTCGCCTCCCGCGCTCGCCGCGATGCGCGCTACCGCCTCCGCCAGCAGCTCGGCGGTCACCGCCATGTGGAAGGCGTTGGCGTGGATCAGGGACTCGGCGTCCATCATCATGCCGACGTGTCCGCGCCAGAACACCAGGTCGCCGCGCGTCAGCCCCTGCTTAGGATCGACCGCACGGCCCAGCGACGCCTGCTGGTCGCTGTCGCGGGGCGCGGCTTGGCCGCAGGCGTACAGCGCCTGTTGCACCAAACCCGAACAGTCCAGCCCCACCGAGTCCCGGCCGCCCCAAAGATAGGGCGCGCCCAGATAGCTCCGCGCCACCGCGGCCGGGTCCTGCGCCCAGACCCCCAGCGGGCTAAGGTGACGCTGGCTCATGAAACCCGCGCCTGCGAGCGTGGCGAAGCGGCCGTCGGCGCTTTCCACCCTTACCAGGGCGTTCATGGACAGCCGGGCGAGCGGAGCGGACTTGATGGACGGCTCGCTGAACACGTAGGTGCGCAGGGCGCTGACCCAGTGGGTGGGCGGCGGCCCTGCGGGGGCCAGCGCATCGAGCCGAACCCAGCCGACATAGCCGTCGCGCAGCGCCTGGCCGAAGCCCCAGCCGCCTTGGCGTTCCAGCACGTCGAACCGCTCGCCGAACACCAGCTGGTCCAGCTGCTCGGCGGTGCGGGAAGGCTCGCGGCGAATAGCGGCGACGGCGAAGGCGGTCTGCATGGGCCCGGGCGTCAGATAGCGCCCGGCGTCCTGCACGCCTTCAAGCGCCAGGACGGCGACATCGCCCCGGGCCAGGGTCAGGCGAGGGTCGAGCGGGGTCACGCCGAACCCTGGACGGGATAGCGGGTTCGCAGCATGTGGAACAGGGCGCGGATCGCCTGGGCCTCGCCGCCGACGGGCCAGCCCGCGCGCTTGCGCGGGTTCCAGGCGAAGACGTCGAAATGCGCCCAGGCCCCCGAGGTCGGCGCGAAGCGCCTGAGGAACAGCGCCGCGGTAATCGAACCCGCCTGCGCCCAGGCGTCGGAGTCGTTCTTTAGGTCGGCCACGTCGCTGTCGAGCGACGCGTCGTAGGCGGACCAAAGCGGCATCCGCCAGAGCGGGTCGTGCGCCGCCCGGGCCGCCGCCTCGATTTCGCCCGCCAGGGCGTCGTCGTCGGTATAGAAGGGCGGCAGGTCGGGACCCAGCGCCACCCGCGCCGCGCCGGTGAGCGTGGCCAGATCGATCGTCAGGTCGGGGGCGAGCTCGCCGGCGCGGGTCAGGGCGTCGGCCAGGATCAGCCGGCCCTCCGCATCGGTGTTGCCCACCTCGATGCTGAGCCCCTTGCGCGAGGCCAACACATCGCCCGGCCGCATGGCGTCGCCACTGATGGCGTTCTCCACCACCGGCAGCAGCACGGTGAGCCGCACGGGCAGCGCCTCCCCCATCACCATGCGCGCCAAGCCCAGGGCATGGGCGGCGCCGCCCATGTCCTTCTTCATGTTGCGCATGCCGGCGGAAGGCTTGATGTCGAGCCCCCCCGTGTCGAACACCACGCCCTTGCCGACCAGGACCACGTGGGGGGCGTCCTCCGCCGCTTGAGGCCCGCGCCAGGACATCTCGATCAGGCGGGGCGCGCGGGCGGGCGTGGCGGCGCGGCCGACGGCGTGGATCGCCGGATAGTTCCGCTCCAGCAGCTCATCGCCGGTGACCACCCCGATCGAGGCGCCGTGGGCGTGGGCGATCTCGCGCGCGATGGTCTCGATCTGCAGAGGCCCCATGTCGTTGGCCGGGGTGTTGACCATGTCGCGGGCCAGGGCGCAGGCGTGGGCGATGCGTAGCGCCTGGGCGAGGTCCACCTCGGGCGGGACCGTCAGCCGCGGCCGGTCTTGCACGTGCTCGGCCTTGTAGCGGTCGAAGCCGTAGCCGCCGAGCGCCCAGGCCGTCGCCGCCTCCGTCGACACGGCCGCGCCTTTTACGACGTAGTCGCCGGCCGGCAGGCGGGCGGCGAGGGCGCGGAAGATGGAGGGGTCGCCCTCGCCGCCCGCCACCACGTCGCGCACGGCGCCGTCGGTACCCAGGAGCACGAGCACCTGTCCGGCCTTGCCCGTGAACCGCTGGCTCGCGGCCTGGGTCTGGGCCGAGGCGCCGAAGCTTTCCAGCCGCGTCGGCGCGCCGGCCGAGTCCACCAGGTGGATGCGGGCGGGATCGCCGCTGGAAGGCCTTGTCGCCTCAGGAATCAGGGTGTCGTAGGCGGCGGTCACGTCAGGGCGGCTCCGGGGACGAAGGCCGTCCCGGGTGGGGCGGTCATGCTTAACGCTTCCTTGAGGGCGGCCGGAGAGACTGTCGCCGACGTGCCGCCCAAGGTCTTTCAAGATGTGTCGCAAGCCGAAGCCGTCCGCAACCGTCCTGGCCGTCCTGTTCGCCGGCTGCGCCCTGGCGGGTCCGGCGGCGGCCTGGCCGTTCGGACCGGCCAAGACGGCGCCGGCCGCAGCGGCCAAGCCGGCTCCGGGCCCGGCCGCCCCGGTGAAGGCCAGCGCCACAGAGCGCGCCGCCGCAGACCGGCTCGACCCTCTGGCGCGGTCCGCCTTCTGGGCGCGTGAGTCCGGATACGATCCCACCGACGCGCCGGCAGGAATAGAGTTCGCCGCCTCGCTCCGCGCGCTTGGCCGCTACCCCGAAGCCAGCGACGCGGTGGGTAGGGTGCTCGTGCTCTATCCGGAAAACGTCGAGGCGCTGCTGGAGAGCGCCCGGGATGCGGTCGCCGCGGGCAAGGGCTTCTACGCCCTGGACCCGTTGCGCCACGCCGAGAAGATCGCGCCGCGGGACTGGCGGGTCTATTCGCTGCTCGCCATCGCGCACGACCAGAACCAGCAGCCCGACGCCGCGCGCACCGCCTATGGCCAGGCGCTGGAGCTATCGCCGGAGAACGCGGCGGTGCTGTCGAACCTGGGCCTCTGGTACGCCATCCACGGCCAGCCTGCGGTGGCCGAAGGCTATCTGCGGCGCGCCGTGGCCCAACCCGCCGCCTCCGCCCAGGAACGGCAGAACCTCGCCCTGGTGCTCGGCATGGAAGGCAAGCTCGCCGACGCCGAGAGCCTGATGCGCGAAGACCTCCCGCCGGAGGTCGCCGACGGCAACCTCGCCTATCTTCGCGCCGCGGGCGGCGCGAAGGCTAATCGCTGAGCGTATCGCTGAACGCTAGCGCCGGCTGACAGCGGTCGAAATTACTTACCTCTAACTCGGCCTCATCCTGAGCTTGTCGAGAGGTGCGAGGCCGCGGCCCGCCCGGTGGACGCCTCGTCCTTCGACAAGCTCAGGATGAGGCGACGGCTGGCGTTTCCGCCTAGAACCACTGCGACATAAGACGATCGGGACAGCTGGAACCCCAAAGCCTCGGCGGCATTGCTGCGTTTAACATTGAGCCATCGCAGCAGACCGCCATGACTACCGTCGTCCAAGCCGCGCCGCGCTCGCCCGACAGGTCGATCGCGGCCGCCTGGACGTCTTCGATGTGGTTCCGTCGGCTGATGGTCATCGCTGTGGGATGCCTCGCCATGGCGGCGTTCGGCGGCAGATTGGCGCGTTATCTGGACACCGCGGCCGTTGCAGGTGAGGCCGCCGGTCCACCCGCCGACGCTCCGTCGCTGAACTGAACCGCCTCAGGTCCGGCGGCGCGTGACGTCGATGCCGAGCACTTCGATCTTCTTGCGCAAGGTGTTGCGGTTGATGCCCAGGACTTCGGCCGCCTTGATCTGATTGCCACGGGTGGCGCGGAGCGTCATGCGGATCAGCGGACGCTCTATGCTTTCCAGGGTCCGGTCGTACAGGCCCGCGGCCGGCAGTTCCCCGCCATGGGCGTCGAACTGTGAGCTCAGCGTCTGTTCCACCAGATCCTCCACGGTGTGGGCGGGCTCGATGACGGGGGGACCGCCCGTCTCCTCCTGCAGCTCACGCTCGATCAGGCGCTCGGTGATCAAATCCTCGGTGTAGAGCGCGGCGAGCCGGCGCATCAGGTTCTCCAGTTCGCGCACGTTGCCGGGCCAGCCGTGCCGGGCGAGACGCTGCAAGGCGCCCTCGTCCAGCGTCTTGACGGGGGCGCCGTCGCGGTGGGCGCGAAACAGGAAGGCGCGCGCTAGATCCGGCAGGTCGTCCAGCCGGTCACGGAGCGGCGGCATGTGCAGCACGGCCACGCTGAGGCGCAGCAGCAGGTCGTCGCGGAAAAGTCCCTGGCGCGCCAGCTCCCGCAGGTTCGCCCGCGAAGACGACAGGATGCGGACCTCTAGCCGTCGCCCGGTCGTCGGATGTAGAGGCCGCTCGGTCGCGTCCACCGCCCGCATCAGCCGCGCCTGCGCCTCAAGCGACAGGTCGCCCACCTCGTCCAGGAACAGCACGCCCCCGTCCGCCTCCACCAGCTTGCCGGTCCTGTCGCCCTCGCCGAGCAGTTCCGCATCCACCCGCTCTGGCGATAGTCCGCCGAGCTGGGCGACCGCGAAGGGCATGTCGCGCTTGCTGCCGAGATCGTGCAGCGCCCTGGCCGCCAGGCCCTTGCCCGTCCCCACCCCGCCGGTGATCATCACGTTCAGCGAGGTGTCCACCAGCCGCGCCAGGATGCGGTAGACGTCCTGCATCGGGGGGGAGCGCCCGATCAGCGGCAGCCCTTCGTCGCGGAGCGCCCGGGCCTGGGCCCGCGCCTTCACCGCGTCCGCCGGGCGCGCCAGGGCCCGCCTCGCCACCCCGACCATCTCATCGAGGTCGAAGGGCTTGGGCATGTAGTCGAAGGCGCCGATCTGGGCGGCGTTGACGGCGGTGAGCAGGGTGTTCTGCGCGCTCATCACGATGGCCGGCAACTGGGGCCGCATCTTGCGCAGCCGCGGCAGCACGTCGAAGGCGTTTTCGTCCGGCATCACCACGTCTGTGATCACCAGGTCCCCCTCCCCTTCCGAGACCCACTTCAACAGCGTGGCGGCCGATCCCGTGGCCCGGACCTGGAACCCCGCGCGGGTGAAAGCCTGGCTCAGCACCAGGCGGATGGAGGTGTCGTCGTCGGCGATCAGGACCTTTTGGTTGGCGCTCAAGGTGGTTCAGCCTTCCGAGGACGACGGGCCGCTGGGGGCGACCGGCAGGAGGATGTGGAATACCGTGCGGCCCGGCTCGGACTGGAGCTCGACCATCCCGCCATGGGCGTCCACCAGCTTCGACACCAGCGTCAGCCCAAGGCCCATGCCGCCGATCTTGGTGGTCACAAAGGCGTCGAACAGGCGGTGGCGCAGATCGGCGCTGACCCCTGGACCATTGTCCTGGAAGCGCACCTCCAGCGGCGCGTTTCGCCAGCCCTGGCGCCCTGCGGAAACCCGGGCGCCTGCGCGATAGCCGGTGGCGATCAGCACCTCTCCCAGGCCATCGCGCCGCTCCATCGCGGCCTCTGCGGCGTTCTTGGCCACGTTGAGGAAGATTTGCACCAGCTGGTCCTCGTCGCCGAGCGCCTGGGGCAAGGAGGGATCGTAGCTGTCGGAAAAGCGGACGTCCTCGCCAAACGCGCTGGAGACCAGAGTGCGGACCCGATCCAGCACGCGGTGGATGTTGACGGGCCGCTTGGCCGTGACATGCTCGTCGGAGAAGGCCTCCACCTGGTCCACCAGGCGGCGGATGCGGTCGACCTCGTCCACGATCACCTGGGCGAGCGGCGCATCGGCGGGGCTGGCGCCGAGCTTCAGCAGCTGGGCGGCGCCGCGGATGCCGGCCAGGGGGTTCTTGATCTCGTGCGCCAGGGTGCGGCCCATGCCGGCCACCGAGCGGAGCGCCTCGCTCGCCCGCTCCAGCCGCGCGCCCTGGCTCTCCACATAGAAGGTGCCCAGCATCCGCTCGTGCGGCAAGGCGGTGAAGCCGACCTCGGCCTCGAAGCTCGGCGCGCCCAGCAGGGCCACCTCCACAGCACCGCGCCGCTCGACCCCGCCTTCGCGCCAAGCCTGGGCGAACAGGCCGGCGAGTTCGCTCTCCGGGGCCAACATGGAGGGCAGCGGCCGGCGCGACAACGCCGCCAGCGCCTGACCGAAAACCAGTTCCGCCGCCTCGTTGGCGAGCAACACCCGCGCATCCGCCGCAAAGACGAGCGCCGGCCATGGGCTGACGTCGAACGCCGAGGCCCCCAGAGCGTCCCGGACGCCAGCTTCCGTCGAGGCTGTCTTGAGCATAGGCATCCTCCCTCGGTTCGCACAAAAAAGCGGCTCGCCCGCTATGCCGCAGCCCTGCTCACCAAGGCAGCAGAAGCTTCCGCGTTAGACGCCGACTTAATAGGCAAAAAAGAATGTTGAAGCCTATTTTTTGGGCGATTTGCGCAAATCTACCTGGGCGGGTTGTCTGTGGGGCGGGAGAGGCTTCGAGCATTCGGTAGGCTCGGCCCTCAGGTCGCGCTCCCAGACGCCGGGCGCCCGCGGTGTCCAGGGGTATGCAGCACCATGAAACTCATCGTGGCGGTGATCAAGCCGTTCAAGGTCGACGACGTGCGTGAGAGTCTGACCGCCGCCGGCGTGGACGGACTGACCATCACCGAAGTGAAGGGCTATGGCCGCCAGAAGGGTCAGACCGAGATCTATCGCGGCGCCGAATACGCCATCAACTTCCTGCCCAAGGTGAAGGTGGAGGTGGTGGTGGCCGACGACTTGGTGGAGCGGACCGTCGAGGTGATCTCCGCCGCCGCCCGGACCGGCAAGATCGGCGACGGCAAGGTCTTCGTGATCGACGTCGAGCACGCCCTGCGCATCCGCACGGGCGAAACCGGCGCCTCGGCGCTCTGATCGCGATCGCTCGGACATGACAGCACTACAAAGCAATGCGTCGACCCGGCGGCGCGGCGCCGTGGGCCTCGCCCTGGCGATGACGCTGGGGCTCTCGCTCGCCCCCCTCGCCGTTCGCGCCCAGGCTGTCAGCTCGCCGGCCGCAGCGTCCACCCCCACACCGGCGACCGACGCGACAGGGCCGGCGGCCGCGCCCGCCGCCGCGCCGCCCACCGGGACGACCATCCCCGCCGCCACGACCGTCACGCCGTTCAAGACCGACACCGGCGACACCGCCTGGATGCTCACCTCCACGGCGCTGGTGCTGATGATGACCATCCCGGGCCTGGCGCTGTTCTACGGCGGCATGGTGCGCAAGAAGAACGTCATCGCCACCGTCGCCCAGTCCTTCGCCATCACCGCGGTGGTGACCCTGGTCTGGTTCGTCTGCAGCTATTCCATCGCGTTCGGGACCGACGCGAACGCCGGCGCCAACAAGGTCTGGGGGGGTCTCGGCGATCTGATGCTGCGCTCGGTCAAGATGGACCGGCCTTACCAGATCGCCGGCGCCGCCCTGACCATCCCCGAATACGTCTACATGATGTATCAGATGACCTTCGCCATCATCACCCCGGCGTTGATCTGCGGGGCGTTTGCGGAGCGGTTCAAGTTCTCGGCCCTGCTGCTGTTCACCGTGCTGTGGTCGATCTTCGTCTATGCGCCGATCGCGCACTGGGTCTGGGGCGGTGGGTTCCTGGGCGGCCTCGGCGTGCTCGACTTCGCCGGCGGCACGGTGGTGCACATCAACGCGGGCGTGGCTGGACTGGTCTGCGCGCTGGTGCTCGGCAAGCGGCGCGGGCTCGGCCACGACAACATGGCGCCGAACAACCTGGTCCTGACCATGGTCGGGGCGAGCCTGCTGTGGGTCGGCTGGTTCGGCTTCAATGCGGGCTCCGCGCTCGGCGCCAACGCGCTGGCGGGGGTGGCCATGGCCAACACCCAGATCGCCACCGCCGCCGCCACCATCGCCTGGATGGCGGTGGAGTGGTGGCACCGCAAGAAACCGACCCTGCTGGGCCTGGCGTCCGGCGCGGTGGCGGGGCTGGTGGCGGTGACGCCCGCCTCGGGCTTCGTGGCGCCGTCGGGGGCGCTGTGGATCGGGCTGATCGCGGGTGCGGTCTGCTACTGTTCCGCGGTGTTCCTGAAGACTGCGCTGAAGTACGACGACAGCCTGGACGCCTTCGGGGTGCACGGCGTGGGCGGCTTCGTAGGCGCCATCCTGACCGGAGTTTTCGCCGACGCGGCCATCAACCCGCTGGGCCGCGTCCACTCTCCCCTGATCCAACTCTACGGCTGCGTCGGCACTATCGTCTGGTCGGGCGGGGTCACCTGGCTGATCCTGATGGTCTGCCGCTTCACCACCGGCCTTCGCGTCAGCGAAGAGGACGAAGTGATGGGTCTCGACCTTGCGCTCCACGGCGAGGCGATGCACGACTAGCCGCGATCCGACCCGGCCGCCCCTCTGCGCCCGCACCTTCCTCCCCGGAGCTCCTGCATGACGCCCGAAGAAGTCCACGCCCTGATCAAGGAAAAAGAGGTCAAATACGTCGACGTCCGCTTCACCGATATCCGGGGCAAGATGCAACACGTCACCTTCGACCTCGATCTGGTGGACGACGAGTTCCTGACCGAAGGCACCATGTTCGACGGCTCCTCCATCGCCGGATGGAAGGCGATCAATGAGAGCGACATGCTGCTGCGGCCGGACCTGTCCACGGCCTATGTCGACCCGTTCTACCAGCAGACCACGCTGTTTCTGTTCTGCGACGTGCTGAACCCGGACTCCATGGAGCCTTACAACCGCGATCCCCGCTCGATCGCCAAGAAGGCGATGACCTACGTCCAGTCCGCCAACATTGGCGACAAAGTCTTCTTTGGGCCTGAGGCGGAGTTCTTCATCTTCGACGACGTGAAGTGGTCCACCAAGTACAACAAGACCGGCTACAGCTTCGACTCCATCGAACTACCGGCCAATACCGACAGAGAGTACGAAGAGGGCAATATGGGCCACCGCCCCGGCCCCAAGGGCGGCTATTTTCCGGTCAACCCCACCGACAGCGCCCAGGACCTGCGCGGCGAGATGCTGAGCGTTATGAGCGAGCTGGGCATGGAGCCCGAAAAACATCACCACGAGGTGGCGCCCGCCCAGCACGAACTGGGGCTGAAGTTCAGCGACCTGCTGACCATGGCCGACCGGATGCAGCTCTACAAGTATGTGATCCACAACGTCGCCGCCGCCTATGGCAAGACGGCCACCTTCATGGCCAAGCCCTATTTCGGCGATAACGGATCGGGCATGCACTGCCACCAGTCGATTTGGAAGGACGGCAAGCCGCTGTTCGCCGGCGACAAGTACTCGGGCCTCTCGGATATGTGCCTGTACTACATCGGCGGGATCATCAAGCACGCTAAGGCGATCAACGCCTTCGCCAACTCCACCACCAACAGCTACAAGCGGCTGGTGCCGGGTTATGAGGCGCCGGTCAAGCTGGCCTATTCCGCTCGCAACCGTTCCGCCTCGATCCGCATCCCCTACGTATCGTCGCCCAAGGCCAAGCGCATCGAGGTCCGCTTCCCCGATCCCATGGGCAACCCGTATCTGACCTTCGTGGCGCTGCTGATGGCGGGGCTGGACGGGATCGAGAACAAGATCGACCCGGGCGCGTCCATGGACAAGAATCTCTATGACCTTCCCGCCCGCGAGCAGAAGGACATCCCCGAAGTCTGCGGATCGCTGCGCGAAGCCTTGGAGAACCTGGATAAGGACCGCGCCTTCCTGAAGAAGGGCGGCGTGATGGATGACGACTTCATCGACGCCTATATCGAGCTGAAGATGGAGGAAGTCATGCGCCTGCAACTCCATCCCCACCCGGTCGAGTTCGATATGTACTACGCCTGCTGAGCGTCTCCTCTCCCGCAAAGCGGGGGAGGTGGCGGCGCAGCCGACGGAGGGGGCTCGTAGAGCGCCGCGGCGTACGGGCAGCCCCTCCACCATGCTTCGCAGGGTCCCCTCCCCCCTTTGCGGAGGAGGACATGAGACTGAGGCCGCCATGTCACTGAGATCGCTGTTGCTCCTCCTCTTGGCCGCAGCGCCGTTCGCCGCCCAGGCCGCCACCCCGGTCTACGACTACAAGGTGGTGCGCATCTTCCCTCACGACGTCAACGCCTTCACCGAGGGGCTGTTCTACGAGGACGGCCTGCTGTGGGAGAGCACGGGCCTGCCCGGCCACTCCTTCGTGCGCAAGGAAGTGCTGGACACCGGACGGGTGCTCGAGCAGCACGACCTGCCGGCCGCCGACTTCGGCGAAGGGATCGTGCGCTGGCGCGACCGGCTCTACCAGCTCACCTGGCAGCAGCACTTCGGCTACATCTACGATCCTGCCAGCCTGAACGTGAAGGGCACGTTCCAGTACCGGGGCGAGGGCTGGGCCCTGACCGAGGACGCGCGCCACATCTACATGAGCGACGGGACACCCGACCTGCGCGTACTCGATCCCGCGACCCTGCACGAAGAGCGGCGCATCCACGTCACCGACGAGGGCCGTCCGGTGGGCAATCTCAACGAGCTGGAGTGGGTCAAGGGCGAGATTTTCGCCGACATCTGGCAGACCAACCTGATCGCGCGCATCGATCCGGCGAGCGGCCACGTAGTGGGCTGGATCGACTTGGCGGGCCTGCTGCCCCGCGCCGACGTGATCCCCGGCCATACCGACGTGTTGAACGGCATCGCATACGACGCCGCCCGCGACCGCCTTTTCATCACCGGCAAGAACTGGCCGAAACTGTTCCAGATCACCCTGCAAAAGCGGCCGTGATCAACTCGGCGGAGCGGCTCGGGCCTGCGTCCTTCGAGACGCGAGCCCCAGGCTCGCGCCTCAGGATTACGGACCAGGTTGAAACACTCAGGCCGTCGTCATGCTGAGGAAAGACGCGGAAGCGGCCCGTCTCGAAGCACACAGAACCTACTTCCGCGGACCCTTGAATTTTCCCATCTGGCGCTGGGAGGTCTGAGGTTTGCCGGCGGGGCGGCGGGTGGGCGGCCCGGCGTTGTCGCTGCGGGCGGGAGGGCGCTTGCGGTCGCGGGAGGGCGGCAGGTCCGGCTCGTCGAGCTTGGCGATGCGGACGTCGTCCGGCCCCTCCTGTATCGCCGCCGCGAAGCGCGCGGCGGCTGCGGCGGCGATCTCGAAGCGGCTCTCGCGGTCGAACACCCGGATCGCGCCGATCTCGGACTTGGTGACGTGGCCGCGCCGGCAAATCAGCGGCAGCAGCCAGCGGGGGTCGGCGTTCTTGTTGCGTCCGATGTCGATCCGGAACCAGGCGGAGCCCTCGAAACCGGCCCTGGCCTGAGAGCGCGGCGGGGCGTCGGGCTGTGCTTCGGCCAGGTCCTCCGGCGCCGGCAGGCTAGCGCGCCGCGCGCGAACCAGCGAGGCGACGACCTCGAGCGGGTCGCCCCCCTCCAGCAGCTCGCGCGCGACGGCCACATCCTCCTCCGCCGCTTCACCCGCGGGGCGGAGCTGCTCGACCAGCCGGGCCTGGTCGCGCTCGCGCACCTCCTCGGCGGTGGGGGCCGGGACCCAGCTGGCCTGGACGTGGGCGAGGCGCAGCAGCGCGTCGGCGCGCCGGCGCTTCGGATAGGGCACCAGCAGCACCGACACGCCCTTGCGGCCCGCCCTGCCCGTCCGGCCGGATCGGTGCTGCAGCACCTCCGCATCGTTGGGCAGCTCGGCGTGAATCACGAGGTCGAGGTCGGGGATGTCGATGCCGCGGGCCGCGACGTCGGTGGCCACGCACACGCTGGCGCGCCGGTCGCGCAGGGCCTGTAGCGCGTGGGTGCGCTCGCTCTGGGTCAGCTCGCCGGAAAGCGCCACCACCGAGAAGCCACGCTCCACCAGGTTGGCGTGCAGGCGTCGCACCGCCTCGCGGGTGGTGCAGAACACCAGCGCCGCGCCGGCCTCGTAATAGCGCAGCAGGTTGACCACCGCGTGCTCGGCGTCGCTGGGGGCCACCGCGACCGCGCGGTAGTCGATGTCGGCGTGGGCGGTTTCGCCGGCGCTAGCGGTGATGCGCAGGGCGTCCCGCCTCTGGTAGCGCTGGGCCAGGGCCACGATGGGCTTGGGCAGGGTGGCGGAGAACAGCAGGGTGCGCCGCTCGGCGGGCGCGGAGTCCAGGATCGCCTCCAGCTCCTCGCGGAAGCCAAGGTCGAGCATCTCGTCGGCCTCGTCCAGCACCACCGCCTTTAATCCGTCAGTGCGGAGCTGGCCGCGCTCCAGGTGGTCGCGCAACCGCCCCGGCGTGCCGACCACGATGTGGCAGCCGGCCGCCAAGGCGCGCTGCTCACGTCGCGGGTCCATGCCGCCGACGCAGGAGACCACCCGCGCCCCGGCCTCGGCATAGAGCCATTCCAGCTCGCGCTGCACCTGCTGGGCCAGTTCGCGCGTCGGCGCGATCACCAGCGCCAGCGGCGCAGCGGGGGACGCCATGCGCTCGTCCGCATCCAGCAGCTCTCCGGCCAGGGCCAGTCCGTAGGCCACCGTCTTGCCCGAGCCCGTGCGTGCGGAGACCAGCAGGTCGCGCCCCGCCGCCTGCGGCTCGATCACCGCGGCTTGGACGGGGGTCAGCTCGGCATAACCGCGCGCGTCGAGGGCCCGGGCGAGCGGGGACGGAAGATCGGGACGGGACATGAAGGACGCGCTCAGGGCGGAGAGGGGCAGGGACGAGGTTCGACCTGCGTCTCGGGCGCTAAATCTAGTCCGCACGGGCCTTTTGTACAAGGTTGCCAGGATTGACGCGGCGGAGCGGCCCTTTACCGCCGTCCCCGGGCGCGCTTAGACGATGCGCTCGGCTCAAGGAGACTTCATGCGCGCCGCCACCCGCCTTTCCGCCCTGGGCATCGCCATGGCCGCCGCGCTCTGCGCCGCAGGGACGGCTTCGGCCGCACCGGCGCCGTCGCCGGCCTCGCCCCTGCCGCCGAAGTTCACCGCGCCGGCCTATGTCATGGGCTCGCCGAACGCGAAGGTGACCATCACCGAATACGCCTCGGTAGCCTGCCCGCACTGCGCCCGCTTCGACGCCGACGTCTTCCCGACGTTGAAGACCAAGTACATCGACACCGGCAAGGTGCGCTTCGAGCTGCGCGAGATGCTGGTCGGGGACGAGGGCATGGTGCAGGTGGCGGCCGCGGGCTTTCTGCTCGCCCGCTGTGCGGGTCAGGCCCGCTATTTCAACGTGGTCGAGGAGACCTATCGCGCCCAGCCAGAGATCTTCGCCAGCAGCGATCCTCGGGCCGTGTTCGTGCGCATCGCCAAGGAGAACGGGCTGAACCCCCAGCAGCTGGAAGCCTGCATCAGCGACAAGGCCTCCATCGACGCGCTGAACGCCCGGGTGAAGTACGCCGAGAACGTGGCCAAGGTCGACGGCACGCCGGACTTCTTCATCGATGGCAAGAAGCTCGACGAGCACGGCAGGGAGCCGGACGTGGCGCTGTTCGACGCCGCGCTGAAGCCGCTGCTCGCCGCGCCGCCGCACGGCGCGCATCGCTGAGATGACCGACCTCGCCATCTATTACGAGCACCCGTCGTGGTTCCTGCCCCTGTTCGCGGCGCTCGACCGGCAGGGGGTCGACTACGCGGCGCTGAACCTGCAAGACCACACCTTCGATCCGGGCGAACAGAGCCCGGCCGCGCCGGTGGTGTTCAACCGGCTGGCGATGAGCTCGTTTCTGCGCCAGGCCGAGCATCCGATCTTTTACACACAGGCGCTGATGGCGCACTTCGCCCATCGCGGGGCCAGGGTGATCAACGGCGCGGCGGCGCTGGCCATCGACACCTCCAAGGCGCGCCAGCTGTCGCTGTTTCGCGCCCTGGGCATGGAGACGCCGGCGACCCGGGTGGTGCATCGCTTCGCCGACGTCGCGAAAGTGGCGGCCGAGCTGCGCTTTCCGGTGATGGTGAAGGGCGACATCGGCGGGTCCGGCGCCGGCATGGCGCGCTACGATACGCTGGAAGAGCTTGACGCCTTCGCCGCCGAGCAGGGCACGCCTGCAGGCCTGAACGGCGTGACCCTGGTGCAGGAATATGTGCCGGCCGAGGGCGGGCGGGTGATCCGCTGCGAGACGCTGGGCGGCCGCTTCCTGTACGCCATCGCCCTCGACGGCGCGGGCTCGACCTTCGACCTCTGCCCCGCCGATGTCTGTCAGGCGGACCGGCGGGAGGCGGGCGGGCCGTCGATCACCATCAGCGCCTTCGATCCTCCGCCCGAAATCGTAAGCCAGGTGGAGGCGGCGGCCCAGGCCTCGCACCTGGACGTGGGCGGGGTGGAGTACATGGTCGATGGGCGCGACGGCGCGGCGCGCTTCTATGACCTGAATGCGCTGTCCAACTTCGTGGCCGATCCGATGACGGTGTTGGGCTACGACCCGCATGACAGGTTGGTGGACATGCTGGTGGGCGAGATCGCGCAGGCGATGCGGGTGGCGAAACGGTATGGCGGTTAGGCACAGGCGATGCGGGTAGTCGCATGAGATACGGCTTCTGGGCTCCCGTCTTCGGCGGCTGGCTGCGCAACGTGCCCGACGAGGGGATGGGCCAGGCCAGCTGGGATTATACCCGCCGCCTGTGCCAGCGCGCCGAGCAGATCGGCTACGACCTGACGCTGGTGGCCGAGCTGAACCTGAACGACATCAAGGGGACCGACCAGCCTGCGCTCGACGCCTGGTCGACGGCGGCGGCCCTGGCGGCGGTGACCGAGCGGCTGGAGCTGATGGTGGCGGTGCGTCCGAACTTCCACCACCCCGCGCTTTTCGCCAAGCAGGCCGCCAACGTGGACCAGATCAGCGGCGGGCGGCTGGCGCTGAACGTCGTGTCCTCCTGGTGGGCGGACGAGGCGACCCAGTACGGGCTGGCCTTCGACCAGCACGACGACCGCTATGGCCGCACGGTGGAGTGGCTCGAGGTCGTGGACGGCCTGTGGACCCAAACCCCCTTCACCCACGACGGCCCCCGCTATCAGCTGAAGGACGCCATCTGCGAGCCGAAGCCGGATCGTTCGCCTCGCCCCGTTATTTATGCCGGCGGCGAGTCGGAAGCGGCCAAGACCATGATCGCCCGACACTGCGACGCCTATGTCATGCACGGCGACGAGCCCGCCTTCATCGCCGAAAAGATCGCCGAGATGCGCGCGCGCCGGGAACGGCTGGGGCTGGCCCCCATGACCTACGGCATGGCCGCCTACGCCGTCGTGCGCGACACCGACGACGAGGCGCAGGCCGAAGTCGAGCGGATCACCACCTTGAACGCCCACGCGCCGGGCTTCGACAACTTCCAGCAATGGCTCTCCGGCACCGAGCTGGAGCGGGAGTTGAAGATAAAGGAATACAGCGTCTCCAACCGCGGCCTGCGGCCCGGCCTAGTGGGCACGCCGGCCCAGCTGCGCGCCCGCATCGCCGAGTTCGAGCATGCGGGCCTGGACCTGCTGCTCCTGCAGATGAGCCCGCAGCTGGAGGAGATGGAGCGCTTCTCCGCCCAGGTGATCCAGTAAAGCGGGACGACGGTCTCTGGGGTCGCTTGCGCCAAACTCGGCCTCATCCTGAGCTCGTCGAAGGGCGAGGCCGCGGCGCGCCCATTGGACGCCTCGTCCTTCGACAAGCTCAGGATGAGCCGACTGTTGGCGTTAGTGCCTAAACTCGTCTTGCTCTGGCCGCGGTCAGGCCTTTTGCGCGGCCGCGATCGCCGCATCGAGATCGCTGAGCGGATGATAGCCCGGCTGCAGGGCCTTTCCGTTGATCACAAAGGTGGGCGTGGCGTTGACGTTGCCGAGCTTGGAGTTCGCCTCCACCCGATCGCTCAGCGCCTTCAACGACGCCTCGTTCTTCACGCAGGCGTCGAACTGCGCGTCGCTGAAGCCGGCGCTGCGGGCAATATTGAGCAGCACGTTGCGGGGGTCGTCGAACAGGCCCGGCTGGCTGCGGTAGATCGCGTCCACGATGGAGAAGTACCGATCCTTGCCCGCGCATCGCGCCAGCAGGAAGCCGGAGGCGGCCACCGTCACCTCTTCCGACCCACCGACGAGCATCTCCCGGTAGACGAAATGGATCTTGCCGGTGTCGACATACTTGGCCTTGAACGCCGGCCAGACCTCCTTGTACCAGCGCCCGCAGACCGGACAGGCGACCGAGGCGTACTCCACTACCGTCACCTTGGCGTTGGGGTCGCCCAGCATCATGTCGCTAGGCAGCGAGGCGGTCGAAGAGGCGTGGCTGCAGCCGGCCACCAGCGGCGCGAGCAGGCCCAGCGTGGCCGCCCGTCTGTTCAAGCTCAGGTCCGACATGCGAAGGCGACCGCTTTGCGTGACCCGAAGGCGGTCACCAACCTGAGATTACCCAGCCGCAAGCGGCAGGGGAACGGCCTTTCCGGCGTGGCTGTGCACGAGCGACTGCGTTGAAACTCCGCAGGTCGAAAAGGAACAACCCGCTCCGTCCCGGGTTTGGATAGAACAGCGCCGGCCATCCTGCGCTGAACTCTTCCCAAATAGCTCCGGTCCCCGGATGCTCCCCAGCCTTTTCAGGCGGGGTGGCGAAGGCGTCCGGATCGATCAGATCGGATATGCCCATGCCCTACGATCCCGCCACGCCTACCAAGACCGAGCCTGGAAACGGCGGGGAGCTTCACCAGGCCGCCACAGGCGGCGCCGATTTACTAACGACCAACCATGGCGTTGTGGTCGGTGATAACGAGAATTCGCTGAAGGCCGGTCGGCGAGGTCCGACCCTGTTGGAGGACTTCATCCTCCGCGAGAAAATCCACCACTTTGACCACGAACGGATCCCGGAGCGGATCGTTCACGCCCGCGGCTCGGGCGCCCATGGATATTTCGAGCTGACCAAGTCGCTCGCCCACGTGACCCACGCCAAGATCTTGACCGAGGTCGGCAAGAGGACCGAACTGTTCACCCGCTTCTCCACCGTCGCCGGCGGCGCAGGTTCAGTGGACACGCCGCGCGACGTGCGGGGCTTTGCGGTCAAGTTTTACACGAGCGAGGGTAACTGGGATTTGGTCGGCAACGACATCCCGGTGTTCTTCATCCAGGACGCCATTAAGTTCCCGGACCTGATCCACGCGGCCAAGATGGAAGCCGACCGGGGTTATCCCCAGGCGGCGACCGCGCATGACACCTTCTGGGACTTTATCGGACTGATGCCCGAGAGCACCCACATGATCATGTGGGCGATGTCGGATCGTGGTATCCCTCGCTCACATCGCATGATGGAAGGATTCGGCGTCCACGCCTTCCGGTTGATCGCCGAAGACGGAACGGCGACCTTTGTGAAGTTTCACTGGAGACCTAAGCTCGGCCTGCAATCCACCGGCTGGGACGAAGCTGTGAAGATCGCCGGCGCTGACCCCGATTTCCTGCGCCGCGACCTGTACAACGCCATCGACAGCGGCAAATTCCCCGAGTGGGATTTCGGTGTGCAGTTGCTGACGCAGGAGCAGGCGGACGCCCTGCCCTTCGACATCCTGGATTCCACCAAGCTGATCCCCGAGGAGATGTATCCGGTCGAGGTCGTCGGCCGGATGGTGTTGGACCGCAACCCGGACAACTTCTTCGCCGAAACCGAACAGGTCGCCTTCCTTCCGACCAATATGGTCCCGGGCATCGACTTCTCGGACGACCCACTGCTTCAAGGGCGTCTTTTCTCCTACCTCGACACGCAGCTTTCGCGTCTCGGCAGCACCAATTTCCACCAGTTGCCTATTAACCAAGCCAAGGGGACAGCTGTCGCCAACTTCCAGCGCGACGGTCACATGCAGCATGGCGTCCCCAAGGGGCGCGCCAATTACGAGCCTAACTCGCTTGCCGAAGCCGGCGAGATCGGAGGCCCGCGGGAGAGCGCCGCCCTGGGTTTCCACACGTTCAAGGAGCCCGTTACAGGGACCAAGGTACGCCTGCGCTCCGAGACCTTCGCCGATCATTATAGTCAGGCGCGTCTGTTCTTTCGCTCGCAAAGTGGGCCGGAGCAGGCACACTTGGCCAGCGCCATTGTGTTTGAGCTCTCGAAGACCAGTATTGAGGCGGTGCGGATGCGTATCCTCGCCAATCTGCGTAACGTCGACGAAGGCTTGGCGAAGCGTATCGCGGACGGTCTGGGTCTTGACACCCTGCCCGACGCTTCCCCGGCCGCCAAGGCGCCGATCGACATGGAGCTGTCGCCGGCGTTGCGGATTATCGGCAAGTACCCCGATACGCTGGAAGGCCGCGCAGTCGGCATTCTGGTCGCCGATGGGTCGGATGGAGCGCTGATTAAGTCCCTGGTCGCCGCCGTTGAAAAGCAAGGCGCCGACGTCAAAGTCGTCGCCCCTAAGATCATGATTACCCTCGCCGATGGATCAAGTTTGGCGGCCGACGCTCAGCTTGCCGGATCTCCTTCGGTGATCTTCGATGCCGTCGCGATCGTTCTGTCGGAAGCTGGATGCAAGATGCTGGTCAAGGATGCGGCGGCGAAAGACTTTATCTCCAACGCCTTCGTCCATCTGAAAGCGATCGGCTATACGCCCGCGGCCAAACCCCTGCTGGACAGGGTAGGTGTTGAGGCCGACGCGGGCATCGTCGAGCTGGGCGGCGTCGAAGCCTTCCTGAAGCCTGCCGTCACCCGCCAGTGGGACCGCGAACCCAGCGTGCGGATGATGGCGTGATCCGCGCCTGAATCGCTCGGGTCTGTGCCAACCTAGTTCAAGCCGTTAACGGAGCTATCCAAATGTCGAAAATCTCCACTCTTCAAGAACTCTACGTCGATGAACTGAAGGACCTCTGGTCGGCGAATGATCAAATGGCCAAAGCCCTGAAGAAGATCGCTCCTAAGGCGACCGATACGAAGTTGAAGGAGACGCTGGAAGGCTCCCAGGATGGCATCGCCGCCCACACCGAACTGCTCAAGTCCCTCATCGAGGGGCAGGACGAGAAGGTGAAGAAAGAGCACTGCAAGGGTATGGAAGGCCTCGTCGAAGAAGCGATCAAGCACACCATTGAAGAGGCGCCCGAAAAGGGTCCGGTCCTGGATGCTGCCATCATCGCGCAGTACCAGCGTATGACGCACTATGGCATCACGGGCTTCGGGACGGTGGCGGCCTTCGCTGATGCGCTCAAGTTGACCGAAGACGCCACCAAGCTCAAGGCGGCGACCAAGGACATGAAAGGCAGCGACGGACTAGTCAGCCACCTTGCGAAGTCCGCCGTCAACGTCGAAGCCGTTGCCGGCTAAAGCCTCCGGCAGGCCAATTTGGCTCGGCCTGATCCTAGCTATCGGCCGTCTCGTCCTTCAAAACGTTACGGTTTCCGATGGGTTGGTTCGAACTAGATAAAATTATCTAGTACAAAGCCGCCGCCGGATCGCTCCGACGGCGGCTTTTCAATGCGAAGCTGCAGGCTACGCTTTACCAAGCAGTAGATCAGAGCGTCTCAGGCCGACGCGATCGACTTTTCGATATCCTTCGCTGAACTCCCGGTGAGATCTTTCCCGATTTCGCCGACCAGGTGGGCTTCCAATTTTTTGTCATAGTGCTTGCGCAGTTCGCCGAGCGTCTTCGGTGCAGCAATGACTACGAGCTTGCTGATCTTGCCCGCAGCAAGCTGGGCGTTGAGGATTTTTGCCACGCCGGCGGCGAAGCCGGCCTTGTCTACGCTGTGATCCTCGGGGTTGGAGGCGTTACTATGGTGCTGACTGCCGACGCCGCTATGGTTCTCCTCCACGCGGGCGTGGGGCGCGGCGGTCAGATGGGGTTCGGCCTCGTCGCCGGTGTTGTGGAACAGGACCAGCTTCTCGCCGTCGGAAACGGCCACCGTGCAGCCCTTGGGAAGCTTCATCTCGATCTCCAGCCAGCGCCGGTGGCGCTGCGCATCAAAAACAAAGCCGCCGCCGGATCACTCCGACGGCGGCCATTAAATGCTAACGCCAGCGGCCGAAGCCGCAGAACTTCAGCTACTCCAGGATCTTCGCCACAACGCCCGCGCCCACGGTGCGGCCGCCTTCGCGGATGGCGAAGCGGAGCTTTTCTTCCATAGCGATCGGGGTGATCAGCTGGACTTCGAGCTCGGCGTTGTCGCCCGGCATTACCATCTCCACGCCTTCCTTCAGCTTCACGATCCCGGTCACATCGGTAGTCCGGAAGTAGAACTGGGGACGGTAGTTGGTGAAGAAGGGGGTATGACGCCCGCCCTCTTCCTTGGTCAGGATGTAGGCTTCGGCCATGAACTTGGTGTGCGGGGTAATGGAGCCCGGCTTGCAGAGAACTTGGCCGCGCTCGACGTCTTCACGCTTGGTGCCGCGAAGCAGGATGCCGACGTTGTCGCCCGCCTCGCCCTGGTCGAGGAGCTTGCGGAACATCTCCACGCCCGTGCAGGTGGTCTTCTGGACGGGGCGGATGCCGACGATCTCGACCTCCTCGCCGACCTTGACAATGCCGCGCTCGATCCGGCCGGTGACGACCGTTCCGCGGCCGGAGATGGAGAACACGTCCTCGACCGGCATCAGGAAGGGCTTGTCCTTGGGGCGCTCGGGCTGGGGAATGTAGTCGTCCACCGTCTTCATCAGGGCGATGACGGCGTTCTCCCCGATCTCGGGCGTCTTGCCCTCGACCGCCGCCAGGGCCGAACCCTTGGTGATCGGGATGTCGTCGCCGGGGAAGTCGTAGCTTGACAGCAGCTCGCGTACCTCCATCTCGACCAGCTCCAGCAGTTCCTCGTCGTCGACCATGTCGACCTTGTTAAGGAACACCACCAGCGCCGGCACGCCGACTTGGCGAGCGAGCAGGATATGCTCGCGGGTTTGGGGCATGGGGCCGTCGGCGGCGGAGCAGACCAGGATCGCGCCGTCCATCTGGGCGGCGCCGGTGATCATGTTCTTCACATAGTCGGCGTGGCCGGGGCAGTCGACGTGGGCGTAGTGACGGTTGGCCGTCTCGTATTCCACGTGGGCGGTGTTGATGGTGATGCCGCGCGCCTTTTCTTCCGGCGCCGCGTCGATCTCGTCGTACTTCTTGGCCACCGCGCCGCCGGACTTGGCCAGCGTCATGGTGATCGCCGCCGTCAGCGTGGTCTTGCCGTGATCGACGTGACCGATGGTGCCGATATTGCAATGCGGCTTATTACGTTGAAACTTTTCCTTGGCCATTTCTCTAGCTCCAGCCCCGAAGACCGGGGCGTCCAATTGTCTTCGGGGGTTTTAGGGTTAAGCGTACTTCTTGATCACTTCGTCGGCGACTGCTTGAGGCACCGGCTCGTAGTGGTCGTATTGCATCGAATACTGAGCCCGACCTTGGGAGAACGAGCGCAGGGTGGAGATGTAGCCGAACATGTTGGCGAGCGGCACGAAGGCCGTCACCACCTGGGCGTTGCCCCGGGTCTCGGTGCCCTGGATCTGGCCACGACGCGAGTTCAGGTCCCCGATCACGTCGCCCATGTACTCGTCGGGCGTCAGCACTTCCACCTTCATGATCGGCTCGAGCAGTTTCGGGGACGCCTTTTCACGCAGTTCGCGGAAGGCGGCGCGGGCCGCGATCTCGAACGCCAGCACGGACGAGTCCACGTCGTGGTAGCCGCCGTCGTACAGCGTCGCCTTGAAGTCGATTACCGGAAAGCCGGCGAGCAGGCCATTGTCCTTGGAGGACTCCAGCCCCTTCTGCACGCCGGGAATGAACTCCTTGGGCACCGTGCCGCCGATAACGGAGGACTCGAACACGAAGCCCGAGCCTTCCTCACCCGGCTCGAAGATGATCTTGACACGGGCGAACTGGCCCGTGCCGCCGGTCTGCTTCTTGTGGGTGTAGTCGATATCGGCCTTGCGCCCCAAGCTCTCGCGATAAGCCACCTGGGGGGCGCCGATGTTAGCGTCCACCTTGTAGGTCCGGCGCAAGATGTCGACCTTGATGTCCAGGTGCAGCTCGCCCATGCCCTTCATGATCGTCTGGCCCGACTCCGGGTCGGTGTAGACGGTGAAGGACGGGTCCTCAGCGACCATCTTGCCGAGCGCAACGCCCAGCTTCTCCTGGTCGGCCTTGGACTTGGGCTCGATGGACTGCTCGATCACCGGCGCGGGGAAGTTCATCTTCTCCAGGATCACCGGGCTCTTGGTCGGATCGCACAGAGTGTCGCCGGTGCGGGTGTCCTTGAGGCCGGCCAACGCGACGATGTCGCCGGCATAGGCTTCCTTGATGTCCTCGCGGTTGTTGGAGTGCATCAGCAGCATCCGGCCGACCCGCTCGCGCTTGTCGCGGGTGGAGTTCAGCAGCCCCAGCCCCGTCTCCAGCTTGCCGGAGTAGATGCGGCAGAAGGTCAGCGAGCCCACGAAGGGATCGTCCATGATCTTGAACGCCAGCACCGACAGAGGCTCGGAGTCGGACGCCTTGCGCTCGACATCCTCCTCGGTCTTGAAGTCGATGCCCTTGGTCGGCGGGATGTCCAGGGGCGAGGGCAGGTAGTCCACCACCGCGTCGAGCAGGGGCTGAACGCCCTTGTTCTTGAACGCGGAGCCGCACAGGATCGGGTAGAAGGTCCCCTGCAGCACGGCCTTGCGGATGCAGGTCTTCAATACCTCTTCCGAAGGCTCCTCGCCGTCAAGGTAGGCGGTCATGGCGTCGTCGTCGAGTTCGACGGCGTTCTCGACCATGTAGTTCCGCGCCGTCTTGCACCCCTCCAGCATGTCGGCGGGGATATCTTCGTCGTGGTAGTTGGCGCCCAAACCGTCGTTATCCCAGACCACCGCCTTCATGCGGACGAGGTCGACTAAACCCTTCAGCGAGGTCTCCGAGCCAATCGGGATCTGGATCGGGATGGCCTTGACACCCAGCCGCTCGCGGATTGTGCGCAGGCACATCTCGAAGTCGGCGCCAATCTTGTCCATCTTGTTGACGAACACGATGCGCGGAACGTCGTAGCGGTCGGCCTGGCGCCACACCGTCTCAGTCTGAGGTTCCACGCCCTGGTTGCCGTCGAGCACCGCCACCGCGCCGTCGAGCACGCGGAGCGAGCGCTCCACCTCGATGGTGAAGTCAACGTGGCCGGGGGTGTCGATGATGTTGAGGCGCTTGCCGTTCCAGTAGGCGGTGGTGGCGGCGGAGGTGATGGTGATTCCCCGCTCCTGCTCCTGCTCCATCCAGTCCATGGTCGCGGCGCCGTCGTGGACCTCGCCGATCTTGTGGCTCTTGCCGGTGTAGTAGAGAATCCGCTCGGTGGTCGTGGTCTTGCCGGCGTCGATGTGCGCCATGATCCCGAAGTTGCGGTAGTCCTCGATGGCGTGCTGGCGGGGCATGGGGTTACGGCTCTTCGATCGTTCCGGCGGCTATGAAAGCGCTTGGATTATGTCAGGGGTCGGTCGGCGGGCAGTCTTAGCTCAAGACCGCCCACGCCGTCAGATGAATATATAAGCCGTTACCAGCGGTAATGCGAGAAGGCGCGGTTGGCCTCGGCCATCTTGTGGGTGTCCTCGCGCTTCTTCACCGCGGTGCCACGGTTGTTGGAGGCGTCGAGCAGCTCGGCGGCCAGCTTCTCGGTCATGGTGTTCTCGCCGCGGTTGCGCGCGGCGTTGACCAGCCAGCGAATGGCCAGGGCGCGGCGGCGCTCGGGACGTACCTCGACGGGCACCTGGTAGGTCGCGCCGCCGACCCGGCGGGAGCGAACCTCGACGGCCGGGGCCACGTTGTCGAGCGCGGTGTGGAAGACCTGAATGGTGTCCATGTCCCTGCGGCGGGTATTGATCAGGTCGAACGCGCCGTAGACAATATTCTCAGCGACGGCCTTCTTGCCCTCGTACATGACATAGTTCATGAACTTGGTGACGATCAGGTCGCCGAACTTGGGGTCTGGCAACACTTCGCGCTTATCTGCGCGTCTACGGCGGGACATGACGGCTTGGCCTTCTAGGTCGTGCGTTGGTGGAGCCGCCCTCGTCCTTCGACAACCTCAGGATGAGGGCTACTTTTGATTTCTACTTTTCCCTCATGCTGAGCCTGTCGAAGCACGCGCTCCGCAACCCAGCACGAGGCCAAAAATCACTTCGGACGCTTGGCGCCATACAGCGAGCGGCGCTGCTTGCGGTTCTTCACGCCCTGGGTGTCCAGGACGCCCCGCAGGATGTGGTAGCGCACGCCAGGAAGGTCCTTCACGCGGCCGCCACGGATCAGCACCACGGAGTGCTCCTGCAGGTTGTGACCCTCGCCCGGAATGTAGCACACCGCCTCGATGCCCGAGGTCAGGCGAACCTTGGCGACCTTACGGAGCGCCGAGTTCGGCTTCTTTGGGGTCGTCGTATAAACCCGGGTGCAGACGCCGCGGCGCTGGGGGGAGCCCTTCAGCGCCGGCACAGTGTTGCGGTCCACCGGGGGGCGGCGGGGCTTGCGGATCAATTGGTTGACTGTAGGCATTCGCTCTTTTCGTCTTCGTTGGGAGGACTGCGCCGTTAGGCCGGACGCCCTCGCTCGCCCTGCTCGGGCCCGGAGCTGTTCAGCCCTGCGCCCTTATGTTCCCGTCAACAAAGCCAGCCGGCCCGCAGACGCTACCGAAAACGCGATAGGCCGGCTCGCGCGCTGTGGGCGAACCGGCGGGCGCTCAGGCCCCGATCATGCGCTCCGGACCAGATGGCGAACCATCCTGCCCCGAAACAGAGGCGCGTCATTACCCGCAAGCGGCTGGCGGGTCAAGTCGAGGGGCTTTCGCGCTGGTTAACCACACCGCGAAACGCGGCGTTGAACATTGCGTCTTAGACGTGGCTCAGGCTTTAATCTGGGCGCGACTATGGCGGAACCGACTGACGGCGCAAGACCGGACGACTTCGTGCCCGCCTCGTTCGAGGACCTGCGCCGCACCAAGCCCTCCGCCGACAGCCGCGACGACGTCGTATCGGAACGCATTCGCACGCGGCAGGACCTCGGTGACATGATGGCGGACCGCGGGTTCATGCGGAACTCCAAGCTGGTCGGCATCGGGGCGGTGGTGATCGGGGCCCTGCTGATCCTGACCGCCTACATCCGACCGCTGTTCGAGACGGTGGACGCCGTTCACACGGCGACCGCGGTCGCCTCGGAAAAGGCGGCCCAAGGCATCGACGCCACCCGAGGTGTGGTGGGGGGCATGGCGGACAAGGCGGCCTTCGTGCAGGCGACCGACGTCAAGGCGATCAACATGGCCAAGGGCGGCTTGGGCTGCCTCAGCGGCAAGGCCGGCTGCGCCAACGGAGCGAGTTCACCGTTCAAATGAGAGCCCAGACCGGACCTTCCAAGACGATCAACATGGTCGACAGGCTCTCGGCGCCCACCACCCTGATCTACGAACTCGGCTGCATCGCCTACGCGACGGCGGCTGGGGCGCTGATCCTGCTGGCGATCTCGACGCTGAAGCCCTAGCCGCCCTCTCCCTCCCCTTAGAGGGGAGGCTCGGGGTCAGGGGTGCTTCCACAGCAGCGCCCTTTCTGGACAAACCCCCCACCCTGACCCTCCCTGTCGAGGGGGAGGGAAAGGGGCCGTCAGCTCCCCAGGTACTTGTCGAACCAAGCCAGCTCGCGCCGCCGAAGGTCGGCGAGGTCGGCTGGATCGCGGATGGCGTGGCCCTGGCCTGCATAGACGATCAGGTCGGTGGGTACGCCGACCGCCCGCAATCCGTGCCAGAACTCGAAGCTCTGAGGCGCCGGGCATTCCACGTCCCGTGCGCCGACGTAGATGAGCGTCGGTGTCGTCGCGTTCTTGATGGAGAAGATCGGCGACAGCTTCTCGTAGATCGCCGGATCGTCATAGGCCGACGCCCCGAAGAAGGGGATCATCCACTTGTCGATGCCGTTTTCCCCGTAATAGCTGATCCAGTCCGACAGGCCCGCGCCGGCGATGGCGGCATGGAAGCGGTGGGAGTGAGTCACCGTCCACATGGTCATGAACCCGCCATAGCTATGGCCGAACACGCCGAGCCGTTTGTCGTCCACCGGCGCCAGGGTCTCCACCTTGTCGACGCCGGCCAAGATGTCGCGCAGGTCGCCTCCGCCGAAGTCTCGGACGTTTGCGCGAGCAAAGGCCTCGCCCTGGCCGTAGCTGCCGCGGGGGTTGGGATAGAAGACGTAGTAGCCCTGCCTCAGCCAATCCGCGGTGGCGAATATCCCCAGGCCGCTGGGCGGCTGGTACTGGGGCGTGCTGGCGGCGCTCGGGCCCCCGTGGATTTCTACGATCAGGGGGTGCTGACCGGCGCTTGGATGCAGCGGGGCGAGCAGCCAGCCCTGCACGTCGAAGCCGTCGCTCTTCCAGGTCACGCTCCGGGCGTCCACCTGGGGCGACAGCTGGGCGTTGGCGTGGGTCACCGCGGCGAACGCGGGCCCTGGCGCGCCGGCGAACAGCTCGGGCGGGTGGGTGAAGTCCTGGACCGCCGTGGCGACCGTCGCGCCGTCGGCGCTGAAGCTCACCTTGCCATTGTTCGCCGACAGCGAGGCGGGCGCGCTCCAGCGCACAGCGACCTGGCCGGTGTGCGGGTCGAGCGACACGATCTCGCTGCGATCGCCGCGGAGCAGGGCGCCCGCGAGCTGGCCGCCGCGCCATCCCGCCAGGGAGGTAAAGGTCGCCTTGATCCCGGGCGTGACGTCCGTCAGCGCGCCGCCCTCGATCGGCACGGTATAGACGTCGCCGCCCACCGAACCGAAGTCGCTCATCAGCCCGCCGATCAGGGCGACGCTCTTTCCGTCCGGCGAGACCCGGGGGAAATTCATCTGCATCACCGGCGCGGCGATCACCCTCGCCTCGCCGCCCGCCAGGTCGATGGCGACGAGTTTGGCGATCCACCAGTTGTCGTCACCGTTGCCCTTGGCGGCGGTGGCCACGAAGCCCCGGCCGTCGGGCCGCCAGTCGTACTCGTAGACGAAGGTGTCGGCGGGCGAGACGTAGCGTATCTCGCCGCCCGCGACCGGGATCACCCCGATGCGCTTCTCGTCGGCTGTGGCCAGAGCGCCGATGTCGCCGACCTGCTCGGCCCCCGCCTCCACAGCACCCGTCTCCTTGTGGGCGCCCGGCGTCGCCATCAGCGCGATCATCGCGCCGTCCGGCGAGAAGCGCGGCGTCTGGGCCACGCCGTCCACGCTCGCAAGCGCTGTAACGTGACCTCCACGGATCAGCTCCAGCGTGGTGCGGCCCTGGGCGGCGTCGAAGGCGATGAAGGCGAGGCTGTCGCCCCGAGGCGACCATGCCGGGTCGCTGTAGCGACAGGCTGGACACGGATCGTAGCTGTGCAGCACCTCGCCCGTGCGCGCGGCGCGGACCACAAGGGGTCCGCGGGCCCGCTTGGGCGAGGGCGCAAAGGGCTCCGCCGTCTCGACTAAGGCGATCCGGTCGCCTTCAGGCGAGAGGCTGGCGTCGGCGAAGGTGTGCAGGCTGGCGGGCGCGCCGGACCCCGGGGCCTTCGCCCGCGCGCCCGAAGAGAAGACGAGACCGGCCGTCAACACGGCCAAACCGAACGATCGCAAAGGCGGCTCCCACTCAGGCGCTCAGAAGTAACGATCGGCGAGGCTTGGGCAAGGGCGCGTCTCGCTCCGATTTAGTCGCGGCGAGGTGGCCATACGCCCCTCCCGCCCCGGCGGATCAGGCCTTATAGGACGCAGATGGCGCGCCGCGACCGCAGGCGAGCGACGACCGGCGCCCTCGCCGTTTCGCTCCTCGTCCATCTCGCCCTGTTCATCGTGCTGGCGCGCGAAGTGGCGCCCGGCTTCCGCACGCCTGCGCGCACGGAGTCGGACTTCCAGGTCCAGCTGGTGACCGAGCCTCCCCAGGCCGCAGCGCCTGGAAGCCCTGCGCCTCGCGCCGCCAGCCGTCGCGTCGTGCGTCAAGCCCCGGCAGCGCCTTCAGCACCCGTTGTCCAACGCCCTCGCCGGAGTCTTGCATCGCCTCCCCGCCCCGTCGAGCCGGCCCGACCCGTGCCACCTCGCGTCCCGCCGGCGGCCCATCCGGCGCTGCGTCCCAGCGGCGTGGGCGCGGGCGCTCGAACCGGCTCCGGCGCGACCCCTGCGCCCAGCCCCGGTCCGGGCGCCTGGGCGGTCCAGGGTGACGACGGTCAGGACGGCGTGCGCACCTTCCTCCGCGCCACGGTGGGGTGCTCGCACGAGGACTATGTGAACCTGAACGCCAACGAGCGCGCGGCCTGCGACCGGCGGGTGGCGATCGCTGCGCGCGTCGGCGCACAAAAGGTGGATGGCCTTTCGGCCGAAGCGCGCGCGGCGTTCGATGCGGCCGTCCATGCGCAGGAGGAGGCGAGAAGCTCACGGATGCAGGAGCCCTTCGTGCCTTGCAAAGGCGCCGGCTCCAACCTCGACCGCGGCTGCATCAACATGAAGAGCAAACACCCCGAGGATGAGGCTAACTGACGTAGGGGAAGGTGGCTGAAGCCCCGGGTGCTTCTTTCTCCCCTCGAAGGGGAGGGAAGGCGTCGCCGCGAGGTCGACAGCTTCGGCTCCACGCCGATGAGGCGCGACAAAGAGAAACGGCCCGGGAGATCGCTCTCCCGGGCCGCCTGCCATTCAGTCGTGACGAAGGGACCTCACTCGGCCGGTACAGCCTCGTCGCTTGGCGAGAATTCCAGCTCGGCGGGGAAGGCTTCCAGGGCTTCTTCGCGCTGGGCGGTGAGCGCCTCGTCGCGCTGGGCGGCGATGCGTTGTAGGCCGCGCAGATAGGAGCCGGTGCCGGCCGGGATCAGCCGGCCGACGATCACGTTCTCCTTCAGCCCCTCCAGCGTATCCACCTTGCCGTTGACCGAGGCGTCGGTCAGCACGCGAGTGGTCTCCTGGAACGAGGCGGCCGAGATGAACGAGCGGGTCTGCAGCGAGGCCTTGGTGATGCCCAAGAGGACCGGCTGGTAGACCGCCGGACGCCCCTTGCGCTTCTCGGCCTTCAAGTTTTCCGCGTCGACTTCGGTCTTGTCGAGGTGGTCGGCCTTGATCAGGCCGGTGTCGCCGGGCTCCATGATCTCCACCTTCTGCAGCATCTGGCGCACGATCACTTCGATATGCTTATCGTTGATAGGCACACCCTGCAGGCGATAAACCTCCTGAATTTCGTTGACCAGGTATTCGGCCAGCGCCTCGATGCCCAGGATGCGCAGGATGTCGTGCGGATCCGGGTTGCCGTCGATGATGTATTCGCCACGGGTGACGAAGTCGCCATCGTGCACCGAGATGTGCTTACCCTTAGGGATCAGAAACTCAACCGTCTCACCATCTTCCGGAGTGATCTTGATGCGGCGCTTGTTCTTGTAGTCCTTGCCGAACTCCACCTTGCCCGACATTTCGGCGATGATGGCGCAGTCCTTGGGCCTGCGCGCCTCGAACAGCTCCGCCACGCGCGGCAGGCCGCCGGTGATGTCGCGGGTCTTGGCCGACTCGGTGGGAAGGCGGGCCATGACGTCGCCGGGCTTCACCTCGTCTCCGTCGCCGACGGAGAGCACAGCACCTGCGGGCAGCAGGTAACGGGCGTCGCCGCCGTTGGCCAGCTTCACATAAGCGCCGTCCGCGTCCACCACGCTCATGGCCGGACGGAGGTCCGAGCCCCGCGGGCTCGCCCGCCAGTCGGCCACCACACGGTTGGCGATGCCGGTCGCCTCGTCCGTCTCCTCACGGATGGAGAAGCCGTCCACCAGGTCTTCGGTCCGCACCTTGCCGCCCACCTCGGTGATGATGGGCGTGGTATAGGGGTCCCAGTCCGCCAAGCGCTGGCCGCGCTTGACGGTGTCGCCTTCCTTGACACGCAGGCGCGCGCCGTAGGGCACCTTGTAGGATTCGCGATCCTTGCCGTCGACCTGGACCACCACCTGCATGTTGCGGTTCATGGCGACGAGGTCGCCGTGGGCCGCGCGCACGGTGTTGCCCATGGCGAACTTGATCACGCCCTCGTTGGTGGCCTCGAAGAAGGACTGTTCGGCCACCTGGGCGGTGCCGCCGATGTGGAAGGTCCGCATGGTCAGCTGGGTGCCGGGCTCGCCGATGGACTGGGCGGCGATGACCCCGACCGCTTCGCCGATGTTCACCCGGGTGCCCCGCGCCAGGTCACGGCCGTAGCAGGCGCCGCACGCCCCGGTCTCAGCCTCACAGGTCAGGACCGAGCGGACCTTGATCGACTGAACGCCGGCCTTTTCGACCTTGTCGATCATCACCTCGTCGAAATAGGTGTCGGCCGGGCAGACCAGCTCGCCGCCGGGGTCCTTCACGTCCTCGGCAGCGGAGCGGCCCAGCACGCGCTGGCCGAGCGAGACGAGCACGTCGCCCCCCTCAACCACCGCACGGATGGTGATGCCGCGCGTGGTGCCGCAGTCCTCCTCGGTGATGATGCAGTCCTGCGCCACGTCCACCAGACGCCGGGTGAGATAGCCCGAGTTCGCCGTCTTCAAGGCCGTGTCGGCCAGACCCTTACGGGCGCCGTGGGTGGAGTTGAAGTACTCCAGCACGGTCAGGCCTTCCTTGAAGTTGGAGATGATCGGCGTCTCGATGATCTCGCCGGACGGCTTAGCCATCAGGCCGCGCATGCCGCCAAGCTGCTTCATCTGGGCCTGAGACCCCCGGGCGCCGGAGTGGGCCATCATGAAGATGGAGTTGATCTCCAGCTCCCGACCGTTGGCGTCGGTCGGGGCCTGGCTGATCTCGCCCATCATTTCGTCGGCCACCTTGTCAGTGGCCTTGGCCCAAGCATCGACGACCTTGTTGTACTTTTCGCCGCGCGTGATCAGCCCGTCAGCATACTGCTGCTCGTACTCCTTGGCGAGATCGCGGGTATCCTGCACCAGCTGCTTCTTCTTGGCGGGAATGACGATGTCGTCCTTGCCGAAGGAGATGCCCGCCTTGGCCGCTTCGCGGAAGCCTAGCCCCATGACCTGGTCGGCGAAGATGACCGTCGCCTTCTGGCCGGTGTGGCGATAGACGGCGTCGATCAGGTTGCCGATCTCCTTCTTGGTCATCGGCTTGGCGACCAAGCGGTGACCGATCTGGGGGTGATGCGGCAGCAGGGCCGCCAGCTTCATCCGGCCCGGAGTGGTGTCGATCACCTTCGTGACCAGCTTGCCCTCAGGGTTCATCTCCTGGAAGCGCGCCTTGATCTTGGTGTGCAGGGTGACGACGCCGGCATCCAGCGCCGCATCGATCTCGCCGAGGTTGGCCATCAGCTTGCCCTGACCCGGCTCGTTCTCACGCGCCAGCGACAGGTAGTAGAGACCCAGCACGATGTCCTGCGACGGCACGATGATCGGGCGGCCGTTGGCGGGGCTGAGGATGTTGTTGGTGGACATCATCAGCACCCGCGCCTCCAGCTGGGCCTCCAGGCTCAGGGGAACGTGGACGGCCATCTGGTCGCCGTCGAAGTCGGCGTTGAAGGCGGCGCAGACCAGGGGGTGCAGTTGGATGGCCTTGCCCTCGATCAGCTTGGGCTCGAAGGCCTGGATGCCGAGCCGGTGCAGGGTGGGCGCGCGGTTCAGCATCACCGGGTGTTCGCGGATCACCTCCTCCAGCACGTCCCAGACCTGGCCCTGCTCGCGCTCGACCATGCGCTTGGACTGCTTGACGGTGCCCGACAGCCCCTTGGCGTCCAGCCGCGCGTAGATGAAGGGCTTGAACAGCTCCAACGCCATCTTCTTCGGCAGGCCGCACTCGTGCAGCTTCAGCTCCGGACCGACGGTAATCACCGAGCGGCCGGAATAGTCAACGCGCTTGCCGAGCAGGTTCTGGCGGAAGCGGCCCTGCTTGCCCTTCAGCATGTCGGCCAGCGACTTCAGCGGCCGCTTGTTGGCGCCGGTGATGACCCGGCCGCGACGGCCGTTGTCGAACAGGGCGTCCACCGCTTCCTGCAGCATCCGCTTCTCGTTGCGGATGATGATGTCGGGCGCGCGCAGCTCGATCAGGCGCTTCAGGCGGTTGTTGCGGTTGATCACCCGGCGGTAGAGGTCGTTCAGGTCGGAGGTGGCGAAGCGGCCGCCGTCGAGCGGCACCAGCGGGCGCAGCTCCGGCGGGATGACGGGCACGACCGTCAGGATCATCCACTCCGGCTTATTGCCGGACTCCATGAAGGCCTCGAGGATCTTCAGCCGCTTGGAGGCCTTCTTGGCCTTCATCTCGGAGGGGCTGTCGGCCAGCTCGCTGCGGTGGCGCTCGGCGTCCTTCTCCAGGTCGATGGCCATCAGCAGATTGCGCACGGCCTCGGCGCCGATCTCAGCGGTGAAGCTGTCGTCGCCGAACTCGTCCTGGTAGCGCATAAAGTCGTCTTCCGAGAGCAGCTGGTGCTGCTTTAGGGGCGTCAGGCCCGGCTCGGTGACGATGTAGTTCTCGAAGTAGAGGACCCGCTCGATGTCCTTCAGCGGCATGTCGAGCATCAGGGCGATGCGGCTCGGCAGGGACTTCAGGAACCAGATGTGGGCGACCGGCGAGGCCAGCTCGATATGGCCCATCCGCTCGCGCCGGACGCGGGCTAGGGTGACCTCCACGCCGCACTTCTCACAGATAATGCCTTTGTACTTCATGCGCTTGTATTTGCCGCACAGGCACTCGTAGTCCTTGGTCGGCCCGAAGATGCGGGCGCAGAACAGCCCGTCCCGCTCCGGCTTGAAGGTCCGGTAGTTGATGGTCTCCGGCTTCTTGATCTCGCCGAACGACCAGGAGCGGATCTTCTCTGGGCTCGCCAGGGAGATGCGGATCTGGTCGAAGGTCGGCGCCGCGACCACCGGGTTGAAGATATTGAGGACTTCCTGGTTCATTGTGCTTCCAGTTCGTCTGAGGACCCGCTGCGGGGCCGGCCTCGTCCTTCGACAAGCTCAGGATGAGGCCTATGGATGGGATCGACGCTGCTGCAGAGATCTGCGCAGCCCCGTAGTGCAACGTCGGCGACGTGGACCCTCATCCTGAGCTCGTCGAAGGACGAGGGTCCACACCCACCACTTATAAGCTGTTCTCCAGCTCCACGTTGAGGCCGAGCGAGCGCATCTCCTTGACGAGCACGTTGAAGCTCTCGGGGATGCCGGCCTCGAAGCTGTCGTCGCCGCGCACGATCGCCTCATAGACCTTGGTGCGGCCGGCCACGTCGTCGGATTTCACCGTCAGCATCTCCTGCAGGGTGTAGGCGGCGCCGTAGGCTTCGAGCGCCCACACCTCCATCTCCCCGAAGCGCTGGCCGCCGAACTGCGCCTTGCCACCCAGGGGCTGCTGGGTGACCAGCGAGTACGGGCCGATGGAGCGGGCGTGGATCTTGTCGTCCACCAGGTGGTGCAGCTTCAGCATGTAGATGTAGCCCACGGTGACCGGACGCTTGAACGCCTCGCCGGTCTGGCCGTCATAGAGCTGGCTC
Organism: Caulobacteraceae bacterium; assembly: GCA_965198905.1. Lineage (GTDB taxonomy): Bacteria > Pseudomonadota > Alphaproteobacteria > Caulobacterales > Caulobacteraceae > CAHJWH01. Next base: position 2,700,383 of record OZ240678.1, on the reverse strand, counting down.
TGGCCGGTGCGCGACAGGCCCGCCTTCTCCAGCAGGTCCTCGATGTCGCCGATGTGCGCCCCGTCGAACACTGGGGTGGCCATGGGCACGCCCTTGCCGAGGTTGCGCGCCAGCTCCACCAGCTCGCCCTCATCGTCGGGGAGCGGCACGTCTGGCCCGTAGATGTCGGACAGCTTCTCCACCAGGGCCGCCCGCTGGCCGCCGTCCTGCCAAGCGTCGAGCAGCTTGGTGATCTGCTTGCCCAGGCCGGCCGAGGCCCAGCCCAGGTGGGTCTCGAAGATCTGGCCGACATTCATGCGCGACGGCACGCCCAGCGGATTGAGCACCACGTCCACGTGGGTGCCGTCCTCCAGGAAAGGCATGTCCTCGATGGGCAGGATCTTGGAGATCACGCCCTTGTTGCCGTGGCGGCCGGCCATCTTGTCGCCGGGCTGCAGCTTACGCTTCACCGCGACGAACACCTTGACCATCTTCATCACGCCGGGGGGCAGCTCGTCGCCCCGCTGCAGCTTGTCGACCTTGTCCTCGAAGCGGCGGTCGAGCCTCTTACGGGCTTCGTCGAACTGGCGGCGGAGCGCCTCCAGCTCGCCCATGGCCGGCTCGTCCTCGAGCGCGATCTGCCACCAGAGGCCGGGAGCGATGTCGCCCAGCTTTTCGGTGGTGATCTCGCCGCGGCCCAGGCCCTTGGGTCCGGAGACGGCGACCTTGCCCACGAACAGCTCACGCAGGCGCGCCTGCATGTTGCGGTTCAGGATGGCGAACTCGTCGTCGCGGTCCTTGCCGAGGCGGTCGATCTCGGACCGCTCGATGGCCATGGCGCGCTCGTCCTTGTCCACCCCGTGGCGGTTGAAGACGCGCACCTCCACGATGGTGCCGGTGACGCCCGGCGGCAGGCGGAGCGAGGTGTCGCGGACGTCGGACGCCTTCTCGCCGAAGATGGCGCGGAGCAGCTTCTCCTCCGGCGTCATCGGGCTCTCGCCCTTGGGCGTGACCTTGCCGACCAGGATGTCGCCCGGCTGGACCTCGGCGCCGATGGCCACGATCCCCGCCTCGTCGAGGTTGCGCAGAGCCTCCTCGCCGACGTTGGGGATGTCCCGGGTGATCTCCTCGGGGCCGAGCTTGGTGTCCCGGGCCGCGACCTCGAACTCCTCGATGTGGATCGAGGTGAAGACGTCGTCCGACACGATCCGCTCGGAGATCAGGATGCTATCTTCGAAGTTATAACCATTCCAGGGCATGAAGGCGACGAGCGCATTGCGCCCAAGCGCCAGCTCACCCAGGTCGGTGGACGGGCCGTCGGCGATGATGTCGCCGGGGTTCACCTTGTCGCCCACCTTCACCAGCGGACGCTGGTTGATGCAGGTGTTCTGGTTGGAGCGCTGGAACTTCGACAGGCGGAAGATGTCGACGCCCGGCTTGGCCGGATCGGTCTCCTCCGTCGCCCGCACCACGATGCGGTTGCCGTCCATCTGCTCCACGATCCCGGTGCGTCGCGCGATGACGGTGGCGCCGCTGTCCCGGGCCACCACGCCCTCCATGCCGGTGCCGACCAGGGGCGCGTCAGACTTCACCAGCGGCACCGCCTGGCGCTGCATGTTGGAGCCCATCAGGGCGCGGTTGGCGTCGTCGTTCTCCAGGAACGGGATCAGGGCCGCGGCCACCGACACCACCTGCTTGGCCGACACATCCATGTAGTCGACCTGCTCGGACGGCGCGACGGTGACGTCCCCGTTGATGCGGACCTGCACCAGCTCGTCGGTCACCTTGCCCGCGCCATCGACCTTCAGGTTGGCTTGGCCGATGGTGTGCTTGGATTCCTCCATGGCCGACATGTAGACGACCTCGCCGTCGGCGGAGCCGTTGTTCACGCGGCGGTAGGGGCTCTCGATGAAGCCGTACTTGTTCACCCGGGCGTGGGTGGCGAGGCTGTTGATCAGACCGATATTCGGGCCTTCCGGCGTCTCGATCGGGCAGATGCGGCCATAGTGGGTGGGGTGCACGTCGCGCACCTCGAAGCCGGCCCGCTCACGGGTCAGGCCGCCCGGGCCGAGCGCCGAGAGGCGCCGCTTATGGGTGATCTCCGACAGCGGGTTGGTCTGGTCCATGAACTGGCTGAGCTGCGAGGAGCCGAAGAACTCCCGCACCGCCGCCGCCGCCGGCTTGGCGTTGATCAGGTCGTGGGGCATGACCGTGTCGATATCGACCGAGGACATGCGCTCCTTGATCGCCCGTTCCATGCGCAGCAGGCCGACGCGGTACTGGTTCTCCAGCAGCTCGCCCACCGAGCGGACCCGGCGGTTGCCCAGGTTGTCGATATCGTCGATCTCGCCGCGGCCATCGCGCAGGCCCACCAGCAGCTTCAGCACCGCCAGCACGTCTTCCTTGCGCAGCACCCGGATTTCGTCGGAGACGTCGTCCTCCAGCCGCATGTTCATCTTCACGCGACCGACGGCCGACAGGTCGTAGCGCTCGGCGTCGAAGAACAGCCCGCGGAACATATTCTCTGCGGCCTCGACCGTCGGCGGCTCGCCGGGGCGCATGACGCGGTAGATGTCGAACAGCGCGTCCTCGCGATTGCTGCTCTTATCGACCCGAATGGTGTTGCGCATGTAGGCGCCAACCGTGACGTGGTCGATGTCCAGCACCTCGATGGTGGAGAAGCCCTGGTCCTCCAGCGCCTGGATCGCCACCGCGTCCAGCTCGTCCCCCGCCTCGGCGTAGATCTCGCCCGTCTCCATGTTGACCGCATCGGCGGCCAGGAAGCGCCCGATCAGGGCGTCCGGCGCAACGAGGAGCGTGGTGACGCCGCTGTCGGCAAACTTCTTGGCGTTGCGGGCGCTGATCTTGACGCCAGCCGGCGCGATCTCCTCGCCGGTCTCGGCGTTCACCAGGGCGAAGTCGGGCTTCACGCCCCTCCAGCGCTCGGGGTTGTAGGGGGTGGCCCAACCGGCCTCCCGCTTCTCAAACGGGATGACCTTGTAGAAGGTCTTCAGGATTTCCTCGCCGTCCATGCCCAGCGCCATCAAGAAGGCGGTGGCCGGGAGCTTCCGCCTCCGGTCGATGCGGACGTAGACGATGTCCTTGGCGTCGAACTCGAAGTCGAGCCAGGAGCCGCGATAGGGGATCACCCGGGCCGCGAACAGCAGCTTGCCCGAGGCGTGGGTCTTGCCCTTGTCGTGGTCGAAGAAGACGCCCGGCGAGCGGTGCATCTGGGACACGATCACCCGCTCGGTACCGTTGACGATGAAGGTGCCCTTCTCCGTCATCAGCGGGATGTCGCCCATGTAGACATCCTGCTCCTTGATGTCCTTGACGGAGCGGGCGCCGGTGTCCTCGTCGTTCTCGAATACGATCAGGCGCAGCTTGACCTTCAGCGGCGCCGCGAAAGTCATGTCGCGCTGGATGCACTCCTCGACGTCGTACTTGGGGTCCTCGAACTCGTAGGAGACGTATTCGAGCACCGCGCGCTCGTTGAAGTCCTTGATCGGGAAGACGGACTTGAACACCGCCTCGATGCCCTCGTCCCGCCGGTCGGCCGAGCGGGTCTCGCGCTGCAAGAACTGCTCGTAGGAGGAGCGCTGCACCTCGATCAGGTTCGGCATCTGCACCGCCTCGGGAATGCGACCGAAGGATTTGCGGATGCGCTTCTTGCCCGTGAAGGACAGGGCGTCGGTATTGAGCTGAGCCATGGTGCTCCCTGGCGCGGGGGGTCAGTCCGCGCGGATTCCGGCTGCCAAGGCGCGTGACGGCGCGCCGAGAAACTTCGCTGCGTCCACCCTCGGATCAGGCCTGCCGGCCTGACGGACGCTAGCTATATCTTCGCGGCCAACGCGAAGACACGCCTTCGCTCGATCGGAGGGCGGCGGATCGAGCCTCGGCGCTGGAGCGCGATTATGAAGGAATCGGCAAGAGGCGAGATATAACCGCTTTTATGGCGGAGGGAAGGCCCTTGGCGAAATTGTGGGAACCTTTTGCCTTTTCAGACCCGCGCCGTCTGCGTGACAACGCACGCCATATCCACGTGGACAGATCGCCGGCCGTGCTTCTCCGCTGATTTAGGGTGAATGAAAGGCGTCGCCGTGCATAAAAGCTGTCGCGCTTCGCCATGGAGCGACAGCGACGACGATCCGCCCATGGAGCGTATTCAACCCCCTGCACGTTCCGCTTTTTGCCAAAAAATGAGGTGAAAATGAACCTATGAGCATTTAAAGGCGGCCGCGGTCGCTCTGATGATAGCCAGCGCGGGAGTTCCAGCGTCGGGCGCCTTTGCTGAAGGACACGGCGGCCACGACAGCGGTGGGCACGGCGGCCATGGCGGTGGCGATCATGGCGGCGGCGGCCACGGTGGGGGTCACCACGGTGGCGGCTTCAGAGGTGAACACCACTTTGGTGGACGTCACTTTGGTGGGGGGCGCCGCGATCGCGGCGGCTACGGCGGCCGGCGAGGATATCCCGGGGGCTATGGCGGCTCCGGTCTCGTCCTCGGTGCGATCCTCGGCAACTACGAAGGGCGCCCGTATTATTGCCGCGGGCATCGGCACTGGAGCCCGTACTACGGCCGCTACGTGGGCGGCGCCTGCTAGACATCCAACAGAGCAGATGGTTCGAAGCTCAGCTTGAGATAGAGAAACGGGTTCAGAGTTCGCCCTCCGAGTCCGTCTCTTTTTGCTTCAGCCTTGGTGCAGGTTAAAAATTTTTGCGGCCTTGGCGTTGATCATCAGTCGAACCGTAGCGCTCCGCGCATACAGCAGTCGATCAGCTTAGTGGAAGTTCTTTGGAGACGTAGTTCTGGAAATCCGTGATCTGATCGTAGGATTTTCCTGGGGCCGGGGTCGCCGTATAGTAGTAGAGCGCTATCGAGCGACGGTAGATGCCCAGGGGGGCCGACCATTCCTTTGGATGGCCGTGGAAGCTCGACTTGTCGGTCTCGAACACGACCATCCGGTTGAACAAGGGGGCGATTTCGCGAACGCATCGGCCGCCCCGGGGTGGAGCATCATTCCAAAGCTCCAGGCAACCGCCGTACTCAGACCGCCAATCCAGCGTCAGATATAATAAGACGTTTATCCGTCGATAGAGTTTCAGACGATCGTAATAGTTAAAGTCGGTATGGATATCAAGGATGCCGCCCTGGAGGATTTGATGCATTCCACCGCCGGTGAAGTAAGGGTCCGGCAACAGCGCTTCGATCGAGGTTATATCCTGGAGATACTGTAAAAACTTCCAGCTGTTAAACTGCTGCAGGGCGGCTTGTAGATACGGGTCGAGCAGGTCGAAGCGCGCCGTGTCGCCAACCCCCTGCTTTCCATATTGAGCGGGCGAGCGAACCTTCCAGTCCAGCCAGACGGGATGGCCAGGCGGCGGAAACAGCCCGGACAGTTCATCGGCGCAGTCAGCGCGAAGAAATCCGTCCACGACCGCGTGCTTGAAAGGACCTGACGCCTCCCATTCAACCTTCGTGTTTTGGCGATGGACGGACAGCCCGGGGCCGTCGAGCGTGAACAGCTCTAATGACGATGGCTTCATCCTAGCTGCACCCTCAGTTCCGCGACCGGAAGGCTAGGTCGAGCAAGCCGCTTGTGACCATATCGGCAATCGCAGTCCGCCGATCACCACCATGGAAAAGGGCTCGAAGATGACCTTCGAGCCCTGCCTTCAACATCAAACCTGACGCACTGAGACTACTTGATCTCGACCTTTGCGCCTGCGTCTTCCAGCTTCTTCTTGATCTCTTCGGCGTCCTGCTTGGAGATGTTCTCCTTCACCGGCAGCGGCGCGCCTTCCACCAGGTCCTTGGCTTCCTTCAGGCCAAGGTCGGAGCGGATGGAGCGGACTTCCTTGATGACGTTGATCTTCTTGTCGCCGCCGGACATCAGCATGACGGTGAACTCGGTCTGCTCTTCCACCGGAGCGGCGGCTTCGCCACCGCCAGCCGCCGCCGGAGCGGCGAAGGCCATCGGCGCGGCGGCGGAGACGCCCCACTTCTCTTCGAGCAGCTTGGACAGCTCGGCGGCTTCGAGCACGGTGAGCGAGGACAGGTCCTCGACGATCTTGGACAGGTCGGCCATTGGGTTCTTCCTTGGGATGGGTTGGGAGTTTAAGTCGGGTCTGCGGAAATGATCAGCTTGGCTGGGCCTAGGCGGCTTCGTCCTGCTTGGCGTCGTCCTTCGTCGCATAGGCGTTGAAGACGCGGGCGAGCTGGCCCGCGGGCGCGGCCAGGACGGCGGCGACCTTGGTCGCCGGCGCCTGAATGAGCCCGATGAGTTGGCCGCGTAGCTGGTCCAGGGAGGGCAGGGTCGCGAGCGACTTCACCCCCTCCGCGTTCAGGACGCTGGCCCCCAGCACGGCGCCGACGACGGTGAACTTGTCGTTGTCCTTGGCGTACTGGGTGGCGACCTTGGCGGCGGCCACGGGGTCCTTGGCGAAGGCGATCGCCACGGGCCCCTTGAACAGCGCGTCCGCAGACGCACCGGCCGCACCGTCCATGGCCTTCTGGGCCAAGCGGTTCTTCACCACCTTGAGCGTCGCGCCCTCCTTGCGGAGGCGGATGCGAAGGTCGGTCATTTCCGCAACGGTGAGACCCAGATAGTGGGTCACGATGACAGCGCCGGAATTCGCGAAGACGCCCTTGAGCTCCTCGATCGAGTCGGCCTTCTGTGCGCGGTCCATAAGGTCTCCGTTGCACTTACAGCTTCGGGCGCCGGACCATCCGACGACCGCAAACGCCGCACACGCCCTCCCCTCGCGGGAAAATGCGCGTGCGGTAGACCTATCCCGAGGATGCGTGCGGCCGGCCACGCCCGCGCGAAAGCGGGTCGTGGAGAGCCTTGCTTCCCCGTCTCCCCGCGGCCGTATGGATTAAGACACCCGCCCAATCGCTTGGTAGGGGTGTCCCGCAGTTCTCGGACAGGACGGCGACGGGCTAGCCCAACGCCGGAAGCTGGCGCGTATACGCGAAGGCGAAGGGGAACTCAAGGTGGACGCGAAACCCGCCTAAGAGCGGACGTCACGAACCGCCGTTCAGGGTGGAAAGCGACCGGAGCGCCTTACGAGAGCGAAATCGGCGTCAACCTAAGCGGGACAAGCAACCGTGGGTGACGCTGGCAGCGCTATGAGGCTCCAGCAAAAACGCCTTTCTCGACAGCGAGGATTTGAATCTCTCTGTCCCAATTACGAGCTACTACATATTCGTCATTTGCTATGCGCAAGCAGTATCGCCGACCGCTCGCTCCACACCCGGGCTGTCCTTGAAAAATGTGGTAACTTGGGACATCGCAGGCCTCAGGTATTGCATTTCCAATGATGTATTCGGCCTCAGTACATCCTGCGGGTAGAACGTATACTGACGACCTGACAGGCATGACAACGTGGCTTGCGAGGCTATTATGGATGTTTACACTCACTTCGAGACACAACATCACGATGATAGATATACCAAGTGCGATGAATTGTCCGCGAGAAGGCCGGTCCGGCACTATCTTAGCCATCGGCTCTCACATTTTTCAGCGGACCTTATCTAATGCCCGACTCGTAAACTTTGGTTGAACGGCTGATACAGTCCTTAGTCATTTCGGCAATGGCCTCCGGCAGAGTCCGTTCAGGGTTGATCTTTGCCGTTGGGGTTGGTGCGATAATCGGACCGGGGGCTGGCTTACGCCCCCACCACATCCGTCAGCGCGAAGTCCTCGCCCTTGAACAGCAGCGGGACGTTGTGGGTGCGGGCGCAGGCGTAGGCGAAGCAGTCGCCCATGTTCAGCCGCGCCGGATGGCGGCCTTTGCCGAAGCGGTCATGGGCGTCGAGCGCGGCCCGGAACTCATCCCGCCCCATCGGGACCCACTCGACAGACAGGTTCATCAGGAACTCTTCGACGAGGTCGCCGGCTTCCTCCGCAGTCCAGCGCCGCTTTCGCGCAACGGCCTGACTGGCTTCATATGCGGCGAGCCCCGACGTCAGCCGACGGGTCGTCCCGTCCAACTTGGACACCAAGGCTGCGGCTTCAGGTTCGCAGGTCATCATGCAAACGATGGCGGAGGCGTCGAGGAACATCAGTCCTCTTCGTCGTTTAGCGAGTCGTAGAAGGCTTTATCGGCTTCTAGGCCCGTAGCAGGCCGGGACAGCACCTTTTCCTGAATCCGCCTGACGCGCTCCTGCAAAGGCACCTCCTCCGCACGCCGCCGCAGTTCCTCGCCGAACACCGCCTTGATCGTTTCGGTGAGGCCCTCGCCTCTCAGCCGCGCGACCTCCCTCACGACCATGTCCGTCTCCCTATCGCGAACGTGGAACGCCATCTTGCACCTCCCGGCTAGCCGGAACAATACGTTCAGCTACACGAAACAGCAAGCCGGGGTTGCAGAACGCAAAAGGGGCGGTGGCCCGCAGGCACCGCCCCTTCTCTCGCCATGCGATACGGCCTGGGCCGTAAGTCTCAGGCCTGGGCCGTAAGTCTCAGGCCTGAGCCACGGTGGACGGCTCGACCTTCACGCCCGGCCCCATGGTGGAGCTGAGCGCGATCTTCTTGATGTATTGGCCCTTGGCGCCCGAGGGCTTGGCCTTGGACAAGGCGTCGACCATGGCGCGGACGTTGGCGAGCAGGGCGTCGTCGGTGAAGCTCACCTTGCCGATGCCGGCATGCACGATGCCCGCCTTCTCGACCCGGAACTCCACCGCGCCGCCCTTGGCGTCCTTGACGGCCTGGGCGACGTTGGGGGTCACGGTGCCGACCTTGGGGTTGGGCATCAGGCCGCGGGGGCCCAGCACCTTACCCAGACGGCCGACCAGGGCCATCATGTCGGGGGTGGCGATCACCCGGTCGAACTCCAGGAAACCACCCTGGATGCGCTCGACCAGGTCCTCGGCGCCGACGATGTCGGCGCCGGCGGCCTCGGCCTCGGCCGCCTTGTTGGCGCGGGCGAAGACGGCGACGCGGACGTCACGGCCAGTGCCCGAGGGCAGGTTGACGACGCCGCGGACCTGCTGGTCCGCGTGGCGGGGATCGACGCCGAGGTTGACGCTGATCTCCACCGATTCGTCGAACTTGGCCTTGGCGTTGGCCTTCACCGCGATGATGGCCTCCTCCACGCCGTGCAGCTTGTTGGCGTCAACGCTCCAGGCCTGTTCGCGCTTGGTCAGCTTGTGTTGGATTGGCTTGGCCATCGGTTCAGTCCACCACTTCCAGGCCCATGGACCGCGCCGAGCCCTCGATGATGCGGGAGGCGGCGTCCATATCGGCGGCGTTGAGGTCCTTCATCTTCTTCTCGGCGATCTCGCGGCACTGGGCGCGGGTGACCTTGCCCACGACCTCCTTGCCGGGGTTCTTGGAACCCGACTTCAGGCCAATGGCTTGCTTGATGAAGAAGGTCGCCGGCGGGGTCTTTGTTACGAAAGTGAACGACTTGTCCTGGTAGACGGTGATCACCGTGGGCAGGGGCGTGCCTTTCTCCATCTCGGCCGTGCGCGCGTTAAACTCCTTGCAGAAGCCCATTATGTTGACGCCGCGCTGACCGAGCGCCGGCCCGATCGGCGGCGAAGGCGTGGCGGAGCCAGCCTTCACCTGCAATTTCACGTAACCGAGTATCTTCTTAGCCATGATCTCCTCCTGGCGGCGACGGGATCATTCCCGCCTTCAGTGAGCCGTGGTGCGGAGTGACGCTCCTTCCACGGGTTTTGGGTTGGCGGCTCGTCGCTTAGCCCATTCTATGCGTCATCAGGTAAGACGTCGCATCGATCCTTGTAGCCCTATGTCCTGTCATTCTCGGGCTTGTCCCTAGGATCGCGCCGTTCACGTGCCGTGCGCTTGCGCGCCGCAAGGCGATTGCGATTTGAACGCTTGATCCTCGCGACGAGCCCGAGGAGGCGTGGGTAAACCTTACCCCGCACCTTTCTCCACCTGGCCATATTCAAGTTCCACCGGCGTGGCGCGGCCGAAGATGGAGACGGTGACGCGCAGGCGCGCCCGGTCTTCGTCCACCTGCTCCACCGAGCCGACGAAGCTTTGGAACGGGCCGTCGGTGACCCGGACCTGTTCGCCGATCTCGAAGCGGATGGTGGGCTTGGGCCGCTCCACCCCCTCCTCCACCGCGCCGAGGATCCGCTGTACTTCCTTCTCAGAAACCGGGGCGGGCTTGGACGGCGCGCCGAGGAAGCCGGTTACCTTGGGGGTGTTTTTCACCAGCACGTAGGCTTCGTCCGACAGCTCCATCTTCACCAGGACGTAGCCGGGGAAGAATTTGCGCTCGGAGTTGAACTTCCGGCCCCGCCGGATTTCTACCACGTCCTCGGTCGGGACCAAGATTTCGGAGAACTGCTCGCCGATGCCTTGCTGCTTGGCCTGATCTCGGATCGCGTCCGCCACCTTCTTCTCGAAGTTGGAGTAGGCGTGGACGATGTACCACTTGTGGTGCGGGTTGGCCGCAACGGGGGGCAGGTGCGGGGCGGAGGTCTGGGTGCTGGTCATGATTTCAAGGCCTCAGCTTGCGAGCCTGAGGAACTGCTGCATCAGAAATTGGAGCGAGCCGTCGACGACGGAGAAGAAGATGGCGGTGATGAAGATCATTATGCCGACCATCACCGAGGTGATCCAGGTCTCTTTCCAAGGCGTCCAGGTGACCTTGCGCGCCTCGGTCTGAACTTCGCGCCAGAACTGCTGCGGCGTGGGGCGCGGCTTCTTGGGGATGTCGGCGACCTTGACCGCCGCCGGCTTGGCGACGGCGGGTGCAGGCGCCGAGCCCTTTGCGGCCGGGCTGCGGACGGCCTTTCCGGCCGACCCCTTGGCCGGCGTCTTCACGCCTTGATCTTTAGCCATGGAGCGGCTCGCAGGTCCTACACGCTGGCGGAGGGGATGAGCCTCCGTATGGGGCCCCGTCGCTGCGGACCAGCGCCGAGGGATGGATGACGAAGATGGCAGGAGTGGGGGGACTCGAACCCACGACCCTCGGTTTTGGAGACCGATGCTCTACCAGCTGAGCTACACTCCTAAGCCGACCGAAGCCCGTGGGAGCGCCGGCCCCGCCCATGCCGCCCGCGCCACAGGCTCTCACCTTAGGCGCGCACGGCTTTAGCCGGAGCCGGGTCATGTACCAGCGGGCTCGCTCGCGCGCAACGCCGTTGCGAACCCCCGCCTTTAAAGGCTGGCGGCCCGCTCCACCCGCAAGGCCAGGGCCAGGGCCGCCAGGCCCTCCGCCCCGGTCGCCACCGGACGCCGCGCCCGACCCAGCACCGCGGCTACAAAGCCCCCTACGCTGGCGCCCAGCGGATCACGTCCCTCCGGCGACGCCGCGAACAGCGGGTCCAAAATGAAGGGGGCGGAGTTGGCGAAGGCGGGCGCCAGGAAATCGACGTTCACGACGCCGGAGGGATAGTCCAGCCGCATGGTCCGCTCCCGCGCCTCTGCGATACGGGACGCCTGCAGGATCGCGTGCAGGCCGCTGCGGAAGAAGATCTCAGCGCGCACTTCGTCGTATTCGCCCGCAGCCGTCACCGACAAGATGTCGTCGCCGCCAAGCTGCAGCGCCAAGTCAAGGTCGTGGATCATGAGGTCGAGCACGCAGGATACGTCGCGGGACCGCGGGCCGGGCGGTCCGCGTCGAACCGACTCAAGCCGTTTCGGCGTCTCCGGGGTGTCGAGCAGGCCCATGGCGGCGAACACCACCCGCTCCTGGAGCCCGCAGGCGAGCACCAGCCGGCGCAGGTCGGCATGGGCCACCAGGGCCTCGCCGTCGTCGAGGGTGCGGGCGAGCGGCTTTTCCACATACAGGTGGCGACCGGCGGCGACCGCCTGCTGGGCGACCACCGCATGGGTCGACGCAGGGCTGGCCACCGTCACCACGTGGCAGTCCTCCAGCAACTCGTGCAGCGTTGCGAAGGCGCGCACGCCGAGATCGGCCGCCAGCTGCCGCGCCCGGGCCTCGTCGAGATCGTAAACGCCCGCCAGCGTCACGTCCGGCAGGTTGACGTATTTGCGGGCATGGACGCTGGCGAAGACGCCTGCGCCGACGACGCCGGCCTTGAGTTCGAACATGGCGCGATCCATCTGGTGCGCCGCGTCTCTAGCCGCCTCCCGGCGGCTTGTCCCGCCCGGACGCAGTTCGCTTCATCCCTCGGCGCGATGCGGCTAGAAGGTCGACGCCGCGCCCTACCCATCCGAGGACCTGCCTGTGACCCGCCTGTTCAACGCTTACGTCATGGTGGACTGGAGCGCTGCGGCCACGACCAAGACCGGAAAAGACTCGGTGTGGATCGGGGTCCTGAAGCGCGACATCCGTTTTCGCCCCACGTTTGAGGCCTTCAATCCGCCCACGCGCGCCGCGGCCGAAACCCAGCTGGCCGAGGTGATGGCCGACCTGCGTCGGCGCGACGACCGCTCCCTGGTCGGCTTCGACTTCTCGCTGGGGTATCCGGCGGGGACGGCGGAGCTGCTGAAGCTTAAGTCGCCGACGTGGGAGGCCATGTGGGCGTTCCTGGGCTCCAACGTGGTCGACAAGGCCGACAACACCAACAATCGCTTCGCCGTCGCCGCCAAGATGAACCGGCTGATGACCGACCAGCCGTGGCCGTTCTGGGGCGCTCCGCCCAAGGACACTCAGCGCTGGCTCACCTCCACCAAGCCGACATTGCCGGACGGCTTTGCTCTGGCCGCCTTCCGCCATGCCGAGCTGGCCACCCAGGCCGTCGGCGGCAAGGCGGGCGCCAAGAGCGTCTGGCAGGTGTTCGGCAACGGGACGGTCGGCAGCCAGACGCTCGTCGGCATACCGGCGGTGCGCCGCTTCCTGGACGCCATGGGCGACAAGGCGACCCTGTGGCCGTTTCAGACCGGCTGGCGAGAGCTGACGCCGGCAGACGTCAACGATGTGGAGGCTGTGGTGGCGGAGGTCTATCCCGCCCTGGTTCCCGCCCATCCCGAGCCCGGCGAGGTCATCGACCGCGCCCAGGTGCGCACCCTGTGCGAACACTTCGCCAAGCTGGACGAACAGGGGCGGCTCGGCGAGGCTTTCGCACCTCCCCGCACCGCCGACGACGCCCTGCGCGAACAGGTCGAGCGCGAGGAGGGCTGGATCCTGGGGGCGTGAGCGCGCGTCTCGATACTCGGCCTTAAGCTTGCAGGGATATGCGTCACACCGCCCCTAGCGTGGACTTGCGCCATAATGAGACATCTCGCCTGCGTGGCCCTCTTCGCCGCCGCCGCCGCCCTCACCGCCCTCCTCACCGCCCTGCCCGCCGCCGCCCAGAACCCGGTGCAGATCGAGCACGCCCGGGCGGGCGCGAGCTGCCCACGCTGCAACCTGTTCCAGGCCGACTTCTCCAACGTACAGATGAAGGGTCGCGACTTCGCCGGCGCGCGCCTGCGTCAGGCCGACATGTCCACCGCCGAGATCACCCATAGCGACTTCGCGGGGTCCGACCTTCGTGACGTGAACGCCTATGGCGCGGTGCTCGGCGGATCGAACTTCGCCGGGGCCAACCTCGTCAACGCGAGCCTGGTCGGGACCTACCTGCAAGGCGCCAATTTCCGCGGGGCGCATCTGGCCGGCGCGAACTTCTCGGGCGCCGAGATGGATCGTGCGGTAGGACTGACCCAGTCGCAGCTGGCCCAGGCCTGCGGCGACCCAGCCACCACGACCCCGCCGGGCCTGCACCTGCCCGCCTGCCGCTGAGCGCTGGTTTCCATTACCACGAATTAAGTGGCGCGCCGCCCCGGTCGGCCACACATCTGAACACGAAGGGCCGGTTCTGTCGGCCCGGGAGTGTCGGTCGATGCGCCATCTCGGGATAGTCTTGGTCTCTGCTTTGAGCGTGCTCGGCGTGATGAGCGCTGCGCATGCCGCCGACAAGGACGTGGCGCGCCGGGTGGCGATCGGCGGCTCCTGCCCCCGATGCGAATTCTCCGGACGACAATTGGTGGGGGCGAGCTTTATCGGTGGCGACTTCGCCAGCTCGGCCCTGGTCGGGGCGGACCTCCGCGGCGCCTCGATGATCGGCAGCAATTTCAGCCGCGCGGACTTCACCCGGGCCGACCTTCGCGGGGCGACGGTGATGGGGTCCGGCTTCGGCGGCGCCGATTTCGCCAACGCCGCCCTCCAGGGCCTGGAAGCGCAGGGGTCGAACTTCGTCGGCGCCAACCTCGCCGGAGCGCAGCTCAAAGGCGCCGAACTGCAGGCCGCCAACCTTTCCGGCGTCTCCGCAGCCGGCTCCGATTTCAGCTCCGCCGAGCTGCAGGGCGCGATCCTCCGGGGTGGTCACTTCCAGCACGCCGTGTTCCGCAGCGCCGAGCTGCAAGGCGCCGCCTTTGATGGCGCGGACCTCGCCGGCGCAGACTTCCGCAATGCGGAGCTGAGCGGGGCGGACATGCGCGGGGCCGACTGGTCGAACGTTCACGGCATGACGCAGGACCAGCTCGACACCGCCTGCACCGACAGCCGCACCCGCTTGCCCGCGGGCCTGCATGGTGGAGACTGTCGGAGTTCCCAGCGGTCCGGCCTGCGTCACCCGTCTATCCCGCGGCCGCCCGCACCCCCGGCGCCGCCAGCGCCGCCGCCGCCTCGCTTCTGACGCGGCCGGCTACACCACGTCGATGCGCGACTCCACCTGGAGCACGCTCGCGAGGCTGGCCAAGCGCTTCTTGGTCTGCTCGCCCAGGGTCAGGTCGCGGGCGTCCTTCTCCACGCTCAGCAGCAGGCCGCGAGCGTCCAGGGCCAGGCGGGACTGGAACAGCAGCTTGGCGCTGCGTCCGGACAGGTCGCTGCCCAGCCGCATGGCCGCGCCCAGCGCCCGAGCGCGACGTATGCGCTCAGGCGACAACAGCCGCTCCCCGCCCGCATGATGAGGCGCGGCGGCGGTGAAGCGGGCGAACACGGCGAGGGCGAGGAAGGCGCGCTCGGCGTGCGTCTGTCCAGGCGTCGGCGCGCGCAGCACCTGATCGTAGGCGAGGTCAGCGCGGTGGTCAGGATGCAGCCGCGCGCCCATGTCCGCCAGCCGGCACGCGGCCGCCAGCAGCACGCCGTCGCGCGCGGCGTCGAACAACGGCGGCAGCGTTGTCCACAGCGGCTGCAGCCAAGCCTGCAGGACCGGCCCGAGATGCTCGGCCGCCCCCTGCCGGGCGCCGATCGCCGCGCACCCTTCCACCAGGGGATCGAGCCCACGCACCTCCTCGCCCAGGGCGTCGAGCAGCAGCCCCTCGCGCAGGCCGTAGGCCGAGAAGGAAACGCGCTGGAAGCCGAGCGTCTCCACCAGCGCCTCGAGCACCAGGGCGGCGTAGGGCAGCGTCTCGGCGCGCTTGCGCGAGACGCCGGGCATCCGCTCCAGCGAGGCACGGGACTGCTGCGCCACGAACCGCGCCGCCTCCAGCGCGTCGCCGGCGGTCATCTCGTACTGATGGACGATGCGCAGCGGGTAGCGCGTCATGTCCATGTGGATGAGCGCGATGTTGCGCCACGCGCCGCCCACCGCATGCAGGCAACTCGCGGCATAGCTCGGCGCGGCCTTCGCCAGACGCGCACGGATCAGTCGGGCAAGCTCCATCGGCTCGATCATGGCGGGCGCGCCGAGCGCAAACGGGCCGAGCGGCAAGGTGACGCCGGAGCCCGGCCGCCCGTCGGCGATGCGCACGAGCTCCAGGCTGGAGCCACCGAGATCGCCCACTACACCATCCGCCTGCGGCTGACCGGCGATGACGCCGAGCGCCGAGAAGTGCGCCTCCTCCTCGCCGGAGAGCACGCGCACGATCAGCCCCGTCTCGGCCCGCACCCGCTCGACGAAGGCGCGCCCGTCTCGGGCCTCGCGAATGGCGGCGGTGGCGGCGCAGAATACCTGGGCGGGGGCGGCGCCGTCGAGCACCGCGCGGAAACGGCGGAGCGCCGCGAGGGCGGAGACGACGCCCTCCGGCGACAGCCAGCCGGTCTCTCCGACGCTTCGTCCAAGGCCGGCCAGGACCTTTTCATTGTAGACCTGCCAGATCGCCCGGCCCTCCAGCCGGTAGAGCACCAGGCGCACGGAGTTGGAGCCCACGTCGATGACCGCGACATCGCGGTTCCCTTCGTCCGGGGCTCTCACGCGCTCAGCGCCGAGGGCCCACGTGGTCGAACGCTCGCGGCAGAATCTTGCCGTTCTTGCCGCGCCCGGACAGACTGGGGTTCGTCATGAAATAGTCGTGGGCTGAGAACGGTTTACGCACGCCGCTGACATCGTAGCGCTTGTAGGTCCCGTCGGAACACAGGGTCCAGCTCTGGGCTTCGTCGTTCAGATTGGCGACCATGATCTGGTTGACCACCTGCTGGTGCACGGTGGCGTTCTCCACCGGGACCAGGGCCTCGATCCGCCGATCCAGGTTCCTGGGCATCCAGTCGGCCGAAGAAATATACGCCTTCGCCTGCGCGCTCGGCATCGGGTGGCCGTTGGCGAAACAGACGATGCGGCCGTGCTCCAGGAAACGGCCGACGATGCTCTTGACGTGGATGTTCTCCGACAGCCCCGCCACGCCCGGGCGAAGACAGCAGATGCCCCGGACCACGAGGTCGATGCGCACGCCTTCCTGGCTTGCAACGTAGAGCGCGTCGATGACCTCGCGGTCCGTCAGCGAGTTCATCTTGGCCCAGATGGCGGCGGGCTTGCCGGCACGGGCATTCTCTGCCTCGGCGGCGATCTGGCTAAGCAGGGACGCCTTGAGGCTGATCGGCGAGATGGCCAACTCCTCCAGTCCCTCGGGTCGCGCATAGCCGGTGATGAAGTTGAACACCTTGCTGGCGTCGCAGGCCATGGCCGGATCGCAGGTGAATAGCGACAGGTCGGTGTAGATGCGGGCGGTGATCGGATGGTAGTTGCCGGTGCCGAAGTGGCAGTAGGTCTTCAGCGCCTCGCCCTCGCGCCGGACCACGATCGAGATTTTGGCGTGGGTCTTGTATTCGATGAAGCCGAAGACGACGTGGACGCCCGCGCGTTCCAGATCGCGCGCCCATTTCAGGTTGTTGGCCTCGTCGAAGCGGGCCTTGATCTCCACGAGGGCCGTGACGTTCTTGCCGCGATCGGCGGCCTCGATCAGGGCGGCGACGATAGGGCTGTCGTGGCTGGTGCGATACAGGGTCTGCTTGATGGCCAGCACGTTCGGGTCGGCGGCCGCCTGGCGCAGGAACTGCACCACCACGTCGAAACTCTCGTAAGGGTGGTGGACCAGGATGTCCTTCTCGGTGATGGCCGCAAAGCAGTCGCCGCCGTGTTCCAGCACGCGTTCGGGAAAGCGCGGCTCGTAGGGCGGGAACTTCAGGTCGGCGCGCCCGGCGGGGATCAACTCCGAGAGCTGGGACAGGCCCAACAGGCCCTGGGTGACCACCACCTCTTCGGGATGGCACTGCAGGTTGCGCAGGATCACCTCCCGCAGCTCCTGCGGCATGCCGGCTTCCAGCGCGATGCGCACCACCGATCCCCGGCGGCGCTGGCGCAGCAGAGCCTCGAACTCGCGCACCAGGTCTTCCGCCTCTTCCTCCAGCTCCACATCGCTGTCGCGGATGATCTGGAACACGCCCTGGGCCTGAACCTCGCAGTCCGGGAACAGCCGGTCGAGATAGAGCGCCACCAGCGTCTCGACGGGGACATAGCGCCGGTCCGCCCGGGGCGACTTGCGGACCTCGCCCGGATGAAGCTGCCAGAAGCGACGCATCCCGATGGGCATGGGCACGAGCGCGAAGAAGCTCTTGCCGTCGCTCGCCCGCTTCAGCTTAAGCGCCAGGGCGAAGGCGAGGTTGGGCAGGAAGGGGAAGGGATGCGCCGGGTCGACCGCCAGGGGCGTCAATACGGGGAAGAGCTGGCGGGTGAACACCGCATCCAGCGCGGCGCGATCGGCCGCAGTGATGCCGCCCATCTCCACCACGTGCAGCTTCTCCCTGGCCAGCTCTCCGCGCAGGGTCCGCCAGATGCGGCTCTGGGCGCCCATCAGCTCGGTCGCGGCCGAGCTGACCTTGGCGAGTTGTTCGGCGGGCGTCAGGCCGTCCTGACTGACCACCCGCACGCCCTCGCGCAGCTGTCCCTTCAGGCCGGCGATCCGCACCATGTAGAACTCGTCCAGATTGCTGGCCGAGATGGACAGGAAACGCAGCCGCTCCAGCAGAGGGTGGCGACGGTTCTCGCTCTCCTCCAGCACGCGTTCGTTGAAGCGCAGCCAGGAGAGCTCGCGGTTGAAGAACCGCTCGGTGGAGTTCAGCAGGGCGACGTCGAGCTTGGGCTCGGCGGACTTGGCCGCGGGCGGGGCGGCAACCGCCTCGGGCTCCAGATGGACGATTTCACTCATAAGCAGACATATAAGCCGCCGATGGCGGTCCTTTCATGAACGGCGTACCGCATCAGCCCGTGACCTCGACCGGCTCCTCGCCCAGCACCACGCGAGCGAGGCTTCGCGAAACGCCCCGGCCGGAGGCGTCGGCCGCCTCGTCCAGACGCTGCGCAACTGCCCGGGCGCTCTGGGCGGAACGCTCTATGCGACGCACGAGGTAGGCCAGGAGGTCTTCGCCTGGGCGGATGTTGCGCTCGCGGAAGGCCTGGTCGAGCATGGCCCCCAACACCCTATCGTCGGGCTCCTCGATGCCGACCACCGGGAGGGCGTTCAAGCGGGAGCGCAGGTCGGCGAGCTTAGCCGGCCAGAACGCCGGCGCCAGACGCGAGGTGAGCAACAGCCCTCCTCCAGGCTGGGCGGCGAGGTTCAGGAGGTGGAACAAGGTCTCGTCGGGCAAGCGACCGTCTGCATCCTCCACCAGGATCGGGCCGCCGTGCGCGCCCTCATCAAGGAGGTCATTCCGCAAGACCGACGCGCTGACCCTGTGCGCCCACATGGCGGCGAGGTGGCTCTTGCCCGAGCCGGGCGGTCCGATGAGCGCCAACGCCCCTCCCCGCCAGTCCGGCCAGCCGTCCAAGGTGCTCGCCGCCAGCACGTTCGACCCGGAGACGACGAAAGCGTCGCGGGCGTGATCGGGCGCCCGCTCTAGGCTCAGGCGCAACTGCGCCGTCACGCGCTGGCTCCAATTACGGGCATGTCTTGAATATAGCAGACGCGGCCTGGGCCGTCACCCGGCGCGGGGAGCTGTGCTTGACATCCCCCGGCGCCCATGGCCCATCCGCGCCTTCGTCTCCCTGAGCCCTCGATCGCGCCGCAGCTGCAGTACGGGGGCCGCTGAAAGCCCGGCCATGCACGCCTATCGTTCCGACACCTGCGGAGCGCTCCGCGCCTCCGACGTGGGCCGCAGCGTCCGCCTTTCCGGCTGGGTGCATCGCAAGCGCGACCACGGCGGGCTGATGTTCATCGACCTGCGCGACCATTACGGCGTTACCCAGCTCGTGCTCTCGCCGACCACGCCCGGCTTCGCGCTGGCCGAACGCACACGGGCGGAGAGCGTGGTCAGGATAGACGGACAGGTTGTCGCCCGGACGCCGGAGACCGCGAACGCAAACCTTCCCACCGGCGAGATCGAGATCAGGGTGCAGGCCTTCGAGGTGCTGTCCGAGGCCGCCGAGCTGCCGGTGCCGGTGTTCGGCGAGCCGGACTATCCGGAAGAGCTGCGGCTGAAGTACCGCTATCTCGATCTTCGCCGCGACAGCCTGCACGCCAACATCGTGCTGCGTAGTCAGGTAATCGCGAGCCTTCGCAGGCGGATGGTCGACCAGGGCTTCACCGAGTTCCAGACCCCGATCCTCACCGCCTCCTCGCCCGAGGGCGCGCGCGACTATCTGGTGCCGTCGCGGCTGTATCCGGGCCAATTTTACGCCCTGCCCCAGGCGCCCCAGCAGTTCAAACAGCTGCTGATGGTCTCCGGCTTCGACCGTTACTTCCAGATCGCGCCCTGCTTCCGGGACGAGGCGGCGCGGGCCGACCGGTCGCCGGGCGAGTTCTACCAGCTCGACATGGAGATGAGCTTCGTCACCCAGGACGACGTCTTCGCCGCCATAGAGCCCGTGATGCGCGGCGTGTTCGAGGAGTTCGGCGCCGGCAAGCGCGCCACCGTCGGCCCCTTCCCGCACATCCCCTTCCGCGAGGCGGTGCGCAGATACGGCTCCGACAAGCCGGACCTGCGCAACCCCATCGAGATGGCCGAGGTGTCCGAGCACTTCCGCGGCGGCGGCTTCGGCGTCTTCGCCCGCATCCTGGAGAACCCCAAGGCGCAGATCTGGGCCATTCCCGCGCCGGGCGGCGGGAGCAGAGCCTTCTGCGACCGCATGAACGACTGGGCCAAGGGCGAGGACCAGCCGGGCCTGGCCTACATCTTCTGGCGGGAAGGCGAGGACGCCGGCGCCGGCCCTGTCGCCAAGAACCTCGGCCCCGAGCGCACCGAGGCGCTGCGGGCTCAGCTCGGCCTCAAGGCCGGCGACGCGGTCTTCTTCGCGGCGGGCGAGCCTGACGCCTTCTACAGGTTCGCAGGCCTGGCGCGCACCAAGGTCGGGACCGACCTCGGCCTGGTGGACGAGGACCAATTCAAGTTCTGCTGGATCGTCGACTTCCCCATGTACGAGTGGAACGAGGACGACAAGAAGATCGACTTCTCCCACAACCCCTTCTCCATGCCCCAGGGCGAGATGTCGGCGCTGGAGACACAGGACCCGCTCGACATCCTGGCCTACCAGTACGACATCGTCTGCAACGGAGTGGAGCTGTCGTCCGGCGCGATCCGGAACCACAAGCCGGAGATCATGCTCAAGGCCTTCGAGGTCGCGGGCTACGGCGCGGACGAGGTCGAGGCCCGCTTCGGCGGCATGCTGAACGCCTTCCGCTACGGCGCCCCCCCCCACGGCGGCATCGCGCCGGGCGTCGACCGCATCGTCATGCTGCTGGCCGGCGCCTCCAGCATCCGCGAAGTCATCGCCTTCCCCCTGAACCAGCAGGCCCAGGACCTAATGATGCAGGCGCCCTCCCCCGTCAGCGACCAGCAACTCAAGGAGCTGCACATCCGCGTCGCGGCACCCATCAAGGCCTGAGCGGCCGCAACGCGGAGAGTGTGTGCAGGCCATACCTGAGCCGGGGTGGCTCTCACTTCAGGGTGTTGCAAACCGCCGGCCCGGCCCACCCGCCAGACCTGCCCGGATCCCTAGCCACGATCGCGCATTTCGCAACACGACAAGTAGCTGCCTTGTTCTCATAACGAGTGCTACGCGTAAGCGGACGGGCGGCGGTACGGCCTACGATAAAGGCAGTCATTGGCCGAGGCCGCTTCCTGGCGGGTAGAGCAGTAAGGCTAGTCGCGCCGATGGTGAAATCGCAATAAGGAATGTTATCGCTCTAAAAATTATTACAAACTTCGCGCTGCGCTTGATCCGAAGCCGGATAGGGACGCCGGCTCACGCGAGTGCGACGCCTACTTCTTGCCGCCTTTGCGCTGGGACAGGTCAGAACCCGCTACCGACTTCTGGGCCGGTGTGGATTTAGGGCTACGAAGGATTTTGGACGCCAGCTTGGCATCCTTCTTTGATGTGGTCATCTTCGCTTCCTCTTGGATTAGGTATTTTCGATACGATATAGACTTAATCACGTGACTTTGATTACGCCTCGTGCGATCAGGACGGCGAACATCCTTTCGAGGGCAAGCTCCACGGGAGGTTTACCCGCAGCGTCCCACAAAGCTTGAACATCGCCATTCTCCACTCGCGTATAGTTGTTGATGAGCATGCCCGAAAGTTCTCCGAGGACCAGGGCATTAAAAGAGCGAGAAGCTTCCGCATCAAGAACTAACAACGGAGTCATGGGCTTCCAGGACGCATTAATGCGCTCGCGAATCAGCAGTCCCTGCAGATCGGCTTGGACAAGAGCTGCAGCCAGAATCAACCCCAATGCCCGCTGCACCTTGGGCGCTCGTTCGCGGATGTTAAAGACAAAGGCACCGACAGCATATGCGATCACCAGAATGTTGGCGAATGCGCGCAGCACACTCTCATCACTCACATCCCCGGATTTACATGCCTCCACGTTCGCGCAGACCCACGCGGCGGCGATATCAGCGGCAACGTCAAGGATCGGGAGGCCAATCTTCGGCAGACCATCTTTGATAACTGCCACGCTGTCGTGATGCGGAAACTCCTGTGCGACATGAATGAGCTCGTGGACAACGAAGAGATTTAAAGCAATCTGCGGCACGCGAGCCGCCTCATCTTGGTCAAGGCTTGTGATCTCATGCGAGAGCGGGACGCTATCCAAGAGCACCATAGCGAGGCCTGAGCTCCTAAAGCGCAGCGTTCCAACCTCAGGATCATAAATGAAAGAGGCCTTGCCCTCCCCCAGTTCCAGGCCGATGGACGTATGGTCTATAATGCTGATCAGTCGCATCAACGGCCACGGTAGCCGCTCGCGCTCTGCCAGCGCTCCAAGGGTGCGCCGGACTTCCTCGACGGCCCGCACGAGCTCCGATTGAAGCCGCGGCGTGTTGTCTCCGGTGCCTTCCATGCTTGGCCCCTTTTTCGCTACGGACGCTTGCAGCTGGTTAGTCGGGTAGAGATGGTGAGCTATTGGTATCCTTCAAGGGGTACCAATCCAAGTGCGCTTCGCATATTTACCTGACTGAAAGGGGAGCGCATGCTTCCTGCTTCGTGGTAGCACCCCGCGCCGGAACCCCAGCGGATACCGAGCGGTTGCCGCGATGCCGAAACCCGTGAGCCCCGAGGTTGCCATGCCCGAACACTCCCAGTCCGAAATAGAGCGAGTGCCGTCCAAAGCCCGGAGCCAGGAAGTCGGCCGGCAATGGACGATCAAGAATCTCAGCCCCGAAACTGTTGAGGTCACTCGCGACGCGGCCAAGCGTAGCGGAATGAAGATCAACGCATTCATCAACCAGGCACTTGAACGTGCAGTTGCGACCCACGATGGTCACATCGCGACTGCCGCCGAACCAGGCACCCCCAACAGGGATTACGAGCACATTCTCAGAGAGATCGAGTCACTCAAGGACAGCATGAACAGCCTCTCGAACGTGGTTGTTAAGATGCTCGCTCGCAATTCGGATTAGCTCACTGAAATATACCCGCGTGAGCTGCTTCCCATAATGCGAGAGCCCCCGCCCGTTTGGCGGGGGCAAAGAGCGACAGCGTACGGCCCAACTTGCCGCTTCCTGTGACCACAAGACCTTTTAACCATCGCCGAGCCTGCTGGTACCGCTTCATTCCATTGCCAGCCTCAGCACCCCTGTCCGGACCGGCGTCAACTCGCGCCACCCCGCCACCAGCTCCTTGTACGCCCGCCCCACTGGCCTGATCTTGCGGTCCAGGTCGAACAGGCCCAGCGGGTTCACCACGCCGCGGACTTCGCGCAGCATGTTGTCCCAGTCGACCTGGTCGGTGATCGCGTACCAGGTGAAGCCGACGATGGGCACGCCCGCCTCGCGTACGCGCAGCACGTTGGCGAACTCCTTGCGCAGCCACTTCACCGCGCAGCCGTCGCCGGCCTCGGCGAAGTTGGTCTCGGTGTGCATCACGGGGATCTGGTAGCGGTCGAAATATTGGCGGGTGATCTCGCTGTAGCCCAGCACGTCCGGCGCGCTCTCCAGGCTCCCGTCCGGCAGCACCCACTGTTCGGAGACGGGGTAGTAGTCGTTGCCGACGATGCAGCGGGACTTGGTCGTGTTGGCCTGGAAGAAGTCGTACTCTTCGCGGGTCATGCCGTTGTCGAGCAGGTACTGGTACATGCCCGCATCCACCTGGTGGCCGTAGTTCAGGTCTAGCGACAGGAAGCGGTGGCGGTTGTGGAAGTCCTGGCGCTCCAGGGCCGCGGGCAGCACCGCGTGGTAGTGCTCTGACGACTCGCTCTGCACGAAGATGGCGTCGGGGCGCACCTCCAGGATCGCGCGCATGGCCAGCACGTTGGCGCGCACCATGTGCTTCAGCGCGGTGACGAAGGGGCGGTCGCCGGTCAGCCGCTCGTTCCACCAGCCGGTCAGAGCCGAGAACTTGGCGCAGATGTACATCTCGTTCACCGGGGTGAAGAGCTGCACCCAGGGATAGCGCTGCGCGAACGCCCGCGCATAGCCCTCGAACAGGCGCGGGAAATCCGGGTTCTGGAAGTCGCCGATCCAGTCCGGCACGCCGAAGTGGCAGAGATCGGCGATGGGCGTGATCCCCCGCCGGTGCAGCTCGCCGAAGGTCTCGTCGGCGAAGCTCCAGTCGTAGCGGCCCTCGCCTAAGAAGCTGGAGAAGAGCTGCGGGCCGTAGCGGAGGTGGCGCAGGCCGATCTCCTGCACGCAGTCGAAGTCGTCCCGCCAGCGGGCGTAGTGGCCGCAGAGCTCGTACTCGTCGAGCCGCTTGCCGCCGGCGACGACCGGCGCGCTGTTCTCAACGCCCGTGGCGAACATGAAGCCGGTCATCTGCGCTGCTCCACCAGCCGGCCGTCCTCGAGCGCGAAAACCCGGTCCATGAAATCGGCCAGGGGCAGGTTGTGGGTGGCGATCAGGCAGGCGACGCCCCGCAGCCGCGCCAGGTCGAACAGGCTCTGGAACACCGCGCCCGACGTGGTGGGGTCCAGATTGCCTGTGGGCTCGTCTGCGAGCAACAGGCGCGGCTGGTTGGCGAGCGCCCGAGCGATAGCCACCCGCTGCTGTTCGCCGCCGGAAAGCTGGGCCGGCTGGTGCTCCAGCCTGTCACCGAGGCCGAGCTGGGTCAGCAGTTCGCGCGCGCGCTCCCGGGCGGCGGAGCGGCGGGCGCCCGCGATCATCTGCGGCAGGGCGATGTTGTCCAACGCGCTGAACTCGGCCAGCAGGTGGTGGAACTGATAGACGAAGCCCACGGCGCTCAACCGTAGCCGCGACCGCGCGCGATCGCCGAGCGTGGTGCAATCCACCCCCGTCACCGCAACCTGGCCGGCGGTGGGATGCTCCAGCAGCCCCGCGGCGTGCAGCAGGCTCGACTTGCCGGAGCCCGAAGGCCCGATCAGGCCCACGATCTCGCCGGGATACACGTCCAGGTCCACGCCCTTCAGCACCGTCAAGTCGCGCCCGGCGCCGGTGGTGTAGGTGCGCGTGACGCCCCGAAGCGACAGGACCGGGGGGGTCAACCCTCCCCTCCCCTGCGAAGCGGGGGAGGGGGACCAGCCGCCGGGTGGTGGAGGCGGCTCCAGTCCGGCGTCGCGATCTGGGAGCCCTCTCCGTCACGGCGCGTTCCACGCCGCGCCTCCTCCCCCGCTGCGCAGGGGAGGAGAAGAACAGCTTCACTCATACCGCAGCGCCTCCACCGGATCGAGACGCGAGGCGCGCCAGGCCGGCGGCAGGGTGGCGATGAAGCTCATCAGCAGCGACCAGAAAATCACCAGCGCCACCTCGCCCCAATCGATGCGCGCGGGAATCCTGGACAGGAAGTAGGTGTCGGCGCTGAACAGCGAGCGGTGCGTGATCGCCTCCAGCGCCGACTGGATGGGGTCGATGAAGATGCAGAACAGCGATCCCACGATCAGGCCCACCGCCGTCGCCGAAGCCCCGATCAGCGCACCACACAGGAAGAAGACCCGCAGGATCGAACCCTGGCTGGCCCCCATGGTGCGCAGGATGGCGATGTCGCGCCCCTTGTTCTTCACCAGCATGACCAGGCCCGAGATGATGTTCATGACCGCAATGGCCACGATCAGCATCAGGATCAGCCTCATCACCGCCCGCTCGACCTCCAGCGCGTTGAAGTAGCTCTTGTTCTGGTCGCGCCAGTCGGTGACGATCCCGTTGGGGCCCACGGCCTTCTCGATCGCCGGGCGCAGGCGGTCGATGCGGTCGGGGTTGTCGATGTTGACCTCGATCTTGTCCACGCTGTCGCCGCGGCCGAAGAACAGCTGCGCCTGAGCCAGGGGCATGTAGAGGAAGCTCTGGTCGTATTCGCTCATGCCCACGGTGAACAGGCCGTCGACCGTATAGGCCTTGCTGTTCGGCGCGGAGCCGAAGGCGGTGCTGGGCCCGTTAGGCGAGGTCAGGGTCAGGCTGTCGCCGGGCTTCACGCCCAGCAGCTCCGCCAGCCGAGAGCCGGCCAGCACCAGGTCGCCGCCGTCATCGCCCTCCCCGAAGCCGGCCAGCGAACCCTCCTTGATGTTGTCGGAGACGATCTTGGTGTCCTTCAGGTCCTGGGCGGTGATCCCGCGCACGATAGCGCCGGACACCTGCTCGGGCCCCTGCACCAGGGCCTGGGCCTCGATCACCGGCAGGGCCTGGGTGACGCCCGGGACGGCGCGCAGGCGGGCGAGCAGGGCCGCGCGCCCCGGGCCATTGATCGCCGGGCCGGTGACGAAGGCGTCGCCGTTGAAGCCCAGCATCCGACCGACCAGCTCGGTCCGAAAGCCGTTCATCACGCTCATCACGATGATCAGCGTCGCGACCGCCAGGAGGATTCCGACGAAGGAGATGATGGAGACGAGCGCCACCCCCCCGTCACGTCGCTTGGCGCGCAGATAACGATAGGCGAGCGTCCGCTCCCACAGGCCGAAGGGGGGGGCGTCAGTCATAGGCGCCTCCCTCTCCCGCGACGGGAGAGGGTCGGGGTAAGCGTGAACCGCCGCCGCTCACCTGGGACGTGCTGGGTTTCTGTCGGGGCGACGCCTTCAACGAACGCGGCGGCTGTTCACCCGCATCCCGACCTTCCCCCGTCAAAGGGCGAAGGAGAAGAGCGACGCTCATACCCCCAACGCCTTCAGCGCATCCGACAGCGGCAGGCTCTGCTTCTCCCCCGACGTGCGGCGCTTCAACTCCACCACGCCGTCCTTCAGCCCCTTGGGGCCGATCACCAGCTGCCAGGGCAGGCCGATCAGGTCCATGGTGGCGAACTTGGCGCCGGGGCGCTCGTCGCTGTCGTCGAGCAGGGGCTCTTTGCCCGCGGCGGTCAGGACTGCGTAGGCCTGCTCGCAGGCGGCCTTCACCTCCGGGTCGCTGGGCCGCAGGTTGACGACGGCGACGCCGAAGGGCGCGACCGCATCCGGCCAGATGATCCCCTGCTCGTCGTGGCTCGCCTCGATGATGGCGCCCAGCAGGCGCGAGACGCCCACGCCGTAGCTGCCCATCTGAGCGGGCACTTCGCCGCCGTCCGGCGAGGCGATCATGGCGCGCATGGGCTTGGAATACTTGTCGCCGAAGAAGAACACCTGCCCGACCTCGATCCCCCGGGTGGAGATGCGGCGATCCTCCGGTGTCTCGGCCTCAAAGCGCGCGGCGTCGTGGACGTCCTCGGTGGCGGCGTAGGGCGCGGTCCACTGGTCGATGATCGGGGTCAGGTCGCCGCCGTAGTCAACGTCCGCAGGCGGGATCGGAAGGTCGAGCACCGCCTTGTCGCAGAAGACCGCGCTCTCGCCGGTGTCGGCCAGCACGATGAACTCGTGGGAGAGGTCGCCGCCGATCGGCCCGGTCTCGGCGCGCATCGGAATGGCCTTCAACCCCATGCGCCCGAAGGTGCGAAGATAAGCCACGAACATCCGGTTGTAGCTGGCGCGGCCCGCCGCCTCGTCCATGTCGAAGGAATAGGCGTCCTTCATCAGGAACTCGCGCCCGCGCATCACCCCGAAGCGGGGCCGCTGCTCGTCGCGGAACTTCCACTGCACGTGGTAGAGGTTCTTCGGCAGGTCCTTGTACGACTTCACCGAGGCGCGGAAGATCTCGGTGATCATCTCCTCGTTGGTGGGGCCGTAGAGGAGTTCGCGCTCGTGCCGGTCGGTAATTCGCAGCATCTCCTGGCCGTAGTCGTCGTAGCGCCCGCTCTCACGCCACAGGTCGGCGAGCTGCAGGGTGGGCATGAGCAGCTCGATGGCGCCGGCGCGGTCCATCTCCTCGCGTACGATCTGCTCGATCTTGCGCAGCACCCGCAGGCCCAGCGGCAGCCAGGCGTAGATGCCCGCCGCCTCCTGCCGGATCATGCCGGCGCGCAGCATCAGGCGGTGGCTGACGATCTGGGCTTCGGAGGGGGTCTCCCTCAGCACGGGCAGGAAGTAGCGCGATAGGCGCATCGAGAACCTTGGGCGGGAGCGTTGAGTCGAGGGAACCGACTTCTAGCGGTCGCACCCCCCAGCATCAAAGGAGAAAGCTCTGCTGCAGAGCTGTGGCGAAAAAAGAGCCGCGCGGATGATCGCGCGGCTCTGAAGTCGATCGGGCCACTCGAACGACAACCCTCAGGGTTGTCGAAGGTGAGGATGTCTGCGTGCGCGGAATCTGTCGCGAACCGGGAGATGCAACTCGGAAGATTCGTCCGGGCGCCTCGTTTTCGGGCGTCAAGCCGGGATGATGCCGCTGAGCGCGGCGGCGGCCTCTCCCCCGGGAGAGCAAGCTACTGCGGCAGTTGGGGAATGGGGATCAGGCCATACTGGATCACGACCCAGATCAAAGCCGTGATGATGGCCGCGACCCAGGTGGTGGTGATCGCCTTCTTTTTCAGCTTCGGATCGACCGGGGCGCCGGGATCGCCACCGTCGGCCACATGGGTGCCGGCTTCCGAATGGCTGCGGGAGCCTATCGGCAGGACGGCGAACAGAACCGTCCACCAAGTCACGAAATAGATCGAGATCGTCCAGACGGGTCCCATGTCGGCCTCACCTGCGCCTCGTCTCGGCGCAGATCAAGGCCGCACGAGGGTCGAAGCTTTCAGTGACCTGCGCCGGGCGTCTGCATCAGCTCCACCAGCACGCCGCCCGTGTCCTTCGGGTGCAGGAAGATGATCGGCACGCCGTGCGCCCCGATCCGCGGCTCTCCCGTCCCCAGGATGGCGGCGCCCTTGGCGCGCATCTCGTCCCGGGCGGCGATGATGTCGTCCACCTCGAAGCAGACGTGGTGCTGGCCGCCCTGGGGGTTCTTGACCAGGAAGGCGCGAATGGGAGACGCCTCGTTATAGGGTTCGATCAGCTCGATCTCACTGTTGGGCAGAGTGACGAAGCTGACCCACACGCCCTGCTCGGGCAAGGCCACTTTCGGCGTTATGTCCTTGGCGCCGAACAGGTCGCGGTAAAGCTTGGCGGAGGCTTCGATGGAGGGCGTCGCCACGCCCACATGGTTCAGCTTGCCGATCATTGTCGCTCTCCGTTGCGCACGAGTCTCCCTGCCCCCTGAGGGGGAGGGAAGGCGCGGATCGATCTTGGTCCTACAGCCGCGTAACCAGCGTCTCAACTACCGGACGGCGCGACCATATCCGCTGGGAAGTCCGCTTCAACGCACGTCCCACCGCCTTGCGCACCGCCGTGTCGTCGCCGCGATCGTCGACGCTCAGATCCTCCACCGCGTCCTCTGCGTCCTCGGCCAGGTCTTCCAGGACGTCCTTGAGCGAATAGTCCGCCTCGGCCGGCAGGCCGATGGCGCGCACCTCGGCGTCGGCGGCGAGCTTGTTCTTCTTGTCCAGGGTCACCGCCACCATCAGCACGCCGTTGGCGGCGGCGTGGCGGCGTTCGCGGAGCGGCTCGCTGTTCTCCGGCGTCAGCACGTTGCCGTCCAGGAACAGCCGGCCCGAGGGCACCTCCTCGATGATCGTGGCCTGACCCGGGGCAAGCCGTATAACCTCGCCGTTCCGGGGCGCGATGGCCTGAGGCACGTCGTGCTCCCGGGCGAAGGCCAGGTGCTCGATCAGGTGGCGGCGCTCGCCATGGGTCGGCACCGCGATCTGGGGCCGCGCCCAGCGGTACATCTGGGACAGTTCGTCCCGGCAGGGATGGCCGGAGACGTGGATGCCTGGGTGGTCCTTGTCGGTGTAGATGCGCACGCCCCGGTCCGACAGGCCGTTCTGCAGGTTGCGGATCGGGATGTCGTTGCCGGGGATGACGCGCGAGGAGAAGACCACGCTGTCGCCGGCCCCGAGCTTCAGGTGCGGGTGGGTGCCGCTGGCGATGCGCGACAGGGCCGCGCGCTCCTCCCCCTGGCTGCCGGTGCACAGGAACAGGATGTGGTCGTTGGGGAAATGCTTGGCCTCGGTGTCGGGCACGAAAGGCTGGACGTTCTCCAGCATGCCCACCGAGCGCGCCGCCGCCGTCATCCGGTGCATGGAGCGGCCGAGCAGGCAGACCCGCCGGCCGCTCGCTTCCGCCGCCCGGATCACGCTGTCCATGCGCGCGACGTTGGAGGCGAAGCAGCCCACGGCCACCTTGCCCTTCAGCGAGCGGATCAAGGCGGTCAGCGCCACGCGCACATCGGCCTCGGACCCCGCCACGCCCTCCTGGAAAACGTTGGTGCTGTCGCAGACCATGGCGAGCACCCCGGCGTCGCCGATCCGCTGCAGCTTGGCGGCGTCGGTAGGCCGGCCCAGAACCGGATCGGGGTCGAGCTTCCAGTCGCCGGTGTGCAGGATAGTGCCCAACGGCGTGGTGATGGCCATGCCGTTGGGTTCGGGGATCGAGTGGGTCAGGGTGATGAAGTCGATACCGAAGGGGCCGATCTGTATCTTGCCCGACAGCGGGACCTCGGTGATCGAGACCTGATCGAGCAGGCCCTTCTCACGCAGCTTCTCGCGCACCAGGAAGGCGGTGAAGGGGGTGGCGTAGACCGGCGCCTTGATGCGCGGCCACAGCCAGCCGAGGCCCCCGATGTGATCCTCGTGCGCGTGGGTCAGCACGATGGCCAGGATGTCCTTGCGGATCGTCTCCAGATAGGCCGGGTCCGGAGTGATGATCTCAACCCCCGGCGTGGTCTGGTCGCCGAAGGTGATGCCCAGATCGACGACGATCCATTTGCGGGCCTTGGGGGGACCGAACCCATACAGGTTCAGGTTCATCCCGATTTCGTTGGAGCCGCCGAGCGGCAGGAAGACGAGGTCTTCGTTGATCTGTGTGTTCATCTAGTCCTTAGATTGCCGTTGCGGCGTACGATTTCCAGCAGGCCCCGTAGGGTCAATTCGGGATCGAAGGCGTCGATCTTCGTGGTCGCGCCTTCGAAAAGTGAGGCTACGCCGCCTGTGGCGATCGCCTGCATGGGTGCGCCGTATTCGGCGCGGATGCGGTCGATCAGGCCCTCGATCAGAGCGACGTAGCCCCAGAATACACCCGATTGCATGGCTTCGACAGTGCCTCGGCCAATCACGTGCGCGGGCCGGGTGATGGCGACCCGCGGCAGGCGGGCGGCGGCGCTGTGCAGCGCCTGCATGGAGAGATTAATGCCGGGCGCGATCAGCCCGCCCTCGAACCCGCCGTCGGCGCCCACCACGTCGAAGGTGGTGGCCGTGCCGCTGTCGATCAGGATCAGCGGGCCGCCGTACTTCAGGAAGCCGCCGATGGCGTTGACCAGCCGGTCGGCGCCGGCCTCCGACGGCTTCTCGATGCGTATGTCGATGCCGAGATCGACGTTCTCGCCCACCACCAGCGGCTCGACCTTCAGATAGCGCCGGGCGAGGTTGCGCAGGTTGAACACCGACTGCGGCACGACGCTGGAGACGATGGCGTCGTCGATGTCGGCGAGCTTCATTTCCTGCATTGAGAGCAGCTGGTGCAGCCACACCGCATACTCGTCGGCGGTGCGGGCGGGGTCGGTGGCCGTGCGCCACTGGGCGATCCACCGCGCGCCGTCATGCAGGGCGAAGGTGGTGTTGGTGTTGCCCTGCTCGACGGCTAGCAGCATCGGGCCTCCACCGGTTCGGCTGCGCCCCCTCTCCCTCGACGGGAGAGGGTTGGGGTGAACCCCGGGCAGGCGGTTGAAGCATTGGCCGTGCTCAGGCTTAGAAGTCGAAGGCGGCGGTTTACCCCCACCCCGACCCTCCCCCGTCGAGGGGGAGGGAGATACGCTCGGTTCATGCGGCGGCTTCCGGAAAGAAGACGTCGCCGGCGGTGATCCGTCGTACGCCGCCGTCTTCCAGCCTCAGCCTCAACGCCCCGTCGTCCTCCAGCGCCTCCGCCACGCCCTCCAGCGTCTCCAGGTCCAGCCGCACCACGCACTGTCGGCCGAGGTCGGTGCGGGCCGTCCAGGCGGCGCGTACGGGCTCGAAGCCGTAGGTCTCCCAGGTGACCAAGCGGATATCGAAGGCGCGGGCCAACACCTGCAGCGCCGCGTCCGGAGACAGCGGGTCGGCCACGTCGGCGCGCAGATGGTCGGCGAGGGTGGTGGCGGGCCGGTCCGCGGCCACCGGCGCACTCTTCAGGTTTACCCCGACGCCGATCGCCAGCCAGAGCCGCCCGTCAGGCCGAAGGCCCGACTCGATCAGGATGCCCGAGACCTTGCGTCCGTCCACCAGCACGTCGTTCGGCCATTTCAGCCGCAACAAGGTGTCCGGGACCTGCGCCAACGCCAGGTCCGCCACGGCCAACGCCGCCACGAAGGCGATCTCGGCGGCCTGCGCCGGCGGCCTGCCGGTCGTGGTCAGCAGGGTGGCGGCGAGGTTGCCGGCCCCGGTCTCCCAGGCGCGGCCGCGTCGACCCCGGCCGGCGGTCTGGCGGCGCGCGGTGATCCAGAGCGGTCCCACCTCCCCCGCTTCGGCGCGACGGCGAGCCTCGGCGTTGGTGGAGTCCACCGTCTCGAGGCGGAGAACCTCCGCCGCGAGCGACGTGGCCGTCATCGGATCAATTAAGCCCGAAGGCGGACGCGGCGGCCTTGGATAGGGGGTCGATCAAGGCGAGGGCCGGCATCACCACGGGGAAGGAGAAGGCCGCCGCCACGAAGGCCACGGCCCGGGCGTCCACCGGCGAAGCGTCGGTGGCGCCCCGCGCCGGGTCGAACCACATGGTCTTGATCAGGCGCAGGTAATAGAAGGCGGCCACGACGCTGGAGAGCAGGCCGAGCGCCGCCAGCCACTGCAGGTTGGCCGCCGCCGCCGCCTTGAACACATAGACCTTGCCCCAGAAGCCGCTAAACGGCGGCATCCCCAGCGCCGAGAGCGAGAAGATGGTCATGGCCGCAGCGATCCCCGGCCGCTCCTTGAACAGGCCGGCCATGTCCTCAAAGGTCTCCATCGGGCGGCCATCGCGGGAAAGCGCCACCAGGCAGGCGAAGAAGCCGGTTACGTCGATGATGTAGAGCGTCATGAACACCAGGGTGGCCTGGACGCCCTCCTGCGTGCCCGACGCCAGGCCCACCAGGGCGTAGCCGACGTTGGCGATGGAGGAGTAGGCCCAGAGCCGCTTGAGATTCTTCTGCGCCAGCCCCGCGAAGGCGCCCCAGAGCATGGAGATCAGCGCGATGGCGACGATCACCTGGCGCCACTGCTCCACAGCACCCGGGAAGCCGTTGGCGAGCACGCGGGCGAACAGCACCATGCCGGCGAGCTTTGGCGCCGCGGTCAGAAAAGCGACCACGGCGGTCGGCGCACCCTCATAGACGTCAGGCGTCCACATATGGAAGGGCGCGGCGGACACCTTGAAGGCGATGCCGCAAATCAGGAACACCAGACCGAAGATCAGGCCCGTGCCCGCCCCGCTCTGCACGGCGGCGGCGATGTCGGTGAAGCGGGTGGAGCCGGCGAAGCCGTAGATCAGGCTCGCGCCATACAGCAGGATGCCCGACGAGAGGGCGCCGAGGATGAAGTACTTCAGCCCCGCTTCAGAGGCGCGCGGGTCGTCCCGGCGGAAGGCGGCCAGGACGTAGAGGGCCAGCGACTGCAGCTCCACACCGATGTAGAGCGAGATCAGGTTGCCGGCCGACACCATCATGCCCATGCCGAGCGCGGCCAGGAGGACCAGGATGGGGTACTCGAACCGGCTGCCGTTGATCCGCTTCAGCCAGGGCTCGGCGATGATCAGGCCGACGGCGCTGATCAGATAGATAACCACCTTGGCGTAGACCGCCGCCTGATCCTCTACGAAGCCGTTGTTGAAGGCCGCGCCCAGGGGACCGGCGGCGGCGGCTATGGCGGCGGCGACCAGGACCAGGCCGGCGCCCAGGGCCACCAAGCGCGTACCCTTGTCGCCGACAAAGGCGCCCACGACCAGCAGCACCAGCACGCCGACCGACAGGATCAGTTCGGGGAGCGCGATCGACAGCGCGCCGGAAAGGGTCATTGGGTCGGGCTCATGATTGACGTTCTCACCCGGCCGCCCCCGCGTGCCAAAGGTCGATCAGCCGGTCGACGGACGAAGCGGTCACATCGGTCACCAGGTGCGGATAGACGCCAAGAATGAGCGCGCCTACGATCAGGGGCGTAAAGATTGCGACCTCACGCCAGTCCAGGTCGGTGATGGCGGCGAGCTTGGGGTTGACCAACTCCCCGAACACCACGCGGCGGTAAAGCGTCAGGGCATAGACCGCCGACAGGATCACGCCGGTGGCGGCGAAAAGGGCGGTGGTGGTGGAGACGCCGTACGCGCCGGTCATGGTCAGGAACTCGCCGACGAACCCGCTCGTGCCGGGCAGCCCCACATTGCCCATGGTGAACAGCATGAACACCGCCGCATACCACGGCATCCGGTTCGCCAGCCCTCCGTAGAAGGCGATCTCGCGGGTGTGCATACGGTCGTAGACCACGCCGACGCACAAGAACAGCGCGCCCGAGATCACCCCGTGGCTCAGCATCTGGAACAGCGCGCCCTGGATGCCCTGGATGTTGCCGGAAAAGATACCCATGGTGACGAAGCCCATGTGCGCCACCGACGAATAGGCGATCAGCTTCTTCATGTCCGTCTGCCGGAAGGCGACCAGGGAAGTGTAAATGATGGCGATCACAGAGAGGGCGAACACCAGCGGCGTGAAGTAGCTCGACGCATAGGGGAACATTGGCAGACTGAAGCGTAGGAACCCGTAGCCGCCCAGCTTCAGCAGCACGCCGGCCAGGATCACCGATCCGGCGGTGGGCGCCTCCACGTGGGCGTCGGGCAGCCAAGTATGCACCGGCCACATGGGCATCTTCACCGCAAACGAGGCAAAGAAGGCCAGCCACAGCCAGATCTGCACGCCGGGCGCGAAATGGTAGGCCATCAGCTCGGGGATGGAGGTGGTGCCGGCGACCCCGGCCATGGTCAGGATGGCGGCCAGCATCAGCACAGAGCCGGCCAGGGTGTAGAGGAAGAACTTGTAGGCGGCGTAGACCCGGTTCTTGCCACCCCAAATGCCGATGATCAGGAACATCGGCACCAGGGTGCCTTCGAAGAAGATGTAGAAGACGATCAGGTCCATGGCCAGGAAGGCCCCGATCATCAGCGTCTCCAGCACCAGGAAGGCGATCATGTACTCCGCCACCCGATCCTTGATCGGCGTCCAGCTGGCGACGATAGAGATCGGCATGAGGAATGCGGTGAGCAGGACAAGCAGGAGGCTGATCCCGTCCACCCCCATCCGGTAACTGACTTCGCCGAACCATGGCAGGTTCTCGCTGAACTGCATGCCGGACTGGGAAGTATCGAAGCCCGCCACCATCAGGATCGCCAGGGCAAGCGTCACCAGCGTAGTGAGCAGCGCGATCCAGCGGGCGTTGCGCGCGACATCCGACCTGGGCGCGAACTGCTTGAACGCCAGGATCAGCAACGCGCCAATCAGGGGCGCAAAAGTAGTGAGAGAGAGGATACCGGTCATCAGTCGGCCTCCCTCAGTGCTTCCAGGCCAGCAGCGCGTAAGTCAGCAGACCCGCCACCCCCAGCAGCATCACGAATGCATAGTGGTAGAGATAGCCGCTCTGCAACAGGGCCAGGCCACGCCCCGCCCGGGCGGACAGCCAAGCCACGCCGTTGGGGCCGCCGCCGTCGATGATTTTCTGGTCGACAGTCTTCCAGAGGAAGTCGCCGAGCGCCCTGGTTCCCCTGACGAAGGTCGCGTTGTAGATCTCGTCGAAGTACCACTTGTTGTAGACGAAGCGGTACAAGATGCCGTTATTGTCCGCGATCGCCTTCGCATAGGCCGGATGCAGCAGGTAGTAATAGGCCGCCACCGCCAGTCCGATCAGCGACAGCACTAACGGCGCCTGAGCGGCCCAGAGCGGTAGCTGCTCGATGTGGGCCAAGGTGGTGTTGTGGGGGCTGGTGAAGATCGCCCCGCGCCAGAACGCGTCACGACCTTCGCCGATGAACATGCGGTCAAACACCCCGCCCGAGAAGATCGCGCCCACTGACAGGGCGAGCAGGGGCACGAGCATGACCCAGGGACTCTCGTGCGGCTTGAACGCCTTGTGGCCGGCATGGCCGTCATCGGTCCGCGGATTTGTGTCGGGCTCCGAATGAGTCTCGAGTTGGGCGGCCGAGGCGTGACTGGTGTCGGGATGGGCGACATGGGCGCCCTGCGGACTGTCGCCGTGAGAGGCGATGGTCTCCCACTTGGCCTTCCCGTTGAAGGTCATGAAGGCCAGCCGCCAGGAGTAGAAGGAGGTCAGCCCCGCCACCAGCGTGCCGATGATGTAGGCGAAATAGCCGTAGGCCCGGTGGTCGCCCCCTGCCACGAAGGCCGCGTTGATGATGGCGTCCTTGGAGTAGAAGCCGGCGAACCCGAGGTCGAGGCCAGGGATGCCCAGGCCCGTGATGGCGATGGTGCCCACGATCATCACGCCGAAAGTCACCGGCAGATACTTCGTTAGGTGGCCCATGCGGCGCATGTCCTGCTCGTGGTGCATCCCATGGATGACCGAGCCCGCGCCTAGGAACAGCAACGCCTTGAAGAAGGCGTGGGTAAACAGGTGGAACATCGCCGCCTGATAAACACCGAGCCCTGCGGCGAAGAACATGTAGCCGAGCTGAGAGCAGGTCGAATAGGCGATCACCCGCTTGATGTCGTTCTGGGCCAGCCCGACAGTGGCGGCGAACAGGCAGGTGATAGCTCCAATCACGGTGACGATGGCGCGCGCGACCGGCGCGTACTCGTAGAGCGGCGAGAGCAGGCAAAGCATGTAGACGCCGGCGGTCACCATGGTCGCAGCGTGGATCAGGGCGCTGACCGGCGTCGGGCCCTCCATGGCGTCCGGCAGCCAGACGTGCAGGAAGAACTGCGCCGACTTGCCGGCCGCGCCGATGAACAGCAGGAAGCCCGCGATATCCAGCCCGCTCCAGCTCACACCCGCGAACACCCAGCTTAAGTTTTGCTTAGCTGCGATCAGCGGGAACAGCTCGGCGAAGCGGATGGTGTGGAACATCCAGAACACCGTCATGATGCCGAGCGCGAAGCCGAAGTCCCCCACCCGGTTGACGACGAAGGCCTTGATGGAGGCGGCGTTGGCGGTGGACTTTTTGAACCAGAAGCCGATCAGCAGATAGCTCGCCAGCCCCACGCCCTCCCAGCCGAAGAACAGCTGCATGAAGTCGGCCGAGGTCACCAGCATCAGCATGGCGAAGGTGAACAGCGACAGATAGGCGAAGAAGCGTGGCTTGCTGTCGTCGTCGGCCATGTACCCCCAGGAATAGAGGTGCACGAGGAAGCTGACCGTGGTCACCACGATCAGCATCACCGCCGACAATGTGTCGAGCCGGATCGACCAGGCCGACTGGAACTGGCCCACGTCGATGAAGGGCAGCAGCTGGAACACATAGTGCTGGGTCCAGCTGCCCCACGCCACCTGGACGAAGGTGTACCAGGCTAGGGCGCAGGACAGGGCCAGCAGGCCGGTGGTCACGGCCATGGAGGGGACGTCGCCGATGCGCCGCCCGGATAGGCCCGCGACAGCAGCCGCAAGCAAGGGCGCGAAGACAAGGATGACGAGCAGTGCTTCCATGGTCGGTTAGGCCACTTCCGCTTCAAACCGGTTGAGCTGCACCGCCAGCCTTCGCCTCATCCTGAGCTTGTCGAAGGACGAGGCGTCCGCCGGGCGCGCCGCGGCCTCGTCCTTCGACAGGCTCGGGATGAGGCCGAATGAGAGCGAGGCGCCCCGGGCTGACCGCACCATAGCTCAGCCCTTCATCATGTTGGCTTGGTCCACCGCGATGTCGCCGCGGTTGCGGAAGAAGGTGACCAGGATCGCCAGACCCACCGCCGCCTCGGCGGCCGCAACCGTCAACACGAACATGGCGAAGATCTGGCCGGTCACCTCGTGCAAGAAGCTGGAGAAGGCCACCAGGTTGATGTTCACGGCCAGCAGGATCAGCTCGATGGCCATCATGATGATGATGATGTTGCGGCGGTTCACGAAGATGCCGAACACCCCGATGGTGAACAGGATCGCGGCGACGGTCAGGTAGGGATTGAGGCCCACGCTCATGCGTCGATCCCTTCGCCGACTCCGGCGCCGATCTTCACGTCGGTGACGATCCTCATGCCCGTGGCGGCGGTGCGGGCGACCTGGGCGGAGATGTCCTGCCGCTTTACGCCCGGCTTGTGGCGCAGCGTCAGCACGATGGCTCCGATCATGGCCACCAGCAGCACCATGCCCGCCGCCTCGAAGAAGTAGATGTAGTCGGTGTACAGAACCCGTCCGATCTGTTCGGTGTTGGAGTAAGGGCTGACCGCATAATGAGTGGTCACCGCCGCGCCCCGGTCTCCGACCGCGCTCGCCACCAGAATCATCTCGCCCAGTAGCACCGCCGCCACCACGCCGCCGATGGGCAGGTAGCGCGCGAAGCCGGAGCGGAGCGAGCCGAAGTCCACGTCCAGCATCATGACGACGAACAGAAACAGCACCGCCACCGCGCCGACGTAGACGACCACCAGCAGCATGGCCAGGAACTCCGCGCCGAGCATGACGAACAGGCCGGCGCAGGTGAAGAAGGTGGTGATCAGGAAGAGGACGGAATGCACCGGATTACGGGCGGTGACGACCATCAGGGCTGAGCCGATGGTGATCGCAGACAGCACGTAAAAGGCTATGGCCTGCAGATCCAACGCGCTCCCCTTCACACACAAGATCGGCCGGCGCGAGCCAGTCAGTCAGAGTCGCGCCTTCCTAAAGCACGGATAATAGAAGCGCTACTCCCCTATCTCCCCCTCTCCCCTTGCGGGAGAGGGAAGGGGCTCATGCGCCAGCATGGAAAGGGTAAGGGGTCGCGCTGCGGCCGGACGTAACGACGCTCGCAGCTTGAAACGCGGTGCGGCCCCTCACCCTCCCACGTGTCTGTCGACACGCGGGCCCCTCCCTCTCCCGCAAGGGGAGAGGGGTGGATCACCGGTACGCCGCGTCCAGCTCCAGGTTCTTGGCGATCTCGCGTTCCCAGCGGTCGCCGTTGTCGAGCAGCTTGGCCTTGTCGTAGAGCAGCTCCTCGCGGGTCTCCACGGTGAACTCGTAGTTGGGGCCCTCCACGATGGCGTCCACCGGGCAGGCCTCCTGGCACAGGCCGCAATAGATGCACTTCACCATGTCGATGTCGTAGCGGGTGGTGCGCCTGGAGCCGTCGGCCCGGGGCTCCGCCTCGATGGTGATGGCCCAGGCCGGGCAGATGGCCTCGCACAGCTTGCAGGCGATGCAGCGCTCCTCCCCGTTGGGATAGCGGCGCAGGGCATGTTCCCCCCGGAAGCGCGGGCTGAGCGGCCCCTTCTCGAAGGGGTAGTAGATGGTGGCCTTGGGCCGCACCATGTACTTCATGGCCAGCCCGAAGGCCCCCACGAAGTCCATCAGCGCTGCGCCCTTAGCGGCTTGTTGCAGGCGTTCAAACATTGTGGCCAATCCAATTTATTCGTATCATGAACATGCCGCATCAACTACCGAACAAAGCAGAAATCAGAGCCGCAAAGCCAACAACCAAACTAACGGCGGCGCCCAGCCAAAACATAGAGGGATTTTGCTCTCTATCCGCACGCATATAGACAAAACGCAGCTTCCCGGTTTGAGCGCCCCCGATAGCGTTGAGGATAAAGTATCCTGCAACCCCCAATCCCAGCGCCCTCATCCATATATTCATACCTGCCTCATGCCCTCGAGACGGCGGCCTTGCTATGCACCCACCACGAACACCCGCCAAGCGCTCACCGCCACTACGCAAACCAGCGAGGTGGGCAGGAAGACCTTCCACCCTAAGCGCATGAGCTGGTCGTAGCGGTAGCGGGGGACGATGGCCTTCACCATGGCGAACATGAAGAACCAGAAGCCCATCTTCACCGCCATCCAGAAGAAGCTGACCACCTCGGACAGCCAGAACGGAAGGTGCAGGAAGGGCAAGGGGATGGGCGAGGTCCAGCCGCCCATGAACAGCACGCTGAGCATGGCGCACATCAGAACGATGTTGGCGTACTCGCCGATCATGAACAGCAGGTAGGGCGTGGAGGAGTATTCCACCTGGAAGCCGGCCACGAGCTCGGACTCCGCCTCCGAAAGGTCGAAGGGCGGACGGTTGGTTTCGGCCAGGGCGGAGATGAAGAAGATCACCATCATCGGGAACATGACCACGACCAGCGGCCAGTTCCTCCACCCGCCGCCGCCCAGCATGTTCCAGTTCCAGAAGCCTCCGGCCTGGTGCTCCACGATGGTGGATAGGTTCATCGACCCCGCCAGCAGGATCACCGTAAGGATGATCAACCCGATGGAGACCTCGTAGCTCACCATCTGCGCCGCCGAGCGGAGCGCGCCCAGGAACGGATACTTGGAGTTGGACGCCCAGCCGCCCATGATCACGCCGTAGACGCCGAGCGAGGACACGCCGAGCAGGTACAGGATGCCGACATTGATGTTGGACACCACCCAGCCCGGCGCGAACGGGATCACCGCCCAGCTGCCGAAGGCCAGGATGTAGGTGATCAAGGGCGCGATGATGAAGACGATCTTGTCGGCGCCGGCCGGGATGATCGGCTCCTTCAGCACGAACTTCAAGAAGTCGGCGAAGGACTGCATCATCCCGAACGGCCCGACCACGTTGGGCCCCTTGCGCATCTGCACGCCGGCCCAGATCTTGCGGTCGGACAGAAGCAGGAAGGCTAGGCTGACGAGCACGCCGACGGTCACCGCCAGCACGCCGCCGAGGGTCATGAGGCTCCAGCCGACGGGGGTGGACCAGAAGTTCATGCGGCGGCTCTGATCTGGAAAGGCGTGGAGGCGCGGACGGGCCCCCTCCACCCCACTGCGTGGGGTCCCCCTCCCCCAGAGGGGGAGGATCGATGCGGCGCCAAGCTTCCAATCCTCCCCCCCTGGGGGATGGGGACCATGCGAAGCACGGTGGAGGGGGCCAGCCGCGCGCGCCTCATTCCGCCGCCTCCAGCCGCG
The DNA here is from genome assembly GCA_965198905.1 of Caulobacteraceae bacterium. GTDB lineage: Bacteria > Pseudomonadota > Alphaproteobacteria > Caulobacterales > Caulobacteraceae > CAHJWH01. Next base: position 2,659,486 of record OZ240678.1, on the reverse strand, counting down.
CGTGCGACTCGCGCAGCGAAGCGGAGCACTCGGCCATGGTGACGCTGGCGCGGGCTATGGGGTTGGTGAGGTAGAAGTCGTGCACCGGGCTGGCGAAAGGCGCGTCGGACAGCTCGCCCGCCTCGCCGAAGCTGGCGAAGTCCGGCCCGGGGCCGGAGGTCCCTCGCGCATAGTCCACCCGGCCGAAGGTGGGGTGGTCGGCGATCAGCCTGGCGCGGAGCTGCTCCAGGCTGTCATAAGGCAACTTGGCGCCCAGGTGATCGGACAAGGCGCGCAGGATCGCCCAGTCTTCCTTGGCCTCGCCCTTGGGGAAGGTGGCGCGGGGCGCGACCTGCACCCGGCCCTCGGTGTTCACATAAATGCCGGGCTTTTCGACATAGGCCGAGCCCGGCAGGATGACATCGGCGCGATTGGCGCCCGCATCGCCATGGCTGCCGATATAGACCACGAACGCCCGGCCGAGCGCGGCCATGTCGATTTCGTCGGCGCCGAGCAGCACCACCACGTCCATCTCGCCCTTCAACATGCCGGCCCTGTCTCGGCCGCCAGCGCGGGGCAGAAAGCCCATGTCGAGCCCGGCCACGCGGCTGGCGGCGGTGTGCAACACGTTGAACGTGCCCCCGAAGGTCGAGGCGCACTTGGCGGCGAGGTTCAGCACGGCCGCGCCGTCGCTGCGGGCGAGCGCCCCCTGACCCACCACGATCCCGACCGACTTGCCGTCCTTGGAGAACTCGCCCTCCCCGTCCGCCAGCTTCTGCAGCGAGGCGGGGCCGGCGCCAAGGTAATCATAGCCGTAGCGCAGGTCGGCCGCCTCGCCGATCAGGCCGACGTTCAGCTTGCCTTTCAGCCAGGCCTTGCGGATGCGCGCGTTCAGCAGCGGAGCCTCGCGGCGCGGATTGGTGCCGATCAACAGCAGACGGTCGAGCATCTCGATCCCGGCGATGGTGGTGTTGAACAGCCAGCTCTCGCGCGGACCGTGGCCGATCTTGGCGCCGTCCTGGCGGCAGTCCAGGCTCTTCACGCCGAGCGAAGAGAACAGGTCCATCGCCGCCTTCATGGACTCCGCGTCCTGGAGATCGCCGGCGATCACGCCGATCCGGTCGGGCGAGGTGGCGCGCAGCTTGCCGGCGACGGCGGCGAACGCCTCGGCCCAGGTGGCGGGCTTCAGCTTGCCGCCCACCCGCACGAAGGGCCGGTCGAGGCGCTGGCGCAGCAGGCCGTCGGCGACATAGCGGGTCTTGTCGCTGATCCACTCCTCGTTGATGTCCTCGTTCACGCGCGGCAGGATGCGCATGACCTCGGAGCCCTTAGAGTCCACGCGGATGGCGCTGCCCAGGGCGTCCATCACATCGATGCTCTCGGTCTTCTTCAGCTCCCAGGGCCTGTAGTTGAAGGCCCAGGGCTTGTGGGTCAGGGCGCCTACGGGGCAGACGTCGGCCAGGTTGCCGGACAGCTCGCTGGTCAGCGCCTCCTGCAGATAGCTGGTGATCTCGGCGTCCTCGCCGCGGGAGATCATGCCCATCTCAGAGACACCCGCGATCTCGGTGGAGAAGCGCACGCAGCGGGTGCACTGGATGCAGCGGGTCATCTGCGTCTTGATCAGCGGCCCAAGGAATTTCTCCTCCACCGCGCGCTTGTTTTCGACGTAGCGGCTGTCGTCGCGGCCATAGCCCATGGCCTCGTCCTGCAGGTCGCACTCGCCGCCCTGGTCGCAGATCGGGCAGTCCAGCGGGTGGTTGATGAGCAGGAACTCCATCACCCCCTCGCGGGCCTTCTTCACCATGGGCGTGTTGGTGAAGATCTCCTGCTTGTCGGCGGCGGGGAGCGCGCAGCTGGCCTGGGGCTTGGGCGGGCCGGGCTTCACCTCCACCAGGCACATGCGGCAGTTGCCGGCGATGGACAGCCGCTCGTGATAGCAGAAGCGCGGGATCTCCTCCCCCGCCAGTTCCGCCACCTGGAGCACGGTCATGCCGGGCTCGAACTCGACCTCTTGGCCGTTGACCTTGGCGATGGGCATCAGGACTTCTCCGCCAGGGCGGCTTCGAGAGCCTTCATCTTCTCGTCGAGATCGTCGACGCGCTCGTCGACCTCGCGGACACGATGATCGGCGACTGTTGCGGCTCCAGCCACGTACATGAAGGTTGTGCGCAGGTCTTTGACGTCTCGCTCTAGCCGGCTGAAGTGAACACCAACGTCGCGCTCCAGCCGCTCCAAACGAGCAGCTATTTCGGCTTGGCTCTGCCGAATCTCGCGAAGCATCGGCAGGATCATGCTGTCAGGTTCTTCAGCCATCGCACCCTCCCCTACTCCGCCGCCAAGAGCGCTGCGCCCTGCACGTGCGGCTTACCGGTGCGGTAGCTGGATATCCGCGCCTCCACCTCGGGACGAAAGTGGCGGAACAGGCCCTGGATCGGCCAGGCGGCGGCGTCGCCGAGCGCGCAGATGGTGTGGCCCTCCACCTGGGTGGTGACCTCCAACAGCATGTCGATCTCGCGCATCTCGGCTTGGCCGTTGGCCATGCGCTCCATCACCCGCCACATCCAGCCGGTGCCCTCGCGGCAAGGGGTGCACTGGCCGCAGCTCTCGTGCTTGTAGAAGTAGCTGATGCGGCTGATGGCGCGGATCAGGTCGGTGGACTTGTCCATCACGATCACCGCGGCGGTGCCGAGGCCGCTCTTCAGGTCGCGCAGGCTGTCGAAGTCCATCAGCGCGGTCTCGCACTGCTCCAGCGGGATCATCGGCACCGAGGAGCCGCCGGGGATCACCGCCTTCAGGTTCGACCAGCCGCCGCGCACGCCGCCACAGTGGTCCTCCAAGAGCTGCTTCAGCGGAATGGACATGGCCTCTTCCACGTTGCAGGGCTGGTTCACGTGGCCGGAGACGCACATCAGCTTGGTGCCGGTGTTGTTCGGCCGGCCGAAGCTCGCGAACCAGTCGGCGCCGCGGCGCAGGATCGTGCCCACCACCGCGATGCTCTCCACGTTGTTCACCGTGGTGGGGCAGCCGTAGAGGCCGGCGCCGGCGGGGAACGGCGGCTTCAGCCGGGGCTGGCCCTTCTTGCCCTCCAGGCTCTCCAGGAGCGCGGTCTCCTCACCGCAGATGTAGGCGCCGCCGCCGTGGTGGATGTAAAGGTGGAAGGGGTAGCCGAAGTCGTTGTCCTCGCCGATCAGGCGGGCGGCGTAGGCCTCCGCCACCGCGCGCTCCATCACCTCGCGCTCGAAGACGTACTCGCCGCGGATGTAGACGTAGCAGGCGTGGGCCTGCATGGCGAAGGAGGCGATCAGGCAGCCTTCGATGAACAGGTGGGGATCATGGCGCATGATCTCCCGGTCCTTGCAGGTGCCGGGCTCGGACTCGTCGGCGTTGACGACGAGGTAGTGCGGGCGGCCCTCGGTCACCGTCTTGGGCATGAAGGACCACTTCAGCCCGGTGTTGAACCCGGCGCCGCCCCGGCCGCGGAGGCCGGAGTTCTTCATGTTGGTGATGATCCAGTCGCGGCCGCACGAGAGGATGTCGCCCGTGGCGTTCCACGCGCCCCGCTGTTTCGCCGCCTCCAGGTACGGGTCCTGGAAGCCGTACAGGTTGGTGAAGATGCGATCCTTGTCTTCGAGGATGCCAGGCATCAGAGGGACTTCCCGAGGCCTGGCCTCAGCATGTGGACGAATTGAACGATGGCCGTCGCCAGTGAAGCGAGGCCGAAGACGAAGACCACGGCCGACATGCCGTTCACGTGGGCGGGCGTGGCGGTCAGGCCGACGCCCAGGCCAAGGCCGCCGTTGATCAGGAAGGCCGTGGCGAACACCAGCGACAGGATGATCCGGCCTGAATAGGGCTGCTTCCAGCTCATGCCACGGGCTCCGGCTCTGGCGCGTTGGGGAGCTTCTCGATCTTCCTGGCCTTGGACCCGTCGTAGAGCGCTGGATCGCTCAGCGTCTGCGCGCCTCCAGCGGGTTCGGAGCTGCGGCGGCCGGTGTAGCTGCCGGGCTTGGGCGACCGGCCGGCGCGAAAGTCGGCGATGATCTGGCGGAAGCTCTCCGGGGTCAGGTCCTCGTAGTAGTAGTCGTTGATCGCCGCCATGGGCGCGTTGCAGCAGGCGCCCAGGCACTCGACCTCTTCCCAGGTGAACAGGCCGTCGGCGGTCATGTGGCCCTTCTGCCCGAACTCCTCCTTGCAGATGGCGATGAGGTCGTTGGCGCCGCGGAGCGCGCACGGCGTGGTGCCGCAGACCTGGATCAGGGCGGCGCGGCCCACCGGCTCCAGCATGAACATGGTATAGAAGGTCGCCACCTCTAGAATGCGGATCACCGGGACCTCGAGCATCCTGGCGATCAGGCGGATGGCGGGCTCGCACACCCATCCCTCCTGCTTCTGCACCAGCCAGAGCAGGGGAATGGAGGCGGACTGCTTCTTGGCCGGCGGGTACTTGGACAGCCAGAAGTTCACCTTCTCCAGGCTCTGCGGGGTGAAGGCGAAGCTTGCAGGCTGTTCCTTGGCAAGACGGCGGACGGACAAACTAACCCTCTGTGTTTACAGGCTTGGAAAATACCCCAAAGCCAAAGTTGCGCTGCCAAATATAAAGTTCTGTAACAATAGGGGTCACCCTGCCACCGAGCCATGGCAACCGATCACCCCAAAGATAGACTACGGGACTTCCGATAAGAAGTATGGCCCATCCGCTTAGTCCCATAATATCAATGATCGGGCTAGGACCGCCAGCTATTGCGGGAGCCAGTAAAAAGATGAAACTAAAGAAGACCGGAAACCAACCTCCGCAAGAAATGATCAACGCGCTACGAAGCAATTTGGACCTGCGCTGAGGATATCGTCTGTAGCGCAGACTCACCACCAGCAGCATATTGAGCAGGATCGGCGCTGTCAGCACAGCGGCCGCGATCGCAATTTCGAGTATGGTGAACAGCACGTTCACCGGTCCACCTCCCCGAACACGATGTCGATGGAGCCCAGGATCGCCGCGACGTCAGCCAGCAGGTGGCCGCGGTTCATCCAGTCCATGGCCTGCAGGTGGGCGAAGCCCGGCGCACGGATGTGGCAGCGGTAGGGCTTGTTGGTGCCGTCGGCGACCAGGTAGACGCCGAACTCGCCCTTGGGCGCCTCCACGCAGGTGTAGACCTCGCCCGCCGGGACGTGGAAGCCTTCGGTATAGAGCTTGAAGTGGTGGATCAGGCTTTCCATGGAGCGCTTCATGTCGGCGCGGCGCGGCGGCGCGACCTTGCCGTCCTCGGTCATCACCGGCCCGGGCGTGACGCGCAGCCGCTCGACGCACTGCTTCATGATCCGCACCGACTGGCGCATCTCTTCCATGCGGACGAGGTAGCGGTCGTAGCAGTCGCCGTTGTTTCCGACCGGGATGTCGAAGTCGTAGGTCTCGTAGCCGTCGTAGGGCTGGGCCTTGCGCAGGTCCCAGGCGACGCCGGATCCGCGCACCATCACGCCTGAGAAGCCCCGGGCGTAGGCCTCCTCCTTGCTCACCACGCCGATGTCGACGTTGCGCTGCTTGAAGATGCGGTTGCCGGTGACCAGGCCGTCGATGTCCTTCATCACCGGCATGAAGCTGTCGCACCAGGCGCCGATATCCTCGATCAGGGCGGGCGTCAGGTCCTGGTGCACGCCGCCGGGGCGGAAGTAGTTGGCGTGCAGCCGCGCCCCGCAGGCGCGCTCGTAGAAGACCATCAGCTTCTCGCGCTCCTCGAAGCCCCAAAGCGGCGGGGTGAGGGCGCCGACGTCCATGGCCTGGGTCGTGACGTTCAGGATATGGCTGAGGATGCGGCCGATCTCGCAGAACATCACGCGGATGATCTGGCCACGCTCGGTCGGCACGATGCCCATCATCTGCTCGATGGCGAGCACGAAGGCGTGCTCTTGGTTCATCGGCGCGACGTAGTCCAGCCGGTCAAAATAGGGGATCGACTGGAGGTAGGTGCGCGCCTCCATCAGCTTCTCTGTGCCGCGGTGCAGGAGGCCGATGTGCGGGTCCACCCGCTCCACCACCTCCCCGTCCAGCTCCAGCACCAGGCGCAGCACGCCGTGGGCGGCGGGGTGCTGGGGGCCGAAATTGATGTTGAACTTGCGGACCTTGGTCTCGGGCACGCCGAAGTCATCGGCGGGCGTGATGGTCATGCCGCGCTGGTTCACAGCCTCGGACGGCATGATCTCCGTCTGCATGGACGGGTTCTGAGCGGTCGTGGCGTCGTCGGCCATGGGTCAGCTCTTCTTCGTCGGCGGAGGGGGCGGCGCGTGGGACGGCGCAGGATCGGTCCCGGACTTCTGGTCGATGGAGGTGAGCGTGGCGGCGCTCATGCTGGTCTGGGGCTCGGTGAGCGAGGCGGCGGCGCGCGGGCTCATCGCCTGCTCCGCCTTGTCGAAGGCCTTCTCGTCACCCGGCAGCACATATTCGTAGCCCTGGCCCGGCAGGGCGGCGCGGGCACCTTCCCACGGCGAGAGGAAGTCGAAAGCGCGGAACTCCTGGGGCAGCTTGACGGGTTCGTACACCACCCGCTTCAGCGCCTCGTCCCAGCGCACCTCGACGTATCCCGTCATGGGAAAGTCCTTCCGCAGCGGATGACCATGGAAGCCGTAGTCAGTGAGGATGCGGCGCAAATCCGGATGGCCCTCAAAGAAGATGCCGTACATGTCGAACGCCTCGCGCTCGTACCAGTCCGCCGCCGGGTGTACCGAGACAACCGACGGCACCGGCGTGTCCTCGTCGGTCTGCAGCTTGATCCGCAGCCGCCGGTTCTTGGCGAAGGAGAGCAGCTGGTAGACCACGTCGAACCGGCGCGCCCGGTCAGGATAGTCCGCCCCGCTGATCATGGTCAGCTGGATAAACTTGTAGGCGGCGTTGTCGCGCAGGATCGTCAGCAGCTCCACGATCCGGTTCGGCTGGGCGATGATCGACAGCTCGCCGTACTCGACACGGAAACCGACGGCTGAGCCCATGCAGTCGGCGAGGATCGCCTCGCCCATGGCCTTCAGTTCGTCGTTGGCGACAACGAGGGTCATCGGTCGCCTCTCATCGATCTATCGTCCCCGTACGCCTGATCTTCTTCTGCAGCTGCAACAGGCCATAGATCAGGGCTTCCGCCGTCGGCGGGCAGCCCGGCACATAGACATCCACCGGCACGATCCGGTCGCAACCGCGCACCACGCTGTAGCTGTAGTGATAGTAGCCGCCGCCGTTGGCGCAGGAGCCCATGGACACCACGTAGCGTGGGTTGGGCATCTGGTCGTAGACCTTACGCAGCGCCGGGGCCATCTTGTTGGTCAAGGTTCCCGCCACGATCATCATGTCGCTCTGGCGCGGGCTGGCGCGAGGCGCCATGCCGAACCGCTCCATGTCGTAACGGGGCATGGACGCCTGCATCATCTCGATGGCGCAGCAGGCCAGGCCGAACGTCATCCACATCAGCGAGCCCGTACGCGCCCAGGTGATCACGTCGTCGAGCGCCGCGGTGACGAAGCCCTGGTCGGCGAGCTGGCCGGACAGGGCGTCGAATCCGGCGTCGTGCATCTGCGGATCATAGCCCTGGACGCTGGAGCGCGAGGCGGCCCCGGCGGACACGAGCGGCCCCGGGGGTGATCGGCTCATGGCATCTTCGGTAGGGTGAACCGGAGCTACTCCCATTCCAACGCGCCCTTTTTCCACTCGTAGACGAAGCCGACCGTCAGGATGAACAGGAAGGTGAACATCGACCAGAAGGCGAAGACCTGGGCGCCATGCGGCAGCTTCATCAGGCTGACCGCCCAAGGAAACAGGAACGCCACTTCAAGATCGAAGATGATGAACAGGATGGAGACGAGATAGAACCGCACGTCGAACTTCATCCGCGCATCCTCGAACGCGTTGAATCCGCACTCGTAGGCCGAAATCTTCTCAGGGTCCGGATCGCGCGGGGCGAGCGTGAACGCAGCGATCAGGAACGCCGACCCGATCACGGCGGCGACGCCTAGGAACACGAGAATGGGTAGATACTGCAGCAGGAAGGAGTTCATCTGGGCCTCAGATGGGAGTCTCCAGCTTGTAGACCAAGGCCACCCTGCCTTCAAACGGTGCAGCGCACAAACCTAAAGATGAGAACGACTTGCATGAAAATGAGCGCAGACTTAGGCGTCCGCGAACTGGCGCGAGTGACGGGACTCGAACCCGCGACCTCCGGCGTGACAGGCCGGCGCTCTAACCAACTGAGCTACACCCGCATGCCCGCTTGGCGCCGGCGGCGAGGCGGTGTGGATAGGGCGCAGAGCCCGTGCGGTCAAGCCGGATGACGCGCCGTTGACGCCACGAGCCTCTCGGCCTGGCTCGCGCTGTGCGTCCGCGGCTGCTAACACGCGCCCCCACGGCCGCGACCTCGGCCGAGCCGTTACGCTTTACGAGCCTGGACCATGACCGACACGCCGCCTGATCGTCTCGCCGTCCATCCGGGGAGCCCCCACCACGACGCCCAGGCGCTGGAGCGGGGCGTCGGCATCCGCTTCAAGGGCGTGGAGAAGACCAATGTCGAGGAATACTGCGTCAGCGAGGGATGGGTGAAGGTCGCGGTCGGGACCACCACCAATCGCAAGGGCGAACCCCTGACCTTGAAGCTGCAGGGGCCGGTCGAGCCCTACTTTCGGGACCTGGACTGAGCCTCGTGGCGGAGGTTCAGCTCTCCCCAGAGCGCTTGAGCAGCCTGGAGGACTTCGCCGTCGAGCTGGCTCGGGCGGCCGGATCGGTCATCCTGCCGCTGTTCCGACAGGAGAACGGCCTTGAGGACAAGGGTGCGGCGCAGGGCCGACCGTTCGACCCCGTCACCGCCGCGGATCGGGGCGCCGAGTCAGCCATCCGAAAGCTGATCGCGGCGCGCTATCCCGAGCACGGGGTGATCGGGGAGGAATATGGCGAGGATCGACCCGAGGCGGAGTTCGTCTGGGTGCTCGATCCCATCGACGGCACGCGGGGCTTCATCGCCGGCGTTCCGCTCTGGACCACTCTGATCGCCCTGCGCTGGCGGAGCGCCCCGGTGGTGGGCCTGATCTGCCAGCCCTATCTCGACGAAATCTTCGTCGGCACCAAGCAAGGCTCTCGCCTGCTCCGGGCCGGCGAGACCCGGAAACTGGCCGTGCGGCCTTGCCAGGGGCTGGCCCGGGCGATCCTTGGGACCACCGATCCGCAGACCTACTTCACCGCTCCCGAGCGAGCGGCGTTCAAGGGCGTGCGGGGCGCCGTGCGCATGACGCGGCTCGGCGGCGACGCCTACTTCTTCGCCATGGCGGCGACCGGAGTGCTGGACCTCGTGGTCGAGCCCGCCGCGTGCAAGGCCTGGGACGTGGAGGCGGCCATTCCGCTGGTGCAAGGGGCCGGCGGCCTGATGACCGATTGGCGCGGCCATCCGGTGGGCGCGCGAGGCGGCCAAGTGCTGGTCGCCGGCGATCCGGCCTGCCTGGAGGCGGCGGTAGGGCTGCTGCAGGACGCGGCGATCTGAGTCGCTAGGCTATCCGCCGATCCCTTCGGCCAGACGGTCGAACGCGCGCCAGAACACCGCGCGCCGGGCGTCGGTCTCCATCAGGATTTCGTGGAAGGCGCCGCGGACTTCCACATAGCGGCCGTTGGGCAGGCGAGCGGCGGCGGCGCGCTGGGCCGCGTTGGTGACCACTCGGTCCCGCTCCGCCGCCACGATGGCTACCGGCGCCTGCACCTGTTCCAGGGTGCGCAGGGCCTCAACCCGCTGGGTCAGCGCGAAGGCGGTGCGGAGCCAGCCCCAGGTCTGCTGGCCCAGGCGCAGCTCGGGCGCTGCGGCGAGCAGCGCCTGGAAGCGCGCCCAGCGGCCCTGGTCATGGGTCATCGCCCCGCCGCCCGACCGCTCGCCCTGAGGCTTTTGTACCGCAGGCGGCGTGGCGTCGCCGCCGCGCCCGATCAGCATCATCACCTCGCTCGCCACGCTCACCAGCGCGCGGGGGCGCCCACCCAGGCGCAGGCCGAGCATCGGCGCGCTGAGCACCGCTCCATCGAAACGGTCTTCGCCCTCGGTCATCGCCAGCAGGGTCAGGCCGCCGCCCATGCTGTGGCCGAGCGCGATCCAAGGTCGGGGCAGCCGCTCCGCGAAGGCGTCCACCACCCGCGACAGGTCCGACAGGAACAGTCGCCAGCCCCGGGCGTGGCCCTTCAGGGCGCCGCTGCGATCCAGCCCGATACGGGGAAACCGCTGCGACAGCCCCTGCCCCCGCCAGTCGTGGACCAGGGTGGTGAAGCCCCGGCCCTGCAGCTCGCCGATCACTTCGGCATACTTCTCGATCGGCTCGGCGCGGCCGGGACTCACCACCACCGAGCCCCGCACGGGTCCGCGCGCCGGAAACAGGGCGGCGCGCAAACGACCGCCGTCCGCCGCCTCCACCCAGCTCGCCTTGCCGTGCAACACCGCACCCGGGCGGCTATGCAGCGGCGCGGCGAGCATCCTCAGCGAACCCGGTCGAACAGCGCCTGCAGCTTGGACTGCATCTGCATGGCCATGGCCATGTCGGAGACCTTCAGTCGCCCGGTGAGCACGGCGGTCATCGGATTCAAGCGGCCTTCGCCCAGCGCCTCGAGATCGGCGCGCGACAGTGTCATGGTTAGGTCCGCCGGTGCATCGAGGTTGCTGACGTCGGCGCCATCGACCCGCACGACGCCGTCGCCTTTCAGCACGAACTTGACCGAGCGGCCGAGCTCGGAATCGGTGGCCACCGCCTCACGGAACTTGGTGGTGATCTCTTCCAGCGTGGCCATGGCCGACGAGGCTCCGGGTTTAGGGCGGTTTGAGCGTCTGTCTGGCGCGGGTCCCGATGCGGTGCAAGCCCTGTTGCATGTCCGTCCGGAACGCTGCGGCCGCATTCGATTTGGCGGCTGGGCGCAACTCATCGCCGCCCGCCACGTAAGACGCTCCATGACCCGCTTGATGATCGTCGCGTTGCTGGCGGCCGCCCTCGGTTCTGCGGGCCAGGCGGCTGAGACCCTGCCCAGCGCCCAGCCGCCCGGCCCGCACATGCAGCCCCTGGCGACGCCCGACTTCATCGAGAAGCTCGCCCAGTCCAACCAGTTCGAAGCTGAACAGGATCGCCTCGCCTCCACCCGGTCGGCGAGCGGGCGGGTCCGCCACGCGGCCATCGAGATGATGAGGGCCCAAAGGCGTGACACGCAGCGGACGCAGCTTGCGATCCATCGCTCCGGCCTGCCCACGCCGAGCTCGCCCGGTCTCGACCTGGGCCAGCAGCAGCGCATCGATCAATTGAAGGCGGTTCACGGCCCCGCGTTCGACCGGCTCTATCTCGAGCAGCAGGTCCGCGCGCAGGGACAAAGGCTCGACCTCCTCGCAGGCTATATCCAGGACGGATCGCCCGGACCGCTTCGAAGCGCAGCGATAAGGCTCCGCCCCGCCGTGCAGCACCGCCTCTCCGTGTTCGAGCGCCTGCGCTGATCGAGCTAAAACGGTTCAAAGCCGCTTGCAGCAGGTCGTCTTGATCCTATCTTGTGACGCGAAGACGCCGATACCGGGTCTTCACGACAGGACGGAGCTTTACGTCCGTCTTGTCAGCAACTTGCGTTCGGTAGCTTTCGCCGCCGGACGTCGCACCTTGCTTAACCAAAAGGATGTGCACGCATGCGAACCGTAGACCTCTCGCCCCTCTACCGCTCGGCCGTCGGCTTCGACCGCTTGGCGTCGCTTCTCGAAGCGGCCACCAAGGCGGAAGCCCCGTCCGGGTATCCGCCCTACAATATCGAGACCACGGGCGATGACACCTACCGCATCGAACTGGCGGTTGCGGGCTTCAAGTCCGACGAACTGAACGTCGATGTGAAGGAAAACGTCTTGACCATCACCGGTCGAAAGCCCGCCAATATCGATGACGCCAAGCGCTATCTTCACCGCGGCCTAGCCGAGCGCAACTTCGAGCGCAGGTTCCAGCTCGCCGACTTCGTGGTCGTCACGACCGCCGACTTGGCGGACGGCCTGCTGTCCATCTCGCTCCGCCGGGAGCTGCCGGAAAGCATGAAGCCGCGGCGTATTGAGATCGGCGCCCGCACCGCTCCGGTCGCGGCGCCTAAAGTCGACGCCAACCTGATCGAGGGCCACGCCAACGCGGCCTGATCCACGACCCCGTTGAAACGACTGCAAGGGCGGCGCCTCAGCGCCGCCCTTGTTTGCGTGTCGGAAAGTCAGGCGGCTTGCCCCTGGCAGAAGTCCATGCCCGTGGCGGTGGTCAGCTGGGCTTGGCGCCACCGGGCCCCCGCGATCTTTGCGCCGGTGAAGTCCGCACAGCCGAGGTCGCACTCCTCGAAGCTCGCGCCGGTCAGATCGGCCCCCTGCATCGTCACGTAACGCATCCGCGCCCGATTGAAGAAGGTCGGCGCGCTTCTCCCCTGGCCCAGAGGCAGGGCGGCGGCGACGAGGTCTCGGAGATCGACCTTGGTCATGTTGGCGCCGCTCAACCGAGCGCCGCGCAGGTCGGCCCCTCGAAGATTGACGTTACGCAGGTCGGCCCCTTCGAAGTTGGCGCCCTGCAGGAAAGCGCCGGACAGGTCCATGCCGAATAAGCACGCCCCCTTGGCCGATAGCCCAGCAAGGCGTGCGCCCTTCAGCTCGCCCTTCAGCAGCCGGAGGTCTTCACCATCAAAGCTCGCCAAGGCCCCCGACTTGCCTTCGCTCTTCCACCAGGCGGCGGAAGCCTGGACCCGGGTGAGCAGGCGCAGCAGCTGGACCTTCGGATCGCCAGGCAGGTCGCGCAGGACGCCGGTCAGGTCGGCCCGCGACAGTTTAGCGCCCGTGGTGTCGACCCCGGTGAGCACGGCCCCAGTCAGGTTGGCGCCTTCCAGGTTGGCGCCGGCGATCTCGGCGTTCTCCAGGTTGGCGCCGCTCATATTGGCTTCCTTCAGGTTGGCGTTCGCCAACCTGGCGCCTCGGAGCGAGCAGTCGGTGAAATCGGCGTTGCACGCGCTCGTCCCGGAGAGCTGCGTCCCGTCCAGGGTCGCGCCGGAAAAGTTCACGTCGGCGAGGTCGGACGACCGGTTCTCTCTGCGCAGATTTTCCAGGCCAAGGCGAGGATGCGGCACCGCGATCTGGCCCTGACGGAAATCCGCCCCGGTGAGATCGGCGAAGGACAGATTGCCCCCCCTGAGCACCACCCCGCGCAGGTCCGCCCTGCAGAGGATCGCGCCGCGTAGATCGGCGGTGCTCAGATCGCATCCGAACAGCGAGGCTCGGGTCAGGTTGGTCCGCATCAGCCGGGCGCCGACCAGTACGGACGCCGTGAAGTCGATCTCCGTCAGGTCTCGGGCGCCAAACTCCAGCCCCGACAGATCGGTGAAACGCAGGGTTCCGCGCTGACCCTGAGGTCGGCCGCGCAGGAACCGCTCGTGCGCGTCTATGACAGCATTCAGCTCGGGCTGAGTGTATCGCTTTCGAGTGCCGCCCTGCGCCATCCTGCCCCCAGACCGTCTGGCGGAAGCTAGGCCACAGAGGTCGCCGAACCGTTAAGCCGCCGCTGAGCGAAGCGCCTCAGGCTTGCGAAACAACAGCGCCTTCGTCAGGAAAGCCTGGTCCCGCCCCTCCGCCTCCAACCCCGCCGCACCGAACAGCGCCGTCAGATCGGTCTGCTGGTAGCTGGCGTAGAAAGGTTCGTGGAAGAAGGCTGGGAAGGCTTGCAGCAGGCGATCCAGATCGGGCGCGTCCTCGCTCTGGATCGAGTCGGCGAACGCAAGCACGCCCCCCGGCTTCAACACCCTCGCAAACTCCGCCGCCACCGCCGTCCGCACCCGGGGCGGCAGTTCGTGGAACAGGTAGATGCAGCTCACCCCATCGAGGCTGGCGTCGGCGAAGGGCAGACGCTCGGCGGTGGCTTGGATGACGCAGGTGTGCGAGCGCGCCGACGCCTCCCGCGCATAGGCCTGGGACAGGTCGACGCCGCAGACCTCCGCTCTCGGGAAGGCGGCCTTCAGATCGATCAGGAAGGCGCCCGACCCGCAGGCGACGTCGGCGATCTTCAGCTCGCGCTGATCGCGTGTCCGCCACGCCTTGGCCAGCAGCGACAGCGCGCGGCGCCGCATGGCGCCGGCGGCCCCGGAGAACAGCGTCTCGACCTGCGCCTCGTAGCGACGCGCGCTTTCAGAGGTGAACCAGCCGCCGGACTGGAAATGGAAGTTCTGGCGATAGTAGGCCGGATAGGCGTCGGCCCCCTGCTCCGCGCGAGCCTCCACCCCGCCGCCCCGCCGACGACGGGCCTCGACTTCGCGGGCGTCCGAAAGAACGTCGACGGCCCGACGTATGGCCCCGGCCAAGTCGCGCGGCGCGCGTTCGGTGACGGGATAGAGGCCTGCGGCGATATCGGCCGCATCCTTGTCGAAAGCCTCGAGCCAGGCCTGCCGCAGCCGCCCTGAGGCGGGGGGCGGGCTTGTGATCTTGACGTCGGTCTCGACCTCATCGGCGGATTTCACGAAAGCCCGTCCCGCCGCGCGATTGGTGGTCCACCACAGCGCCTTGCCGGTGGCTAGCGCCTTGTGCCGGCGCAGGTCAGGCCGGAACGCGGAAGGCCGCTGGCGAGGCGACGTGGCTGGGCCGCTGCTGATCGCTTCGCTCATCTTCACCGCTCGAAAAGGCCGACCAGTTCGATATGGGGTGACCAGAGGAACTGGTCCACCGGCAGCACGCGGGAAAGCCGAAAGCCCGCGTCGAGGAGGATCCGGGCGTCGCGCGCAAACGTCACGGGATTGCAGGACACCCCGATGGCCCGCGACACCTTGGATTGGGCGATCTGGCCGGCCTGCTCCAGGGCGCCGGCGCGGGGTGGGTCGAACACTACCGCGTCCAGCCGCTTCATCTCCGCGGCCAGCAAGGGGCGGCGCACCAGGTCGCGCACCTCGGTGGTGATCTGCTTCAGGCCCGGCGCCCCGGCGATGGCGGCCTTCAGCGCGCCGACTGCGCCTGACCCGCCGTCGATGGCCAGCACCGAAGCGCGCTCCGCCAGGCGGAAGCTGAACGCGCCGGAGCCGCAGTAGAGGTCGGCCACCCGGTCCATGCCCTCGACCGCCGCACAGGCGAAGGCAGCCATTGCGGCCTCCGCGCCTTCCACGGCCTGCAGGAAGCCGCCGGGAGGGAGCGCCACGCGCGCGGCTCCGAACTGCACGATGGACGGCCGGTCCTGGAACAGCGCCTCGCCCGAGAGCGTCAGCCGCGTAAGCCCCGCCTTCGCCGCCGCGTCGGCCACGCGCACCCGGGCGTCAAGCGACAGCCCGCCGCTCCGGGCCTCGACGCCGGTGACGTCGACATCGAGGCCTGTGAGGGTCGAGGTGACGTGCACGGTCGGCGCGGATTTCGGATGCTCGAACAGCGGCGCGGCGCAGACCGCCAGCGCCGTCAGCGCGTCCACCAGCCTCGGCTCCGCGATCGGGCAGACCGCGATCTCCACCAGGTCCCAGCTGCGCCGCGCCTTGTAGCCCAGCGCCACGTGGCGGCCCTGCTTGCGCGCGTGCAGCGCAAGGCGGCGGCGCGAGCCCGGCGGGGCGGCGTAGGGCGCGGCGAACTCCGTCTCGATCCGCTCGCGCCCGAGGGCCAGGCGCACCTGCTCCACCTTCCAGGCGAGATAGGCGGTGTGCTCAAAGTGCTGCAGCGCGCAGCCGCCACAGGCGCCGAAATGCGGGCAGGGCGGCGTCACGCGATCGGGCGAGGCCTGCCGCACGGCCTCCAGCTCGCCCCGATCGCCGCCGACGCTCGCGCGCACCCGCTCGCCGGCCAGGGTAAAGGGCGTGAACACCGACCGGCCCTCCAGATCGGCGACGCCGTCGCCCTGGGCGCCGAGGGCGGCGATGATGAACTCGACGGTTTCTGAAGCAACGTCGGCTGGGGTCGGCGACCGCGTTGGACGAGGCCGCCTCATACCCTCCTCCCCTGCGCAGCGGGGGAGGTGTCGCGGCGCTTCGCCTGGTCCCCTCTCCCCGCTGCGCAGGGGGAGAAAAGACGGCGCGAGCGTCTCAGTCCAACCCCCTCAGCCGCGCCAGCCCGGCCTTCAGCCGCGCCAGCGCCGCCTGCGCCTCGGCCAGCTTCTCGCGTTCGCCCTCGACCACCTCGGGCTTGGCGCGGGCGATGAAGTCGGGGTTGGCGAGCTTCTTCTCGACGCGCGCCATGTCCTGCTCGGCCGATCCCACGGCCTTGGCCAGGCGCGCTTTTTCCGCCGCGAGATCGATGAACTCCGCCACCGAAAGCGCAGCACTCACCCCGCCCGCGACCAGCAGAACGGCGCCCGGCGGCGGCGTCTCCGCCTCGCGCACGGCTTCGAGCCTAGCCAGGCTGCACAGGCGGTCGCGGTTCCGCGCAGCCCGGGCGCGCATGTCGCCATCCGGCGCCAGCAGGGTCAGTGGCGGCTTGGCCGAGAGCGGCACGTTCATCTCCACCCGCACCGAGCGCACCTCGCTGACCAGGGCGATCACCCAGTCGATCTCCGCGGTCGCCGCCTCGTCGATCCAGGCGGCCGGCAGGTCGGGCCAGGGCGCCTCGATCAGCAGGGTCTTGCGGGCGGGGCCGAACTCGGCGGTCTGGGCCCACAACTCCTCGGTGATGAAGGGCGAGACGGGGTGGAGCAGCAGAAGCGCTTGATCCAGCACCCAGGCGGCGGCGGCGCGGGTCTCGGCCTTGGCCCGGCCCTCCTCCCCGTTCAGGATCGGCTTGGCCAGCTCCACATACCAGTCGCAGAGCACGTTCCAGATGAAGCGGTAGAGCAACGTCGCCGCCTCGGCGAAGTCGGCGGCCTCCAGCGCGGCCGTCACCTGATGCGCGGCCTTCACCGTCTGGGATACGATCCAGCGGTTCAGCGTCTCGGTCGCCGCACCGGGATCGAAGGCCGGGTCGGCCACGCACTCGTTCATCTGGCAGAAGCGCGCGGCGTTCCAGAGCTTGGTGCCGAAGTTGCGGTAGCCCTCGATCCGGCTCTTGGATAGCTTGATGTCGCGCGCGCCCGAGAGCATGGCCATGGTGAAGCGCAGCGCATCGCAGCCCAGCTCGTCGATCAGGTCGAGCGGGTCGATCACGTTGCCCTTGGACTTGGACATCTTCTGTCCGCGCTCGTCGCGCACCAGGCCGTTGATCACCACCCGGTCGAACGGGACCTCGCCGGTGAACTCCAGCCCCATCATCATCATCCGGGCGACCCAGAAGAAGATGATGTCGGCGCCGGTGACCAGGGTGTCGGTGGGGTAGAAGCGCTGCAGGTCAGGGGTCTGCTTCGGCCAGCCGAGGGTGGAGAAGGGCCACAGGGCGGAGGAGAACCAAGTGTCGAGGACGTCGTTATCTTGCCAGATCGACACTTCCAGCATCTCATCGCTATCCATATGTCTATCGAATTCATCGGATATCGACTCATCAGCAGGGGCTACACTCGTCGGGCGGCCAGCTTTTGCAACACGCGTTGGTCTCTGGTAGTATTCTTTTGCTAGTTGAAGCGCCTGTGCCTCCGTTGGCCCGACGAATATTTTGAGCGGTTTAACCCACGTGAGCAAAGAGGAGAACTGAGAGTCGGGGCGCCCCCTGGCAATCATTTCTCGAGTTTCAGGCGGAATGTCACCCCACTTACGTGGCCCATACCAAGCCGGTATCCGGTGGCCCCACCAGAGCTGGCGCGAGATGCACCAGGGCTCGATGTTTCGCATCCACTCGAAGTAGGTCTTCTCCCAATTCTTCGGCTCGAAGACGGTGCGGCCGTCCTCCACCGCCGCAATCGCAGGCGCCGCCAGGGTCTTGGCGTCCACGTACCACTGGTCGGTGAGGAAGGGCTCGATCACCACGCCGGAGCGGTCGCCGTGGGGCTGGGCGATCAGCTTGTCCTCGATCTCGCGCAGGAGGCCCAGCGCCTCGATCTCCTCCACCACAAGCTTTCGAGCGGCGAAGCGATCCATGCCCTGGTAGCGCTCCGGTACCCATGCGCCGGTCATGCGGGCGCGCTCGTCCATAATGGAGACCAGCGGCAGCTCATGTCTGCGCGCGACCTGATAGTCGTTGAAGTCGTGGGCGCCGGTGATCTTCACCGCGCCCGAGCCCTTCTCAGGGTCAGGGTACTCGTCGGCGATGATGGGGATCAGCCGGTCGGCGATGGGCAGCTTCACCATGCGGCCGACGAACTGCCGGTAGCGTTCGTCGTCCGGATGCACGGCCACCGCGCCGTCGCCGAGCATGGTCTCCGGCCGGGTGGTGGCGATGACGATCTCGGACACGCCGTCGATGGGCTCGCCCTCCAACGGATAGGCGAAGTGCCACATCTTGCCCTGCACCTCGCGGGTCTCGACTTCGAGGTCGGAGATCGCGGTCTGGAAGTGCGGGTCCCAGTTCACCAGCCGCTTGTCGCGGTAGATCAGCTTCTTCTCATACAGCTCCACGAACACCTTGCGCACCGCCGCCGATAGGCCGTCGTCCAGGGTGAAGCGCTCGCGGCTCCAGTCGCACGAGGCGCCGAGCCTTCGCAGCTGCTGGGTGATCGACCCTCCGGACTGCGCCTTCCAGGCCCAGATGCGCTCGATGAAGGCGTCGCGGCCCATGTCGCGGCGGCCCTGGTTCCCCTCGGCCGCCAATTGGCGCTCCACCACCATCTGGGTGGCGATGCCGGCGTGGTCGGTGCCCGGCAGCCACAAGACCGCGTCGCCCTTCATCCGGTGATAGCGGGCGAGGATGTCCTGCAGGGTGTTGTTCAGCGCATGGCCGATGTGCAGCGAGCCCGTGACGTTGGGCGGCGGGATGACCATGCAGAACGGCTTGGCGTGGGGCTCGCGCGCCAGCGCCGGCTCTGGACGGAAGGCGCCCGAAGCTTCCCAGCGGGCGTAGAGGCGGGGTTCCGCGGAGGTGGGGTCGAAGGTCTTTTCCAGCATGACCGTGCGGGGAAAGCGCGGGCGGGGCCGGGATGCAAGCCCTAATCCCTCTCCCTCGACGGGAGAGGAAGGGACCCGCGTGTCGAAGACACGTGGGAGGGCCCTCCCCCGTCAAGGGAGGGGGAGACGCGTGTTCAGCCCTCCAGCACCGCGGGCAGCAGGGTCACGCTCTCGCCGCAGCCGCAGGCGTCGGTCTGGTTGGGGTTGTTGAAGGTGAACTTGGCCGACAGGCGGGAGGTCTCGTAGTCGATCTCGGTGCCGATCAGGAACAGCACCGCCTTGGGATCGACCAGGATGCGCACGCCCTTGTCCTCCACCACCTCGTCCAGCGGATTGGCGGCCTCGGCATACTCGAAGATGTACTCCGAGCCCGCGCAGCCGCCGTTCTTCACGCCGACACGCAGGCCCGCATAGGCCTTGTCGCCCTTGTCCAGGATGTTGCGCACGCGCTCCGCAGCGCGGTCCGTCAGGGTGACGAGCTTGGGGCGCGGCCGGCGAGCGCGGGTGGCGGGGGCGAGTTCGGTCATTGTTCCTGGCCCTCTAGAACATGTTCAGTTGCAGCTTGGCCTCGTCGGACATGCGCGAGGGGTCCCACGGCGGGTCGAAGGTCAGCTCGACCTTGCAGGACTGGATGCCCTCGATCTTCTCTATCGCATCCTGCACCCAGCCCGGCATGTCGCCGGCCACCGGACAGCCCGGCGCGGTCAGCGTCATCTCCACCCGCACGTCGCGTTCGTCCGACACGTCGACCTTGTAGATCAGGCCGAGCTCGTAGATGTCGACAGGGATTTCAGGGTCGAACACGGTCTTGAGCTGGGCGACGAGCGCCTCGGTCAGCCGGTCCAGCTCCTCCTGCGGCAGGGCGGACTCCGCCTCGCCCGCCGCTGCGTCCTCCATCAGCGCGGAAGACGCGGCGCCCGACACGTCGAGCAGGTCGCGGGCGATCGGAGCGGCGACGGCGGTGTCGGCGTGCGGATCGAAGGGTCTGTCGTCCATCGGAAATCTGTCTTCCACGATCAGGCGAAGAAACTGCGGGCTTTGATCAGGGCGTCGGCGAAGGTGTCGACCTCCTCCAGCGTATTATATAGGGCGAACGAGGCGCGCGCGCTTGACGTCACGCCGAAGCGACGCATCAACGGCTCGGCGCAATGGGTCCCCGCCCGCACGGCCACGCCGTAGCGGTCGAGCAACTGGGCCACGTCGTGGGCGTGAGCGCCTTCCACCTCGAAGCTGAGGATGGCGCCCTTGCCCGGGCTGTCGCCCAGGATGCGGAGCCAGTTATGGCCCGCCAGCCGCTCGATGGCGCGGTCATAGAGGGCGTGTTCATGCACCGCGATCGCCTCGCGATCCTGGGCCATGAACCAGTCGAGCGCCGCGCCCCAGCCGATCGCTTCCAGGATCGGGGGCGTGCCGGCCTCGAAGCGGTGGGGCGGGTCGGCGTAGGTGATGGCGTCCATCGCGACAGATCCGATCATCTCGCCGCCGCCCTGGTAGGGCGCAAGCTGCACCAGGGCCTTTTCGCGCCCGTACAACGCGCCGATCCCGGTTGGCCCGAACAGCTTGTGGCCGGAGAAGACGTAGAAGTCGCACCCCAGCGCCTGCACGTCGCCGGGCATGTGCACCACCGCCTGGCACCCGTCGAGCAGAGTCAGCGCCCCGACCGCCTTGGCGGCGGCGATCACGGGGGCGGGGTCGAGCACCGCGCCGGTGACGTTCGACATATGGTTCAGCGCCACCACCTTGGTCTTAGGGCCGATCATCGAGAGACCGGCGTCCAGGTCGATGGAGCCGTCGTCCCGGACCGGCATGAAGCGCAGCACAACGCCCTTGCGCTCGCGCAGGAAGTGCCAGGGGATGATGTTGGCGTGGTGCTCCAACTCCGAGATCACGATCTCGTCGCCGGCCTGGAGCGTGAGGCCCAGCGATGAGGCTACCAGATTGATCGCTTCGGTCGCGCCGCGGGTGAAGACGATCTGGTTGGACGACGGCGCATTGACGAACCGCGCCACGCTCTCCCGCGCGGCCTCGTAGGCCTCGGTAGTTTCGTTGGCGAGGGTGTGGAGGCCGCGGTGCACATTGGAATAGCTGTGCGTCATGGAGTGAACCATGGCGTCGATGCAGGGCTGCACCTTCATCGCCGACGCCGCGCTGTCGAGATAGACCAGCGGCCGGCCGTTCACCTGGCGCGACAGGATAGGGAACTGGGCGCGGATGGCGGTGACGTCGAAGGGGGGCAACGCCTGTGAGTCCTTCGAGACGCCCGCCGATGCGGGCTCCTCAGGATGACGAAGGGTTAAAGCTTCCATGATGTTCGTCATGCTGAGGAGCGCCCCGAAGGGGTGCGTCTCGAAGCACGCAGCACAACAGCGTCCATCACGTCAGCGCCTCCAGCCGTTCCGCCACAACCGCGCGCACGACGTCGCGCGCACCTTCGTGCGCGATGCGCTCCACCACCTCGCCGACGAACGCCTGCATGAGCAGGGCCTTGGCCTGGGCTTCCGGCACGCCGCGCGAGGCGATGTAGAACAGGGCCTCCTCGTCGAGTGCGCCGACCGTGTTGCCGTGGGCGCAGCTGACGTCGTCGGCGTAGATCTCGAGTTCCGGCTTGGCGTCGACCTCGGCGGTGTCGGACAGCAGCAGCGCGTCATGCCGCATCCGCGCGTCGGTCCCGTCGGCGCCGGGGCGCACCACGATCTGGCCCTGGAACACCGCGCGCGCCCGATCGGTCGCCACGCCCTTGAACATCTGGCTGGTGGGGCCGCCGCCTTCGTGCGTGACCACGCTGGTCAGGTCGGCATGGCGCGCGCCGTCGAGCAGATACAGCCCGTCCATGCGCACCGCCGCCCCCTCGCCCGGATGGATGAGGTGCGTCTCATGGCGCTGAAGCTTGGCGCCGGTGGCGACCACGGTCTGGGCGAACCGCGCGCGAGCGCCCAAGGCCACTGTCGCGGCGGAGATCGACACCGCTGCGGCCGGCTCGTCCAGCAACACGATCCGCTCCAGCGAGGCGCCGGCCTCCAGTGCGAAGCTCAGCATCGCGCTGGCGATGTAGGCGCCTCGGCCTTCGTAGCTTTCCAGCAGCGTCGCCTCGACCCCGGCGGGGACCACGATGTCCGCGCCCGCCTGCCAGCCGCCCGCTTCAGCCGAGGTGACGAAGCGCAGACGATGGACGCCCTGGAGTAACGTGAGGCGAGCCAGCGTCTCGCCGCCCGGCAACCGCCCGTTGGCGAAGGTCGTCTCTCTCGCGGGAACGGCGGCGAACGGACCACCGTCATCGGGGGGGGCCAACTCCGGCGCCAAGCCCACCGGGCCGGTTACGGCGCGGCGCAAGTCGCTCCAACGCCACGCCTCATCCCGGCGCGTCGGGAAGGTGGAGACGTCGCGCAGGTCCAGGCGGAAGAGCGCGCTCATGCCGCCTCCGCGATGATCCGGTCGTAGCCCTCGTGCTCCAGGGTCAGGGCGAGCTCAGGACCGCCCGACGCGATGATGCGGCCGGCCGACAGGACGTGCACCCTGTCGGGCTTTATGTAGTCGAGCAGGCGCTGGTAGTGGGTGATCACCAGCATGGAGCGGTCCGCCGAGCGCATGGCGTTCACCCCCTCCGCCACAATACGCAGCGCGTCGATGTCCAGGCCCGAATCGGTCTCGTCCAGGATCAATAGGCGGGGCTGCAGCAACGCCATCTGCAGGATTTCCATCCGCTTTTTCTCTCCGCCGGAAAAGCCGACGTTCAGCCCGCGCCTGAGCATGTCGAAGTCCATCTTCAGGCTGGCGGCCTCGGCCCGCACCCGCTTCAGGAACTCCGGCGCCCCCATCTCCGGCTCGCCGCGCGCCTTGCGCTGGGCGTTCACCGCCGTCCGCACGAAGGTCAGCGCCGGTACGCCGGGGATCTCCATGGGGTACTGGAACGACAGGAATACGCCCTTGGCCGCACGCGCGTCGGGCGCCATACCGAGCAGATCCTCGCCGTCCAGCGTCACGGAGCCCGAGGTCACGTCGTAGCCGGCGCGGCCCGCCAGCGTGTAGCCGAGCGTAGACTTGCCCGCCCCATTCGGCCCCATGATCGCGTGAACTTCGCCCGCGGGCACGTTGAGCGACAGGCCGCGCAGGATGGGCTTGGTCTCGTCGACCGAGACATGGAGGTTCTGGATGGAGAGCATCTAATCTTCTACTTGGTCAATGGGTTTGCGGCGCGTGTCGCGCAGAGTGGAGATTTCTACGGCGCCGTCCATGACCCGATAGACCATGACGATGTGCCAGTCGGACAGGCTGCGCTCCCGTCGCCCGAGTGTGGCGGGGCGGCCCATATCCGGAAAACGCAATAACTGATCGCCGGCGGCTAAGATTTCCTTGGAGGCACGCACCGCCACAGCCGAGTTTCGGCGTCGTAGGTAGCTGATCAGAGAACGCAGCTCCGCTCTGGCGCGCGGCGACCACGTCGCCTTCGTCATGAGCGAAGAAGGTCATCAATTTCCCGCTCCACAACGTCCTGGCTCACGCCCTCACCACGGTCGAGTTGGTCGAAACCTTCCTGGATCGCCGCGAGATCTTCTGGAGTCCACTCATGCCTTTCCATCTGAAAAGGCTCCGGCTGCTCCTGCAGATCGTACTGATCAGCCTGAACAAGCACGCCAGCAGGATAAGTTCGCTCAAACCAACGCTCATGCATTGCAGCCGCAAAGTCAGCCCGATCAACGGGGTAGCCTGAACGATCACCAATAACCGAGTCAATCTGACAAGATGGGCAGATCGCTGTACCACTACCCTCGTTCAGCCACCGTCCGATTGCTTTCGGCGAAAATGTGTCGAGGCAATAGAAACAGCGACAAAGGATGCTTTTCTCGATTTCGCACCGATGGTTGGCCGCGTGGTGATGTGCCTCCGTAAGAAGTTCGTCGGTATAAATCACCCTACGCTCCCCTCAAGGCTCACCGCCACAAGCTTCTGCGCCTCCACCGCGAACTCCATCGGCAGTTCCTGCAGCACGTCGCGGACGAAGCCGTTGACGAGCAGGGCCACACTCTCTTCCGTCGAGAGGCCGCGGCTCTGGCAGTAGAACAGCTGGTCGTCGGACAGCCTGGTCGTGGTGGCCTCGTGCTCGAAGACGCTGTGGGCGTTCTTGGCCTCCACGTAGGGCACGGTGTGGGCGCCGCACTCCTTGCCGATGAGCAGGCTGTCGCACTGGGTGAAGTTGCGGGCGCCCTTGGCGTTCCTGTGCGAACTTACCAGGCCGCGATAGGTGTTAGAGGAGCGGCCGGCGGAGATTCCCTTGCTGATGATCCGCGAGCGGGTGTTCTTGCCCAGGTGGATCATCTTGGTGCCGGTGTCGGCCTGCTGGCGGCCGTTGGTCACCGCGATCGAGTAGAACTCGCCCGAGCTGTCGTCGCCGCGCAGGATGCAGGACGGATACTTCCAGGTGACCGCGGAGCCCGTCTCCACCTGGGTCCAGCTGACCTTGGCGCGGGCCTCCCGGCAATCAGCGCGCTTGGTGACGAAGTTGTAGATGCCGCCTTTGCCCTCCGCGTCGCCTGGATACCAGTTCTGGACGGTGGAATACTTGATCTCCGCGTCTTCCAGCGCCACCAGCTCCACCACCGCGGCGTGCAGCTGGTTCTCGTCGCGCATGGGCGCGGTGCAGCCTTCAAGGTAGCTGACATAGCTGCCCTTGTCGGCGATGATCAGGGTGCGCTCGAACTGGCCGGTGTTCTCCGCATTGATGCGGAAATAGGTCGACAGCTCCATGGGGCAGCGAACGCCGGGCGGCACGTAGACGAAGGAGCCGTCGGAGAACACCGCCGCGTTCAGGCAGGCGAAGTAGTTATCCGACGTCGGCACTACGGAGCCCAGATACTTGCGTACCAGCTCGGGATGCTCCTTCAGCGCCTCGCTGATCGGCATAAACAGCACGCCCGCCTTGGCAAGTTCGGCCTTGAAGGTGGTGACGACCGAGACGCTGTCGAACACCGCATCCACCGCCACCCGGGGCGCGCCCTTGACGCCCGCCAAGACCTCCTGCTCGCGCAAAGGGATGCCGAGCTTGGCGTAAGTGGCGAGCAGCTCAGGATCAACCTGGTCCAGGCTGTCCAGCAGCACCTTCTTCTTCGGGGCGGCGTAATAGTAGAGGTCCTGATAGTCCACCGGGGCGTAGCCGATCTTGGCCCAGTTGGGCTCCTCCATAGCCTGCCAACGCTCGAACGCCTCCAATCGCCAGTCGAGCATCCACTGCGGCTCGCCCTTCTTTGCGGAGATGAAGCGCACGGTGTCGGAGTCCAGACCTTTGGGCGCGAACTCAGTCTCGATGTCGGTGACGAAGCCGTGCAGGTACTTGTCGACCTCCAGGGTCTTGACCGTGTCGAGGGTCTGTTGAACGGCGGCCATCAGGCGTACTCCTTCACGCGCGCGACGCTCGACGCAGCGCGGCGCGAGAGCGCTGCGAGCCATACGTCGGCGAAGCGGATCCAGTCGTTTTCCGTGGTGTTCCAGCCGCCCGAGGCGCGCAACGCGCCCCCGGCCAGCTCTCCAAAGCCCATGGCGCTCAGCACCCCGCTCGGCTTGACCTTGCCCGACGAGCAGGCCGCGCCCGCGCTGACCTCCACACCCCCCAGGTCGAGCGCCATGACCTGGAGCGCCGAAGGGAAGCTCGCCATGGCGATGCAGAGCGTGCCCGGAAGCCGCGCGGCGCCCGAGCCAGCGACGACGGCGCCCGCCTGCGCCAGACGGTCTGAAGCGGCGTCGCGCCATTTCGCCTGGCCGCACGCCGAGGCGAGGTCTCGTAAGGCGGCGTTCGCCGCAGCGCCGAAGCCGGCGAGGCCCGCGACATTTTCCGTTCCCGCGCGAAGCCCCCGCTCCTGCCCGCCGCCGTGCAGGCTCGGCTGAAGCGCAACCTGCGCCGCGAACGCTAGCGCACCTACGCCCTGCGGCCCGCCCAGCTTGTGCGCCGAGATCGCCAGGGTGTCCGCGCTCAGCGCTTCGAAATCCACCGAGACCTTACCCGCCGCCTGCACCGCATCGACATGCAGCCAGCCGCCAAGTGCATGGACGAGCGCTGCGGCTTGCGTGACCGGCTGGATCACGCCGGTCTCGTTGTTGGCGAGCATCAGAGCGACGAAGGGCTGGCCATCGGCGGCGCTCCAGCGTGACAGCCGGTCCTCCAGCCAGGACAGTTCGGCCACGCCGCGTCCGTCGACGGGCCAGCGCTCGATCGGCAGACCAATGGCCCGCGTGGTCTCGACCACCGCCTCATGTTCGGTCGCACCCAGGATCAACCGCCGGACGTCGCCCCCCGCCACAGCGCTGTGAAGGGCCAAGGCGTTCGCCTCGGTGCCGCCGCTGGTGAACACCAAACGCTCCGATGCGCCGCCTACGAGCGCCGCCACCGCGGCCCGGGCGTCCTCCACCCGACTTCGGGCCGCACGGCCGCTCGTGTGGACGGACGAGGGATTGCCGAACGCCTGCGCGGTGTCGCACAGGGCGGCCAGCGCCTCGGACCGCATCGGCGCGGTGGCGTTGTGGTCCAGATAGATGCGGGGCGCGAGGCTCATGCCGCCTGCACCGCGCGAGGCTCGACGGGCGGCTTCACACGCCGCTCGATGACGTCGTCGAGCGATACGCCCGCCAGGAAATGGGAGATCTGAGCGCCCAGGGCGTCCCAGAGGTCGTGGGTGGAGCATCGCTCGCCCCCGCCGAGACATCCCGAGCCTTCGCCTTCGCAGCGGGTGGCGGCCAACGGCTCGTCCACGGCACAGACGACGTCGGCCACGCTGATCGCGTCGGCTGCGCGTCCCAGCCGATAGCCGCCGCCGGGCCCGCGCACGCTGCTGACGAGGCCGCGACGCCGCAGCGCTGCGAATATCTGCTCCAGATAGGCCAGGGAAATCTCCTGCCGCGACGCGATTTCGGCCAGGGTGACGGGCTTGGCGCGGCCATGGCGCGCCAAGTCGGTCATGGCCATCACGGCGTAACGTCCCTTGGTGCCCAGCCGCATGACCTGGTGCCGCTTCCCATCAACCTGCGCCCTCCGTGGACGGCAGGACTCAGACATTGCGAGAAACGACGCACCTCGCATGACGGCCTGTGCTACAGACCGCCGCTTTCCGAGCCGCGCGCTTCCTCGATGCACGCAATGTAGGAAAACCAAGTACGGCGATCAAGTATTCTGTGCGGCTTTGCGGTCCGTCCGCCCCTACAGATCAGAAGGAACGCGAGACGATGCCCGAGGTGATCCTCACAGGCGCCAGCGGCCGGCTGGAGGGCCGCTATGCGCCGCCCAAGACCGACAACGCCCCCATCGCCCTGATTCTGGCTCCGCACCCCAAGGCGGGCGGCCACATGAACAATCCGGTGGCGGTGCAACTCTACCACCTGTTCATGAAGCGAGGCTTCGCGACGCTGCGCTTCAACTTCCGCGGGGTCGGCAAAAGCCAGGGCGAGTTCGACAGCGGTATCGGCGAGCTGGCGGATGCGGCCACGGCGCTGGACTGGCTGCAGACGACCCATCCCACCGCCTCCCAGTGCTGGGTCGGCGGCTACCAGTTCGGGGCCTGGATCGGCATGCAGCTGCTGATGCGGCGCCCCGAGACCGACGGCTTCATCTCGGTCTCGCCCCCCACCAACGTTTACGACTTCAGCTTCCTGGCCCCCTGCCCCGCCTCTGGGCTGATCCTGCACGGCAGCGGCGACACGGTGGCGACGCCTGTAGAGGTGGAGCGCGTGGTGGCCAAGCTGCGCACTCAGAAGGGCATCTCCATCGCCTATGAGCTGGTGGACGGAGCCAACCACTATTGGACCCACCATCTGAAGGACGTGGAACAGCGCGTGGGCCATTATCTGGACCAGCGCATGAACGGGCTGATGAGCTAGGCTCGGACATCCTCGACCACGCCGCCCGCCCGCCTTGCGGAGCGGCTCGGCTCGGCTTCATCCTAGGTTGCTTCCATGCCGTTCGGCCTGACGCCCGTCGCCCTAGCGGCCGCCCTGATCGGCGGCTACCTGCTCGGCTCGATCCCGTTCGGCGTGCTGCTGACCCGCTGGGGCGGGGCGGGCGACGTGCGCGCGATCGGCTCGGGCAACATCGGCGCGACAAACGTCCTGCGCACCGGACGCAGGGACCTCGCGGCCTTCACCCTGATCGGAGATGCGGGCAAGGGCGCGATGGCTGTGATCGTGGCCCGGGCGCTCTGGGGCGAAACGGTGGGCGCGCTGGCGGGCGGGGCGGCCATCCTCGGCCACCTGTTTCCCGTCTGGCTGGGGTTCAAGGGCGGCAAGGGCGTCGCCACGGCGATCGGGATCATGCTGGCGGCGGTGTGGCCGGCCGGGCTCCTGGCGATCGTCACCTGGCTGCTGGTGCTGGCGGTGTTCCGCATCTCGTCGCTCTCGGCGCTGGTAGCGGCGGTTCTGTCACCGGTCTATGCGGCCCTGGTCTACGCTGCGCCGCCCGTGCGCACCCTGATCCTGTTCGCCGCGATCCTGGTGGTGCTGCGCCACCGCGCCAACATCTCGCGCCTGCTGAACGGCCAAGAGCCGCGGGTGGGCGGCCGGCCCAAGGAAGGCGCCCCGGCGTGACCGCCGACGGGACGATCGGCGAGCCCGAGCGCCGTGACCGGCTGCGCCTCGCGCGGACGGAAGGCGTCGGTCCGGTCGCCTGGCGCGAGCTGATGCGGCGGTTCGGGTCGGCGGCGCGCGCGCTTGAAGCGGTCCCCAAGCTCGCCCGTCGCGGCGGACGGGCCGGGCCGGTCAAGATCGCCAGCATCAGCGAGGCGGACCGGGAGTTGGAGGCTGGACACGCCCTGGGCGCCGTCCTGCTCACCGCAGGAGAATCAGGCTTTCCGGCATTGCTGGCCGAGATCGACCCGCCGCCGCCCGTGATCTGGGCGCGCGGGCATGTGACGCTCCTGTCCAAGCCATCGGTGGCCATTGTCGGTGCGCGCATCGCCTCGGCCGCCGGCCAACGCTTCGCCTGCCTGATCGCAGCAGAGCTGGGACAGGCCGGCTATGTAGTGACCTCGGGCCTCGCGCGGGGGGTGGATGGAGCCGCGCACGAGGGGGCGCTGGCGACAGGCACCCTGGCGGTGCTGGCGGGCGGCGTGGACGACCTCTATCCACCTGAGCACGCCGCGCTCTATTCGCGCATCGTGGCGGAAGGCTGCGTCGTGTCGGAGAACGCGATGGGGCGACGCGCCACCGCGCGAGACTTCCCCCGTCGCAACCGCATCATCTCCGGCCTCTCGCTCGGCGTGGTGGTGGTCGAGGCCGAGCAGCGCTCCGGCTCGCTGATCACCGCACGTCTGGCGGCAGAACAGGGGCGCGAGGTATTCGCCGTGCCGGGCTCTCCGCTCGATCCTCGGGCCAAGGGGCCGAACGAGTTGATAAGGCAGGGCGCAGCACTCTGCGAGGGGGCGGAGGACGTGCTGCGTGTCCTGGCCGGCCTGCACCATACCGCCGAGCCGCAGATGGACCTGTTCGCCGCCCAGCCGGGCGACGACATCGCGCTGGACGAGGCGGCCGATCAGTTGCGGGCCCGCGTCTACGCTCTGCTGTCGCCGACCCCCACGCCTAGGGACGAGATCGTGCGCGCGCTGAAGGCGCCGGCCCCTGGCGTCCTGGCGGCGCTCGTCGAGCTTTCCCTCGCCGGTCGGGCGGAGCTCCTGCCTGGCGGCCTGGTGGCCCGGGCGGACTAGCTCGCGCCGGTCCCTGCGGGATCGCACCCGCCCGGGGTCGCGTTGGTATCGACAGAAGAGGAAAACTCCCATGCCGACCCCCACCATGCCGGACGATCGCCGCCACCCCCTCGACAGCGACCGCGGGCACAGCCACGCCACCGAAAACGACAATCTGAAGGTGACCGGCGACAACGCGCCGCGACCCGCTACCGAGCCCGAAGGCGCCGAGGGGTCCACCAAGACGGACAAGACCCTCACCGATCCGGCCACCGGCCATCCGCAATAGGCGAGGCTGGGGCGGGCGCCTGTTGAGGCGCGCGCCGGCGGGCTCTAAACCCAACGTCCAGATCAACAAGGCGGACGGATAGCTAGATGGCCGACGAGCAGGAGCCGCCGCGAGGCACTTTGATGGCCGGCAAGCGTGGCGTGGTGATGGGCGTGGCCAACAAGGACTCCATCGCCTGGGGCATCGCCCGCCAACTTGCCGCCCACGGCGCGCAGATGGCCTTCACCATCCTGGACAGCATGGAGCGCCGGGTCCGTCCCCTGGCCGAGAGCATAGGGGTTACGACCCTGATCCCCTGCGAAGTCACGGACGACGCCTCCATGGACCGGACCTTCCAGACGGTGGAGGACACTTTCGGCACGATCGACTTCGTGGTCCACGCCATCGCCTTCTCCGACAAGAACGAGCTGAAGGGGTCGTTCGTGGAAAACACCACCCGGGCCAACTTCGCCCGCTCCATGGACATCAGCGCCTATTCCTTCGTGGACGTTTCGCGCAGGGCGGCCAAGCTGATGCCGAACGGCGGCTCGCTTGTGACGCTGACCTATCTCGGCTCCGAGCGCACGATCCCGAACTATAACGTTATGGGCGTGGCCAAGGCGGCGCTGGAGGCTTCCACCCGCTATATCGCCCGCGACCTCGGCCCCCAGAAGATCCGGGCCAATGCGATCTCGGCCGGCGCGGTGCGCACCCTGTCGCTCGCGGGCATTTCCGGCGGTCGGGGGATGCTGTCCCGCGGGCGCACCTGGGCGCCGATGCGTGAGGACACCTCGGTGGAAAGCGTGGGCGGCTGTGCGCTCTGGCTGCTGTCAGACCTCGGTCGGTCGACCACGGGCGAGGTGATCCACGTCGACGCCGGCTTCCACATCGTCGGCCTGCCGGACGAAGACGCCGAAGCCTGAGGAGGCCCTCACCCCCGAGCTCGCCAGGGCGGCAGGGTCAGTTCAGCTGCGCCTTCGGTTTGGGCGCGGGCGGTAGCGGGGCGACCTTGACGCCGTCCTCAACCAGCGCCTTCACCTCGCGCGGACTGGCTTCGCCGTAGATGCCCCGTTCTTCCGACTTACCTTCGTGGATGGCGCGGGCCTCGCGGGCGAAGGTGTCGCCGACGTAGTCGAAGGTGCTCTCCACATGGGCGCGCACCTTGCCCATGGTCTCTGTCATCATGGTGCGCATCTTGGCCTGAGCCTCCGGCGAAGGCTCGCTCACCGCGCGCGTGCCGGCGATAGCGGGCGCCATGATCTGCTTGCGGATCGCGCGGCTGTGGCAGAACGGGCATTCCACGAGGTCGCGAACGATCTGATCGTCATAATCGCCGGAGGAGCCGAACCAAGCCTCGAACGGATGTTCGTGCTCGCAGACAAGAGCGTAGCGGATCATGCGCCGACCTGCGGCGCAGCGAATGGCTGGGCGTTGACCAGCGACGGGACCGCCTTACGCGCGACGTCCACCCTGGCGAGGTCGAGATCGGCCATCAGCACTCCGGGGTCGTCGTGCTCCAACCTGGCGCTTACCTCGCCCCAGGGCGTCACCACCAGGCTATGGCCCCAGGTGCCGCGGCCATCGGCGTGGACGCCGCCCTGGGCCGGGGCGAGCACATAGGCGCCGGTCTCAATCGCCCGGGCGCGCAGCAGCGTCTCCCAATGCGCCTCGCCGGTCGGGCGGGTGAAGGCGGACGGTACGGTGATGATCTGGGCGCCCGCCAGCGCCAGCGCCCGATAGAGCGCCGGGAAACGCAGGTCGTAGCAGACGGTCAGGCCCACCTTTCCCACCGACGAGTCCGCCACGACCGCGGCGGCGCCCGGCATATAGGCGGCGGACTCCCGGTAACGCTCCCCGTTCGGCAGATCGACATCGAACATGTGGATCTTGTCGTAGGTGGCGAGGATCATCCCGTCCGGCCCGACCAAGATCGACCGGTTGGCCAGGGCGCCGTCTTCGCGACGCACCAGGGCCGAGCCAATCAACAGCTCGATCCCGAGCTTGGCGGCCAGGTCGCGCAGGCCTGTAACCACTACGTCCCCTTCCACCGTGCGAAGCTGGGCGAGCAGTTCGGTGCGATCCCGCTGGACGACGTTGGTCGCCTCCGGCGTGACAACCAGCCTGGCGCCCTTGTTGGCGGCCTTGCGGACCAGAGGCGTCACATGGGCGAGCGCCGCCGCGGCGGTGTTGGGGGTGCGGAGCTGGACGAGGCCGACGCGAACGCCGGTCGGGGTGGCCGCGCTCATGCCGCCAGCAGCTTGTCCAGCTCGCCCTGACGTTCCAGCTTCACCAGCTCGTCGCAGCCGCCCACGTGCCGCTCGCCGATAAATATCTGCGGGAAGGTCGATCCGCCGCCAGTGCGCTGGATCATGGCGCGCTTCTTGTCGGCGTCGAAAGCGGCGTCGTCGATCTCGTCGAAGGCGACGCTCTTGTCGCGCAACATCTTCAGCGCACGCGAACAGTAGGGGCAGAACGGCTTGGTGTAGATGGTGACCGGCGGCATCGCGTCTCCCTGCATGTCCCGTGATGGTGCAGCGGGGTCATATAGGCAAGTCGGCGGCTTCGCGCACGCGCGCCACCACCGCCAGGTCCACCGCCGTCGCGCCCGCGGCGAGCAGCGCCTTGGCGCACGCCTCGGCCGTCGCGCCGGTTGTCATCACGTCGTCCACCAGCAGGATACGTCGACCTGCGAGGCGGTCGTGGCGGCCGCGCGGCGCCTCGAAGGCGCCCTTCACATTGATCCGCCGTCCTCGCCCCGACCGGCCGCCCTGGCTGGCCGTGGCGCGCCGACGGACCAGGGCGTCGGCCAGGTAGGCCTTCCCCGACAACCGACACAGGGGACGGGCGATCTCGGCGGCCTGGTTGTAGCGCCGGGCGAACAGGCGCGAGGGATGCAGCGGCACGGGCGCGATGACGTCGACCTCGGTCAGCAACGACGCCGCCGCCCGCGCCAGCCAGCGCGCGAACAGCGCCCCGATCTCGGGACGGTCTGCGTGCTTCAGCTGCAGGATCAGGTCGCGGGAGTGCTCGTCGTAGAGGCAGGCCGCCCTCGCGCGCGCGAAGGCGCGTGGCCGGGCCGTGCAGGCGGGACACCGGACCCCCTCCCCTTGGTCATAGGGAAAGGGCAGGCCGCAGCCGTCGCAGACGGGCTCGTCCAGGAAGGCGATGCGGCTCCAGGCTGCGGCCGAAAAGCCCGGGGTCTGCGGACTTCCTTGCGTCGGATCAAACGATTCGGGCGGTAGGATCAGGTCGAGCGTTCTGGACGCCAGGCGCACCAGTCGACGTGGCGGGACCGCCGCCAGGTGTTTGAAGCCCTTGGGCGCGCCCCCATCTGGAAGACCCATGGCTGACACTCCCCCCCGACTGTTCGACCGCGCCCTGCATCGGGCGCGGCTGGAAAGAGCGGCGGCGGGCTTCCATCGCGCCGACTTCCTCAAGACCCGCGTCGCCGAAGACGTGGCGTGGCGACTGTCCGCAATCCTGCGGCGCTTTCCCCTCGCTGTCGACCTCAGCGCGCGTTCGGGGGTGTTCTCGCGAGCGTTGCAATCCAGTCCTGCGGCGGCGCAGGTCGACGCCCTGATCGAGGCCGACCTGTCGCCCGCCATGCTGGCCGCAGGCGCGCCGCGTTCGTCCCTGTGCGTGATCGCCGACGAAGAGCGCTCTCCCTTCGCGCCGGAGAGTTTCGATCTCGCCGTTTCGCTGCTCTCGTTGCATTGGACCAACGACCTGGTCGGCGCCCTGGTGCAGGTCCGGCGCGCCCTAAAGCCCGACGGGCTGTTCATCGGCGCCCTGTTCGGCGGTGCGACTCTGACGGAGCTGCGCCAGTCCCTGCTGCAGGCGGAGGCGGAGCTGGACGATGGAGCGGGCCCTCGGGTGCTGCCCTTCGCCGATGCGCTTGACGCGGCGGCCCTTCTCCAACGCGCGGGGTTTGCCCTGCCCGTCAGCGACGTCGACCGGATCGAAGTCCGTTACGATCATCCTCTGAAGCTGATGGCGGACCTGCGGGCGATGGGCGAGACGAACGCCCTGGTCGATCGCGCTCGGCGACCTTTGGGCCGACGGGTCCTGGCCAGGGCTTCGGAAATCTATTTCGAACAGTTCGGGCTCGACGACGGACGTGTTCCCGCCACCTTCGAAATCCTCACGCTCACCGGCTGGGCGCCTCACGCCAGCCAGCCCAAGGCCCTGAAGCCAGGGTCGGCCAAGATGCGGCTGGCGGAGGCCTTAGGCGTGACCGAGCACCCGTCGGCGCGGACCTGAGCGCGGTGGCGCGGGGGCTCACCGCCGGCGAAGCAGCTCTGGGGCGACGGGTGTTCGGCGACGCCATACGGCTGGACAGGGTGCGGGTGTACGGCGGCGGGTTCGGTCGCTTCGCGGTGACGCTCGGCTCCAATCTGTTCATGCCGGCGTATCTGGCTAACTGCGACTTCTCCGCCGAGAGCCTGCCCGGCCAGGCCCTGTTCGTGCATGAGCTCGTCCACGTCTGGCAATTCCAGACCCGGCCCCTGCAAACGCTGGTCAGCTGGGCGGGGACGGCGGCGGGAGGCGGGTACGGTCCAGGTCTGCCCGGCTATCGCTATACCCTGCCCCTGCCGCGTTTCGAGCGGTTGAATCTGGAACAGCAGGCCAGCGTCGTGGAGCACAGCTTCCTTATCGGCGGAGGCTATCGGACCGCCTCCATGCCCGCGGGGCTTCGCGGTTCGGACCTTTCGGCCGCGCCCTTTCCGGTGCGGAGCCTGAGCTAACCGTCCACCGATCCTCCTCTAGGAGCCATAAGGCCCACCGTCGATGCTCGGAGCCTGTCCGGCGCCGGTATCGGGCGCGCCGCCGGGAGGGGCCACGCCAGGCGGCGCAGGGGCGGCGGGAAGGAGCACAGACGCACCCGTTGATCCACTCAGATCGCTGGAGCCGTTGGTCGCATTGGTGGAGGTGTCAGGTCCGGTAGGCGCCGCCGGGGTGGTGTTCATGTCAGCGCTCGGACGCGTCTTCTCGCCGCTTCGATGCTTGGAAGCTTTGCTCGCCGGAAAAGGCGCCGTGGTCGTCCTTGGCGACGTGGGGTTGGACGCCGGGCCGGCGGACACCGCGGAGCTGGGCTGAGACCAAGTCGGCGAGGATAAGGTCGCGACCGCCGCAACGGCGGTGACGGCTAACACGACAGGTCTGGGCATGGCCGTCTCCGCGTTGAATGACTCCGCAACTCGTCGCAAACGCGTTGTTTCCCAGCCTCCTCCACAAACGCAAACGAGCCCGGCCTTTTCAGGTCGGGCTCGCGCACGAAACTGAGGCGCAGTCCGTAAGGACCGCCAGTTTCGACTATTGGGCGGTGTTGCCGGCGGTGTCGTCGGCCTTCTTCACGGTCGCTTTCCGGTGATGCTTGACCACCACGTGGTGCTTGACGACGGTCTTGCCGGCCGCGTCGGTGTCGGCGGTCATGGTGTTGGTCGTGGTGGTCTTGGCGACCACGTGCGACGGCGTTGCGGCCATGTCGGTCTGGGCGAAGGCGGCGGGAGCGGCCAGGAGAGAGGCGGCGACCAGACCCGCGGCGATGATACGAGCAGCCATATTCGAGCTCCTTATTGTTGTTTCTCCGCCCGGCTCAGCCAGGCGGGCCAGACGCTTTTGTCCGGTCCAGAGCGATATCGTCGTGGCGACGCGCACCGGCATGGCCGAGCGCCTACATTGCTGTAAGCGGCTCTCTCAGCTGGCCCGCTCGTGTGCGACCTGGGTCCTCAGCTGGTTGATCAGAACGTTGATGTCTCCGTTGGCGTTCGCCAGGGTGGAGGTGAAGTCCTGCTGCTCGACCACCGCCAGCCATACGCCCTGAGCCTGCACGTCCACCACCTTCCAGCCGTCGGGTCCCTTCATGACGCGCCAGTTGACCACCGGCGCCCCCTTGAACCCGCCGCCGGTGACCACGCTCGACACAACCACATCGCCGGGCGCCCGGACGAGGGAGCCGGTGACCCTCAATGTCTCGCCGTGGTATTCGCCGAGCCGGGTCTCATAGACGCTGTCCGCATACTGGCGGAACACGTCGGCGAACTGCTGGTATTGGGCCGGCGACACCTGACGACGGTAACGACCCAGAACGAAGCCGGTGATCCGGGGCACGTCGGCCACTTGGTTCACATAGTCGTAGAACATCTTCTTCTTGGCCGAGAGGCTCAGGCTGCCGTCGTTCAGGATGCCGATCGCCCTTGACGCGTCGGTCTGCACGAAGGCTTCAGCCGACGGGTCGCCGTGATTGCGGGTCGCCTGGGCCGAGGCCGCGGTTGCGCAGAGCGGCGTGGCGACGCCCAGGGTCAGCAGGAGCGCGACGCGCGCAGAGGCATAGGACTTGGACCAGGACATCACGAAACTCCGCAAAGCGACCGGCGTGTTCACCCAGGGCGCTGTTCGCTGCGGCGAACGGCCAAGCCGGCGCCGGGTTCCTGCCTCCCACCTCTTGCGTCTTTACACGACCGGAGTCCCTGGCTGAATGCGCTATAGATAGCGCGGAGGTGGTGGGTCTCGAATGCGGGCTGGACCGGATGAGATGGTGGAGTGGCTGCGTGCGGCGGGGGAGCCGACGCGCCTGCGGGTCCTGGCCCTGCTCGCCCGGGAGGAACTGGCGGTCACGGAACTGGTCCAGATCCTGGGCCACAGCCAGCCGCGCGTCTCACGCCACCTGAAGCTGCTGAGCGAGGCCGGTCTGGTCGAGCGGTTTCCGGACGGCGCCTGGGTGTTCTATCGGCTCTGCGGTTCGGAGCCTCAGTACAGTCTGGTCTTGACGCTGCTGGACCGTCTCAGGGCCGATGACGCCCTGATCGGAGACCTGGGTCGGCTGGAGGCGGTGAGGTGTGATCGCGGACGCGACGCCTCCGCCTATTTCGCGCGCAACGCTGCACGGTGGGATGAAATCCGCTCGCTCCACGTTCCAGAATCCGCTGTGGAGGCGGCGATCATCCAGGCGGCCGGGGATGGGCCCTATGCCCGCCTGATCGACCTGGGCACCGGCGCGGGGCGGATGCTCACCCTGCTCGGTCCCAAGGCGAACCAGGCCATCGGACTGGACCTCTCCCAGCAGATGCTCAACATCGCCCGGACTGAGGTGGCGAGCGCGGGGTTGGCCAAGCGCGTAGAGCTGCGCCACGGCGACATCATGGCGACCGGCCTGGCGTCGGCGTCGGCCGACGTCGTCGTGCTGCACTGGGTGCTGCACTACCTAGGCGACCCCGGGGCCGCGGTGGCAGAAGCCGCTCGCCTGCTGCGCACGGACGGCCACCTGCTGATCGTGGACTTCGCCCCCCACACCCTGGAATACCTGCGCCAAGCCCATCAGCACAGGCGGTTGGGCTTCTCCGACGAAGAGATCGGCCGCTGGATCGAACATGCCGGTCTCTCGATCGAGGCCTCGACCACGCTCAGCCCGGACGACGCCGAAGGCCTGACCGTGAAGGTGTGGCGTTCAACACAGCCCAAAGCTGGATCAGGGCGCATCTTCTCCCCAGCCTGACGGCGGTAAGGCTTGCCCGAGTGGAAGAGCTACGACGCCTTGTCGCCGCGCTTCTCGGCATAGATCATCAAGGGCTGGGCGCGCCCTTCGACCACCTCGCCGTTGACCACGACCTCTTCCACGCCCTGGTAGGTGGGCAACTCGAACATGGTCTCGAGCAGGATGCTTTCCATGATCGAGCGCAGGCCCCGGGCGCCCGTCTTGCGCCCGATGGCCTTGCGGGCGATGGCGTGGAGCGCGTCGTTGGTGAAGCTCAGCCCCACGCTCTCCATGTCGAACAGGCGCTGATACTGCTTGACCAGGGCGTTCTTCGGCTCGGTGAGGATTTTCACCAGCGCGCCCTCGTCCAAATCCTCAAGCGTCGCGATCACCGGCAGGCGACCGATGAACTCAGGGATCAGCCCAAAGCGCAGCATGTCCTCCGGCTCGACCTTGCGCAGGATTTCGCCCGTCCGCCTCTCCTCCGGGTCCTTCACAACGGCGCCGAAGCCGATCGAGGTGCCGGCGCCCCGCGCGGAGATGATCTTCTCCAGGCCCGCGAACGCCCCACCGCAGATGAACAGGATGTTGGTGGTGTCCACCTGCAGGAACTCCTGCTGGGGATGCTTCCGGCCGCCCTGGGGCGGCACGGAGGCCACCGTGCCCTCCATGATCTTCAGCAGCGCCTGCTGCACGCCCTCGCCGGACACATCCCGGGTGATGGAGGGATTGTCCGACTTGCGGCTGATCTTGTCGATTTCGTCGATATAGACGATGCCGCGCTGGGCCCGCTCGACGTTGTAGTCGGCGGACTGCAACAGCTTCAGGACGATGTTCTCGACGTCCTCGCCCACATAGCCCGCCTCGGTTAGCGTGGTGGCGTCGGCCATGGTGAAGGGCACGTCGATGATGCGCGCCAGCGTCTGGGCCAGCAGCGTCTTGCCGGAACCTGTCGGTCCCACCAGCAGGATGTTGGACTTGGCGAGCTCGACGTCATTGTTCTTCTGCGCGTGGTTCAGCCGCTTGTAATGGTTGTGCACCGCAACCGCCAAGACCTTCTTGGCGTGATCCTGGCCGATGACATAGTCGTCGAGGACTTCACGGATTTCCTTTGGCGTGGGAACTCCGTCCTTCGCCTTGACGAAGGTGATCTTGTGCTCTTCGCGGATGATGTCCATGCAGAGCTCGACGCATTCATCGCAGATGAACACGGTCGGACCGGCGATGAGCTTTCGCACCTCGTGCTGGCTCTTGCCGCAGAATGAGCAGTAGAGCGTGCTCTTGGAGTCACCACTGGCGGCTTTGGTCATAGGCGTATCCCACTCCTGAGCAGAGCGTCGGCGGCGAAAGCCGGCGCACCGCGGGCCGTACAGTCCTCGGCCGGACCCGTCTCTCCCCCGCCGGACGGTGGGGGTTGAACCTTGCCGTCATATGGCCGCGGGCTTACCAAGCCCTGTCTATCCTTCGGCATTCGACCACACCTGAGACGCCCCGATCAAGCGTTTCATCAGAGCGCTCCCGTCGATGCGGACGAACCGACATGGGGATGGGCTCATGACACCACCAGTGGAGACCTCCGTCGCCAGCGGTGTTCCGCCGCAGGGCGACGACCCCGACCGGCCGGTCGCCGCGTTCGACTTCGACGGCACCCTGACGGTCCGAGACAGCTTCGCCGCCTTCCTTCGCTGGCGCACGACACGTGGGCGCTGGATGGTCGCGCTTGTCCGACTTGTCCCGTCCGTGCTTCTCTATCTGACGTCACGGGACAGGGCGCGGCTGAAAGCCGCGAGCGTCCGTGTTTTCCTGAAAGGCGTCTCGCGAGCGCGCTTGGCTCAGGAGGTCGACGCGTTCGCCCTATCCCAAGCGGGCCGGCTTCTGCGCCCCGACGCCTTGTCAGCTTGGACAGCGCACAAAGCCCGCGGCGATCTCACCGTGATCGTCACCGCTTCGCCGGAAGACATCGTTGCACCGTTCGCCCGAAAGCTCGGAGCGGACGCCCTGATCGCCACCCAACTCGCCTGGCATGAGGATCGACTTACGGGCGATCTCGCAGGTCCCAATTGCCGCGGGCCGGAGAAGGTCGTCCGCCTTCGCGAACGGTTCGGTGACGGCTTGAACATCAGTGACGCCTACGGTGACACCGCAGGTGATCGAGAGATGCTGGCGCTTGCTCGCATCGGCCACCTACGCTTGTTTGTCGGCCGCCCATGATCGCCCGGGCCATCACGCCCTACCCCTTGTCAACGAAAAGCGTCAGCTCAGCCCAACGTCACGCTGGCCTTTTCGCCGGAGGTGATCGTCTCCCGATTGAAGTTGGCCTTAGCCACCTCCCAGGCGAGCTTGAAGGCGTTGTCGCTGATCCAGATTTCAGCGTCTCCCGGCTCGAAGTGCAACAGGATGACGTCCTGCGACAGCCGACCCTCGGGCAGCCACGCATCCACGACGCTGCTCCAGAACTGATCGAGGCGGCCCTGATCACGCTCGGCCGTCAACCGCCCGTTGAGACTTGCGTGGAGGTGGTGGTCCTCGCTGATCACATTGACGATGGCGGGCTTCGTCTCGCCGCCGAGGTCCTGCACCAGACTGATGTCACGCCGACAGATGAACCACAGCGCTCGTTCCCCTTGAACCGTGTGGCCCTTCATCGGGTGGAAATGGCTGGCCGCGTCTCCAGCGATCCCCACCATGACCGCCCGAGTCGCATTTACAGCCTTGTAGACCATGGCTGTCAGTTCGGTCTGCGAATGCTCGCCGGTCATCGTCGCTCGCCCTCTGATTTCGCCAATCCAACCGCCAAGCTGGACTGCGGTTCCAGCCAAGCGGTGCTTGCCAAGCGGCGCGAATTGGCTATGGTCCGCGCCCTCGCAGCCATCCACCCAGATGGCCGCAAGGGTGCATAGCTCAGTTGGTAGAGCAGCTGACTCTTAATCAGCGGGTCGTAGGTTCGAACCCTACTGCACCCACCAAGGTTTACAACGACTTAGTGGTTTTTGATCGGGTTGGTTTGCCCGAGGGGCGCGAAGGCAGTAAGCGCATAGTAAGCGTTTCGCTGCCGTACACCGCAGGTCGTTGGCGATCATTGGCCGGCTCTAAAGGCACGGCCGACATGGCGGTGTGACCCCGTTGAGCGACTCGGGCAGCTCAAGGCTGGCTTCAGGGAGATGACACCGACACTTTCATTCAGAGTACCCCTTCCGAGCAGGAATTCTGCCGAGACTGACAACTTCAGATCGGACTCGATTTCGATCCGCTGACTTCGAACACCGTCGTGGCCCTGGGTGGAGCAGGCGGTAGAGGCGCAAGACTTCGGCTGTATGACAGGGGCGACCCTTAACGTCGCCCGCCAGCGTGCGCGTGGACGCATGATGCGGATCCCGACGATGCCGCCACCCCATTCCAGGATGATGCCGCCACCCTCGAAGAGGGTCTCGTAGGCTGGGTTAGAAAGGCGTGATTGGTCCTGCTCGTCAAGCGGCCTGGGTGCGGCGGGTTCGGCGCATGGAGTCGCCGCTGAGCTCGAGCCGGTGGGCGCTGCCGAGCGCCTTGGCTCTCAGCATGAGCGAGCAGAGCATCGAGGGCGTCGCGGATAACCGCACACAGATGGCGCGTGCTTTGCCGCTGATCCGGAGTAAGGGCTGTCTTTGGCGCGACCGAGCTTGACCGGCAAGCGCATCGCACCCATCAGCATCGCTCCTGCGCCTACGCGCCGCCGCGCTGAACCGCCGACATCATAGTCGGACTTGGTTGTCATCGTGTTCAGGAACCAGCGCCGCGGAAGGTGCGGATTTGTACTTCCAGCTAGGCGACGCTCGGTTTGGTGAAGGCCGCCCGAAGGCGCATGCCGCTTAGACTCGGCCTTTTGGCCGGCAAGCGGACGCTCCAATCGGCCGATGAGGGTGGAAGGGCGACATGCGGCCTCAGAAGAGACGCCATGCCGTCGGGCTGAGCCGCTCGCCAGCGAGTTGGTCTTGCCCTTAGAGAAACGATGTGGCCGCGCCTCTTGATCTGTTGTTAAAGTGGAACCAAACGCTACATCGTCGGGGTATCTTTTACAAACGAGCAACCCGATGCATGCGCGCCTGACGACCTGCAGTCTCTGCTTGATGATGTCGGTGTGGACGGCGGGCGCGCTGCCGTCCACAGCGGAGTCCAACCCGGCGGCCGGACGCACGCCGGCGGCGCTCACGACTACTCCAAGCGCCGCCGAGATGGCCCGTTTGTATCCCGCTGATGCATTGCGCAGGCGGACGACTGGTCGCGCCGTAATCCGATGCCAAGTATCGCCCCAAGGACTCCTGAACGCCTGCGAGATCATGTCGGCGACAACGCCAGGGTTCGCCGCAGCGACGCTCAAGCTCGCAAAATCAATGCGGGCTCGGCCCGCGATGCTTAATGGCCAGCCGATCGAGGGCGTGATGACCCTTCCCGTCGTGTGGACGCTGGCTGGCGCTACCCCGCCACCATCTCCGCCCTCGCAAAGCCGAGGGGACTGTCCGGACGCGACCACCACCCAGGCGGAGGACGAATGCTTGTCGCAGGTGCTGGACAGGGCCAATGCCGAGCTCGCTCGGTACCGCGCCGCGTCTGAAGCTCAGGCGAAGGCGTCAACGCAGTCCGCATCACCGTCCGGCCCCGTGCAGCCGGATACGTCCGCAGCCCTCTCTAAGGCCGAGGCCGCATGGTCGGCCTACAGGGAAGCGGAGTGCGCTTCGATATTCGACAATTGGAGCGGGGGTACGATCAGGGTGGCCAAAGAACTTGACTGTGAGATCGAGCTGACCCGCCTGCAAACCCATGTCCTTTGGGGCCAGTGGCTCACCTTTCCCGACTCTACCCCGCCCGTCTTGCCCGAGCCATTTCTGCCCACCGGGCGATGAGCCGGCTCCCTCTACAGGCGTGCTAAGCCGTTCATCTTTCTGAGCTGGCGTTGATGTTTGCTTAACGTCGATCATTGCCGCTGGCCTTGGTGCGGAAAGCTGCCGTTTCAGCCGACACCTTCGCCGGCGGTGATGCGCCTCTTGGCGCCGCCTATGAACTCCGTAGCGTAAAGACCGAAGGCTAGAGCACTTTCCGAGCCGGCTGACTCGGGAGGGGATTCACGGGGCCGCGAGTCTGATTCATCCTTCATGCTGGCGAGGAGGCCGGCATGGATGAGCAAGCCCCTTTCGGTGGACCTTCGCGAGCGGATGGTGGCGGCTGTTGGTGGCGGGCTGTCCCGCCGCAAGGCCGCGGAGCGGTTCGGCGTCAGTATTTCGAGCGCAATCCGCTGGACGGCTCAGGTGCGCCGCACTGGCGACGTGCAGCCCCGCCGGGTGGGTGGCGACAAGCGCTCAGGTCGGATCGAGGCCCATGCGGGCGTGATCCTGGCCGCGGTCGAGGAGAAGCCGGACATCACCTTGGCAGAGCTGCGAGAGCTTCTGATGAGCCGGGGCGTGGCGGTGGCCGTCTCCACGCTGTGGCGCTTCTTCGCCCGAAGAAAGATCACACTGAAAAAAAGTCCGGGCATGCAGCGGAGCAGGACGTCCCGATGTCCTGCACCGCCGGCAGGCCTGGTTCGAGGGCCAGCTCGATCTCGACCCTGCACGGCTGATCTTCATCGACGAGACGGGCGCCTCGACCAAGATGGCCCGCGTCCACGGCCGAGCGCCTCGAGGCCAGCGGCTGCGCGCCGCCATCCCGCACGGACACTGGAAGACCACCACCTTCGCAGGCGCCCTGCGGCTCGCTGGCATGACCGCACCCATGGTTCTGGACGGGCCCATGACCGGGGCCTGGTTCCTCAGCTACGTCGAACAGGTGCTCGCTCCGACGCTGGCTCCTAGCGACATCGTGATCATGGACAACCTGCCGGCTCACAAAGGCTCGGCGGTGCGCGAGGCCGTCGAGGCGACCGGCGCTCGGCTCCTCTTCCTCCCGCCCTACAGCCCCGACTTCAACCCCATTGAGAACGCCTTCGCCAAGCTCAAAGCGCTCCTGCGAAAAGCCGCCGCCCGCACCATCGACGAACTCTAGGCTGTGATCGGCAGGAGCCTCGACGCCTTCACCCCAGCCGAGTGCGCCAACTACTTCACCGCCGCCGGCTACGATGCATGGTGATCGGAATCTGCTCTAATTTGAAACATCTCAACCTCTTTATTTATCGGAGTACTGGCAGTTCCAGACCCGGATGAATTGTTCTCGATCCATGAGTGAGCGAAACCTGACTGCGGCAGTCAGGCTTGGCCTGTTGTCCAGAAGTTCAAGCTCCGCGTCGTGCAACTCGGCAATGGCGCTCGCCATGGACAGCCCGAGGCCAGACCCAGGGTTGCTGCGACTGGCGTCCAGGCGGTAGAAGCGGCGGAGCACCCGCTCGCGCTCTTCGGCAGGAACGCCGGGGCCATTGTCTGAAATGCTTGCAAGAACGCC
Source organism: Caulobacteraceae bacterium (assembly GCA_965198905.1). Classification (GTDB taxonomy): domain Bacteria; phylum Pseudomonadota; class Alphaproteobacteria; order Caulobacterales; family Caulobacteraceae; genus CAHJWH01. The sequence goes on along the minus strand of OZ240678.1, from coordinate 2,615,810 downwards.
CCCCGCATCGTGCGAGAGGCGCAGTTCGATCTGCGTGCCTGCGCTCGTGTGGGTTATGGCGTTCTCCAGAAGGTTGGCGAACAGTTGAGTCAGAAGCTCCGCGTCCCCTTCGACACGGACATCTTCTGTGATGCTGGTGCTGAGCGGCTTAAGCGCATCCTCTGCAGCGGGCGCGTAGGCGAGGCGGACCCGCTCCAGCACCTCCGACAGATTAACGATGGTAAACCGCGATCGGCCCGCGCCGGCCTCGATCTGCCCGATGCGCAACAAGGCTTGAAAGGTCGCGAGCACCTCGTCGGCCTGAGCGAGTGCGGCGTCGACGAAGAGCGAAGAGACCGCCCGTATGATCGAAATGAAGATGGCTGATCACCACCGCATCGAGCGCCGTCAGCGGAACGCCAGCCTTCGCCATCTGCTCGGACGCTCCATCGCCCACATCGACCAGCACGACTTTCCCGTCGGCGCGAAGCAGGTTCGACGGCTCCATGCGCTCGGTGTTCGGTATAGGCCCCGAATTGGTGCCGAGCGTCGTCCAACGCGTTCTGGACTGGGGCTGCGCGTTTAGCGGTGAAGCCGCAATGACGGCTAGGAGTAAAACTGGAACGGCGAACCGCGAAAGCAGACTTTTCAGAGCGTAGGCCCTCCAAGGACTGATTGTTGGCACGAGGTAAAATGACGTTTTGCCCGTTAAGGTAGGAAATTTCCTTCATATAGGATATGAAGTTAGACACATCGGCAATCAACTTTCCCGAACCATCAATATACAATAATAATAAGCTCAAATAAGCAACTTTCATTACTTTGTTGCTCGCAATCCGTATGTCAACGTGACTACAAACATTTCAATCGACCCATGCGTCGCGGCGACGACCGTGCGTCATTTACCTGCCTTTGATGCCGGCAGCGCCGTCATGTGGAGCGATAATCCTTCCGGTCTCAAACACTAGGGAACCGCCTCAGTGCTTCACGCTGAACTGGAGCATGATGGTGCGGGGATTGAGCGGTATGCCCGCCACGTTGCCCGCGGGCAGGATCGGCAAGGGGAAGTCGAAGCCGAGGACATGCTCGTCGTTCAGGTTGCGCCCGAGCAGCCGCCGCTCCCAGCCGAGGTTCGGGTCGGCGATGGCGACGCTGGCGTCCAGCCATGGCGCGGGGCCTCGACGTCCTGGAGGCTCAGCTGGGCTCGACGCCGTGGCTGGCCGGCGAGCGCTTCTCCACCGTCGACATCGCCTGGATGCCGAACCTGCACCGCATGGCGCTGATGCGCTTCCCCTTAGATTCAAAGCGCAGGCTGCGCGGCTGGTCGAGGAGGGTCACCAGGCGGCCGAGCTTCCAGCGCGCACTCACGGCCTACGAGCCCTGGCCCCTGCGGCTCGGCCTCGGCGCTTACGCCGCCGCCCGCGGCCTCGGCGGCGCCGGGCTTCCAGCCTGCCTGAGCGGCCCTCGATCGGTGTACGGCTGAAAGATAGCCAGCACGCCCGCGGGCGTCGGCCTGTTCGGCTAGTCCTTCGAGCCAGCTCTGGTGCGCTCTCCACATGCGGGACTTGAACACCCCGCAGCCGAGGGAGGCTACGGCCGTGCTGGGCCTCCTCCGTGATCACGCGGCAGCCGCCTGCGAGCGAGATGATGAGCCAGGCGTGGTGGGTGGTCTCGCCGGGCGACGGGCCGGACATGGCGCCCCGGGCCGCTGAACATTATCCCGAGATTGGGCCAGCGACTTCAGCAACATGGCGCTGCCTTCGCTCGTAATCACTGGGACAGAGGACTTCAATTCCCGCTTCTCGGAACGCCGGGCCTACGCGCAGACACCTCCAGGCTGAGCTCCGGTCCGAAGTCGCTGCTGACGTTGTTCGCCTCCGGGCACATCTTCGGCGGCATATCCCGCTACGACGCAAAGGAAGCCAGCGACGAGAGCTCCGAGCGCGTCGCCAAGGCAGCGGATCACCTGGGCCTATCTGCGTTCGGCGCTCTATCTCGGCGACAATGCCTGGAGTGTCGTGGTGGTGACATGACGGAAGCCGAACATCCGGCCGGCAAGATCGAGCGTAAGTGACTTTTGCCGCCGGCCTCTCTCTGGAAACTCAGCGGCCACGCCTTGATCCTTGCACGGCAGCTTTTAGGCAGCGCATTAAACCAGAAGAACGACGTAGTTTGGGCGCAAAGCGGTTAGAAGGCCAGACTGGTCAGTCCGGTATCGCCGCACTGACTGCAAGACTACGCCCAGCAAGAAAGACGATGCCGCATCGGTCGGCCACGAACGGTCTCAAGCTATGGCGACAGTTGGCCGTTTTCAAACCGGCAAGTTGCGGCGAGCCCACGTGCGATAGCTGCCATTCCTTCAATCGCGGCGGACGCGCCGCTGGCAAGCGGATCGTGTCCCAACGAGTGGCGCAACTCGACGGGAGCGGAACCGCTCGTGAAGCGCGCCTTCCGCACGGCGCCGTAGCGAACGGGCGATTCTGCGGGGTGGTCATCCGCGGTCTTCGGTAGGGTCGGGTTGCTGAGACTCAATCTAAACCAGAGAAACGAGGATGACCGACGACATGATGAGCCTGCGGCATCTCCAAGAGCCAGGTCAGCCGGCTCTGCGATAGAGATCGACGTTCGTGTGAAGGCCTTCCTCGACCGGCCGATCGAGGGCGACTGGCCGCTGCGGCCGCCTGGACCTCTGGAGGCGGCGTCGCCCTGGCGATCTCGTGCAGGCGCCGGGCGGCCAGGCGTGTCGCCGTCTCGCCGCTCGTAGACCCTTGATCGTAAGGCATGGACATCGCGTCCTATGGAGTGCGCTGAAGGCGTGTACGTCTCGCCGGGCCTAACCGGCGCGCTCGCCGCTGAAGGGCGCCGACCCGAACGCGCCGAGCTTCACGCTGCCGCTCAGGCTGTCGCCCGAGACGGCGCCGGAGAACTCAAGCGTGAGCGGCATGGGGCTGGTGATCTTGGCGGTCCAGGAGACCTGATCGCCCTCGAACTTGCCGTTCTCCACTTCCGACTGGCCTCCGGGGCCGGACATGGATCCGGTGAGGGTCGAACCCTCCGCCTTCGCGATCAGGGCCGACTTCTGGTCGCCCATAGGGGACTTAATGACGAGGTTCCAGGCGCCGTCGATGGACATGGGTGATACCTTTTCAGTTTGAGGAACGGCCGTCGGGCGGGGCGCCGGCGTGTCTGTGAGCTTCACGAGCGCTTCATAGGTCTCATCGGGGACCTCCACCACATCTGCGACGAGGCGTCGTTCGCGCTCGACGGCGGAGCGTTCGAAGGGAACGCGCACGGGCTTGGCCGGATCGAGCGGTCGGGTCGTGCGCAAGCTGTCGGCATAGGCGCTCACCCGCTGGCGATAGTCGTCCACCGAGGTGAGCAGGCCCGGGTCCACCACGAACAGGAAGAAGCCGCAGTCGCTGACCCCGACCGGGTCCGCGGCCGCCCCGCCCATCATGCCCAGCAGCTGGACCACGACGGCTAGGCCGGAGCCCTTGTGGCCGCCCCAGACCGTCCAGGCGCCCTGCACCGAGGCTATGGCGTCGCGGGTGGGCTGGCCGTCCTTGTCGAAGGCGGCGCCTTCGGGCAGCGGCGTGCCGGCGCGGGCGTGCATGACCACCTCGCCGGCCATGATCGACGCGGTGCCGATGTTCCAGATTACCGGGGTCGGGTCGGCGGGGAAGCCGAAGGCGATGGGGTTGGTGCCGACGCGGGCCTGGGTGCCGCCGTGGGGCGCGACCTTCTGCGGCGCGCTGCCGGCGATCAGCCCCACGAAGCCCGCGCGGGTGACCTGCTCGAGGTAGTAGGAGTAAATGCCGGTGTACCAGGTCTCAAAGGCGCCCACGACCGCCATGCCGGACGCCCTGGCCTTTTCCAAAGCCATGTCGGTGGCGCGCTGGCCGACGAGGTAGCCGACCTGGTCGCCGCCATCGATGGCCGCCGACGTCGGGCCCTCCTTCACCACCCGCATCGGCCGCCTGGAGCCGGGCGTCCCCTGAATGCGCTCCACGACGGAGAGGGCGCGGGGCAGGCCGCCGAAGCTCAGCCCCCGCAGTTCGCAGTCGATCAAGTGGTCGGCGATGATCTCGGCCTCCGCCGGCGTGTGGCCGACGGCCTGCATGGAGGCGGAGGCGAGGTCGCGGGCTTGGCTGACGCTGAGGCGCATGGCGGTGCTCTCTTCACGGGAACGAGGAGGATTGGCGGCGTGTCAGGCGCGAAAGGCCGCGGGCAACGACCGGGCGCGGCGCACGGTGTAGGCGGCGAGCGCGAGGGCGATCATGCAGGCCCAAGCCCGGTGACGCTCAGCACCCGCCCCAGACGATGGCCGCCGGCGAGATCGTTCAGGTAGCCCACCAGCACGGGGCCGCCCACGGTGCCCAGCACGCCGGTGAACAGGAAGTAGATCGAGGTGATCTGGCCTCGCGAGCGGGCCGGCGAGAGGTCTGACATGGCGACGATGCCCGCGATCAAGCTCATGCTCAGCGGCGAGAACACCACAACAGTCCCGACCATCAGCATCGAAGGCGTGTGCGCCAGAACCAGGACGACGAAGCCGATCAGTCCCACCGCGACGCAGACGAGGGCCATCAGCAGGGGACCCGCTGCGCCAGAACGCCGGCTCGCCCTGTCGGCCAGCACGCCCGCTACCGCCGAACTCGCCACGCCGGTGACCGCAATGACCGTGCCGAATATCAGGCCGACGGACCGGGGGGCCATGGCGTGCTCGCGGATCAGCACGGTGGGCATCCAGGCGGTGACCGCCACCAGGGCCAAGGTGACGGCGGACATAAACAGGTGGTGGGGCGCGAAGACCCCAGCGCGCGCCCGCCAGTCCGCCAGACCGGAGCTGTGGACGGCGGTCTCGGCGGTCGGCGCGCGTCGACGCGGCGGCTCCCTCATGGTGGCGATCAGGGCGCAACCGACCACGCCCGGGATCAGCATGAGGAAAAGCACGATGCGCCAGGGCTCGACCAGATGTCCCGCGGCGGCGAAGCGGGCTGAGGTTGCTCTCGCCCAAGGCAGCACGGCGCCCGCCAGGATCAGCGACAGCCCGCCGCCCGCATAGACGCCGGTCGTGAACAGGCCATAGGGTTTGCCCCGGCGGGCGGGCTCGAAATAGTCGGCGATCAGCGAGACGGCGATGGGGAACAGCGCCGCCTCTCCCACGCCTACTCCCATGCGGGTGAGAAACAGCTGCACGCCGTTCTGGGCCAGTCCGCCCGCCGCTGCGCTCAGCGACCAGATGGCGAGCGCGCCGATCAGGAGGTTGCGCCGGTTCACCCGGTCCACCAGCCGCCCGATGAACAGGCCCGCCAGCGAGAAGGTCAGGACGAAGCCGGCGCCCAGCATAAGCCCGATGGCGCCGTCGCTGAGGTGCAGCGAGGTCTTCACCGCCTGTACCAGCAGCGTCAGGATCGAGCGGTCCAGATAGCCGATCAGGTTGGCGAAGAAGAGCAGCGCCGTGGCGTAGGCGGCCGCGCCCTGGCCAGCGCGCGCCTCCCGGTGCACCGATCCTCCGGCTTCCATCACGGTCACCACGGCGGCCTTAGAACTTGACCCCGACGGTGAAGCCATAGGTGGTCGGCGGCTCAAAGGATCCGATCGAGCCGGTCGAGGCGACCGACAGATACTCGGCTACGCCCTGGTTCAGGATATTCTTGGCGTAAAGCTTGTAAGAGATGGGGCTGTTTGGACGTTGGTATTGCAGCGAGGCGTTCAGTAGATGAAAGGCGCCTTGATGCAGAAAGTTATCCGACTGTCCAAAATATCCGGTATTGTATAGGTCATTTACAAAGAGAGCAGATCTTCCACTTAAAACGTCTCGCTTATAATCGACGCCAAGGTTAGCCGTGGCATCTGGCGCGAACGGCAGGCGGTTGCCGGTCGCCGAGCCTACGACTGTAGAGGTCGTGTTGTTCGCGTTGCGAAACGCCAAGACGGCGTTCGGGAAGCCGGTGAAGCGATCATGCAGATATACAACGCCGCCAGTCAGCAGCAGGTCTGGCGTGATTGACAGCTCGAAGCTGTTGTCCAGTCCATATTCGCGAGCCCGCGCGCCTTTGAAGATTACGCCTAGGCTGCCGATTACGGTGTTCACCTGTATGTCCCGGTATTCATAATAGGAAAGAATCCGAATTGAGCCTCAGCCGGCCATCAAACAAGGTGGTCTTCTCGCCGATTTCATAATCGTCCAATGTCTCGGGACGATAGGCGGGTTGAGTCGGCAGCGAGGAGTTAAAGCCTCCGCTCTTGAAGCCGCGGTTCCAAGAGATATAGCCGAGCGTCTGGCTGGTGAACTTGCGGTCCAGGGCGATCCGCCAAGTCGGCGCGTCTGTATAAAGCGTGTCGCGGCCAAGCGAGGTCTCGGCCACGCCTGTCGTACCTGTCTGCACCCTTCGCTCGTAGGTGTAACGAAAGCCACCGGTTAAGTTAGTCCCTGGAAGGATCTCGTAGGTGGCCTGCCCATAGGGCGTGGGGGAAGGCGAGGCGGTCAATGGCATGGCCGTGACCGCCGCCACGCATTCCAAGTCCAGCTCGACCAGCTGGCCCTCCGCGATCTTTTACTGGTTTTGAGGCCCTCGTCTTGGATGTTCGTCAGCCAACGCACTCAACGCGCGCCAATGACGATGCCTTTGTTGTAGGGACGGCAGGTTTCGTCGCGCGCGATTTTTCATGGGCCAAGCGGCCGCACTCTCGATATCATTCGCAACGCCGCAGGGTTTTGACCTTGGCCACTCAGGTCTACCCCGGGCGAAGTCGGCGGATGTGCGTTGAGCTTCCTGGGCGGCGCGCAAATGAAGAATTGCTCGATAGGAGATAGCGGTCATGGATGACGCAGGTGATCTCGGCGATAGCGGGCTGGCGGCGGTACAGCGCTATTACGGGCAGGTGCTGGGCGGCTCGGACGATCTGCGGACCGACGCCTGCAGCACCGCGGAGCCGCCGCCGCCGGCGCTGAAGCGGGCGCTCGCCAACGTCCATGACGAGGTGCTGGCGCGCTACTACGGCTGCGGCCTGATCGCGCCGCTGGCGCTTTCGGGGGCCAAGGTGCTGGACCTCGGCTCGGGCTCCGGGCGCGACGCCTACGTGCTGGCTCAGATAGTCGGCGAAGGGGGCTCGGTCACGGGCGTGGACGCCACGGCCGAGCAGCTCGCGGTCGCCACGCGCCATCTGGACTGGCACCGCAAGCAGTTCGGCTACGCCCGGTCCAACGTGGCGTTCCTGGAGGGCGACATCGCCCGGCTGGGCGAGCTTGCGCTGGAGTCCGCGAGCTTCGACGTCATCGTCTCCAACTGCGTGGTGAACCTGGTGCGCGACAAGGCGGCCGTGTTCGCCGCCGCCCACCGGCTACTGAAGCCGGGCGGGGAGATGTATTTCTCCGACGTCTATGCCGACCGGCGCCCGCCGACCGACCTGATGGCAGACCCGGTGGTGCGCGGCGAGTGCCTGGCCGGGGCGCTGTACTGGAACGACTTCCTGACGCTGGCCAAGGCAGCCGGGTTCGATGACCCGCGCCTGGTCTTCGACCGCCCGCTGGCGGTGTCGGATCCGGCCATCACGGCCGCCACGGCGCCGATCCGCTTCTTCTCGGCCACCTACCGCCTGTGGAAGCTGGAGGGGCTGGAGCCCGCCTGCGAGGACTACGGCCAGGCGGTGCGCTACCGCGGCGGGCTGGAAGGGGCCGAAGCGGCGTTCGAGCTCGACAAGCACCACAGGATCGAAGCCGGGCTCGTGTTCCCCGTCTGCGGCAACACCTGGCGCATGCTGGAGCAGACGCGGTTTTCGCCCTACTTCGACTTCATCGGCGATTTCAGCCGCCACTTCGGCATCTTCGAAGGCTGCGGGACCTCGCTGCCCTTCAGCGAATGGGCTACGGGCGCGAGCGGGGGCTGCTGCTGAGGCTCAGCGGGCCGACGCACGGCGTGCATCGGCCTGAGCCAAGCGGCGGGGCCGCTCCCCGTTCGCCAAACGCCATGAGGGCCGCTGGGTCTTGAACGGCATGGAGAGCAGACCCCTGAGCTTCAGCTCTGCGGCATTGCGATAGGCGGGCACGCCGATCTCGATCTCGTCGTGGAGGAGGTCGAGCCGCAGCGTGCCGTGCAGCCAGTCCCACACCGTCAGCCCGCTCGACCAGTTGGAGTCGGTCTCCTCCCGGACCGTGGAATGGTGGACGCCGTGGTTGCGGGGCATGACCAGGACCGGCGCGATCGCCCGCTCCAGCCCGGCGGGCAGGCGCAGGTTGGCGTGGTGGAAGCCGGTGCAGAGCAGCAGGAAGACCTGCCAGACGGAGAAGGCCCGCGGCCCGATCCCGAGCAACACGACCTGGAGCGCGCGGTAAGGGACCGAGGCCGCTATCTCGCCCATGTGGAAGCGGATGGCGGTGGAGGCGTCCATGTCCAGGTCGACGTGGTGGACCTGGTGGAAGCGCCACAGCGGGCCCTTGTGGGTCCAGACGTGCCAAAGATACAGGGTGTAGTCCATCAGGGCCACGGCTAGCGGGACCTGCAGCCAGGCGGGCGGGCGCATCCATTGCAGCAGGCCCCAGCGCCGCCGCTCCACCCAGCGGGTGAGCGGACCCGTCACGGGCGTCTGGAGGACGGCGAGCATGGCCGCGTTCATCAGCGCCAGGGCGAGGTTGCGCCGCTCGCGCGACGTCTTGGGCTGGGTCTCGGGCCGGAGCGGGCGGCGGCGCTCCGCCCAGACCAGCACAGCGCCCGCGGCGAGCACCACGCCTGCGCCGAGCCAGGGGGGTATCGGGGCGGACGTCCGCAATGGGATAAGGCGCGCCATGACCGGGCAACGGACGAGGGACGGGCTTGATCCCAAGGGCGTTGCGGTTGTCGTCCCCGTCCTGAACGAGGCGCCGCGCCTGCCCGCGCTGCTCGACGACCTGTTGGCGCGGGGTTTCGGACAGGTGGTGGTGGCCGACGGCGGCTCCACCGACGGCTCCGTCGGCATCGCCCGGGGGCGCGCAGGCGTGACGGTGGTGGAGGGGCCCCGGGGCCGCGCGCGCCAGCAGAACGCCGGCGCGGCGGCTCCGGGAACGGCCTGGGTGCTGCTGTTCCTGCACGCCGACACCGCGCTGCCGCCGGGCGCGAGCGAGGCCATGGCCGCGGTGCTGGCGCGCAACGACGCCGGCTGCTTTCGCCTCCGCTTCGACCGCCGCCATCCCCTGCTCGATCTCTACGCCCTGGTCAGCGGGGTGGAGAGCTACTGGACCAGCTTCGGCGACCAGGGCTTCTTCATGACGCGGAGGGCTTTCGACGCGGTGGGCGGCTTTCCCGACCTGCCGCTTTTGGAAGACGTGGCGATGCGACGGCGGCTGAAGCGGCGGGGCGGCTTCGCCAAGGCGAGGGCCGCGGCGACCACCTCGGCCCGCCGCTTCGAGGCGGAAGGCCTGCTGCGCCGCCAGCTCAAGAACGCCGCGATCCTGATCCTCTACGCTCTGGGCGTCCCGGCCCGGCGGCTGGTGCGCTGGTACCGCTAGGCTTGCGCGAGAGGTCGGGCGCGCTCACCTCCGCCCGATGCTGCTCATGCCGCAGAAGTTCCGCGATCCGCGCGTCACCGCGTCGGGAGAGCGCCGCGCCGAGGTGGCGCTGAGCGGGCTGCGCACGCTGTGGATCAACACCGGCACGCTTTGCAACTTGGCCTGCGAAGGCTGCTACATCGAAAGCTCGCCGCGCAACGACGCGCTCGCCTACATCACCCGCGCGGAGGTGCGCGCGGTGCTGGACGAGGCGGCCGCGACCCGGCCGGAGCTGGAGGAGGTCGGCTTCACCGGCGGCGAGCCGTTCATGAACCCCGACATCATAGGCCTTTTGGAGGATGCGCTGGCCGGCGGCTGGCGGGTGCTGGTGCTGACCAACGCCATGCGCCCGATGCAGCGTCACCGCAGCGCCCTCGCCGAGCTGCGCCGCCGCTTTCCGGGCACCCTGGCCGTGCGCGTGTCGCTCGACCACTGGTCGGCGGAGAAGCACGAGGCGGTGCGGGGCCCGCGCAGCTGGGCGCCGACCGTGGTCGGGCTGCGCTGGCTGGCGCGGGAGGGCTTCGACGTCGCGGTCGCCGCGCGGCTGCTGTGGGGCGACGAGCGCGAGGCGCAGGCGCGACACGGCTACGCCGCCCTGTTCACCGCCGAGGGCCTGTCCATCGACGCCTACGACCCGTCGCGGCTGGTGCTGTTCCCGGACATGGACGCGATGGCCGACACGCCGGAGATCACCGACGCCTGCTGGGGCCTGCTCGGCAAGACGCCGGACAGCGTGATGTGCGCCTCCTCCCGCATGGTGGTGAAGCGCCGCGGGGCGGCGGCGCCCGTCGTGGTCAGTTGCACCCTACTGCCCTACACCGCGGAGTTCGAGCTAGGCGCGACGTTGGCGCAGGCCGACAGGCCGGTGGCGCTCAACCATCCTCACTGCGCGCGGTTCTGCGTACTGGGCGGCGCGTCCTGCAGCGGTTGAGGATCTCTCAACCGCCCGCGCGCCAACGGCGGTATCCGGCCAGATCGTCCACGTCCTCCAGCCACAGGTCGAGCACCTCGACGCGCAGGCCAACCGCGTTGTTCAAGGTGTCGGCGCGCGCATGCTCGCTCGACCAGCGCACCCCCTGGAACAGCCCAGCCGGCGGCGGGCGGCTCGCGCCGATGACCCAATAGCCGCCGTCTGGCGAGGGGCCGAGCATCAGATCGGCGCGGTCCAGGGCCGAGAACGCCGCTTCGGCTTGGGCCACGCCGAGCCCAGGTATGTCGCTGCCGACGATGATGACGGGCGTCTCGGGCCGAGCGTCGGCTAGCACCCTGGCCATGCGCTGGCCGAGATCGCCCGGTCCCTGCCCGCCCCTTCTGACGCCCACCGGCCATATTTCGTCCGCGACAGCGTCATCAGGGGTCACCGCCACTTCTACCCGCCACGCAGAGCCGGCGCGGAGCCGGCGCAGCACTCCGTCCAGCAGCTCGACATAGGCCGACAACGCCGCGTCCGGGCCGATATCAGCCGCCAGCCGCGTCTTCACCTCGCCCAGCTTCGGCCGCTTGGCGAAAACCACGATGCGAAGACGCGGTCCGCCCGGCGCCCCCACAATCGCATCAGGGTTGCTCGTGGACGTGGCCCTACCCCCCTGCACGTATTTGCACCGATGATCGGCGCCAGTTTTAGCGCTTCATGCGCCGTCCTTCAGAACTCCGACGATCTCCCCGGTTTCCGTGGAGACCACCGGAAGCTCGCCTTCCTGGGAGCTCGCCAAGCTCGCGCGCGCGGCGGCTAGGGTGAGGTCTGACGACAGGCTGGCGACGGGCTCGGCGAGGTCCGAGGCGGTGGACATCTCGATCGGCCGGCGGGCGTCGTCATGCTTGTCGACGGAGCTGGCGGTCATGCGGCCGACCAGAGCGCCCTTCTCATCCACGACGTAGAGCCCCTCCACGCCCTTGGCCTGCCCCTGAATCAACCGCTGCAAGGCGATGGCGGGATGGGCGGCGCCCGAGATGGTGACGAAATCGTCGGAGATCGCGGCGCCCAGGGGGCTGGTCGGGGCGTCACCTGTGGAGGCCGCCTGGCCGGCGCCGCGCTGCAGTCTGGCGGAGTAGATCGACGGCGCATCGGCGACCCTCATCACCACCGTCGCTCCAGCGCTCGCCACAAGGATCGGAACGATGAGCAGGTCGATATGGTGGCCGAGCTCCAGCACCGTGACGATGGCGGACAACGGCCCCTCGGTCGCCGCAGCCAGGAAGGCGACGGAGCCTATGACGGCGTAGCTTCCATAAGCGTCCGCGGTGAAGATGCGCCCCCAGAGCCGGCCCAGGCCGCCACCCAGCAGCGCGCCGCAGGTCATGGTCGGGGTGAACAGTCCACCGGGGGCGCCGCTTCGAAGACAGAGCGCCGTGGCCAAGGCGCGCATGGGCGCCAGCGCCAGCAGCATGAGCGCTTCGGTCAGCCGGCGATCTCCGCCGCCGCCGTCAAAGCTCATCTGAACGACGTCCTTGCCGTTGCCGAGCAGCTCCGGGAAGCGGATCGCCGCGAGGCCGAGCGCCATGAACACCAGGATCGGCGCCGCAATCCTTGGCCCCGCGCCCTTCGGCTGGTGCAGGTCGGCCCAGGCGATCAGGCGGACATAGGCGATCGCGGCGAGGCCGATCACCGGGCCGACGAGAACCGCCCATGCCACCTGGTTCAACGACAGCTCGTAGGGCGGTGTGGCGTAGGCCGGTTGCATGGGCAGCAGCAGCCAGGACGTCACCGTCGCCAGCACCGAGCAGACGATCGCCGGCGCCGCGTAAGGCAAGGAGATCGAGCCGAGCAGGACCTCGATCGCGAACAGAGCCCCGCCCAGAGGCACGTTATAGGCCGCCGCCATCCCCGCGCCCGCACCGCAGGCGGTGAGCAGCCTGCGCTGTTCGGAGGACAGCTTGGCCAGATGCGCCCAGCGCCAGCCGATCACCGCCCCGGTTTGCTTCAACGCCCCCTCGCGGCCCAGCGCCGCGCCCATACCGACAATGACGATGGACAGGACCGAACGCCCCAGCGTCCTGGCCCACGGCATGCCGCCGGCATGGAACCACAGGGCCACCGTCAGCTCGCCGGAATGGCCGCCCTTGGCGAAGCGCAGCAGCGAACCGCCCACCGCCACCAGGACGCCGGCGCCGCTCAGGATCAGCAGCTTCTTCAGGGCCGAAGCCTTCAGCACGCCCTCGTAAAGGTCGGCCGGCGAGACCTGCCAAGCCGCGTGTTCGACGGCATAGAGCAGCCGCATCAGCAGCCCGCCCGTAAGGCCCGCTCCGACCCCCGTCGCCAGCAGGAGCAGCCAGAACTTCGCCGAGACCTCCACCGATCGGCTGACGGCCAGGACGTTGGGCTGGGCGGACAGGACACGGGAGGCGCGCATCTGACGTCCTGCAGAGGGGTGGCGGCCGAGCGCTTCGCTACACACCGTCTTGCGGCGCGCCCGCAACAATAATCACGCCGCGCATGTTAGCTTTGAAGCCGAGGAGAGATGAACGATGGACGAGATCGAACGGGCGAACGCCAACCTGATCGTCCACACCACCACCCCCTTGAACGCCGAGCCGTCGCTCGATCGGCTCGTCGCCAGTTTCGTCACCCCGCAGAACCTTCTCTACATCCGCACCCATGGCGAGGTTCAGCACCTGGACGTGGACACCCACCGCGTCAGGGTGACCGGCGAAAGGCTCCGGGAGATGGATTTCAGCGTCGCCGAGCTTCGAGACCGCTTCGCCGAACACACGGTGATGGCCGTCCTGCAGTGCGCCGGCAATCGACGCGCCGATCTTCAGCAGGTCGCCAAGACCGAAGGCGACTCCTGGCGGGCCGGCGCGATCGGCAACGTGGAGTGGACCGGTGTTCTGCTCCGCGATGTCCTTGCGGCCGCCGGCGCGCCTTCGAATGGAGACTTGCAGGTCGCCTTCTACACGACCGACGAGATCGAGGTGGAGGGAGAGAAGGGCCGCTACGGTGTCTCGATCCCGCTGGCCAAGGCCATGCAGGACGAGGTTCTGCTCGCCTTCGAAGCCAATGGCGAACCGCTCGCGCCTGAGCATGGGTTTCCAGTGCGGGTGATCGTTCCCGGCTACGCCGGCGTCCGCAGCGCCAAGTGGCTGAACGAGATCAGGGTGCAGGCCGAGCCGGCGGACAGCCCCATCCAGCGCCACGACTACAAGCTCTTTCCAGCCGTCGCGACAAAGTCAGACGCCGATTGGACGACGGGGATCACCATCGACTCCATGCCCGTCAATTCGGCGATCTGCAGCCCTCAGCCAGGTCAGCGACTGCAGGCGGGATCGGTCAGGCTCTCAGGGTGGGCGACGGCGTCAATGCGCGCGGTCAGTCGGGTCGATGTCTCGATCGATGGAGGTCGCAGCTGGCGCCAAGCCACGCTTGATCAGAAACTGGATGAGCCGGGCGCCTGGACGCTGTGGCGACACCAGACCGATCTGCTGAAGGGCGATCATGAACTTGTCGTTCGCGCCTGGGACGAGGCCCTGCAGACCCAGCCCGCAGACCCAGAGACGACCTGGAACTTCCCGGGCTATCTCGCTACGCACCAACATCGCATCCACGTCGCCGTCGGATGACGTCGCGACACGCCGTGGCTTAAGCGTTGAACGGGGTCCCGCCGCCCTCGAATGTTCTCGCACCCACGCCTGCGAACACCGTAGATGACGACACTCGCGCCCAGTGACGGACCTGCACGCAAGATGATGAAGGCCCTCCACGGCGCCGCCCGTACAGCCCTCACGGCCCTTCTGTGCGGCGGGTCGCTGCTCCTCCTTAGCGGTTGCGGCGCGCTCGATCATGGCTTCCTGAACGCCGCCGGTCCCGTCGCGGCGGGGGAACGACACCTGTTCATCGTGGTCTGCATCGTGCTGGTGTTCGTCGCGGGGCCAGTGCTGATCCTGACACCGCTGTTCGCCTGGCACTACCGGCTCTCCAACACCCGCGACGCCTATCGGCCCAAGTGGGCCTTCTCCTGGCTGCTGGAAGGTTTCATCTGGATCCCGCCCACTCTGATCGTGGTGGGGTTGGCGGTGATCCTATGGACCGACACGCATAAATTCGATCCCTACGCCCGCCTCCCGGGCGAAACCGCTCCTGTGCGGGTCCAGGCCATAGCGCTGGATTGGAAATGGCTGTTCATCTATCCAGACCAGCACATCGCTACGGTCAACGAACTTGACGTTCCTGCCGGTCGACCCGTGCATCTGGACCTGACCAGTGCGACGGTGATGCAGTCGCTGTTGCTGCCCCGGCTGGCCGGCCAGATCTACGCCATGGCCGGCATGTCGACCCAGCTGAACTTCGCCGCCGACCGGCCGGGGACCTTTCTCGGCGAGAACGTGCAGTATAACGGCAAGGGCTTCCAGAACGAGACGTTCGAGATCATAGCCCGCTCTCCCGGCGATTACGCGCGCTGGGTCGAGGGGGTGCGCAGGTCGGGCCAATCCCTGGACGGGATGACCTATCAGCACCTGTTCGCCCGGTCGGTCGAGCCGAAGCCGCTGTTCTTCTCCACCCCTCCTCCCGGCCTTTTCGCCCACATCGTGGCCACCTCCGGCGTCAACGCGTCGCCTCATCCTCAGAGCGGTTCATGACCTCCACCCAAGGCATCTGGCCCGCCGTGCTGGGCCGGTTCGACTGGAGCGCGCTGCCCTTCGTGCGCGCTTTCGAGACGCCCACGGTCAGCGAGATCATCGGCGCCTTCGCCGCCTCGCTCGTGATCATCGGCGCGGTCGTGGTGATCGCGCTGCTGACCCGCTTCCGCCTGTGGCGTTGGCTGTGGACCGATTGGCTGATGAGCCTGGACCACAAGAAGATCGGGGTCATGTACATCGTGGTCGCCCTGGTCATGCTGTCGCGTGCGCTGATCGAAGGCGTCTTGATGCGCATGCAGCAGGCCTCGGCCATCAACCATCCAGGTTTTCTGACGCCCGACCACTTCGGTCAGCTGTTCAGCACCCATGGTTCAATCATGATCTTCTTCATGGCCATGCCGTTTTTGACCGGAATGATGAACTACGTCATGCCGCTGCAGATCGGCGCCCGAGACATGGCCTTTCCCTGGGCCAACTCTGTCGCCCTGTGGCTGACGATAGGGTCGGCCATGCTGATCATGGTCTCGCTGGTCGTCGGCCGCTTTTCCACCGGCGGCTGGAGCGGCTATCCGCCCTATACGGAGCTCGGGTTCAGCCCGGACGTCGGGCCCGACTATTGGATTTGGGCGGTGTCGCTCGCCTCCATCGGGTCGACCATGGCCGGCATCAATATCGTCTGTACGATCTACAAGCTCCGCGCGCCCGGCATGACCATGATGCGGCTTCCGCTGTTCTGCTGGACCAGCCTGTGCACCGCGGTCTTGATGATCTTCGCCATGCCGGCCTTGACCGTGGCCACCGGGCTCCTGGCGCTGGACCGCTATCTTGGCTTCCACATGTTCACCAACGACCTCGGTGGGAACATGATGAACTACGTCGACCTGTTCTGGCTGTTCGGTCATCCCGAGGTCTACATTCTTATTTTGCCAGCGTTCGGCATCTATTCCGAAGTGGTATCGACCTTCTCATCCA
Source organism: Caulobacteraceae bacterium (assembly GCA_965198905.1). Classification (GTDB taxonomy): domain Bacteria; phylum Pseudomonadota; class Alphaproteobacteria; order Caulobacterales; family Caulobacteraceae; genus CAHJWH01. The sequence goes on along the minus strand of OZ240678.1, from coordinate 2,599,759 downwards.
AGGCGCTCTACGGCTATGTCTCTCTGGTGCTGGCGACCACCGCAATCGCCGTGCTGTCGTTCACGGTGTGGGTGCACCACTTTTTCACCATGGGACAGAACGCTAACATCAATGCTGTGTTCGGCATCGCCACCATGACCATCGGCATACCCACGGGCGTTAAGATATACGACTGGATATGGACCATGTTCCGGGGCGAGGTGCGGTTCGCCGTGCCGATGCTCTACTCGCTGGCCTTCATGGTCACCTTCGCCATCGGCGGGCTCACTGGCATCATCCTGGCCATGCCGCCGCTGGACTTTCTGATGCACAACACGTTGTTCCTGGTGGCCCACTTCCATAACGTGCTGATCCCCGGCCTGCTGTACGGGATGCTGGCGGGCTATACCTACTGGTTTCCCAAAGCGTTCGGCTTCCGACTGAACGAGCGCTGGGGCCGCATCTCCTTCTGCTGCTGGGTGGCGGGCTTCTATCTGGCCTTCATGCCGCTCTATGTGCTGGGCGCCTCCGGCATGGCGCGGCGGACCTTCGAGGTGTTCGAGCCCTCGTTCCGGCCCTGGCTCTACGTCGCCGGCGTCGGCGCCTTGATCCTGCTCACCGCCCTCGTCACCCTGTTCGTCCAATTGGTGGTCAGCATCCGCGACCGGGACGAGAACCGCGTCTTCGCCGGCGACCCATGGGACGGGCGAGGGCTGGAATGGTCCACCTCCGCCCCCCCGCCCGAGTACAATTTCGCCCTCGTCCCCCACGTGAGCAGTCGGGACCCCTTCTACGACGCCAAGCGCGAGGGTGTCGGTTACCCGGCGCACGCCCGTTTCGAGGCCATCAGGGTTCCGCGTGAGAGCCTGCTCGGCCCCGCCATCGGCATCGCCGGCACGGTCGCGGCCTTCGGCTTGGTGTGGCACATGTGGTGGCTGGCGGCTCTGGGCATGGTGGTGGTGATCGGCGCGATCATCACGCGCAGCTTCGCCCGCGACGTGGAGCGCACCATCCCGGCCGCGACCGTGGAGGCCGCCGAACAGCGCTGGCTGGCCGCTGTCCGCAAGACCGCGCCCACCCCGCGGCGGATCGAGACCACCAGCGTCAACCACGGCCTGGCCGAGGTGCTCTCGTGAGCCCGCCCGAGCTTCGTCACGCCGGGCTCAACCTCGGCCAGACTGACGCGCTGACGCCGGAGCAGGTGGAGAGCGACATCTTCGGCTTCTGGGTCTTCCTGATGAGCGACGCGGTGATCTTCGCGCTGCTCTTCGCCACCTACGGCGTGATGGTGGGGGCGAGCGTCGGCGGCCCCACCCCGGCGTCGGAGTACAAGATCACCAGCGCCTTCATCGAGACGCTCGTGCTCCTGACCAGCAGCTTCACCTTCGGCATGGCCTCGATCGCCATGAAGTACAGCGCCTCCAAGCCCGTCCTGTTGGCTTGGCTGGCTGTGACGCTGGCGTTAGGGCTCACCTTCCTCGGTCTGGAGGCGCACGACTTCGCCGCCATGTTCGGGGACGGGGCCTTCCCCACCCGCAGCGGCTATCTCTCCGCCTTCTTCGCGCTGGTGCCGCTGCACGGACTGCACGTGACGGCCGGGTGCCTGTGGCTGATGGTGATGATGGTTCAGGTCCTGACCTTCGGCCTGGACGCGCGGGTCAAGGTCAACATCCTGCGATTGGGCCTGTTCTGGCACTTCCTGGACATCGTCTGGATCGCGATCTTCAGCGTGGTCTATCTGCAGGGGCTGGTCCGATGACCGAGCGCACCCGCGAGACGCTCTCCTATGGCGTCGGCTACCTGCTTGCGCTGGCGCTGACCGCCGCGGCCTTCGCCGCGGTGCATTGGCCGTCGTTCAGCGCGGCCGCCACCTTCGCCTTGGTGCTGGGACTGGCGCTGGTGCAGATGGTGGTTCACTTCCGCTTCTTCCTGCACATCAGCCTGAAGAAGTCGGCGCGTCATGACCTCCAGCTGATCCTGTTCTCCTCGCTCATCATCGTGCTGATGGTGTCAGGGACGCTAGTGATCCTGTTCAATCTGCACGCTAGGATGATGTAGCGCCAAACGTCGTCAACTTGGCGTGAGTTGGAGCACCAAGCCCACCGAAGTTTGTGGAGACGTTCTTTATTCCTTGTATCGAGGAACCAGGCTCACCGGTAATCCTTGTGTATAGGATAAGAGGTTATTCCACATGTCCGACTCCAAACCTGTCATCGTCGTCACCGGCGCGGGCGCAGGCGCTGGGCGCGCCATCGCCGCCAAATTCGGGCGGGAGGGCTGGCGAGTAGCGCTGCTGTCGCGAGACCCGGATCGGTTGGAGGACGCCAAGCGAGAGATCGAGGCGTCGGGCGGCGAGGCGCTTGCGATCCCCACCGACATGAGCGACTGCGAAGCCGTCTTCGCAGCGCGCGACAAGGTGGTGGAGACCTGGGGCACGGTCGACGCCTGGGTGAACTGCGCCATGTCCACCCTCGTGGGCCCGATCGAGCAGCTTGCCGCCAAAGACTTCGAGCGCGTCGTCAAGGTGACCCTGATGGGCTACGTCCACGGCACCAAGGCCGCGCTCGAGGTCATGCGTCCCAAGGACAAGGGCGCCATCGTGCAGGTGGGTTCGGCGCTGGCCTATCGGGCGATCCCGATGCAGGCGGCCTACTGCGCCTGCAAGTTCGCCATCCGCGGCTTCACCGATTCACTGCGGGCCGAGTTCGCGCACAACAAGTCCAACATCAAGCTGACCATGATGCAGATGCCCGGGATGAACACCATCCAGTTCGACTGGGCCAAGAACTTGTTCGACCACAAATACCAGCCTGTCGGCAGCGTCTTCGACCCCAATGTCTGCGCAGAAGCAGCCTGGCGCGCGGTGCATACGGGGCCGCGCGAGCTCTGGGTCGGCGGCAGCGCCATCCAGGCCATTATCGGCGAGATGGTGTTCCCGCCGCTTCTGGACCGGATCGTGGGCAAGAGCGGCTTCAATCAGCAGATCAGCGACGTGCCCGAAGTGCCCGGCCGGCCGAACAACCTCTATGAGCCGGTCAAGTGGGACGTGGGCGCCCGGGGCCGATTTGGGGCCAAATCAAAACCTAAAGCGCTGACGGTGGACTCCACCCACCTTCGTCTGGGCGTCGGCGCGGGTATCGTGGCGGCGTTTGCAGGCGTTGCGGCCCTGGGTTTCGTAGCGGGGCGACGCGTATGAGCGCGCCTTCGCTGAAGGACCTTCAGAGCCAGCCCAACCCCGGCCTTTGCCGGCGTGATGACCACCCTGCAACCCAGCGCCCGAGCTTCATGATCACCACGGGGCTGGAGTGCAGCTACCCGACCGTCCAGGGCGGCAAGCGTCGCGACGAGCTGGAGTCGACCGGCCATTACGAGCATTGGCGCGAAGACTTCGACCTCTGCCGCGAGATCGGCGCCCGCTACGTCCGCTATGGCCTGCCCTACTACAAGATGCACCTCGGCCCTGGACGCTACTCCTGGGACTTCGCCGACGAGGTTCTGCCGGTGATGTGGGACAAGGGGCTGATCCCGATCGCCGACCTCTGCCACTTTGGCGTGCCGGACTGGGTTGGAAGCTTCCGCAACCCGGACTGGCCCAGGCATTTTGCAGACTACTGCGCCGCCTTCGCCGACCGCTATCCGTGGATCAAGTACTACACCCCGGTCAACGAGATGCTGGTCTGCGCCCGGTTCAGCGGTAAGACGGGCGGCTGGAACGAGCAGGAGAAGAGCGACCAGGCCATGGTCGCCATCCATGCCAACGAATGCCGCGCCACCCTGCTGGCCATCCCCGAAATCCTGAAGCGCCGGCCTGACGCGGTGTTCATCCAGAGCGAGGTGGCCGAGGCCTATATTGAGCTCGGCCCCGGCGGGCGGGACAAGGCCTACTTCCACAACCAGTTCCGCTTCATCACCTTCGATCATTTGACCGGGCGTGCGCCCAACGGCGAGGTCCAGCGCTTCCTGCTCGACAACGGCCAGACCGAAGAAGACCTGATCTGGTTTCAGCAGCATGGCCACCAAATCAAGGAGCACCTTGTGCTTGGCATGGACTATTATGGGGCCAACGAGAAGGTCGTGACCAATGACGGCGAAGTGAAAAGTCAGGGTCAGATGCTAGGCTGGCACGCCATCGCCGAAGACTACTATACCCGATATAACCGTCCGCTGATGATGACCGAGACCAACGATCTGGACCAGGGGAACGGCGAAAGCGCGCAGTGGCTGACCCAGACATGGGCCCAGGCCCACCACCTGCGCACGCACGGTATTCCCGTGGTCGGCTATACCTGGTTCAGCCTCACCGACCAGATCGACTGGAACATCCAGTTGGTGGAGATCAAAAATGAGGTGACGCCAAACGGCTTGTGCACCCTTGATCGCAAGCTGCGTCCCGTCGGAGAACTGTTCAAGACCCTCGCCCACGAAAACGCCGGCTCTCAGCTGATCAAAGGCGTCCCGACAGAACTCCTTGCGCACTGACACCCACACAACGACCCCTAAAAAGCGCCTGCCGCAAGGACTAAGCCAACGTGAAGCAACCGGAGCGCAGCATTCGCCCCGCGGGGTCGGCGGAAGCGAAATGCTTGCGGCCATGGCGATCGGACCACTCCCGCCAACGATGCCGGGCTTGAGCAGGCGCAAAGGCGACGATCGACGCGAAACGTGCCGTGTGGGAAGGTCGGTCTCCAGCCCAGGACAAGCAGCGCGACAAGCGCGCGCGAGCGAGAGCCCCGACGGGCCATATTGCCCAGTGATAGCGTCTCGCGACGACGTGCAGACGGTAGTCCAACCGGAACGTCAAAGTGCCCGAAGTCGAGACGTGAACGTACATGCCGTCGCTGTCGGAGACCTTGTAGGGTTTGTCACGTGCTTTCATGCACTTATGTGCAACATCGGTGAGTATACCGACCTCCTCAAACCGCAAGTACCGTTGCGCGGTTCGGAGGAGTGGCCGCCGGGGTTGGTGATGGTGAGCTTGAAGTCGGCATAGGTCTTCTACGCCCCCTGCTAGGTGAAGTTCCATCGCAAACGATCAAACGCCGGCAGCCCCCCGGCGTCCAGTCCCGCTACGCCGCCACAGAATATTTTGACGCCAGCGGGCGCGGCGGCGGCGGCGATCGAAAGCGCCGCCCGCCAACGTCCCAGCCACATCGGCGTCAGCGTCGCAAACGCTCGGCCGCCCCTTTTAGCGCGACATGAGGATCGGTCACGACCTCGGTGGAGATGGCGGCCAGATAGCCGGACAGCCGGCCCTTGCGCTCGAAGGCGGCGCGGAAGCCGCTCGTACGCAGCGTGTCGATCAGGCGTGGCGGGATACCCCCGCCAGCAACACGCCGCCCACAGACCCGTAGGCCAGGGCGAAATCGCCGGCGGCGGCGCCGAGGATGCTGCAGAACCGCTGCACGGTCGCGGACGCAGCGGCGTCGCCGTCCCAGGCGGCGGCGAACACGTCCGCCGGGCTAGCAAGGCCCGCCTGCCTACCTTCGATCTCGGCCAGCGCGTCGTGCAGGTTCAGCAGTCCCGGTCCCGACAGGACACGTCCCAGAGACACCCGGCCAAATCTTGGGGAGAGAATCCGCCAGACTTCCAGCTCCACCTCGTCGGACGGCGAAAAGCCGATATGCCCGCATTCGGTCGCCAGCACCGCAGAGCCGCGGGCGTCCACGCAAAACGCTGCAGCGCCGAAGCCCGTGCCCCGTCCGAGCACGGCCACCGTTCCTCGCGACGGCGGTGCAGCGATCGGTCCGATCGACGCCTTCTCGGTAGGGGTGAGGGTCGGGGCCGCCAACGCCAAGGCCTCGTAGTCGTTGATCAGCACGGCCCGCGAAAAGCCCGCCCCGCGCACGGCGGATTTGGAGACGGTCCAGGGCAGGTTGGTGAAGCTCGCCACCGACCAGCACAGTGTCCAAAATCACCTCCTCGGCCGCTGGCGCGGCAGCCGCAGCAAAGGGCGAACAGCACACGGAAACGTCGATCCGGGCCATACGAACCTGCCTCTGCCGACTTACATAGCCCTGTCGTCGCAAACATGGTTAGCGCTGTCATGCGCCGTCCGGAGGCGCCTGCCCGAGGCCGCCCGAGCCGCCATGCCCTCCCCGTCCGCCCCCCCATCCGACCGCTCTCATGCCCCCGCGCCGGACGCTCTGATGCTTTTCGGGGCCACGGGTGATCTAGCGCTGCGGATGCTCTATCCCTCGCTCTACTTCCTGGACGTCTCGCACCTGCTGCCTGCGCAGATGCGGGTGATCGGCGCCGCGCGCTCAGACCTGGACCACGGCGCCTTCGTCGAGAGGGTGCGTCAGGCCGTGGAGGCGCGGGCGGAGGGCGGCGTCTCGGTGGAGGCCTGGGCCCGCTTCGCCGCACGGCTGACCTACGTCTCCTTCGACGCCTCCCAGCCCGACAGCTTCCAGGCCCTGGCCGAGACGCTGGGTCCGGCACGAGAGACCATCTTCTATCTGTCCACCTCGCCCGGGCTGTTCGGGCCGATCTGCGACGGGCTGAAGCGCGCCGGGCTCGCCAACCCCCATAGCCGCGTGGTGGTGGAGAAGCCGATCGGGCGGGACCTGAAGAGCTGTCAGGCCGTCAACGACGTGCTCGCATCGACCTTCAGCGAGGACCGCATCTTCCGCGTCGATCACTACCTCGGCAAGGAGGCGGTGCAGAACCTGCTGGCGCTGCGTTTCGCCAACACCTTGTTCGAACCGCTGTGGAACAAGTCGACGATTGATCACGTGCAGATCACCGTGGCGGAGACCGTGGGGGTGGAAGGCCGCTTCGACTATTACGACGACTACGGCGCCCTTCGCGACATGGTGCAGAACCACCTGCTGCAGCTGCTGTGCCTGGTGGCCATGGAGCCGCCCGCGAGCCTTGAGCCCGACTCGGTGCGCAATGAGAAGATCAAGGTGCTGCAGTCGTTGCGCCCCATAAACGGGCGCGAGGTGGAGCGCAGCACCGTGCGCGCCCAGTATGCGGCCGGGGTGGCCGACGGCCGCGGGGTCCAGAGTTACGCCGACGAAGCGGGCGGCGCATCCAGCGAGACGGAGACCTTCGTCGCGCTGCTGGCGCACGTGGACAACTGGCGCTGGGCCGGTACGCCCTTCTACCTGCGCACCGGCAAGCGGCTGCCGGAGCGGTCGTCGGAGATCGTCATCCAGTTCCGCGCAGCGCCCCACAACATCTTCAACGGCTCGGACCTGGTGGCCAACCGGCTGACCATCCGCCTTCAGCCGGAGGAGGACATCGCGCTGACCCTGATGAACAAGACGCCGAGCCTGGAGCACGGCGGCATGGAGCTGACGCCGCTTTCGCTCAATTTGAGCCTCAGCCACGCCTTCAAGGACAAGCGACCGCGGCGCATCGCCTACGAGCGGCTGCTGCTGGAGGTGATCCACGACAACCAGACCCTGTTCGTCCGCCGCGACGAGCAGGAGACCGCATGGCGCTGGATCGACGCCATCCGCACCGCCTGGGACCGCCAGGCCGTAAAGCTGGCCATCTACGGCGCCGGGACCTGGGGACCGGCCGGGGCCTTCGCGCTGATCGAGCGGCACGGGCACAGCTGGGCGGAGTGATGGCGCCTGTCCGACATCTTTTCTCCCCTTGCGCAGCGGGGGGAGGGGACCGCGCGAAGCGGGATGAGGGGGGCGTCGCCGCCGTAGTCCTTTCAGGCTGGATAGCGCAGCGGCGGCGACGCCCCCTCCGTCACGACGCGTTCGCGTCGCCCCACCTCCCTCGCTGCGCAGGGGAGGAGGACGGGCGATGACGGCGCATTTCCGACTCATCGAGGCGCCGGCTCCACAAGCCCTGGCCGACCGGCTCGCCAACGACATCGCCGCGCGCTTGGCCGATGCGATCGCGCTTCGCGGCGCCGCCAGCCTGGCGGTTCCGGGCGGCTCCACGCCGGGGCCGGTGTTCGACGCCCTGGGCGCCCGCGCGCTCGCCTGGGACAAGGTGATCGTCACCCTGAACGACGAGCGCTGGGTCGACGCGCCCGATCCGGCCAGCAACGAACAGCTGGTCAGAACCCGCCTGCTCACCGGCCTCGCCGCCGCCGCCCGGTTCGTCGGCCTGAAGACCGCGGCCGACCACGCCGCCGACGGAGTCGCGGAGGTGGCGCGCCGGCTGCTCGCCGTGCCGCAGCCCTTCGACGTCATGCTGCTCGGCATGGGCGAGGACGGCCACACAGCCTCGCTGTTCCCGGGTTCGGCCGCGCTGGAGGCGTCCCTCGGCGGCGATCCCGCGCGGGTCCAGGCCGTGCAGGCGCCCGGTGCCCGAGGAGCGGCGGAGCGGATGAGCTTGGCGCTGCCGGCCTTGCTGGACAGCCGCTTCATCGCCCTGCTGATCACCGGACAGGCGAAACTCGCCACCCTGCGGCGGGCCGAGCGCGCCGGCGATCCGTTGCAGATGCCGATCCGCGCCGTCCTTCAACGCGCGCGCATGCCCGTGCACGCCTATTGGTGCGCCTGAAGCCGCCAAGACCCACATGAACAAGATGACCGACGTCCCCGCCGTCTCGCTGAACCCCAAGTTCGCGGAGGTCACAGCTCGCATCGTGGAGCGCTCCCGCGACAGCCGCGCCGACTACCTCGCCCGCATGGACGAGGCCCGCGCCAAGGGCCGGGGCAGCCACTTGATGTCCTGCGGCAACCTGGCCCACGCCTTCGCCGCCTCCCCCCTGATGGACAAACGGCTGCTCAAGGAGGGTCAGGCGGTCAATATCGGGATCGTCAACGCCTATAACGACATGCTGTCGGCCCACCAGCCGCTGGGCGCCTATCCCGAAATCATCAAGGCCGCCGCGCGAGAGGAGCGCTGCACCGCCCAGGTAGCCGGCGGCGTGCCGGCCATGTGCGACGGGGTCACCCAGGGCCAACCGGGGATGGAGCTGTCGCTGTTCTCGCGGGAGGTGATCGCCCTCTCCACCGCCGTCGCCCTCAGCCACAACATGTTCGACGCCGCCATCTGCCTGGGCGTCTGCGACAAGATCGTGCCGGGGCTGGTTATCGGGTCGCTGTCCTTCGGCCACCTGCCGGTCATCTTCGCCCCCGCCGGCCCCATGATCTCGGGCATTCCAAACAAGCAGAAGGCCATGGTGCGCGAGCAATTCGCCGCCGGTCAAGTCGGCCGCGACGCCCTGCTGGAGAGCGAGGCGGCCTCCTACCATGCGGCGGGCACCTGCACCTTCTACGGGACCGCCAACTCCAACCAGATGCTGATGGAGCTGATGGGCCTGCACCTGCCGGGCTCAGCCTTCGTCAATCCGGACACGCCGCTGCGAGAAGCGCTGACCCGACAAGCCGCGAAGCAAGTGATCGCCCTGGCTCGCGAGGGTCAGGGGCTGATGGGCCGGGTGATCGACGAGAAGGCCATTGTCAACGGGCTGGTCGGCCTGATGGCCACCGGCGGTTCGACCAACCATACCCTGCACATGGTGGCCATGGCGGCCGCGGCGGGAATACAGATCACCTGGGACGACTTCGACGCGATTAGCGCCGTCACGCCGCTGCTGGCCCGCATATATCCGAATGGTCCGGGCGACGTGAACCACTTCCAAGCCGCCGGCGGCATGGCCTTCCTGACCCGCGAACTGCTGGACGCCGGACTGCTGCACGAAGACGTCACCACCGTCGCCGGGCCATCGCTGCGCGCCTATGCGCGTGAACCGGGCCTCGACGGTGGGACGCTGGTCTGGCGCGAGGCGGCGCTCCAGTCGCTCGATTTCGACATGCTCCGGCCGGCGTCCAATCCCTTCCAGCCCGAGGGTGGCCTGCATACCCTCGACGGAAACCTGGGTCGCGCAGTGATCAAGACCTCCGCCGTCGCGCCCGAGCACCAGGTGGTGGAGGCCCCCGCCCGCATCTTCCACGACCAGAACGATTTCCTGGCGGCGTTCAGGCGCGGCGAGCTGGACCACGACTGCGTCGCCGTGGTCCGCTTCCAGGGGCCGCGCGCCAACGGCATGCCCGAGCTGCATAGCCTGACCCCATCCCTGTCCCTGCTGCAGGGCCGGGGCTTCAAGGTGGCGCTGGTGACCGACGGGCGCATGTCGGGCGCATCCGGCAAGGTCCCGGCCGCCATCCACTTGACCCCGGAAGCGGCCGTAGGCGGTCCCATCGCCCGACTGAGGGACGGCGACATCATCCGACTGGACGCGCCAGCCGGCCGACTTGAGGTCCGCGCCGACCTGTCGGGACGAGAGCCGGTGAGCTTCGTCCAGCCCCAGCACGGCCTGGGCCGCGAGCTGTTCGCCCCCTTCCGCGCCGGGGTGGGCGATGCAGAGCGCGGGGCCAGCCTGTTCTCACGCGAGCCCCACCCATGACCGCTGCACCGGACCTGACCGCCGACGCCTTGATGCGCATCAGCCCGGTGATCCCGGTGCTGGTGGTGGACGATATCGCCATCGCGCCGGAGCTGGCTTGCGCAATCCTGGCCGGCGGTCTTCGCGTATTGGAGGTGACGCTGCGCACGTCCGCGGGGCTCTCGGCCATCACCGCCATGGCGCGGGCGTCACCGGACGCCATCGTCGGCGCCGGCACGGTGCTGAACGCCGACCAGCTGAAGCGCGCGGTGGACGCCGGGGCCCGCTTCATCGTCAGCCCGGGCCTGACCGAGGGGCTCGCCCGTGGAGCCGAAGAGGCTCGCGTTCCGCTGCTGGCCGGGGTGGCGACCGCGGGCGACATCATGCGCGGCCTCGACCTCGGCCTTGACCGCTTCAAGTTCTTCCCCGCCGAAATCTCTGGCGGGGCGGCGGCGATCTCGGCCTTTGCAGGCCCGTTCGCTGACGTGGCCTTCTGCCCGACCGGCGGGATCAACCCCGCCAACGCCTGCAGCTATCTCTCACAGACAGCCGTCCTGTGCGTCGGCGGCGGCTGGTTGACCCCGAAAGACGCCCTCGCAGCGCACGACTGGGCCCAGATCACCGCGCGGGCCAGATCCGCCGCTCTCACCGCTTGTCAGCAGCCGACGGCTCTTTAAGGCCCGTGGCCCAGCTGAAGGTCACCGCCAGGCGTAGCTCCTAGGCGACCCGGGTAGAGGCAGGTGACGAGGAAGCCGCTACCGGCGGTTTAGGCGCCAGCTTTTGCGCGATCCAGACGATTGCGCCCAGATACGCCGTCCCGACCAGCAGGGCGCCCATCGTCTCCAGGAAGTTGGCCGCCTGCATGAGCATGGGGATACCGGCCACGGTGAGGAACAGCATGGTGCAAGGATTGAGCGCGATCGGCGCCCAGCCCATGATCTCGCCCAGGATCGCCAGGATGATGAGCAACGCGCCCGCGACCAGCCCTAGCGTACCGAAGGCGCCGATCAGGCTTCTGAGCGCCCAGATCACGCAGATACCGACCAGGGCGCCGATGAGCGCGGCCGGCAACCTCCTGAAGTCGGACTTCTGTATGCTGGCCCAATACCAGAACAGCAAAAACGCGGCGAAGTAGGAGGGCAGATGCAGGATATACAACCCCAGCACCGTCCAGCTGATCACCGCGAACACGACGACGCCGGTAATGGCGCCGCCTAACGCCAGGGGTGGACGAAGCTCTTGCAGCGGAGCCTCGGGATTTGTCATCGTCATAAGCGCTATGCCTGCTGAACGGCGGCGTGTTCATCGTCCGCGGTCGTGTCCGCTTGCGGCGTCGGACCTTGCGGAAGCAGGTGCGCCAGAAGGGCTTCAGCCTTGCCGTAAGGCGCGTAGAAGGCGGCGATCAGGTCACCCTCCCCGCGCACGAAGACGCCGCGAGGATTGGAGAACTCCTGGAACCCCGCGCGCCCATGGTGGCGGCCCATGCCGCTCATCCCCGATCCGCCGAAACCCAGCGACGGAAGCGCGCTCTGCATCGCACACGTGTTGACCGCGGCGCCGCCCGAGGTCGTCTCGTCCAGCACCCGCTTGGTCACGGCGGCGTCATCTCCGAAGACATACAGCCCCAGCGGACGCTCTCCGGCGTTGATCTGGTCCAGCGCGTCCTGGAGGTCGTCGTAAGGCGCCACCGGCAGGATCGGGCCGAAAATCTCCTCCTGCATGATCCGCAGGTCGGGGTCGGGGTCGACGACCAGCGAGATAGGCATCCGGCGATGATCCCGATCCACGCCCTCGTTCGCGTCCAGGGTGACGATGCGACTCTGCCGCTCCCGCGCTTCCTGCAGGAGCGTCTGCAGCCGGTCGAGGTGGCGTGTGGAGATGATGCCGGTGCAGTCCGCACCCTGGGCGTAGCCCGGGACGGCGTCGCGCATGTAGGTCCGGGCATGCTGGACAAAGGTTTCCAAGTCCGCCCGCGGCATGAGGCAGTAGTCGACCGAGACGCACATCTGCCCGTTCTTGACGGTCTTGGTCCCGATCACCGACTCCACGTTGGCGGCGGTGACCGAGCCCGGGGTGAACAGCGCGGGGCACTTGCCCCCCAGCTCCAGGGTGACGGGCGTGAGGTTGAGGGCGGCCGCCTGCATGACCTGACGGCCGATCTCGGGACTGCCGGTATAAAGCAGGTGGTCCCAGGGCAGGGTCGCGAACATGCGCGCAAGCTCCACCCCGCCCACCGCGACATAGACCAGATCGGGCGCGAACGCCGCCGTCACCATCTCCTGCAGCAACGCGGCGCAGGCGGGGGTGTAGTCCGAAGGCTTGAGGATCACCCGGTTCCCGGCCGCAAGCATCTCGATCATCGGCCCGACGGAGAGATCGAAGGGAAAGTTCCAGGGGACCATGTTGCCGACCACCCCCTTGGGCTGGTCCTGGACGTAGGCCTGGGCCGTGCCGTAGGCGGCCGGGTCGACATCGCGGGGCGACGGCTGCATCCAGGCCTCCAGATGCTGCAGCACATACTGCGCGCGGCCCAGCACCCCCAGGACCTCGATCATGTCCGACGCCGGCCGCGGATGGGCGCCGAAGTCGCTGATCAGCGCGTCGCCGATCCGCTCGCGATTGGCGAGCATCATGCCCATCAGCGCCTCGATGCGACGGCGTCGTTCTTCGAGGGTCGGGAAGCGGTCCGCCGCAAAGGCTTTGCGCTGGACGGCGAACGCAGTCCTCAGTCCCTCGATCGCCGCGACATCGTCGGTCGCGCCGAACGGTGGAGAGCCTGCTGCGGTCCGGATCGAGGCCTCGTGGGTCGCGGTATTCATGACGTGCTCTGGTCCCTATTAAGCCGGACAACGATGCAGAGCGGTTCTCCGACCGCGTCTCTGCGCCGCTGGAACGACAAGCTGATCACATCCTCGCGGCTCGCGTGTCACCGCTAGGCGATCTCGCCCAGGTTCGCCAGTCGCCAGACCCCCTGCGTTCGCAAACGTGAACAGGCGCGGACACCACGGGCGTGGCAGCACTCGCGCCCGACCTGCGAGCCTTAGGACATCGCCCGCTCGGCGGCCGTGTCGCTGTACGGTTCCCCGTCGCTGGAGAGCATTACCGCGATCCAGCGAGTCGACCTGAACTGGGCCAGGATCGCCATAGCCATGACCGTCAAGGGAGTCGACAGAAAGGCGCCGGTAAGCCCCCAGAGAGCGCCCCAGAAGGCGAGCGAGAGGAACACCACCACAGGGTCCACATTGAGGTTCGATCCCTGCATTCTCGGCTGGATGATGCTGCCGACGACGAAACCGATCCCCTGCAGGCCTACGAAGATGATGACGGGCTGCACCAGGGTCGGAAACTGCAGCAGGGCGAAGACCGGCGGCAGGATGAGGCCGATGGCGCCCCCGATCACCGGAATGTAGCTCGCGACAAAGATCAGGAAGGTCCAGAACACCGCGTGGCCGAGGCCGAGAGCCACCATGAGCAGGCCGGAGGGCGCCGCGATCATGAGGCCGCCGATGGTCTGCACCCACACATAGCCCTCCACCCCGCCGCGGATGCGGGTGAAGGTCTGGCGGGCCTCGGTCCTGCTCTCAGCTGTCCCAAACAGCTTGCCGGCCTTGCGCACGAAACCCGCGCGGGAGGCGACGAGGAAGCCGAGGTAGATGAGCACCACGAAGGCGCCGGACGCGATCCCTTGCAGGCTCTGGGCCGCCACCCCAGCGAACTTCACGGGGTTCAGCTGCTGCAGCAGGCTGTCCACGGTAGGCGGCACCTTGAGGCCGAGCCAATCGCCCGCCTGCAGCAGCAGGCCGTCCAGCCGCTTTTCATAGCCGCCCGCTTGGCTGAACAGCTGGGCCGAGTTGTCGGCCACGAGCCAGAGGGTGAACAGGAAGAAGGCCACGATCAGGATCAGCGCGGCCGGGAGCGCGAGCTTTTCGGGAAAGCCCCGCATGCGGTCACGCAGCGCGCGGGCAACCCCGTCGATCATCAGCAGGAGGAAGACCGCCAGGACGAACGGCGCGAGGATGCCTCGCAGCGCCCAGGCGCTGAAGCCGACCAGGACCACCGCCACCACGACCATAGCCGTCTTCCACGCCGCCGGCCGGAATTGGTCGTCGCCAGCTATGCTCATTCGGCGCCCCCGCTGCCTTAAAATCGATCGTGGCCCTAGGGCTCGCAGAAGCCATGCTCGCTGACAAGCGAGGAAGCTGACCGACCCCTTCTGCGCACCTGACACAAGCAACGTGGATCAGGGCTGTCCAGGCGAGGTCGCCGGCACTACGGCCGAAACAGGCCGCCGAGGTCAGGGCGTGATGACGAGCAGGGAGGAGCTCGCCGACGACAGCAGCCGGCCCTGCGCGTCCGTCAGCCTGGCCTCGGCGAAGGCGGCGCGACGGCCAAAGCTCACCACCTTGCCCTCCGCCCGCACGAGGCCGGTCTGGCTCGTCATGGCCTTGTGGTAGGCGACCTTCAGTTCGAGCGTCGTGTAGCCCTGCCCCGGCGCGAGCTTCGAGTGCACCGCGATCCCGCAGGCGGAGTCCAGCAGCGTCGCCGCATAACCCCCGTGCACCGTGCCCATCGGATTGTAGACCTCCTCGCCGGGCGCGCCCTCGAACACCGCGCGGCCGTCCTCGACCTCGACGAGATTGAAGCCCATCAGGCGCCCGATGCCCGAGCGGTCGCCCCGGGCCATCAGGGTGCGAAGCTGCTCCAGGCCCGACAGGTGAAGCCCCGCCTCTTCCGCCATGCTCATGTCTCTTCCTCCATAAGGCAGCGCCTGATCGCGACAGGACGCCTGCGTTCGGGGTTGCTGGCCCTGGTCGGCCGCCCACCTGATCCGTAATCTCGAAGCGAGCGCCGCCGCTCACCTGCATCTCATCATAAGATGATGACCGTAATATAATATGACCTATACCCGCAAGGGATCGGTCCGCGGGATCGGCTGGCGACGCACAGGCCCCGGATCGACTCGATCCTGGCGCCCTCTGCGCTGGAGATGCGCGGTGCTCGCGTTCGCCCAACTACGACAAGGGCAACCTGCGGCTCGTCGCGAGCCTTGCTTTATCTGAAGATGTCAGACGACCTGGCGCTGAGACTTCAGCTCTGAAGCAAGTGCAAAGGCGGGTTCAGTGCGCCTGTAGAGCTTGCGCCGCATGGTCCTGAGCCTCAGAGCCGCGCACCTTTGCAACCATGGCCGGCTCGATCATGGGCGCGTGGTTGCCCCACGCGCTGCGGACATAGGTGAGGATGGCGGCGATCTGGTGATCGTCCAGGTCGGCGCGGAAGGACGGCATACCGCCTCGACCGTTCAGCAACAGCCGCACCACCGGCGTCGGGGGTCCCTGCGGAAACGCGTCGCCGGCCAGGGCGGGGAAGGCGCCGGGTATGCCTTTTCCGGTCTGCTGGTGGCAGGCCGAGCAGTTCTCGGCGAACAGGCTCGCCCCCGAGAGGGGCCGCGCGGGAGGCGCAGCCTGGGCCGACGCCCCCACGATGGCGAGGGCCGCCGCACTGAGCGCCGAGAGGCCGGCCAGGATAGGGACGAAGGATTTAGGCAAGAGTAGCGCCTCCCGGAGTAGATGATCGTCGTCGCGGCGAGCTTACGCGTTAACCCGCTTGTGGAGCTTGGTGATCTGGGACCAGGCCGACTCGATCCCGCCCTCCTGCCAGCCGGTGATATAGCTCAGGTGCTCGCCGGCAAGATAGATGCGACCGTCCGGCTCGAGCAGCTTGGGGTAGGCGTCGCGGCGACCATCGTCGCTCCACTGCGCCCAGCCGCCGAGGTTGTAGGGGACCCGGTGCCAGGCGATGGAGAAGGCGCTTTCCACGTTCTGGCCGTATTGCGGAAAGACCTTCTGGCCCGCCGCGGTGGCGAAAGCTTGGCGCTCGGCCAGGCTAAGGGCGCTGATCTTCGCGGCGTTGGCGAAGAACTGGTAATAGCCGAGCACCACGCCCTTCTGGCCCAGCCAGCCGGTGGAGGGCAGATTGATGCTGCCCACGTCCGCGTCGTCGAAATAGATGTGGCCGCCATAGATGGCGTGGTCCTCCTCCCAGAACCGCCGCTTCATCTGCAGGCCGATCTTGCCGACCAGGGCGTAGGAGACCCCGCCGATGGCGGTCTTGAACTCGGGCGAGACCTGCAGGTCTATGCCGCGCAGGATCGAGAGCGGAACGGTGCAAACGCAATAATCGCCGCTGACGCTCCCCCGCTGGCCTTGGCCGTCCACATAGTTCACCGTCACGCCCTGATCGTTCTGGCTGATCTTTTCCACCACGTGCTGGAGATGGATGATCGGGCTGAGCTCCCGGTTGAAGGCGGCCGGCAGGCGGTCCATGCCGCCGACAGGCTGGAACATGGTGCGCTGCTGGTCGAAATCGGCCACCGATTTTAGCGTCTCCCAGGTGCGGGAGTGCAGCAGGTCCGACATGGCGTAGGGGGTGGACGGAACGCCGGGTTGAAGGCCTGCGCCCGGATTGACGTCATAGCCGCGGCCTGGGGTGCCGACATAGCGGAAGTCCTTGTCGGTGAGATAGCCCTCACTTTTCAGGTAGTCGAGGAACAGCTCCTTGTCGCCGGGGGAGAAGGCCTGGTCAAGCGCGCCCTGGTTGACCTGCTTGGCCAGCATCTCGGCGGCGTAGCCGCGGGTGTCGGCGGCGACCTCCTGCTTGCGCACGGGTCGCCGGGCCAGCGGCCCAGATCCCTTCTCATAGTAGATGTAGGCGTGGTCGTTGTCGTTGTTGAACAACTCCAGCGGGACGCCCAGCGTCCGACAGTAGTGGAGATAGCCGTAGTGGTGGTAGGGGATGCGCCAGGGGCCTGGATTGATGTACAGCCCCTCGTCGAAGGTGCAGGTCTGCGGCTCGCCGCCCAGCTCCGTCAGCTGCGTCCCCTTCCGGGCGGTGTAGGAGCGGCCGCCGACCCTGTTCCTGGCCTCCAGCAGGACCACGTCGTAGCCGGCCTTGCGCAGTTCGTAGGCGGATGTCAGCCCAGCGACGCCCGATCCGATCACGACGATCCGCTTGCCCGACCGACCGCTCAGAACCGGGGGCACGGCGGCCCGGGCCTCGATGCCGAAGCCCAGCGCGCTCATTCCCGCCAGCACGAGACCCGTGCCGCCAACCCCCCCTAAACCTTCCAGGAAACTGCGGCGACTGAGAGGTCCGGCTCCAGCGTTCATCGTGTCTCGATCGTCTCCGGCTGGCCGCTTACACGCGGCCATGCGGACGCCAACCTAACGGCCCGCGGGCGCCTGGAAAGCTCGCAGAAGGACGCGCCGTGCGTTTCGCGAACGAGGCTTCGCGCATGCCCAAGGAGTGTGCAGGCGGCCGCAACCGGATCAACGGGACGGCAGGAGGCCGGTCGCTCGAAGGGCCGGCCCGAAGCTTCGTCACGCGCCTGGGTCAGTTCGGCGTCCAAGGCGCTTACGCTCCGTCACGGCCCGCACGACGTCCTGGAAGCAGATGATGCGGCCCGTATCGGGATCCTTGAGCGCCCGCGGGTGGGTCGAAAGCCTATTTCCGCGCCGCGTGGCTAGCACGACGGTGATATCGTCGCGCGCAGGGTGGCGAGGGCCTCTCGCCGTGGCAGATCGGGAGGTCGGCGACGCCGACGGTCGCGATGCGTTCCGAGTCGCAGACAAGATGGCTTAGGACTGCTAGCTCCGCTTCGACCGACTGCAAGGGCGCTGGACCTGGAGTCTGCGAGATGGCTGACGAGACGGTGACGGAAACCCAAGGTGACGGTGCGGAGCCGTCTGTGCGTGTGCGGCGAAGACGCTCCCATACGGGCTCCAAGCGCCACACCAAGATCGTCCAGACTCGGGTGCCGCTGACCGACCTGCGCCTGGCTTGGCGAGGACCGCCGTCCGCCGCCAGACTGACCGTCGCGTTGATCAGTCTGACCGCGATCGGGCTCGGTGCGGCCAGCCTGCTCGTCACAGGGCACACCGACGCAATCCTTGATCAGGCGCGCGCGCAACTCGAAGCCGACACGCGAGGAGCGGCCAGGGGTCAGGCCGCCGCCGAACAGCTAGCCGCAGAAGCTCAGGCCGCCGTCGGCTCAAAGCCCGCCTTCGCGACGCCCGCGCCTGCTCAGACAGACGACGTCACGCCCGGCGCCTATTCCCCATTCACCGCCCGGCGTACAAGCGTCGATCAACACCCTGACCCTGACGACGCGATGCAAACGCCCCAACTTTCCCTCTTGCCGTCCAGCCAGACGCAGCCGACGCCGCAGACTTCGAGAAGCGACAACGTGATGGGGTATACCCTGCCCTCCTCCACACAGAGCGGGCAGACAACCTCTCAACCCGGGCCGCCGTAAAGCGTTCGCAGGACAATCGCCTGGAAACATTGAGGGCCGCCTAGATAGGGCTCCTCGCCTCCGCGCTATGCAGGAAACCCGCTACCAGGGGTTAATCACGCCCTAAGTGCGTTGACAGCACCGACAACGGCCTACAAGCGAAACTAGCTCGCGCTGACCAAACCCTTGTCCGCCAGCATGGGTTTGAGCTCGCCTGACTGGAACATCTCCCGGACGATGTCGGACCCTCCGACGAACTCACCCTTCACATACAGCTGCGGGATGGTCGGCCAGTCGCTGAAGGTCTTGACGCCTTGGCGAAGGCTTTCGTCCTGGAGCACATCCACACCGACGAAATCCACCCCGAGATGGTCGAGGATCTGCACCACCAGCGAGGAGAAGCCGCATTTCGGAGCATCCGGCACGCCCTTCATGAAAACCACGACGGGATGCTCGGCGATGGTCTTGGCGATGAAGGCGTCCGCGGACGACGGGGCCTCTGCGGTGGAGAGAGTGTTGGTCATGGCGGCCAGGGCCTCCTCGGGCGAACAACTGAGTCATGAGCTAGGCCTGAGGCCCGCCCATATCAAGCCGTCCTTCGGCTCAGGCCACGCTTTGCTGGGGGAGCTGGGCGAAGCGGGCGATCTCGATCTGGGCCGTGACGCCGGCGGGCAACTCCCGCTCGACGCTCGCCACGAGCTTGTCCAGCGCCGCCGGATCGGCGGGCTCGACCAGGACGCTCGCCAGACCCGGCTCGGTCAGGGCGTAGCCCAGGGTGATCTGGTGGGCCGTCCAGCCATAGGTCTCGTCCAGGAAGGTGTAGGCCATAGACGGCTTGGCCTGGGGACGGCGCATCAGACGCGCCAGGCCGCGCGCGGGCGCAGGCGCGACGTCCACACCCTCCGCGCCGACATAATAGCCATGACCGAGCAGCGTCATGCCCCGCTCCGTGGCCATCTTGAGCAAGTTGCGCTCAGCCCAGCCGGAACAGATGTTGTAGCGGACGACAAGGACATCGAAGTCGAGGGCCGCAATGCAGGCCTCAGCCGTCCGTCCTTCCGCTTTGAGCGCCAGCCGGTGGGTCAGGCGGCTCGCGCGCAATATGTCCAGGCGCGCCAAATCCTCGGCCGAAACCGCCGCCGAGTCGCCAGGCTCCAGCATCACCGCATCCAGATAGCTCGCCCCGGTGAGCGCCAGCGCCGCGCGCACCTGCTGCTCCAGGCCAGGTCCTGCGGTGTCGAGCCTGAGCATGAGGATCAGCAGCCCCCGCCCGGTCGCCGCCACCGCCCGACGCAGGGCCTCTCCCGCACCGACGTCCCCCGCCGCGAAACTGAAGCTGTTGATGCCGCTTTCCAGGGCCGAGCAGACCAGCCGGTAAGCGGCGGCCTCCGACGAACCCGGCGCCAGCGACAGGGTGAGCGCAGAACTCGACAGACCCGCGGCGGTGTAGGGACGGTAGCGCATGCTCAGACGTCTCTGGCCACGGTTTCGAGCGCCAGGGCGTGCAGCTCGCCGCCCACGCGACCCTGCAGCGCCGCGTAGACAAGCTGATGCTGGCGCACCCTGGATAGCCCAGCAAAGGCCGGGCTGACGATGCGTGCGCGATAGTGATCCCCGTCCCCGGCCAGATCGTCAATGTGGATATCGGAGTTCGGGAAAGCGGCTTGCAGGCTCGCCTCCAGGTCGGAAGCCGACATCGGCATGGCTGAATCTCCGCCGGCGCCCCGGTCACACGCGAGGAGTCTATGCCTGGGACTTGACCGGGGCGTTAATGGTGAAGCGCGTTCCAGCTCCTATATCAGAATGTCGCTGATCCGAAGGAACCGAGATGACGCCCGATGGGACCCAAGCGCCGAGCATGGCGCACCGCTCCGCCGCCGGCTTCGACCTCACGCCGCCGTCCGCCGACGAGCTGAAGAGGCTCGAAACCCCGCTCACCTCGGAGGAGCGCAGGGTCCTGCTGAACCACGGCACCGAGGCGCCCTTCTGCGGCGGACTGCTGAACAACAAGAAGGCCGGCGCCTATTGCTGCCGGTTATGCGGGCTGCCGCTGTTCCGCGCCAAGGCTAAGTTCGAAAGCGGAACGGGCTGGCCTTCCTTCACCACGCCCTACGACGAGGCGCACGTGCGCGCTATCGTGGATCGCAGCTTCGGCATGGCGCGGACGGAGACTCGCTGCGCGCGGTGCGACAGCCATCAAGGCCATGTCTTCCCCGACGGCCCGCGGCCCTCGGGCCTGCGGTACTGCATCAACTCGGTCTCACTGCAATTGGTAGGCGACGACGAGCCGTTTCCAGATCCGCTGCATCGAGGCGATACGCGCGTGAAGGCCGAAGCCGAGGGCTGACGCTCAGCCCTTCGTCGCGCTCGGGGGTGCGCCTGGATGTTCGCGCACCCATTGCGCCTCCACCGCATGGCGAAGGTCGCCGGGGACGTTGCGGCGGATGAGCGACACGCCTTGCAGGGCGAGCTCGGGTCCGCCAAACAGGCGTGATCGCCAAGCATAGCCGAGATGGTACAGGGACTGGTCGGTCCGAAGCTCGCCGTCCTCGACATAGGTCGCGATGATCCCGACCGGCACGGTCGCCTCGCCGTCCGCCCCAGCGTTGTTCTGCTTACGCAAAGCCGCGACCGCCTTGCGTAATCCATCCGCAATCCAGCCCAGGTCGATCTGGGGCCGCGCTGCGCTCACCTCCATCTCGTGCCCGAGCACGGTGCGGGGGAAGACGTAACGCTCGCCCTGGATAGCCTGGGCTGGATTCAGCGGCTGGAAGGTGAGCCGCTCGCCGCCGTCCTCCATCTGCGCGCTGATGACGAAGGCTGACCGCCCCGTGGCGACGCGATCGGCCGCCGCCTCGCGCCGGTCGTCAACCGTGCGCTCTCGGTGGGAGTCCCAGAAGTTCAGCCCGGCGATCACCAACGCCAGCACGCCGACCAATTCGCTCAGCGTGATCCAGAGGCGAAAGCGTTTCTTCCGGGCGGCGGTCGTCTCGTTCATGGCTCACACCGATGCTTCAGCCGACCAATCGAGGTCAAGCCGCCACCGCTGGAACGCTTACAGCCCGATGCGGGTCGGCTGGATGATCTCGATCCAGTAACCGTCCGGGTCCTTGATGAAGGCGATCTCCTTCATGCCGCCTTCGCCCAGCCTCTTCTGATAGCCGACGCCAAGCTCGTCGAACCGGGCGCAGGCGGCCCGGGCGTCCGGAACGCTGACGCACAGGTGGCCGAAGCCCCGCGGATCGCTGTTGCCGCTATGATAGCTGAACCCGGCATCGTCTTCGGTGCCGTGGTTGTGCGTCAGCTCCAGCACGCCCTTCAGCTTCGCCTGCCATGTGCGCCGTTCGGCCGGATCGGAAGGCGCGTGCGACGCTTCCTCGGCATCCAGGATCAGGAAGTAGAGGCTGAACTTGGCGTCCGGGACGTGGTGCTCTGCAATCTTGGTGAAGCCCAGCACGCGGGTGTAGAAATCGAGCGACTTCACCGGGTCCTTCACCCGCAGCATGGTGTGGTTGAAGACAAAGCCATGGGTGGGCGTGTTCGGCACGATGGTGCTCCTACGATAACAAAGGGATCAGGCGTCTAGCGCTGCGCGGACCTTCGCGGCGATCTCCGCGAGAGCGATGGCGGCCATGCTCAGGGGGGCGGCGTCCACGAGCGGGCGGCCCGCATCGCAGGCCTCGCGAAGAGGGATGTCGATCGGCACCTCGCCCAGGAAAGGCGCGCCCAGTTCCTCCGCCACCGCCTGCGCCCCGCCCCGCCCGAAGATGGCGATGGGCTCCCCGGTGGAGGGATCGGGGAAGTAGGCCATGTTCTCCACGACGCCGATCAGCGGCACCCCGGTCTTGCGGAACATGCCCGCGCCCCGACGCACATCGATCAGGGCCACCTCCTGGGGGGTCGACACGATCACCGCGCCGTCCACCCGGACCTTCTGCGCCAGGGTCAGCTGGATGTCGCCCGTTCCGGGGGGCATGTCGATCACCAGTATGTCCAGCTCGTCCCCAGAGGCGCCCCAGACCACGTCGGTGATGAACTGGGTGAGGGCGGAGGAGGCCATCGGCCCCCGCCAGATCATCGGCGAGCCCTCCTCAACGATGAAGCCTATGGAGACCGTCTTGAGGCCATAAGCTTCCAGCGGGATCAGCTTCTTGTCGGCGTTGACCCTGGGCTCGCCGGTCAGGCCGAGCATGCGCGGCACCGAGGGCCCGTAGATATCGGCGTCCATCAGGCCGACCTTCAACCCGCCCCGGGCCAAGGCCACCGCCAGGTTGACCGCCACGGTGGACTTGCCCACCCCGCCCTTGCCCGACGCCACCGCCACCACGCGCTTCACGAACGGCACGGGCTGGGGCTGACCCACCGGCTTTTGCGCGTGCAGGCTGGCCTTGGCGTCGGGGGGCGAGCGTGCCGACGTTGTTGCAGCAGGCGGCGCGGCGCGGCGCGGCTGAACTTCGAATCGGCCCGGCGCGCCGCCGTCCGCGGTCAGCACCACCTGGGCGCGCCGCACCTGCGGAACGGCGAGAAGCGCGGCTTCGGCCGCCTCGCGCACCGGGCCGTAACGCTCCACCTCGCCCGGAGGCGCCTCGAGCATGAAGCCGGCGCGGCCCAGGCCGATCGCCAGCCCTTGCACCAGCCCTGCCGATACAAGACCCTTGGCGCTGACAGGATCGCGCACGCCCTCCAGCGCCGCCAGGATGGCTGCGCGGTCGGGAAGCTTAGGCGCGTCCACCGCTTCCCTGACGGAGGATGGGACGCTGGGGTCAGGGGGCATGGCTTGCACTAGGACGATGGCCGCTTCATATCCCGGCAGGTGCGCCTCATTGCAAGGCCGCTCCGGGTCCGCACCCGTCGTCGCATGCCGCGGAAGCCCAGGAGACACTCCCCTGCCCTGGAACGACACCAGTAAATCAGGCCAAAAGTCTGGTCCTTGGAACGCGCCACCTTCAGGCGAGAGCGGGGTCTCAACCCCAGCCGCCGGCGGCTCTGGAAAGGATACGCCCGGGCCGCCTCGGCCACGGCCTCCTTGGGCCAGGGACGACGCAAACCCAAAGCCTCGCGACGCGCGTCCGCCCCCGTCCCGCGATCCCGGCAAGCCGCCGGCGCCCACGCCGCAGGGCCCTCATCTGGACGAACTCGGCCGCCAGTTGCGTGCCGGGGCCAGACGACTGGTGCTGTCTCGCGACGGCCGAAAGATCAGCCCGGCCTTCGTCGCCGCCGCTCTCGGCGTCGTGCTCGCCGCCTGGGCGTCGACCGGCGTCTATGTCGTCGAGGCCGATCAGGTCGACGTCGTGACCCGCTTCGGCGCCTTTGTCGGACAGGCGGCGCCAGGCCTGCACTATCATCTGCCGGCGCCGGTCGAGGCTGTTCACTCTGCGCCCACCGGGGTAAATCGCCTGTCGATCGGGGGCGCCGTCGACGATGCGGCGGGCCAGATGCTGACCCGCGACGGCGATCTGGCGGACATGGCGTTCACCGTGCAGTGGCGGATCGTCGATCCCGTCCACTACCTGTTCCAGCTCGCCGCGCCGGACACGACGTTGAAGCTGGCGGCGCAGGGCGCCATGCGCGAGGCCGTCGGCCGGATCTCGCTGGCCGATCTTCTCTCCGCCGGTCGCGGGGGCGCACCCGCCCGCGCGGCCTCGCTGATGCAGCAGGCGCTGGATCGTCAGAACGCCGGGGTGTCGATCGCCGGCGTGCAGGTGTCGGACGTGCGGCCGCCGGAGGGCGCCCAGGCCGGTTTCCACGACGTGGCCGGCGCCAGTGCCGAGGCCCAAGCGGGGGTGCGTGACGCCAACACCTATCGCGATCGCGTGGTCGCCGAGGCGAAGGGCGAGGTGGCCAAGTCCGTTCAGGCGTCGCAATCCTACCGGGACCAGGAGATCGCAGAGGCGAAGGGCGAGGCCGATCGCTTCGCCTTGGTGGACGCCGAATACCGCAAGGCGCCCGATGTGACTCGCGAGCGGCTTTATTCCGAAACGATGGAGCGCGTGCTGCACAACACCCGCAAGGTGATCGTGCAGACCCCGCCCGGGTCGAGCACCCAGATCATTCTGCCCCCAGAGCTGTTCCGTCCAAAGTCCAGCGATACGCCGGCCCCGGCCAGCCCGAGCCCCACCGGGCCATCGGCCTCGATCTCCGGCGACGCGCAAAACCCGTCCACGACACCAGCCTCGGCGGCGACCGCGTCATCGGTCGGGCTCTCGTCATGAAACGGCTCAGCGTTCTTGTTCCTGCCCTGCTGCTCATCGTGGTGGCGTTGGCGGCGGTCGACTCCGTCTATGTCGTCGATCAGACCCAGCAGGCGGTGGTGTTGCAGTTCAGTCGGCCTGTGGCGGTGATCAACGCCGGGTCCCATGCCGATGGGGCCGGGCTTCACGTAAAATGGCCTTTCGTAGATCAGGTCGTTCGCCTGGATCGCCGCGTTCTGCCGCTGCAAAGCGACCCAATCGATATCGTCACCGCCGACCAGGACCAACTCAAGGTCCAGGCCGACATGAGTTACCGCATCTTGGACCCGATGAGGTTCTACCAGGCGGTCGGGTCGGCCGCCGCGGCGCCGACCCGACTACAGATCCTGGTGGAGACAGGCCTGCGCCAGGCGCTGGCCGGGGCGAAGTTGCAGGACATCGTGGCGGACCGGCGACAGGCCTTGATGCAGTCCGCGCTCGCCGACACCCGCCGCCAGGCGTCCGTCCAGAAGCTGGGCGTGAAGATCATCGACGTCCGCCTTCTCGACGCCTCCCCATCAGAGATCGATGCGGTCGCGATCACCCGGCGGATGCAGGATCGCGAGACCCAGCAGGCCGCCACCATCCGCGCCCAGGGCGAGGAGCACAAGCGCGAGTTGCTGGCTCAGGCCGACCGTGACGCCGTCGACGTCCATGCCGACGCCGATCGCCAGGCGCTGGATATCCGCGGCGACGGGGACGCCCAGCGCGCCGCGATCCTGGGCGCCGCCTATGGCAAGGATGCGGATTTCGCGCGCTTCTTCCGCCGCTTAGAGGCCTATGACCAGGCGCTGAACCCCGACAACACGACGCTGGTGCTCACGTCGGACAACGCCTTTCTCAGCCTGTTCGGCCATGGCCCAGCCGGCGCGGCCCCTGGCCATTGACCAAGCTCAGGCCGGTTCCACCACCGTCGTGATGGCTGTAAGCAACCGCTCGAAGTCTGTGTGGTCGATGGCGCCGATACAGCCGATGCGGAAGCTCTCGGCCTTGGTCAGCTTACCCGGATAGATCAGGAAGCCGCGCTCGGCCAAGCCGTCGTAGAACCGTTCGAAGTCGAAGCCTGGCGGCGAGCGGAAGGTCGCGATGATCGGGGCCTGCAGGCGGGGATTGAGATACAGGCGAAAGCCGAGCCGCTCCATGCCTCGCACCAGCACTTGCAGGTTGTCGCGGTAGCGCGCCAGCCGGGCGGGGGGTCCGCCCTCGGCCTCAAGCGCCCGCAAGGCCTCAACAAGGGCTGCGACCACCTGCACGGGCGGGGTGAAGCGCCACTGGCCGTTGGCCTCGAAGCCGCGCCACTGGGCGTAGAGGTCCAGGCTGAGCGAGGCGCAATTGCCCTCTGACGCTGCCAGCACCTCATGCGCCACAAGTGCAAAGCCCAGGCCCGGCGCGCCCTCCAGACACTTGTTGCTGGAGGCCATGACCGCGGTGATCGCGGTGGTGCGCAGGTCGATGGGCAAGGCGCCGAAACTGGACATGGCGTCGAGCAGCAGCTTGCGGCCATGTGCGGCCACGACGCCCGCTACCTCGCCCAAAGGGTTCAACAGCCCGGTGGTGGTCTCGCAATGTACCAAGGCGACGTGGGTGATCGTCGGATCGGCGGCCAGGGCCTGGCCCACCGCCTCGGGGTCGACCGCCTCGTCTTCAGGCCACCGCAAAGCCTCGACGGAGAGGCCGAGGCGCGTGGCGATGGCGATCATGCGCTCGCCATAGGCCCCGTTGGACAGCACCAGCAGCCGGTCGCGCCTGGAGACCAGTGTGGCGATGACGGCCTCCACGATGAAGGTGCCGCTGCCCTGCAACGGCGCCGCGGTATGGCTCGCCTCGCCCGAGGCGACCGAGACCAGCCGCTGGCGCAACTCGGCGGTCAAGGCGATGAACGCCCGGTCGCGGGAGCCCCAGTCGCGCAGCATCGCCCGCCGGGTGCTCTCGCGCGTGGTCAGCGGTCCCGGTGTGAGCAGGATCGGGGACGCTTGCGTAGGCTCGTTCATGTGATCTCCCGGGTCGCTGCGGGCCCGAGGGGCGACCGGTGGCGCGGCCGTCGCAACTCGTCCCAATGCCAGATCATCAGGCCGGGCGCGCCCAGGACGATCTCGCGCACCCGCCGGATCAGCGACAGCGCGATGGCCTCGGCAGGCGCTATGCCGAACAAGCCGCAGATCAGCACGTAGCCGCCCTCCTGCACGCCCAGCGCGCCAGGAATGGCGAAGCCCAGGGCCCGCACGACCTGGCCGAGGCTCTCCACGACCAGCGCCTCGCGCCAGCTCGGATGCAGCCCGAGCGTCCACAGGCCCGCACCGGTTTCGAGGACGCCGAGCATCCAGGACAACAGGTGCGCCCCGGTGGACGCCCACAGCCGTCCCGGCTCGGCATAGATGCGCTGCAGGGCGGGCCCAAGCCCCTGCAGAGCGCCGAGCGCCGGCCAGCGGACCCGCTCGCCTGAACGCACGAGGACGCCTGAAAGGCGCTCCACGAGGCCAAGACGCTGAGCGGCCAGGAAGCCCGCCGCCACCAGCACGGCCAGACCCGCCGCGCCCAGCGCCAGGCCTTCGGCCTGGTGGGGGCGCGGACCGGCGAAGAGGGCCGCGACGCCGATCATGGTGAAAACCGCCTGGCTGGCCATCTCCAGCGTCAGGTCGGCGGTGCAACTCGCCGCAGCCGCATCCATCGGCACGCCCGTTCCGGCCAGCATCCTGGCGCGCACCACGTCGCCGCCGACCTGCGCCACCGGCAACAGCGCGTTGACCCCCTCGCGCACGAAGCGCAGGCGCAGGAGCGTCCAGAACCCCGGCCGCGCCTCCAGGATCAAGGGCCGCCAGCCCAAGGCGGAGGCGGCGGTCTGGGGCAGGTGCAGCGCGATCACCACAGCAATCCCCCATCCCGCCACGGCGATGGCGGCGGAGATGTGGCCGGCGTTGTTGGCCACGATCAAGCCGATCGCGGCCGCCAGCCCCAGGCCGAGCGCCACTAGCGCCGGAACCCTCATGCCCCGGCCGCCGACGCGCTCAGGGGTTCGCTCAGAAAGGCCTGAAAGCGGCGCGCGACGTCGGCAGGCGCGACGGTCGGGCGCCCAAGCTTGTCCATCGAGCCCGGCGCTATTCGTATGTGCACCAGGGCTGGTCCGGCCATCCCGGCGCACCGCTGAAACGCCGCATCGAAGCCGTTTAGCGAATCGCAACTGGCTGCGTAGGCGTAACCGCAGGCCAGGGCGACGCCTGCAAAGTCCACCGTGGCGGAGACGGTCGCCTGCCCCCCCGTGGAGTCGTGCACGCCGTTATCCAGCAGGATATGGATCAGATTGGCCGGCGCATGGGCCCCGATGGTGGCCAGGGCGCCGAGTTTCATCAGCGCCGCTCCGTCCCCGTCCAGCACCACCACGCGTCGCGGCGTGTTCAAGGCGACGCCGAGCGCCATGCCGCTCGCGCCCCCCATGGAGCCGACCTGATAGATGTGCTGCCGCCGGTCTGCGAGGGTGAAAAGTTCCCGCCCGCACTTACCCGTTGTCGCCACCACCGCGGTCTCCGCGCCAGTCCCGTCCAAGAACCGCTGAAGCACCGCCGCTCGGGTCGGGCGCGAGGCGCCTTGAACGAAGTCGTCCCGACGCCCCGGTCGCCTGGCGCCCGGCGCGGGCTGGTCGAGAGGCGTGTCCGCCACGTCCCCTTTCCGCATCACCCAGGCGAAGGGCGTCGATCTCGCCTCCATGCTGGCGACGGCCTCGGTGAAGGCGGGGCCGATCGCGTCCGGCGTCGAGGGGAAGGCGGCCTGCTCCAGCCCCATCAGACCGATCAGATCATGCGTGATCCGC
Organism: Caulobacteraceae bacterium; assembly: GCA_965198905.1. Classification (GTDB taxonomy): domain Bacteria; phylum Pseudomonadota; class Alphaproteobacteria; order Caulobacterales; family Caulobacteraceae; genus CAHJWH01. Next base: position 2,571,155 of record OZ240678.1, on the reverse strand, counting down.
CCCATCACCTCGTGCTGCGGCTCGTCCGGTTCTCCCGGCCGCCCCCGCCAGGTGGTGATGAACAGGGTGGGGATGCAAAACGGCGCGTTGAGGGAGGTGAGCGGATTGACGGCGTTGCCGAGGCCGGAGTTCTGACACATCACCACCGTCCGCCGACCCGCCAGCCAGGCGCCCGCGGCGATCGCCATCGCCTCGCCCTCGCTCGCCGCGCCGACATATTGCAGGGCGCGATCCGACAGGACGCCGTTGATCAGCGGCGTCAGATAGCTGCAGGGCACGCCGGTGTAGAAGTCAAAGCCCTGCGCCGTCGCCTCGGCGATGAAGTCGGCGGCGGTGATCATGCTGCGCCCTCCAACAAGGTTCGATGACTGCGAAGCGGGCTCGACGGCGGAGTATCCCGCTCCGCCTTCGCCCTGGTCGATGACGAGCGGCTGGCTGGGGGACTAGGACTCGAACCTAGAACGACGGTACCAAAAACCGCTGTGTTACCATTACACCATCCCCCAGGATGGTCCCGCATGAGCCTGCCGGATAGCCGGTTGCGGGAAGGCGGGTGGGATAGCCCAAGGCTCCCGCCCTTGCAACACGCCCCCGCGCCTCCACGCGCAGAAGCGGCGCGCCCTGCATCGCTTGCGGGCCTGGATGGCCTGATCTATAAGCCCGGCCTCCTCGTCGGAGTGTAGCTCAGTCTGGTAGAGCACCGTGTTCGGGACGCGGGGGTCGCAGGTTCGAATCCTGCTACTCCGACCATTCTCCCCCGCTTCAGTTTCGATCAGTCCGTTTGGCGGCAGAGCCGGCTTTGCCGATTCCCGCGAACGCGCTTAGAACCAAGCGGGAGCCGGGGAGACTTCGATCCTGGCGTTGAGGGAGCGTCCAAGTGCGGCGCGCGTGGGTCGACCATGGGTGAGTCGTTTCGGTTCCGGACATGGCACGCCGCGGCCTTCCTGGCGGGGATCAGCGCCGTCTCGGTCGCCTCCTCGTCCAAGGACGCGAGAACCTACTGGCGGGGGCTGGATCAGGCGGTCTGGACGCCGCCGAAGTGGGCTTTCCCGACCGTCAGGACGGGGCTGAACCTGCTTCAGGTTTGGGCGGACCTGCGCATCCTGAACGACCCTGAGATGGCCGATCGCAACACGCTGCTGGGGCTTCGAGCGGTCAACTGGGTTCTTTACACGCTATTCACTCCCGCCTTTTTCCGCTCCGAAAACCTCATCGCCGGCAATGTTGTGACCCTTGCCGAGGGCGTGACCGCGGGGGCCACGGTGGCGCTGCTGGCCAAGCGCGACCCCCTTGCCGCGGCGGCGCTGACGCCGCTGACGCTCTGGACGGCCTATGCCAGCCTTTTGCGGGCCGGAGCGGCCAACCCGGATCGGCTGGTGGACCAGCTCCGCTGGGAAGGTGCGTTCTGAGCGCCTCGCCGTCCCTTTCGCGCCGCGGCCATGATATTGCTGTCAGCTAAGGGAAGCCTTGCGGGAAACACGCTAGAGTAGAGCCCATGAACGATCCTGCACCGACCGGAGACGCTCTGGCGGACCGCCGCCTATATCCGCGTGAGCAGGTAAGCGAGCACGTCAGGCTGGTAGGGTCCACCGGCCACGTCTTCGATGCGAATGTCGTGGACCGCTCCCTGCGCGGCCTGCGTATCCGGCTTTCGGATGCAGCCACGATCCCGACCGAGGTCCATGTTCTCTCGCGCGCGCAACAGGTCGTCTATGCCGCGCGGGTGGTGTGGCGGACACCACCCTATGCCGGCCTATCCATTTCCGCCGCCACCGACATGCGCGCGCTCCCCAATTCCGGATCGGCGCGCGTTCACAAGCTCTGGCGCCAGCATATCGGCCGCTGAGCCTGGAGGAGGCCCCATGGTTCGCTCGTCCATGTTCGTCTTGCTGGGCGCCCTGCTGCTCCTGGGCTTATCGCCTGTGCGGGCGCGGGCCTGGGACCCGGAAGCCGACAAGGTGGTGGCGAAACTGGCCTACGAGCGGCTGACCCCTGCGACGCGGGGCCGGGTCGACGCGCTGCTGGCCGGCGGCGTGACCCTGTCCGGATGTCAGGTCGACGCGCTCGACGACAGCGCCCAACTCGTCGCCTGCCTGCACGGGCAGAAGACCGACTTCATGCGCGATGTGCCCTACGACCTCATTCCGCTCTGCGGCAGCGTCCCGCAGGCGCGCTGGTGCCCCCAGGGCCGTTGCGCCAGCGAGGTGCTGAAACGCTATATCGCCGAGCTCAAGGACCCCTCCATCCCACGGCCTCAGGCCGTGCTCGCCCTGGAGGCGGTGGCCTATCTCGTCAGCGAGTTGCACCAGCCGCTCCACGACGCCGACAACAACGACAACAGCGGAGACCGCGTCCGCGTGACCCTTCCGGGTGCGTTGAAGGCCCGCACCAACCTCTACAGCGTCTGGGACAACGACCTGGTGGCGAGCGCCATCGGCACGTCCGATACGGGCCTGCCGTATCTGCGGCCCCTCGCCGACGCTCATGGTAGCGATTGGGCCAAGGGTGGCGTGGACGACTGGGTGATGGAGGGCCACGACGTCGCGCTGCACACAGTCTACGGCCAGTTGCCCGATCCTCCAGCCTGCAACAAGACGCCGGTCAGACCGGAGGCGCTGCAAGCCGACTATTTCGCCATCGCCATCCCGGCGGTGAGGACCCAGCTGGCGAAGGCGGGCGTGAGGCTGGCCGCCGTGCTCAACGCGACCCTGCCCTGAGGTCGGGGCGCCGCCGATCGCGCGCATTCAGCGCCGAGGTGCAGGTCTTTGGGGCGCGGCCCGCGCCTTGCTATAGGGTTCGTCAGACCTTGCTTGATCGTCTCCGAGTCGCGCCGGCGCCTTTGCGCCAGCGCGCAGACGTCGACGCCGGGCTGAGAGCGAGTGGGCGGCGATGAAGCAGTTTCTGGTCACCCTGGCGGGGGTCTTCTTCGGCCTGCTGCTGTTTTTCATCGGACTGCCGCTGCTGATCCTGAGCCTGATGGCCGGAGCCACGCGCCCCGCCGCGGCGCCGCCCGCGACGGTCCTCGCCCTCGACCTTCGGTCTCCCCTGACCGACCAGCCGAGCGGCTCGCCCCTCGCCTTCCTCAACGGTCGATCGCTTTCGGTGCTCTCGGTGGTCGAGACGCTCAGCAGGGCGGCGCATGACCCCAACGTCAAGGGTCTGCTGATCCGCCTGCCCGAAAGCGGCTTGCCGCCGGCCCAGGCCGATGAGATCCGGCTGGCGCTCAAGGGCTTCAATGCGTCGGGCAAGCTCTCGCTCGCCTACAGCCAGGGCATCTACGCCTCCGGCGTGTCCACGGCGACCTACATGCTTGGGGCCGCCGCCGACCAGTTCTGGATGCAGTCCGGCGCGCCCCTGCAGGCGACCGGACTGACCTCCGAGGATCTCTTCCTCAAGACCTTCTTCGACCGACACGGCATCGTCGCCGATTTTCAGCAGCGCGAGCAGTACAAGACGGCGGTCAATCCGCTGCTCTACAGCGACTATACGCCCGCCCACCGCGAGGCCGAGCTCGGCTGGATGAACTCGGTCTACGACACCGAACTCACCACTGCCGCGAAGGACCGCGGCCTCGACCCCGCCGCCGTCAAAGCCGCCCTGGCCGCCGGCCCCTACGCCGCCGAGGACGCCAAGGCCAAGCACCTGATCGACGACGTGGGCGACCTGCCGACCGCGATCTCGGTGCTGGGCGCCAAGGCGGGCGCCGGCGCCAAGCTGATGGAGTTGGCGCAGTACCGCGCCAGCCGCAACGCCCATCCCGCCATCGAGACCGGCCCCGCCATCGCCCTGATCGGCGCAGAGGGCGACATCGTCACCGGCACGGCGAACACCCAGGGCGTGACCGGCGCAAAGGCCGGCGTCTATTCCGACGATGTGGCGAAGGCCTTTGGCGAGGCGATCCGAGACGATCAGGTCAAGGCCATCGTCTTCAGGGTCTCCTCCCCCGGCGGCTCCGACACCGCCTCCGAGCAGATCGCGTCGGCGGTCCGCTCGGCCCAGACGGCGCACAAGCCGGTGGTGGTCAGCATGGGCACCTACGCCGCTTCCGGCGGCTATTGGATATCCGCCGGCGCCACCGAGATCGTGGCCGAGCCCACCACCCTGACCGGCTCCATCGGTGTGTTCGGGGGCAAGATGGTGTTCGGGCCAGCGCTGGCGAAGTTTGGGCTGGACCTGCACGATCTGAGCGTCGGCGGCGACTTCGCCGGCGCCTACGGCTCCGCCCAGCCGTTCACGGCCACCCAGCGGGCGGCGGTCTCCGCCTGGATCGACCGCATCTACCAGGGCTTCATCGGCCACGTCGCACAAGGCCGACACCTGCCGGTTGCGCGCGTCGCCGAGATCGCCAAGGGACGCGTATGGACGGGGGTGCAGGCGCAGCAGCTGGGCCTGGTGGACAAGCTCGGCGGCCTGACGCTGGCGGTTGCGGAGGCCAAACGGCTTGCGGGCCTGTCCGCCGGCTCTGCCACGGTGCTGAAGCTGACGCCGTCGCACAAGTCGCTGCTCGACGTGCTGGCCCAGTCGATGGGCATGGGCGCGACCTCGGTGCACACCCTGGCGGCGGCCGCCTTTGTGCTGGGCGATCCGCGCACCCAGTCGCTGCTCAGCGAACTGGGACGCGAGCGCCTGCAGTCGCAAGGCCAAGGGGCCGTGCTGGCGCCCACCCCGCTCCCTTGAGCAAGGGCGCTCCGTCAGCCGCTGGCGGAGACCGGGGCCTGCAAGCACAGGAAGCTGGTATGAGCTCCCTCGACCCTGGGCGCAGGGATCAGGTCGACCAGGGCGAACCGTCCCTGCGCCCATTGCGCGATCAGGAAAGGCATCATCGCCAGGTCCGCGCCGAAGGGATCCAGCTCGCTGGCCGACGCTTCGTCGTGGAGTTCGGAGTGCTCCAGGATGCAGACGCCGCCCGGGCGCAGACAGCTCATCCAGCCGTTCAGGCACGCCTTGGGGTCGTAGCTGTGATCAAACGAGTTGCTGTAGATGAAGTCGCACCGGCCGAGCCATTCCGGCTTGGCCTGATGAAAGTCCCATTGGATCGTGTTCGGGAACTGGGTGGCGGTCTCGGAAATCTCGGTTCCGATCACCTCGCAGCCCAGGCAGTCGGCGAACCACTTCTGCTCCAGGCCCCGCCGCGTGCCGTGGCAGATGCCGAAGTCGATGCGGTCGAGCTTGCGACGCAGGTAGGCGCTCGCCGCCTCGATGTTCTCCTCCTTGGCGAACACCCAGTCGAGCTTGCGGTGGTTGCCCGCCGTCTGCACCGCCTTATAGCGTTCGTAGTCGAAACTTCCGTCCTCACGCGTGTAGGCGAACAGGGCGAAGCGCGATTGAGCGCTCTGCAAGGGAGCGACGTGCAGGCCCAGCCGACGGGCCAGCATGTTGATGCGCCTGAGGGTCCGGCTGTTCGGCTGCATCGGCGTCTGCGAGACCTTCGTCTTCAAGGAGCGTCCCGGTGTGAAGGGCCTACCGCACCGAAATCGTCAAGGGTGGTGCGACGCCGCGCGGCGGGACGGCCGGTCTCGCGAGCGTAGCGACGTGGTACAGCCCAGTTCTCTCCTCCAGGCGCCGAGCCTGGAGGCCGAGACGCCATCGAACTTGCGAGCTGGAAGGACCAGAGACTTGGCGAAATCCGCCCGATGGCTGAGCCATCGCCTGTTGCGGCTCTCCAAAAGGTCCTCGCGGCGCAACCTGCTGCCCTGGCTGCAGGCCGAGCTGGAAAGGCTGCCCGCCGGCGCCGCCGTGCTCAATGTCGGTGCCAACGGCGAGACCGCCGCCATGGCGCGCGAAGTGGCCGCCGCACGCGGGCTCAGCCTAATCAGCACCGATATCGATCCCGACTGCGGGCCGGACAAGGTCGACGACATCACCGCCTCGAGCTTTGCAGACGCCCGCTTCGATGCGGTGATGATCGCAGAAGTGCTGGAGCATGTGGAAGACCCCCGCGCGGCTGTGGCCGAGATCGAGCGGCTCTTGAAGCCGGGCGGCCGGCTGATCGCCTCGACGCCTTTCATCTATCCGCTGCACGCCCGGCCCCACGACTATTGGCGGTTCACCCGCTACGGCCTCGCCCTGCTGTTTCGGCGGTTTGAGGGTGTGGAAATCCGTGAAAGGAACGGTTGGGCGGAAGCGCTGCTCGCAGCCCAGGGCCGCCTGGCGCTCGAGCCCGGGCGGGGCGCCCTGTTGGCTGCAGCCATCCTGGTTCCCGCCTCGGTCCTTATGGCCGGACCGGCTCGGTGGCTGGCGAGGATGGCCCCCAGCGACTTTCTGACCAGCGGCTATGTGCTGACGGCGATTAAAGCTGATGCGAAGGTTGGTGGCCCGGCCGGGTCCGAGCTGTCCGCCTGATCCACCGATCCGACAGCCTCGGTTCAAGGGCGAGCATCAGACGAGAAAAAGGCGGCGCAGTCGCCTGCGCCGCCTTCTAATCACCCAACGACGAAGCGCCTCGTGATCAGTGGGTCATCACCGCCTCGTCGCCGAGGTCGTCCACGATCGGCAAAGGCGTCCCGTCCGAATCATCCTCATGCCACTCAATCGGCGTGAGCGGCCCGGTCAGCGCATAGCTCAGCACCTGATCGATGTTGGAGACCGGGATGATCTCCAGCTCGCGCTTCACGTTCTCCGGCACCTCGGCCAAGTCCTTCTCGTTCTCCTGCGGGATCAGCACCGTCTTGACCCCAGAGCGCAACGCCGCCAGCAGCTTCTCCTTCAAGCCGCCGATGGCCGTCACCCGACCGCGCAGCGTCACCTCGCCGGTCATGGCCAGGTCCTTGCGGATGGGCACGCCGGTGAGCACCGAGACGATGGCCGTGGCCATGGCCGCACCCGCGCTGGGTCCGTCCTTAGGCGTGGCCCCGTCAGGCACGTGGACGTGGACGTCGGTCTTCTCGAACAGGGTCGGCTTGATCCCGAACGCCGGGGCGCGAGCCCTGACGTAGGAGTGGGCCGCCGAGATCGACTCCTTCATCACGTCCTTCAGGTTGCCGGTGACGGTCATGCGACCCTTGCCCGGCATCTTGACGGCCTCGATGGTCAGGATGTCGCCACCGAACTCGGTCCAGGCGAGGCCGGTGACGATGCCCTTCTGGTCCTCCTCGTCGGTCTCGCCGTAGCGGTACTTCTTCACCCCGGCGTAGCGGGCCAGCCGCTCGTCGTCGATGGTGATGGAGGTGACCTTCTCCCGTTCGAGATCGCGGACGGTCTTGCGCGCCAGCTTGCCCAGCTCCCGCTCAAGCGAGCGGACGCCGGCCTCGCGGGTGTAATAGCGGATGATGTCGCGCACCGCCGCATCCGGCACGATCCACTCCTCCGCCTTCAGCCCGTGGTCCGTGGCGAGCTTGGGCAGGAGGTGGCGCTTGGCGATCTCCAGCTTCTCGTCCTCGGTGTAGCCGGCGATGCGGATGATCTCCATCCGGTCCATCAGCGGCTCGGGCATGTTCAGGCTGTTGGCCGTGGTGACGAACATCACCTGAGACAGGTCGTAGTCCACCTCCAGGTAGTGGTCGCCGAATGTGCTGTTCTGCGAGGGGTCCAGCACCTCCAGCAGCGCGGATGACGGATCGCCCCGCCAGTCGGCGCCCAGCTTGTCGATCTCGTCCAGCAGGAAGAAGGGGTTGGTGGACTTCACCTTCTTCATCGACTGGATGACCTTGCCGGGCATCGAGCCGATGTAGGTCCGCCGGTGGCCCCTGATCTCCGCCTCGTCGCGCACGCCGCCCAGCGACAGGCGTGCGAACTCGCGCCCCGTGGCCTTGGCGATGGAGCGGCCGAGCGAGGTCTTGCCCACGCCCGGAGGCCCGACCAAGCACAGGATCGGCCCCTTCAGGTTGCCCGTGCGCGACTGCACGGCGAGATATTCCAGGATGCGCTCCTTGACCTTCTCCAGGCCGTAGTGGTCCTCGTCCAGGATGCGCTCGGCCTCGAGCATGTCGACGCTCTTGGTCTTGGCCTTGCCCCAGGGGATGGACAGCAGCCAGTCCAGGTAGTTCCGCACCACCGTCGATTCCGCCGACATCGGGCTCATGTTGCGCAGCTTCTTCAGCTCGCCATCGGCCTTGGTGCGCGCCTCCTTGGAGAGCTTGGTCTTCTTGATGCGCTTTTCGAGCTCCATCAGCTCGTCGCGCTGATCGTCCTGCTCGCCCAGCTCGCGCTGGATCGCCTTCATCTGTTCGTTCAGGTAGTATTCGCGCTGCGTCTTCTCCATCTGGCGCTTGACGCGGGACCTGATCTTCTTCTCGACCTGCAGGACGGAGATCTCGCCCTCCATCAGGCCGTAGACCTTCTCCAGCCGCTTGGCGACGTTGAAGATTTCCAGCAGCGCCTGCTTGTCGGCGATCTTCACCGACAGGTGGGCGGCGATGGAATCGGCCAGCTTGCCGGGCTCGGCGATCTGGGGGATGGCGGCCAGGGCCTCGGGCGGAACCTTCTTGTTCAGCTTGACATAGTTCTCGAACTGCTCGGCGACGGCGCGCGACAGCGCCTCGGCCTCCGGCGCGTCCTCGCCGTCCTCGTCCAGCGCCGCGGTCTCGGCCTCGAAGAAGCCTTCGGTGCGGGTGAAGCGGAGCAAGGCCGCACGCCGCTTGCCCTCAACCAGCACCTTTACGGTGCCGTCGGGGAGCTTGAGCAGCTGCAGCACCGTGGCGACCACGCCGACGTCGTAGATGGCGGAGGGCTCGGGATCGTCGTCGGCGGAGGTCTTCTGGGTGGCGAGCAGGATGGACTTGTCGCCCTTCATCACCTCCTCGAGCGCGCGGACGGACTTCTCGCGGCCGACGAACAGCGGCACCACCATGTGGGGAAACACCACGATGTCGCGCAGCGGCAACACGGGCAGGGTCTGGATCTCAGACATCACGTACTCCTTGACCGGTGCGAACCGCGCACCCGGCCGATCGAGGCCCGCCCCGTCGCCGCGCGAAGGCGCCGGCGGGAGGTGGACCCCGTCCCTACCCGGATGATCCGGCGCAGGGAGTCGGTCCGCCTCTATGTTGGCCGATGCGGGGGGGAGTTCAAGCGTCGCCGCACGGGCGCGGCGGTGGGACGCGCTGCGGTGCAGCGGAGCGCTCCATCTTGGATTGCGGCAGCGCTTCACGCACGGCACCATAGCCGAATGAGAGTCGTCCGCAGCGACATATTCGACAGCTGGCTGGACGATCTGGCAGACCCCAATGTGAAAACCGCCATCGTCGTGCGCATCCAGCGCCTCGAAGACGGCAACTTCGGTGATGTCCGGAGCGTCGGAGAGGGCGTCCACGAGCTCCGCATCCACATGGGCGCGGGCTGGCGGCTCTACTTCGTGCGCCGAGGCGCGGAATTGGTTATCCTGCTTTGCGGCGGCTCCAAGCGGAGCCAAGCTCGCGACATCTCCAGAGCGAAGGCCCTGGCGGCGGAGTACAAGGACATCACGCCATGACCCGTAAGGACAGTTTGGGACTGGCGCCGTTCGACGCGGCCGAATACCTGAAGACGCCCCAACTGGTCGTCGCCTACCTCAACGCCGCCCTGGCGGAGAACGACAGCGCCTTCATGACGGAGGCGCTGGCGACCATCGCCAGATCGCCCGCCATGGCGGGCTTGGCCGCTGAGCATCGCGCACCTGACAAGCCGGCGGCCCCCGAGACCCAGCCGGACTTCGACGCCGTCCTGCAACTGGTCGCGGCCATGGGGCTGAAGCTGCAGGCGGTGGCGGCCTGACATCGTGTATGGACCGCAATTCGAGACGATCCTGGGGGCTAGCGACCTCGGCCCGCTCGAAGGGCGACCATCGGTGGACGGTCACTGACACTACAGAGACTCATGAACCATGAGATACAACGCTATCGCCGTCCTAAGCTGCCTTGTCCTTGTGGCTTGCACCCCATCTAAACCACGGAGCATTACAGACGAATATCCCGGCGGCTGGGAGGTATCGGACGCGGACGGAGGTGGCGTTGCTCGCACCCTACTGCAGCACGGAGCAGAAGGTTGCGGGACCTTCTTCATGCGCCAATACGTACCCTATGAAGGCGCCTCACCGTCCAATGAGTGGATCGTTTACTGCCGTAACTCTCCATATACGTGGGAGGTCTACAAGGTGTGGCCCTCGACCCATCAGGTAGTAGGGCCGGACCAAACGGCGGCCGCTACTAATGGGCTACCGCTACCACCAAGTGGCGACAACAACACCCCTCAACAATCATTGCCGAAGCATCACCACAGAAGATACTAAGTCGAAACAGAAGTTACCTTATCTGCCGAACATTGACTCACATGAACATAAAGCGAGAATGGAATCTGACCTACCGAGGTAAGTAAAACCTGACGAGTAAACTCGCTCCGCTTCCCTTAGGTGGTTCCACTAGAACCTTATCGTTTGGCTTCATTATTAAACGCATCGCTCTGCAACAAACTGGCATTCGATGCTGAGTCGAAGGATAGCCGCCCACATTTCGGTGAAGCGCTCCGGCATGCACATCGACGAAAGGTGCGGCTCGGGTCGCTGCATCAGAAAGGATGACCTGTAAGGCGGCAAGAAAAGCTGGCTCGTTGATGAGTCGTCTCCTACTCCGCCGCGATGTGCTCCAGGATCGGGTCGCGCGCCTCAGCCGCAGCCTTCTCCGCGTCCATTTCCGCGGCCTTTTTCTCCACCAGGCCTGCGATGTGGTCGACCATGTTCGCGTTGTCGATCTTGTGGTCGATCTTGCCGGCCAGGTAGACCATGCCCACGCCCTTGCCCGAGCCGCCGCCGGTGAAGCCGATGTCGGTCATCAGGGCCTCGCCGACTACTCACCCTACCCCACGTCAGCGCGCCAGATATCCTTCGGACAGAATGGCTCCCGTGTCCGCATCGATGGAGAACCAGGCCTTCGTGCCGCGCAGACGAGGGTCGGAGCGCACATCGTAGCTCTTGATTCGTCCCGTCCATCCCCGCCGCAATTCAACGCTGACCGGCTCCGCCAGACCCCAGCCCTGCGCCGTCGCCCTATTCCGTGCGATCGTCATGGCGTCATCGGGCGTGATCATTGGGGTTGCGGAGGGCGGCCGCGGCTGAGCGAGACGTAGAAGAGGGCGCCTCCCAGGCTGATCGTGCCCAGCGCTGTGCCTTCCGCCTTGAGAGCCGACACGGTGACGTAGGCATTGTCGCCTTCGACAGGGAAGCGATAAGCCTGGAAGCCCTTGGCCAAGCCGTTGACCTTCATCTGAGCATAGCCCTCCGCCAGGGCCTCCTCCAAGTAGCGCAGCAGGGCCGAACGGTCGTAGCCGCCCATGTTCAGTTCGGCACGCAGCTTCCTCAGCGGTCCCGTCTTCGGCGAGAAGTAGCGATGTACGAGCTCGTGCAGCAAGGTCAGCTTCTGCTCGGTCAACGACTGATCGCGGGATACGGCGATCACACCGTACTCGTCGGTGATCCCCAGATTGCCGTCCGGAAGAGTCGCCGGACGCGAGACGCGGAGCTGGCTGCCGGCTGGGGGCGGCTCGCCAACCCGGATGCGGGGCTGTAGCCTTGGCATGCCGCGCTCGCCCACAGCACGTGCCTGCCCGCGCATGAGCACGGCCTGCACCACCGAGACGCCCAGGATCGTCACCGCCTGGGCGAAGTGGGCCGCGGCGACATGCAGATCAGCGTCCGAGCGCGCGCCGATGGCGGTCTTGGCGAAGGCCAGGAGCTCCTTGGCCCCTTGGAAGACCGACAGACCCAGCGTGAGGACGCCGGCGCAGAGCAGGATCACGTCGACGAACTCTCCGACGCCGAACGCGTGCGAGCCCGCCCACAGGACCAGACTGCCGGTGATGATGGCCAGAGAGGCCGGAGTGAGCATCTGCTCGATCATCCGGCCTGCGTCGCCGGGAAGGAGCGGGATCGATAAACGGATGGCCCGCTCGACCTTGGCCGCGGTGGACAAAGTGGCCGTCGTGTCGCCGCCTCCGTCAGCCATGTTTCAAAACCGCTCCGTTCAAGCCGCTTCTACTCCGCCGCGATGTGCTCCAGGATCGGGTCGCGCGCCTCAGCCGCAGCCTTCTCCGCGTCCATTTCCGCGGCCTTCTTCTCCACCAGGCCTGCGATGTGGTCGACCATGCCTGCGTTGTCGATCTTGTGGTCGATCTTGCCGGCCAGATAGACCATGCCCACGCCCTTGCCAGAGCCGCCGCCGGTGAAGCCGATGTCGGTCATCAGGGCTTCGCCCGGGCCGTTGACCACGCAGCCGATGATCGAGAGCGACATGGGGGTGGCGATGTGTGCCAAGCGCGCCTCAAGTGCTGTCACCGTCTCGATGACGTTGAAGCCCTGGCGGGCGCAGGAGGGGCAGGCGATGATGTTCACGCCGCGGTGGCGCAGGCCCAACGACTTCAGGATGTCGAAGCCGACCTTGATCTCCTCCACCGGGTCCGCCGCCAGCGAGATGCGGATGGTGTCGCCGATCCCGGCCCAGAGCAGGTTGCCGAGGCCCACCGACGACTTGATGGTGCCGGTGCGCAGCGGCCCGGCCTCGGTGACGCCCAGGTGCAGGGGGCAGTCGATGGCCTCGGACAGCTGCTGGTAGGCGGCGACGGTCAGGAAGACGTCGGACGCCTTCACGCTGATCTTGAACTCGTGGAAGTCCAGGTCGCGCAGGATGTCGGCGTGGAACAGGGCCGATTCCACCATCGCCTCGGGACAGGGCTCGCCGTACTTCTCCAGCAGGTGGGGCTCCAGCGACCCGGCGTTGACGCCGATCCGCATGGAGCAGCCGTAGTCGCGCGCGGCCTGGACCACGTCGCGCACCCGGTCCTTGGAGCCGATGTTGCCGGGGTTGATGCGCAGGCACGCCGCGCCGTTCTGCGCCGCCTCGATGCCGCGCTTGTAGTGGAAGTGGATGTCGGCCACGAGCGGGACCTTGGCCTCGCGCGCTATGGTCTTGAAGGCGGCGGTGCTCTCCACGTCGGGGCAGGAGACGCGCACGATATCGGCGCCGGCCTCCTCCAGCTGTCTGATCTGCTCGATCGTGGCGGCGGCGTCGGAGGTGACCGTATTGGTCATGGACTGGACGCTGATGGGCGCGTCGCCGCCCACCTCCACCTTGCCGACCCTGATCTTGCGGGAGGGGCGCCGGTCGATCATGCGCCAGGGGCGGACGTGGCGGTGGTCTTCGGTGTTCATGGCGTGGCCGGTTGTGGACTCGAGGCGCGTGTGGACAGCGCTTTGGGGAAGATAGGCCATCGGCGGGCGGGGCGCTATCGCGAGGATGTGACGGTCAGCGCGGCGCCGCCCCCTCCACCACGCTGCGCGTGTTCCCCGCCCCAACGGGGGAGGGTCGAAGACTATCGCGCCGCCGGCTGGGGCTGGGCGGCGGCCTGCACCGCCTTGTCCAGCGGGGTCTGCGGGTCCGACAGCGGCCCGACCAGCTTGCCGCCGACGTAAAGCGACAGGGCGCCGGGGGCGGAGACGTCTGCAGTCAGGCCGCGCCCGAGCGGCGCGCGATAGGCCTCGCCGGTCTCAAGCTCCCGGGCGAAATAGATCTGGCCGGCGGGGCCACGCACGATCAGCGAGGCGGGCGTGCGAGCCTGGATCAGGGCCCCACCCTGCTTGGCCGGCACGCCGTAGATGGCGGCATGGCTGACGAAGCTGGCGGGCGCGCCGGCCTCTGGGGCGGGTGGCGGCGTCGTGGGGGCGGCCGCATTCGTCGGCGCGTTCTTGTCGACGCCCGGCACGCCGAGGCCAGGGGTGAGGTAGGGCTTGGGCGTGGTCTGGTCGGCGGGGGGCGGCGTGGGATCGCTCAGGGTGACCGGGCCTGTGCGCTGCGGCTCCGGCCAAGTCTGGGCGGCGGGCGCCAGGATCGCCTCGGACTTGGCGCTGGAGATCAGGGTGTGCTGGGCGATGTTCCACAACGCCACCGCCACCACCAGCACCGCTAGGCCGGCATAAATCACCTGCCGCCGCGGGTCCTTGTCGAGGCTGACGCCAGCGGGGGCGCGCAGGACCTGACTGGCCTCGGGTTTCTCCGCCTTGAAGCGGGCGACCGCTGCGTCGCCGTCCAGCCCAAGCGCCCGAGCGTAGGCGCGCACATAGCCGACCGCGAACGGGCGCGACGGAAGCGGCGTGATGTCGTCCCGCTCCAGCGCCTCCAGGTAGAGCCGGCGCACGCGGGTCGCCTCGGCCACCTGGAGCAGGCTCAGCTCCATGCTCTCGCGCACCGCCCGCAGATAGGCGCCGAGCGTGGCGGAGTCGGCGGCCAGGGGTCCGGGTCCACGCCCGAGCGGCTCGGCGAGGCGCACGACGTTGGTCACTGAGCCGGTATCCAGCGGCGCCATGGCGTCCGGTGTTCCCCTACGCTCCGGAGCCGCGGTCGCGAGTCGCGTCCGGCCAGCTCGAACTGTCTGCTTCGGTCTGTGAGTACCAACAAAGGCTTGCGAGCGACAATGCGCTCAGACTGCGACATTTAATTTGCGCGCAAGGGTTTCGATCTCGTTACGCACCGATCCTGCCCCCGATTTCAGCACCGCCAGCAAGCCTCTCCGCGCCGCCACGCCGTCCAGCGACAACACCATCGCCTTGACCGGTCCGATGCCGCCCGGCGGCATGGAGAGGCGGTTGAAGCCCAGGCCGACGAGGGCGAACGCCTCCAGCGGCCGCCCCGCCATCTCACCGCAGACGGAGACCGGCGTGCCCGTGTCGGCGCAGGCGTCGCAGATGGTCTTCAGCGCCCGCAAGGCCGGGGGCGAGAGCATGTCGTAGCGGTCCGCCACCCGCGGATTGCCCCGGTCGGCGGCGAACAGGTACTGCATCAGGTCGTTGGTGCCGACCGAGATGAAGTCGGTCATCGGCAACAGCGCGTCCAGGTGCCAGAGCAGGGCCGGCGTCTCGATCATCACCCCCACCCGAACGCTCTCTGGCGCGGTGCGACCCCGGCGCTTGGCCCAGGCCAGCTCGTGGTCCACCAGGCTGCGCGCGGTCCGGAACTCGTCCACGGTGGCGACCAGGGGGAACATGACGCGCAGCTCCCGGCCCCTGGAGGCGGCGATCAGCGCGCGGAGCTGCATCCGCAGCAGGGCCGGCCGGTCCAGTCCCATCCGGATAGCGCGCCAACCGAGCGCCGGGTTATCCTCCCGCTCCGCCTCCAGATAGGGCAGCACCTTGTCGCCGCCGAGGTCGAGGGTGCGGAACGTCACCGGCCGCTCGCCCGCCGCTTCCAGCACCCGGGCATAAAGTGCGGTCTGGGCGTCCAGGCGCGGCAGCTCCTCGGCCACCATGAACTGGAACTCGGTGCGGAAAAGGCCGATGCCCTCCGCCCCCGTCATGACCAGGCTCTCGAGATCGACGGCGAGCCCGGCGTTCATCAGCAAGGTGACCTTGCCACCGTCACGGGTGAAGGCCGGCGTGTCGCGCAGCAGGTCGAATTCCGCCCGGCGCAGGTCGCGCACGGCGGCGCGCGCCTGCACCGCCTCGATCACGTCGGGACGGGGGCGCAGGAAGGCCTCGCCCATCTCCCCGTCGACGATGACCTCGTCGCCGGCGTTGACCCGGTCGCGCAGACTCGGCAGCCGTCCGACGCACGGGATGCCAAGAGCGCGGGCGACCAGCGAGGCGTGGCTGGCGCTCGAGCCCTCCTCCAAAAGGAGCCCCCGCAGCCGCGTGCGGTCGTATTCCAACAGGTCCGCCGGGCCCAGGTTACGCGCGATCAGCACCGCGTCCTGAGGCAGGTCGCGCGCGCCAGGCGCCTCCCCGGCCAGGATACGCAGCAGCCGGTCGGCCAGGTCTTCCAGGTCGTGCAGCCGCTCGCGCAGGTAGGCGTCGCGGGTCTGGCTCATCTGCACGCGCTGTTCGGAGCGCACCCGCTCCACCGCCGCCTCGGCGGTGAGGCCTGAGCGCACGGCGTCCTCCAGGCTCCGGTTCCACCCTCGCGAATGGGCGAACATGCGGTAGGCCTCCAGCACCTCGAAGGTCTGGCCGACCAGGCCGTGGGAGCCGTCCAGCATCTCGTCGATCTGGCGGCGCAGGCGATGCAGACCCTGGTCCAGCCTGACCGCCTCCACCGCCGCGTCGTCGGCCAGCAGCTTTTCCGGCGCGACCGGGGCCTCGTGCAGCACGGCCACGCCGATGGCCAGACCCTCGGCGAAGCGCATCCCTTTCAGACGTTCGGGACGGTAAGGCGCGAGCTCCACGCCCTTGAACTCGGAGGGTCCGATCACCTCGCCCGCGGCGACCATCTCCGCCAGCACCATGGCGATGGTCTGCAGGTCCTCGACCTCGTCCTCGTCATAGGTGCGTTCGGTGCGGTTCTGCACCACCAGCACCCCGATCGCCCGGCCGCCGCGCAGCAGCGGCACCCCCAGGAAGGCGTGGTAGGGGTCTTCGCCGGTTTCCGGATGATAGGAAAAATGCGGGTTGGATGGCGCGTCAGACAGGTTGATGGGGCGGCCGAGCCGCATGATCTCGCCGACCAGGCCCTCGCCCGGCTTCATCCGGGTGACGTGGACGGCCTCGGACTTCAGGCCTTCGGTGGCGAACAGCTCCATGTCGCCCGCGGCGCGGCGCAGGTAGAGCGAGCAGACCTCCGCCACCATGGAGCCGGCGATGACGCGCACAACCCTGTCCAGCCGGCCCTGAGCAGGGCCGCCTCCGGCCAGGGCCTCGCGGATGTGGCGCAGGAGACTGCGCGGACCCCGTACCGCCGCCCCCCGTTCCATTTTCACCGCCCCCTGACCGCACGTCAGGCGCGTTCTAGATCGCTTTAGCTCCAAGATGAACCTTCCTGGGGTGTCGGACGGCTCTATATGCGGCCGCCGTCCTTCTTGGGGCGGCAGTTAGGCGCTACAGCCTTCAACGAAGCGGTTAGAGGAGGCTTAGCGGTGAACGATCTTTCCAACCGCGGTCAGGCGCTCGGCGTCGTCGAGAACGGGGCGAGTCGTGGGCAGGACCCCTATCCTCGCTTCGTCTCCCCGGACGGACGGCCCTCGGTGCGTATCGTGGGCCTTCACCGTCAACGCTTCGGCGACAGCTATCACTGGCTGATGGCGCTGAGCTGGCCACGGTTCCTGCTGCTGTGGGTAGGCGTTTACCTGGTCACGATCACCTTGTTCGCCTTCCTCTTCTGGCTGCAGCCCGGCGGCGTTGCAGCGGCACGGCCGCACGCCTTCCTGGACCACTTCTTCTTCAGCGTGCAGACGCTCGGCACCATCGGCTACGGAGATATGTGGCCCCGGACCGTCTATGCGAACGTCCTGGTCACCATCGAGGCCTTCGCCAGCTTGTCGCTGACCGCGGTCGGCACTGGACTGATCTTCGCCCGGGTCTCACGCCCGACGGCGCGGGTCCTGTTCAGCCGATGCGCGGTTGTGACCGCGCGCGATGGCGGGCTCAACTTCATGTTCCGCGCCGGCAATGTGCGAATGAACCAGATCCTGGAAGCCGATATCAGCGTCACCCTCGCTCGGCGCGGCTACAGCAGGGAGGGCGTGGAATACAGGGGGTTTGTCGACCTCAAGACTGTGCGCTCGCATTCCCCGTTGTTCGGCCTGACCTGGACCATCATGCACATCGTCGACGAGACCAGCCCGCTATATGGCGAGACGCGGGAGTCCCTCGAAGCCGATCTGTCGGAGATCGTCATCGTACTCTCCGGCGTGGACGATACGTTCGGCCAGCGCATCCATGCCCGCCACTCCTACCTGCCGCATGAGATCGTCTGGGGCCGACGCATGGCCGACATCATCCTGCAGGACGAGCACGGCCACCGCTACGTCGACTACGGACGCTTCCATGACCTGGCGGATGAGCGCCCCGGCGCTTCCGCCGCGGCGCAATGATCCTCCCGCCGCCTGCGGCGTTCATGCTCTTCACCAAGATGGAAACACCTGACCGATGACGACATTCGACGAACGGGAAAACGCGTTCGAGTCCCACTTCGCCTTCGAGGAAGAGCTCGACTTCCGGGTCAAGGCGCGTCGCGACCGGCTGGTGGCGGAGTGGGCGGGCGGGCTGATGGGCCTCGAGGGAGACGAGCTGGAAACCTACGTTGTGAGCGTGATCCGCGCCGACCTGCGGGAGCCAGGCGACCACGAAATCTACCAGAAGGTGCTTTCGGACTTCGGGGCAAGGAATGTTTCTGTGCGCCCGACCGAGGTGCGCGAGCGGATCGAACAGCTCCAGATCACCGCTCGTGACCAGCTCGGTGGGGATCAACACGCGGATCGGGTTGACGGCGGCTGATCCTCACAGGGCTCAGGTTGCGGCGAGCAGCGCTCGGTTCTCCACACGAATGCGCCAGGCGAGCAGGGCGAGGTTCGCCAATCCAAAGACGAGCGCCGTCGCCCACAAACCGAAAGCGAACGGCAGTACGAAGATTTCCAACGCCACGACCACGTAGTTGGGATGGCTGACGAAGCGGTAGGGTCCACGCCGCACCAGCACCTCTCCCGGCACGACGAAGACGCGGGTCGTCCATCGCCGCCCAAGCGTCGCCAGAACCCAGGCGCGGCCAACCTGCAACAGGACGTAGACGGAGACCCAGGGCCAGACCAAGGCCCGGTCCCATCCGAACACCCACAGCGCCAGCAGCCAGGCGCCGTGGAGCGCCACCATGACCGGATAGTGCGTCCGCCCGGCTTCCACGGCGCCCCGCGCTCGAAGACCCGCCTCGTTGGCGCGGTTCCAAACCAGCTCAGCGCCTCGCTGGACGGTGACGAAGGCCAGCAGCAGGATCGCGGGAAGCATGTCAGGCCGCCGCAGGACCGAGCGAGACGAAGTGGGCGGTGAAGCCAGGCCCCATGGCGCTCACCACCAGTCGCCCGTCGCTGCACGGTCCCGCCGCACCGCTCAGCACGCGATCCAGGATGAACAGGGCGGTGGGCGCGCTCATATTGCCGAACTCGGCCAGCACCTCCCGCTCGACGACCAGCGAGCCCGTTTCCAAGCCTAGCGCCGCCTCTATGGCCGGCACCACCTTGGCCCCGCCGGGATGGCAGACGTATCGCGCCACATCGCCAGGCGTCAGACCGGCGTGGTCCAGAAACGCCTTCGCCGCCTCGGGCAGGCGCCGCTCCACAAAGCTCGGCACGGCCGGCGAAAGGATCACGCCGAAGCCTACCGGATCGATGCGCCAGCCCATCACATCCAGGCTGTCGGGCCATAGGTGCTCGCCGCTCGCCTCGATCGCACGGCCCTCGCCCGTCGCCGCAGAGACCACGGCGGCCGCGGCCCCGTCGCCGAACAGGGCCGAAGAGATGATGTTCTCCTTCGTCGGGGAATCCGGTCGGGCCGCGAGGCTGCTGAGCTCCACGACCACCAGCAGGACGGCGCGATCCGGCTCGGCCCGCGCCAGGCGTTCCGCCAGCCCAAGGCCCGCCACGCCGCCCCCGCAACCGAGTCCGAAGACGGGGGTGCGCCGCACGTCCGCACGAAAGCCCATCCGCCCGGCCACCCGCGCCTCAAGGCTCGGCGTCGCGATGCCGGACGAGGAGACGGTGACGAGCTGGCCGATATCGCCGGCCTGCAGCCCCGCCGACGCCAGGGCCTTTTCCGCCGCCTCCACATAGAGCGCCTGGGCGCCTTCGAGATAGACCGCGTTCCGTTCGGGCCAGCCATGCGGCTCGCCGTACCAGGCCAAGGGCCGCACGGCCTTGCGGGTCCGGATGCCAGTGTTGTGGAAGATAGAGAGCAGGTCCGGGGTGCGGAACACCTGGCCCCGGAACACTTCGGCCGCCATGGCGGCGGCCTCGTCCTGATCGAGCACGTGAGGCGGTGTCGCGGTGGCGAGGGAGAGCAGCCGAGGCGTTGTCATCGCAACTCCCGCGCACAAGGCGATGCGTCTATAGCCTGGAGGCGCGTCGCCCAGGGCCTACATCAACATTTGACCGTTCAGAAAGTCCAAAGCGCGACCATGCCCCTCCTGCAGAAGAAGTCGTTGACCCTGAGCGGTCACGAAACCTCCCTAGCCTTGGAGCCCGCCTTCTGGACCATCCTGCAGGGGATGGCTGACGAAGGTGGAGTTAGCCTCGCCCAGCTGATCCGTGGCGTGGACGAGCAACGGGGCGAACGTCCCTTGACTTCGGCCTGTCGTCTCGCCGCCCTGGCCCGGGCTCTCGCCGGGAAGTCTGAAGAGCCGTAAGCCGAAAGGTGAAGCCTAGTTGGCGTGATTGCCTGGGCCGCCGCCGCCCGGATTGCCTTCCTCGTTGCCGGTGGGATTGGCCTCTACTGCATCGTTGGTGTGGGCGCGCGGGGCGACGCCGTTGGGCAGGTTCGGCTGCTGCGGCATGACCGTGTTAGCGGGCGCCGCCATGGGCGCGCTCATGCCGCCTGGGGTTTCGTGACGGCCATGGCGCTTGACGAAGGCGACGATGACGATCCCGATGAGGATGATGACAACGATCACCGCGAGGGGAGAAATCTTGTTGGACACCCTAGGATTGGGTTGCGGGTCGGTCATCAGTCCCTCAGTCTTCCAGGCACCGGGAACGGACGGTTAAGGCCTAGGTTCCTCCCCCGCCCGTCGCCCTTCGCGCCGTGCCCCCTTAAGGTGCAGCCCGGCCGTGCTACATTCGTTCCGGTGAATCAGCATCCTCCCGCGGCCAGTCCACTGCCCGCCCTCCGCACCTCTGACCTCGCCCGAGTCGACTCGCCCGTTTCCGACTATCTCGCCGGCCTGAACCCGGAGCAGCGGGCGGCTGTTGAGGCGACGGAGGGGCCGGTTCTGGTGCTGGCCGGCGCCGGCACCGGCAAGACGCGGGTGCTGACCACTCGGCTCGCCCACATCCTGAACGCCAACCAGGCGCGGCCCTGGGAGCTGCTGGTCGTCACCTTCACCAACAAGGCGGCGCGCGAGATGCGTGAGCGGATCGGCCACCTGATCGGCGGCCAGGCGGAGGGCCTGCGCTGGCTCGGCACCTTCCACTCGGTGGCCGCCCAGATCCTGCGCCGCCACGCCGAGCTGGTGGGGCTGAAGTCCAGCTTCACCATCCTGGACGACGACGACCAGCAGCGGGTGCTGAAGCAGCTGATCGAGGCCGCCAACCTCGATATGAAGCGCTGGACACCGCGCCACCTCTCCGGCCTGATTGACGGCTGGAAGAACAAGGGCCTGACGCCGGAGAAGACCCCAGCAGCCGAGGGCGAGGCCTTCGCCAACGGCAAGGGCGTGGTGCTCTACAAGCAATACCAGGACCGCCTGCGCACCCTTAACGCCTGCGACTTCGGCGACCTGCTGCTGCACAACCTGACCATCTTCACCGCCCACCCGGACGTGCTGCAGAGCTTCCAGGAGCGCTTCCGCTACCTGCTGGTGGACGAGTACCAGGACACCAACGTCGCCCAGTACCTGTGGCTGCGGCTGCTGGCGCAGGGACGACGCAACGTCTGCTGCGTCGGCGACGACGACCAGTCCATCTATGGCTGGCGAGGCGCCGAGGTGGACAACATCCTGCGCTTCGAGCGCGACTTCCCCGGCGCCCAAGTGGTGCGGCTAGAGCGAAACTACCGCTCCACCTCGCACATCCTGAAGGCCGCCTCCGGGCTGATCGCCACCAACAAGGGGCGGCTCGGCAAGACGCTGTGGACGCAGGCGGAGGGCGGCGACAAGGTCCGCGTCTCCGGCGTCTGGGACGGCGAGGCCGAGGCCCGCATGGTTGGCGACGAGATCGAGCGGTGGAAGACCGCCGGCGGCAAGTACCGGGACGCCGCCGTGCTGGTACGCGCGTCCTTCCAGATGCGCAGCTTCGAGGAGCGGTTCGTCCTGCTTCAAATCCCCTACACGGTGGTCGGCGGCCCACGCTTCTTCGAGCGGGCGGAGATCAGGGACGCCCACGCCTACCTGCGCCTGATCAACTCGGAGGACGACGACCTCGCCTTCGAGCGCGTCGTCAACCAGCCCAAGCGCGGCATCGGCGAGACCAGCGTCCAGAAGCTCGTCGCCGTGGCCCGCAAGCACGAGCTGTCCGCCTCGCTGGCGGCGCGTGGCGTCGTGCAGACCGACGAGCTGCCCGCCCGCACCCGCACGGCTCTGTCCAACTTCATCCGCGACGTGGACCGCTGGCGCACCCTGGCCCAGACGGTCCGCCACCCCGAGCTGATGGAGACGGTGCTGGAGGAGAGCGGCTACACCGACATGGTCCGCGCCGATCGTGGCCCGCAGAGCCAGGGTCGCCTCGACAACCTGAAGGAGCTGGTCCAGTCCATGACCCAGTTCGACACCCTCACCGCCTATCTGGAGCACGTCAGCCTGGTCATGGATTTGGACCGGGGCGCGGGGTCGGACAGCGTGCAGATCATGACGCTGCACTCCGCCAAGGGGCTGGAGTTCCCGCTGGTCTTCCTTCCCGGCTGGGAGGAAGGCGTCTTCCCCTCCCAGCGCTCCATGGACGAAAGCGGCGAGAAGGGGCTGGAGGAGGAACGGCGGCTGGCCTACGTCGGCGTTACACGCGCGCGAGAGCAGGCCCGCATCTCCTTCGCCGCCAACCGCCAAGTCTACGGCCGCTGGACCTCACAACTGCCATCGCGCTTTGTGGACGAACTGCCCCCGGCGAGCGTCGAGGCCACCAGCGAAACCGGCTATTACGGCGGCGGCCCCGGCATGATGGAGGCCAAGAGCCGCTTCGACGACGTCCCGGCCTTCGCCGCGTCCTACACCTCCCCGGGCTGGAAGCGGGCGCAGGAGCGCAGCGGCTTCGTGCCCTCCAACCCGCCTTCAGACCGTTTCGCCACGTCGCGCGGCCGGGGGCGATCCGCCGTGATCGAGGGCGAGGGTCGCTTGGTGGCCACCTCAGACCCCACCGCCGCCGGCAGCGACTACAAGCGCGGTGATAAGGTGTTCCACCAGAAGTTCGGCCCCGGCCAAGTTGTGGGCGTGGAAGGCAACAAGCTGACGGTGGAGTTCAGCAAAGCGGGCGAAAAGAAGGTGCTCGACAGCTTCGTGGAGCGGGGGTGAGCGGACGCAGGCTTCACGCTGGCTTGCGCAGGACCGCCCAGGCCAGCGTCTCGCCGGAGCGGCTGCTGGGGATGATTTCGGCCACCTGCAGCGTGCGCGCCGCCATCTCGGCGAAGCGGGTGCTGAGCACATAGCTCGACATGTAGTTGGAGCCTTCCAGCGCCCGTGTACTCAGCACGAAGCCCTCCCGGTCAAGGGCGGCTCGACGGGCCGGGTCGACGCGGCCCTCGTCGGCGAAACTCACCAGCGCAAGCCCGCCGGGCCGCAGCAGTCGGGAGAACTCCGCCAGCCACGTCTCCATGCTGGACTGCGGCAGATGGGTGAAGACCGATACCGCGTAAAGGATGTCCACGCTGCCGGCGTCGAGCGGCGTGGGCGGCTGCAGACGGCTAACCTGATAGCGGCCCGGCAGATTGGCGGCGCACCAACGGACGAGCTTGGGATTGATGTCCAGGCCGATCAGCTCGCCGCCGGCGGCGGTGGTCTGCGGCGCGACATGGCGGGCGATGCGCCCACATCCGCAGCCGAAATCCAGCATCGTCTGGGCGGTGTCAAAGCGCCGGCCGTGCCTTGCCAGCACGACTGCGAGGTAGCCGGCAATATGCCGCCCATGCTCCAGGAAGCCCGGGAGGTCCGGGTTGCTCGCCACCAGCGTGACCAGATAAGGCGATGGTGTCGCAAGCCCGTCGGCGCTCGGCGCCCAGGTCGTCGTGCGCTGCGCCAGACGACGTTCGACGGCGCGATACACGGGACCCATGAGCCCCAGTCGCTCCAGCCCACGCCGGGCGGTTCGCCGCAGCGTCTTCAACCTGGCGTCGCTCATCTTGACTTCACTGCATCAACCGAGGCGGGTATGTAGCTCAGCCAGCCCGGTCGGCCTACTGTCTTGCACGGCGTAGATCGCGCGATGGTGCAGCGACCTTGGCGGAGCGGACATGTCGAGCAGGCTCGATGACCTGAAGCCCCTGGACGCCCCCGCTGAGGCGCTCCCGCCTCCAGCAACCCCGGAGCGTCTGGGCCTTACCGCTCCGGGGCTCGCCGTCGTCATCCTGGCGCTTTCGGTGTTCCTCCTGGTCGCCGCCTTCCAGGACTACCTCTACGTTCCGTTTTTCGACGTGCACGACTGGATTGGGCGCGTGTTCGTGGTCGAGCGCACGCACGACTGGCTCGGCTACCTGTGGGAGCCGCACACCGCGGAACGCATCCCCTGGGCTCGAGCGACCGAATGGCTAGACATTGATCTCGTTCGAGGGCGGGCGCCGACGTTCCTCATCGCCTGCGTGGCGGCGTGGCTGGCGGGCTGCATCCCATTCGGTGTCCTGCTGGCCCGCAGTCCACTCGCGAAGTCGACGCGAGTGATCATCGTCCTGCTGGCGGGGCTGCTGCTGACCGATGTCAGCCTGGCCGAGGATTTCGCCTTCCCGGTGTTCGCGGTCTATCTGATGGTCGCCGGCCCGGCGCTCGGCGCCATCGCCTTGCTGCAGCTTTCGCCGTCAGCCGGCCTGCGCTCGCCGGCGTTCTGGAGCTCGCTGGCGCTGGCCGTCGCGGCGTCCGGCGGAAACGCCGCGGGACTGGCGGTCTGGCCGGCGCTGATCATCGCCACCGGACTGCAGAGGCGCGGGCGCGAGCAGCTGTTAGCGCTCTTGGCCTGCTCCGTCATCTGCATAGCCGCCCTTGAGTCCGGCCTCGGCGCCCCGAGTGAGTCGCTCGGCCGCGCCGGCCCCTTGGGGCCGCACTTGTTGAAGATGGGCCTCTACTTCCTCCACTTTGTTGGTCTGCCCTGGACGCAAAGTACGCCTTCTGGACTGGCGCTCGTAATCGGGTTGGCCGTTTTGGCGTCCGCAATTAGGGTTCTCTGGCGAACACGCTGGAGCGTTGTGGCGTTCGCCTCTTCTCTGCCCGGCGCGGCGGTGGCGTTGATCTTATTTGGTCTGATCGCCGCGGTGCTCGCCACGATCGGTCGGGTGGACGAGCAGCCGGTCGTCGTCGTGCCGACCCGCTACACGCCGTTCGCCACCCTGCTGCAACTCGGCGTGCTGATCGGCTTGGCCCGCGACCTCGACGATCTGCGCAAGCCTGTCTGGGCCGCAGCGGCGATCACCGGGCTGCTGGCGATGATGATCTTCGCCGACGACCTGCACGCCTACAGCTCCATCCACAAGGGTTCGCAACGTATCCAGGCGGCCAGCGCCGCGTTCGACCGCGATAGTGAAGCCCCTTACGACCGTAACGTCATCCACCCCCGCCCGGTGTTCGCGAGGGACATCCGCCAACAGCTCGCCCTGCGCGGCCTGCCCCACTGAGCTGAGCCGGACGCGCTTTACGCAGGCGCCGGCGCGCGCCATATCCGACCGCCATGCAACTGCCCCAGGCCAAGCTGAACGCCGTGCTCGACCGCTTCCATCAGGTGGAGGCGCGGATGGCGTCCGCTTCGGACGGGGCGGAGATCGTGCGGCTGGGCAAGGAGCACGCCGAGCTGCGCCCTGTCGCCGACGCGGTGGCCGGGATCGCCCGCGCCCGCGCCGAACACGGGGAGCTGGCGGAGATGGCGGCTTCCGGCGACCGGGAGATGGCGACGCTCGCCCGGGAGGAGCTCGCGGCGCTGGACGCCCGCCTGCCTGCGCTGGAGCATGAGGTGGCGCTACTGCTGGCCCCCAAGGACCGGGACGAGAACGCCTCGGCCATCCTGGAGGTGCGCGCCGGCACCGGCGGGGACGAGGCGGCGCTGTTCGCCGGCGACCTGTTCCGCATGTACCAGCGCTACGCCGCGCTGCAGGGCTGGCGGCTGGAGGTGGAGGACGCCTCGGAAGGCGAGATGGGCGGCTACAAGGAGATCGTCGCCTCGGTGTCCGGCGACGGCGTGTTCGGACGCATGAAGTTCGAGAGCGGCGTCCACCGGGTCCAGCGCGTACCCGCCACCGAGACCCAGGGCCGCATCCACACCTCCGCCGCCACCGTCGCCGTCCTGCCCGAGCCGCAGGACGTGGAGATCGAGGTGAACGACGCCGACATCCGAATCGACACCTACCGCTCCTCCGGCGCCGGCGGCCAGCACGTCAACAAGACCGATTCGGCGGTGCGCATCACCCACATGCCCACCGGCATCGTGGTCACCTCCTCGGAAAAGTCCCAGCACCAGAACCGCGCCAAGGCGATGAAGGTGCTGAAGGCGCGCCTGTACGACGCTCAGCGCGGCCAACTCGACGCTGATCGGGCCCAGGCGCGCAAGGACCAGGTCGGCTCCGGCGACCGGTCGGAGCGCATTCGCACCTATAACTTCCCGCAGGGGCGCGTCACCGACCACCGCATCAACCTCACGCTCTACAACCTGCCCAAGGTCATCGAGGGCGACGGTCTCGACGAGGTGGTGCAGGCTCTGGTCGCCGACGATCAGGCGGCCCGGCTGGCGATGCTGGAAGACGAGTTCGGCTAGGCCCGCAAGTCCGTCATCAAGCCGCGATCACGGCGCTGGAGGGTCTTCCACGCTTCCCTCGCGGAAGCGCCGTTCGGCGGCCACGACCCGCGCGCTGAGTTCGTCGATGTCGTCGACAAGCGAATACTGCCGGTAGATCTCGAAGTCCGCCAGGATCGCCTGGGCCCTCGGCTGCAGCTCGTTGAACCGCTTCCAGGGCGCGCTGGCGTCGCGCAGGTCGCGCACCTCCAACGTTCGGGGCCGCCAATACCCCGCGGCGACCAGGGCGGTCCGGCTCTGGGCCATGGCCGGGAGCAGGGTGTACAAATACAGGAACTTGGCCGTCGCCGCCTTGCGATAGCCGACCTGCACCTTCAGCCGCCAGGACAGGAAAGCGCCACGAAACGCCTGCTGACGGGCGGGCGAGGCGGAGAACCAGGACAGGTCCGCCACCTCGTCCTTCGCCTCGGCGATCTGGACGGCGAGGTCGTCCAGGCTGCAACCGGCGCCGGTCGCCGCGGAGATGGTCTTGAACGGGACGCCCAGCCGCGCGGGCAGCTCGCCATATTCCACCGGATGGCCGGCGAGCATGGTCCATTGCGAATAGATCGCGCGAGGCTGGCGCGCAGGCGCGCTCACCACGACGGCCGCTGCCGGCGGCTTCTGCGCCCAACGGACCTCGCCCGGTCGGTAGGGCGTCTTCGCCCCGGCTCCCGTGGGCGTGAGACGATAGGCGGGGCCGGGGGACGGCCCGACATCGGCCAGGAACCGCCGGAAGTCCGCCCAGGGCGGGTGAACGCCCTCGGGACTTTCCAGCAGGATGCGGCGAAGCTCCGACGCCTCGTGGCTGAACTGGCGGGCGAGGGCGCGACGATCGCCGTCGCGTATTCGGGCCGCCCATTTCGTATCCACCCCGTCGGACATCGCGCGCGTTTCAGCCCTGCTCCAGCTTCGGTGAGCCCACGCGGGCGGCGCCGGCCTGATCCGCGTCGTCCTTGCCGTCGGCTCGCTGGCAGGTTCACGCTACACCCGGCCGGCTAATGGAAGCTTCACGGCCCGAGGTGGGACGAGCGCCCGCGACCACAAACGTGGCAGACGACACCGCTGCAGTGCAGGGGCTTCACCGGCCGCGGGTCCATCTTCAGCCGCCTTGTGCGCGTAACTTGCGATTTCCCAGGGAGTTTATCGTGATGAACCGTAGGTCTTTGATGTTCGGCGGGGCGATGGCGAGCGTCCCCGCTGGGCTGATGCTCACGCGCGGCTCGGCGCGCGCCGCTCTGCAAACTTATCCCGTGCAGCTCACGCCAGCCCAGTGGCGGGCGCGCCTCTCGCCGGCGGCGTTCGCCGTGCTGCGGCAGGCTTCCACCGAGGCGCCGGAGACCAGCCCCCTGCTGAATGAGCATCGCCACGGCCAGTTCGACTGTGCGGGCTGCAATCTCGCCCTGTTCAGCTCCACCACCAAGTACGACAGCGGGACCGGCTGGCCCAGCTTCTACGCCCCGTTGTCGCATGCGGTGCAGACCTCGCAGGACTTCTCCATGATCATGCCGCGCACCGAGGTGCACTGCAGCCGATGCGGCGGTCACCTCGGCCACGTCTTCGACGATGGGCCGAAGCCGACCGGCCTGCGCTACTGCATGAACGGTGTGGCCATGAAGTTCCAGGCTACCTGATCCGCAGCATGCGCGAGCCGGTGTACCCCCGGCTTGAGAGCGAAGACGAAGCCGCCTAGAACCCCGGCTTGATGTCTACACCCCCCTCGGCTGCGGCCGGCGATGTCGAAGCCGCCATCGGCGAGCGCCTTTTCGCGCTCCCGCAGCCGCATTTCCTGGCGGTCGATCATCTGGATCGCCCGACCGCTGACGCCCTGCTCGACCTCGCAGACGCCTTCGTGGCGTTGAGCCGCCAGCGCGACAAGAAGCTCGGCCTGCTGCGGGGCCTGACCCTGGTCAACCTGTTCTTCGAGGCGTCCACCCGGACCCAGTCTTCCTTCGAACTGGCGGCCAAGCGGCTGGGCGCCGACACCGTGAACATGGCGCCGCGCACCTCTTCGGTGACCAAGGGCGAGACGCTGATCGACACGGCGGTGACGCTGAACGCTATGCACCCGGACCTGCTCGTCGTGCGCCATTCCGCCTCCGGCGCGGCCGCCCTGCTGGCGCAGAAGGTCAGCTGCAGCGTGGTGAACGCTGGCGACGGCTGGCACGGCCATCCCACCCAGGCCCTGCTCGACGCCCTGACCATCCGGCGCGCCTTCGGCCGGGTCGGCGGTCTGGCGGTGGCCATCTGCGGCGACGTGCTGCACAGCCGGGTGGCGCGCTCCAACGTGGCGCTCCTCCAGCTGCTGGGGGCGGAGGTGCGGCTGGTCGGGCCCCCCACCCTGATCCCCGCCGGGGCCGAAGACTGGGGTCCCGCGGTCCACCACGACCTGCGCGAGGGGATCGGCGGGGCGGACGTGGTGATGATGCTGCGCCTGCAGCTTGAGCGCATGGACGGCGCCTTCGTCCCCTCCACCCGGGAATACTTCCGCTATTACGGGCTGGATGCGGAAAAGCTCGCCCTGGCGGCGCCCGGCGTCCGCGTCATGCATCCCGGACCCATGAACCGGGGCGTCGAGATCGACTCCGGTGTCGCCGACGATCCCGCCGTCAGCCTCATCCAGAACCAGGTGGAGATGGGGGTCGCGGCGCGGATGGCGGTCCTCGCCGCCCTCGCCGCGCGGCTGGAGCCCCGGACGTGAGCGCCAACACGCGCCCCTTCGCGCTGACCAATGTCCGCCTGATCGACCCCGCCTCGGGCTATGACGGGCCGGCCTGCGTCGTGGTGGCGGAAGGCGTCATCGCCGACGTGCGCCATGGGCCTTCGCTCGAGGCGCCCTCCCCAGACCTTCGCCTTCAGGACGCTCAAGGCTTGGCCTTGGCGCCCGGGCTGATCGATGTCCGGGTCAAGACCGGCGAGCCGGGCGCTGAACCGAAGGAGACGCTGAAGTCCGCGAGCCGCGCTGCGGCGGCCGGCGGCGTAACCACCCTGGTGGTGCAGCCCGACACCAATCCGGCGATCGACGAGCCGTCGGTGGTCGACTTCATCCTGCGACGGGCGCGCGATATCGAGCTGGTCCACGTGCATCCCGCCGGCGCCGCCACCCGCGCCCTGGACGGCCGCCACATGGCCGAACTCGGGCTCATGGCCGAGGCGGGGGCGCTGTACTTCACCGATGTCGACCGCCCGATCGCCGACTCCAAGGTGTTCCGAAGGGTGCTCGCCTACGCCAGGGCGTTCAGCCGGCCCGTGGCGCACCGTCCGGCCGATCCGTATCTCGGCGCCGGCGGGGTCGCGACCGAAGGCGCTTTCGCCGCCTGGCTCGGCCTTCCCGCCGTCCCCGCGGTGGCCGAACGCATCATGCTGGAGCGTGACCTGGCGCTTGCGGAGCTGACCGGCGCGCACCTGATCGTTGACCAGATCACCACCGCCGACGCACTGGAGACGCTGGCTCGGGCCAAGGCCCGGGGGGTCGAGGTCACCGCCACCGCCTCGATCAACCACCTCTGCTTCAACGAACTGGACATCGGCGACTACCGTACCTTCTTCCGGCTCGATCCGCCGCTCCGCACCGAAACCGATCGGCAGGCGCTTATCGAGGCGGTGGGATCGGGGCTCGTTGGGGTGGCGACCTCGGCCCACACGCCCGCGCCGGCCGAGGACAAGCGACTGCCCTTTAGCGAGGCGGTCCCGGGGGCGGTGGGGCTGGAGACGCTGCTGCCCGCCCTGCTGTCGCTCCAGCACGACGGCGGCCCGACGTTGCTGCAAATCCTGGCCACCCTGACAACGGGGGCCGCGGATTTGCTCGGTCTGCCGGCGGGACGGATCGCCCGGGGCGCCCCCGCCGACCTCGTCCTGTTCGATCCCGACGTTCCGTGCGTCATCGACGCCGCGGCGTTGCTGTCGAAGTCCAAGAACTCGCCCTTCGACGGTCGTCGGCTGCAGGGCCAGGTTCAGGCGACCTGGGTGGATGGGCGTCTGGTCCATGGCGCTCCGCCGCCGATCTCGCCTACCGCCGCCTAGCCGTCTGAGGATCGGCGTCAGGCGTCCTCCAGATACAGCACGCCGGGCGCCGCCTTCAGGGCCCCGCGAACCGCCGCATCCAGGTTGAACCGTCCGGGCAGCTTCAATTCGATCTCGCAGCCTCCCGCCATCGCCGCGACGATGGAGACCTCGCCGCCGCGCTGGGTCGTCGCCAGCTGCAGCCGACGCTTCAGCGCCTCCACCGCGGCGTGCTCGGGGGTCATGTAGACCCTCAACGCCGACGCTGTGTCGGCCACGACGGTGTCCAGCAGCTCCGCGTCGTCGCCGAAGAAGCGCAGCTCCCCGTCGCGACCCTTACAGCGCACCTTGATCAGGATGGACCGCCCGGGCTCCAGCAGGTCGCGGCACTTGCGCAGGCTCTCCGGCGGAAACAGCACCTCGAACTCGCCGGTCGGGTCGGACAGGGTGACGAAGGCGAACTTCTCGCCGGACTTCGACGGCCGCTCCGACTTGCGCCGCACGACCCCAGCCATCCGGAAAGCCTCATGGCCCGCCTCGGCCAGCTGGGCGACCTCCGCCAGCAGGGTTGTGCGCTTGCGACGCAGCAGGTCCGACAGCTGCTCGAGCGGATGGCCGCTGAGATAGAAGCCCACCGCCGCCAACTCCTCGTCGAGCTGCTGGGTGTGAGTCCAAGGCTCCGCCGCCGCCAACCGAGGCCGGGCGGCCCCGACATCGTCGCCGAACAGGCTGACCTGATCGGAACCCCGTTCGGCGGTCATGCTCTGGGCGTAAGCCATGAGCGAGTCGGCGCCGGCCAGGATCTGGGCCCGGTTGGGGTGCAAGGTGTCGAAGGCCCCGGCACGCGCCAGATTCTCCAGCGCACGCTTGTTCACGCAGCGCGTATCCACCCGCTCCAGGAAGTCGAACAGGTCCCTGAAGGCGCCGCCGGCGGTTCGGACCTCGACCACGTGCTGCATGGCCGTCAGCCCGACGTTGCGCACGGCGCCCAGCGCGTAGAGCACCTCCCCCTCGCGCACCTCGAAGTCGGGCCCGGAGCGATTGATGTCGGGCGCGCGCACCGTCACCCCGAACCGGCGGGCGTCCTGGTAGAACACCGCCAGCTTGTCGGTATTGGACAGGTCCAGGCTCATGGAGCCGGCGAAGAACTCCACCGGCGTGTTCGCCTTCAGCCAGGCGGTCTGGTAGCTGATCAGGGCGTAGGCGGCGGCGTGGCTCTTGTTGAAGCCGTAGCCGGCGAACTTGGCCACCAGTTCGAAGATCGCGCCGGCCTGGTCCGGATCGACGCCCTTCTCCGCCGCGCCAGAGGCGAAGCGGGCCTTCTGGGCGTCCATCTCCTCCTTCTTCTTCTTGCCCATGGCCCGGCGCAGCAGGTCGGCCTCGCCGAGCGAATAGCCGGACAGGACCTGGGCGATCTGCATCACCTGTTCCTGGTAGATGA
This sequence comes from Caulobacteraceae bacterium, assembly GCA_965198905.1. Classification (GTDB taxonomy): domain Bacteria; phylum Pseudomonadota; class Alphaproteobacteria; order Caulobacterales; family Caulobacteraceae; genus CAHJWH01. The sequence goes on along the minus strand of OZ240678.1, from coordinate 2,539,390 downwards.
TGACGCCGTAGGTCTCCTGCAGGATCGGCTGCAGGGAGGGATGCAGCATGTCCGGCGCGCGCCGACCGTGCTTGCAGTCGATATAGGCCGGGATGTTGTCCATAGGACCCGGCCGATAGAGCGAGATGAGTGCGGTGATCTCCTCGATGGAGGTGGGCTGCATCTTGCGCAGGGTGTCGCGCATGCCCTGGCCTTCCAGCTGGAACACCCCCACCGTCTGGCCCGAGGCGAACAGCTCGTAGGTCGCCACGTCGTCCAGCGGCAGGGCGTCCAAGTCCAGCGACTGGCCGCGGGCCTTGAGATGCTGCACGGCGCGGTCGAGCACGGTCAGCGTTTTCAGGCCCAGGAAGTCGAACTTCACCAGGCCAGCCGATTCGACCCATTTCATGTTGAACTGGGTGGCGGGAATGTCGGACCGGGGATCGCGGTAGAGGGGCGCCAGCTCCATCAGCGGGCGGTCGGCGATCACCACCCCTGCGGCGTGGGTGGAGGCGTTGCGATAGAGCCCTTCCAGCCGCAAGGCGACATCGAGCAGGGCCGCCACCGAAGGGTCGTCCCGCCTGGCCTGCTGCAAACGGGGTTCGATCTCCAGCGCCTGGGCCAGGGTCACCGGATTGGCGGGGTTCGCGGGCACCATCTTGGCCAGCCGGTCCACCAGGCCCAGGGGCAGTTGCATCACCCGGCCGACGTCGCGCAGCACCGCGCGGGCCTGCAGGGTGCCGAAGGTGATGATCTGGGCGACCCGGTCGACGCCGTACTTGTCCTGCACGTAGGCGATGACCTGGTCGCGGCGCTCCTGGCAGAAGTCGATGTCGAAGTCGGGCATGGACACCCGCTCCGGATTGAGGAAGCGCTCGAACAGCAAGCCGAAGCGCAGGGGATCCAGGTTGGTGATGGTCAGGGCGTAGGCCACCAGCGACCCCGCCCCCGAACCCCGCCCAGGCCCGACGGGTATGCCCTGGGTCTTGGACCATTTGATGAAGTCCGAGACGATCAGGAAATAGCCGGGAAAGCCCATCTGGGAGATCACGGCGATCTCCCGCTCAAGCCGCGCCCAGTAGTCCGCCTCCGGCGCTGCGGGCGGGTGGGCGATCAGGCGCGCACGAAGACCCTCGCGCGCCTGGTACGCCAGCTCCTCCGCCTCCGAGCGCCCGGCCCCGGTGTCGAAACGGGGCAGGATCGGGTCGCGCTTGGAGACCAGGAAGGCGCAGCGCCTGGCGATGTCCAAGCTGTTGTCGCAGGTTTCGGGCAGGTCGGCGAAGGTTTCGCGCATCTCGGACGCCGACCGGAAGCCATGGCGGTCGGTGACCCTGCGCCGCTCGACCTCGCCGAGGAACGACCCGTCCGCCACGCACAGCAGCGCGTCATGGGCGTCGTGCATGCCGGGTTCGGCGAAGTAGGCGTCGTTGGTGGCCACCAGGGGCGTATCGTTGGCGTAGGCCCAGTCCACCAGCCCGCGCTCGGCGGCGGCCTCCTGCGCCGATCCGTGACGCTGAAGCTCGACATAGAACCTGTCGCCGAAGGCCGATCGCATCCGGGCCAAAGCCGCATCGCCCTCCGCCGTCTTGCCCGCCGCATAGAGCGGGCTGACCGGTCCGTCAGGACCGCCGGAGAGCAGGATCAGCCCTTCGCCGTGGGCCTCCACCACAGCCCAGGGTACGCAGGGCTCGCCGCCTTCGGCCTCCAGATAGGCCGTGGAGGAGAGCGCGCAGAGATTGAGCCAGCCCGCTTCGTTCTTGGCCAGCAAAACGACGGTGGGACAGCGTGCCCAACGCTCGGGCGGTCCTTCCCCGATCCCTGAGACGGGCAAGGCGCAGCCGATGATCGGCTGGACCCCCTTGTCCTTCATGTATTGGGAAAACTCCAAGGCCCCGAAAAGGTTGGCCCGGTCCGTGAGCGCGGCGGCGGGCATGGCGGCTTTCACGCACAGCCCGGCGATGTCGGCGGCCTTGATGGCGCCTTCCAGAAGCGAATAGGCCGAGCGCACCCGAAGATGGACGAAGCCGCTCGCCCCCGCCGCCCGCCCTGCGCCCTCCATCGTCGTCCCTCCCGGAGATCGCGACTCAGCGGACCATCTGGATCGCCGAGCAAACCATCCAGACGAAGCCTCCGACGGAGGCAAGGGCCATCGAGTCACGCGCCAGCCGGATCATCACCCACCTCCCGAGTTGCCCCTTTGTTCTGTTCTTGCTTTGTGTTGGTGTCAAGCGTCGTGGAGGGTGCGCGGCTCGCCCACGCGCGGTCCCTGCAGGGTAGCGGCAGGCTCTCGCCTCAAAACATTCCGACGCCTAGAAGGCGTGATGGACGCGATCTTCACCCAATGGGTCGATGGCCAGCCTTGGTGGCTGACCCTAATGCTCCTGCCCGTGGTGGCCATCGTGGCTATTCTGGCGAGACTGCTGCGCTACGCCGCCGTCTTCGCCATCATCGCCCTCATGGTGGGTGGCGTCGCGATCTGGCTGCTCGCCCGACGACGCTGAGCCGCTGCCGGCGGGAGGCGCCGCCTCCGCTCAGTAGTCCCGCCGGCGGGAGATACGCTCCACCTCCGCCTGGACGCGAGCCTCCACGATGGGGGAAAGGTTCTGGTCCAGCCAGTCGCGCAGCAGCGGCTTAAGCATCTCGCGGACCAGGTCCTCCAGGGTGCGCCCTTCCTTGGGCATGGCGACGCTTCGGGCGAGGGCGCCGAAGTGCCCGGCGCTTGCCTCGGCGGCGTAGCTGCCGACCAGCGGCTCCTCGGCGAAGGGGGCGGCCGGTGGAGAGTAGGCGGGCGCCCGGGCGGCGGGGGAGAACACGTCCAAATCGCCCAGCGTCTCCTCGTAGCGCACGGGCTTGGCGGGCTCCGGCCGGGGTGAATCGACCGGCTCGGTCAACTCCAGCACGTCGTCTTCGGGTTCCGGGGGGCTGGCCATCGCTGGCGCAGAGGGCGGCGGGGCCGGCGCCGGGGGAGGACGGACCGCCGCGGGCTCGGGCGCGTGCATCGGCTCGGGCGCCGCCTCTGCGACGGCCGGCGGCGCGTCATCCTCGGAGATGATGCGGCGGATGGAGGCCAGGATTTCCTCCATGGTCGGTTCCTGGGCGTTGGTGTCGGACATGGGCGACCCGTGCGGCGTGGTGGAGGCGACTCGGAGCCTAGGACGCCCCGCAGCTTCCTGCAATTGCGTCCGGCCTGCGATCACGGTCGGACGGCGTGTCTGCGCCGCTATGGGGCGCGACCAATGCGCCAAGCGGCGAAGCCGCCCCGTTGCGGTCCGCAGCGAGGCGCCCTTGAATGCCGTGCGTGTTAGGAGGGCCGAAACCCATGCATTCACCTTGCGCCAAGATCTCGCATCGCTTCGTTGCGGCTTTGGCGGTCGGATCGACCTGCGTCGCCGCAGCTATGGCTGCAGCGGCGAAGCCGAACCTGACCGCCAGCCGCACCGCGGTCGCCCAGGCGATCAGCGATTGCCGCAAGGTCGCGGACGGAACCGCCCGGCTGGACTGCTACGACAAGGCCGCCGACGCCTTCGAGCAGGCGCAGGCCGCGGGCCAAGTCATCGTGATGGACCGGGCGCAAGTGCGCGAGGTGAAACAGCAGGCTTTCGGCTTCAACATGCCCTCGCTCAACCTGTTCAATCGTGGACCGAAGGAGGAGAAGGTAGACAAGGTCAGCGTCACCCTCGCCTCCGCCCACCAGGATCCCACCGGCAAGTGGGTGATGACCACCGATGCGGAGGCCGTCTGGCGCCAGATCGATGACGCCGAACTGTACAATCCACCTCACGCGGGCTCTGTCGTGGCCATCCGACGGGCGATGCTCGGCAGTTTCTTCTGCAACGTGGACGGACAGTCGGCCATCCGTTGCACCCGCAGCCAGTGACGGCGGCGTAGCGAGGCTAGCGCAAGCCGCACAGGATTGGTTTAGACAGACCGACGGGCGATCGGCGCCGGCGTGCGGACGGTTTGAATGGCTTACGGCGCGGCGGGGGATCGGGTGCTGTTGACCGGGGCGTCCGGCTTCGTCGGCTCCGCGGTGGCGCGGGCGCTGCGCGAGCGCGGCTTCACGGTCAGCTGCTTGGTGCGCAAGACCAGTCCGCGCGACAATCTCGCGGGGCAGGACGTGACCCCGGTGGAGGGCGACCTGCTCGACGCCGCATCGCTCGCCACGGCCATGGCCGGCCAGCGCTTTCTCTTCCACGTCGCGGCCGACTATCGGCTGTGGGCGCGCGACCCTGAGGAGATCGTGCGCAACAACCTGCAGGGCACGCGGAACATCATGCACGCCGCGAGGGACGCTAAGGTGGAGCGCATCGTCTACACCTCCAGCGTCGCCACCTTGAGCCTGAAGGATGGCCCTTCCGACGAGAGCCGGCCCCTGGCGCCGCAGGACGCCATCGGCGCCTACAAGCGGAGCAAGGTGGTGGCCGAACGCGAGGTGGAGCGCCGGGTGGCCGAAGAGGGCCTGCCCGCAGTGATCGTCAATCCGTCGACGCCGATCGGACCCCGGGACGTGAAGCCGACGCCGACCGGGCGTATCATCGTGGAAGCGGCGATGGGCAAGATGCCGGCCTTCGTCGACACCGGATTGAACCTGGCCCATGTGGACGACGTGGCGCACGGCCACCTGCTTGCCTTCGACAAGGGCCGGATCGGCGAGCGATACGTGCTCGGCGGCCAGGATGCGAGCCTGGGCGAGATGCTGGCGGTGATCGCGGAACTGGTCGGGCGCAAGCCGCCGACGGTCGCCCTGCCGCTGGCGCCGCTGTTCCCGCTGGCCTATGCGGCGGAGGCCATGGCACGACTGACGGGCAAGGAACCGTTCCTCACCGCCGACGCCCTGCGCATGTCGCGCCACCAGATGTTCTTCTCCTCGGCCAAGGCGGAGCGTGAGCTCGGCTACCGGGCGCGACCCTATCGCAGCGCGCTGGCGGACGCGGTGACGTGGTTCAAGACCCAGGGGCATATCCGTTGATCGGGTGGGATCAGGCCGGGGCCGCGGTAGCCGCCATAGGGCTGGCCATCTGGATTTATCTGCTGCTGGGGCGCGGCATGTTCTGGCTGGCTCGGGAGCGGGACGACCGTGACGCGCCGCCGGCGCCGGCCGTCTGGCCCACTGTGGTCGCCGTAGTCCCGGCGAGGAACGAGGCGGACGTGGTGGCGCGGTCGCTCGGCAGCCTGCTCGCCCAGGACTACCCGGGTTCGTTCCGCGTGGTGCTGGTGGACGACCAGAGCGAGGACGCCACCTCCCAAATCGCCCGCAGCCTGGCCGGCGCAGGACGGCTGGAGGTGCTCAGCGGATCGCCGCCGCGCCGCGGTTGGGTCGGCAAGATGTGGGCGGTCAGCCAGGGGGTGGCGCACGCGTCTCAAACCCTGCCCGACTACCTGCTGCTCACCGACGCCGACATCGGGCATCAGCCGGACAACCTGCGCCACCTGGTGGCGCGCGCCGAAGCGGGGCGGCTGGCGCTCGTGTCGCTGATGGTGCGGCTGCATTGCGCGACGCTAGCGGAGCGGCTGCTGATCCCGGCCTTCGTCTTCTTCTTCGACATGCTGTTCCCGTTCGGCTGGGTGAACGATCCCCGCAACAAGGTGGTGGCGGGGGCGGGCGGCTGCATGCTCGTGCGGCGCGAGGCGCTGGAGGCGGCGGGGGGGATCGGCACGATCCACGACGCGGTCATCGACGACTGCGCGCTGGCGGCGCGGCTGAAGCGGCAGGGACCGATCTGGCTCGGCCTGACCGATCGCGCGTGGAGCCTGCGCCCTTACGAAGGCTTTGGCGACGTGGCCAGGATGGTGTCGCGCTCGGCCTACGCCCAGCTCGGCTATTCGCCCTGGCTGCTGGCGGGCACGGTCCTGGGCATGGCGCTCACCTATCTCGCGCCGGCAGTCCTTGCGTTGTCGCTGCATGGCTGGGGAGCGATCCTGGGCGCGGTGACGTGGCTGCTGATGGGGCTGAGTTTCCAGCCTATGCTCAGGCTCTATCGGCTCTCGCCGCTCTGGGGACTGGCCCTGCCCCTGATCGGGGCGCTCTACACCCTGTTCACCCTGCAATCGGCGGTGCAGGTGTGGCGCGGCCGGGGCGGCATGTGGAAGGGGCGCGCCGCAGCGCAGGTGGCGATCGAAGGCGCGGAGGCGGCGCAGTGAGCGCTCAGGACCCGACCGGCGCCTTGGCGCTCGCCTCCGGCAAGGGCCACACCGACGAGAACTTCCCGGTCGCCTCCGTCCTGGTCGCGCCTCGCTATCGTGCGCCGATCCTGGCCTTCTACCGCTTCGCCCGCACCGCCGACGACGTGGCCGACAATGCGGACGCCGATGGGGACGCCAAGCTCGCCCACCTGGAGGCCATGCGCGCGACGCTGGCGGGGGAGCGCGACGACAACCCCGAAGCGCTGGCGTTGCGGCAGGTGCAGCAGGCGCGCGGGATCACCGCCCAACATGGGCTGGACCTGCTCGAGGCGTTCCGCCGGGACGTCACTAAGCTGCGCTACACCGACTGGGCCGAGCTGATGGACTACTGCCGCTATTCCGCCGCCCCCGTCGGCCGATTCGTCCTGGACGTGCACGGCGAGAGCCGTAGCACCTGGGCCGCCAACGACGCGCTGTGCAGCGCGCTGCAGGTCATCAACCACCTGCAGGACTGCGCCAAGGACTACCGCGACCTGGATAGGGTCTATCTGCCTCAGGATCACTTGGCGGCGGCGGGGATCGGGGTGGAGGCGCTGGCCGCGCCGGTTGCCTCGGCCCCGCTCAGGTCGGTGATCGCCGATCTCGCCAGCCGCACTCAGGTGCTGCTCGGCCAGTCGCGGCCCTTCGCCGGCATGATTGGCGACGGGCGGCTGCGGCTGGAGGTGGCGGTGATCCAGCGCCTGGCCGAAGACCTGAACCGGCGACTTTCGCTGCGCGATCCGCTCAGCGAGCGCGTACATCATACCAAGGTCGAAGCGGCCGCCCTGGCGCTCGGCGCCGCAGCGACCTTGCCGTTTCGCCGACGGGCGAAGGCCGCATGAGCGCCGCTCTGGCGGACCCAGGCGGATCGACGCCGATCGAGGCGCCCGCGCCGACGGCCGCCGCGAGCGGCGCGTCAGGCAGTTCTTTCTACGCCGGCATGCGGGTGCTGCCGAAGGCGGAGCGCGCGGCGATGTACGCGGTTTACGGCTTCTGCCGCATCGTCGACGACATCGCCGACGACCTCGGCGGAGACCGGGCTTCGCGCCGCGCCGAGCTGGCCGCCTGGCGCTCGGATCTGGAAAGCCTCTATGCCGGCGGACCACCGGGCCGCGCCGCGTTTCTCGCCCCGGCGGTCAAGCGGTTCGGTCTGGCCAAGGCCGACTTCCTGGCCGTGACCGACGGTATGCAGATGGACGTGGACGCCGATATCCGGGCGCCAGGTCAGGCGGTGCTGGACCTCTACATCGACCGCGTGGCCTGCGCCGTCGGACGGCTTTCGGTGCGGGTGTTCGGCATGGAGGCGGAGGCGGGACTGACGCTCGCCCACCACCTCGGCCGGGCGCTGCAGCTCACCAACATCCTGCGCGACTTCGACGAAGACGCCGCCATCGGCCGCCTGTACATACCGCGCGAGGTGCTGGCCGGCGCGGGGATCGCCGGCGACGATCCCTCGTCGGTGGTGAACGACCCCAAGATCGAAGGAGCCGCACAGGTGCTGCTCGGCATGGCGCGACAGGACTACGCCGCCGCCGACCGTGTCCTGCGCGCGCGTCCCCCCGGGCGGCTGCTCGCCCCGCGCCTGATGTCGGCGGTGTACGCCAAGACGCTGGAGCGGACGGCCGAGGCCGGATGGGCGCCGCCGCGCAGCCGGGTGAAGCTCGGCAAGCCGGAATTGCTGTGGCTGGTCGCGCGATGGGCGGTGTTCAGGTGAACGGGCTCACCCTCCGGACCGTACCCCGGTGACCGTCCATATCGTCGGCGCCGGCCTCGCCGGCCTGTCCGCGGCGGTGAGCCTGGCTGAGCGTGGCGTCGCCATCGAGCTGTCGGAGGCCTCAGGCCAGGCCGGGGGCCGCTGCCGGTCCTATTTCGATCCGCAGCTCGGCCTGACCCTGGACAATGGCAACCACCTCGTCCTTTCGGGGAACACGGCCGTTAACGCCTATCTCAAGGCCATCGGCGCGGCGGACCGGCTGACCGGTCCCGACAAGGCGGTCTACCACTGGGCTGATCTCCGGACCGGCGAACGATGGACGCTGAGGCCGAACGAAGGTCCCCTGCCCTGGTGGGTGTTCTCGCCCAAACGGCGGGTGCCGGGGACGCGGGCGACGGACTACCTGTCGCTCCTACCGCTGCTGCGCCGGGGGACCGGGAAGCGTTTGAACGAAGTGATGGCTTGCCGGGGCCTGCTCTGGGACCGGCTGATCGACCCGTTCCTGCTCGCCGCCCTGAACACCGACGCTGGCGCAGGCGCCGCCGACCTGGCGAGCGCCGTGGTGCGCGAGACCCTGGCCAAGGGCGGCGCGGCCTATCGCCCGCGCATCGCCGAGCCGACCCTGTCGGACGCCTTCGTGGACCCGGCGATCGAGACTCTCACGCGCCTCGGCGCAAGGGTGCGGCTCGGCCGGCGGCTGCGCAGCGTGACCTTAGACGGCGATCGGGCCAAAGCGCTGGTCTTCGCCGACGGCGAAGTCCCGCTGGGTCCTGGCGACCGCCTGGTGTTGGCCGTACCGCCTTGGGTGGCGGCCGACCTGCTGCCGGGCCTCAGCGTTCCGACCGAGCACCGCGCCATCGTCAACGCCCATTTCCGCCTGATCCCGCCGCCGGGAGCAGAGGCGCTGATCGGAGTGATCGGGGGCACGGTGGAGTGGATTTTCGCCTTCTCCGATCGGATATCGGTGACCGTCAGCGGAGCGGATCGGCTCGTGGACATGGACCGCAAGGACCTGGCCGCCCTGCTCTGGAAGGATGTCGCGAGGGTGCATGGCCTCTCCGACGAGCTCCCGCCCTGGCAGGTCGTAAAGGAAAAGCGCGCCACCTTCGCCGCGACGCCCGACCAGAACGCCTTGCGCCCAGGGTCTCAGACGTGCTGGAACAATGTGCTTTTGGCCGGCGATTGGACCGCCACGGGCCTGCCCGCAACGATTGAAGGCGCAGTGCGCTCTGGGAGACACGCCGCGGACTTGGTGTTGCAGCGTTCTAGCGTGTAGGTGACCCCTCGGGGATAAGCGGACTATGTATGATTCTATTCTGGACGAATCGCGCCTCATCGGCGAGGTTTGCGTCCAAGACCTGGATGGCAGCGTAGAAAGGGCGGCCGACGCCCTGATGCGGCTGCAACAGCCGGATGGCCATTACGTCTTTGAACTGGAAGCCGACGCCACCATTCCGTCGGAATACATCCTGTTGCGCCAGTATTTGGGCGAGCCCGACGCCCCGGAGCTCGAGCGCAAGATCGGCGTGTATCTTCGGCGCGTACAGGGCGCCCACGGCGGTTGGCCGCTCTATCACGACGGCGAGTTCAACGTTTCGGCCAGCGTTAAGGCCTATTTCGCGCTGAAGATGATCGGCGACAGCGTGGACTCCGCCCATATGGTGCGGGCGCGCGAGGCGATCCTGGCGCACGGCGGCGCGGACGGGGTGAACGTCTTCACCCGCATCCAGCTCGCCCTGTTCGGCCAAATGGCCTGGACCGAAATCCCCAATATGCCGGCGGAGCTGATCCTGGCGCCGCGGTGGTTCCCGATCCACCTGTCCAAGATGAGCTACTGGGCGCGCACGGTGATCGTGCCGTTGCTGGTGCTCATGAACCTGCGGCCCAGCGCCCGCAATCCTCGCGGGATCGGCGTCGCGGAGCTGTTCAAGACGGCCGTGAAAGCCAAGCGGGTCAGCAATGTGCCCGACCCCAAGCTGGCCTGGACCCTCGGCTTCAACGCGCTGGATATGGTGCTGAAGGCCACCGATCCCGTCTGGCCCCGCAAGCTGCGCAAGAAGGCCATGACGGCCTGTATCGACTGGGTGGTGGAGCGGCTGAACGGCGAGGACGGCCTGGGCGCCATCTACCCCGCCATGGCCAACAGCGTGATGATGTTCGACGCCTTGGGCTATGCCGAGGACCACCCCCACCGCGCGCTGGCGCGCCTGTCGGTGGAGAAGCTGCTCGTGGTCAAGGACGAGGAAGCTTACTGCCAGCCCTGCGTCAGCCCGGTCTGGGACACCGCTCTCGCCTCCCACGCCTTGATGGAGGCCGGCGTCGGCGGCGCCGACAAGCGGGTCGAAAGCGCCCTGACCTGGCTGCGGGACCGTCAGGTGCTCGACGTGAAGGGCGACTGGGCCGAAGCCAAGCCCGACGTGGCGCCTGGCGGCTGGGCGTTCCAGTATAACAACGCCCACTATCCAGACCTGGACGACACCGCGGCCGTGGTGCTGGCCATGGACCGCGCCCGCAACCGTCTCGGCATCGAGGGCAACGACGAGGCCATCGCCCGGGGCGAGGCCTGGGTGTCGGGCCTGCAGAGCGCCGACGGGGGCTTCGCCGCCTTCGATGCGGACAACACCTACTACTATCTGAACAACATTCCGTTCGCCGATCACGGGGCCTTGCTCGACCCGCCCACGGTGGACGTGGCGGCAAGGTGCGTCGGCATGTTGGCCCAGCTCGGCGAACCGCTGGACAGTCCCCGCATGGTCGCCGCGGTGCAGTACCTGCGCGACGAACAGGAGGGCGACGGCAGCTTCTGGGGCCGCTGGGGCGTGAACTACATCTACGGCACTTGGTCGGCCCTGGTGGCGCTGAACAAGGCCGGCGTCGGCCCCACCGACCCGCTGATGACCCGCGCCGTCGACTGGCTGCTGAAGATCCAGAACGCCGACGGCGGCTGGGGCGAGAGCTGCGACAGCTACAAGCTCGACTACACCGGCTTCGAGCCCGCCCCCTCCACCTCCTCCCAGACCGCCTGGGCCCTGCTGGCCATGATGTCGGCCGGCGAGGCCGATCATCCGGCGGTGGCGCGCGGCGTGAAGTGGCTGCAGGACCACCAGGGCGAAGACGGCCTGTGGCCCGAGGAGTTCTTCACCGGCGGCGGCTTCCCCCGCGTCTTCTACCTCCGCTACCACGGCTACCGGAAGTTCTTCCCGCTGTGGGCGCTGGCGCGGTATCGAAACCTGATGCGCAGCAACTCGCGCCAGGTGGAGTACGGGATGTGAGCGGCGGTGTTGCGCGCTACCTTGGCGTGTTATGATGCGGCATGGGCCAGCCTGAACCTTCCCTGTTCGATGATTTGGACGCCGAGGCGGAAGCCGCGGCCGACGCGGAGGGGCTGGCCGACATAGACGCGGGCCGCACCGTAAGTGGCGAAGCGGTGGTTCGTTGGATACGCTCCTGGTTCACCGAGACTGAACTGCCGCCGCCGGAGATCGGCGACTGAGCGCGCCGCCGGATTTGCCGCCCGCATCCATCTATACCGTACGGCTTACAGCTTCCGCCCTTCGCGAACTCGACGCCATTCGGAGCTACATCAAGGCCCAAGGCGCGCCCATCGCGGCGGAAACCACCGTCGCCCGTCTCGCTGAGGCGGTGGAGGGTCTCGCGATCTTTCCACATCGCAGACGATCGGCGGGACGCGACGTACGCGAGCTTGTGACCGTGCCTCCCTACGTCATCCGCTATCGCATCCGCTCGACCACCGTGCAGATCATCCGCATCCGACACGGCGCGCGAAAGCCCGCTGACATCGGTGAGCTGCCGGGGTCCTGATGCCGAGCAGCTCCAGGCAGGGGGACGACCCGATACATGGCCGCCGAGCGCGGAGGCTGAGAACATAGCGGCAACAGCCCGCATGGCGGCTTGCGGTCCGACGGATTAGCTTATCCTTGATCTTTGAAAAGCCCAGGCTCCGCGCCGGGCGTCAGCGAACCCGCGCCGCTCAGGTGCGGGACTAAGCCGTGCTGCGGCGGCGGACGCGCCGCCGCGCTCGGTCCCTACGCGGATAAAGCGCTGTCGCCGTCCGCCTGGGAGGCCAAACTTAGCGGCACGTCCGCTTAGCGCACGAGCGCTGAGGCGAAAGAACGACCCAACTCTGCCGTTGCCTACGTTCGCTTCCTGGAACAGCGCTCGTCTCTCGAAAACCAGGGTTTCTGAGAGCCGGGTAGGTCTGCTCCTGTACGTATAGCGCGGCTCATTCATCCCGCAGACGTCAGGCGTCCCTATCCCTCCGTTGTATTGCGCGCTCTGTATCGGCCTTACGGTACATAGAGAAGTAAGCATTAATGCTCGCAGGCGTACTTGAATTAACCAGAGGCATATTGTCCTTTGCTTAGTTTCAGCCTCCAGTCTGCGTCTGTTCAATCATTCGGGGGCGCTTAGGTGATCAGTTGGAGTTTAGCCTCGGGTTTTCGTTAAGGCGAACGTAGATGATGTTCTCTCCATTGATGAAAAACTCGAAATCGCGACCCGCCATTGCCCTCTGTAGGTTTTTACTGATCCCCTCGCCGGGGAATAGCCAGTCATGTGGCTCGATAAATATGCCGGCGAAATTGTCTATCCAGTCAGTATTGACCGAGAATACGTCCCGCTCAAATCCCTCTATATCTATTTTGATTAGAAATGGTTCACCATTCGGGATCGACTTTATAGCGTCGTTTACGGTCATTATTTCACACCCTCCAAGTGCACGCTGCGTTGTGAGCGCCCATGACTGCTCCTTCCTTGCCATTTGGGCGTAACCGGGGCTGCTGCCGAGCGCGGCCTCGCAAACGCTAATCTCGAGATAGGGATCGACGTTTAGCTTTAAGACTTTGACATTTTCTGGATCGGGTTCAATGGCAACTATCTTGGCACGTGGATACAGTAGTCGAAACCAAAGTGAAGCGGCACCTATATTAGCTCCAGCATCAACAATTATGGGGTCACGCCCTGCATCTATGATCGATTGGTAGCGCTCACTTAGCCTCTTCTGGAAATTCGGCACACTAACGTGATATTCTTTTTGACCAAAGACCTGGAAAATAGTTGCATAGTCGCTATCAAACGGTCTTATGTAAATCTTCTTATATTCTGGAATACCAATAGCCGTGAGCGGTGACGGTATGACCCTGCGCATATTTGATGTCGCGGCTTTTAATCCGAATGCGGCCGTGTCCCGCCAAAACTGCGTAGCCCACCAGTTTAAATCCATCACTCTCTCCGAGTTTGATGACAAACTATACATTGACGGCAAGGACTTGCAACTCCGTGGAAAATCCCGTGTGATCTCGCTCTGACGGCGAGCGGTTTGGGTGGAGACCTACATTGGCATGCCTAGGTGGCGGCACTGTATCTGACCCCAGAGTAGTGAGTTGGCCGCCTCGCGAAAACCTCCGTTATCGCAACCTTCGCCGACGAATGTCGGTTGACGCGCTAGGCGGCACACAAGGTGCCTCAGTAGCCTCTCTCGCTTGAGGTCTCTCGTAACTCCGCCGACTGGCGACTTTCGAGAGGTGTGGGTTACCTCCCCAAACCGCGAAGTTCCCCGGCCGAGGCTTATCGGCAAGGTTCCACCCGCAAAAGACTCTTGGAACGTCCGCTTGCAGGGAGCGCCACTACACGGCTAGGCGTGGGCCATGGTCGCGCCGCTTATCGCCGTTGTCGGTCTCCAGCGGGAAGCCAAGCTGGTTGGGGGGCCAGGGATCGTAGCGGCGGCGGGCGGTGGACAGGCTTCAAGTCTGCGGGCGCAGATGGAGCGCCTCGCGGAGCCACAGCGCCCACGCGCTGTCATCAGCATCGGGTTGGGCGGGGCGCTCTCGCCGGGGCTCGATGTGGGGGACTGGGTCGTCGCCGATCGGATCGTCGAGAGCGCTCGAAGCTGGCCTACCGACGCGGGCCTGACCAGGCAGCTGGACGACGCACTGCGACCCCTCACCCTTCCCACGCCGCAGAGCAGCGCGGGCCGCTTCCCTCTCCCGCAAGGGGAGAGGGAGCAAGGGTCGCCCCCTCTCCCCCTGCGGGAGAGGGTTTGGAGTGGTCTGCGCAGCAGATCGGTTGCGAAGGCGACCGAAACGGAATGGCCCGTCGCGCAGCGATGGGAGGGTGAGGGGTCGCACCCCCGATCCCGCCTCTTCACAGGGGCCATCGCCGGGAGCGACGTTATGGTGGTGGACGCCGCGGCCAAGGCCGCGCTGCACGCCGCAACCGGCGCCCTGGCGGTGGACATGGAGAGCCACGTCGCCGCCGCCTTCGCCGCCGAGCACGGCATTCCCTTCGCGGCGCTGCGCGTCATCTCCGACGGGGCGGACCGGGCTCTGCCGAAGGCCGCTCAGGCGGGCATGAAGGCGGACGGCGGGATGGATGTCCTCGCCGTCGTGAAGGCCCTGGCGCGCGACCCCCGCCAGCTCCCCGCCCTGATCCGCACGGGGCGGGAGGCGGAGGTCGCCTTCCGCCGGCTGGCCCTACTGAACCGTCACGACCTTCTTGGACGCCTTGGGGTTGGCGATCCTGATCTCGGTTAGCTTCTTCTCCACGTGGTCCGAGAAAACGTAGTCGGCCTTGCGCTGGTGGGCGAGGCTGATGTCCGGGGCCGTGGGGCCGTCGGTCTTCACGCCGCGCATGGAGACCATGAACATCTTCAGCGGGTTCTTCACCGCGTCGGTGGTGGCGGTGCCTTCGAAGCCGCAATGGACCATGCAGTCGGCGCACTTCTCGTATTTGCCGACGCCGTAGTCGTCCCACTTGGTGTCGTCCATCAATTCGCGGAAGGTCTTGGTGTAGCCTTCGCCGAGCAGGTAGCAGGGCTTCTGCCAGCCGAACACTGTGCGCGCGGGCATGGACCAGGGCGTGCACTCATAGGTCTGGTTGCCGGCCAGGAAGTCCATGAACAGGGAAGAATTGGTGAAGTTCCAGTTGCGCCCGCCACGGCCGCGCTTCAGCACGTCGCGGAAGAACTGCTTGGTCTTGGCGCGATTGAGGAAGTGCTCCTGGTCCGGCGCGCGCTCATAGGCGTAGCCGGGGGAGATGGTGATGCCGTCGCAGCCGATGGCCTTCATGTCGTCGAAGAAGGCGGCCAGCCGCTCAGGGTCGGCGCCGTCGAACACGGTGCAGTTGATCTGGGTGCGGAAGCCCTTGGACTTTGCGAGCTGGATCGCCTCCACCGCCTTCTGGTAGACGCCGTCCTCGCACACCGACTTGTCGTGCATGGCCTGGTCGCCGTCCAGGTGGATGGACCAGGTGAAGAACTCGTTGGGCTCGTACTGGTCGATCTTCTTTTTCATCAACAGCGCGTTGGTGCAGAGGATGACGAACTTCTTCTTGGCGATGAAGCCCTTGACGATGCGCGGCATGTCCCGGTGCAGCAGCGGCTCGCCGCCGGCGATGGACACCGCGGGGGCGCCGCACTCGTCGATCGCCTCCATGCACTGCTCATACGACAGGCGCTGGTTCAGGATTTCGTCGGGATAGTCGATCTTGCCGCAGCCGGCGCAGGCCAGGTTGCAGCGGAACAGCGGCTCCAGCATCAGCACCAGGGGATAGCGCTTCACGCCGGTGACGCGCTGCTTCATCACGTAGGCCCCGATCCGGGCCGCCTGCTGCAGGGGAAAGCCCATGCCGCACTCCTGTCTGTGCCGCGCCCGGGGAGGGGCACGGCGGGGGTAAGCCGCGCCACGTGGCGCGAGGGGTCTAGTCTAGGCGGGAACCTGCTCGGCCCGCGTTTCGGCTGGTGTCCGCAGTTCGGCGGGGAGGCGGAACTCGATATCCTCCCGGATGCCATTCATCTGGGTGACCTCGACCATGTTGGTAAGGCGCAAGGCCTCGATAACGCTCAGGATCAGTTCCTCAGGCGCAGAGGCCCCGGCGGTGAGGCCGACGGTCTGCACGCCGGCCACCCAGGCGGGGTCCAGCTCGCCGCCGTCGGCGATCAGGTAGCTCGGCAGCCCCTCCTCCGTCCCGATCTCGCAGAGCCGGTTGGAGTTGGAGCTGTTCTTGGCCCCCACCACCAGCAGCACGTCCACCACCTTGCATAGCTCGCGCACCGCGGTCTGGCGGTTCTGGGTAGCGTAGCAGATGTCGGAGGTGTCAGGACCGGTGATGTCGGTGAAGCGGGCTTTGAGCGCGGCGATCACCGCGCGGGTGTCGTCCACGCTGAGCGTGGTCTGGGTGACGTAGGCCAGGGGCGCGTCGGTGGAGAAGTCCAGCGCCGCCACGTCGGCGGTGGTGGAGACGAGCGCCACCGGCGCGTCCACCTGGCCCATGGTGCCCTCCACCTCGGGGTGGCCGGCGTGGCCGATCAGGATCAGGCCACGCCCACGGGAGACATAGCGGTTAGCCTGGTTGTGCACCTTGGCCACCAGGGGGCAGGTCGCATCCAGCACCGGCAGGCCGCGACCACGGGCCTCCGCCTCGATGGTGCGCGAGACGCCGTGAGCGCTGAACACGGTCACCGCGCCGTCAGGCACCTCGTCCAGCTCCTCGACGAACAGGGCGCCCTTGGCCTTCAGGTTGTCCACCACATGGCGGTTGTGCACGATCTCGTGGCGCACATAGACGGGCTGGCCATAGAGGGTCAGGGCGCGCTCGACGATGTCGATGGCGCGCACGACGCCGGCGCAGAAACCCCGTGGCTGAGCCAGAACCACCCGCAATGCGATCTCTCCGCCCCCACTTCGCGACAGACGCGGCGATCGCGCCCGGACGCGTCCGGGCCGCAGCCGACTCTGTTGCAGCCTTGCAGAGTAGGTCCTGCAGGGGCGCGTTGAAACCGCCGAGCTGAACGGTATCGGCTTCTGTGGCCGATTTGGTCGCGGTTGGTGCGCCGAGGTCACGCTCCGCCACGGCTCGCCGGGCTAGACGGCGGGTCGGTTCGGCGGCTAGGCGGGGCCATGCGAGATGGCGACCGTGAGATGAAGCTACAGGTGGAACAGCCCGATCAGAGCGCGCTTCAGATCGCGCTGAGCCAGGCCGCGCAGGCGGTGAACGTCGAGCTGGACCGGCTGCTGCCGCATACCGACGCCCCCCATGGCCGGGTGCAGGACGCTATGCGCTACGCCATCACCGTAGGCGGCAAGCGGATGCGGCCCTTCCTGATCCTGCAGGGCGCGGCCCTGTTCGGCGCGCCGCGGGGAGGGGCGCTGCGGGCCGCGGCGGCGATCGAGATGGTGCACACCTATTCGCTGGTGCATGACGACCTGCCCTGCATGGACGACGACGACCTGCGTCGCGGCCAGCCGACCACGCACCGGAAGTTCGACGAGGCCACCGCCGTGCTGGCCGGCGACGCCCTGCTGACCCTGGCCTTCGAGGTGCTGGCCGACCCCGCCACGCACCCGGACGCGGAGGTCCGCTGCCGTCTCAGCGCGCGTCTGGCCCGGGCCAGCGGCGCCGAGGGCATGGTGGGCGGCCAGATGATGGACATCGTGGCGCCAGACCACGACTTCAGCCCCGAGCAGGTCGCCCAGCTGCAGCGGATGAAGACCGGCGCCCTGTTCGAGTTCTCCTGCGAGGCAGGGCCGATCCTGGGCCAGGCGCCGGCCGCCGATTGCGAGCGCCTACGGGCCTACGCCCAGGACCTGGGGCTGGCCTTCCAGATCGCCGACGACCTGATCGACGCCACCAGCACCGAGGAAAAGGCCGGCAAGGCGGTCGGCAAGGACGCGGACGCGGGCAAGGCCACGCTCGTCTCCCTACTGGGGGTGGAGGGCGCCAGACGCGAGGCGCTGACGATCGCCGAGCGCGCGGCCTCCAGCCTCTCGGGCTACGGCCCCGCGGCGGACGCCTTGCGTCACCTGCCCGCCTACCTAGTGCACCGCGAGGCGTGAGCCGCTTGGAAACCAAGCCGGTCAGCCTACGTTCAGCGTGCAGCCGCCAAGGTCCGGGCTTCGGGTCTGAGGGCCACGTTTCCAGTTCGAGGATGTGTCTGACCATGAGACCGGCGACTTCCACCCTCTGCGCCCTCGCCATTCTGGGAAGCGCTGCTCCGGCGCTGGTCGCGCCAGCCGTCGCCCAGGCGCAGACCCAGGTTGCAGATCCCGCCGCCCAGCAGGTTCAGCGCTTCGACGATGCCCTCCTCGCCACCATGAAGCAGGGGCGCACGCTTGGCTTCGAAGGCCGCTACCGCAGGATGGAGCCCGCGGTGAAGGAGGCGTTCGATCTGCCCCTGATGATCCATTTCGCGGTCGGTCCAACCTGGACCACGCTGCCCGCATCAGACCAAGCCTCGCTCCTGGCCGCCTTCACCCGCTTCAGCACCGCGACCTGGGCCAAGAACTTCAACAGCTACGACGGCGAGAAGTTCGACATCGGCAAAGTCGACACCCGCGGTCCCGACAAGCTCGTCCACACCCAGCTGGTCACAGCCAAAGGCACGCCGGTGGATCTGGCTTACCGCATGCGGCAGTCGAATACGGGCCAGTGGAAGATCATCGACGTCTATTTCAACGGCAGCATCAGCCAGCTCAGCCAGCAGCGGGCGGACTTCGCCAGCACCCTGCAGAGCGGCGGCGCCCCGGCCCTGGTCACTAAGATCAACGACTTGGCGGATAAGCTGGCCAAGGGCTGAGGGCCTAACGGCGAACCGGCGGCGGTCCGAGCAGGGCCGGTTCGAACAGCAGGGCGGTCACCAGCGTCCATCCGAGCGCGATCATCAGCAACTCTCCGATACCTGCGGTCCCCGGATGGGGCGAGAGGATCAGGCTTCCAAAGGCCGCCCCCGTCGTCAGGGCGCTGAACAGCACCGCCCGGGCCAGGCTCGAGCTCAGGAGATTGGTCTCGCCGTTGCGCCAGGCGATGACGAAATAGATGTTGAACGCCACCCCGATGCCCAGCAGCAGCGGAAAGGCGATGATGTTGGCGAAGTTCAGCGGCTGACCGATCACCACGCAGGTGGCCAGGGTCAGCAGGCCAGTCAGCAGAATGGGCGCGAGGGTCAGGGCCACGTCGCTGAGCTTGCGCAGCACCGCCGCCAGCAGCGCCACGATCACCACCAGCGACAGCGCCCCCGCCTGCAGGAAGGCGGTGTAGATGGTGCGCCCGGCCTCCTGGATGGACAGCGGCGTGCCGACCGCGTCCGGCGCGACCTCCCGGACAGCCTTGGTGAACCGGGCCAGCACGGTGTTGTTGTTGGAATCACCGCTCGGGAAGACCGACACGCGCGCCTGACCTGAAGGCGTCATCCAGTCACGCACCAGCTCCGGCGGCAGCGACGCGCGGGTGACCGGCTGGGCCTGCAAGAGGGCGCGGAGCTGGTCCAGCAGGGTGTTGAGCGGCGGGATCAGCGTGGTGGTTGCAGCCTGTCGCATGGACGGCGGACCCGCCGCCAGCTTGGCGAGCACGTCCGCCAGACGCCTCGCCTCGGTCGCGGGCTGGCCGGTGGAGATCTTGGCGGCGGCGAGAAGATCGCCGCTGGTCCGGGTCAGGCTGGACACGACCTCGGCGTCGGTGGGCGCCGGCTGCACCTCGAAGGGATTGACGGTGGGATCGAGCAGCAGGTTGGCGTCGCTGATCGCGGCCAGCTTCGCGGTCTGGTCCGACGGAATGAAGGTGCTGAGCGTCAGGGTCTGCGACACCTGCGGCAGCTTACCCAGCCGGGTCGCCAGCGCATCGGCGGCGGTGAGGTCGGGGGCCAGCACGTCCAAGGTGTTGGGCGTCTCCTGGGGGTCCTTCATCAGGTCGTAGACGGTGCTGATGGCCTCTCCGTGGGGGCTCTGCAGATGCAGGGGATTGAAGTCGAAGCGCACGAAGACCAACAGCCCGATGCAGACCACCGCCGCGCCGCCCGCGATGCCCAGCACGCGCCTGCGGTGCTCCAGCAGGTAGAGATCGAGCGGGGCCAGCGCCTCCAGCCCCACCTCGTGCGACTCCCCGCCGGGCTTGAACAGCATCAGCAGCGCCGGAAGGAGGGTCACGGCCAGGACGAAGGCCACGATCATGCCCACGCCCGCGATCACCCCGAGCTCGGACACGCCCACATAGCTCGTCGGCAGGAAGGCGAAGAAGGCGAGCGCCACGGCCGCCGCCGCAAGCGCCAGCGACCCGCCCACCCCGGCGCCGGCCGCGGCCAGGGCGTCCTTCAACTCAGGATGGGTCAGGCGCTCGGCGCGATAGCGGACGCTGAACTGGATGCCGAAATCCACCCCCAGCCCCACGAACAGCGGGATGAACGCCACCGAGATGAGGTTGAAGCGGTGCACGCTCGCGAGACCCAGAGCGGCGGTGATCACCAGCCCCGCCACCGTGGTGATCAGGATGGCGGCGATCAGCTTGACCGAGCGCACGCCCAGCCACAGCATCACCAGCATGGCGCTGATCATCACGATCGGGATCAGCCACGCCCGCTGCTTCAACGAGGCGAACTGCTCGTCGTCCAGGGGCACCGAGCCGGTCAGCCGCACCCGCACCCCGTGGGCGGGATCGAGCTTCAGCCCGGAGGCGATGCTGCGGATGGCGCTGCTGGACGCCTCGCCCGGCTCCAGTGCGCTGTAGTCGAGCTTGGCCTGCACCAGGATGAACTGGCGCGTGCCCGCCGCATGGGGGCCACTGGCGAACAGCGCCTCCCACGAGAAATAGGCCGGCTGGCCCGCCGCCACCTTGGCGAGGGCGTCGGCGAGCCCGGTCATGGGCTTGTCGAGCTGGGTCAGGCTGGCCTGGCCGTGCTGGACGCCGACCATGGCCGTGTCGAGCGCGTCCATCACCCCGCGAAGGCTGGGATCGGCGGCCAGCGGACCCAGAAAGCCCTGGGCCGCCATCAGCTGGTTGATGGTGGAGCGCACTTCCGGCAGCGGCAGCAGCAGCAGGCCCTCCTTCTGGAAGAAGGGACCGCCATCGGGACGGCGCACGCTGAGGAACAAGTCGGAATGGGCCTGAAGGGCGGCGGTCAGCGCCTGGGCGGCGGATTCGGCGAGTTCGGGCGTCTGGCCATCGATCACCACGGCGGTGAGGTCGGCGTTCTGCGGGAACGCCTTGTCCATCCGCTGCGACTGCTGGCGCCACTTCAGCTTGGGCGAGATCAGCGCCGCGGTGTCGGCGGACATGGCGAAATGGTGCGAGGCGTACCAGACCGAAGCCGCCACCAGCACCAGGCAGGCCACCACCACCAGGGCGGCGTAGCGGCAGCAGACAGCCACGACGCGGGCGATGAACGAGGGCTTCACAAGGGGTGCTCCACGGGGCGGCCCGTCCGCACGCACCCTTGTGCCCGCCAAGCCGCATCGGGTTCAAGTCCCCGCATTTTGGGTCGACAAACTGCGACTGCGGCGCAATGACAGGCTGTGAGTCACAATACGCTTCTCCACAGCCTGGTCCGGCCGCCGATACGTCTTCTCGCCGGGACGGCGATCACGCCCAATCAAGTCACCACCCTGCGGCTCGTGACGGGTCTGGCGGCGGGCGCGGGCTTTGCGTTGGGAGGCGTCGCGCGCGACGTGGGAGCTGGACTCTTTCTCCTGTCGCTGCTGCTGGACCGGGCCGATGGGGAGCTGGCGCGGATGACTGGCAAGACCAGCGTCGGCGGCTATCGCTACGACCTCATCTGCGACTGCGTGGCGACCGTGCTGGCCTTCGTCGGCCTGGGCGTCGGGCTGTGGGGCGCCCTTGGACCCCTCGCCGTGGTGCTGGGGATCGCCGCCGGCGCGTCGGTGATCGCCATGTTCTACATGCTGAACGTGTCCAACACCGCCAAGGCTCAAGGGATCGACGTGGCCGGCCGCACCTTCGCCGACCCCGACGACGCCACCGTCGGCCTGTCGATCCTGATCTGGCTAGGCCAGGCGGAGGCCGCCCTGGTGCTCGCCGGCGTGCTCACGCCGGTCATCGTCATGACCCTGCTGCTGCGGGATCGGCTGCAGCGGGCCAAGCTCGCCGCCGCCTCGCCGCCTCAGTCCAGCACGAAGGCCTCCACCCCGTAGCCCTGCATGTAGAGCAGCGCCGTGAGGTCCGCGTGGTCCAGCCGCACGTCGGCGCGCGCCGCCACCACCGGCTTGGCGCGATAGGCTACCCCCAGACCCGCCGCTTCGATCATGTCGAGGTCGTTGGCCCCGTCGCCCACGGCCAGCACCGCGTCCGGACCGACGCCCAGCTCGCCCACATAGCGCTGCAACGCCTCCAGCTTCGCCGCCTTGCCCAAGATGGGGTCGCCGACGGCGCCGGTCAGCCGCCCGTCGGCGACGCGCAGCCGGTTGGCGTGATGGGCCGCAAAGCCCGCCGCCTCGGCTACAGGCGCAGTGAACGCCTCGAACCCGCCGGACACCAGCACGCAGCGGGTTCCGTGCGCGGCCAGGGTCCGCACCACGGTCCGCGCGCCGGGATTGAGCCGCACCCGCTCCTGGTAGCAGCGGGCGAGCACGTCGACACCCAGACCCGCCAGCTTGGCGACGCGTTCGCGCAAGGCGCCCTCGAAGGCGATCTCGCCGCGCATTGCGCGCTCCGTCACCGCGGCCACCTCGGCCTTGACGCCGGCATAGTCGGCCAGTTCGTCCAGGCACTCGCAGCCGATGATGGTGGAGTCCATGTCGGCCAGGAACAGCCGCTTGCGCCGCCCCTCGGCCGGCTGCAGGCAGACATCCACCGCCGCGTCGTCAACGGCGGATCGCGCCGCCTCGGCCAGCGAACCGCGCTCCAGCGTCTCCACGATCAGGTCCGCCCCGCCGGGGCCGAGGGAGACGGCGGACTTGACCCGGCCGAGCTCCGACGCCAGGGCTCGCGCCCGGTGCGCCACGCCTGAGACCGCGTCCGCATCGGGGCCGGCGAAGGTGAGGGCGAGCAGCATGGAGCCGAGCGTCTGGCTGATCGCCGGACCCACCGCAAGCGGCAAGTCCGCCCTGGCGCTCCGGCTGGCTCAGGCGCTCGGGGCGGAGCTGGTCAACGCCGACTCCATGCAGCTGTACGAAGACCTGGCGGTGCTCACCGCCCGCCCCTCCCCCGCCGAGATGGCCGAGGCGCCGCATCACCTCTACGGCGTAGCGGACGCCTTGGACGCCTGGTCGGCGGGACGCTGGCTTTCCGCGGCCCGGCGCGTGCTGGACGACATCTCGGCGCGGAGACGGCCGGCGGTGATCGTCGGGGGGACGGGGCTCTACTTCCGCGCGCTCACCGAGGGCCTGGCCGACATGCCGCCTGTACCGCCGGGTGTGCGCGACGCCGCCGAGACCCGCTTCGATGGCGAAGGCGAGACCATGTTCCGCGCCGCCCTGGGCGAGCGCGATCCGATCTCCGCAGCGCGCATCTCGCCGGGCGACCGTCAGCGGCTGATCCGGGCCTGGAGCGTGGTCGAGGCCAGCGGCGCGCCCTTGCCGGCCTGGCAGGCGGCCGTCCCGTCCATGCTGGCCTCCGGGACCTGGTGCGGCGTCGTGCTGGAGCCGCCCCGGGCCGCGCTCTACGCGCGCTGCGACGCCCGGCTCGACGCCATGGTGCAGCAGGGCGCGCTCGAGGAGGTCGCCTCCCTGCTCGCGCGGGGCCTGTCGCCCGACCTGCCCGCCATGAAGGCGCTGGGCGTCCGGGAGTTGGCCGACGCGCTGCAAGGCCGCGCCAGCCTGGAGGCGGCGGTGGCGGCGGCGCAGATGCAGACGCGGCGCTACGCCAAACGCCAGTCCACCTGGTTCCGCAACCAGACGCCGAGCTGGCCCAGGATCACGGCGGAGGCCCCTGAGGGCCAGTGGCGCGCCCTCTCGGCCATGACTCAGCCACGATGCGCTTGACTGCGCCCGGCTGCACGGCTTCGTGCCGACCATGCGTCGCCCCAAGATCATCTATCTCGCCGGCCCCGAGCGGCGCTATCCCGACGCCGAGGAGCTGATCGCCCGCCAGCGCGTCCTGTGCGCCGCCAACGGGTTGACCGCGCGCCTGGCGACCGACGAGGTGACGCTGAGCGCCCAGGCCGGCGAACTCCAGGCGCGGGAGGCCTATGCCGGCGCGCTGACCAACCTTCGCGCCTGCGACGTGGTGGTGGCCAACCTGACGCCCTGGCGCGGCCCGGGCTGCGACCCGGGCACCGCGTTCGAGGTCGGCTTCGCCAGCGCCCTGGGCAAGCCGGTGTTCGCCTACATGAACCTGGAGGACGAAGACGACGCCGACTACCGCAGCCGGGTGGAGGCGTGGATGGGCTGCGCGCCGGATCCGGCCGGGGTCTGGCGCGACGCCGACGGGTGCGCGGTGGAAGACCTGGACCTGCCGGAGACCGCGATGCTGTGGGCCCAGGCGCGGCGTCTGTTCGTCATCGTCACGCCGGACCCGTTCGGCGACGTCACCGGGCTCGAGGCCTGCCTGGAGGCGTTGAAGGAGTACGACGACTGAGCCGGTCGCATCGCTGCTTCGGCGGTCTGCGTCCTTCGAGACGCCCCTTCGGGGCTCCTCAGCATGACGAAGGGCAACGGACCAAAAATACCCTCGTCATGCTGAGGAAGGCTCTCGGTCCGAGAGCCTGTCTCGAAGCCCGCGCTCGGTCGCCCCCTCCACATCACGCAGCGGATCGGCCGTCAGGCGACATCCAGCGCCATGGCCTCTGCGATCAGCTCCTCGGCGCTCTCCTCCAGCAGCGCGTCGCCGGCGCCTGAGACCGTCTCGCGTCCGATCTCCAGCAGAACCGGCACAGCGAACGGCGAGACCCGGGGCAGCGCCCGCGCCACGATCCGCCCGCGGATGCGCTCCAGCAGCCGCCCTACCCGCGCCACGTCCAGCAAGCCTGTCGCGGCGTCGGCCCTGGCGCACTGAAGCAGCAGGTGGTCCGGCTGATGGCGGCGCAGGGCATCGTAGATCAGATCGGTGGAGAAGGTGACTTGGCGGCCGGTCTTCTCCTTGCCGGGCAGCCGCCGCTCGATGAGCCCAGACAGGATGGCGCAGTGGCGGAAGGTGCGCTTCATCATGAAGCTCTCGTCCAGCCAGGTCTCCAGGTCGTCGCCCAGCATGTCCTGCTGGAACAGGGCGTCGAGGTCGAGGTCGTCCATGGGCTTCATGGCCCAGATGGCCAGGGCGTAGTCGTTGGCGACAAAGCCCAGCGGGCGCTTGCCCAGCCGCTCCAGCCGGCGGGTGAGCAGCTGAGCCAGCGTGCCGTGGCTGATCCGCCCGTCGAAGGGATAAGCCACCAGATAGCAGCGCTTGCCACGCTGGAAGCTCTCCAGCAGCATCTCGTCGGTGGAAGGGATGTGGGAGCGGGCGTCCTGCACCTGCAGCCATTCCTGCACGTCGGGCGCCAGCACGTGCCAGTGGTCGCGCTCGGCGATCATGCGGCGGACGCGTGCGGCGAGATAGGTTGAGAGCGCGAACTTGGAGCCGCCCCAGCTCGGCACCTTGGCCTCGGCGTCCTTGGGGGCGTAGGTGACCAGGGCGTCGAGCCCGGTGATCCCCTCGAATCGCCAGACCTGGCCGCCGAACAGGAAGGTGTCGCCGGGAGCCAGCTGCTCCAGATAGCTCTCCTCCATCTCGCCGACCTTGCGCCCCCCGACCTTCTTGTTGGCGCGCACAGAGGCGACGCGGATGGACAGCATGGGCGTGTCGACGATGGCGCCCACGTTCATGCGGTGGCGCTGGGCGGTCAACCCGTCGCGCACCTTGTAGAGCCCGTCGTCGGTCTTGATGATCCGGCGGAAGCGGTCGTAGGTGCGTAAAGCGTAGCCGCCAGTGGCGACGAAATCGACCACCTGCTCATACTCTTCCCAGCTCAGGGCGGCGTAGGGCGCGGAGGTGCGCAGCTCGTCGTAGAGGGCCACCAGATCGAAGGGCTCGGCGCACGCCAAGCCCATGATGTGCTGGGCCAGGATGTCGCGCGCACCGATCCGCTCGGGGTCGCCGTCCAGATCGTTGGCGGCCACGGCCTCCCGCGCCGCCTGGCACTCCAGCATCTCGAAGCGGTGGGCGGGCACCAGCAGGGCGCGCGAGGGCTCGTCGAGCCGATGGTTGGCCCGGCCGATGCGCTGGATCAGCCGGGCGCTGCCCTTGGGCGCCGCCAGCTGGATAACGAGATCCACCGCCCCCCAGTCGATGCCGAGGTCCAGGGTGGAGGTGCAGACCACCGCGCGAAGCTCGCCGCGACCCATGGCGGCCTCGACCTTGCGCCGCTGTTCCACCGCGAGGGAGCCGTGGTGGAGCGCGATCGGCAGGTTGTCCTCGTTGATTTCCCACAGCATCTGGAAGCTGAGCTCGGCCTGGAAGCGGGTGTTGACGAAGACGAGCGCGGTCTTGGCCCCCTTGATCGCTTCCAGCACGTCGGGGATGGCGTGCTTGGCGGTCCAGCCGCTCCAGGGCGCCGGCTTGTCGGTGAGCAGCATGTCCACCACCGGCGGCGCGCCGGGGGCGCCCAACACCAGGTCGGCCATGTCCCTCCCTTCCCCCTTGATGGGGGAAGGGCCGGGGATGGGGGTGGAAGCGCCGCCGTCGTAGGACTGGCGACTTGTGCCCCCTTCGGACGGGGCGCCGCCGTCCACCCCCACCCCTGCCCCTCCCCCATCAAGGGGGAGGGAAGAAGATTGCCCCACCAGCCACCGCCGCAGCATGTCCGGATCGTTCACCGTCGCCGACAGCCCTACCCGCCGCAGGCGCGGCGCGTACCTCTGCAGCCGCGCCAGGGCCAGGTTCAGCAGGTCCCCCCGCTTGCTGCCGTGGACGGCGTGGATCTCGTCCAGGATCACCACCGACAGGTCCCTGAAATACTCCCGCGAGCCTGGCCAGGCGCAGAACAGGGCCAGCTGTTCGGGCGTGGTCATCAGGATATCGGGCGGGTGCAGCCGCTGGCGCGCGCGCTTGGCCAGGCTGGTGTCGCCGGTGCGCGCCTCCACCGTGATCGGCAGGCCCATCTCGGCGATGGGCGCCTCCAGGTTGCGGTGCACGTCCACCGCCAAGGCCTTCAGGGGCGAGAGGTAAAGGGTGTGCACCCCGCGCGGCGTCGCCGAGAGCGGGCGCGCCGCAAGCTCGATCAGGCTCGGCAGGAACCCCGCGAGCGTCTTGCCGCCGCCGGTCGGGGCGATCAGCAGCGTGTCGCGACCGGCCCGCGCCTTGGCGATCATCTCCAGCTGGTGGGGACGGATGCTCCAGCCGCGCCCGGCGAACCAGTCGCGGAAGCGGGTAGGGAGGAGGTCCTCGACCGACCCGAAGGGCGCAGCGGCGTCCATCTGTCCCATATAGCACGTTCGCGTTCCGTTTCAGCCCGGGCGCGCCTAGATGTCAGGCCGATGACGAGCCTTCCTACAGCGCTGGTGGTGCAGCCGGGCGCGCGTGCAGGCGTGGCGGACGGAGACGGCGCCCGGGCGCTGCCGCCCGGCGCCGCGCGAACCCTGTTCCAGCGCGAGCCGGTGCTGATCGCCCACGCCATGCTCACAGCGCGCAGGCTCGGCGTCGCCGCCCCCGCCCGGTCCGCCGACCTGTTCGACCTGCTGGAGCTCTACGCCTTCGTGCGCCCGGCCCAGGCCTGCGCGCCATCCGCCGTCGGGCTGGCCCGCGCGCTCGGCCGGCCTGAGCCCAAGGGCGTGGAGGCCCAGGCGCAGGCGCTCGGCGAGATCGCGGCGGTCCTGCTGGACGAGCTGGAGGAGGCGCCGCGTCCCAGCCGGGAGGAGGCGCTGGCCACGGCGCTGACCCTGCACCGTGCAGGCTGGGCCTGGGGCGCGCACGTGGTCCAGGCGCTGGAGCGCGGTCCGCTGAAGCACGCGGCCCGGGGTTCGGGCCTGGACGTCTGGTCGCGCCTGCCGGAGTGGGAGGACCAGGCGCCGGAAGGCCAGCCCGGCTCCACCCCCGTTACCGCCGACGCCGCCCGGGAGCGCCTCACCGCCATGCTCGCCCGCGCCGGCCTGGACGAGGCGCGCCCGGCCCAGGCGGAGTTCGCCGCCGAGACCGCCTTCGCCTTCTCGCCCCGGGAGACCGAGGGCCAGCCCCGGCTGATGCTGGCGGAGGCCGGCACCGGCACCGGCAAGACGTTGGGCTATCTGGCGCCGGCGTCGCTGTGGGCGGAGACGAACGGCGGCGCGGTGTGGGTCTCCACCTATACGCGGGCCTTGCAGCGCCAGATCGAGCGGGAGAGCCACGCCGTCTATCCCGACCCCGCCACCCGCGCCCGCAAGGCGGTGGTGCGAAAGGGCCGGGAGAACTACCTGTGTCTGCTCAACTATCAAGAGCTGGCCCAAGGCGCGCTCTCGGGCGGCGGGGACGTGATCGGGGCGGGACTCGTCGCCCGCTGGGCGCGGGTCACGCGCGACGGCGACATGACAGGCGGCGACT
The DNA here is from genome assembly GCA_965198905.1 of Caulobacteraceae bacterium. Lineage (GTDB taxonomy): Bacteria > Pseudomonadota > Alphaproteobacteria > Caulobacterales > Caulobacteraceae > CAHJWH01. The sequence continues at coordinate 2,511,309 of OZ240678.1, read as the reverse complement.
TCCCAGCCTGGCTGCCGACGCTGTTCGCCATCGGCCCGACCGCCCGCGCCGGCCCCGCCAACCTGGTGGACCGGCGGGGCGAGTGCGTCCACGCCGGCTGCGCCCACTACCGCGCCTGCTTCGTGGAAAAGGCCATCCGCGCCTCGCGCAAGGCCGACCTGGTGGTGGCCAACCACGCCCTGGTGATGAGCCACGCCGCCTTCGACGGGGCTCGCCCCGTCCGCACGCACGACGGGGCGCCTCGGCGGGACACCGAGACCGCCAGCCTCAAGCGCATCGTCTTCGACGAGGGCCACCACCTGTTCGACGCCGCCGACAGCGCCTTTTCCGCCTGCTTGTCGGGACAGGAGGCGGCGGAGCTGCGCCGCTGGGTGCGCGGCCCCGAGGGGCGCCGTCGCGGGCGCGGGCTGGAGCAGCGGCTGGCGGAGCTGGTGGCCGAACGCGAACCCGCGCGGCTGGCCCTGATCGAGGCCATCCGCGCCGCCTCGGCGCTGCCGGGGGAAGGCTGGTCCGCCCGCATCGCGCCGCTTCCGGACTATGACGGGGAGCGGATCGCGGCCCAGCCGCATGGCCCGGTGGAGGCCTTCCTCGCCGCTCTCCTGACCCAGCTTCGCGCCCGGGCGGAGGCGTCGGATCAGGGCATGGAGTGCTCGGCCTACCCGCCGGTCGAGGCGGTGCGCGACGCCGCCCCCGCCTGCGCCCGCGCCCTGGCCGCGCTGGAGGCGCCGTTGCTGGCGCTCACCCGGGCGATGGAGGACTGGCTGGACGAAGAGACCGACGAGCTGCCCACCGCCGAGCGCGCCCGGCTGGAAGGCGCGCTGCGGGGGTTGGAGCGGCGCGCGCGGATGCAGCTGCCGGCTTGGCGCGCCATGCTGTCGCGCCTGGACGACGAGGCCGGCGACAAGGACTTCGTGGACGGGTTCGAGGCGGTGTTCTCCCAGGACCGTCTCGCCGACGCCGCCTTCCGCCGTCACTGGGTCGATCCTACCGAGCCGCTGGAAGCCACGGTGCTGCGCCGCGCCCACGGCGTGCTCGTCACCAGCGCCACACTCGCCGACCCGGCGCACGAAAGCCCCTTCGCCCTGGCGGAGCTGCGCACCGGCGCCGCGCGGCTGGCCGAGAGCCCGCGCCTGCTGCGCCTCCCGTCGCCGTTCGACTACGCCGCCAACGCCCGCGTGCTGGTGGTCACCGACGTGAAGCGCGACGACGTGCGCCAGGTCTCGGCGGCGCTCCGCGAACTGTTCCTGGCTGCGGGCGGGGGGGCGGTGGGCCTGTTCACCGCCATCCGGCGGCTGCGAGCCGTGCACGAGCGCCTGGCCGGTCCCCTCGCCGACAAGGGCCTGGCCCTATACGCCCAGCATGTGGACCCGCTGGAGGCCGGCGCCCTGGTGGACATCTTCCGCGCCGAAGAGGACGCCTGCCTGCTCGGCACCGACGCCATCCGGGACGGGGTGGACGTGCCCGGGCGGTCGTTGCGGCTGCTGGTGTTCGACCGGGTGCCCTGGCCCCGGCCGGACCTGCTGCACAAGGCGCGGCGTGAGCGCTTCGGCAAGGGGCAGTACGACGACTCCATCGCCCGGGGCCGCATCGCCCAGGCTTTCGGCCGCCTGATCCGCCGGGCCGATGACCGGGGCGTGTTCGTCATGCTGGACGCCGCTGCGCCGACGCGGCTGTTCTCCAGCCTGCCGGAGGGGGTGGAGCTGCAGAGGGTGGGACTGGTGGAGGCGATCGAGGCGGTGGAGGCCTTCCTGGGACCGGTGGAGGCGAGTGCGTCGCCTCGTCCTTCGACAAGCTCAGGATGAGGCGAACGTTGAGGGTGAGGCGAATGCAAAAGGTGAGGACGGAGGACCGGTCGCTGGAAGACGCGCCGCCGCCAGCCATCGCCTCATCCTGAGCTCGTCGAAGGACGAGGCGACGCACGCCCTCGGCAACATACGGTTAACCACGCTAAACCATGGTGCGGAGGTGCGACTCGCATGCCCGGCCAGTCTCGGCGACCCATGACCTTCACCACCCAGCACGCTTTCGCCCGGACGGACCGCTCGCGCTTCGGCCAGTGGTGGTGGACCACCGACCACCTGCTGCTGGGCTCCACCCTGGTGCTGATCGGGCTAGGGGTGATGCTGTCGTTCGCGTCGTCTCCCGCGGCGGCGGCGCGGATCGGCTATCACGACCCGTTCCATTTCGCGGTTCGCCAGTGCGTGTTCGCGGCCATGGGGACCGCCATCCTGCTCGGCGTCTCGACCCTGTCGGGACGCGGGGTCAAGCGGGTGGCGTTCGTGGGCTACGCTCTGTCGATCCTGGTGATGATGATCCTGCCGCTGCTCGGCCACGCCGCCAAGGGCGCCCAGCGCTGGCTGGAGTTCGGCGGCTTCTCGCTGCAGCCTTCGGAGTTCCTGAAGCCCTGCCTGATGATCCTGGTCGCCTGGATGTTCGCCGAGGGCCAGAAGGGCCAGGGCGTGCCGGGCGTCGTCATCGCGTTCGGCCTCTATCTGCTGTCGGTCCTGCTGTTGCTGATCCAGCCCGACATCGGCCAGACGGTCCTGATCACCGTGGCGTTCGGGGCGGCCTTCTTCATGGCCGGAGTGCCGATCCGCTGGATCATCGGGATGGGCGCTGCGGCCTCCACAGGCTTCATCGTGATCTATCTGACTTTCCAGCACGTGGCCGCGCGCTTCCACAAGTTCCTGGGGCACGGCGACGGGGCGATCGACACCCACCAGGTCGACAAGGCGGCGGAGGCTATTCGCGCCGGCGGCTTTTTCGGCCGGGGGCCGGGCGAGGGCGTGATGAAGCGCCACGTGCCCGACCTGCACACCGACTTCATCTATTCCGTCGCGGCGGAGGAGTACGGCCTGATCTTCTCGCTCTGCCTGATCGGCCTGCTGGGCTTTGTGGTGGTGCGAGGCATGTACAAGTCGATGAAGCTGGCCGACCCGTTCGAGCAGGTGGCGGCGTGCGGGCTGTTCGTGCTGCTGGGCGAACAGGCCTTCATCAACGTGGCGGTCAACTTGAACATGATCCCAACCAAGGGCATGACGCTCCCCTTCATCAGCTACGGCGGCTCCTCCATGCTGGCCATGGGGTTGACGCTCGGCTTGGCGCTGGCGCTGACCCGGCGGCGGCCGGGGGCGTATGCAAGCAGCGAAGGGCCAGCGGCGGCGGGCTCGGCCTTGGGATGAGGGCGGAGAACGCGCGCCGAGGTGAACCCAAGCGTCGGGTAGTCAATGACGGTCAAGTTAGGGACATCCAAACGCTATCTTCATCCGCTCCGTCTGAAAGTCCATGCTTATAGCAACCATCCGCGCGGTAAGTGAACACTTCTTTACCCGTATACAACATCCATTGCTCTTCAGTATGGTCATCACCGTAAGGCCATGTTTTTAGCTCTCCGCCAGTATTAAAACGAAAAGCTGAGCGGCCTTTCTGTGGCTGAGCTTCTACAGAAGCCATCTTTTGGCCAGATAAACCACGAGTAGCGTGGCTAATGGCGGTTCTGCTATCTTCGCTCCACGCAAGCTGCCTTCCGTCCTGCATGATCTCCCAATGACAACAGTAAATCCATAAGTGACAACAGCCGTGCAATGAAGCGGTGCGCCGTAGGCCTTCGCTCTCCGATCTTCGCTCACGAAGTTCTAGCGTTGGCTTGCCGAACTCCAACGTCAGAAAACTGCCGTACCCCTGTTTAACGCCCCAGGCCGACAGCCCTAAGATGGGCCTTATAAATTGCCAAAGAGGTCCGTGAGCAGGGAGGCTGTTGTTCACCACTGTAGGTTCGCACCAGACGGAAATGTCCGCAACAAGGACGTAAATGGTTTCCCCTCCCTTCCCCGGATGCCTGCCGATCCGCTAACCTCGCTGGCGTGAACACGCCCCCCACTCGCCTCGCCGTGGTCGCCGCCGGCGGCACCGGCGGCCACCTTTTCCCCGCCGAGGCGCTGGCGCGCGAGCTGCAGGGGCGCGGCTGGCGCATCGTGCTGGCGACCGACAGCCGCGGCGCCCGCTACGCCGAGCACTTCCCCGCCGAGGAGCGGCTGGCGCTGGAGGCGGCCACCTTCAGGGCCAGCGACCCGGTCGGGGTGCTGAAGGGCTGCTTCCGGATCGGCGCCGGCGTGCGCCAGGCCCGCGACGCCTTCCGGCGGCTGCGCCCTGCAGTGGTCGTCGGCTTCGGCGGCTATCCTTCGCTGCCGGCCCTGCTGGCGGCGGCTGGCGTAGGCGCGCCGCGCGTGATCCATGAGCAGAACGCGGTGCTGGGCCGCGTAAACCGTTTCCTCAGCCTGCGGGTGAACGCCGTCGCCTGCGCTTTCCCGATCCTGGAGAAGGCGCCCGCCAAGCTGAAACCCGTGGTGGTCGGCAACCCGGTGCGGCCGGAGATCAGGGCGCTCTACGGCGCGCCTTATGCACCACCAGCCCGCCCGTTGCGCCTGCTTGTCACCGGCGGCAGCCAGGGCGCGAAGATCCTGTCGGAGGTGGTCCCCGCCGCCTTGGCCGCCCTGCCCGAGCCCCTGCGCCTGCGCTTGGCCGTCGAGCAGCAGACCCGCGCCGACGCCGTGGACGCCGCCCGCCGCACTTACGTCCAGGCCCACATCGAGGCGGAGGTCGCCCCCTTCTTCGGTGACATGGCGGGTCGGCTGCGCACCGCCCACCTAGTGATCGGCCGTGCGGGCGCCTCCACCGTCTGCGAGCTGGCGACCGCGGGGCGGCCCTCGATCCTGGTCCCCTTCGCCGCCGCGATGGACGACCACCAGACCCTGAACGCGCGGCTGCTCTCCGACCCAGGCGCCGCTGTGGTGATCGCCGAACCGCAGTTCACCGCCGCCAGGCTGGCCGAGGTGCTGCAGGACCTGATCAGCCGACCCGACCGCCTGGCGACCATGGCCGCGGCCGCCCACGCCGCCGCCCGTCCCGACGCCGCGGAGCGCCTCGCCGACCTCGTGGAGGCCACCGCGACGGGGTGACGCTTGATCTTGGCGCGGCGCGCAGGTTCAAGGCCTGATGTCCCCAACCCGCCTGCGTCCCGTCCCCTTCACCGTCGGCCCGGTCCACTTCGTGGGCATAGGCGGCATCGGCATGAGCGCGATCGCCGAGATCATGCTGCGGGCGGGCTATGCGGTGCAGGGCTCCGACCAGAAGGCGTCGGCCAACACCGAGCGGCTGGAGAGCCTGGGCGCGGTGATCCACATCGGCCATCGGGCGGAGAACATCGACGGCGCCTCGGCCCTGGTCTATTCCACCGCCGTCAAGCCCGACAATCCGGAATACGCGGAGGCCTACGCCCGCCGCATCCCCCTGGTGCGCCGGGCCGAGATGCTGGCCGAGCTGATGCGGCTGCACTTCTCCATCGCGGTCGGCGGCACCCACGGCAAGACCACCACCACATCCCTGATCGCCACCCTGCTCGACGCCGGCGGGCTGGACCCCACCGTCATCAACGGCGGCATCATCAACGCCTACGGCTCCAACTCCAAGATGGGCGAGGGCGACTGGATGGTGGTGGAGGCCGACGAGAGCGACGGCACCTTCCTGCGGCTGAAGTCCACCGTGGCTGTGGTGACCAACATCGACCCCGAGCACCTGGACCACTACGGCGACTTCGACGCGGTGAAGAAGGCGTTCTGCGACTTCGTGGAAAACATCCCCTTCTACGGCTTCGCCACCTTGTGCCTGGACCATCCGGAGGTGCAGGCCCTCGCCTCGCGGGTGCAGAACCGGCGGCTGGTCACCTACGGGACGACGCCCCAGGCCGAGGTGCGCGCGGTGAACATCGAGATGGGGCCGGAAGGGGCCTGCTTCGACTGCGTGATCAACCCGCGAGAGGACGACGCCGTCACCTACGAGAAGCTGCGCCTACCCATCGCCGGGCGCCACAACGTGCTGAACTCGCTGGCCGCGATCGCGGTGGCGCGGGAGCTGGGCGTCGGCGAGACGGCGATCCGGGCGGGCTTGGCGGGCTTCGGCGGCGTGAAGCGGCGCTTCACCACCACGGGCGTCGCGGCCGGCGTGCGGGTGGTGGACGACTACGGACACCACCCGGTGGAGATCGCCGCGGTGCTGCGGGCGGCGCGCGAGGTGCAGGGCGACGGGGCCGGCAAGGTGATCGCGGTGGTCCAGCCGCACCGCTACTCGCGCCTGCACGACCTGTTCGAAGAGTTCTGCGGCTGCTTCAACGACGCCGACAGCGTCATCGTCGCGGACGTCTATCCCGCGGGCGAACAGCCCATCGACGGCGCCGACAAGACAGGCCTGGTGGAGGGCCTGCGCCGCTTCGGCCACCGCAACGCCACCCCGCTGGAGAGCCCGGCGGCGTTGGCGGACGCGGTGAAGGCCCAGGCCGCGCCGGGCGACCTGGTCGTGTGCCTCGGCGCCGGCGACATCACCACCTGGGCCTACGCCCTGCCGACGCAGCTGGAGGCGCTGGGGTGAGGGCGGCGCTGGCCCCCTCCACCGCTTCGCGGTGCCCCTCCCCCAGGGGGGGAGGATTGAGCCTTGCCGACGAGGCTGCCGCTCCTCCCCCCTTGGGGGAGGGGGACCGCACGCAGTGGGGTGGAGGAGGCTCAGCCGCCGTCTGCAGCGCATGACCTGGCGCGACCGCCTCCCCTCCGTCCGCGGCCGTCTGCTCCGCGACGAGTCCCTCGCCCCCTACACCTGGCTGCGCGTCGGAGGCCCGGCGGATGTGCTCTACCTGCCGGCGGACGAAGCCGATCTTCAGGGCTTCCTCGCCGCGCTGGACCCCGCCGTCCCGGTCACGCCGCTGGGCGTCGGCTCCAACACACTGGTGCGCGACGGCGGGATCGAGGGCGTCGTGATCCGCCTCGCCGGCCGCGCCTTCGCCGCCGTCGAACAGCTCGGCCCCACCCGCCTGCGCGCCGGCGCCGGCGCGCTGGACGCCCAGCTCGCCAAGGCCGCCGCCAAGGCCGGCGTCGCGGGGCTGGAGTTCTACACCGGCGTGCCGGGCGCGGTCGGCGGCGCCTGCGTGATGAACGCCGGCTGCTACGGCTCCGAGACCAAGGACGTCCTGTTGGAGGCGCATGCCCTCACCCGGTCCGGCGAGCGGATCGTGCTGTCGAACGCGCAGATGGGCTTCACCTATCGCCGCAGCGGTGCAGCGGCCGAGCCCCCCCTGATCTTCACCGCCGCGGTGTTCAAGGGCCGCCCAGACGACCCCGCCGCCATCACCGCGCGCATGGACGCCATCACCGCCCGGCGCGAAGCCTCCCAGCCGATCCGTGAGAAGACCGGCGGCTCGACCTTCAAGAACCCGTCGGGCCACAGCGCCTGGACGCTGGTGGATCAGGCCGGCTGGCGCGGCAGGCCGTTCGGCGGCGCCATGTTCTCCCCCCAGCACGCCAACTTCCTGATCAACACCGGCGAGGCGACCGCCGCCGATCTGGAGCGCCTGGGCGACGCCGTACGCGCCGACGTGCTGGCCCGGACCGGCGTGCAGCTGGACTGGGAGGTGAAACGGATCGGCCGCCCCCTGCCCCGCCCCGCTCCGGCAGGCGGCGCATGAGCGACGAGGTGCTGGCGCTGCGGGCGCGCATGGCCGACGCCATCGCCGCGGACGACTACGAACTCGCCGCCCGCCTGCGCGACGAGCTTGTGGCGCTCGGCGGGCTGGAGGCGCTGGTCGCCCCGGGCTCCAAGCTGAAGCGCGAACAGCCCGGCAAGATGGGGCTGGGGACAGACCAGCAGCGATTCGCCCCGCCAGCGGGCTGGGTCGCGCCCAAACGCCCGCCGCCCTCCACCGCCAATCATCGCGGCCGTCGGACGAGCGCGGATTGAGCACGCTGGCCAAATCACATCGCGCAAGTTCGGCCTCATCCTGAGCTTGTCGCTCAGGATGAGGCGAATGTCAGGGTGGGGCTCCAGGGCTCGTGGTCATCGACAGGTTCGCTCCACGGCGGGCCAAGGCGTACGTTAACCGAAACGCGTTCACCTCGCGCCTCGCCCTCATCGAGAGTCTCATGCCGTCACCCTCCAAGCCCCAGCCCCTCGCCGGCCGCCGGATCGCGGTGCTGCTCGGCGGCCTGAGCCCTGAGCGCGAGGTCAGCCTGGTCTCCGGCCGCGAGTGCGCCGACGCGCTGGAGCGGCTGGGCGCGCAAGTCGCCCGCATCGACGCCGGCCGCGACCTCGCCGCCCACCTCGCCTCAGCCCGGCCCGAGATCGTCTTCAACGCCCTGCACGGCGCCTGGGGCGAGGACGGCTGCGTCCAGGGCGTGCTGGAGACCCTGGCTCTGCCCTACACCCACTCGGGCCTGCTGGCCTCGGCGCTGGCCATGGACAAGGCCAAGGCCAAGGCGGTGCTGGCCGTGGCGGGTGTGACGGTGCCGGGCGGCGGCCTCTACGACCGTCACGAGGTCGCGCGCCGTCACGTCCTGCCGCCGCCCTACGTGGTCAAGCCGAACGCCCAGGGCTCCTCGGTGGGCGTCTTCCTGGTCATGGCGGGGGCCAACACCTCGCCCCAGGCGGTCGGCGCGGACGATTGGGACATGGGCGAGCAGGTGATGGTGGAACCCTTCATCGCCGGGCGCGAGCTATGCGTCGCCGTACTGGGCGAATCGTCCGGTCCGCGCGCCCTGGCGGTGACCGACATCGTGGCCGCCACCGGCTGGTTCGACTACGCCGCCAAGTACGGCGAAGGCGGTTCCCGCCACGTGGTCCCGGCCGAGCTGCCAGAGGAAATCACGCATCGCGCCATGGACTTGTCGGTCCGCGCGCACACAGCCCTGGGGTGCAGAGGACTGACCCGTTCCGACCTGCGTTATGACGACGTTAACGGCGATCTGGTCTTACTGGAGGTCAACACCCAGCCCGGCATGACGCCCACCTCGCTCGCGCCGGAGCAGGCCGCCTACACCGGATTGGACTTCGACGCCCTCGTGCTCTGGATCGTTCAGGACGCCTCATGCCCGCGGTGATGCGGGGCAAGCCCAGGCCCAAGACGGGCCCCAAGGGCAAGCGCGCCCCCGCGTCCCCGCCGCCCTATCAGCCCGGCAAGATCGGCCGTTCCGACGTAGGCCTCCAGCCGGCGGTCGCCTTGGCTGCGGCGGCGGTGGTGCTCTGCGGCGGCGTCGGCCTGATGCTCGTCACCGGCGGGCGGGCGCACGCCCTCACCAGCGACATGAAGACGGACGTCTCCGACGGCCTTGCCCGGGCCGGGTTCCGGGTCTCAAGCGTGGTGGTGGAGGGCGCCTCGCGCTTCTCGGTCCCCTACATCGTCAAGGCCGCCGACATCCCCCACGACGCGCCATTGATGGCGCTGAACCTGGAACAGGTGCGTGAGCGGGTGCAGCAGGTCGGCTGGGTGAAGTCTGTGCGCATCCTGCGCCTGCTGCCCGACACCATCGTCCTGGCCGTGGCCGAGCGCCCGCGCCTCGCGGTCTGGCAGGACCACGGCCGGTCCCACGTGATCGATCCCGAGGGTGACGTGATCCCCGAGGCCGACCCCGGCCTGTTCGTCGACCTGCCCCTGATCGTGGGCGACGGCGCCCCCCAGGCGGCGGGGAACATCCTGCCGGAGCTGCAATCGCGGCCTCGCCTGATGAGCCGGGTCGAGGCCGCGGTGCGGGTCGACCAGCGCCGCTGGGACCTGCGCCTGAAAGACGGCAGCCTGATCCAGCTCCCCGCCCTGGACGAGGACGGCGCCCTGATCCAGCTCGACCAGCTGGACCAGAAGGACCGCCTGCTCGATCTCGGCTTCGAGCGTATCGATCTGCGCGATCCGGAGATGGTGGTCGTCCGCCCACGCGCGCCCGCCGCCGCGTCGCCTACGGGTGCGCCGGTCGCAGGCGCGCCGGCCTTCGCGGCGCCCGCCCAAGCCCAACCAATTGCGCCGAGGCCGCCGATCACGGCCGCCGCGCCCACCAAGACGTGACCTAGGGGAGCTGGAAATGTCGACGCTGACGGACCGCCAAAACGCCCGCGAGGGGCTCAAGGTGCTGGCGGGCGGACGCCAGCCCCTAGTCGCGGCGATCGACCTCGGGGCCTCCAAGATCGGCTGCTTCATCATGAAGCCGGACGGGGCCAAGCGCGAGGACCGCTCCATCAACGTCACAGGCGTCGCCCACGTCCGCTCCGCCGGTATCCGCGGCGGCTCGATCATCAACATGGACGAGGCGGCCCACGCCATAGCCCAAGCCGTGGAGCGGGCCGAGAGCATGGCCGGGGTCAATGTCGGCGGCGTGGTGATCACCACCGCCGGCGGCCAGCTCGCCAGCCACCGCACCTCCACCACCATCCAGCTCTCGGGGCGCCCGATCAGCGACCACGACCTGTCGCGCGCGCTCCAGCTCGCCGTCGCCCAGGCCCGCTTTCTCGGCCGCCGCCCGATCCACCTGCTCCCCATCTCCTGGTCGGTGGACGGGGCGCGCGGCGTGCGGGACCCGCGCAATATGTTCGGCCGCCAGCTCAGCCTGGACCTGCTGGTGGTGACCATGAACGAGAGCGCCTTCCAGACGCTCGGCCACTGTCTGGAGCTGGTTCACCTGCAGTTCGACGGCGTGGTGGCCGCGCCCTTTGCCTCCGCCCTGGCGGCGCTTGAAGACGACGAGATGGACCTGGGCGCCGTCTGCATCGACATGGGCGGCGGTTCGACTTCGGTCGCCGTGTTCGGCGACGGGTCCCTGCTCCACGTCGACAGCCTGGCGGTGGGCGGGTCCCACGTCACCGCCGATATCGCCCGGGGCCTCTCCACCACCACCGCCGGCGCGGAGCGGATCAAGACCCTGCATGGCAGCGCCATCGCCAGCGCCAACGAGGACCGCGAGACCATCGAGGCCCCGCCCCGGGGCGACGATCCCGGCGCCGGCCCGGTCGTGGCGCCACGCAGCTTGCTCAAGGGCATCATCGCGCCCCGGGTCGAAGAGACGCTGGAGCTGGTGCGCGAGCGGGTGAAGGCCTCCGGCCTGCCGCTCGACCCCGGCGCCTCCATCGTGCTGACGGGCGGCGCGAGCCAACTGGCGGGCGTGCGCGAGGTGGCGGTGCGGGTGTTCGACCGTCCGGTGCGCCTCGCCCGTCCCCGGCGGGCTCCTCACCTGGCCGAGGCCGCAGCCGGCCCCGCCTTCTGCGCCGCCGCCGGCGTCCTGCACCGCTCGGCCTTCGGCCCGCGCGAGGCCGTCAGCGCCCGCTCCCTGGCCGGGGCCCGCGCCCAGCAGGGCCGCGAGCCGATCGATCCCAACGCCGGCGTGCTCGCCCGGGCGACCGGATGGCTGCGGGAGAACCTCTAGCGCCCTTCGGTTCCGCTAAGAGTCCACACCTGTTTTCGCATTCGGCGCAGACCCGCGACACACCGTCTCGAACTTTCCCGCCGAATCAGTTGAGTGTTCCCCTGCGACCCGTTCCTCAATCGCCGACTCGGCCTAAGGGGTTAACTACGGGTTAAGGATAAGGGTGTCCTATCGAGGCTCGCGGCGGCGCACCGGAAACGGAACTCCGCTCGCGGATCGAGAGAACGGCGGTTCAGGGAAAGCTCAATGGCTATTCATCTCTCGGCGCCGCGCGCCACCGAATTGAAGCCCCGCATCGTCGTCTTCGGCGTGGGCGGAGCCGGCGGTAACGCTGTCAACAACATGATCGACGCCGGGTTGGAGGGCGTGGAGTTCGTCGTCGCCAATACCGACGCCCAGCAACTCCAGTTCGCCAAGACCGACCGCCGCATCCAGCTCGGCGCCACGGTCACGCAAGGCCTGGGCGCCGGCGCCCACCCTGAGGTCGGCATGGGCGCGGCCGAGGAGAGCTATTCGGAGATCAGTGAGCACCTCGAAGGCGCGCACATGGTCTTCATCACCGCCGGCATGGGCGGCGGCACCGGCACCGGCGCTGCCCCCATCATCGCCAAGGCGGCGCGGGAGCGCGGCATCCTGACAGTGGGTGTGGTCACCAAGCCCTTCCAGTTCGAGGGCCGCCACCGCATGCGCCTGTCGGATGCGGGCGTGCAGGAGCTGCAGCGCTACGTCGACACCCTGATCGTTATCCCCAACCAGAACCTGTTCCGCGTCGCCAACGAGCGCACCACCTTCGCCGAGGCGTTCGCCATGGCCGACCAGGTGCTGCACTCCGGCGTTCGCTCCATCACCGACCTGATGGTGATGCCAGGCCTGATCAACCTGGACTTCGCCGACGTCCGCTCGGTGATGACGGAGATGGGGAAGGCCATGATGGGCACGGGCGAGGCGGGCGGCGAGGACCGCGCGCTGAACGCCGCCCAGAACGCCATCGCCAACCCATTGCTCGACGAGGTGTCGCTGAAGGGCGCCAAAGCCGTGCTGGTCAACGTCACCGGCGGGCTGGACATGACCCTGCTCGAAGTGGACGAGGCCGCCAACGCCATCTCTTCAGAGGTCGATCCGGACGCCAACATCATCTTCGGCGCCGCGTTCGATCCGAGCCTTGAGGGCCGCATCCGCGTCTCCGTGGTCGCGACAGGCATGGACGGAGTAGGCCAGATGCAGGCCGAGCCGCTGCAGCGTCGTGAGCCGATCCGCACGACGGCCCCGACCCAGCCGGTCGCGGCGTCGGTGTCGACCGCCGCCCAGCGCGCCCACGCCACCCTGACCCGCGCGGCGGAGGCGGCGGCCCCCTCCCATGCCGCCGCGGCGTTCGAGCCGACCGAACCCACGCTGTGGCCGGAACCCCTTAGGGCGGAGCCCTTTCGCGCCGAACCCGCACAGGCTGTGCGGAGCGACGCCGTCCGCCCCGCCGCTCAGGCGCCGGCCGAAGCGCCCACCATCCGCATCATCGACCCCGCGGTCGAGGAGATGCAGGAGGAAAGCCTGGGCCAGTTCCCGCGCAGCGGCGCCTATGGCCGGTCGCCTCCCGAACCTCGCGCATCCCAGCCGATGGCGGACTATAGCGCCCCTCGGGGACAGGAGCCGGCTCGCAAGGGCGGTTGGCTGAGCCTGTTCGGGGGTCGGCCGCGCCAGGACTACGCGGCCCCCGCCGCTCAGCAGCCGCCCCAGGCGCCGCCGCCCGCTCCGTCCCGGGCCGTCGCGGGCGGATCAGCCCAGCCTGCGGCTCAGCCGTCTGTCGAGCCGCACGATGCGACGGAGGATCTGGACATCCCGTCCTTCCTCCGCCGGCTAGCGAACTAGCCTCACTCTCGTTCATCTACAGCGTCCGGCATCTACAGCGTCCGGCATCTACAGCGTCCGGCATCTACAGCGTCCGGCATCTACAGCGTCCGGCATCTACAGCGTCCGGTATCTACAGCGTCCGGTATCTACAGCGCCCCGGTCGAAAGACCGGGGTTTCTGTGTCAGAGACGCCTCACAAAGCGCCTCATTTTCGCTGAAAGCCTGTAGGAAACAGTGCGTAACAGGACTTGTGTTGCCGGTTGCAGGCCATGTCCTAGACCCATCAGCGGTGTAGAGGTCGCGAGACCTGGCTTAGACTCAGAGGATACGCCTTTGAAATCAGCGCGGCTGTTCCAGCATACCTTGGCGGGCCCTGCGGTCTGCGCAGGCGTGGGTGTGCATAGCGGCCAGCGGGTTCGGATCGCGCTGCGGCCCGCGGCCGTCGAGACGGGCGTGGTGTTCGTGCGCAGCGACCTCGGCGAGGTCGACAACCGTATCCCCGCCCGTGCGGACGCGGTCAGCTGCACCCAGCTGAACACCAAGATTTCCAACGCCTCAGGCGTCAGCGTCTCCACCATCGAGCACCTGATGGCGGCGTTTGCGGCGCTGGACGTGGACAATGTCATCGTCGAGGTCGATGGTCCGGAAGTCCCGATCATGGACGGCTCGGCGCTGCCCTTCGTACAGCTGCTCGACCGGGCTGGACGGCGCGCTCAGGACGCACCGCGCCGCTACATCGAGGTGCTGGCCCCGGTGGAGGTGCAGGACGGGTCCAAGCGTGCTGCGCTCCTGCCCTGCGATCGGTTCGAGGTGGCGTTCGAGATCGCCTTTCCGTCCTCGGTCATCGGTCGCCAGGCGGTGGACCTGGCGATCACCGAGCGCAGCTTCCGCGACCAGCTCGCCGCCGCCCGCACCTTCGGCTTCGTACATGAGGTGGAGGCGTTGCGCCGCATGGGCCTGGCCCGGGGCGGCTCGCTGGATAACGCCATCGTCATCGACGGCGACGCCATCCTGAACCCCGAACCCCTGCGTTTCCGCGATGAGTTCGTGCGCCACAAGGGGCTAGACGCGGTCGGCGACCTCTATGTCCTCGGCGCGCCGGTGATCGGGCGGTTCGAGACCCGCTATGGCGGCCACGCCCTGAACAACCTGCTGGTCCGCGCCCTGCTGGCCGATCGGACGGCTTGGCGCATGCGCACTTTCGCGCCCGCCCTGGCGGAAGCGGTCTAGGCGCGCCGCCCGCGCGCTGCGGCGGGGCGGCCCTTGGCGTTTGCGGCGTCCTTGGCTAAAAGCTGCGCGTGAGGGCCACAGGCCAAGGCGAGGGATCATCGCCCGGAAGGACGTGCTCAGGTGCAATTCATGCTAAAGGGTCGTCGCTCGATCCTGGTCGCCACAGCTGCGGCCATAACGCTCGCCGGCTGCGCACACGGGCGGGCGGACAAGCTCGCCAAAGCCGACAACGCCTATCGCGAACGCCCGGTCGAGCTGCTCTACGCCACCGGGGCCGAGCGGATGGATGCGCACCAGTGGTCCGCCGCCAGCCAGTATTTCGACGAGGTGGAGCGCCAGCACCCCTATTCGGACTGGGCGCGCCGCTCGATTTTGATGGAGGCCTTCGCCCACTACGAGGCCAACCAGTACGACGATGCCATCGCCGCCGCCGACCGCTTCATCTCACTCTATCCCGGCAGCCCCTCGGCGGCCTACGCCTACTATCTGAAGGCGCAGTGCTATTTCGAGCAGATCGTCGACGTGCAGCGCGACCAAGCCTACACCCAGCAGGCCCAGGTCGCCTTCCGCGAGGTGCAGAAGCGCTATCCGACCTCCCAGTACGCGGTGGACGCCCGACTGAAGCAGGACATGATCCTGGACCAGCTGGCCGGCAAGGAGATGTCGGTGGGCCGCTGGTATCTGCGCCAGGGCCTCCCCCTCGCCAGCATCGACCGGTTCAAGGTGGTAGTGGACAAGTACCAGACCACCAGCGACACGCCCGAGGCGCTGTATCGCCTGGTCGAGGCGAACCTGACCCTGGGTCTGCGCGACGAGGCCACCAAGGACGGGGCGGTGCTGGGCTACAACTTCCCGGGCGACCGGTGGTACGCCAAGGCCTATGCGCTGCTCACATCCAACGGCCTGCGTCCTTCCGCGCCGCCCAAGCCGAAGGCCGCGGGCGCGCTCAGCCGGATCGGCCGGGGCTGATCTCGCCCGGGTGATCGGCTACGCCCGGCGAACGTCATGCTGAGCGGCCTGAGATGCTGAGCGGCCTGAGCATCCGCGACGTGGTGCTGATCGACGCGCTGGACCTGGCCCCCGGCCCAGGCCTGACGGCCCTGACCGGCGAGACCGGGGCGGGCAAGTCGATTGTCCTCGACGCCCTGGGCCTGGCCACAGGCATGCGTGCGGACATTGGACTCGTACGGCGCGGGGCGACTCAAGCCGCCGTCACCGCGGCTTTCGCCCTGCCTCCGTCGCATCCGGCCTGGTCGGTGCTGGCGGAGCGCGGGCTGGACGGCGACGCGTCCGAAGACCTGATGCTTCGCCGCACGATCGCTGCGGATGGCCGCTCCCGCGCCTTCGTCAACGACCAGACCATCAGCGTCGCGGTGCTGCGCGAGCTGGGCGGTCTGTTGCTGGAGGTGCACGGCCAGCATGATGCGGTTGGCCTGCTCGACCCGCGCACCCATCGCGCCCTGCTCGACAGCTATGCCGGATGCGCGCCGTCCGTCGCCGCCTGCCGGGCCGCCTGGACAGCCTTGCGGACGGCGCAGGCCCGCTCGGCCGAGCTGCGCGCCCTGGCCGATCGCCGCACCGCCGACGCGGAGGAGGCCGGCCTTCGCCTGGCCGAGCTTGACCGGCTGGACGCCCGCGCGGGCGAGGAGGACGCCCTGGCCGAGGAGCGCGGCCTGCTCGGCGCTTCCGAGAAGATCGTCGCCGACATCGCCGCCGCGCGCGAGGCCTTCGGCGGCCATCAGCTGGCCACGCGCATGTCCCAGGGAATGCGGGCCCTGGAACGCGCCCGGGACAAGGTGCTTCAGGCCGGCGGCGGCCAGGGGTCAACCGCGGTGGACAGGCTGGCGGAGGCGGTGGCCGCCGGCGAGCGCACCCTGCTCGAAGCCCAGGAGACGCTGCAGGCCCTGGACGCCGCCGCGCGCGCCTTCGTGTTCGAGCCGGCCCGGTTGGAGAAGACGGAGGAGCGGCTGTTCGCCCTGCGCGCCGCCGCCCGCAAGCTTGGCGTGAAGGTCGATGATCTTCCGGCCGAGCGGGTGCGGTTCGCCGAACTGCTGCGGGGCTTCGAGACCGCGGACCATAACCTGGCACGAACCGAGCAGGCCGCGCTGGCGGCTAAGGTCGCCTATGACGCCGCCGCGCGGGCTCTGAGCACCGCCCGGCATGCCGCGGCCGCGCGGCTGTCGCAGGCGGTGGAGGCCGAGCTGAAGCCGCTGAAGCTCGACCGTGCGCGCTTCCGTGTGGTGGTCGAGCCCCTGCTGGAGGGTCGTGCGGGGCCCGAAGGCGCCGACCGGATCGCGTTCGAGATCGCCACCAACCCAGGTGCGCCGTTCGGCCCGCTAGGCGAGATCGCGTCCGGCGGCGAGCTGGCGCGTCTGGCCCTGGCGCTTAAGGTGGCCTTGGCCACCCGGGGGGAGGCCGGCGGCCCTACCATGATCTTTGACGAAGTGGATCAGGGCGTGGGCGGGGCGGTGGCGGACGCCGTGGGCCTGCGCCTGAAGCGCCTGGCTGCGAGCGGCCAGGTGCTGGTGGTGACCCACAGCCCCCAGGTGGCCGCCCGGGCCGACGCCCACTGGCGGGTCGCCAAGACCCTGCTCGATGAGCGCACCACCACCTCCATCGCGACCCTGGCCGCCGGTCCGCGGGAAGAGGAGATCGCGCGCATGCTGGCGGGCGCGGAAGTGACCGATGCGGCGCGGGCTGCGGCCCGGGCCTTGATGCAGAACTAGGCGCATCTGGACGGTGGTGGGGGAAGTAGGCGCCGAACCTACGATGGCGCAATCAACAGATTTTCAGCTCGCATCGTAGCCTCTCCGCCACCAAGCCTTCTTAGCCTTGGCTTTCAGGTAGAGCCCGGACGCGGCCGAGCTCGCGAACACGGGCGCTCAGTCGTCCGCCTCAGTCCAGTCCCGGGCGAAGGCGCCGGTCCAGACTGGCCAATATTGTCGCACCCTTAAGCTTGCTGGCCCCTCAGCACGCGTGCTCAGTTATCGCTGCTAATCCCTGCCGCCAGGGATCTTTGGCGGACTTTCCACGGCTTCCGGAGGCAAACGTTTCACTTTTCTGAGAATATACAAGAGTTTAGTTCGGAATATTGAGCCTGAAGAGCTTTGCAATAACAGCGATCTCGCTAAGCCGGAACTGCGATCCGACTCCACGAGATCAGGGATCGCCAGTCGTAGAACGCCTACGCCAAATGCGGTCGCCGATAGGCAGCAGGCGCGAATAAAGCTGCGACACGCCTCTTCCACTGGTCTCATTGTTCCGTTTACGTTCACGGCATGAGCCAAGCCGACATGCACATCGAGCAGCGCGCCCCGAGCGATCTCCGGCCCTACGCGCGCAACGCCCGCACCCATTCCAAGAAGCAGGTGAGACAGATCGCCGACAGCATCCGCCGCTTTGGATTCACCAACCCGGTGCTGGTCAGCGATGCGGGCGAGATCATCGCCGGCCATGGCCGCGTGGAAGCCGCCAAGCTGCTCGATCTCACCACCGTTCCGACGCTGCGCCTCTCCCACCTCACTGACGAGGAGCGGCGCGCCTACATCCTGGCCGACAACAAGCTAGCCCTCAACGCCGGCTGGGATCAGGAGGTGCTGGCGATCGAGCTGCAGGCGCTCATCGATCTCCAGTTCGATGTCTCTCTGACCGGCTTCTCGACCACCGAGGTCGACCCGACGCTCGACACGGCGCGCGAGAGCAGCCCGAGCGGCCGCGACGCCAGCGCCGACAACACCCCCGCCCTGCAAACCGACCCGGTTTGCCGGCCTGGAGAGCTCTGGACGCTAGGTCGACACCGTCTCATCTGCGGCGACGCTCGCGAGGCCGCCACCTACGAGGCGCTGATGCAGGGCGGAAAGGCGGACCTCATCTTCACCGACCCGCCCTACAACGTGCCCATAGACGGTCACGTCTGCGGCTCCGGCTCCGGCGCCGCGCGCCACCGCGAGTTCGCCATGGCGACCGGCGAGATGTCGGAGCAGGCGTTCACAACCTTCCTGACCGACAGCCTCGGCGCAATGGCTGGCGTCGCGCGCGACGGCGCCATCGCCTTCGTCTGCATGGACTGGCGACACATGGGCGAGCTCCTGGCCGCAGGACGTCAGGTGTTCCGCGAGCTGAAGAACCTGTGCGTCTGGAACAAGAGCAACGCCGGCATGGGTGCCTTCTACCGGTCCAAGCACGAGCTGGTGTTCGCCTTTGAGGTCGGTGGGGGAGCGCACACCAACACCTTCGGCCTGGGCGAAGGCGGACGCCACCGGTCCAACGTCTGGGACTATCCCGGCATCTCCAGCATCTCGGCTACCCGCTCGGAGGAGCTCGCCATGCACCCCACCGTCAAGCCGGCGGCCCTGGTGGCCGACGCCATACGCGATTGCTCGCGCCGAGGCGAAATCGTGCTGGACGGCTTCGGCGGGTCAGGGACCACCCTGGTCGCTGCGGAAGTGACCGGACGATCGGCACGGCTAATTGAGTGCGATCCTCTGTACTGCGACGTCATCCTGCGTCGTTACACCGGCCTGACCGGCAAGGTCGCGAAGCTGGCCTCGACAGGCGAGGCCTTCGACGCCCTGGAAGTCGCGCGGTGCGAAAAGGCGCCGGCATGAGCGGACACCCTCCCCGGGCAAGCAGCCAAGGCGTCGGTTACAAGCGACCGCCCAAGGAGCACCAGTTCAAGAAGGGCGCCTCAGGCAATCCGAAGGGTCGTCCGGCTACCAACAAGCCGAAGCGGACGGCCGCCAACATCCAGTTGGACCAAATGGTCCTGGAGGAGGCGCTGCGCCCCATCCAGGTGCGTGAGAACGACAAGCTGATCGAGCTGCCGATGATCCAGGCCGTCGTCCGCAGCCTGGGCGTCTCTGCCGTCAAAGGCCACCATCCTTCCCAGCTAGCGCTGGCCGCTATGGTCAAGGCCGCTCAAACGCAGCAGTTCGAGGAGCTCCTCGAGACTTTCTCCGCGGTCACACAATACAAAAAGCGCTGGAGAGCCGTCTTCGAGGCCTGCGATCAGGCGGGCCGCGCCCGGCCTGAGCCGATCCCTCATCCAGACGAAATCATCCTGGACGAGAAGGTGCTGAGAGTCAGGTTCAACAGCCCAACCAACGAAACCGAAAAGGCGGAATGGGACAGGATGCTGTCCGCACGCCAGCAGATGCTAGACGAAATCTCCGAGTTCCGAAAGCTGGCCGAGGAGGGCGATCAAGGCGGCCTGATCGCCGACGACATCGCCCAGAACCTGAAGATCATAGAGATCATCAATGCGAGCGTGCCGGACGAAGAGACTCGCCGACGCCCGGGCTTCGATCTGGAGCGCTGGCGCGAGAGTCAGCCTGGCCATGCCCATCTGACCTCAGCCGAAAAGGAACACCGTAGGCGAGGAAAACCTCCGAGCTAACGGCGGCGGGCGTGTAATTACTCACCCCCTGCGGGCTTCGGGGATCGCTGATTCAAGCGGCGGATGGGGCGAATCGATCTTGAGCGCTTGAGCAAGGAAGAGCTGATCGAGCTGGTGCTACGGCTTCAGCGTCCAGCCAAGACGTCGCGCAGATCCTCCAAACCGCCGTCTACAGATCGCAAGGAACGACGCGAGACGTCGCGGCCGGGTGGCGCGAAGCCTGGCCATGAGGGTCATAGCCGCGTGATGAGCGAGGAGGCCGACCGGATCGTGGCTCATTATCCCGACCAGTGTCCTGACTGCCTTGCGGCCCTGTCGTCAGATTTGGCCGCCGAGGTCGTGGGCGCCTACGACAAGATAGACCTGCCGACGATCTCCCCCTTTATAGAGCGCCACCAGCGTCTGGCGGTGCGTTGCCCTGTCTGCGACGCTCGCGTTCTGGCCGCCGTGCCGCAGGCGGCGAGCGGCAGCCCGTTTGGACCGCGCCTGCACGGTTTGGCGACCTATCTGAAGACCTTCCAGGCCTTCTCCTACGAGCGGCTCCAGGCGAGCTTCGCCGACGTCTTCGGCGTCCGGATCAGCCAGGGTGCGCTGATGAACATGCTGCGCCGCGCCCAGGACTGCTTCGTCGCTGGGCGCGAGCAGGCCGTGGCCGAGTTGCGCCAGGCCAAGGTGGTCAGCTCCGACGAGACGGGCGTTCGCATCGAGGGAAGCAACGCCTACCATTGGGTCTTCCGCTGCGATCAGGCCGTGGTCCATCAGGCCGCCCCGACGCGTGGGGCCGTGGTGATCCGCACCATGATGGACGGCCACCGGCCCGAGGTCTGGTGCTCCGACCGCTACGCCGCCCAGCAGGGTCATGCGGCCGCCCATCAGACTTGTCTGGCCCACCTCGCCCGCGACGTCGCCTACGCCCTGGACCTCAGCCACGACGACTTGGCTTTTCGTCTCCAGCTGTGGCTGCAAAAGGCTTTCGCCCTGGCTCGCGACATCACCACCTTCGCCGCCTCGACTGTCGCCACCAAGCGCCGCGCCTTGGAGCGGGGCCTCGACGATATCCTGGCTGCTCCGAGCTCGTGCGACTTGGCGCAAGCCCTCCAGAACAAGTTCAGGCGAGCCCGAGATCAGCTCCTGACCTTCGCCCGATGGCCCGGCGAGGTCCAAGCCACCAACAACGCCTGCGAACGCGACCTGCGACCCGCCGTCATCCAGCGCAAGGTCACCAACGGCTACCGCGCCATGTGGGCCGCCCAGGGCGAAGCCGATGTCCGCACCGTGATCGACACCGCCCGCCTCACCCCCGGCGCCAACCCATTCAAGACCATCATGGCGACGCTCGCCGCCTGATCACAACGAGAGCGCCGGGGTGGGTAATTACAGGCAGTTTGCCGGGTACTCGGCACAGCTCCATTGCCTGCAGAAGCTACGGTTATGGCCGGAGCACCCATGTGCACGTTCACTCTATCAGCCAGAGAGTGCCACATCGTGCGGCCCGAGCCACTGCTTGGTTTTCTCAATATACAGCAACAATTGGTCGATAGCGATCGGCATCTTCAGAGACCGCACGGTGCATAGCTGCCATTCCGAAAAAAGCACTTGTTTGAAAGTCGTTCAGTCCAGACGGAACCGCTCAGGCGTTTCGCTGAAGATAAGATCGGATTGTCGGTCGCTTAATCCCCTTCTTCGGGCCCATAGCGGCTGACTTCGATGAGGTCGCCGTCGGGATCGCGGAAATAGACGGAAGTCATCAGGGCTCGACGGGGCCATCCTCCACCGGAACGCCGCGAGGCCGATCAGCACCTCGTCAAGCGACGCGGTCGTGACCAAGCAGAAGTCGCCGGCGCCCGGCGCCGGGCCATAGCTTTGGGGTCGAACGTGCGGCCCGTCTCGTGGCCGTTGATCTTGCAGCCGCCGAACTTCAGGGCGGTCGGTTGGCCGTGTCCACCCGCTCGAAGCCGAGCACGCGGGCGTAGAAGTCGCACGGGACGTCGAGCGAGGCGATCGTGAGGAC
Organism: Caulobacteraceae bacterium; assembly: GCA_965198905.1. GTDB lineage: Bacteria > Pseudomonadota > Alphaproteobacteria > Caulobacterales > Caulobacteraceae > CAHJWH01. The sequence continues at coordinate 2,489,603 of OZ240678.1, read as the reverse complement.
GAGGTGGTCGATCCGGTGGATGAAGGACCGCTTCGTCTCTCGTCAGCCGATCCCCCGCATCCACTTGGCGATCTTGGGCCAGGTGTCGTGCACGGTGCGGTGAGACATGAACAGGCCCACGTGTCCGCCAGGAACGGTCTCCTTGACGATGTCCTCTGCGGGGGTTCCCAGACGCCTGGAGGCTTCCAGCACCTGGGGCGGGGGCGTGATGTCGTCATGCTCGCCGGCCAGGAGATAGGCCGGGCAGGTCACCCCGGCGACGCCGATGGTCTCGCCAAGCGCGGTGAACCGGCCTTCGTAGAACAGGTTCTTGCGGAAGAGATCATCCACCACCTGCAGATACCAGGGCCCCGGCAGATCGATCGGGTGCTCGTACCAGGCGGAGAACAACTCCAGGCGGCGGCGGTACTCGGCGTCGTCGATGTGCTCGTAGAGGCGGATGTAGCGCTCCAGATACTGCTCGAAGGGGTGCATGGCCTTGAAGCCCTGCAGCATGGTCTGGCCGCGCAGCCGCCCGCCGCCGAGGACCACCAGCTGCTGGTAGAAGGCGGGCGGCATGGTCTTGACCATGCGCTTGATCCAGCCGTCGCCGGCCATCAGGTCCAGCGGCGCGCCGGCCAGGACCAGGCTCGCCACCTTGTCCGGGAAGCGGGCGGCGAGCATGGCCGCTGCCCAGCCGCCCTGGCAGAGCCCCGCCACGTGCGCGCGGCCGCCGATGTGGTCGATGGCCACGACCAGCTCGGCCAGGTATTCGTCGATGGTGAAGCCCTGAATCTGCGCGTCCGCGCTCTTCCAGTCGGTCAGATAGAGCGGGCCGCCGGCGTGTTCCTTCAGGCAGGCCATCAGGCTCTGGTCGTGGTGGAAGTCGGCGATGGCGGAGCTGTGGCCGGCGAAGGGCGCGTGGACCAGGATGGGCGTACCCTCCTCGCCCTTGGAGTAGTCGCGCAGTCGCAGGGTCTTGAGGTCGAGGACCACGGTGTTGGGCGTGGCGTAACCGGCCCGCGGCCCGATCTCGATCCCCACCGCCTCCACGGCGGTCTCCATCAGCCGCACGCCGGGGCGGAACAGCTCGCTTAGGCCGGTGTCGGGGTTCGCCATGATAGGGATCCTTGCGGGCTCGGGCTCGGCTGCGGGCTCAGCGGAGCAGGTTGGCCTTAGCCAGTTCGACCACCTCGTCGGCGCGTCCGTTCAGCACGGCCTTGAGCATGTAGAGGGTGAAACCCTTGGCCATGGTGGCGGTGACCGCGGGCGGCATGGCCAGCTGCTGGCGGCTGACCACCGCGTCTACGATCACAGGGCCGTCGTGGGCGAAGGCCTCCTTCAGACCAGCCTCCACCTCGGCCGGGTCCTCGATGCGCACGCCCTTGATCCCGACCGCCTCGGCCATCCTGGCGAAGTCGGGGTTGTCGAGCCCGGTGCCCGTGTCGATGAAGCCGGAGGACTTCTGCTCCAGCTCGATGAAGCCGAGCGACCCGTTGTTGAACACGATCACCTTCACCGGCAGGGCGAGCTGCTTGAGGCTGAGGAGGTCGCCCATCAGCATGGTGAAGCCGCCGTCGCCCGACAGCGACACCACCTGGCGGCCCCGGTCCAGCGCCTGCACGCCCATGGCCAGCGGCATGGCGCAGGCCATGGAGCCGTGCCAGTAGGAGCCGATCAGCCGGCGCTCGCCGCCGTCCAGGTTCACGTGCCGCGCGGCCCACACCGTCGGCAGGCCCACGTCGCAGGTGAAGACGGCGTCGCGCGTGGCGAGTTCGCTCGCCACTCGCGCCACCTGCTGGGGATGCAGCCGCCCGCCGGGCCTGCCCTGGGCGAGATCGTCCAGGCCCTGGCGCGCCTTGCGGTAGTGGGCCTGCGCGGTCTCCAGGAAGCGCGCATCGGTCTTGGGCTTCAGTCGCGGCAGCAGCGCCTGCAGCGTGGCCTTCACCTCGCCGACCAGGCCGAGCTCGATGGTGTGGCGCCGCCCGATGGCCTCTGGACGCAGATCCACCTGCGCCACGTGGGTGTGGTCAGGATAGAACTGGGGATAGGGAAAGTCGGTGCCGAGCATCAGGAGCGCGTCGCACTCACGCACGGCGTGGTAGCCGGAGGAGAAGCCGATCAGCCCGGTCATGCCGACGTCGTAGGGGTTGTCGGGCTCCACCGCCGTCTTGCCGCCGAGCGCGTGCACCATGGGCGACTTCAGCACGCCCCCGAGCTCCAGCAGCTCGGCCTTGGCTCCGGCGCATCCGCCGCCGCACAGCAGCGTGATGCGCTCGGCCCCGTTCAGGAAGGCGGCGAGCGCGTCCAGCGAGGCGTCCGAGGGGCGCACGACGGGCGCAGGGAGCGCCAGGGCCGCGCGGGGCGTCTGCGGCCGGTCCTCGGCGGGGCGGAGCGCCACGTCGCCCGGGATCACCACCACGCACACGCACCGCTCCGCGGCCGCGCGGCGGAGCGCGATCTCCAGCACCCGGGGCATCTGGGCGGGGCTGGAGATCAGCTCGCAGTAGCTGGAGCACTCCTTGAACAGGGTCTCCGGATGGGTCTCCTGGAAGTAGCCGGAGCCGATCTCGGGCGAGGGGATCTGGGCGGCGATGGCCACCACCGGCACGCGCGAGCGGTGGGCGTCGTACAGACCGTTGATCAGGTGCGTGTTGCCAGGCCCGCACGACCCGGCGCAGACCGCCACCTCGCCGCTCACCGCCGCTTCCCCGGCCGCCGCGAAGGCGCCCACCTCCTCGTGGCGCACGTGCAGCCACTGGATGGCGCCATGGCGGCGGAGCGCATCGGTGACGCCGTTAAGGCTGTCGCCCACCACGCCCCAGATGCGCTTGACGCCGGCCTCGGCGAGGGTGTCGACGAACTGGTCCGCTACGGTCCTGGTCATGGATGATCTCCTCAGATCAGGTGCTGCTTGCGGGCCGCTTGGGTCAGCTCATCGCGGAAATCCGGGTGCGCCAGGCCGATCAGGGCCTGGGCGCGCTCGGTGGAGGAGAGGCCCTTCATGTTGGCCTTCCCGTACTCGGTGACGATCCAGTGGGTGTCGATGCGCGGCGTCGTCACCGGGCCGCTGAGCTGGGGCACGATGCGCGAGACCTTGCCGTGCGCGGCGGTTGAGGTGGCCGCGATGATCGACTTGCCGCCCTTGGACGCATAGGCCCCGCGCACGAAGTCGAGCTGGCCGCCCGAGGCGCTGAACTGGTGGCCCAGCATGTGCTCGGAGTTGCAGGCGCCGGTCAGGTCGATCTCGATGGTGCCGTTGATCGAGATCACGCCCCCGTTCTGGGCGATGACCGAAGGATTGGTGACGTAGTCGACCGGCCAGGTCTCCACGGACGGGTTGTCGTCCAGGAAGTCGTACATGGCCTTCTGGCCCATGGCGAAGGTGTAGACGGTCTTGCCGACGTTCAGCGTCTTGCGGCTGTTGGTGATGTTGCCGGCCAGCGTCAGGTCCACCAGGCCCGGGCAGAGCGCCTCGGTGTGGACGCCGAGGTCGCTCCTGTCCTTCAGCGCCGCGCAGACGAGGTTGGGCAGGCCGCCCACGCCCATCTGCAGGCAGGCGCCGTCGGGCACCATGTCGGCGATGATCTTGCTGATGGTCTCCTCCTCCGGGCCGCCGCCGCGGACGGGCAGCTCCAGGAGCGGTGCGTCGTGCTCCACGATCATGTCGACCTCGGACACGTGCAGCGGCGCGCCGGAGCCCAGCACCCTGGGCATCTGGCGGTTCACCTCCACGATCAGCCGCTTGGCGGCGCGGGCGACCTTGGAGGAGTAGTCGTTGCCTACGCCGAAGGTCATGTAGCCGTGCTTGTCCATGGGAGAGACGGTGCAGACGAAGGTCTCCACCCCGATCTCCTCGATCATGAGCCGCGGCGCCTGGTGGAAGGTGTTGGGCACATAGCGCAGCACCTTGCGGTCGTCCTCCAGGGCGCGCTTGACCGTGTTGCGGTCGGCCTTGGTCATGAACATGCAGTAGGGCTCGATGCGGTCGACCAGGTCGTAGGCCAGCACTGTGTCGGCGGCGATCGAGGTGGCCTCGAAGTAGTAGAGCTTCAGCGCCTCCACGCCCCCCGACCGCGCCCGCTCCGCCAGCGCCTTCAGCAGCGCGGGCGGCTCGGCCATGGCCATGCCCATGGCCATCTTGCTGTTGGACGGGATCGCTGCGGCGGCCTGTTCGGCCGTCGTCAGCTTGCTCTTGTAGATGTCGGACGGGTCCATAACGATGCTCCGCACTTGAGGCTCAGTAACCCGCCTCTTCTTCCGGCGAGTGGCCGCGCTTGTGGATCAGCATGGTGCGCTCGAAGGTCATGACCTCCTTGCCGTCCTGGTTCAGCCCCCGCGTGGACACCGTGACGATGCCCTGCGTCGGGCGGCTCTTGCTCTCGCGCTTGTTCAGGATGGTGGTCTCGGCATAGAGGGTGTCGCCAGCGAAGACGGGGTGGCTGGCCTTCACCTTGTCCCAGCCGAGGTTGGCCACGACCTTGGCCGAAACCGTCCGCACGCTCATGCCGGTGAGGAGCGCGAGGGTGAAGGTGGAGTCCACCAGCATCTTCTTCCACTCGGTATGGGCCGCGTAGGCGGCATCGAAGTGGACCTGCTGCACGTTCAGCGTCAGCAGGGTGAAGTAGGTGTTGTCGACGTCCAGCACCGTGCGCCCGGGGCGATGCTCGAAAACGTCGCCGGGGGTGAAATCCTCGTAGTAGAGCCCCGAGGTCTCGCGATAACGGTTGTCGCCCAGGCTCTTATAGGCGGGAAGCAGGCCTTCCATGGGGTGTCTCCTGATCGGCTTGGGGTTTTCGAGAGAGCGGGGCTCAGGCCCCGGCGGCGGCGAGGATGCGGCGCGCCTTGCGGGCCACCGCCTCGTCGATCATCTGGCCGTCCACCACGCCCACGCCGCCCTGGTTGGCGGCCATGACCTTCCGCGCGTGGTCGACCTCCGCGTCGGTGGGGGTGAGCGCCGCGTTGATCGGGCCGACCTGGCCCGGGTGGATCGCCGCCTTGGCGGTGAAGCCGAAGGCCTTGGAGGCGTCCACCTCGCGGCCGAGACCCTCGGCGTCGTGGATGTCGAAGTAGGGGCTGTCGATGGGCGCGACGCCGGCGAGCGCGCAGGCCGCCACCAGGCGGCTCCTGACATGGACCAGCGGGTCCCAGGCGGTCGCCGCGCCGAGGTCGGCGGCCATGTCGGCGGCGCCCAGCATCAGGCCGAACAGGCGAGGCGTCGCCGCCGCGATCGCCTCCAGGCCGGCGAGCCCCCGCGCGCTCTCGATCAGGCCCACGAGACGCGCGTCCTTGCCCGAGGCCGCCAGCAGCCGGTCCAGGATCAGCAGGTGGCCGGCGGTCTCGGTCTTGGGCAGCACGACGTAGTCGGGCGCGGCGTGAGAGCCCAGGAAGGCGTCGAGGTCGGCCAGACCGGCGGGCGTGTCCAAGCCGTTGATCCGCAGAGCGAGGTGCGGTCCGTCGCTGGAGGAGGAGAGATAGTCGATGGCGGTCTTGCGGGCCTCGGGCTTGTCCGAAGGCGAGACCGCGTCCTCCAGGTCGATGATCAGGATGTCGGCGCCGACCTCGCCGGCCTTGCCGAACCGCTCGGCGTGCGTCCCGGGTGTGAACAGCCAGCTCCGGGTGGGGATGGTCTTGTCGGCCATCTTCGTCGCTCCGCCTGATCAATCGGTTGTGGGCAGTACGCAGAACGGGTGGTCAGGTTCCAGTAAATCGAGCGGAAAAGCAGCCTGGAAGCTTAGGATAATCAATTGGTAATTTGGTTATATCCGGCAATGCAACAGCCTATACTCAGAGGAGATATCGGCTTTGGAACTCCGCCACATCCGCGCCTTCCTGATGATCGCGGAAGAGCGCAGCTTCACGCGGGCGGCGGCGAGGCTCGGGATCGCCCAGCCGCCGCTCAGCGCCCAGATCCGCCAGCTGGAGGACCACGTCGGCGCGCCGCTGTTCCGCCGCCTGCCGCACGGCGCCGAACTCACGCCCGCGGGCTCGGCCTTCCTCGGCGTGGTGCGCGAGATGCCCCACCTCGCCGAGCGCGGCCGCAACGCCGCGCGCCGGGTCGCCCGGGGCGAGGCCGGGGCCCTGACGCTCGGCTTCACCGCCTCCTCGATCTTCCACCCGCGCGTGACCCGCGCGCTCGCCGCCTTCCGGGCGACCTACCCGGACGTCGAGCTGACGCTTGAAGAGGCCAACACCGCGCGGCTGCTGCAGGGCTTGAGGGAGGGCTCCGTAGACGCCGCCTTCCTGCGTCCCGCCGACGACGACCGGGACGGCCTTGCCGTCACCGCGCTCGACCGCGAGCCGATGACCGCCGTCCTGCCCTGCAGCCATCCCGCAGCGGGGGCCGAGGGCGTGCGGCTGGCCGAGCTGGCCGAGGCGCCGCTGCTGCTCTTCCCGCGCGAGATCGGGCCGGTGTTGTTCGACATCGTGGTGGACGCCTGCCGCCGTGCGGGCTTCGAGCCCCGCCTCGGCCAGACCACGCCCCAGATCGCCTCCATCGTGCATCTGGTCGCCGCCGGCTTCGGGGTGGCGATCGTGCCCCAGTCGATGCGGCAGATCGGCGGCGCCGACGTCGTCTACAAGGCGATCCTGGACGACGGTCCGCGCGCGCCGCTGGCCTTTGCTCGCAGCGCGCAGGATCCTTCCCCGATCGCGCTCAACCTGGAAACCCTGACGGGCGAGCAGTTTTGCTAGCCGAACCGATCAGGCGCGGACCGCGTTCAGAGTGGCCGCGGCTGAGGCGGAACATGGGAGATACGACGGAACGTCGCCGATCCGGCAAGCTGGCGCGCTACCGAAGTGGCCGCGGGATCCAACGTGGCGGCGTCGTGATCCGAGTCATCCGCCCGATCCGGGGAAGGCGCTCTTCAGCGGCTCGAACTTCACCTGCAGGAGCTTGGCCGGGCGGCGGACACCGTCCGGCGGCGGCGAGGCCGTGCCGCCGTCCATAAGGAAGAAGGCGCGGCGGCCGTAGTCGTCTGGCCCCCGGCCCCAGGCGCCGGCGGACGGCCCGATCAGGTCGTAGGTGAAGGGATCACCAGCCACCGACTGGGTAAAGCCGCTGTTCAGGCCTGGATCCATCGAGACGATGTCGATGGTGTTCTGGCGGTGGGTGGTCAGGTAGATGACGCCCGCATCCTCGTCGACGCAGAAGTCGTCCGCCATGCGGCCCGCGACGACGTATTCGGGCTCGCCGGCGGGCTCCAGCGTCGACGGATTCACGGGCACGCGCATGAACAGCTTGTTGGCCGTCGCGCTGTAGTAGAGGTACTGGCTGCGGGCGGCATAATGGACGCCGTTGACGCCGGGCTGCTCGGGCTTCGACTTGCCGGGATAGTAGCCCATGCTGGGATGCTTAAGCCAGACGCGGGCGATCGGCTCGCCCTGCAGGTCGATACGCCAGATCAGGCCGGCGAAGCAGTCGGCCACCAGGACCACGCCGGGTGCGAACAGGCAGATGCCGTTGGGGCCACGCGTCTCCTTGGGAAAGGTGAAGGCGAGTTCGCGTTTCAACGGCGCGCCGGGCGACCAATCCTTAAAGTCGAACCGGTGCAAGTAGGACTCGTGCGTGGTGTAGAGGTTGGTCGAGCAGACCAGCACGACGTCGGGCTCCACCTCCACGATCCCGACCGTCGGCTCGTCGAAGGTATGGATCTGTACCGGATCGACGGGTGCGTCCCCCTCCCACGGCGGCACGTACCAGAGGCCGTGATGGTTCACCTCGGTGATCAGGAACGAGCCGTCGGCGCGTACCACGAGGTTCTCCAGAAAGGAGCCGGGCGGGAACTCGGCGACCGTGGTGAGGCGGGCCTGGGGCGCGTGGTTCTGCGACACGGAGCGTCTCCTGTGATCGGCTGGTTGCGCCGCGTGATCCCCCGCGGCCGCGTCGGGTCGGACAGCTCCGCGGGGCTAGGAAGGCGTCGGGACCTCGAAGGCGTTCAGGAGCGACGAGACCGTGTCGTAGCAGCCGGCCAGGAACAGCATGTCGACCAAGCCCTGCGCGCCGAAGGCGGCCTGCGCCTCGATGTAGAGCCCGTCCTCGACGCGGTGGTTGGCCGTGATCTCGCGGGTGAACGTCTGCGCCAGCCGCTCCTTGTCGCTGAGTTCGCCGGCCGGTTCGCCCTTCGCGAGCGCGGCGATCGTCGCCTCCGACAGGCCGGCTCTCCGCGCAACCGCGGCGTGAGCGTAACGCTCGTAGCCGCAGCCCCAGACGGCCCCGACGGTGAGGATCACGACCTGGCGCACTCGCTCGTCCAGCGTGGTGTTCTTCTGCTCGGCGGTCTGCAGGGCGAGGAAGGCGGCGCCGATCGCCGGGCTGTAGAGGACGGTGTTGAACGGGCCGATCAGCCGCCCGTCGCTGGTCTTGCTTTGAAAGCCCGACTTTTCGGCCCACGGGACGAAGTCCGTGTCGATCAGCTCGTAGGTCCGTTTCTGCTCGGCGCTCAGTTCGGACGGCGAGAGCAGATCCAGGCGGCCGCCCAGGTCGGCGGCGGCGGCCTCGCTCACTGGTCCAGCCCCACCGCGTTGGAGGGCACGTCGAACGCCATCAGCGTCAGCGAGACGGAGGTGAACCAGCCCATCAGCGCGGTCACGTCGCAGATGCCGGCGTCGCCCAGCAGGTCCTTGGCGCGCTGGTACAGGCCGCGGGGCACGACGCGCGGCTGGGCCAGGGCCAGGGCGAGCTCATAGGCCACCTGCTGGCGGGCGTCGTCGAACGATGTGGGCAGGCCCGCGATGATCGCCTGCACCTTCTCCGGCGGCAGGTGGCCCTGCTCCTCGCCGATCTTCTCGTGCTCGTAGTTGCCGTAGGCCGCCAGCCAGCGACCGTTGATGACGTTGGTGACGATCTCGATCTCGGCCTTGGAGAGCGTCGACTTTTCCTGGTAGTACTTGCCCGTTGGGACGATTGTCTTAGACAGGGTCGGGTTAGACAGCCAGATCTTGTGCGGACCGGGCACTTGGCCGCGCAGCTGCATGGTGAAGTCGTAGGCGTCCTTCATGTCGGGAGACATCTCCGCGACCGGGGTCTCCACGAAGCGGCCGAACGTGCCGAAGTCAGGATTGTCGATCATGACGGGGCGCTCTCAATAGGCTTCGTCGCCCGAAACGCATGGCGCCTGCCCTCGTTGCACGGGAGGACGACGCATCCACAGGTGCGGCCGGTGGCGCGGGACGGCGTCCCTCCGCAACCCTTCTTCGTGCCGGTCATCTGGAGGTGGTCGCGCAAAGCCTCGAGCAGCGTGGTGTGCGCGTCAAGGTCCGCCAGCCGGTGGTCCTGGCCGTTGATGCGCAGCGTCGCGTCGCCGGCGCGGCCCTGAGGCTCCGCGGACACGTGCGGGGCGGCTAAATCACCACCAACCATCGCCGTTAAATCTCGAGCTTGAAGAGGCGATCGGCATTCTTGTGGGCGATCTTGGCCTTGTCTTCGGGCGAGATCGGAAGGCTGTCCAGGAAGGCGACGCCCTTCTTGGGATCGCCGAAGGGATAATCGACCGAGAACATGATCCGGTCGGCTCCGAAGGCGTCCAGGGTGGCCATGAACAAGGGCTGCATGAAGAAGCCGCCAAGGCTGACATGGACATGCCGACGCAGGATCTCGCTCGGCAGCTTCTCCATGCCTGCAGCCGCGTGGTACTGCTGATCGAGGCGGGCAAAGAGGACCTGCAGACCTTCGCCGAGTTGGCCGATCACCACCTGCAGGTCGGGGTGGCGGTCGAAGGCGCCCGTCACCATCAGCCGCAGGATGTGCACGGCGGTGTCGGCGTGCCACCCCCAGCCTGAGATCGACATCCAGAAGCCGAACGGCTCGGGCAGGCCGCCGTAGTAGGCCTCGCGCACGGGCGCAGGCGGGATGCCCGGATGGACGTACAGGGGACGCCCAGCGCCGCGCGGCCCGCGCCAGCAGGACGTCGTAGCTCGGATGATCAAGGTAGCGGCCGTCGGTGGAGCCGCGCACCAGGGCGCCCTTCAGCCCGAGCTGCCTGACGCACCGCTCGAGCTCGTCGGCGGCGGCGTCGGGATCGGTGAGCGGCAGGTGCGCCAAGCCGGCGAAGCGATCCGGGTGGACCGCGATGAGGCCCGCGAGCGCATCGTTGGCCTCGCGCGCCCAGGCGGCGCCGTCGCGCGGCGGCAGCAGATCGGCGCCCGGTCCGTCCAGCGACAGCACCTGAACGCTTACGCCGGCCTCATCCAGCGCCCCAAGCCGCTCCTCGCCGACCTCGACGAGGTGAGCGATCTGGCTGAACCCCGCATAGGGCTGGTCGCGGGAGAAGTAGCCTCGGGCCTTCGCGGCTTCGGGAGGGATGCGTCGGAGCAGGTCGGGCAGCAGGAAGTGCTCTTCGACCCCCACGATCCGCCGAGACTGCGCTTGATCGGTCGGCATCTACGCGACTCCTTCTTTCAGCCGACAAACGCTTGACCCTGTCGCGCCAGCCGAACCTTCGCCGGGCGCCTGCGGTTCCGACCTCGTGAGGCTCGCAAGAAGCTGCTCATTTCACCAGGATCGCGCCGGTGATGACGCCGAAGAGGTGGTCGGCCCGAGCCGCGAGCGAAGGCTGATCCGAGAGCCACGCCAGCGCTCCGACCAAGGCGAAGAGATCGGCGTCGTCGATGTCGGTCCGGGCCGCGCCGTCGGCCTGGGCGAGACCGAGGATGCGTCCGCCTGCCTCCTTCATGGCGACGCACGACGCGTGGAGCGCCGATCCCGGATCGTCAATGGCGGCGGCCATGGCGCTGACGACGCCACGGTAGTCGTGCGCGACCGCGACGGCCTCGCCCAGCCACGATGTGAGCGCCTGCGCGGCTGGAGCCGACGCCCCCAGTTCGCCGGCCCGAGCCGCCAGCCCGTCGAACCCCGTGCGGAGCAAGGCTTCGAGCAGGGCTTCGCGCGTCGGGAAATGACGATGCAGCGTGCCCTGCCCGACCCCAGCCCGGCGCGCGATGTCGCGCAGGGAGGCGTCGCCGCCCTGCTCGCCAACGACCTCTCGGGCGGCGGCGAGGAGGTCATCGTAGTTCTGCCTGGCGTCGGCTCGCAAGCACTTACCATGACAAAAGGGTCAGTGACCCCTATATGCGAGGCGCTAACCCACTTTGCCCTTGCTCTGTCCGTCCCAGAAGGGAAAATCCATGCCGACACACATGATGCAGGCGATCCGGCTGCACGCGTTCGGCGGCCCGCAGGTGCTGCGATACGAGCCGATCCCGATCCCCGAGCTGAAGCGCGGGTAGGTGCTCGTTCGCGTCCACGCCATCGGCGTCAATCCTCCCGACTGGTACCTGCGCGACGGTGCGGGTGGCGATAGACAGCACTCTTCTGCTGGCCGAGGCGAGCGCGGCGCATGAACGCGCCGCGCGGGGGCACATCCAGGGCAAGATCGTCCTGACGGTCACTGAGCCGGTCACGCACCAGCCTGCGGCCATGCGGATGGCCGCGTCGTTCTGAAGGCCGAGGCGCCTTCCGGCGCGTCAGAGGCCGAACAGCCTCGTCGCGTTCCCGCAGGCGATCTTCTCCCTGTCCTCGGCGCTCACAGGCAGGGCGTCGAGGAAGGCGCGGGCGCCGTCGAGTGTGGCGTAGGGGTAGTCCACCGAATAGATGATCCGGTCGGCGCCCAGGACCTCCTGGATAAAGCGGAAGTGCGGCAGGTTCAGCATGCCGCTAGGCGTCACATACACCTGCTCGCGGTAGGTCTGGGTGACTGACCGCGAGAGCCCCGTTTCGCCTGTGGGCAGGGCATCGTCGAGGCGCTGCAGATAGAAGGGCACCATCTCGCCCCAGTGACCGCTGATCACCTGGAGATCGCGATGCCGGTCGAACACGCCGGACAGCAGCATGCGCACGACCTGCACCCCGGCCTCGTTGTGCCAGCCCCAGCCGAACAGCGACAGCCGCGCGCTCACCACCTTGTCCAGGCCCCCGTAGTACGGCTCGCGTACCTGCGGCAGCGGCGCGCCGGGGTGGACGTACAGCGGCGCCTTCAGCGCGTTCAGCGTGGCCAGGATGGGGTCGTAGCGCGGATCGTCCAGGAAGGCGTCGCCGGGGCGGCCGATCAGCATCACACCCTTCAGGCCAAGGTCGCGCACCGTCCGCTCGAGCTCGGCGCAGGCGGCGTCCGTGTCCTGCCAGGGCAGCGTCGCGAAGCCGGCGAAGCGCGCGGGGTTGGCCTGGCAAGCCTGGGCGAGGCGGCCGTTGGCGGCGCGCACGAGGTCGGCGGCCTGCGCGATCGGCGCCAGCTGGGGCGAGTTGCTGTAGGACAGGATCTGCATGTCGATCCCGTGCCGGTTCATCTGCGCGATCCGGCCGGCGCCCAGGTCGCCCAGCGCCGCCTTGATGTCGCGGCCGAGGACGAGCTGCGGCCGGTCCGCGCCGTCCGCGGGCTGCGTTCCCTTGCCGGCCAGGTCGGCGCGATAGGGCGCCTCGGCCGCCTCCGCGCCCTGGGTCGCGGCCGCCAGCGCTCCGTCGAGGGCGTGTTCTTCAATGCAGATGAGCTTCATGAAAGGTCGTCCCTGACGCGCTCGCTCACGCGTTCGGTTTGAGCTCGTGACCGTCGACGACGACCGGGTGCGACTCGATGATGCAGACCAAGATGCGCGCCGGCGTGTCGGAGCTTGGATTGCGCCACACGTGGCTCGTGCCCCGCAGCACGATCGTGTCGCCCGGAGACAGCGTGACCACCGCGCCCCCGTCCAGCACCATCTCCAGCCGGCCGGAGATTAGGCAGCAATAGTCCAGCGAGAGGGTCCGGTGCATGGGCGAGGTGAACCGGGGCCGAATTCGGTGATCCAGAACACCGAGCCGCGCTTCAGGGTGGGGCCCACGTCCTGCACGACTGTCGACACGGGGCCGCTGTTGTCCGCGGACACGACGGGCGTGCTCCAGACCACCGCCCCGTCCAACCCGCCGCCTTGAATGGGAGCGATCGCGACGGCCGCGTCGGAAAGCACCTCGGCCTTTCCCTCCTCGTCGTGGCCCGTGACGATTCGGCGGACGGAACCGGTCATGGCGGCGATCTCCCGTGCGGAGTGGAGCACGCAGGCTTGAACGTGGCCGCCGCGTGGGGGTTCAAAAGCTAAGGCCCGGAGCTTTCGCGCTCCGGAGCGCCGCGGTCATAGCCAGGCCTCACGCCCCTGCGAACAGCGGTCGCCGGTCGGCGATCTCGTACCGGAGCATGACCGGCGAGGCGGCGAGCAGCCCCGGAAGCGCCGCCGCGAAGGCCGCGAAGCTTTCGGTCGCGAAGTGGGCCGAAAGCGTCTCCTCGCTGTCCCACTCCTCGAAGAGGTGAAGCCTCTGGGTGTTCTCCGGGGACTGCGAAATGACGTAGCTGGTGCAGCCGCGTTCCTGGCGGGTCCGCTCGCACATGCCGGTCGCGGCCGCAAGGGCGGCCGGAAGGGCGGCCTCGGCGATCTCGAACACTCCGGAGATGACGATCATCGCGAGAACTCCTCAAGGGCGACCGCCTCCACGGCAGACCGCCCGCTGTCTTAAGAATACCGTTCGGTATCACGATATCAAGCGGTATCGTCGGGTTCGGAGGCAGGATGGCGCGCCCAAGGCGGGAGGAGAGCCGTGAGCGCACGCGGGAGCGGCTGCTCGAGGCTGGGCGTGCGGTCGTGGCGCGGCAGGGCTTCGAGGGTGCGAGCATCGCGGCGATCAGCGAGGCGGCGGGCTTCACCAAGGGCGCGTTCTTCTCCAACTTCGGGAGCAAGGAAGCTTTGTTGCTCGAGCTCCTCAGTCGCCACAAGCGGCAGGAGATCGATTCCCTGTCCGACCTGATGGGAGGGGCGGAAACCGACGGGCGACCGCCAGCCGGCGTGGAGGACTACCTCGCCCGGCTGGACCGGGATCGGGATTGGGCCCGGCTGGATATAGAGATGCAGCTGCACGCGGCCCGGCATGAGGACTTCGCTAGGGACTACGACGCGTTGCAGAAGGAGAGCCGGGCCCGCCTGGGACGTCTGATTGGCTCCGTCTTCGCAGCCCGGAGTGCGTCGCCGCCCCTGCCCCCGGAGGAGCTGGGCGACCTGATGAAGGCCCTCGTGCAGGGCCTCGCCCTGCAACGGCGACCGGACCCGGGCCGGTACGTGAAGCTCATGTTTGAACGCCTGCTGGGTGACGGGGGCGCCGCTGACGGCTCCGTCTCCACGACGCCGAAGGCGCGGTGAGCGGCGCCGGGCTCCAGGAGCGAAGCGTCCCCGCGGCCGCCCTGCGGTAGACCGCGGAACGCTCGCGGTCTTCGGGACGCCTCAGGACCCCCACGCCCGCACCGCGGCGCCGCCGAAGGTGACGTGCCGGCGCATAACGGGGGCGAACAGGGCGGAAAGGCGGGCCTCGGCCGGGGCGCTCGCCTGGTCCAGGGCGGCGAGGTGCTCGGGCGCGAGAGCGAGATCGATGGCTGAGAGATTGTCGGCCACCTGCTCGACCCGGCTCACCCCCATCAGCGTGCTCGTCACTCCCGGCCGGCCGATCACCCAAGCCAAGGCGACGCGCGCGGGGCTCTCGCCCGTCACGTCCGCCACGCGGCGGACGGCGTCGACGATGCGCCAGTTGCGGTCGGTGAAGAGGCTGTCCCCGAACGGGTTGGCGCCGTCGAGCCGCTTGTCGTCGCCCGGCCGGGCCTCGCCGGCGGCGGCCGCCTCGCGCGGCAGGCCGCCGGCGCGCGGCGCACCCGCCTCCACCGTCGCGCGGTCGTACTTCCCGGTGAGAAGGCCATAGGCCAGCGGGCTCCACGGCACGACGCCCATGCCGCTGTCGAGCGCCAGCGGCACGTGCTCCTCCTCGATGTCGCGGTTCACCAGCGAGTAGAAGTACTGCAGGGCGATGGGCCCCGGCGCGCCGCGCCCGGCCGCCAGGGTCGCCAGCTTCGCACACCACCAGGCCGGGGCGTTGGAGACGCCCCAGTAGCGGACCTTGCCGCTGCGGACGAGCGCCGTCATCGTCTCCAGCACCTCCTCGGGCGGGGTCACCCCGTCCCAGACGTGCAGCCAGTAGAGGTCGATGTGGCCTGTCTTCAGGCGCTGCAAGGATCCGTCGATCGCCGCGTGCAGGTGCTTAGCGCCCGCCCCGCCCGCATGCGGTCCGGCTCCGGACGAGAAGCCCGCCTTCGTCGCCACTACCAGGCCGTCGCGCAGGCCCCGCTCGGCGATGAAGCCGCCGAGCATCTCCTCGCTGCGGCCGCCGGCGTAGACGTCCGCCGTGTCGACGAAGTTGCCGCCGGCCTCCACAAAGGCGTCGAAGATCGCCTTGGAGGCATCCTCCCCCGTGCCCCAGCGGGCGGTCCCGAAAGTCATGGTCCCGAGCGCCAGAGGGCTCACCACCAGGCCGGAGCGGCCGAGGGTGCGATAGTCGGACAGCGGCATCGAAAGGTCTTTCGTAGCGATTGCTAGCAAAGCTGTAGGCGCGCTTGCGCAGGTCGGTCAAGACTTTTATATTGACCGCTATGGAAGCGGCGGCGGAAGACAGGCGCAGGATCGGACGGCCCCGGTCCTTCGATCGGGACGCCGCCCTGGAGCAGGCCATGCTGCTGTTCTGGCGGCACGGCTATGAAGGCGCGTCGCTCAAGCAGCTCACCGCGGCCATGGGAGTCACGCCGCCCAGCCTCTACGCGGCTTTCGGCGATAAGAAGCGGCTCTTCCTAGAGGCGCTGGAGCACTACCTCCGGAGGGCCGAGGCTACCCAGACAACCGCTCCCGAAGGCGCGACCGCCCGCGAGACCGCACGGCTGTGGCTGGAAGGCGCCGCGATCCGGGCCACCGGGGACGACACGCCCCCGGGGTGCCTCGTAGCAAGCGCCGCGATCAGCGGCTCCGCCGACAGCGCCGACGTGCAAGCCGCCCTGGCCCGGCTCCGTCAGCAGGGTGAGGCGTACCTGCGCGAGCACATCCTCCGCGACAGGGACGCCGGCGACCTCCCCCCCGACACGGACGCCGAAGCCTTGGCCGGCCATGTCATGTCGGTCGTGCAGGGCCTCTCCACCCTGGCGCGGGACGGCGCCTCCCGCGAGCGACTGCTGCGGGTGGTGCAGGTCGCCATGGCCGCCTGGCCCTCAAGGGCGACGACAGCCTTCGACCTCGGGCGACATCACGGAACCTCGCCGGCGCCGTGAAGCCGGGGAGCGATACGCGTCAAGGGAGGACAAATCTCTCGCGCGGACCGAGCGGCCCTCTCCGTCCGAAACGATACTCATCGTCGCGCCGTCGCCACCCGGCGATCGTTCAGGCGGCCGGGCCTTGCACCGCGGCGCTGTAGGCGGGCACGTTCCAGTAAAAGGGCCGGAACTCGACGATGCGGCCGTCGGCGACGCGCACGATCTGGGCCATCGGCAAGTCGAGCGTCTCGCCCGTGGCGCGGGACCGGGTGATCAGCCGGCAGGTGATCACGACCGTGTCGCCCTGCTCGAAGTGCTGCGCGTCGGCCACCTCGAGGCGATCAAATGCGGCGCTCATCCGCCGGGCCCAGTCCTCGTATCCGGCATGCCCGTGAAACTCGCCGCCCCACGGCAGGTCGGGCGACTGGTGCAGCACGACCTTGGGATCGAGCGTGGCCGCCATGTCCGCGAAGCTGGCGCCAGCCTCGCCGCCGCCGCCGCCGTTCATGTACGCCGCCTCGGCCCGGTAGAACCGCTCGACCACTGCCGCAGGCGCGGCCTCTTCTTGATCCATCGCAACGTCTCCACTGGGTTGGTTCGTTCACCCTCTCGCCGGAACCGCCGTCAGGGCGCGGCCGGCTCGCGGCCTGACCTGAGCAGCGCCGTCCGATACCGCTCATGAAGGCGTAGTCGTGCTCCGGGTTGCGCACCGCCACGGTTCAGGACTCGCCGATGGAGACCTCGTCGCCGCTGGGATCGGAGCGGAAGCGCCAAACGCCGCCGGTCCGGAAGCTGGCCGAACTGGCGAAGGTGTCCTCCATGAACTGCATGTAGGACACCTTGCCGTCGGTCACCTTGGCCAAGATCGAAAAGGGCGACGTCACGAGCTTGCCGGTCGTATGCGCGCGATAGGCGAACCGGCCGAACACGGCGACGTTCTCGTCGGAGGCGAAGATGGTCTCGATGTCGAAGCCCTCGTTGCCCCAGCGACGGCCGACCTCGGAATAGGTGTCGACGATCGCGTCCGGGCCGGTCTGCGTGCCGGCCCACGGCATGATCCGGTGCAGGTCGGGATTGTCGTAATTCAGAGAGACGTAGGTGGCGTCAGGGTGGACCAGCCCGCGCACATGCTCGCGGTTGGTGGGCTCGCCCAGGATGGACTGGACGACCTCGACAGGGGACTGGCTCATCGTGACCTCTCCTTCTTGCCTCGCGGCCGCTCAGGCCGGCTCGCCGATGAGGATCACCGGCTTGATCGTCTCGCCGCTCTCGACGTCGGCGAAGGCCTGCCCGTCTTGAGCGCGCCTGTGGCCTGCGAGATCGACCCGGCTTCCGGCGCGCAGCACAGCATCTGGTCGGCGCCGTCCCCGGTGGTCGAGCTGGATATCCTGGAGGACGGGTGTGCCGCACTCGCCGTCCACCACGGCGGCGGTGATGCGCATGGCGGCTCCCTTCCTCAGGGATTGAGTTTGGAGATCGCCGGCATCATCGCCGCCGTATCCCAATGGAACGGCCGCAGCTCGGCGATCCGGCCATCGCGAACGCGGAAGAGCTGGAGCAACGGCCAGTCCACCGTCTCGCCGGTCTGCCGCAGCACAGCATAGACGTGCGACCGGCTCGTCACATGGCAGCCGTCGACAAAGGTCTGGGCGCCGTGCATCTCCATGGACGACCAGGTGTCCGCGAAGGCCTGTAACCACTGCTCGAACGCCGCATGGCCGCGATACTCTCCGCCGTAGGGAAGCGACGCCGGCTCGCAGAGCAGTATGTCCTCCGTGAGCGTCGCCGCGACCCGGCTGAAATCGCGCGTTTCGGACGCCATGAAGGCCGCCTCCGCCTCATAGAAGCGCTGCACGGCTTGCTCGGCTTCAGCCCGGTCCATGGTGAAAGCCTCGCCGACGGATTTCACCAGCCGGTTGCGGGTGATCGCCGAAAGCCTCGACGGAAGCCGGTTGCGGTCTCGCTATCCGGGACTGTGGTGCCGGTGTGGGCCATTCCAAGGATCGTCGCCTTCGCCATAGCCCGCCCTGGCTGGTTCGCATGGCCGCAGACGCGATGCGCCTGTTGGTGGGAGGACTATGTAACTTTCATCGAGGCCGGCGGCCCTATCAGACGTTAAGCTCAACAAATTTATGAGCTTGCGGACCGTGGAGCTTCCACGAACCGGCCGGACTTCCTGCGGCTTGACCGCGGGCCTGCCATGGTCGCGGTGTGCGTAGCGGCCGACCAACTGCGCCTAGCCGTGGACTTGAGCAGATTGATCAGGATCATGTACACGGTCGTCTAGATCGACCGGGGACCTTGCACGCGACTGCAGCGCGTCGATGAAGGCGCGGAGAGCCGCCGCCATGTTCCGCTGTTGCGCGTAGCACAGGTAGAAGCCGGGAAAGGGAGCCGACCAGGGCTCCAGCACCCGCACGAGGCGGCCGTCCTTGACGAACGGGGCGATCGCTTCCTAGACGGCGAAGGCGATGCCGAGCCCGTCCGCGGCGGCGCGCACGCAGAACTCTCGGCTGCTGGCGATCAAGGAGCCTGAGACCTCGACCGCGAACCAGCGGCCGCCTTCGCAGAACTCCCAGGCGTAGCGCCGCTCGTGGCCCGGCCAGCGCCAGCGGATGCAGTTGTGGGCGAGCAGGTCCCGCGGCGTCGCCGGCGCGCCATGTTCGGCGAGATAGGAGGGCGCGGCTACTGCAACCTGACGCAACTCGGGACCGAGCCGCAGCGCGACCATGTCGCGCTCGATCACCTCGCCGAGCCGGATCGCGGCGTCGTAACCGGCGGCGACGATGTCGACTATGGCGTCGTCCAGCGTGACGTCCAGCACCACGCCCGGGTGTGGCGCGCGAAGCGGGCCAGCATCGGCGTCAGGAACAGGTCAGCCGCGATCCGGAAGGCGTGGACCCTGACCGTTCCCGTCAGCTGGCCCGTGACGCTGCGGTCCTCGTCCCTAACGGTCCCGAGTTCATCGATCGCCGGGCTCGCCGACGCCGTGCACGACCTGGACGGCGATGGCTACGCAACCCTGACCGGCGACATCGCCGACGAGGACGTGGCGCGCCGCACCGTCGCCCTGGCGCGCGAGCGCTTCGGCCGGCTCGACATCCTGGTCAACAACGCCGGCCGCACGCTGAACAGGCCGCTGCTGGAGACCAGCGTCGAGGAGTGGGACGCGGTGCTGGCGACCAACGCGCGGGGGAACTTTGTCCACTCGCGCGAGGCGGTGCGGGCGATGGTGGAGACCGGCGGCGGCGCGATCGTCTCGGTGGTGTCGGTGGTCGCCCAGGTGGCGATGAAGGAGCTGGCCGCCTACGCCGCCTCCAAGGGCGCGATCACCCAGCTCGTGAAGGTCATCGCCGTCGAGTATGGCGGGCGCGGTGTCCGCGCCAACGCCGTCGCGCCCGGCGTGGTCGAGACCGACATCCTGCAGAGCACCGGTGTCGCGGACAGCCGGGCGACGCTCGCCGGCTATGGCGACGCGCATCCGATCGGCCGCATCGGCCAGCCCGGCGAGATCGCCGAGGTGATCGCCTTCCTCGCCTCGCCCGCCTCCAGCTTCATGACCGGCGCCCTGGTCATGGCGGACGGCGGCTACACCGCGCTTTGAAGGACCCGTCTGGTGAGCAACTCGATCCTGATCATCGCGGCCGAGCGTGGCTTGGGCCTGGGCCTAGCCCGCGAGTTCTTCCGCCGCGGCTGGAGCGTGACCGGCACCGCGCGTCCCGGCGCGGACACGACCGACCTCGAAGCCATCGCGCGCGAGGATCCCTCCCGCCTGTCGCTGGCATCCATCGACGTGACCGACGCCGGACAGATCGCGCCCTTCCTGGCGTCTTTGGGCGAGCGCCGCTTCGACGTGATCTTCTTCAACGCTGGCATCTACGGGCCGCTGCACCAGAGCGTGGCGCAGGCGACGGACGCGGAGTTGGCCAAGATCATGCTCACCAACACCTTCGGCCCGGTCCGCCTCTCCCACCGGCTGCTCGATCGGCTCACCGAAGCCGGCGGGACCTACGCCTTCATGTCCTCGCATCGCGGCAGCACCGCCATCAACCTGGAGGGCGGGCTCGAACTCTACCGGGCCAGCAAGGTGGCGCTGAACATGCTGGCGCGCGGCCTGTGGGCGACGAACCGCGACCGCGGGACGTCCGGTCTCACCGTGCTCTCGATCCATCCCGGCTGGGTGCGCACCGCCATGGGCACGCTCGACGGCACGGTCGAGCTGGAGCTGGAGCTGGAGCTGGAGCCGAGCGTGCGAGGCGGCGCCGACGTGGTCAAGCGCCACCGGGGGTCGGGCGAGAACCTTTATCTCGACTGGCACGACGCCCCGCTGGGCTGGTGACGACCGTTCGTGAACAATCAAACCTCAAGGGCGATGAACGCCACCGCCGTGCTGGCGGCGGCGATGATGGGGATCGTGCTCGTTACGGTCGACGTGTCGGCGGTCAACGTCGCGGCGCCGGCGCTAGGGAGGTCTTTCCACACCGGCCTGGGCGGCATGGAGTGGGTGCTCAACGTCTATAGCCTGGCCTACGCCGCGTGCCTCCTCAACGCCGCCGCGCTCAGCGACCGGCACGGGCCGCGGGCGACGTTCCTGGCGGGCTTCGCGCTCGCCGGCGGTCCGATTCTCGCCGGCGCCCTGATCGCCGCCTTCGGCTGGCGCGGCATTTTCCTGATCAACCTTCTGGTCGGCGCGGCCGGCCTGTGGCTGACATGGGCGCACGCCCCCTTCGCCGTCCAAGCTCCGAAGGAGCGGGCGGACTGGCCCGGCCAGAGCAAGCTCACAATAGCGCTGGCGGGAAGATGCTGCCGTCTAGCGTCGTCTGGTCGGATCGCTCTTCGCCGACAGGGCGGCGCATGGCCGCTCCGCACCCATCGCGGGGGATGAGTTTCTGCCTGATCTATCTCCGCTCTCGTCCGGCGCCGGTGATGGAAGCTTTGTGGCGGATCGCAGCTCAGACCGCGTGACCGGCGGACGCACGCCGGAGCCATCCGCCGCATGGTTCATCCGTCTCCCGCATGATCCCTACGATTGCGTTGCGCGTTGGAGACCCGAACTGTTCGGGAGCCAAGCATGACCGCCAAACGGACCTACCGCATAGCGTCGATCCCCGGCGACGGCATCGGCAAGGAGGTCATCCCGGAGGGGCTGCGGGTGCTCGACGCAGCCGCTTCCAGGTTCGGTTTCGATCTCCAGGTGGACGGCTTCGACTTCGCCTGCGTGGATTATTACCAGCAGCACGGGCGCATGATGCCGGCGGACTGGAACCAGACGCTGCAATCCTACGACGCCATCTTCTTCGGCGCGGTCGGCTGGCCGGAGAAGGTGCCCGACCACGTCTCGCTCTGGGGCTCGCTGGTGCAGTTCCGTCGCCAGTTCGACCAGTATGTCAGCCTTCGGCCCGTGCGGTTGATGCCGGGCGTCACCTCGCCGCTGGCCAAGCCCGGCGAGATCGACTTCGTGATCGTGCGTGAAAACACCGAGGGCGAGTACAGCGAGGTCGGCGGCCGGCTGTTCGAGAACACGCCCCGCGAGATCGTCTGCCAGGAGACGGTGATGACCCGGATCGGGGTGGACCGCATCCAGCGCTTCGCTTTCGAGCTCGCTCTGAAGCGCAAGAAGCACCTGACCTCGGCCACCAAGTCGAACGGGATCGCCATCTCCATGCCCTACTGGGACGAACGCTTTGAAGAGATGGCCGAGAACTATCCAGAGGTGAAGACGGACAGGTTCCATATGGATGCGCTGAGCGCACAATTCGTGCTGAAACCGTCGCGCTTCGACGTGGTTGTGGGCTCCAACCTGTTCGGCGACATCCTGTCGGACCTCGGTCCCGCCTGCACCGGCGCCCTCGGCATCGCGCCATCCGGCAACATCAACCCGGAGAAGCACTTCCCCTCCTTGTTCGAGCCGGTGCACGGCTCCGCACCCGACATCGCCGGCCAGGGGATCGCCAACCCGGTGGGAACGGTCTGGGCGGCGAAGATGATGCTGGAGCATCTGGGCGAGCAGGAGGCCGCCGATGCGGTCATGAAGGCCATCGAGCACGGCTTGTCCAATGCCAGGAGCCGCACGCGCGATCTCGGCGGCAAGGCGTCGACCGAGGACGCCGGCAGGGCCATCGCCGGGGCCGTCGGCTGATGATGACCGGAGCGACTCCAGACCTCATCAAGGGGTTCGAGCAGCACGACGTTGAGGCGAACGGTACGGTGATCCGCGTCGCTCTGGGTGGATCCGGGCCGCCGCTGCTGCTGCTGCACGGCCATCCTCAGACCCATGTCACCTGGCACAAGGTGGCGCCGAAGCTGGCGGAGCGCTTCAGCGTCGTGGCCGCCGACCTGCGAGGCTACGGCGACAGCGCCAAGCCCGAGGGTGGCGAGGCGCATGTGAACTACTCCAAGCGGGTCATGGCCGCCGACCAGGTCGCGGTCATGCGCGCGCTCGGCCACCCGCGGTTCGCGGCCATGGGCCACGACCGCGGCGGGCGGGTGCTGCACCGCATGGCGCTCGACCAACCCGACGCCGTGGAGCGGATCGCGGTGCTCGACATCGCCCCCACCAAGACCATGTACGACAGGACCGACATGGCTTTCGCCAGAAGCTACTTCTGGTGGTTCTTCCTGATCCAGCCCTATGACCTCCCCGAACGGATGATCGGCGCGGACCCGGACTACTTTCTCGAAAAGCACATCGCCGAGCAGTCCAAGACCGAGGACGCCGTGGACCCTTGGGTCATGGACGAGTACCGGCGCTGCTACGGCGACGCGGCCATGCGGCATGCCGCGTGCGAGGATTATCGCGCGGCGGCGGGGATCGACCTGGAGCACGACGCCGCGGATGCGGATCGGCGTGTCGCCTGCCCGTTCCTGGCGCTCTGGGGGGCCAAGGGAACGGTCGGCAAGACCTACGATGTTCTGGAGACCTGGCGCGAGAAGGCCCTCGACGTTCAAGGCCATGCGCTGGACTGCGGCCACCTCCTCCAGGAGGAGGCGCCCGACGCCTTGCTGCAGAGCGCGACGGAGTTCCTCGGCGCCCATGCGAAGCGATGAACTGCACACTCCGGAGCCGCTCATCGCCTGGGGTCGTGTGGCGCTACGGGGCGCTCGTACTGCAGCTTGATTAACGCTGAAGGGGTCAGGCCGCGGCGTAGCCGGTCGGCGCGCTCGCGGCGGTCTGGATCGCGGCGACGAAGTCTGCGGGGCGGCCGTAGCAGGCCTCGTGCGGGAGGCGCGCGACACGGCCGTCGCGCTCCATCCGCTCGGAGCGGCGTGACGGCCGCGCCGCCAAGCTAGCGACGGCTCATGACGATGCATACGGGCTGGTCTGACCCCCTGGAAGTGATCCACCCACATTGGGAGCTGCGGCCCGGAGGAGGATCGGATGGGAAAGCATGCCAAGCCGGAAGAGATCGTCGCCAAGCTGCGGCAGTTCGAGGTTCTGACGGCGCAGGGGAAGTCGATTGCGGAGGCGGCGCGCTCGATCGGCGTCTCTGAGCAGACCTACTACCGCTGGCGGGCTGACTACGGCAGCATGAAGATGGACCAAGTGAAGCGGCTCAAGGAGCTGGAGACGGAGAACACCCGGCTCCGGCGCGCGGTGTCGGACCTGACCTTGGACAAGCTGATCCTGACGGAAGCCGCGCGGGGAAACTAATAAGCCCTGCTCGCCGCCGCGCCTGTGTGTACAAGGTGAAGGCAGAGCTTGGCGTGTCCGAGCGCCGGGCCTGCCAGGTCCTCGGCCAACACCGGTCTACGCAGCGTAAGCCGATCCGCAGGCACGACGACGAGGCGCTGCTCCCCGCCGACATCGTTGAGCTGGCCAAGATCTACGGTCGCTACGGCTACCGGCGCATCACCGCCCTCCTGCGCAGTGCAGGCTGGGCGATGAACGCCAAGCGGATGCAGCGGATCTGGCGGCGAGAGGGGCTGAAAGTCCCAGCCAAACAACCAAAGCGCGGCCGTCTCTGGCTCAACGACGTTTCATGCGTGCGCCTGCGCGCCAGCTGGCCCAACCACGTCTGGTCTTACGACTTTGTCGAGGCTCGGACCCACGACGGACGGAAGTTCAGGATGCTTTGTCTAATCGACGAGTTCACCCGAGAGACCTTGGCCATCCGGGTCAAGCGCACGCTCAACTCCACAGACGTGCTGGAGGTCTTAGCCGACGTTATGATCGTCCGAGGAACCCCGCAGTACATACGTTCCGACAACGGCCCCGAGTTCATCGCCACCGCTCTGCGCAAGTGGATCTCCGACGTTGGAACACAGACCGCCTACATCGAGCCGGCCAGTCCATGGGAGAATGGCTACTGCGAGAGCTTCAACTCCAAGCTCTGCGACGAGCTGCTGAACCTGGAAGTCTTCTACAGCCTACGCGAGGCCGAGGTGCTGATCGAGAGCTGGCGTCACCACTTCAACACCGTTCGTCCGCACAGCTCCCTCGGCTATCTCCCGCCAGCGCCTGAGGCGACCCTGCCGCGCCGCGGACACGTCACGCCGTGGCCGGGCGCACCAGCCATGGAGAGCGCGCGCGGCCAACTCAGACGTGGCGCAAAAGCCCACGCTTCACTAACATTCCTCCCGGATCACCCGATGGGGGCAGGCCAGCTGGTCCACAGACCAAGAGGTCCCTATGATGACTTACGTCTGCGGTTCTCGACCCTGGATACGAGCGATGGCCTCATCGGTGGTGATCACGTCACCAAAGAGAAAGCCGACCAGGTTTGAGAGCGTAGCGTTGTGAGCCTCATCTGTGAACGAGGCGCTGCCGTCTTGCACGAAGATGACATTGTAACCGAGTTGCATGGCGTCGCGGACCGTCGACTCGCAGCAGCAGTTCGTAACGATGCCGGTGACGACCAGCGTGTCGACACCCCGGGCTTTAAGGATCGCATCCAAGTCGCTGGTGCCGGCGGTGAAGGCGCTGATCCTCGTTTTCGACACAATCGGTCTTGCGGCTCCACGTCAAGGCCTGGCCACAGGCGATGCTCCTCCGCGCCGTCGGTGAAAGCAGCCGCCATCCTTGCGCGGGCATCGGACGTCATGCGTCCGTACATCGGCGCCCAATCGGGGTCGTATGTGAACTGAACGTGGACAACGTGACCTCCTGCCGCGCGCATGGCGCTGGATACCCTGTTGATATTGGCCAAGATGTCGCGACCGATCAGCACCTCGAGGGTCGCGCCGGCTCCAAGGAAACCAGCCTGCAGGTCGATCGTCACATGCGCGGTCTTCACAGGATCGATCGCAATCTCGTTATGCTCTCCGCGATAGATCGTAGCGAGTTTCGTGGCATGAGGGGGGACACGCGCTACGTGCATACTGCTTTTCCTTGTGTTGTGACCCGCTGAGATGGAACCGTTTGGAAGCGGCGCCGCGACCGCGGCGCGCCTCGTCCGCGCCTCTGCCTAGTAGTGGTAGCCGACAGTGAAGCCGTAGGTCCTCGGCGGCTGGAACTGCTCACCGTGGGTTCCGGACGTCTCGGTGGTTCCGAAGCCGACGATTACCGCGTCGGTCAGGTTGTTTCCGTAGACCCTTACGGTATAGCGGCCGGAGCGAGACTTCCATTTTGCGGATGCATTAAGCGAGCTATAGTCGGCCTGGTGAAGGACGTTGTCCGGCTCCAGGAAATAGCCCGTATTGAAGAGGTAGGCGACGCTCAGCGTCGCATCGCCCCCCAACAGGTCGCTCGCCACGTAGTCCGCCCCGAGGTCGACCACTGCGTCGGGCGCCAAAGGCAGGCGGTTGCCCGCCGCGGACCCGGTCGTGACGGGAACAAGCCCTGATGCGCTGCTGAGCGGGGCGTTGGGAAATGATGAGAAGCGATCGTGAAGGTATTCCAGCCCGCCATGTACATTCAGCGCCGACGTCACCTTGGCCGCCACATCCAGGTCGACCCCGGATATGTGGGCCCCAGCCCCGTTGATGATGCTGGTCGTTCCATTTAGCAGCTTCTGAACCTGGATCTCATTGTAGTCGTAGTAGAAGTAGGACAGGTCAGCTCTGATGCGGTTTCCAAGCAAGTTGGTCTTAACGCCCGCCTCATAGGCGTTGATCGTTTCTGGCCGGAATGAGGGAGTTTCGATCGCCGTGGGATTGAAGCCGCCGCTCTTGAACCCGGTGTTAAAAGACACGTAGGTGAGAAGCAGTGGCGAGAACCGGTGGTCGAGAGCCACCCGGAAGGTGGGTCGATAAAAAGCCTTCGACTCGTCGACCTGCGGCAGGAAGACGACCGGGTGTTCGCCGACATCCAAGGTTTGGGTGCCCAGCAGGCTCCTGGTTTCATAGGTATACCGCGCCCCGAAAGTGAGGTTCGTCTTTGGCAGGATCTCAGCGCTGGCTTGGCCATAGCCGGACACGGACTCGGTGTTTTGGGTTCCATAGGCGAAGATGTTGTTGATCGGGAAGTCGGGGTTGAGCGCTGGCGTCGGCCCGAGCTGCACGTTGAGCGGATTGACGCGCGCGAGGTCGTTAAAATAGAAGACTCCTCCCGTCCACTTGATCCAACTGGCCGGTAACGACTGAAGCTGGAGCTCTTCAGTCACCTGATGTTCGTCCTGGTGGAACAGGATCGCTTCGGAGGGTGTCGCCGTCTCGTCAACATCGAGATGGGTAGCCCCATACGTGTACCGATAGGCCACTATGTTCATAAGCCGGGCGAAAGGGAGGCTCTGGTCGAGCCTGATGCTCGCACCCCCGGTTTTCACCATGTAAAGTGGCTGGAGGTTCACGTCTATGTCCCAGGGACTTCCACCGTAACTAGGGCCCGTGGGCGCGGCAGGCAATGTTCCAGGCGGAACGCGCAGCGCCTCGTCGGAGGCTCGGACCTGGGCATAATCCAGGATCGACGTGATCTTCGTACCCCCGTGTGGGGTCCAGACCAGCTTGGAGCGGAGCTGCAGGTCGATCTCGACCTTGTTGACGTCGGCGCCCGAATAGAAGTTCTTGCCAAAGCCGTCGCCCTGGTGGGACACATCTCCGGCAATGCTGCCTGCGAGGTTAGGCGCAATCCCGCCTGCGGCGTAGAGGTCGCCTCTGCTGGTGTTGTAATTTCCGTAGCCAAGATCGACGTCGAGGGCCGGCGTCTGGCTCGGATCCTTGGTCGTGACCTGGATCAACCCACCGGTGGCGTTGCGGCCAAAGAGGGTTCCCTGCGGACCCTTAAGGACTTCGACCTGATTGACGTCGACGAAGTCGAGGTTCACCCCCTGAGTGTTGGCGTAGTATACGCCGTCCACATAGACGGCGACGGGCGACTCGATACCTGGTCCAGGTGTCGTACTTCCGACACCGCGCAGGTGGGTGTTCAGATAGCCGCTGTCGTTATTGACGTTGAGGCCGGGCACGACCACAGCCAGGTCTTGCAGGTTGGTGACGCCGGCGTTCGCGAGCGCGGCGCCCGAGACGGCGTTGACCGTGATAGGTACATTCTGAAGATTTTCAGATCGGCGGTTCGCCGTCACCACCACTTCCTGGAGCTGGGCGCCGCCCGTCGCTTGGACAGGTGTCGCCGTTGGCGCTCCGGCCGCTGTCCCTGGCGCTGTCGGGTTATCGGGGGTTTGGCCCTGCGGCGGAACAGCCGCGTGGTCCGTGGGCACAGCACCCGGCTGAGCCTGGGCTTCTGCCGCAAGGCAGAGAGCTGCAACGCCCGCAATTAGAGATAACTTCAACGTGTTCATAAATCCCCCTATGAATTTGTTTTTTTGTTTCTTAACGCGTGCAAACGCAGATAGGACCGCCACCCAGTACAGGCTTTATGACGCTCTATAGGTAAGTTTCGGTCTTCAACTTTAGCCCAAGGCTTTACGACATTTAGCCTGCTCCCTGCTGAGGGCGATTCGCCCGTGCGTCGCCCTCCTTCTCATTTGGTGGCTTGAACCACCAAAGTGACATAACTGTTTGCACGACTATGTGCAAGTGCGTTAAGCCGCCTCCGCCTGTGACGCGCGCGCCTTGCGAGCAGGCGCCTCTGGTCCGAGGCGCTCTGGGATGGCCGATCGCCGGGACGGCGCTTCAGGCCGTCAGCAGCCGCAAAGCCGTGATTGTGCGGCGGCGAGCGTCCAGGAAGAGGCCAAGGCGGCGAAGGCGCCCGGCGTTTGTAAGGGAAGCAACATGGGCGACTATGATGAGATCACCCAACTGATCATGCGAGAGCGGCAAGGTCGGGATCGCGCTTGGTGGCGACAGATGCAAGGCGCCTTCTGGCCCGAGGCGACCGTGCGCCTGAGTTGGATCGACGGCACGGCGGAGGAGTTCGTCGAAGGATCGAGAAGGATGGCTGCGGAAGGCGGCGGTGGGGCCTCTCATCGGCTGAGCCTGCCCAGTATTCATCTCCAGTCTGATCGGGCGGTGATCGAGGCGCCCGCCGTGATCCAGATGCGCATTCGCGTAGGCGCCCAGGACGCTGATCTGACAAGTTCCCTTCGGCTACTCTACCGGGCCGAAAGACGGGCCGCGCGATGGGGAATCCTACGCATGGACGCAATCTATGAAAGGGATGAGATCAAGCCCTCTCTAGCAGGAGACGTCATTCAGTTAGACCCTGCAGCGTGGTTGCGATACCGGACGAGCTACCGCGCGCTCGGATACTACCTCGATACACGCGGGATAGGGGTTCCTGACGATCTCTACGGTGCAGACCAGCCTGATGAGCTTAACGACCTTTACAGGTCGGGCTTCGCGTGGGCAGGCATTGAGCTCCCCGATCTTACGGCATGATCCAGGCTAGGATGAGCATCTCACGAGAGGAAAGGCTCGATTGAGGTCAGAGCGCTTTAGTTGACCAAGCTGTAGCGGATCGGCAAGGACTTCAAGCCGCCTACGAAGTTGGACTGAAGCCAGCATGGCTGGCCGCTCAGCTCCAAGCTGGAGATCGCCGGGAGCATCCTGCTGAACAAGGCTCGCATCTCTAACTTGGCCATGTGCTGCCCCAGGCATAGATGGGGGCCATAACCGAAGGACAGATAGGGGTTTCTTTCCCGGTCTATCCTGAAATCGAAAGGATCCTTGAAGACTTCCTCGTCGCGATTGGCTGATGGGTAGCTCAGCATGAGGGAGTCTCCGCGCCTGACCTCCACGCCCCGCAAGACATAGTCCTCCTGCGCTGTTCGGAAGAAATGACGGACGGGTGAGGTCCACCGGACGCCCTCGTCGATGGCCTTCGGCAACGCTGCAGGATTTTCGCCGAGCACTGCCCGCTGGTCGGGGTGCTCGATCAAAGCGTGCAGCGTGCCGCCGATGGACGAGCTGGTCGTGTCATGCCCGGCGACCGCCAGGAGGAAGAAGTAAGAGTTCCGGTCGAAGTCGGCGATCGGCTCGCCGTCGACCTTCGCGTCGGCGAGCAGGGAGATGGCGTCGTTTTTGGGGTTCTTGCGGCGCTCGGCGGTCAGGGCGTTGAAGTAGGCGAAAAGCTCCTTCACCGCGGCGCCCGCCTCAACTTCGCCGGCCGCGCGGACGGACGGGTCGGTGTTGGCGAAATGCTGCTGGGTCAGCCTGAGCATGAGTCCAGCGTCTTCCTCGGGCACACCGAGGATCAGCATGATAACCCTGAGCGGGTACCAGACGGCGACATCGCTCATGAAATCGCATTCGCCGCCGTGCCGCCTCAGCTGCTCGACGAATTCCCCCGCCAGGGCGGTGATCGAAGCCTCGAGCGCCTTCAACTGCTTGGGCATGAACCAGGCCTGGGTCAGGCCACGGAACAGCCGATGTTCGGCGGCATCCATCTGGATCAGCGAGCGGATCGGCTGGGCTGAGCCGGAAAAGCGACGGATCGCGTCCTCCTGAGCCGTCGAGCGCAGAGCCGTCCTCGGCGCATTGGTGAAGAGGTCGGACTGCTTTTCGATCTCCATCACGTCTGCGTGCCGGGTCACAGTCCAGAATGGCCGGTAACCGCTTGGCTCGGTCCAGTGGACGGGATCCTCGATTCTCAGGCGGGTCAGGATCGCATGGTAGGCGCCATCGTCGGCATAGGTGCCGGGGTTGGCGAGCGCGTCATCCAGCGCAGCGTCGATCATCGCAAGAGTCCTCCGCCGAGCTTGCACCAGGCTGTGTGAGGTTGAGGCCGACCTCGCAGTACCTTTCGCGCGGTCGCCGCCCTCAAGAGCGGACTAGTCTGGCCCCAGTCGGCCGGTCGTGTCTGTCAAATCGGCGACACGGCCGCTACGCACCGGCGATGCGCGCCAAGCCGATCATGTCACGCACGGAGATGCGGCGAGGCTCCAGCACCAGCAGACCGTCTTCCTGGAGCTTCTGGAGGACCTTGTTCACGCTCTGACGGGACGCCCCGACCATGTCGGCCAGCTCGGCCTGCCGGACATTCAGGGGAAAGGTGCTAGCTGCGGCTTCGGACTCGCTCGTCATGGCGGCCAGCTCCATGACGCGCTTCGCGACGCGAGCCGTGAGGCTGCTGAGGTGGGTGACGACCAGGTACGTACTCGCCACCCGCATCTGACGGGCGAGCAGCCGCATCAGGGCGAGATCAAAGCTCGGATGAGCGGAACGGAGCGCCTGGAACGCCGGGCGGCAGAGCACGTCCAGCTCGAGGGGCGTGAGCGCCTCAGCGGTATGGGGCCGCGGCTCGTCGTCGACGAGGCTGCTGGCCCCGAAGACATCGCCGGGGCCGAACAGCAGGAAGATGGCCTGGCGGCCGTCCGGATGCTGGACGGAGAGCTGAACGAAGCCCCTGGCCACGCGAAACATGGCGTGGCCGGGCTCGCCCTGGGTATAGACGCTTTCTCCCGGCGCGTAGGCGCGCCGATGCATGCGCGCCCTCAAGTCGGCCGCCGCATCCGCCTCAAGCCAGCTGACGAGGTCGAACCCAACCCTCATTCGTGCCGTGCAATCCCTGATGGCGAAGGCATCGAAGCCTTCAGCCGGAGCTAAGAGACAGCGGAGCGACCGAGGATGTCAGCGCGACCACCATCGAGGACGACCCGATCCCGCTGCGGGACGCGGACGCGAAAGGCGACCGCATCCTCCGCGTCCCGCCAGAGGTCGACCTGCAGGACGTCGCCTGGAAGGACCGGAGCGGTGAACCGGCAGTGGAGTCCGCGCATCGCCATCGGGTCGTTCTCACAGGCCCAGGCGAGCACGGCGCGTCCGGCGATGGCGTAGGTGCACAATCCGTGAAGGATCGGCGCGGGGAAGTTCGCCACAGCCGCGACGGCGGGATCGGCGTGTAGAGGATTGTAGTCGCCCGACAGCCGGTAGACCAAGGCCTGTTCAGGGCGGACCTCCTCGGTGAGGACCTCGTCGGCCGGACGTTCGGGCAGGCGGTGAGGCGCCATCAAGGCTTCACCGAAAGACCCGCAGCCGCCGTCGCCGCGCAGGAAGGACATCTGCCGGACGGTCGCCAGCAGGGCGTCGTTTGAGGCGCGTCTTATCCGACGCGTGGCCCGCAGCAGACAGCCCCTGCCCGCGCCCTTGTCGACGATGGCGTCGATCGACATCTCGCTTATGACCTCGTCGCTTACCGGGAGGGGTGCATGGAAGGTGCAGGACTGCTCGGCGTGCAGGACACGCCGCCAGTCGATCCCGTACTGGGGCTCCTTTTGCCAGAAGCCGGGATAGCCGAGCACCACCGCCATCGTCGGCAATGCTTGCAGGCCGTCTTCATAGACGAAGCGCAGATCACGGGCGTCCGACCTTCGACCGGCTCCGACACCTAGGGCGTAGAGCATGCAGTCGCGCTCGGCGTAGCGATGGCGGGTGACGCGGGATGGAAGGCTGAGAAGATGTTGGGGATCGATCGGCATCGCCGCGCCTAAAGGTCGACCTGGACCAGATAGGGCCCGGGGCTCGCGATGGCCCGCTGCAGCTCGCGCGCGAGTTGCCCGACGTCCAGGGCGCGGCTGGCCTCCACCCCCTGCGCCCGGGCCAGCATCACCCAGTCCAGGTCCGGATGGCCGATATCGAGCATGCCGCGCGCACGCGGGCCCGGTGTTCCCGAACCGGTGGCCCGAAACTCATTCTCCAGGATCGCGTAGCGTCTGTTGGCGAAGATGATGACTGTGATATCGAGTTGCTCGCGCGCCATCGTCCAGAGCGCCTGGACGGTGTACATGCCGCTGCCGTCGCCCTCCAAGGCGATCACCTTGCGATCGGGCGCCGCCACGGCGGCGCCGATGGCGCAAGGCAGGGCGAAGCCGATCGCTCCTCCCATCAGGCTGAGCCAGTCGTGCGGCGCGGCGGTTGCGGTGGGGGCGGCGAAGCCGCGGCCGGTGGTGACGGACTCGTCGACGACGATCGCCTGCTCAGGCAACAGGGCTGCGATCGTCTGACCGATCGTCTCCGGGGTCAGGGGACCGTCGGCGAGCGCCGGCGCGGATTGGGGCTGCACGAACGCAGGCATGGCCGTGTTCGCGCCCACCGCGTCGCAGAGGGCCTGCAGAGCGGCCTCGCTCGGCGCGCCGGCCTCCACCAGCGAGATGACCGCGCAATGCGGCGGCGCGATCCGGCTCGGCGTATCAGGGTAGGCGAAGAAGGCGATGGGGTCGGCCGCGCCTGCCAGAATGAGCGTCTCGACATCGGCGAGGCGGGCCACCGCCGCCGAGACCGGGGTCGTCGGCAGGCGATCCACCCGGACGCGCCCGGCGCCGCGCTCATGGCGCTGGTTATACCCTTCCGACAGGAGGCGGCAGCCAGTGCGCGCCGCGATCCGCCCCGCCAGGTCCAGCGGACGGCCGCGCAGGGCGTCGCCCCCGAGGAACAGCATCGTCGCCGCGCCGCGCCGCAGCGCGGCCGCGGCGGCCTCGACGGCCCGGAGGTCGACCGCGGCGGCGGCGGCGAGCGTATGCGGCGCGGCGAGAGGCGCCTCACCGGGCAGCCACGAGAGATCCGCGGGCAGGATCAGGGACGCGATGCTCCCCCCTCGCTCGGATGCGAGCGCGACGGCCCTGGCCGCATCCCGGGCCAGCGCAGCCGGGGTTTCCGGCAGCAGCACGTGGTCCGACACTGAACCGACGATGGCCTCGATGTCTGAGGCGAGCGGCGAAGCGTACCCGCGATGATGGGTGGCGTGCTCGCCGACGATGTTGACGATGCCGGCGCGGCCCTTCCCGGCGTTGTGCAGATTGGCGATCGCGTTGCCGAAGCCTGGACCCAGGTGGAGCAGCGTCGCCGCCGGCCGTCGCGCCATCCGGAAGAATCCGTCCGCCGCACCCGACACCACCCCTTCAAACAGGCCGAGGATGCACCGCATCCGGGGTTCCCGGTCCAGAGCCGCGGTGAAGTGCATCTCCGAGGTGCCCGGATTGGCGAAGCAGACATCCACCCCGCCGCCGACCAGGGTCTGCACCAGCGTGTCGCCGCCCGTGCGTGCGGGCTGGTCGGCGGTCATCCGTAGCGGCCCCCGCACACGTGCAGAACGTCGCCGGTGATGTAGCCCGCCGGCTCGGAGGCTAGGAAGGCGACCGCCGCCGCCACATCCTCCACCGTGCCGAGCCGCGGCAGCGGCAGGCTGGCTTCGGCGTTCGCCCTAATCTTGTCGAAGTGGCGCAGGCTGCGCACGGCTTCCGTATCGATGATGCCAGGCGCCACCGCGTTCACCGTGATGTTGTGACGGCCGTTCTCCAGCGCCATCGAACGCGTCAGTCCGAGCAGCCCGGCCTTGGCGGACGAGTAGTTGGCCTGGCCAGGATTACCCAGGTAGGCCCGCGAGGCGATGTTGATGATGCGCCCTGAGCGCTTCTCGATCATGCCTGGGAGCACCGCCTTGGTGCAGAGGAAGGCGCCTTTGAGCACCACGTCCACGACGGCGTCCCAGTCCGCCTCGGACATGCGGTCGATGCGATTGTCGCGGGTGAACCCGGCATTGTTCACCAGGATGTCGGGGGGCCCGTGCACCGTGGCGGACTGGGCCACCGCTTGGGCCACCGAGTCTGCTCGGGCCACGTCGATGGGGACCGCAACCGCGGAAATCCCGGACCCGGCGAGCCTGTCTGCGGTGGCCTGCGCCTTCTCCAGATGGATATCGGCTATGGTGACGCGCACGCCTTCCTTCCCCAAGGTCTCGGCGATGGCGGCTCCGATGCCACCGGCGGAGCCGGTGATCAGAGCGGCCTTGTCTCGAAGGCGAAAATCCATTTCGTAACACTCACGGCGCGGAGGCGAGCTTGCGACGAGCTTGACGACAGCCTCTTCACTACCGCCGTATCCCGGTGCTCGGCTTTGATCAATCCCTCGTTTGGAGGGGGCGAAAACCGATTTCGGCTTTTCACCTACGGTCGAGCTGCTAAGTAAGGGGCATGAGCCGGACCAGCATCGTCGGGGTCGGGATGACGCCGTTAGGCAAGCATCTGGACCGCTCCGTCCGCAGTCTCGCGGCTGAGGCGATCGACGCTGCCCTGCAGGACGCCAGCTTGGCTATCGGGGAGATAGATGCGGCTTGGTTCTGCAACACACGGCAAGGTGCGCTGGAGGGGCAGCACGGGGTCCGCGGCCAGGCGTCGCTGCGCGCCTATGGCTTCGAAGGCATTCCGATCTTCAACACCGACAACGCCTGCGCCAGCTCGAGTTCGGGCGTGCTGCAGGCCTTCGCCGCAGTGGAGGCCGGCCTGTTCGAGACCGTGCTCGTCGTCGGCGCGGAGAAGATGAACTACCCTGAGAAGCGTGAAGCGATGTTCGAGGCCTTCAAGGGCAGCTGGGATCGCGAGCTCGCCGACCGGCACCTGGCTGACCTTCTCGCCACCGGCGCCGATGTGGCCGTTCCGGAGGGCGTCGTGGAGTCTGCGGAACGGTCTGTGTTCATGGATATCTACGCCGCCCAGGCCCGCTTCCACATGAAGACGTTCGGCACCACGCCGCGCCAGATCGCGGCCATAGCCGCCAAGAACCACAACCATTCGCAGCTCAACCCCTACGCCCAGTACCGTTTCCCGATGACGGTGGAGGCGGTGATGGCCGATCGCTTGATCGTCTGGCCGATCACCCGGGCGATGTGCGCGCCGATGAGCGACGGGGCCTGCGCCATCGTCCTGATGTCGCGCGCCGAGGCGCAAAGGCGCTTTGGGCGGCGTGCGGTTCACGTCCGCGGGATTGGGGCGAGCAGCAGCTCGAACCGCACGGCGGAACAGTACGATCGCCATCTCACGCGCTTGGCGGCTGACAGGGCCTACGCCGCGGCCGGCGTCGCGCCTTCCGACGTCTCGGTCGCCGAGCTGCATGATGCGTCCGCGATCGCCGAGATCCTGCACAGCGAGAACGTCGGGTTCTGCGACTACGGCGAGGGAGGCGCGCTGGTCGAGAGCGGCGCCACGGCGCTGGGCAGCCGGCTGCCCATCAACGTGTCGGGCGGCCTCCTTTCGAAGGGGCATCCGATCGGGGCCACCGGAGCGATCCAGCTTTTCGAGCTGGTGACGCAGTTGCGTGGAGAAGCGGGCGAGCGGCAGGTCGAGGGCGCGCGGATCGCCTTAGCCGAGAACGGCGGCGGCTTCCACGGGCTGGAGGAGGCCGCCTGCGTCGTCACCATCCTGGCGGCCGAGGCTTAGACCCCATGATCAACAACGCCACCGATTTCGAGACCTTCCGGCTGACCATCGACGGACACGACGAAGAGGCTGCGACGAGCTTCCCGGTCGTCAATCCCGCAACAGAGCAGGTGATCGCCCAGGCGCCGGACTGTTCGCGAGCCCAGCTCGACGCCGCCGTCGCCGCGGCGCGCCGGGCCTTTCGCGGCTGGGCCGCGACGCCGCTGTCGGAGAGAGCGGCGCTGCTTCGCTCTGCAGCAGGTCGGATCACCGAACTGCGCGAGCCGCTTGCCGCCCTGCTCACGGCTGAGCAGGGCAAGCCGCTCGCGGACGCCCGGATGGAGATCGACAATGCGGCGCGGTGGTTCTCCGACTTCGCTGAGCTCGACCTTCCGGTGGAGCGGCGACAGGAGCCGGGCGGCCGCAAAGCCGAGGTCCGCCGCGTTCCAATCGGCGTCGTAGCGGCCATTGCGCCTTGGAACTTCCCGATATCGCTGGCTGTCTGGAAACTTGCGCCGGCGCTGCTGGCCGGCAACACCGTGGTGCTGAAGCCCTCCCCGTTCACGCCGCTGACCACGCTCAAGCTGGGCGAAATCCTGGGGGTCCTCCTGCCGCCGGGTGTCCTCAACACGATCTCGGGAGGCGACGAACTGGGTCCCTGGCTGTCCGCTCACCCGGACATCAACAAGATCGCCTTCACCGGATCCACGGCGACCGGCAAGGCGGTGATGCGCGCCGCCGCCACCACGCTGAAGCGCCTGACGCTCGAACTGGGCGGCAACGATCCCGCCATCGTCATGCCCGACGTTGATGTCGATGCGGTGGCGACGCGGATCTTCTGGGGCGCGTTCCGCAATGCCGGCCAGATCTGCGTCGCAGCCAAGCGGGTCTATGTCCACGAGGCGATCTATGACCGCTTCTCGGCGAAGCTGGCCGAACTCGCGCGCGCCAACCCGCCAGGCGCGGGCGATACGGAAGGCACGCAGATCGGCCCGGTCCAGAACCACCTGCAATTCGAGCGGGTGAAAGACATGATCGCGGAGGCGAGGGCCAGCGGGCTGAGCTTCCTGACGGAACCGGGCGAGATGTGCGGCCCCGGCTACTTCATCGCGCCGACCATCATCGACAATCCGCCGGACGACGCGCCGGTGGTCCAACAAGAGCCGTTCGGGCCGCTCCTGCCGCTGCTTCGCTTTTCGGACATCGACGACGTCGTCGCCCGCGCCAACGCCAGCGAGTACGGCCTGGCCAGCTCGGTTTGGAGCGCCGATCCGGAGCAGGCGGCCGCGGTCGGACGCAGGCTGGAAGCCGGGACCGTCTGGATCAACTCCATTCTCGGGATCACGCCGGCGCTCCCGTTCGGGGGGCACAAGCAATCCGGCGTCGGCGTGGAGAACGCCGAGGAGGGACTGCACGAATACACCAACCTTCAGGTCATCGTCGGCTAGCCGCTCCGATGGCGTGGCTCTTGGCTCGTGGTGTGTTCCCGCCTCTCGTCCGCTTGGCTATGCCCGTTCATTTGAAACGGGGGCGAGCGGCATGAAGATAGCGCACAAGACAGTCGAGCGGGCCAAGCTGCGCCAATCCAAGGACGTCGATCTGTTGGACGATCTTGGCGAGACGGAGGATACCCAGGCCGTCGCCGCGCTCGCGCGGGGCCTCATGCTGCTCGACGCGTTTCGTCGCGACGACGTCAGTCTCGGCAATGCGGAACTCGCCGAGCGGACCGGCATGACCAAGTCCACGGTCTCACGGCTCACCTACACGCTCGCGCGCAACACCTACCTCACGTTCGACAAGGCGCGTCGGGAGTATCGGCTGGGCGTGGGCGCCATAGCGCTCGGCGCGGTCGCGCTCGCCATGACCAATGTGCGAACGACCGCCCTGCCGCTGATGCGGAGACTGGCGGCCGGCGGCCGGTACAACGTCGGCCTGGGCACGCGCGCCGGGCTCCAGATGGTCTACACCGACGCCTGCGAGGGCGATGCGCTGATCTCGCTCCGGCTTTTCCCGGGGTCGCGTATTCCGATGGCCACGACGGCCATGGGACGGGCCTATATCGCCAGCGTTCCACCCGGCGAGCGCGAGCAGCTGCTGGCCGAGCTCCAGTCGCGCTACGATGCGGACTGGCCCTCGATCCGGGGGGGCGTCCACGCCGCGGTCGAGGCGCTGGAGCGGGATGGATACTGCTCCAGCCTGGGTGAATGGCAGAAGGACATCCACGGCATAGCCGTGCCGATCGCCGCGCCGCAGGGACAGCCCCTCTACGTGCTGAACCTCGGCGGCCCCGCCTACGCCCTGCCTGAACAGGAACTGCGCGAGCGACTGGCGCCACGGTTGGTCGCCTTGGGCCGCCAGGTCGAGGTCACGATGGGGCTCGCCCCGCGCGCCGTCCCCGCCGACGGCCGCGCGGCGCCATGACCGAAGGGCCCGCATGACCGCGCCACGCATTTGCTGCGCCGGGATCGGTGTCGATCGCACGACCCTGCTGGCCAATGTCGCGGCGTCGGCCGGCGGGTTCAGGACGCTTGGGATCGGGCCGGGCGATTGCGTCGCCCTGCTCATGCGCAACAGCGTCGCCTTTGTCGAGATCACCTTGGCGGTCGGGCGGGTCGGCGGCTTCGCCGTGCCGATCAACTGGCATTTCACGACCGCAGAGATCGCGGTGCTCCTTGAGGATTGTACGCCTCGCGTCATCCTGGTCGACGCCGAACTCGTGAGCGCGCTGCCGTCCGGCTGGACGGAGCGCGCGCACGTCATCGCAGTCCACGGCGAGCCGACGCCCGCGATGCCGGAAGCTTTGACCTACGCGCCCTGGCGCGATGCGGCGGCCCCCTACCGAGGCGAGCCCCAGGCCAGCCCCGGCAGCATAGTCTACACCTCCGGCACCACCGGCCGGCCCAAGGGCGTCAGGCGGCTACCGCCCACCGCGGGTCAGCAGCGGGCGATGCAGCAGGTCCGGGCAAAGCTCTACCGCAGCTCGGCGGAGGATCGCGTGCTGATCCCGGGGCCTCTCTATCATGCCTTCCCCACTCAGCTCGCGACCCATGCCGCGTTGCACGCAGCGCACCTCGAGATCATGGCCCGGTTCGACGCAGAGGAGCTGCTGGGGATCATGGAGCGCGAGCGCATCACCTCGATCGGCCTCGCGCCGATCATGTTCATCCGGCTGCTGCGCCTGCCTCAGGCCGTCCGCAGCCGCTACGACCTCTCGTCCCTGCGCTGGGCGATCCACGCCGGCGGCCCCTGCCCGCAGGACGTCAAGCGCGCAATGATCGACTGGTGGGGTCCCGTCATCGCGGAATACTATGGCGGCACCGAGACGGGGCCCTTGACGCTGTGCACCAGCGCCGAATGGCTCGCGCATCCCGGGACATGCGGCAAGCCCGTCGAGGGCGCGCGGATCAGGATCGTCGATCCGAGCGGCGGCGATGCGCCATCCGGCGAGGCCGGTGAAATCTTCGGCCGCCTCGATCCCTATCCCGATTTCACCTACCACAATGATCCGGATAAGCGGCGCAGCGTTGGGCTCGACGATCTCGTGTCGCTCGGCGACGTCGGATATCTGGACGCGGACGGCTACCTCTATCTCCGCGACCGCCTCCGCGACATGATCGTCTCGGGCGGCGTCAACATATACCCGGCAGAGGTCGAAGCCGCCCTGCTCGCGCTCCCGGGTGTCGAGGATTGTGCGGTGATCGGCGCCCCGGACGAGGAGTTCGGCGAAGCCGTGGTCGCGTTCGTCGTCGGCCGTGGCCTGGAAGGCGCGGCGCTCCGGCGAGACCTCCGGGGCCAGATCGCCGGCTTCAAGATTCCCCGCAACTTCGTGACGGTCCCGACCCTGGATCGTGACGCCTCGGGCAAGCTGCGCAAGCAAGATCTGCGGACGCGCTATCTCGCCTTGACGAGATCGGCATCCGGGCAGGTCGATGAAAGGTCATAGACATGGACAAGCGCGCCCTCTTCGATCTCGGCGGTCATGTCTCGCTCGTGTCCGGCGGCGCCCAGGGGATCGGGCGGGCCATCTGTGTCGCCCTCGCCGGCCAGGGATCGGCGGTGGTCGTCTCCGATCGCAACCTCTCCGGTGCGCAAGAGACCGCCGAACTCCTCGCCGACGCGGGTGGAGACGCGATCGCCCTGCCGCTGGACGTGACCGTCGAGGCCGACTGGGACACCGCGATGCAGCACGTCTCCGACCGCTGGGGCCGGTTGGACGCCATGATCAACAATGCCGGCTTCATGAAGCCGGCTTCGTTTGAGACCGTGCCGGTCGCCGACTTCCGGCAGAGTCTGGCGACCAACACCGAGAGCGTTTTCCTGGGGTGCCAAGCCGCCCTGCCACTGCTCAGGAAGGCGGCGGAAGTCCAGTCCAGCCATCCTTCGATCGTGAACATCTCCTCGATCTTCGGGCTGCTGGCGGGACCTAATCACGTCTCCTATTCGGCCAGCAAAGGCGCGATCCGGGCGATGAGCAAGGGCATGGCCGTCGAGTTCGCCAAGTGGGGCATCCGCGTCAACACCGTCTTTCCAGGGCCTGTCAACACCGAACTGCTCGCCGATGCGGTGCGGGCGACCGCGGCCGCCGGCGCAGGCAGTGCGGAGGAACGCCTCGGCTACCTCGTCAAGGCGCACCCGCTCGGGCGTATCGCCGAAGCGCGAGACGTCGCGGGAGCGGTCGTCTTCCTCTGCAGCGAAGCTGCATCCTTCATGACTGGCGCAGAGCTGGTGGTCGACGGCGGCTTCACCCTACTTTGAACACAGGAGCAACCGGCGGCCGAAGGGTGGACGCCGCCCATTTGCATTGAAGAGCCAAGTCCATAGCCGCCGCATGGATCGCGGTCCGGCCACTCATTCCGGCAGACTTTGTGTTTCATCCGCAGTCTTCTACAACAAAGGACATCAAAGTGAGAATAGGCTGGCTTTGTCGAGACGGAGCTTGCGCGCCTGGCGTCGTCGACGGCGACGTCGCGCATCTCATTGCGCCTTGGAGCATAGACCCCGCAGGTTCGACATTGATCGAGGTGCAGCGCTTGTCACCGTCGGCGATCAGACGGCGCGTTGACGCCTTGAAGGAACGGGTCGCGCTTGCCGATATAGAGATGAAGGCGCCCTGCGCGCCTACCTCCAAGTTGATCTGCCTCGGGATGAACTATCGCAGCCACGTCGACGAGGTGGGCTCCGACATGCCGGCCGAGCCCGGCCTGTTCACCAGGTTCAGTGACAGCCTTGTCGGTGACGGCGCCGCGGTCATCTGTCCCTATGTCTCACAGCAATACGATTACGAAGGCGAGATCGCCGTCGTGATCGGCAAGGCCGGTCGGCACATCAGCTTGGAGGAGGCGCTGGAGCATGTCTTCGGCTACACGATCATGCTTGATGGAAGCGTCCGCGACTATCAGAAGCATTCCCTGTCGGCCGGCAAGAACTTCTGGCGAACGGGAGCGCTCGGCCCTTGGATCGTGACCCAGGACGAGATCACCGATCCTGGCGAGATGCGCTTGGAAACCCGCCTCAACGGCCAGGTCGTCCAATCGGGGAGCGCGGACTGCCTGATCTATGACATCCCGACTGCGA
Source organism: Caulobacteraceae bacterium (assembly GCA_965198905.1). GTDB lineage: Bacteria > Pseudomonadota > Alphaproteobacteria > Caulobacterales > Caulobacteraceae > CAHJWH01. The sequence goes on along the minus strand of OZ240678.1, from coordinate 2,448,508 downwards.
TTTCCTACATTTCGCGCTGGACGCCCCTGTCGCCCGGCGACGTCATAGCAACAGGCACACCGGCCGGCGTCGGCGCGTCTAGGACCCCGCCTTTGTGGATGAAGGCGGGTGATGTGGTCGAGGTCAAGGTTTCAGGCATCGGGACCCTGCGCAACTCCGTGGTCGGCGAACAAGATATGTAAAGCCGCCCGAGGCGGGCCTTACGCGGGTTAGCCGAGGTGAAGGCTCGCCGTCATTGACCGGACGCGCCGCCCGCACCATGTTGCCGATCCCCTTGGGCTCGCGACGAACCCGCTGTAACGCTGAAATGACCAACACGGCAGCGGCCAACGGCAAACCGGCCAGGGCGTCATCGGCGGTGCGTGAGGATGCGCGCGTCAGGGTTGGCCGGGAACGGCGTGCTCGCATGGTGGAGCGCCTGATCGAGGCGACGATGCAGGTCTGTGCGGAGAAGAAGCATCTCCCGATCGTCATAGATGACGTGATCAGGGCCGCGGACGTCTCACGCGGCACCTTCTATAAGTATTTCGAGTCCCTGGATGACCTGATCGCCTTGGCGGGCACGCGCCTGGCCGATGAGATCACCCGAGAGGGCGCGGCCATGGTGGCCAACGTTGAACGGCCGATCTACCGGACGGCGGTCGGTTTGCGCCTGACCCTGGGACGAGCGTTGATAGATCCGAACTGGGGCGCGTTCGTCAGTCGGATGGTTTATACGGGCAATGACAGCTTTATCGAAACCCATGCTTCCCGAGAGTATCTCGAAGGTCGGGCGGCGGGTGAATACAGCTTTGAGCGCCTGGAGACGGTCATCGACGTCACGCTGGGCGCCATTTCAGCGGCCATTCGCCGGCTGATCAGTGGAGATGCCGGACCCGACTACATCGACGAGGTTTCCGTCCACATACTGCTGGCGCTGGGAGCGCGCAGCAAGGATGCAGCCGAAGCGACGAAGGCCTCGATCGGCTTCTTGGAGAGGAACGCCGCCGATCGGCCGGCTTGGTGGCGTGGCCTTAACGGCGCTATGGACGCCTCTCAAAAGACGTAGCGATCGGCAGGAGCGCCTGGGCTTCAGAAGCCTCTGGCGTAGCCTGCCTCTGCTCACAGCCGAACAGGGGCGTACTTACTGGCTTGAGCAGCCCCCACGCTCGCGTGTGCTGCGCAGCTGACCCCAGCTTAGCGACGTATCGCTTAATCCCGCAGTTCGCGCTCACCGAGCCGACGACCGGCTCACGTATTGAGCCTTGCGACCACGGCGATGATGCGTTAGACATGATACGTTAGACAACAGTGTCACGGTATAAGCGCCTGGGTGGGGTTCTCGCCTTGGCGGCGGCGCCTGACGACAAGCGATATCGATAGGTGAGGGACGGAACAGATGGCGGTCGCACAACTGATCGATGACGTACGGACCGGCTCCGAGGATCCGGTCGTCGCAGCGCGGCGACTCGCACCCTTGCTGGCGGCGAACGCCGCCGAAACCGAGCGCGGCCGGCGCGTCGTGGAAGAGAACGTCGTCGCCATGCGAAAGGCGGGCCTGTTCCGCCTCCTCCAGCCGCGTCGGTACGGCGGCGCCGCCGCCAGCATGGCGACCTTCACAGACGTGGTCGCCGAGCTTGCGGGCGCATGCGCATCGAGCGCCTGGGTGGCCTCGGTTGCGAACCACTGCGCATGGCTGACCGCCATGTATCCAAGGCCAGTGCTGGATCAGCTATGGGGGCAGGACGCCACGGCCACCGTCTGCGGCGTTTTCCAGGCCCTGGGCCGCGCCGAACGGGCCGACGGAGGCGTACGGCTGAGTGGCAAGTGGCCCTACGGCTCGGGTTCGCTTCACGCCGGATGGGCCTTGCTGGGCTATGCCGAGCCGGGCGTAGAGGGTCCGGAAAGCGCGCGCGTCGCGCTCGTTCCGATGTCCAGCCTGACGATCGAGGACACCTGGCAGGTCTCCGGCCTGAAGGGCACGGGCAGTCACACCCTTGTCGCCGCCGATGTCTTCGTCCCGGCCGCCCACAGCTTGGAGCTCGATCCTGTCATGTCGGGGTCACTGCGGGATCGTTATCCAGGCGAGGCGAGCTTCGACACGCCCTTCTCGATGGTCATGTGCACGTTGGCGGCGGGTCCGATGCTGGGTCTGGGCCGCGCCATGCTTGACCTGACGCTGGCCACCATCGGCAAGCGGGCGATCTATACGACCGTCTACGACAAGGCCTCAGACGCGCCCACGGTCCAGATCCAGCTCGGCGAAGCGGCGAGCCTCATCGACTCGGCCGCCATGTTCGCGGAGCGGCTGACGGCTGACGCCGATCGGCATGCCGCGGCGAGCGCCATGCCCGGGCCGGTTGAGCGGGCGCGCGTGCGGATGGATACGGCCGCCATCGCGCTCCACGTCGCGCGGGCGATGGAGCTCTTGATCAACATCAACGGGGCCTCGAGCTTCTCCGAAAAGAACCCGGTCCAGCGCATGTCCCGCGACTTCGAGGTCATGCGGCGGCACGCCAGCGTCGCGACGGAGCTGAGCAAGGAGCATTACGGCCGCGCGCTCCTCGGAAAGCCCGGCGTCATCCTGATCGCTTGATCGACTCGGCTAAAGTCAAAGGCAGGCGCCATGTCCGAACCCGTCCTCCCGCCCATCGTCTATACGCGCAACGGCTTCGTCGGGCCGTTCACGATCGTCCAGAAGCCTACCTACCCGGTGGAGTACAAGTCTGCTGAGGGTGCGTATGCGCCGAGGCGCTTCGACCTGAATGCGGTGTCCGACTCCTTCGACGATCAACGGCCGATGCCGATCGCGGTGCTGGAGGAGGCGGGCACAGCGCGCCTGAGCATGGAAGCGTTCAACCTGCGAGGGTCGATGCCTTTCGCGCTCCGCAACGTGTTTGCCGATGAGCTTCACGTCATCTATTCCGGCGCCGCGTCCCTTCAGACAGAACTCGGGCTGATGAATGTGGCCGCCGGCGATCTTGTATTGATACCGCGGGCGATCAGCTATCGGATCGCCGACGTGCAGGGCGACTACAAGTCGCTGATCGCCGCCTCCGAGACGCCCTGGTCGCTGGCGATGACGCCGGGTAACGGCCCGCTGCAGCGGGTCCACCATCCCGTAGCGTGGCCGGAGGCGCCGCCCGCCTTCGGCCGCCACGAAGTGATCCTGCGCCACGGCGGCGAGCGGACCTCGCTCTTCTATGATCGAGATCCCCTGCTTGGACGCCACCTGGCCGGCCCGCAACCCCTCTACAAGATCAACATGAACGAGGTTGGCCACGTTCAGCTGATCGGAGGGGCCGGCATGCTGTTGCCTGACGCCCTGCTGCATGATCAGACGACTTGCAACCTCGTCTTCAATCTCAGCTCGCGCAAGACGGACCGTCCCGACGTCCACTATAACGCGGACTACGATGAACTCGTCTTTTATCTAGGCGGTGAGGGGAGCTGGGGTGCGCTTTCGGAGCCGGGGATGCTGACCCATACGCCCAAGGGCTTTCCGCATCAGGGGCCGGACGAAGAGGTGCCCGCCGGATACAAGGCGATCCTGGTCGAGACGCGCTGCAAGATGCAACCCACCGCCATCGGCATGATGCTCGGCCAGCTCGTCGTCGCCGACCAGTACGAGCTGCATCGGCCGGAACTTGTCTCGTCCTGAGGCTCGTCACTCGGTGCAGCACATCGTGGCGGTGCACTGATGCGCGCGATCAAGGTCGCCCGGACGGGTGGGGCCGAGGTCCTGGAGTTGGTCGACTCCGCGACGCCCGAGGTTACGCCTGGCACCCTGCTTGTGGAGGTCCGTGCCGCAGGCGTCAACTTTATCGACATCTACTTCCGTCGCGGCGCCTATCCCATCCCCCTCCCCTTCACCCCCGGGGGAGAGGGCGTGGGTCTGGTCAGGGGGATCGCCCCTGACGTGTCAGGGTTCGCCATCGGTGACCGTGTGGCCTGGTCCGGGGGTATGGGCAGCTATGCCGAGATGGCCGTCGTGCCCGCCGCAACGACTGCGATCCTGCCGGACGCGGTCAGCGACGACGCCGGCTTCGTCATCGCGCAAGGGCTGACGGCCCACTACCTTGCGCACGATATCTGTCCGATCGCATCGAACACTACAGCGCTCGTCCACGCGGCGGCGGGGGGCGTGGGCTCGCTGCTCACCCAGATCCTCAAGATCCGCGGCGCCCGGGTGATCGGGACGGTCTCAAGCCCGGCTAAGTTCGACCCGGCCCGGCGCGCGGGCGCCGACGAGGTGATCGACTATGCCGGCGGCGACTTCGCGCCGGCGGTCCGCGCCCTGACGGGACGCGAAGGTGTCGACGTCGCGTTCGACGGGGTCGGCGCCCCGACGATCCAAGGGAGTCTGGCCTCGATCCGCAGGCGCGGCGCCATGGTCCTGTACGGGACGTCAGGCGGCCCCGTGGACAGCATCTCGCCCACCTCGCTGCTGCAGGCTGGATCGGTGTCGTTCATTCGCCCCGGGCTCGCCGACTACATCGCCACCCGCGCCGCCTTCCAAGCGCGGATGGATGATCTCTTCACCTGGATCGAGCAGAAGCGGCTGTTTGTCGACATAGGTGGCCGCTACCCCCTGGAGCGGGCGGCGGACGCGCAGCGCGCCCTGGAAAGCCGCGCCTCCACGGGAAAGCTCATCCTGACGATCGCTCCGGGGGCGGCGGGATGATCCTGGAGGCGGACGCAGACTTCCACGCGCCGGCGCCGGACGAGCCGGAATGGGCGGAGGTGTTCAGCGCCACCTTCTCCAATCCCGATCGTGGCCTGAACACCCGGGTCTATCTGCTGTTCCGCCCTCAGTTCGGCGTCGTCCAGACATCGGTCGCGATCATCGGCCGGGACGCCTTGCAGGGCTGGCAGGCCGATTATGCGGACTACCGGCCTCACGTCCCGTGTCCGCCATCCCTGCGCAATTTCGAGCTGGCGAACGGCCTGTCGCTCGAGACGCTCTCGCCCCACTCGAGCTGGCGGCTGCGCTTTGATGATGGCGAGAGGGTCGCCTTCGACGTTCGCTTCGACGCGCTCATGGCGCCCTACTCCCCCTACGATCCACGCGACAATCCGCGCGGTGGTCCCGCGCCGCCGCTGGTCGGGCATTTCGAGCAGAGCGGGCGCTTCACGGGATCGATGCGGCTGCGCGACGGCCCGATTGCCGTGGACTCCATCAGCATGATGAATCACGGCTGGGGACCGCGGTGGGACCGCGGCTACCATGGTCCAACCGGCAGCCGAGGCATGACGTGGCTGCACGCCCACTTCCCCGACGGCTACGCGGTCTATGGCCTTTGGACCTTCGACTTGGCGGCGCCGCACGCGCTTTCCCTGGTCTACGGCTATGTCCAGTCCGCCGGGCGCGTGTCTGGACTGGCCAAGGGCCATGCCACCGCCGAGCATGACGACGAGCGTTATCCGGTCGCCATCGAGCTCACGGTCGAGGACCGTTCCGGAACGTCACACTCCCTTCGCTCACGGCCCGTTCACCGGTCCATCTGGTCAAGCTGGCCCAACATGGTGACTTTCTGTGTATTCGCCAGCTGGACAGCCGAGGGACGTTCGGACGGCCATGGCGACATCATGGAGTTTACTGAGATCGCGAGCCTCACAGCCGACTATGCTCGATCGATCAAGGCCAAGTCTTCATAAGAGCGGGAGATGCTAAAGTTGCCGGACTTCTGTCACATCGACGTTCACGCGCACTATCTGCCGCCAAACGCCAAGGTCGAGGCGTCGACGACCGGCAAGGGTTACTTCCTGTCTTCGCCGATGCCCTCGTGGAGCGTTGAGGCCGCTCTCGGCTTCATGGACCGGCACGACATCCGTACGCAGGTCCTTTCGCTGCCGGTGACCGTTCCCGATGCGAACGTGGCGGCGATCAACGACTATGGCGCCTCGCTCGTCCAAGCCCATCCCACGCGCTTCGGCCTGTTCGCGTCACTGCCGCTGCCCGATGTAGAGCGCTCCGTCGCCGAGGTTGGACGCAGTTGCGACGTGCTGCGGGCGGACGGCTTTCTGTTCTCGTCGAACTATGGCGAACTCTACCTGGGGAATCCGATCTTTGATGCCGTGTACGCCGCGCTAGACGCTCGCAGGGCCGTCGTGTTCATCCACCCCGACACGCCCGCCTGCTTTGAATGCACCGCGCTCGGTCGGCCTGGGCCGCTCATCGAATTTCCCATGAATACCGCCCGCACGGTCGTGGACATGCTTTTCGCCGGTGTGTTCCGGCGCTTTCCCAATATCCGGTTCATCATCGCCCATGCCGGAGGCGCCTTGCCCGCACTTGCACACCGCGTCGCCTCGCTGGGATCGCTCCCATGGGTGCCCAACCCGCTCCAACTAACCCACGACGAGATCCTGTCGTCCTTGGCAGGGCTGTTCTACGACACCGCCATCGCGGGCGGCGGCTCTTCCCTGTGGCCGGTTCTCGAACTTGCGGGTCCGACGCAGATCGTTTTCGGAACAGATTACCCACCGGCCTCCGAAGGCGTGATCGCAAAGAACATCGCCGCTCTGGCCGCCTTCAAGGGCCTGTCTGAGTTGGAGAGGGACGCCATCAAATCGAACGCCATCCGCCTGCTGCCGAGGCTCGCGGGCTCATGAGAATGAACCTGGTCAAAGACGGTGCGCGGAGGTGAAGATGAAAGGTCCCTCCGAAATCTGGCCGGTTCTATCAACAGAGCCCCAAGCGCCAAAACCAGCGCTGCTGCACCTTTGATGATTATGGCGATGCAAGCGGCACAATTCTCCGCGGCGGAAGAGCTCATCGTGAGGTACTGGAGGGCTCTTGATCGCAGCGACTATCCAGCTGTGCTGGACTGCTTGGCGGAGGATGTGGACTGGCGCGTCAGCGAGCCCTGCAGGGGCCGCGCTGAAGTCGCTGCCGTGTTACAACGACGGCCCCTCGCCAGGGTGACGCGGCACGTCGTCACCAACATGCTGATTGAGCCGAGAAGCGGAGGCTGCGCCGCCTCGTACGTCCTGATGGCGTTCGCACATCAATCCGAAGGAGAGGACAGACCTCATCCAATCTCCTGTCCGAGCATCCTTGCAGACATGGACGTGGAGATGGAGTCGGTAGGCGCGGATTGGCGCATGACCAAGATGGCCGCAGATGTCATCTTTAGATGAAATAATTCGGCTTTTCGGGGGCTTAAATCCAGGCGTTGAAGACACCGCCCCCTTTTCCTACCAACTGGCAAAGATGGAGAACCTGATGTTCTATTTCAATAATCTTCCGACTTGGGAGCGGATCGTCCGGGTGCTGGCCGCCGCGGCGATGCTGTTCTGCGCCTGGCGCTTCTTGGGTAAACCTGCGGGCTATGTCTTCCTCGCGATCGGCCTGATCACGCTCGCCACCGGGGCCGTCGGCTTCTGTCCTGCCTGTGCGCTTGCCGGGCGCCGGCTCGCCAAGCGCGCTCAAACCTCGGGCCGAATCGCCCTCTGACCGCGTCGGCCTTCGCGGAGACGCCGCCCTCACCTTCGCGGACAAGCCCGGCGATCTCGGCGGCGTGGGTGGTCTCGAGCCGCGCGTTGATGACCAAGCCGCCGAGCTTGCCGGTGACGAGGAGGCGCGGATAGGGTGATGCTCCTGACCGGGTCTCTCCGGAGACGTGGTCTTGAACAATCGCCCCCCATACGCGACTAAGGGAGGCATGATTTCCGCCCAGGTGACCTGAACGTGCGCGCGCCGGCTGACGCCGACCCGCCGCTCGGCTCGCTGTACGAGGCCTGGAGGGAAGTGGGTTTAGAGCGCGTTCTATAATCGGGGCCCACAGGTCAACCCTGGCGTCGTCACCATCGTCTGCCGGGGTCATGGTTCTCTTCGGGGTCGGAGGTCCGCCCCATGATGGGTGTCAGGGGTGTGACGCCGCTATGTTTGAGGCGGCCTGATCCAGGCGGCGCCCGCTCGGCCAACGCACTCTGCGCGGTTGTCTCCACCCTCCGTCCCGGCAGGGACAGTGTCTCCGCTAGGCGGAGCTTGGGAGGTGCAAGCGGTCAGGCGGTTTTGGCCTCCTCGCGGGTCCACCAGAACTCGGTCCCGTCAGTCCAGATGCAATAAGGCGTGCTTTACGAAGGGGTATCTGGCACGAGAGCGCTTCAGCAAGCCCTTGGCCCCGTTGCGGTCTTGGACATCGCCGCTGTGGACATGGACGGCGAACAGCCGACCGTCGGTGTTGGTCAGGATGTGGCGCTTGCGACCCCAGATCTTCTTGCCCGCATCGTAGCCCCTGGTGCCCCGCTTTGATCTGCGGTCCGGACGGACTGGCTGTCCAGGATGACTCCAGAGGGCGAAGGCTGCCGGCCTGCACGCTCCCGATCCGCCATCACCAGCGCATGGTGGACCCGGTCCCACACACCTCCCGCTGCCCGCGGCGCAGATAGGAGTAAACCGTCTGCCAGGGCGGCAGGTCATGGGGCAGCAAGCGCCAGGCTGCAGCCGCTCGCAGGACGTAGAGAATTGCGTCGACCAGCTCCCGCGTCCGCCTTCCGCGGGCGCCCGCCGGGCTGCGCCTCCGGGATCAGCGGCGCGATCAGGGCCCATTGCCCGTCGATCGGGTCAGGGTCGTAGGCGCGCCGCTTGGGCGACTTGCGCTTGGGCATCGATGTCGGCCGCCGTGGTCAATCCGACGCCCCATGCATCACGCCCTAGCCGCCTCGGGAATCCCCTTCTTAGACGTCTTCTTAGGTATCGCGGCCTGCCACATGCGCAACGTGTTCGACCGCGTCGGCGAAAAGTGGACGATGCCGGCACTGGTCGCCCTGGCGGTCCTCCACAGCGCTTCACCGAGCTGCACCGAGCTGCACCGGGCATGCCGGACATCTCGACGCCGCCGCCGATGAAACGTAGATGCTTGAGTATGGCCGGAGCCTATGGCGGCCGCTGTGGGGATCGGGCAAGATTGGCTGTGTCTTCAGCAAAGGAGGAGTCGCGTCGTGGTGAACGATGCGGCGGATTCTGCGATCCAGGGCAAAGTCGTCATCACCGGCGCGAGCAGCGGCATCGCGCCAACGTCAGGCTATGATGCATGTTCATCTTGGACCTCTCCGCTCCCTTGTGCTCGCCGACCCGGCCGCCCGCCACGCCATACGACCGTCCTGCGCGCAGCAGCAGCGCACTACGGACGGGCCGCCATTATGCACAGATTGCGGGCCGATGTAGAGACTCACCAAGACACCTGGTTTATCTCGCCGGCTAGCGCCGAAATGAAGGCCTGACCAGATGCCGGCGACCCGGCCGGCGCTTGCTGGAAGCCGCCAGGCTGGAGCGCTCTCAGCCGGGACGAGGCTACGCATCCGTCAGGCTCCCGGATGGGTCGCTTCTCGAGACCGCCTCAGTCAGCGCTCAAAACGATTGCAGATGTTGCGGATACGATAGGAAGAGGCCGAACTTCATCAAGCCCATGTTCAGGCTGGCGACCTCGGGCTTCCACGCGGCGGCGGGCCTCAGGCGCTCCTGCACCGTCATGAACGGCGGCCCAAACTCTATCCGCCCCTTAACGGCTCTGACCTTGGCGAGCCCTCCAGATCGATCGTGAGCAGCGCGCCTGCGGCGGATCCACCCAGTCCCACACTAGACTAGCTGCTGACATATGCCAGCGCCTCAACCCGGCGGAACAGATCCAGGATGCCATGATCGCCGAAAGGCATGACCTGGCTCATCAATACGCCGGCCGCACCCAGCCTGGGATCAACCCAGTAGTAGCAGTTCGTAATCCCTGCCCAACTCATGCTCTCTTTAGAGCGGCCGCCAGAGACGGCCTCAGGATTGAGGACACCGGCAAGCCCATGCCGGCCGGGGAAGTCGGCAAAGGACCGGTAATTGTGACTGACCATAGGATCCGCCGTATCTATGGCGCCCGCGCTGAACTGGCCGACTTGGTTTCTCATCATCTCTTGGAACATTTCGGGCCCGAGTAGTGATCGGCCTCCGCCCGCAAGTTCGGCCAGGAACTTCATGTAATCCGACACTGGAGCGTTGAGCCCTGCACCGCCCATCCAGAAATGACGCTCCGGTGGCATCTCGAACGGCGCCACGATAAAGGTCCCGCTGGAAGCGTGAAAGTGGACACTTGCCTTGCGCGCCCGCTGATCCGGCGAGAGAAAGAAGGTCGTGTCGCCCATCTCCAGCGGCTCGAAGATGTTTGCGGCGCAGTAGACCTCCAGGCCTGCGCCCGTAATGGCTTCGATGAGCCGACCCACCCAGTCGATGCCGATGCCGTAAACCCAGTCCTCGCCAGGGTCAAACAGAAGCGGAATGGGAGGCGGTTCCGGCTGGCGGAAGTCCAGGCTCTTGCTGCTTAAGTAGCGGGCGAGCCCGACGCTGCTAAAATCGTACGCCAGTCCCGACGTGTGGGTCAGCAGATGCCGGAGCGTGATCTTCGACCTCGCGGGCCGCGTGATCGGCGCACCGCTCGCGTCGAAGCCAGTGAGAACCTCCGGATCGGCGAGGGCCGGGATGAGGTCTGCGACCGGCTCGTCGAGGGCGACCAGGCCGCGCTCCACCAGCTGGAGAGCAGCTACACTGGTCACAGGCTTGGTGCAGGACGCGATGTAGAAGATCGTATCTGGTGTCAATGGCGCTGGATTGTCCAGGCCCCGCACGCCGGCGCCCGCCGCAAGTCTCTCGCCGTCCGTCCGGAGCACAGCCGCCGCAAGCCCAGGCGCGACATTTTCTGCAACTGCGTGCATCAGGAGGTCTTCTAAGTCGCTCATCCTCACTCTCCTTCTAAGGCCTGGAATGATAATTGGCTCACTATCTTTCACCGTCAGCTCTACTGTGGTGGCGCTGGTGAGGTCGATCCCAGCCACCATTCCGGCGCCGCTCCCCCTGCGGCGACGCTTCTTCACCGACCGGCCTGGCGGGACACCTGAGGATGGGGAAGGACGACCGTCGACGAAAAGGGACCGGCGATCAGCGCGGCGTGCTCGACGGCTTCACTGATCTCCTACAACGGAAAGCAAGTACGGCGGCCCTCGCCACACGCGGGCGAAGTGATCTGGACATTCAGGCGGGGAGTACGCTCGCACTTTGGCTGAAGACGTTATCGTCTCTCGCCTTCTCTCCCTCGGCCATCGGACTCATCGGCGGGTTCCTACCTAGGCCGGCTGATGGCGAACACGCTCGACAGACGCCGGGGAGAGCGTCTGGCGCTCGCCCCGGCCTTCATCCTGCCTGCCGCTCAGGTCATCGGCTTCATGCGGGAGTCGGACCCCGTGGCGGGGTCTACGGTGCGCGCGTAAGCGTACCAGTTCTCCGCAGCAACCTCCATGATGAACCCCATAATGTCTTCGATCCGCATCCCAGGGCTCTTGGTGAGATTATCCACGATCGCCTGGAAGAGGCGCTGCTTTGTCTCGGCTGTGCGGCCGACATTGAAGGTAATGGAGAAAAAGATGGCCTTCTCGCTACGCGGCACGCCAAAATAGTTCGGGTCATAGCGCATATCCTCCGGTTCCATCTCAAACGTGACCTGGTTGTAGTCGTCGTCCGGCAGACCGAGGACGTCCATCATGGCTTGGCGGATACCGTCGCTGATGGCCTTCTTGTAGTCTTTGGTGACGCCCTTCTTCATGTAGACGTTGATGAGTGGCATGGAGATCCTCCAGTTTGCAGCGCCCGCTTTGGGTCACCGTGGTGATTTGGACGGCCCTTGCGAGGACTTCGCGACGGCCGCAGGTTGGATCGGCTGGAACTTCGCCTCTTCGCGATCCGAGCCCGTGGAGGCTTACGAGGCGGGTCGAACGGCAGGAAGGCTCGCGCTTATCCTGGGACAGGCTCTCCCTGGCTGGGCCCTATGTGGCGGCCAGACGATGTCTCCGTGACTGCGATCGCCGCGCACCTCATCGTCTAGCCGGCCGGCTTTGCAGTCGAGTGCGCGGCGTCGACCCAGGACTTCAAGTCCATTATCCGCTCTTCGGCCCAACCCTTCTTCAAGTCGGTGAAGGTGGCGTAGGACAGTTTGACATGCTTGAACTTCCAGCCGTCCGGAGTCCGCACGCAGGTGTCGTCATAAAAGATGACACACCAGGCCGACACAGGATGGACGGGATCTGGAAGTGTCAGCATGGCGAGCAGGTGCCATTTCGCTGTCGCGCTGTCTCCATCGACGGTGATCTGGGGATTGGTGACGTTATGGGAAGCGAACGGGACGTGCTTCAGATCTGCGCACATCTGGCGCAGCTGATCGTGTCCTTCGACGCGTATGTTGACCGGCGTGCCGTCCCAGACGCAATCCTCGGTGAACATGGGCTGCAGCTTGTCCCAGTCATAGCCGGGTCGCTCCGCCGACCAGCCGCCGTCGCAGGCGTCGCAGTACCGGGCCTTCAGCTGCTTGATGGCCTCGATGTCTTCCAGCCTCTGCAGCCGTTGCTCAAGACTGACCATAGACGTGGTCCCTCCAGACGGTATCCCGATGCGCGACGAAAGCCGAGGCGGCGAGCTGATCAGTCGAAGCGGTAGCTGAGCCGGACGCCGTAGGTGGCGGGCATCCCCGCGTATCTCGTGATCGCATCAGCCGCATGATCGGCGCTCACCCAGTAGTATTGATCGGTGACGTTCTGACCGTACAGCGAGACTCTCCAGTGGCTGCTCTCGTTGGCTATTCCCGCTCGCAAGTCGAGCAGCGCGTAGGAGCGAACATCAAGCACGGGAAGCTGACCAAAGCCGCCGTTCGTCGAGCCTTGATAGCTCAGATTGCCGCCCGCAAACCAGCTTAGGCTGGACGTCAGAGGCCGCTCATAGTTCACGTCCACATTACCCGACCACTTCGGCGTGTACGGGAACGGTTCGCCCGCGAAGTTACCCGTCACGCCGAAGGGGTTCACGTTGGTGAACGTCCCGTCTATGCGCGTCTGCACCAGCGTGATGGCCGGCGCGATCGTCAGCCCGGCCAGGGGCCGCGCCGCCGCCGACAGCTCGAAGCCGTCGATATGGGACCTCGGGATCGTCACCAGGGCTTCCAGGTTGCCGAACACCGGATCAGGCTTTTCGCCCCGGATCTGCTTGTCCGTGTAGTCGTAGTAGAAGGCGGCCGCGTTCAGCTGCAGCTTGCGGTCGAACAGCGTGGTCTTGGTTCCGACCTCATAGGCGAGCACGCTTTCCTGCTTGACCGGAGTGAATTGGACATAGGACGAGGCGGATAGGGTCGGGAAGCTTCCGGACTTGTAGCCCTTGCTGACGTTGAAATAGAACAGGGTGTTTGAAGTCATCCGCCAGTCGGCACCGGTGCGCCAGGCGATGTTGTTCTCGTCAAGCTTGCTGCGGACGAGCGCAGAATCGAAATCTGCGTTCAAGGTCACGCACTGCCCGGGCTGGGCCACCGATCCAGGTGCACCGCCTCTTAGGACGCCGCCCAGGAAGTTGAGCGCGGTGGCGGCCTGGCCGTTGCCGGTATCCTGCGTGCAGCCGGCGAAGCTGCGGTTGGCCACGGTGTATCTGATCCCGCCATGCAGGGTGATGTTAGACGTCAAGTCATAGTCCAGATTGGCATAGGCGGCGCTGGTGCGAATGTCCTGCTGCGTCTGGTTCTTGACCTCGGTCAGCGGGAAACCCGCCAGTTGCGATATACTGGACTGGGTGAATTGGATGAGGTTGGCGTCGTAGGTGTCGTCCGACTCGTAGTTGGCCCCGACGATCCAGCTCAGGCGGTTCATCGATCGCCCGGTGAGTCTCAGCTCCTGGAAGATGGTCGAGACCGAGCCCGTCTCGGTGATGAAGTCGCTCTGGTAGGTGGTCCCATCGGTGTCGAACGGCTGGTCGCGGGTGTAGCGTTGGTACGACGTGATCGAGGACAGGGTGATGAGGTTGGTGAGGCTGTAGTCCGCCCGGCCGGTCAGCTGGAAGAAGATGTTGTCGCGGCGGTACTTCCGGCCCTGGTCCCAGTCCGCGGCCCGGTCATTGTCCGGCGTGAGCGGGAAGTTGGTGAGCCCCGTGGGGATCGGCACCAGATTGGATTGCGGGGAGATGCCGATGAGCTGCGCCGCCGGCGTATCCGACCGGTCTTGGGAAATGTTGAAGTTTGTGCTGATCTTCAGCTTGTCGATGGGGCGCCAGTCGAGCAGCAGCCGGGCTTCGAGCTGGTTCCTCGCGCCGAGCGTGGCGGAGTCCGTGTAGCTCTGCTGCCAGTTGCTCGCCTCGACCGCCCGGCCGGACAGCCTGGCGGTCAGCGTGTCTGTCAGGGGACCGCTGACAAAGCCTTGTACGTCGGTCGTGTTGAAGCGCCCGTAACTGGCGTCGACGCCGGACGTGAAGTGGCTGGTCGGTTTCGCCGCGATATAGTTCACCGCGCCGCCGGTGGAATCCTCGCCGTAGAGCGTGCCCTGGGGCCCCTTCAGGACCTCCACCCGCTCAAGGTCCAGGGCCACGGCCTCGGTCTCATCGGGGAACGGCAGCGGCACCTCGTCGACGTAGACGCTCACGGCCGGGCTCGCCGCAAGGCTGCTTTCCTGGAACCCGATCCCGCGAATTGTGTAGACGGGCGTAGCGTAGGCGGTTTCCGTGAAGTTGAAACCGGGAACCACCTTGGTCAGATCAGCGGTTTCAGTGATGCCCCGATCGATCAGGGCCTGTCCGCTCAAGGCCGTGATCGACATGGGAACCTTGTTGATCGACTGCTCGCGCTTCTGGGCGGTGACCACGATCTCGCCGACCACGGGCGGCGGGGACGCAGGCGCGGCGGCTTGGCCAACCGCTTGCGATGGCGCGGCGAAAGCGGCGCCAGACCGGACGGCGGAAATAGAGGCGGTCTGCGCCAGGGCGGGTGAACCCGCCACCACGGCGGTTGAGATGGTCGAGAACAGCGCAAGCAGGCTCTTCGAGCGCATAATCATTCCTTCCCCACGCACGATCGTTATCGACCGCTGCTTTTATGTTGGCGCTGATGCGCGCCTTGATTACTGAATTGTCGGGCGACCTGACGCCCAAGACAAAGATCGCGATGATCTGGTAGCTGTCGGCTAGCTCAAGGGCCTGAGAGGCGCGGGACGGCGACACGCGGATCGCGAGCCACGTAGTCGCCCGCGGCTAGGCGATGTCCTTCTTTGAGATTGTATCCAACGGCTGAGACCTTTCGGCGACCGTTCGCCTTGGATGAAGGTCTCAGACTTTCAACGGGGGCAGGCAGAGCCAATCTTATCCTAGGCAGTCTGCTCCTAGGCTACGCTGGCGCTCCAGCGCCTCCTCGACGGCCCGGTACGTCGGGCGATGCTCGACAATGGGTATGAAGATCGTCAGCGTGAGAGCGGGCGACTCGAACGCCCGGAACGAGCCGTGGTCGAAGGCCAGCTCGCCAAACTTGGGATGGCGCACGACCTTGCGGCCGCCGTTGCGGTTCAAGACCCCGTGCTCCGACCAGATGCGGTCGAACACCGCGCTCCGGGTCCGGAGCTCGTCAACCAGCCCCCTGTTCTTCTCGGACGCAGGCTGGCGGTCATACTCAAGGCGGAATTGCGCGACGGCGCGCCAGGCGTGATGTTCCCAGTCCACGAACCGGCTGCGCACGTCGGGATTGAGGAACATGAAGCGCAGCAGGTTGATGTTGTCGTCGCCGGTGCGGCTCAGCGGCCCGAAGACGAGGTCGGCCGCTAGGTTCCACGTCAAGATGTCGCCGCCATCGTCGCTCACGTAGGCGGGACTTGATCCCTGGCTTTGAACGATCTCCTGGAGAGTCGACGACACGGGCGGGCGACTTGGGGACGACGCCCCAAAATCATCGCAGAGCGCCAGCATGTGCTCGGTCTCCACAGCATCGAGCCGCAGGGCGTGAGCCAGGCGTCCGGCCGCGGACCTGGATAGCTTGATGTCGCGGCCCTGCTCCAGCCGCGCGATCCAGTCCCCGCTCAACCCTGCGAGGTGGCCGAGTTCTTCACGGCGAAGCCCCGCGGTGCGACGGCGTCCCGCCCCGACATCAAGGCCGCAGGTCTGCGGATCCAGTCGCAACCGCCGGACCCGCACGAAGTTGGCCAGTTCCGACAGGGGTGTCTGTTGCTCCTGGGGCATAGGCGACCTTCCTCCCGGCCGCGCCCGCGCGTCAAGCCACATGATTAGTCAACGTGGTTCTCAGGTCCAAGAGTGATGCGCACCTGAGTTCGTCGTCCCAGGCTTGTACCTGACACGATTTGCGGAGTAGCGGATCAACCACATCCGGAGGGAGGAAGACGATAAGCAAAGGACTTCTGGACCGAGCCGGTCCAGGCGGAGCGGGCGTCGCTCAGTGGAGGCAGCTGCGGCGCAGTCCCAGAGGAAGTTGACGGAGACGGCGATGTGCTCCCACCCGACCGGGGAGGTGTGGGCCAGGAGATGGTCAGGCGGCGGCTCGCCGGAGGCGCGTAGCTGGTGCACGGCGTCGGCGAGATAGGTCGAGTTCCACCAGACGATGGCGGCGATGACCAGGTTGAGGCCCGAGGTTGGTGGCGTCCGCGAGGATGGCCGCCAGGAGCGCGTTCGCGTTGGGGCAGGCCTCGCCCTTGTGGAAGTTGGTGAAGGCGCCGAGGAAGCCCGTGCCACGCGCGACCTCGTGCAGCAGCTCGGTGACGCGCACCCGCGGCAGCATGGCGTCGAGCCGATCCCCGAGCGCCTTCACCTCGGGCAGCGGGGCCGGGCGGATCTGGCGGATGTAGAGCTGCTCTCACGCAGCTCCACGCGATCGAGCTCGCCGCGCGCGAGTCGGTGCGCGAAGCGCTTCAGCCGCCAGTCGAGCTCGCGCCCCGGCCTTCCGGCCACTCATCGGCCGTGGACGGAAGGCCCAAGCCGGCGACGATCGGCTCCGCCTTCGCAGCCGGCAGCATGTAGCTGCCGAAGCGGCGATAGGCCGAGGACGCCTCGACCCACATGTCGCCCGAGCGGAGCTTGTTGCGCAGGTGGGCCAGGACCGCGGTCTCGTAGAGACGCCGGTCGACACGGCCATCGTTCCCGACCACCAGCCTGCCACTCCTTCTTCAACGGCATCGGCGCGTCCGGCGGGACTTCCCGTCGGCGTAATCCGTTCAGCTCACGAAGCAGGCGCAGGGCTGCGACTCTTTACCAACCTGCGCCACGGGTCGCCGGCGCGGCCTGGGCGCCGACGCCATCATCCGAGGGCTTTCCCGGATCGAGCGGATGACGGGCGAGAGTCGTCCGCGCGCCGCCGTTGACGACCCGAACTGGCCTGTCATCGCGTCAGTCGCGTGCCGACGCCGCCGGCGGCGGCGCGCCGGCCTGACGGATGCGGTAGATGGCGTTTTCCCGATCGGCGGCGACGTAGATCGTGTCGTCTGATCCCACGGCCAGGCCGCCCGAGCGTGGATAGGGCGCGCGCAGGTAGCCCACAGGCAGGTCTTGCGCGACCAGCGTGCTCCGGCCCGTGCGGGGATCGAGGGCGAGCACCTTGCCGCCGTCGACGTCGAGCGCGGCGATCAGGCCGCTTGCGCCGACCGCCACCGCTCGAAGCGCGTCGAACCCCTCGGCGAAGACGGACACCTCGCCGCCCTGGAGGGCGACCCGGAGCACGCGGCCCGTCCCGCTCTCAGCGACCAGCACCGTCCCGTCGCGTGCGTCGGCGAGCCCCACCGGCTGCTGCAGGCCCGTCGCCAGGGTGTCGCGCGCCTCGCCCCGGATGCGCAGCAGGGCGCCGCTCGCCGGCTCCGCCACCAGGAAGCTGCCGTCGTCGAGCAGCAGCCCGGCGCTCGGCTGGGTCAGCTCCCCCACGTCGCGGACGGGCTCGCCCTGCCGGTCGAACAGCTGGACGGTGTTGAACGACTCGCAGACGAGGAGCACGTCCCTGTCCCGCACGCTGATCCCGGTCGGCAGCCGGATGGTCGAGGCGCAGGCGCGCGCCACGTCGCGGATCTCAAGCGTCCGCGTATCGAGCGTGCGGTAGGCGCAGCCATCGGCGATGTGCAGCACGTCGCCGCCCGGATCGGCGGTCAGCGCCAGGGCGCGGGGGAAGCCGAGCCGCCCCGAGACCAGCGTCCGGACCTTACCCGTCGCGGGGTCGACCTCGTAGATGGCGTTGTCGACCATGTTGGTGACGTAGGCCAGGCCGTTGGCGCCGAACATGAAGTTGTCCAGGCCCGTGGCCATGCGGGCGACGAGGCGGGGGACGTAGCGCTCCCCCTCCATGTCGAGGGCGGACAGCTCGCCGGTGGCGGCGTCCAGCGCATAGAGCCGGTCGCGCCCGTCGAAGCGCACCGCGACCGGGAACTTGAACCCCTCCGCGAGGGTGGTGATCTCCCCGCTGTCCGGATCGACCCGCACCACCTGCCCGCGTTCCCAGGACGGTGCGTAGAGCAGGCCGTCGGGACCGAACTGGGCGGCGTTCAGGCCGCCGGTCTTCTCCGCCACCAAACGCGGCGGCTTGTCGCCGGCGAGATCGATCTCCCACAGGCCCTCGGCCAGGAAGACCTGGCCCACGAACAGCCGCTTGGAATCGCGCGTCAGGGCGATGGAGTTGGCCGCGGGGATATCGGACGCGAGGTCCTGGATCGCGCCGTCCTTGCGCCGGATGCGCACCACGCCCTCCAAAAGCCCGGTCCAGATCATGTCGCCGTCCGGCGTGAACACCAGGTCGTCCGCCTCGCCCGCAAACGGCGGGACGGCCACCTCGATGGCGCCCGTCTCCACGTCGAAGGCGAAGATGCTCTCGCCCATGACGCTGGCGACATAGAGCCGTCCGTCCGGCCCAAAGGCCAGGCCGTTGGCCGAGTGAAAACCCGAAGGCTCGACGATCCGCTCGATCGCATAACCGGGCGACGCGGCGGGCGGGGTGAAGTCAGTCATGAGGGTCTCGCTTGGCGGCAGGCCCGGCGCACCTTCCAGGTTACGCGGAGCCTTCGGGAAACTTTTACGCGTCACCTCGGAAGAGCAAATGGGCCGCAGCTCGGTTCCAATGCCAACCCCAAAGCTGCAGCCTCTTCCGGCAAGGCTGTATCAACAGTCACTGGAAGACAATCTCAGCCGACGGTCAGGACGATCTTACCCCGGAGGTGTCCAAGGGCGGCGCGTTCGTGCGCCTTTCGGGCCTCGGCAAGGGGAAAGACGCTGTCGATCGCGACCCGGACCGTGCCGGCGTCGAGCAGGCGTCCGAGTTCCGCCAGCTGAGCGCCGTTCGAGCGCACCTGCGTCATCGATACCGTCACGCCGCGCTCAGAGGCCTCCTCGGCGTCGGAGAAACCCAGGAACACCGGGAACAGGGCTCCGCCGCGCCTGAGCGTGCGCAGGAAACGACCGGTGCTGGGGCCGCCGAGTGTGTCGAGGACGAGGTCAAGGTCGTGCGCGACGTCCTCCGGAGGGTCCTTCGTGTAGTCGATGAATGCATCGGCTCCGAGGTCGCGCAGGAACGCCTCGTGGGCGCCAGAGGCTACCGCCACCACGTGCGCGCCTCGCCACTTGGCCAGCTGCACCGCCATATGGCCCACCCCGCCTGCAGCGCCGTTGACGAGCACCCTGCGGCTGTCGAGCGGAACCGGACGATGCGGCCCTGGCTGGAGCGGGTTGAGTTCGTCGTGCCCGAGATCGATCAGGAACTGCCAGGCGGTAAGGCCTGCCATGGGCGTGCCCGCGGCGTGCACATGGTCCACCCGGGCCGGCTTCACCGCCAGGTCCGACGCAGGCGCGGCGACGTACTCGGCATAGGCAGCGCTCTGCCCATAGCTGGGGAACCGAAGCAGGCCGAAGACCTCGTCGCCGACACTTAAACTGCGGACGTCCTCCGCCACCGCCTCGACGACACCCGACACGTCCGATCCCGGGATGACCGGCAAGGCGACCGACGGCCTCCAGTCGGGAGGAAGCATGTTGTACCCGTCGCGCAGGTACCAGTCGGGCGGATTGACCCCGATGGCGTGGACGCGGACGAGCACCTCTCCAGGCCCGAGCTCGGGGACCGGCGCCGGCTCGTACCGCAGCACCTCGGGGCCGCCGAAGCCATGCAGTCGCACCGCCTGCATCGAGTCTGTCGGCATCGCTTTTTCCTTCGGGACGGATAGGGTAGCTTTGAACGGGTTAGTCGCCCACTTAAACGGGTCACTGACCTGCTTGTCAAGTTGGAGCCATGCGGGCCGACGCGAAGAAGAACTACGACCACCTGGTCGCGGCGGCGCGCGAGGTGGTGAGCGAGCATGGGGCGGAGGCCTCGCTGCGCGACATCGCCCGCAGGGCCGGCGTCGGGCAGAGCACGCTGCAGCGCCACTTCCCGACCCGTGAGGCCCTGCTCGAAGCCTTGCTCCGCACGCGCTTCGACGCGCTGACAGCCAGGGCCGGCGAACTCGAGGCGTCGGCTTCGGCCGTGGACGCGCTCATGTCGTGGCTGCGCGAGGCCGTCGCGGTCGCGCACGACTATCGGGGCGTCGTCAGGGCCATGGTCGCCGCAATGGATGACCCTGGCTCTGCGCTGCATGCGTCGTGCGCCGCCATGCGCGCGGCGGGCGGTCGTCTCCTCAGCCTCGCTCAGGCCGACGGTGCAGCCCGGTCGGACATTGATGACACGGATCTGTTCGCGCTGATCGGGGCGCTTGCCTGGCTCGGCGACCAGCCTTCGCTCGAGCCGCGGGCCGGACATCTGTTCGGCCTCATCGCGGGCGCGATCCTGGCGAGGTGAGCCCTACCGGTCTCTGCGGGTGGGAACCTCGTAGAGCAAGCGGGGTTCGGTGGATGCACAGCCAAAGCATAGACGCAGGCTGACTCGTCTCCTGGCGGCGATCGCAACATCGGCCGGCCAGCGGACAATACTATGTAGGAATCATGTCGAGGCCGATGGACCAGACACAGGCTCGGCGGATCGTCGGAGTGGAGGAGCACTTCCTGTTGCCCGACCTGCTCCGGCGCGTCCCCAGCGAAGCCGCGGCGGCGCGCGGCTACTTCTCGCGCGACCAGCCCTATGCGGGCTTCAGCCAGATCGCGCCGCTCACTGACGTGGGCGAGGCGCGTATCCGGGCGCTGAACGAGGCCGGCGTCAGCCAGCAGGTGCTCTCACTCGACGGTCCGGGCGCCGACCTGCTGGCGCCGCGCGAGGGCGCCGCCTGGGCGCGCGATGCCAACGACGCGCTCGCGGGCCTCATCGCGGTCCACCCGGATCGCTTCGCCGGCTTGGCGCACCTGCCGCTCACCGATCCCGACGCCGCCGCCGACGAGCTCGAGCGGTGCGTCAGGCAGCTCGGGCTGAAGGGCGCCCTGGTGCGCGGCTCCACCGACGGCCGCTACCTTGATCATCCGAGCTACGACGTCCTGCTGGCGCGGGCCGCGGCGCTGGGCGTCCCCCTGTACGTCCATCCGGGCATCCCGCCTGCGCCTGTACGCGAGGCCTACTACGGCGGCCTGCCCGAGCCGTTCGGCTTCTGGATGTCGATCTCAGGCTGGGGGTGGCACGCCGACACCGCCGTGCACATCCTGCGGCTGATGGTGACGGGCGCCTTCGACCGCCACCCCGACCTGCAGGTGGTGATCGGCCACCTCGGCGAAGGCCTGCAGGTCCTCTTCTCCCGCCTCGATCAGCAATACCATATGGCGGCGGGCATGGAGAAACGGCCGAGCGAGGTGCTCCGCCAGCATGTCCACGTGACGATGGGCGGCTTCTTCATCCAGCCCTCGTTCATG
Source organism: Caulobacteraceae bacterium (assembly GCA_965198905.1). Classification (GTDB taxonomy): domain Bacteria; phylum Pseudomonadota; class Alphaproteobacteria; order Caulobacterales; family Caulobacteraceae; genus CAHJWH01. Next base: position 2,426,946 of record OZ240678.1, on the reverse strand, counting down.
GCCGCCTTGGACGCCTTCGGAGCTGACCGCATCATGTTCTCGGTCGACTACCCGTTCGGCGACCTGAAGAAGGGCGTCGACTTCCTCGACAGCCTGCCAATCTCGGCGGAGGACAGGGCCAAGATCGCCCACCAGAACGCCGACCGGCTCTTCAAGCTTCAGGCTTAGCGCGCTTGCCCTGAAGACGTCGAATAAAGACCGTGAGCGTGCGGGCCACGCGTCTCAGGCCATCCGCCGCTCGCGCGCGTAGAGGATCGGGGCCATGCCGACATGGCGCGAGAAGGCGACGCTGAACGTGCTCGCGCAGCTGTAGCCCACGCGTTCGGCGACCTGGGCCACACCACCGCCGTTCCGCCGCAGCAGGTCCTTCGCCAGCGCCATGCGCCAGGCCAGCAAGTACCCCATCGGCGTGACACCCAGCGCGACCCTGAATTGATCGAAGAAGGTCGATCGGGAGAGCGCCGCCTCCGCAGCCAGTTCGGCCACCGTCCAGGCCCGCGTCGGGCGCTCATGCATCTGGCGGAGAGCCGCGGCAAGACGGCGGTCCGCCAGTCCGCGCAGGAGACCCGGCGGCGCCGAAGGGCCAGACGTCGAGCGGAGCGCCTCGATCAGCAGCACCTCGAGCAGATGCGCCAGGACGACGTCGCGACCGGGCCGGTCGCCGTGCGCCTCCTCGTTGACAAGTTCGACCAAGGTGGTCAGCCGTTCCTGCCCGCGCACGTGCACGAACCGGGGGAGCAGCGACACCAGCAGGCCCGCATCGTGCGAGCCGAACGCGCAGTGACCCACGAGCATCCGGACGTCGGGCGGATCGTGGCGACCGCCGAGCCGGAAGACGCCCGGGCTCATCTCGACTCGCTGAGGCTCAACGTCCGGCAGCGGGGGGCTGAGGCTCGATGTGGTGAAATCGTTGGCTGCGGGCACGAGGACGAAGTCGCCCTTCTCGAGCCTGATCGGCGCCTCGCCGACGATCGACAGGCGACACGAGCCGTCGAGCACCGCGCAGTAGAAGGGTCGTCCCTCGTCCGAGCGGCGCACGGCCCAGGCGCCCGAAGCGACGACCAGCTTGGAGACCGAGGCGCTCGGCTGCAGCAGCCCGACGACCTGGGTTAGGGGATCAGCCATGTTCGGACTGGCGCCAATGCAACTCGGACTTCTGATCATAGCCGGTCCGAGCAAGACCGCCTACCCTCCTGCGAAGATCAGGAGATTTCATGACCGCCATCCTCATCACCGGGTGTTCGTCCGGCTTTGGACTTGAGACCGCGCGATACTTCCTGGATCGCGGCTGGACCGTCATCGCCACCATGCGCACGCCGCGGGAGGAGGTCCTGCCCCGCTCCGACCGGCTCCGCATCCTGCCGCTGGACGTGACCGACCCGAAGAGCCTCGCCCAGGCGGTGGAAGCGGCGGGGCCGGTCGACGTGCTGGTGAACAACGCCGGCATCGGTCTTCTCAACGCGCTGGAAGGCGTGCCGATGGAGCGTGTCCGCGAGGTCTTCGAGACGAACACGCTCGGCACGATCGCCATGACCCAGGCCGTGCTGCCGCAGATGCGCGAGCGCCGCTCGGGCGTGATCGTCAACGTCACCTCGAGCGTGACGCAGCGGCCGCTCCACTTGCTTTCTGTCTACACCGCCAGCAAGGCGGCGGTGAACGCCTTCACCGAATCCCTGGCGTTGGAGCTGGAGCCGTTCGACGTGCGCGCGCGGCTCGTGATCCCTGGCCGGGCGCCTGAGACCGCGTTCGGCGACAACGCCCGCGCCCGCACGGGGACGGACATCCCCGAGCCCTATGCCGCCTTGGCGGCGCAGGTCTTCGTCCGTTTCCAGCAGTCGACGCAGGTCACGCGGTCGCTGGACGTCGCCGAAGCGGTCTGGCGTGCGGCGACCGATCCCTCATGCCCGATGCGCCTCCCCGCCGGGGCGGACGCGGTCGCAGGCGCGGGGCCGGCCTGAGCCTGTCCGGGCCGGCCGACCGCCGGCGCCTCAGAAGCCGACGTGGTCCTTGCCCTTAAGCTGCAGGATGGCTCGCGCGTCGTCCGGGCTCGCCACCTCCAGGCCGAGGCCCTCGATGATCTTGCGCACCTGGATGACCTGGGCGGCGTTGCTTTCGGCGAGCTTGCCGGCGCCGATCCAGAGCGAGTCCTCCAGCCCGACGCGCACGTTGCCGCCCATGGCCGCCGCCAGGGCCGCGGTGGGCATCTGGCTGCGGCCGGCGCCCAGGACCGACCACCGATAGTCGTCGCCGAACAGGCGGTCGGCGGTCCGCTTCATGTGCATGACCTCGTCGGGGTGGGCGCCGATGCCGCCGAGCAGGCCGAACACCGTCTGGATGAACAGCGGCGCCTTCACCAGGCCGTCCCGGTAAAAGTAGTGCAGGTTGTGGAGGTGGCTCGTGTCGTAGCACTCGAACTCGTAGCGGGCGCCCGTGTCGTTCAGGACTTCGAGCGCGTGGCGGATGTCGGCGAAGGTGTTGCGGAACACCATGTCCTCGGTGCCCGCCAGCATCTTCGGCTCCCAGTCGTGCTGGAAGTCCTTGAACCGCTTCAGCATGGGGAAGAGGCCGAAGTTCATCGAGCCCATGTTCAGGCTGGCGACCTCGGGCTTCCACACGGCGGCGGGCCTCAGGCGCTCCTCCACGGTCATGAACGGCGCGCCGCCGGTGGTGAGGTTGACCACCACGTCGGACCTCTGCTTGATCACGCGCAGGAAGGGCTCGAACGCCTCCGGCGACTGGTCGGGGCGTCCATCCTGAGGGTTGCGGGCGTGGAGGTGGACGATGGCCGCCCCCTCCTCCGCGGCGCCGACCGCGGCGTCGGCGATCTCCTCGGCCGTGACCGGCAGATGGGGCGACATCGAGGGCGTGTGGATGGAGCCCGTCACCGCGCAGGTGATGATAACTTTTCTCTCGGGCATCTTCCGTCCTCATCAATACTGACTTACCGCCCGGGACCTGCCGCAGGTCCAGGGCTTCATCCGCACGCCGCGCCAGGAGCGCCGCAGGCCGTGCGCGCCGCCGGCTAGTTCAGGTAGCCGCGTCCCTGCTCGACCCTGGCCCTCAGCGCAGCGAGCGCGGCGCGCGAGTGGTAGGCGCCGCCGCGGACCACGCCGGAGATGGCCTTCAGGTTGGCGACGTCGCGTCGCGGGTCGGCGTCCAGGATGACGAGGTCGGCCTCGTAGCCGGGCGCGACGCGTCCCATGACGTGCTCGCGCCCCAGGTACTCGGCGGCGTTGATGGTGGTCATCTGCAGCACCTGCAGGGGCGAGAACCCCGCCTTGCCGAGCTCGGTGAACTCCTCCTGGAGGCTGAGGCCTGGCGCCGCCAGCCAGCCGCCGTCGGTGCCCGCGATCATGCGGACGCCCTCGTCGGCCAGGGCCTTGGCCAGCCTCATCTGCGCCGGATACGCGTCCGCGTAGGCGCGCCGGGTCTCCGCCGGCAGGGACGCGAACTTCCGGGTGACCTTGCGCCAGCGCTTCACGCGGTCGGGCGGCATCGATCTCAGGTGGGGGTGGTCCTGGTACTCCGGCGCGTCGGCCAGCTCCTGCGTCCGCAGCCTGACGAGCGTCGGGCAGTGCCAAGTCTCCTCCGCGCGGAAGCGGGCGGCCAAGGCCTTGAACTTGGCCTCGTCGAAGGTCTGGATCGCCCGCTCGATGCGCTCGGCCTGGCCCCGCGGCGCGAAGGCGGCGGGGTTGATCAGCATGAGCTGGATGCGTCCCTGGATCAGCCGCAGCAGGAAGGGGATGCGGATCGGCGGCGCCTTGATCGGCGCGGTCCGGGCCTCGGCCTTCAGCTCGGCCTCCTGGGACGAGCACGCCACCCACACCGGGGCGCCGGGCCCCAGGTGCTCGATGCAGCGGAAGCCCGCCCGCACGGCCGAGAGCACGTCCACGCCCTCCTGCAGGTGGCCGAGGACCGCGATGGCCTCCGCCCGCGCGGTCTCGGCCACCGCGTCGAAGGCCGGCGGGCTGATCAGGCCGATCTTGATGAAGTCCGCCCCTTGCGCCTTCTGGGCACGGACCTCGGCGGCGGCGGCCTCGGGCGAGCCGGCGCTGAGCGGGGTCAGCACCGTGCCCGGCATCTGGAGCAGCGCCGGCGCTGCCTCGCCGATCGGAAGCGTGCCCGCCCGCCGCTCGGCGAGGCGCGCGGGAGAGCCCGACATCTGCCGGAAGCCCGTGACGCCCTCGCAGAGCATGAGGGCCAGCGCGCCGGAGGGGTCGTCGAGCTCCAGCACGTGGCTGTGCATATCGTTGTAGCCGGGGGTCACGAACTTGCCGCGGGCGTCCACCCGCTGCGCGCCGGCGTGGGCGTCCGGACCCGGGGTCTCCTCGACCGAAAGGATGCGGCCGTCGCCGACGAGGATGGAGACGTCCTCCAGCAGCTCGCCCCCGAGGCTGTCCACCACGTTGGCGTGGGTGATCACGAGGTCGACCTTCGAGCGGCCGGCCGCGGCGGGTCTTGTGGGCGGCGGGACCGCCGCAGCCGCCAGGGCTGCGCCGTCGCAGACGTAGCCGGACGCGCGTCCCCGGGAGGACGCCAGCGGCCACACGCAGCATGCGCAGGTGGCGCTTCCGGTCAGCAGGCCGAGCATCTGCGGCTCCCTCGCGTGGTCGTCCGAAACGGGGCGGGTCGTCCCATCCTAGTGGAGCCTTACCGGCAGGGTCTTGAAGCCCTGTAGGATATTGTTCAGCAGGGGGGTGGGCGTCCCGCATTCCACACGCTCCACCTGGGCCACCAGCGCCTTCAGCAGCGCCTCGAGCTCCATGCGGGCCAGGTGCATGCCCGCGCAGCTATGCACCCCATGCCCCCAGCCAACATGGTCGCGGGGGTTGCGGCGGACGTCGAACGCGTCCGGGTCGGCGTAGCGCCGCTCGTCGCGATTGGCCGAGGCGTAGACCACAAGCAGCCGCTCGCCCTTGCGCACGACCGCCTCTCCCACCGCGTAGTCGTCCGCGGCCAGGCGGGTGAAGTGGCGGATCGGCGAAGACAGCCTCACGACCTCGTTGACCACCCCCGAAATGAGCGCGGGGTCGGCCTTCAGCTCCGCGAGCACGCCCGCGGCCTCGGTCAGGCGCCACAGCATGTGGCCGCTGGCCAGGATGGTGGTGTCCAGGCTCGGCGCGACATAGTCGATGATCATCGCGTTGGCCTCCGCGCCGCTGAGCTCCCCGCGTTCGGCGGCCTGGAACAGGGCGGCCGCCCACCGGCCGGGGGCCACCTGCCCGGGGGTGAGCTTGTCGGTGTAGCCCTTCAGGTCGAAGAGCCCCGGGATCGCCTTCAGGCCGCGCAGGTTGAGCACGCCCATGACGTCGAAGGTCTGGGCGGCCCAGCGCAGCATGCGGGCGCGGCCGCCCGGGTCCAGGCCGACCAGGTCCGCGACGACGGTGAGCGGCAGGTGGGCGGCGAGCGTCGGCATGGCGTCCAACCAGCCGGCGGCGCGGGCCTCCGCCACAGCGCGCTCCGCCTCGGCTTCGATGGTGGCGCGGAGCGGCGCGAGCGCCTGGGGCTGCATGGGCGCGGCCAGGTGGGTCCGGCGGCGCTGGTGCACCTCGCCGTCGGCGGCGATGGTGATGGGGGCGTTTAGGCCGTTGGCGACGCGGTTGGCGGAGACCCCGGCGCCGTTGATCAGCACGTCGCGGGCGCGCAGCGCCGCGCGCACCTCCTCGAAGCGCGTGACCGCCCACATCTTGTGCCGCGATAGCCAGACGGCGGGGCCGAGGTCGCGCATGACGCGGAAGTAGGGGTTGGTGTCCTGCAGGGCGCGACGGGCGTAGATGTCCTCGCCATAGACGGGGGCGTGGGTCCGGCGCCCGCCCCCGGCGCGCGCAGCGTTGGCGCGCGCGACCGCCGCCTCGGCCACGGTCAGGCCGCCTTCGCCTGGACCGGCGCCATGGCGTCCCGGTAGGCCTTGGCCAGCTCGGTCGCCTCGCCGGTGCCGAACACCACCCGGTCGGGCCGGACGAGCACCGCCTCGGCGGCGTGGGCGTCCAGCCAGTCCGCGAGCGCGCCGGCGAAGGGGTGCAGTCTCGTATCATCCAGCCCGACTGGACGCACATCGGAGGCGACGCCGGCGGCGTGCGCCCCAGCGGCCGAGCGCGCTATCAGCCAGGCGCCGGGGCCGAGCACGTCGTCGAGGCGGCGGAGGTCCTCGCCCAAGCCCGCGACGGGCTGGGGCAGCAGCTCGCCGGCGCCCGCCGACCCGGCCCTGAGCAGCCCGGTCTTGAACGGCGAGAAGACCATCGCCGGCGGCGGAGCGCCCGCGGCCCGGGCCGCCAGCAGTTGGGCGTCGCGCGCTGCGGCGACTTCGGGGTCGGTGGCGCAGACCACGCGGCCGAGGTCAATCGCGAGCGTGATGACCTCCCGCGCGTGCGGGGCGCGTTCCGCCTGGTAGGTGTCGAGCACGCTGTCGGCGGCCTCGCCCCGAAGCACAGCGGCCAGCTTCCAGGCGACGTTCGCCGCGTCGCGGATGCCTGCGCACATGCCCTGGCCGGCCATCGGCGGCATCTGGTGGGCGGCGTCGCCCGCGACCAGGACCCGCCGGTCCCGCCAGGAATGAGCCAGGAGGCCATGGAAGCGATAATAGGCGCGGCGCTCGATCTGGTAGTCGGATCCGACCTCCCAGCGCGCGATCAGGTCCTCGACGAAGCCGTCGGCCATCGCCGTCTCCCGCGTTTCGCCCGGGAGCAGCATGAACTCCCACCGGTGGCGGCCCGGCCCCGACAGGACGCAGGTGGTGGGCCGCTTGGGATCGCAGATCTGCAGGTTGACGTCGGGCGTGCGGCTGCCAGGCCCGAGCTTCACGTCCACCACCAGCCACGGCTCGTCGAAGGCCATGTCCTCCAGGCTGAGGCCCGACGCCTCCCGCACGGGCGAGGAGCCCCCGTCGCAGGCGACGACATAGCGGCAACGGACCTGGCGCTCCCCGTCCTGCCCGTCGATGGTGACGCTGACGCCCTCGGAATCCTGGCTGAGGCTGCGGAACTCGGCGCCGAGGCGGAACTCGGTGCGCCGGCCCTGCTGCGCGCGCCGGCGGATCGCGCCCTCCAAGCCCGGCTGGTGGAACATGTAGCCGCTCGCCCAGCCCTGCGGTGTCATGCTCTGGCTAGGAATGCGCATCAGGAGCTCGCCCGAGGCCGTACGGAACTCGTAGTCCGGCAAGGCCACGACGTGGGGCTCGATGTCTTGGACGAGGTCGAGCTTCTGGAAGATGCGCATGATCTCGGCGTCGAAGTGGACCGCACGCGGCAGCGCGTGCATCTCCAAGGCCCGGTCGACCACCAGGGTCGAGACATCCTCGGCCGCCAAGAGGCAGGCGAGCGTGGCTCCGGTCGGTCCAAACCCGACGATGAGCACGTCGGCGTCATAGCTGGAAGTTTTCAAGGCGCGTCCAATGGCGTGAGCGGTCGGTGAAAACGACGGAGCGCGCCCTTGCGGGGCCGCCCCGTGCACAAGATCAGGCCGTAAGCGTCGCGGGCATGTCCGGGCCCCACTGGACGCCCATGAGTTCTTCGACGGTGGCCGTCCGCGAGCCGTCCGCAGCGGTGAACAGGTCGCCGTCCGTCCAATGCTCCAGCGTAAAACCCCACGGGTCGCGCCAGTAGTCGAAGACCTGGCTGCCGAGGAAGTGACGGCCGACGCCCCATTCGGGTTCGGCCCCCACCGTCTTGAGATGCCTGTGGCCGCGCATCAGATCGTCCATGTCGCGCACTTCGAACGCGGCATGGTTGAAGCCGGCCTTGCCGTTCGGCAACTGAATCAAAAACAGGGTATGGTGATCGGTCGGCTGGTCGGCGCGATCGCAGCGCATGAAGGCCGCGATCGAGATGTCGGGTCCAGCGACGATCTCGTCGGAGGTGATGAAGCCGAAACGCTCCTTGTACCAGGCCTCGGAGCGCCGGAAGTCCGACACGTTCAGCACGCCATGCCCGAGCCTGACCACCGTCGCCGCACCCGCCCCGGTGCGCTTGATCGCCCGCTGGCGCGGCCGTTCGTGGGCGTGGTTCCAGGCCGTGTGCGGATCGATGGGCAAGGCGTCGACGGGAGTCTGGCCGGCCACAACCTCGACCCCAAAGCCGTCAGGATCGGTGAGACGCACGATGGACCCTCCGCCCGGCTCGATGCAGGGCTGAACGTCCACGTTCTCGTAGCACGCAAGCCGTTCGAGATCCTCGATGCTTGCGGCTCGAAATCCGGTCGCGACAAATGCCGGCTCACCCTGCTCGGTGACGTGGACGAACGGTGCGGTCCCACGCCCGCGCATGTGCAGGGTCTCGCTGGAGCCGTCCGCCTTAACGTCCAACAGGCCGAAGTCCTGGAGGAATGTTCTCATGCGACCAAGGTCGGGCGCACGAAATCTGACGTAGGCGATGTCCTCGGCCTTGATGACGCTCACCGACCTACCTCCCTCGATCATTTCAGTCTGACCGTTTGGTCATATATTGCGCAGTCCGGCGTCTGACACAAGTGAGATCAAGCTCACGGCTTGGGGATCGAAGACTGACTTTAGGGTCAAGGTGGAGGGTAGCGGGTGGCGAGTGCATCTTCGTTGCAATGCGCTAAAACTGCACAGCGCTGCGCCCGATTGGACGTCAGACGCCTCCATGATGTCTGGACGGGCGGCTGTGGAGGATGTCTCGGCGGAAGCGCTTGCGGTGATTGGTCAACGGAGGCAGGTGCTCGGCATGACGAAGCTGATGACCTCGTCCCCTTTGATAGACGACCGTGTGAAGGCGGATCTCCGGGAGACGAGCCATGTCCGAGACTGACGTCGTGACGCCCCGACGACGCGGAGGGCGCACGCGGGACGCCTTGCTCGCGGCCGGACACCGGCTGCTGGCCGAACGGTCGATGGACGCCCTCGCCATCGACGAGATCACCCAGGCGGCCGGGGTGGCCAAGGGAAGCTTCTACAACCACTTCGAGGACAAGGCAGCGCTCGCCACGGTGATCCGGGACGATATCCGCCAGGAGATCGAAGCGGCGGTGGCGAAGGTGAACGCCGGCGTCCACGATCCGGCCCAGCGCGTCGCACGAGCCCTGGCCACCTACATGGGCTACATTCTGGAGTCGCCGCAGCGCGCGGCCGTTATCCTTCGCATCGCCTCGGGCCTCGCCTCGCAGGAGAACCCTTTGAACGCGGGCGTCCTGGAGGACGTCGCAGCCGGTCTCCGGTCCGGGAGGTTCATCGTGCCCTCCGTGGAGGCGGGCGCCCTGGCGGTGATCGGGACCTGCCAGATCTCGCTCATGCGGTCGGTGGAAGAACCGAACCGGTCGGTGATGATGTCCCTCGCCCAGCAGCTCTGCGCTCTTCTCCTGCGAGGCCTGGGCCTTTCATTCGCCGAGTCGGAGTCCGTCAGCGCTCAGGCGATGCACGACGTCGTCCATAGCGACGCCGGTCCCTGAGGAAGGCCAGTCAGCTTCGCGTCATCCCGTCTCGCCCTGCCAGTCTGCTGCAGCTTGATCCGGTGAGGACGCTACGCCGGGTGACGCTTCGAGGGCGCGCTCGACGCTTTTGACGCCAGCTGCGGGAACAGTCGCCTCGCGTTGTCGCCCCAGACGCCTTGCAGAGCTTCGTCCTTGAGCAGCGGTGTCGTCTCGAGCGCCTGGAGCAGGCGCTCACACGCGACCGGAGAGGTGAACGGATAATCGCTGCCGTAATGGATGTGCGTGGGGTCCGCCACGTCCAGGAGGGCGCGCAAAAGCTGCGGGACGGGCGCGCCTGCGAGATCGAAGTGAATCTCCCGCAAAGCCTCCTTCAGCGAGGGCGTAGGCGCTCCGCCCGGTTTGGCGAACATCGACATGGCCAGATCCACTCTGGAGGCCAGCACTGGCAGGGCTGCGCCGGCGTGAGGCACGATCAGGCGCAGGTTCGCAAAACGCTTCAGCACCCCGGCGATGATCATGTCGGTGATCGAGCGGGTGGTCTCGAACATGAACTCCAGCACGGGCCTCGGGAAGGTCGCGTCCAGCCTCTCGCTGCAGCTGCAGGCCGGCGAGGTCGGATGGACCAGGATTACGGCATGGCGCGCGTCCAATGCGGCCCAGAAGGGATTGAGCCCAGGATCGCCCAGATAGGCGCCATGATGGTTCGTTTCGATGATGATCCCGTCCGCCCCGAGCACGTCCAGGGCGTAGGCCGCCTCCGCGATCGCCCCCTCCACGTCCGGCAGCGGCGTCGAGGCGAGGTGGCCGAAACGGCCGGGGTGTTCGCGCTTGTGCCGGGCGCCCTCCTCGTTGATGCGCCGGGACAGGTCGCGCGACTGGGCGCCGTCGCCGAAGTGGACGCCGGGTGAGGAGATGGAGAGGATCGCCATCTGCACGCCGAGTTGGTCCATGAGCGCCAGCGCCGCCTGCGGAGTCCACGAGGGGATGGTGGGAAAGCCGTCGGGCCGGGTCTGTCCCGCCGCGACCAAGGCGTCGCGATAGAAGTCCGGCACGAAATGGGCGTGGACGTCGATCCGGTCTACCGGGCGCAGGCTTGCAGGCATGTCGCTCATCGACTCAACTCCTGGGCGGTGGCGCTTCGTAGGGAGAGATCCTCGCTGAGCACCGCGCCGAGCGCCGGTTCGGCGAACACCCTCGCCTGCAGGCCGTCCAGCCCGGGCGTTACGGGCAGCCGGCCCTGCACCATCGGCGCGGCGGACCGCCAAGCCAGGAAAACGGCCAGGTACAGGTCGCAGACGCTGCGGTCGCCCAGGAGATAGGGGCGCCCGCCAAGCCGCCCCTCGAGGTGATGGAGCGTCTCGACTAGCCGGGCGATCGCGGCGTTGCGGACCGGGTCTGTATGCGGAGCGCTCGTGAACCGCTCGGGCCTGAAGACGCCCGTCCAGGCCGCGTGCAGGGTGCTGGAGCAGTAGCCCAGCAGGGCCTGAGCCTGCGCCCGACCCAAAGGGTCCTGCGGCATCAGCCCAGCGTCGGGCGCCAGGGTCGCGATGAAGGGGAGGATAGCCGTAGATTCGGTCAGAACGACCCCATCCACCGACAAGGCTGGGACCTTTCCGACCGGATTGACGGCGAGGTACTCCGGCCGCGCGTTCTCGTCGAGCTGCGTGCTGACCAGCACGAGATCATAGTCCACTTCCGCAGCCGCCAAAGCCAGCCGGCTCGCCAGGGAACAGGTGAGAGGCGAGTGGTAGAGCTTGATGTTCATCGTCGTGATCGGCCCTCAGACGCCGTTCAGGTGACGGTGGAGAAAGGCTTCGAATTCCGTCTGCGCCACAGCGGCGGTCTCCGGCGAAAAACTATGCCCTTCCTCGGGATGCTCCCGGAAGGTCACGTCGACGCCGGCGTCGCGCAGCCGATCGGCCCAGGCCTGGGCCTCGTCGTGCAGCACATCCCACTCGCCCTCCACCACCAGGGTGGGCGGCAGGCCCGCCACGGAGCGCGCCAGGACCGGCGAGGCGCGCCAGTCGAAGCGGTCGAGATCGTCGCGGAGATAGAGGCTCGTGACGTAATTGGCGGTGTCCTTGGTGAGCGTGTAGCCCTCCTCGAACTCCAGGTAGGAGCGGTAAGCCTCCCGCGTGTCGGTCACGGTGGCCGCCATGTACAAGTAGCGAAGCGGAAGGCCCGCGTCGCGCGCCATTAGGGCCATGACGGCGGATACGACCCCGCCCGTGCAGCCGCCACCGATCCCGATGCGCCCCGGATCGCCGCCGTGCTGCGCGATGGACGCGAAGGCCCACTGCACGACGGACCAGCAGTCCTCGATCCCGGCCGGGAACCTGTGCTCCGGCGGCAGGCGGAAGTCCGGCGCGACCACCATGCAGCCGAGGGCGCGTGCAAGGGCGCTGAGCCGCGGCCCCTCGGCGCCGAGGCCGCCCAGCATGATGTAGCCCCCGGCGTGGATGTGCACGTGCACGCCGAACGGCCCCTCGCCGGGCGGCCGGTAGAGGCGGGTCGAGACCGGCCCGTTCGGCCCGGGGATGTGGACATCCTCGGTCCGGACGCCCTCGACCACGCTCTGGTCGGACTGGAACACCCGCGCCGCCATGGCGCGGACGCCGTCGACGCCCAGCCGGCTCAGCCCGCCGCCCGGCGCGGTCTCGAACCAGCGCCGCTTCTCCTCGCTGAGCTTGGTGAAACGCTCCGCCCTCAGACGCTCGAACTCCACGCGCATGTCCCGCGGCGCCCTATTGCTTGTAGGTCAATTGCAGGAAGACCTCGCGCGGGGGACTGATCACGGAGATCGTATTGCCGGCTGGGGTCAGCGGCAGCGGGAAGCTGAAGTCCTTGTCGAACTCGTTGTTGAGATTGCGCGCCTGCAGCCTCAGTTCCCAGCCCTGCGACGGGTCACCGAAGCCGACCGACACATTTACGCGGGTGAGCGCTTCCAGGCGTGGGGTGAGGTCGCCCTGCTGCTGGGACGTCTCGCTGGTGCGGTAGTCCACGTTCGCGTCCAGGCCCACCCGCTTGGATTCGAAGACGGGGTGGCTGACCGAGAAGCCCGCAGACCCGGACCAGCGCGGCGCAAACGGGATGTCCCCTCCGACCCGGGTGTCGGAGGAATCCGCATAGGTGTTGTTCCAAAATACCCTAACGTCGCGGACCGGGACCCAGTCCACTTCGCTTTCGAAGCCTATGGACCGCAGGTCTGTGTTGGAGACGACGAAATTGGTCCCCGTGAAGGTGTCCAACTGGTAGTTCTTGACGGTGGTGTAGAAGAAGGCGCCGTTCGCCGTCAGGGTCCGGCCAAGCCACTGGGTCTTGAAGCCCCCTTCCGCGGTCCGGGCGACCTCCGCGGCGAACTCGCTTTGAGCAAGGTTGGAGACGGAATCGCCGAACCCGCCCGCCTTGGTGCCCTGGCCCCAGGAGACGTAGAGCAGGGCGTCGCGGGTGGCCTGGTAGTTGAAGCCGATCGACCCGTCGACGTTGTTCTCCGTCAGCGTGTGGTGGAGCGGCGCGAAGGGCGGCTCTACGGCGAGGCTGTAGAGCCCCGGGATGAGCAGCGGGCGCGACTGCACCACGTCCTTGGTCTCGTCTGTGAACCGCAGTCCCGCGACGGCCTTGAACGGCCCGTAGATCTCGAAGTTCGCCTGGCCGAAGGCCGAGTAGGCCTTGTCCCGCTGGTTGAACAGCGTGTCTTCGGACCCCGCGATGTCGGGAAGGCCCGGGGCAGGCCCGAACGGGTAGGAGGCGGTCTGCACCGTCGAGTCGACATAGTGGCCGTCCAGATACAGGAAGCCCAGGATGTACTCCAAGCGTTGATGCGCCGGTGACGCGAGCCGCACCTCCTCGGTCACCTGGTCCCCGTGGTCGGTCTCCTGCTGCAGGAAGTAGTTGCCCGGCAGGAAGTCGACGTCCCCGTCCGTCAGGATGTTGGAGCGCAGATAGCCCGTCTGGGAGGTGAGCGTATACTCACCGAGGTGATAGTTGATGGTGATTGAGCCGCGATCGCTGGTCTCGCGATCTAGTCCATCGGAATCGCCAGGGATGCGGCTGTCAGACGCGGCAGTCTGATAGTTGGTGTTGGGCTGGACCGTTCCCGGGTAGCCTGCGAGCGTGGCCAGCAGATTGGGCACGGAACCCGTGATCTGCGTGGCCTGGAGATTAGAGTTGTCCGATGTCCGGCTCTGCGTCTGGTACAAGGCCGTGATGTCGAGATCGGTAATGGGCTTCCAGACGCCGATGATGCGGAAAGCGCCGGAGTGGACGTCAAGACCGTAGGCGTTGTCGATGACGTTGTGTTCGTACCCTCCCTCCTGATCGTACTTCCCGGAAATCCGGAACGAGAGCGTGTCGTTGACGGGCAAGGTGATTCCGCCCTGCAGCAGGTTAGAATTGAATTCGAACTCATGCTGATAGTTCAGGTCGGCGCTGAACACATTGCCCGGCTTGTTGGTGATGAAGTTGATGGCGCCGAGGCTGGTGTTCTTGCCGAGCAGGGCCGCCTGGGTGCCGCGGATCACCTCGATCCGCGCCAGGTCGAACAGCGCATCTTGCGCGTCGCGGCCCCTTGGCGAGTATACGCCGTCGACGAAGAGGGACACGGAGCTGTCGAAGGAAGGATTGCCCGGCTCTGAGCCGAGACCCCGGATGGTGACAGCGAACTGATCGGGGTTGGGCGACTGGGCTATGTTGACCCCTGGGGCCACGGCGCTGATATCAGTCAACGTCCTGACCGCGCTTCGTTCTAAGGCGGTCGTCCCGACCACTTGGATCGTCGTTGGAATATCCTGGACGTTTTCAGTGCGTTTGCGTGCAGTCACGACCACTTCGCCGACCTGGGGCGGCTGCGAGGGCGCGGAGGTGGCGATCGGAGACGCCGCTGCGCCCACGGTCGCTGCCGAGGCGGGCGGCGTAGGCGGCGAACCGGGATCCTGCGCCGGAGCCGGCTGCTGCGCGAATGCGCTTGATGCGACGCCTGCGAGCAATACGCCATGCAGAGCCGCGACACTGATGCCCCTCATCCTTCCCATCCTCCCTAAGTCTGACCTTTTGGTCATTTTGATGATCGTGTAGCTCGGCTCATCAGCGCTGACAAGATGTGACTGAAAGGTCAGAATGGGCGTTGATCGGTATTCACCGGGATGGCAAGAAGCCGGTCCGGCGTCGCCGGGTTGAGTCCAGGGAGGTCATCGATGCGGCTGCTACGCTTCGAAACAGACGGGCGCGCGCGTATCGGCGTCTTGCGCGACGATAGGATCGTTCCGTTGACCCTCCTTCAGAAGGAACTTCCGACAGTTCTGTCGATAATCGAGGGAGGGCCAAGCGCGCTTCAGCGCGTCAAAGAGACGGTGCAGGCCTCAAAGGAGTCCTTGCCGCTCGACGGGGTCAGACTGCTCGCGCCGATTGAGAAGCCCGGCAAATATCTTGCGATCGGGATGAACTACAAGAAACACGTCGAGGAGTCGGCGCGGGCCGGCGTGTCCGCGCCGTCCAACCAGATGTGGTTCAACAAGCAGACGACCTGTCTCAGCGGCCCCTATGACCCCATCGACCCCGGCGTGACCACCAGACTGGACTACGAAGCCGAACTGGGCGTCGTGATCGGCCGCAAGGCCAAGGGCGTGTCTGCGGGGGAGGCCAAGGCCTACGTCTTCGGGTATTTCGTCGCCAACGACGTGTCCGCGCGGGACTGGCAGTTCCACTCACCGACGTTCACGGTGGGCAAGTCCTTCGACACGCACGGCCCGATCGGCCCGTGGATCGTCACCGCCGACGAGATTGAGGATCCGCACGACCTAAGCCTGCGCTGCTACGTCAACGGCGAGCTTCGCCAGGACAGCAACACCTCGAACATGATCTACGACATCTGGTCGCAGATCGCCTATCTCTCGACGGCTTTCACCTTGGAGCCGGGCGATCTGCTTGCGACGGGCACGCCCGAGGGCGTCGGCGCGGGAATGGACCCGCCGCAGTTGCTGAAGCGCGGCGACGTGGTGCGATGCGAGGTGGCGGGCATCGGCAGCCTAGAAAACCCGGTGCTCTGAGCCGCCTTGTCCGCCGGGAACTCCCGTCAGATCAGGGCGGACCGCTGTGACTGCCTGCTGCACCCGCTTGCTGCTTGGTGGCGGCGCGCTCCGCAGGCGCTGCCGTCCCACGCCTACAGACGTATCATGGTCTAGAGTACGCTCCACCGGCGCCGGAAGCAGTCCTCTCCCGCAGTGGTAAGGTCTTGCTATGGCAGGTGCGCTAGCTGGGAAAGGCCCCCCCGGCCACCCCAGACGTGGTGCTAGGGTCCAGACTTCTTCAGAGCCAGAAGGCGAGGAGCGCGGCGAGGGCGACGGCGGATAGGAAGTTGGCGGCGAGCTTGTCGTAGCGGGTGGCGACGCGGCGGAAGTCCTTGAGCCGGCAGAAGGCGTTCTCGATCAGGTGGTGCAGATTCCGGTCTGATGGCGCTCCTCGCACCGATCTGATGGCGCCCGCCATTCCGATCTGATCCCGCCCACCGTTCCGCTTAATCGGCGCCCACCTGTCCGAGGTGATGGCGCCCGCCCAAGCGGACCGGGGGAGCTCTTCGTCGGCGGCAGGGCGATCGTCGCCGGGCGGAGCCCGACTGGGCGGCGGTGAACCGCGAGCTGAAGCGCAAGCACGTCACGCTGCAGATCCTTTGGGACGAGTACATCGAGGCCAACCCCGAAGGCTACAAGTACAGCCGCTTCTGCGAGCTCTATCGTAGCTGGGAAGCCCGGCTGCCGGTGACCATGCGCCAGACCTACCTGGGCGGCGAGAAGCTCTTTGTGGACTACGCCGGCGACACCGTGCCGGTGATCGTGGACCCGGCGAGCGGACGCACCCGCCAGGCCCACATCTTCGTGGCGGTGATGGGCGCCTCCAGCCTGTCGTTCGCCTACGCCAGCTGGAGCGAGAAGCTGGTCGACTGGGTCGAGGGCCACATGCAGGCCTTCGACGACTTCGGCGGCGCGCCGAAGCTGATCGTGCCGGACAACCCCAAGAGCCTGCCCCCGGGCTTGTCCAGGGGGTCGCGGTGATCAAGGCCTGCATCTCAGATCCGCAGGTGAACCGCACCTATGCGGAGCTGGCCGAACACTACGACACCGCCATCCTACCGGCGCGCCCGCGCAAGCCGCGCGACAAGGCGAAGGTCGAAGCCTGCGTTCGGATCGTGGAGCGCTGGCTGCTGGGACGGCTGCGCCACCGGCGGTTCTACAGCCTGGCCGAGGTGAACGCCGCCATCGCCGAGCTGCTCGTGCGGCTGAACGATCAGCGGGTGCTCCGCTACGTCCGCTGCACCCGCCGCCAGCTGTTCGAGGAGATGGACCAACCCCGGCTGAAGTCGCTGCCGACGGAGGTCTACGTCCTGGCTGAGTGGCGCGTGCGCAAGGTCGGGCTCGACTACCACGTGGAGGTGGAGGGGCGCTTCTACTCGGTACCTTACCGTCATGCCCGCACCCAGGTGGAGGTGCGCCTGACGGCGCGCACAGTGGAGGTGTTCGCCGGCGGCGAGCGGATCGCCGCCCACATGCGCGGCTCCGGCGACGCCAAGCACACCACGCTTGGCGACCACATGCCCTCCAGCCACCGGCGCTATGGCGACTGGACCCTCGAGCGGATCCGGCGTGAGGCGCGCGCCATCGGGCCTTCGGTCGAGATGCTGTGCGAGCTGATCCTGGAGGAGCGGCCCCATCCCGAGCAGGGCTTCCGCTCCTGCATGGGCGTCGTACGCCGGGCCTTGCCCTTCGGCTCAGCCCGGGTCGAAGCCGCCTGCCTTCGTGCCCTGGAGATTGGGGCCAAGAACTACGGCTCAATCAAATCCATCCTCGACAACCGCCTGGACGGCCAGCCCCCGCCGCAGACGGGAGGACCAGCTCACCCCCTTCTGAACCTGCCGATGACGACCTCCTGCCCGGGCGGGATCAGATCGTAAAGGTGGGCGGGATCAGATCGTAAAGGTGGGCGCCATCCGATCGGAATAGACGGGCGCCATCGTCGGAATCCGCAGGCGTCGTCTTGCGCGCCGCGGTGGAGGCGATGTTGATGAAGTGGCCCGTCCCCTGCTCGCGGAACACGGGCAGCGCGGCGACGATGCCGTACAGCAGCCCCTTGATGTTCACATCGACCATCTGCTCCCAGTCGTCGACCGCAAGATCGTCGATCGGCCCGATCGGCATGGCGCCGGCATTGCTGATCAGCACGTCCAGTCGTCCGAACCTTTCCCGCCGCCAGTGCCACCAACCGGGTCAGATCATCGCGCCGGGTGACGTCGGTCGTGGCGTATGCGGCCTCGCCGCCCTCGCCCGCGATGCGGCCGGCCAGTGCGGAAAAACGGTCCTCGCGCCGCGCGCCGAGAACGACCTTTGCGCCCTGCGCCGCCAAGAGCCGCCGCGGTGATACGACCGAGAAGCTGGTGGACGCGGCGCTCGCCGGCTTCGACAAGGGCGAGGCCGGCACGCTGCCTTCGGTCCACGACATCGCGCTCTTGACGACATACGAGCACGCGCGGGCGGCTCTGCTCGGGGCGACGCAGGTCGGCACGCCCGCGCCCCGCTACGCCTGAGGGGTGCGAACCGTCGATCCGACGGTATTGCCCACGTCTGCAGCCCGCGCGCTGTAGGATGCGCTGTGGCTGGCTGGCGGCTACCCCGGTGCGAGTTGCGGGGCGACCGTCTCGACCAACCAGTCGATGAACACGCGAACGCGACACCCCAGCCGCCACTGCTCTGCATGTTCAATGTTTCCCAGCGGCTTCTGGCTTTGGCTTCGCAGCCGGCCGTTTCGCCGGAGAAGTTTAACGCTCCAGCGATCCCAAGGGCTCACAACAAGGCGAATTCGGCCTCGAATGAAAGCTGTCCGAAAGACCGTGAGGGCCTCTAAAACGAGGCGATTCGGCAAGTGAATGGGCTGACTACAATCAATCTCTATCATAATCAAAGAGTCTACGCTGCCGTATCCGGAGACACGCTACAGTAGCCGTTTCTTCTACCCCTCACTCCCACTCGATTGTTTTCTGTCCATTAACGAGTTGTTCATACTAGATAAAGTTGTCGCACCAGCAAGAAATACCGTCAGAATTGCCGTCAGGGCAGGGGCTAAACCCGAACGTACGCCAGTGTATCCGATACTACCCCGCAGCACGCCTCGGCGTATGATGCCTATAGCTGGGACAGCCGGAACCAAGCAACTTGACGAGAGTAGCTTCGGGTACTCGGCAAAACTCCACAGCCAAAGAAGCTATGGTGGTGGTCAGCGCCTCGAGGACGTCCAGTCCGGCAAGGCAGAGGATGCCACATCGGGCGGCCCCCAAGCCACCGCCTTGGCCTTCCCAATCTACGGCAACAATTGGCCGAAAGCGGGAGGGCGGCTTCTGGGCAAGCGGAGCAGGTCAGCTGCCCTTCGCTCATCCGGCCTTCGGCCCTTCGGCTACAGTCTAGCTTTTCGTGATCTTGGGACCCAAATACAGAACAGCAAGCTTGCGACGGTCCGGCGGCAGCGGCCACTCGAAATGCATTCGGAAGTAACGGTGGCTGATCTTTCCATGCCACGGAGCGAACACCTCCCGCCCCTCCGGACCGTTGAAGGTCATCTCGCGCCTAAATTTTTGCTCGTTGGTGGTCGACTCACCCTTGAAGTAGGCCCGCTCGCCCGTGAAGTGCGCGTCGATCACTGCCTTGGACGCTGGGCCCTCTGAGCCGTCCTGGCCGCGGCCGGCCATGTACTCGTCGAGCATGCCCATCAAGGCCAGAGCACGATCCCGGATTGGCGCCTCGAAAGGTTCCCGGGCCAGCATGGCGTTCTCGTGCAGGTCAGCGATGTCGAGGTGGCGAAAGCGTGCTCGCGCACCTTCCACGAGCGCCTGCCACGACGTGATTGCCGGTCCACTTGCGAGCGCATGCTCCACGAGCCCGTCGAGCGTCCAGTGGTTGCGTACAGCGTAGCGTCCGTGGCGTTCCTCCCGGAGGCCGTGATCAACATTGAGGGGATTGACGGCGAAGTCGATCGCCCCCCCTTCGAAGCTGTAAGCGGCGCAGTCCTCCCCAGCCTTGGTGCGACGGGCGGCTTCCCCGAGTCCGGTTGATGTTACGTCGGCATTTGCGTACTCGAAATAGTCGTCCTGCTCCTGCATCCGGTCGTCATCGACGAACGGGCCGGTGCGGTCGAGCCATGTGAACGTGGCGGTACGGAGGTCCTTGTCCCTACAGCGCTGCAGGAACTGGCGAACCGACACGCCCGGACCTGCCATCGCGTCCTGCAGGGAGCGGGCCGAGCGAAGGTTCTGCTTTATTGCAGGCACGCGCGCTCTCGCGCCTAAGAGATTGCGTAGGGCGCTCTCAAACTGATTAAGCTCGGCGAACTGCCCCTGCAGCGAGGCGTCGTTGAGGTACCACTGCATTTAGTCCCACCCTGCCAGGCGGGAAACGTCCTTGTCGCCCTGGTCGAAGAACCCTTCTGGCCATTCGTCGATCCGACCGTCGCGATCGATGCGGGGAGACGTCACACCGTGGCCTTCCGACGATGCGCCGGCGAAGAATAGTAGGCTGAGATCCTCCGCATTGATAACGCCGTCCCTCACCGCCAGCCGCGCCCCGTTGAGGACGTGGTCGCTATGGGTCTCGACGAGTAATTGGACCCCGGCCGTGGCGAACACCGCGAGCATCCGGCCCATGCGGGACTGCGCCTGGGGATGGAGGTGCGCCTCGGGACTGTCAATCACGAGAACGTCACCGACTTGCGCTGCAAGGAGCGCTACGATGATAGGAAACGCGTAAGTGAGGCCGTACCCTACGTTCGCTGGGCGCCGCCACTCGCCCGTCTCAGACAGCCGGAACTGCAGCGCCAGCGTCGAGGCGACCGGCATTGCCTGAACGTTGGCGTTGGCGCCCGGTGCCAGACGATCCAGCCAAGCGTCGACCTGTCTGCGGAACGTCGTGCCCAAGCCCTCGCCCGAACACCGCTCAGGGGGCACCTCGGTGTCGGCGAGCTCGTGATACCAGTAGCTCGCGAAGCCGCCGTCGGCGCCGACGTCCGCCACCCGGGCGTCGCTGCGGTCGGGGATAGGGAACGCGTCCGAGGGGCCGCTGCGGACTGCGCTCAGGTAGATCAGTCGGTCAAGGCTCCCCAGCACACCAGATTTCCGCATGGCATCTGGCATGCCTCTGACCTGCAGCACTCGGTCGCCGGCCCGCGCCGAGATGTCGAGGCTCAGGACCTCGTCGCCTGACCCGATCATGAAACGAGTGATGCCCCCGCTTAGACCCGCGCGGATAACGTCCCCTGCGGATCCGAGCCGCACAATTTCCCCGTTTAGCGGCAGTTCGCCATCCAAGCCCGATGAGCCCCAGATGCGGAGGCGAGCGGCCTGCGCGAGGAGCAGAAGCGGTTGAAGCGCCGTGGACTTTCCCGCGCCGTTGAAGCCGGTGAACAGCGTCAAGGGGGCCAGCGGCACCCGAAGCCGCTCGAAACATTTGTATCCATCAAGCTCAAGGAAGTCGATCGCCGCTCTCATGATAGAAATGGCCCCAGGGCTTGCTCGAGCATGGCAAACCTCATCTTCACTGCTTGTGTACTGTTAGTTGAATATGTGATCGATCTAGCAAAGATGTCGTTGCGCACAAGGTCCTGGAGGAGTATCACGAGTTCCTCATCCAAGGAATGATCCATAGTGGCGGCAAACCGGGCGAGGATCACCGCGCTGACCTCAAAGAGCGAGATGTTGATCACGCTGCGAGAGGCGTTCGCGAATTCCGAAGCCAATGACTTCCGGAACGCATGCTGCCCGAATAGGCGACTACTGAGCGTCATCGCCGCATCGAAGTCACTCCGAAGCCGCGCACGATCCTCCCCGCTCAGGTCCGCGAGGCGCTTCAGACCCAGCGCAAGAAAGCCGTCCATATCGCCAGTCGTGTAGCTCTTCCAGCCGAGCAGAGAAAAGGCGCAAAACCGATTGATGGCCTCTCGGTCGCGCATCGCCTTGCTGTCAAGTGATCCGGCCGTCGCCTCTTGAAACGGCTTCCCTTCGGCAGCAGCTTTTAACCACTGGGTCGCGGGGCCGTTATAGAGCGCGTTGCGCATCTGCTGCCTAGTCAGCTGCGCACCGCTGTTCACCCGCTCAAAGATGTCGAGCCGCGCGCGCTCCGGCGCTTTCGCATCGAGGATGTACATTGTTAACTGAGTGTCCGATACCCTCTCCTGGAGGTTTAGCGGAAGCTTCTCAAAGGTCCTGCCCTCGAGTTCGTGCGAGCCGGTGCGCTCTCCACTCACCAGTCCGGTGAGGCGCAGCTCGTTGCCAAGGAATCGGGCGAATGTCGTGAGCCGCTGGAGCCCGTCTACCACAATGATGCGTCCGTCGGGTGCCTCGGCCACGTAGAAGACCGGCAACGGAATGCGCATGACGCAGCTCTCGATAAGCTTCGACTGCTTCGGATTTGGCCAGACGAAATCACGCTGGAAGTCGGGATCGAGGATGTACCTGTTTTTGCTTATCCGAGAGACCACCTCCCCCACGGTTCGCTGCTCCGTTCGAACGAAAACCGCATCGAGCGGATAGTCGCCCCATCCGTCCCCGGTGGTCCTATCTATCCCCTCGATCTGCTCTTCCGAGGGATCACTGGCGCCCGGGCCCTCCTCAGGCATAGTCGACATCATGTCATCTCCACCATCTCTGCACGGGCACAGCCGACCCTCAGCCCCGCGCGGTGCATTCTTGGCTAACGCCTGACCATTGGGAAGTCAGGCCACTAGCGGACGCGCCCACTCCGGCGGCCCCTCGCGGCAGCGAATGTCACCCTATGGACGAATGGGCGCTTAGGCGACCCCCGGCGTGTCACCAACGGGCATTGCGGAATGGCCAATTCGCCATTCGACCGGTTTGAACACCACTCGGCGTCGGCGGAACTGTTCGAATGGGAGCATCGGTTTATCATCAGTAAAATACTGCGCTATCTGTTTGGCAAAGGCATCAGCGTCAGCCCAGATGCCTACCGTGACGTACGACCGAAAATTTCCCAGCGATTGTTCATCGAGATGCCATGTAATGAACGGCAAATCACTCGGCTTTAACGAGTCACTCAGGAACTCCGCGATCAAACCTGAACGATCCTCTATCTGATTGTTCTCGCGCCAATGTCGCAGAAATTCCTCAACACCGTCGGGCTTGATCCGCCAGTGGATCAGGGCAATCATCTTGTTATCCGACATGACTGGCCTCCTTGCCCTCACGATAACGGACAAGGCCCTGGTGGTCGACAAGAGGCGCGCTCGTTGGAGCTTGCATCGGCGTCACCTATCAGCGCAGTTCGAAGGTTCGGCTCAAGGCATGGCAGGTTTCGGGATCGGGGCGGGAGCGCGCCAGCGTCCGAGATTGGGCGCGTACCTGTCCGGCTCCTCGCAGATGCAAGGAGCCGTAGTGGTCAGATTTCAGTACATCTCGGCGTGGAGACCCAACGCCAGTGGTCTGACCGGCCATCGCGCGAACCACACCAGCCCTGCTGGGTCTTTACGCCCTCGTCGCCTTTTGGGCTGACGCCATGCACCAGACCCACGCCCTCGTTGCGAGGTCGGCACATTGGTATCAGAAGAACAAGATCACCTTTAGCGATGCGCTTGCTGCTGTTCGACGCCAGCTCTAGGTCGACGACCCTTAATCCACTTCACTGGCCGACACGGAGACAATACAAATACCTCGGGCCGTGTACGAGCGCATGGCCTTCCTCGCCTGCTACGCGGCGTGAATGCGCAAAGTCGAGCTGAGAAGGTCGACCTGAATGAGCGGCCGTGCGGATCGACGCTCCCGCACGATCAAGGCCACCGCCGCCCAGCGCCAGCACTAATACCAGTTCTCTGAGTGCGTGACTCTGGGGCTTGCGGCTGGCGGCTGGGGTTGATTCAAGGTGGTGAACGAGGGGGTTCACCATGCCGATTGCGCTTCGCCAGGATTTTGATGCGACCACGACCCGGGCGGCTGCGAAGCTGTCCAAGGACAGTGGGCAGACGCGGCGTCTGTTGGCTCTGGCGGCGATCTACGAGGGGGCGTCGCGCACGCAGGCGGCGCGGATCGGCGGTGTGACGCTGCAGATCATTCGGGACTGGGTGGTGAAGTTCAACGCCGTTGGGCCAAGCGGATTGATCGACCGCAAGCCGCCTGGCCAGCCTGCGCGTCTGGTGGATATCCATCACACCGCCTTGATCAAGATGATCGAGCAAGGCCCAGACCCGCAAGTGCATGGGGTGGTGCGTTGGCGCTTGATCGATTTGGCGCGACGACTGGAAGAAGACTTTCAGCTTGAGGTCTCCATACAGACGTTGAGCCGGGAGCTGCGTCGGCTGGGCTATCGGAAGCTGTCGGCAAGGCCCCGCCATCAGGCTCAGGACCCGGCCGCGCAGGAGGCGTTCAAAAAGGGGGCTTCGCAGCAGAGCTGTTGAAGGTCAAAGCGAGCATCGCGCCTGGGCTGAAGCTGGAGATTTGGTGGCAAGACGAAGCCAGGGTCGGGCAGAAGAACAAGATCACCCGCCGCTGGTGGAAGCGCGGCGCCCGACCCTGCGCCCCTCACGACCAGAGAACGGCTTCGGCCTACATCTTCGGAGCGATATGCCCTCAGCAGGGCAAGGCGGCCGGGCTCGTCCTACCCTTCTGCAACACCGCGGCGATGAACCTGCACTTGGCGGAGATATCTCGCACCGTCGCGCCCGACGCACACGCCGTGCTGATCATGGATCAGGCGGGCTGGCACACCACCAAGAAGCTCGACCTGCCTTCCAAAATCAGCATCATCGCGCTGCCGGCTCGCTGCCCTGAACTTAATCCGGTCGAGAACATCTGGCAGTACATGCGAGACAACTGGCTATCGAACCTCATATTCAAATCTTACGACGACATCGTCAGCCAATGCTGCGCGGCGTGGAACAAGCTCGTCCAGCAACCCTCCACCATCACTTCGATCGGAATGCGAGAGTGGACGCATGGGTTCTAGTCAGCGGGATTTGGTATAATTCGACGGAGGCGATCCATTGCGAGCGGCGCCCATCCGCCCCGATAAAGAACAGCCCCAAGGTGAGCGCATTGAGGGCCGTGCTCGGGCCGGCGGGATTGCGGACCAATCAGAGACAATATCGTATTGAGTACCTGTCGCAAGCCGCATAGCTGAAGTTGGCAAAGGTGCCGTATAAACCAGCATAATACGGGCGGCCGAACTCCGCTTTGGAGTGGTCAAGAAGGGTCGAGCCGACTGACTTCACAGCTTCAGCGCATCTTGTCTGCGTTAGATATCCAAGCCTTTGAAGCTCCTGCGGACGAAGCTTACGCAACTCTGCGCACGCAGCTGGAAGCCGTCGGGACGCCGATTGGCGGAAACGACATGCTGATTGCCGCCCAAGCGCTCACCGCAAGCGCGGGGCTCGTTACCAACAACGAAGAGGAGTTCACGCGGGTCCAAGGGTTGATTGTGGAGAACCGCCCCAAATGAGCGCTCAGAGCCCCCAACAGCCGAAAGCGTATGTTATCGGACGCCAGGGTATCTCGGCGAGTGTTTTCTTAGCGGTTCATGCCTGGCGATGGACCATACATTATTCGTAATAGGAGGTGCACCACCGCTCCTTAAGCGGTGCGCCAAAGTCTTTTGCAAAAGCAACGAGACCTTTCAGGCGCCACGCTTAGGATGTTGAGAGCGTCACCCCTTTGTTGTTCGCCATCTGAGCAGCTCTTCGATGACGGACGGGTCGGCGAGCGTCGAGGTGTCGCCGAGCTCGTCGGTCTTGTCCTCCGCGATCTTGCGCAGGATGCGGCGCATGATCTTGCCGGAGCGGGTCTTGGGCAGGCCGGGGGCCCACTGGATCGCCTCGGGCGCGGCGAAGCGGCCGATGACCGTGCGCACCACGTCGGACAGGGCCTTCTTCAGATCGTCGCTCGGTTCCTGGCCCTGCTTCAGGGTGACGTAGGCGTGGAGACCCTGGCCCTTGATGTCGTGGGGGAAGCCGACCACAGCGGCCTCCGCCACCGCCGGGTGGCCGACCAGGGCGGACTCCACCTCCGCGGTGCCGATGCGGTGGCCGGAAACGTTGATCACGTCGTCGGTGCGGCCGGTGATCCAGTAGTAGCCGTCGGCGTCCCGGCGGGCGCCGTCGCCGGTGGTGTACTTGCCCGGATAGGTCCTGAAGTAGGTGTCGATGAAGCGGGCGTGGTCGCCGTAGACGCTGCGCATCTGGCCCGGCCAGCTTCGCGCGATCACCAGGTTGCCCTCCGCCTCGCCGTCCAGCATCTTACCCTCGGCGTCCAGCAGTTCGGGCATGACGCCGGGCAGGGGCAGGGTGGCGGAGCCGGGCTTCAGGACGACGGCGGCGGGCGTGGGCGAGATCAGCACGCCGCCGGTCTCGGTCTGCCACCAGGTGTCCACGATGGGGCAGCGGCCCTCGCCCACGATCCTGTGGTACCAGCGCCAGGCCTCCGGGTTGATCGGCTCGCCGACCGAGCCGAGCACGCGCAGCGAGGCGCGCGAGGTGGCCTTCACCGGTCCGTCGCCCTCGCGCATCAGGGCGCGGATGGCGGTGGGGGCGGTGTAGAAGATGTTGACCTGGTGCTTGTCGATCACCTGCCAGAAGCGCGAGCTGTCGGGCCAGGTGGGCACGCCCTCGAACATCAGGGTCGTCGCCCCGTTGGCCAGCGGGCCGTAGACGATGTAGCTGTGGCCGGTCACCCAGCCCACGTCCGCGGTGCACCAGAACACCTCGCCATCGCGGTAATCGAACACCGTCTTGTGGGTGTAGGCGGCCCAGACCAGGTAGCCGCCGGTGGTGTGCAGCACGCCCTTCGGCTTTCCCGTCGAGCCCGAGGTGTAGAGGATGAACAGCGGGTCCTCCGCCCCCATCGGCTCGGGCGGCCGGTCGGCGGAGACCTTGGCGGCCTCCACCTCGTAGGCGAAATCACGGCCCTCGGTCATGGCCACCTTGGCGCCGGTGCGCCTTACCACCAGCACCGCGCGCACGCCCTTGGCCTGCTCCAACGCCTTGTCGACGCTGGACTTCAGCGCAAACGTCTTGCCGCCGCGCACGCCCTCGTCGGCGGTGACCACCACCGTGGAACCGCAGTCGGTGATCCGGTTGGCGATGCTCTCCGGCGAGAAGCCGCCGAACACCACCGAATGCACCGCCCCGATCCGCGCGCAGGCCAGCATGGCGTAGGCGGCCTGCGGGATCATCGGCATGTAGATCGTAACCCGGTCGCCCTTCTCCACGCCGTGCGCCTTCAGCACGTTGGCGAAGCGGCA
The DNA here is from genome assembly GCA_965198905.1 of Caulobacteraceae bacterium. GTDB lineage: Bacteria > Pseudomonadota > Alphaproteobacteria > Caulobacterales > Caulobacteraceae > CAHJWH01. The sequence continues at coordinate 2,400,292 of OZ240678.1, read as the reverse complement.
GACCTCTTCGTGCAACTCGCGGTAGCTGATCGCCCGGCTGTCCTTGGGGTCGTCGCCTTCCCACAGGATGGCCGTCTGGTCGCTGCGGGCCTCCAGATGGCGGTCGATGCAGTTGGCGCTGACGTTCAGCACGCCGTCCTCGAACCACCGAATGTGCAGGTCCGCGGCGTCGAAGGAAACGTCGCTGACCTCGGTGAAGGGCTTGATCCAGTCGAGCCGCCGGGCGGCTTCCGCAAAGAAGGCGTCCGGGTCGGCGGCCGCCCGCTCCCGTTCAGCCGCATAAGCCTTCTCGCCCGAGGCCGAGTCGGCGCGCGGGGGCAGCGGAGGAAAGGCAGCGTCGTCCATCATGGCGTGTCCTTCTCGTCGTCCGTCACCGCATCGCCTGTGCCGGCCCTTAGCGACACTTTGAGCTAACGCGCCCGAACGCCGACGGCTAGGCGACCAGGCGCTGACGACGAATTCCGCTGATCACGCCGCAGCGTTCGCTCTCATGGGAAGCTGAAGATAGGACGCGCAAGCCTCGCCAGTATGGATGACATGGCGGCCGTGATTGTCGGACGCGACGTTGTCGGCTCCAGGCATCACACCCCCGAAGATGTGGTGGCCGGTAAGGACAAGGCGCAGATGTTCGTCGGCGGCCAGCGCCAGCCCAATCGGGAACAAGTCAATGTCTACGCAGGCGATCTCTCCGGGCGCGAGCTTCTCGACACGGTCGAAGCTGTGGACCGGGATGGCGTCCGTCGAGCTCGCCTCGTCGAGATGGCGCATGGACACGCGCAGGCGGCCGTTGGATCCCTTATACTTCAGGATCGCCGCGCCGCGCTGGGTCAGGCCCTGCATCATCGGTCCGTGATTGGGGACGTTGAACTGCTCGAGCGGCTCGCCCTTGGCGTTCAGCTTCTGCAAGAAGACGAACAGGTCCATGTCGTCAGAGCCGTCCGCCTCCACCCACAGGCGCACCTTGGGATAGCCGACGAACTGCGTCGGCTCATCCACCCGGACGGTGAAGACCACGCGTCCTTCCTCCGTTTCCGCCTCGTAGCTCGCCGTGGCCGCCGGCGCGGGCACGCGCGGGCTCAGAGAGCCGGACGCGGCGTCCAGGTAGTATCTGACCTCGGAAACATCTTCGGGCGGGAACTCGCCCGCCGGGAGGTTGATCCGGTCGTGGCCTTCGAGATCGAGCAGGGAGTAGCGCACGTGCGGCGTGTCCCGCCAGCCGTTGTCCACACCCTTAAGGACGTGATCGAAGAAGCGTAGAAGGTCGTTGAGGTAGGGCTCTTCGTAGTAGTCCGGCCACTCCATGGTGTTATGGATTCGCAGCCACTTATCCTTGGACGCGATCCGACGCCAGCCGCGGAAGGTCCCGGGCGTATGGATGCTGTTGGAGTAGCTGGCCACGATGTAGGCCGGCACGGTAATCTTCTCGAACGCTGGAATTTTTGACTCCCAGAGCTCGTCGACCAGCGGATGCTGCTCGGCCTCGGCGACTAAGTCCTCGCGGCGGTTCTTGCCGATGAAACTGGTCGAGAGCTGGCGCGGGAAGGGAAAGTCGGGGATTCCGCCGCGCATGACGAGGTCGCGGTAGATGTCGCTCATGCCCTCCCAGGGCGCGATGGCGGCCAAGTGCGGCGGCTGCTCGGCCGCAGCGAACCATTGCGAGATGGCGAGATAGGAGTTCCCACTGAGCCCGACCTTGCCGGTGCACCAGTCCTGCACACCCAGCCACTCGATTAGGTCGCAGTAGTCCTGGCCCTCGAACCGGCTCCACACCCGGATGTCGCCCTCAGAGTTGAAGGAGCCACGCGGATCGGGGTTGCAGACCGCGTAGCCGTGGGCGCACCAGAAAGCCGGGTCGGGGCCCTCGAACCTCATCAGGCCAGACACCATGCCGGGGTCCATGCCCAGCAGCTCGAAGATCTGCATGTATCTCTGGGCGCTGCCACGGCTCTTGCCGTAGGGGCTCCAGGCGACAATCACCGGGACCTTCTCGGCGCCGGCGGGACGCAGAACGTCGACATAGATCGTCAACCCGTCGCGCAGGGTGACGGCGACATCCTTCTCCAGCACGATCTCGACGGGCAGCGGCAGGAAGCGAGGCTCCAGCTGGAACCCCGCCGGGAGGGTCCGCACGCCCGGCTCGAAGCGGCTGAACATGCCCGTCTCCGCCGCCTCGTCATAGGGGTAGGCGGGGACGAAGACCGCGAGATCATCAGCCATGAGCGTTTCTAGCTTTCCAAGTGAGGCCGATAGCCCGGACGTCCGACATTTCAAACAATTCCGGAAGCGATCGGTCAGAAGTGATAGCCGACGGTGGCGCCATAGAGCCTCGGCGGCGCCAAGGTCCGCAGCTGGATTCCTGATGGCAGGGTCGAGCCGAAGGATTGCACGGGCGCGCTGGTCAGGTTCGTCCCATAGACAGCAACAGTGTAGTGGCCGGTCGGAGATTTCCAGCGCACGGACGCGTTCAGGAGGTTGAACGGCGCTTGGTGGATGATGTTGTCCGGCTCGGCGTCCCAGCCCGTGTTGTATTGATAGGTGACGTTCGCGTTGGCCCTCCCCCCGAGAAGGTCGAACTTATAGTCGCCCCGCAGGTCGACCACCGCGTCGGGCGTGACGGGCAGACGATTGCCGTCCGCCGATCCCTCGACGAGGAGCGCACCGCCTCCAGCAACGCCGACCGGCACGAGCGGCGTTGCGGTGGTGAAGCGGTCGTGGGTGTACTCGAAGCCGCCGGACAGGGTGAAGTTGCTGGTCAGCCTGGCTTCACCATCAACGTCGAGCCCGTATACAACCGCGTTCGGTCCATTAACGATGCCCGTCGCCGCACCTTCGAGCAGCGCAATCTGCACATGGTCGTAGTTATAGTAGAAGAAGGAGCTGTTGAGGCGGACGCGACGGTCGAAAAGATCCGTCTTGAGGCCCACTTCATAGGCCTTCAGCGTTTCAGGATTGAACGCCGGATCGGTTATGCTTTCAGTATTAAAGCCGCCACTCTTGAAGCCGGTGTTGAACGAGGCGTAGGCCAGGACCTCGTCCGAGAACCTGTGGTCCAGGGCGACCCGGAACGTAGGCCGATAGAAGTTCTTGGACGTATCCACCGAAGCCAGGGTCCCGATCGGGATGTTGCCCGGGATGATGCCTGTCTCCGACCCCTTCAGCTGGCGCTCCTCGTAGGTGTAGCGACCCCCGAAGGTCAAGTTGGTGGCCGGGAGAATTTCAGTGTTGGCCTGGAAGTAGCCGGCGGCGGAGGTGGTGATCTGCTGGCCGATGATCCCGATGGCGTCCAGCGGCGCCGCCGGGTTGTAGGCGGGCCCTGGGAACTGGAGCTGGCTGCCTGGGACGTATTTGGCGTCGTTGCTGAAATAGTAGACGCCGGCGGTGTACTGGATGCGGCTCTGCTTCTCGGACTGGATTTGCGCCTCCTCGCTGAAGGCGTGCTCCCGGTCGAAGAGATAGGTTCTCTCGAACGGCGTGGCCGTCCCGTCCAGATCGATGGTGTAGAAGAAGCTGGACTCGCGGTAGGCGACGATGTCGGAGAAGCGCAGGAACCCGAAGTCGTGTTCCAGCTTGGTGCTCACTCCGCCCCCCTTGGTGAATAGCAGGGGCTGGGTGTCAGTGTCGGTGTCCCAAGGATTGGAGTAGCGGTAGGTCGGACCCACGAAGGGTGGGACTTTGGTGCCCGGGAACTCCTCGATGCCGACGAAGGAGTTCCGGTTCTGCGAATAATCGAAGATCGTCGTAAGGTGAGTGTTGGGCGTGGCGTCGAACACCCACTTAGAGCGAGCGACGACGTCGGAGTCGTTCCTGTAGATGTCCTTGCCGTTCGCATGGTTGTAGCCGTATCCCTGGCCTTGCGTGCTGGCCTGGACCGCAAGATCGGCGGCCAGCTTGTCCGTCAACCCGCCCGTTATGTACACGTCTCCCTTGCCGGACTCATAATTGCCATAGCTCAGGTCGGCATCCAGGTGCTGGTCGTGCGAGGGCGTTTTAGTGGTGACCTGCACCAGACCGCCCGTTGCGTTGCGCCCGAAAAGCGTGCCCTGAGGGCCTTTGAGCACTTCCACCTGCGACACGTCGACGAAGTCGAGCAACCCGGTCGTGATGGTCGGGTAGTAGACTCCGTCCACATAGACCGCCACGGCGTTCTCAATGCCCGGACCGATGGCGGAACTGCCTACGCCGCGGACGCGTGTCGTCTCGAACCCTGCGTCCTGGACGGTGAAGCCCGGCACGACGTCGGTGAGGTTCTGCAGATTAGTAACGCCGGCGTTGGTCAGAGCGGCGCCGGAGACCGCGGTCACTGAGACCGGGACGTTCTGCAGGTTCTCGGCGCGGCGGTTGGCGGTGACGATGACCGTCTCCAGCGTGGTGCTGGCGGCCTGCCTTCCTGGCGTGGGAGCGGACTGCGGCGGAGTGGCGCTCACGCCGACAGGCGGCTGTGTGGAAGACGGCTTCTGAAGAGGCGTCCCGGCCTGGTCGTTGGGTGCGCTGCCTGGCTGCGCCAAGGCGTAAGCCGCCGGACTGGTCGATGCAAAACAAGCGATTGCAAGTACGCTGCTGACGCGCATTTAGAACCCTCCCCTTTGGTCTTGCCGCGTGTTCGCCGCGGCTTTCCTGCAGGCTTACTTCACCCTCAGAACTGAGAGATACCTCAATATGAGAACGTCGTCAATCTGGCGCCGCCCGCTTCAAATTGGCTCCGCATCCGTCGATCCGCCGGGGGGCACCCGTTAGCGAGACGCGCTTGACGAAACACATCTGGTCACCTAGTCGGCGTTGAAGCCGCGCGTAGACGGTCAAGGGAGATTAGGGCCGGTCGAAGCGGCGGTTTAGCCGGAGAGCTCGGAGATGCCGCTCCTGATGAGCGAGCCAGGACCGTGCTTGGTCATCGGAGCTCATCCTGGGGAGCTGCGCGCGCGCAGACTGGCCGGTTCCCCGCCATGCCCAAGACTGTCCGATCCATACGTCCCGACGTCTATCCAGCCGAACCAGAAGGGAAATTCCATGCACCTTACAGGTCTTTTCGCCGGGCCGGTGGTGGGCCTTAAGTACAAGACGCCGACCTGCTCTGGTCTCACCGGCGAGAAGGGCGAGTTCAGCTACCGGGCGGGGGAGCGAGTGGCGTTCCTGGTGGGCGATGTCGCGTTCGGCTACGCCGACGGGGCGCCCAGGATCAACCTCGCCCAGGTGGTGAGCCGGGTAAACGGGAACATCAACAAGCTGCTCGATCCCGGATTGACCAACGTCGCGCGCTTCCTCTGCAGCCTGGACCGGGACGGCGACCTCGACGGCGGGATCGTCATCGCGCCGCAGGTGCACGAGATCATCGGCCGTCGCCCGATCAATTTCCGCGGCGACGTGGCCTTCGCCGGACCCCAGCCGGACAATGTCCGCGACTTCGAGCAGGATCCGGCGATCGCCGAGCTCCTAGAAGAGCTTGGGCGCGGCGGTGCCTTCAGCGACCGCACGCCGCGCAGGCTCTGCTCCGCCGCCGCCGCCCGCAACGAGGTTCGCCGCCACGTCCTGGGTATCCGGCGCTTCAGGGATGTCAAGATCCCGCTGCAGAACGGCTCCCACGTCAATGCGGACGTGTTCCGCCCCGACAAGGACGGCGAGTTCCCGGTGATCATGAATTGCGGCGTCTACGGCCGCGCCTTCCATCACCACGCCATCTGCAATGACGCCGATTTCGAGGCGCACGAGGAGGAGGAGGAGCGTTACTTCCAGGGCAACTCCGCCGGCCTGATCTTCGAGAACCATGAGACGGTCAACACGGCCGACTGGGTCCCCCACGACTATGTGGTGATGCGGGTCGACGGACCGGGAACCGGCAAGAGCCCGGGCCGGCTGGCGCCCTGGGGCTTCGCCAACGCCGAGGCCTTCCACGACGCCATTCAATGGGCGGGCGGGCAGCCGTGGTGCAACGGCAATGTCGGGCTCTGGGGCATGTCCTACTACGCCATGACCCAGCATGCGGTGGCGAGCCTCCAGCCCTCCCACCTCAAGGCCATGATCGCGATCGGGACCGACGTCGACCTGTACGAGGAGGTGGTCTATACCGGCGGCGTCCTGAACGACGAGTTCTTCCCCTTCTGGTTCAAGGCGGGGGTGCTGTCCTCCGTGTGCGGCGAGCCCGATCCCGTCGATTTCATGGGCATCGTGCGGGCGGCCCCGTTCAAGGACTCCAACCCGTCCGCGATCTTCGGCCCGCGGTCGGAGGTCTTCGTCAGTCCGGACATGAGCGGGGTGAAGGTCCCGCTCTGGGCCGTCGCCTGCACAACCCACCCGGCCCACTTCCACCAGCTCGGCGGCAGCGAGGCGTATCTGGCCACGCCGACGGCGGACAAGAAGATCGACTTCTGGGAGGATTGGTTCACCAGATCCTACGCCGCGGCGACCGTGGCCGACCACAGGGCCTTCTTCGACCACTGGCTGAAAGGGATCGACAACGGGATCATGGCCAAGCCGCCCGTAAGGCTGGACATCCGCACCGGCGACGGCGCCGCCTACCTGATGGAGGCGGACGAGTGGCCGATCGCCGGCACGACCTATGTGAAGTGGAACCTCGACGCCTCGCCGTCCGACTGGGGCGGCGACGAATGGCGCCAGGACTTCCTGCGCCTGTCCACGGCCGAGCCGGACACGGCGTGCCAGGCGGACTATTCCGCCGAGATCCCGCTTGCGCACCGCAGCGCCCCGTCGCTGCTCCCCATCGCCACGCCCGAGGCGCTGCTCGCCTGGAAGACCGGGCTGTCGTTCATCAGCGATCCCCTGAGCGAAGACATGGTGTTCGCGGGCTACAGCAAGGCCAGGCTCTGGGTCTCCTCGACGAGCGAGGAGATGGACATCTTCGTGGCCTTGCGGATGATCGATGATGAGGGCCGCGAGGTCGACTACGTCGGCCCCGGCACCATGGGCATGCCGACCAAGAACTATCCGCTGGCGAAAGGCTGGCTGAAGGTCTCCCACCGCAAGCGGGACGAGGCGCGATCGACCGAGTACACGGTCAAGCACACCCATCTGCAGGCCGACTACGCGCCGCTGAAGGACGGCGAGATCGTCGCGGTGGAGATCGAGATCATCCCCAACACGGCGCTCCTTCGGAAAGGTCACCGCATCCGGCTAGACATCCAGCCGTACGACGGGTTCCATCACGGAAGCCGGCATGTGTACGAGGCGAGCTACCACGACGGCGCCCGCAACATGATCTACACCGGGCCGGACCATCAAAGCTACGTTCAGCTGCCGATCGTCCCCGAGCGTCGCGGCTGAGGGCCTCTCGGCGCCGGCGGCCTTGCACGGGTCTGCCGGTTGCCTCAATGAGGCCTATGCGGCGGTCGATCATAAGATGAGGGCTCGAACTTTGCCGATCGCGCGTGCACCGTCCGAGCCGGACAAGCCGCGTCGGCGACGCGTCAAGGTGGCCGACGAGATCATCGAGACCCTGCGCCAGGAGATCGCCACCCGCAGGCTGCCCCACGGCGAGCGCCTGCCGAGCGAGAAGGACCTGTCGGAGCGGTTCGGCGTCAGCCAGCCCACCGTCCGCGAGGCGATCCGGGCGCTGGAGACCCTCGGCCTGGTGGAGGTGCTGCACGGGAACGGCTCCTTCGTGCGGAGCCAGGGCGACTACGCCCTCGCCTCAGCCCTGCAGACGCTGCTGCAACTGGAGAGCGTGGGCATCATGGACGTGCTCGACGTGCGCCAGGTGCTGGGCCGTCACTCGATCCAGGCCGCGGCCATACGGGCGACGGCGGAAGACCTCGGCGTCATCGACCTGGCGCGGGCGCACTTCGAACGTCCCGGTGAGCTGAAAGACGTCGATCAGGTGATCGCAGCCATCCTCGATTTCCAGCGCGCCGTATCCGCCGCCTCTCACAACCCCATCCTGTATTCGCTGGAGGGTTTCCTCCTGGCCTTGCTGAACGAGGTCCAGGTCAAGTCTCTGACCGGTCGAGGCATCCGCTTCTGGCGCGCGCGGGCGCTGGAGTTTCAGCCTCACCGCACAGCCATCCTTGAAGGCCTCCAGTCTCGCGAACCTTCGGTCGCGCGGCTGGCGATGGACCGCTATTTCGACGCGCAGCGCGCGCGCTTCGAACAGGACGAGACCTTGCGTTCGCTGAACCTTTCCAGTCCGAAGCTGGTGACCATCGTCTCGGATATGGTCCGTCAATCCAGGGATTGACCTCACGTGAGCCTCGCCGACCGCCAGCCGGTGAGACGTGAGCGCCTCAGACGTGGATCGGTACACCGGCCAGTCCCATTGACGGAACCGGCCGGAAGACTGAGTCACTCGGCCGCCAGAGGGACTCCCGCGAAGCCCGCAACCTTGCGCTGGCTGGGATCGGTGCCGTCGCGGCGCGCCGAAGCGTCGGGGTGGTCGTCGAACCAGCCTTCCAGCGGATACTTGTACATCCAGTCGACGAGGAGTTCCCGCCGGGCGATCAGCCACTTGCCGTCACGCTGCTCGAACTTGTCGATGTATCGCGCCCACAGCTTCACGAAGCTGCCGGTCCAGTGGTGCTTGTCCGATCCCTGGTGGTCGGCGTGCAGGTAGGTCTCGACATAGGCGACGCTGGGGCCGTCGAACTCGATGAGGCTGTTGCCCAGGAAGTGCTGGGTGCGCACGAAGCGGGGCATCTCGTTGGAAAGGAATTCAAAGAAGCCTTCGGTGTCGCCGACGTGAAGACTTTTCGGGAACTGTATCCAGGCGTCCTTGTGGAAGGCGCTGCGGACCAAATTCATGTCGACGCGGTCGAGGCCGCGGCAATAGCGAAGCAGCGCATCGTGGATTTCCGCCCGAGCGCTCAGTTCTTCAAGCGTCATCGCTCCCTCTTCATGCTTTTGGGCATCTGCCGCACCCCTAGGTCACCAAGTCACCTTCGTCAAGCGCCCGCGGATGGAGCGAAGCGAGCGACCGACTGCGCCGCTCGCGACGCTCCAAGACGCCCTCACGATGCGCCGGACCGGTGGCGCTCAAGCCGCGACCGGCGGCGTGACGACGATCATCGCGGCGGGAGCGCCGCTCTCGTTGCGGACCGCCCGCGCCTCGCCAGCCGGTATGAAGACGCTGTCGCCCGGCTTGAGCATGTGGCGCGCACCGTCCGCCTGCTCGATGATGATCGCGCCTTCCGTCACCACATAGACCTTGCCGATCGCGCCGGCGTCCATCGGAATGACGGCGTCGGTCTTCAGCGTCGAATGGCCGACCAGGGCGAAGTCGGCGCCGCTCGCCTGGCCGCCCTGGAGCCTGCGCGCCAGGACGTCGTCGTGGTCCGGCGCCGTGTAGATGGGGGCGTCCTTGAACCTGACTACGTCCATCGCTACTCCTCCCATCAGGGCCCTGACCCAACGCGCCCGCCAGGGCGCCCGCGTTGACAAGGTCCCCTGGTGACCTAGTATATAGCCCAAGACGCCGTCAATCTCCATGCCGCGGCAAGGGGGTCAGAGCGATCTGTCGCGCGCCCGCCATGGGCCATGGCTGAAGCCGCGGACAGGGAGGGAGTGAGATGAGGGTCGCCCTCGATAGCCGTGAGTTCCGCCGCATCCTGGGGCACTACCCGACGGGCGTGTGCGCCATCACGGCGTTGAGCGGCGAGCGGCCGGTCGGGATGGTCGTGGGCTCCTTCACCTCCGTCTCGCTCGACCCGCCGCTGGTCGCCTTCCTGCCCGACCGCAACTCCACCACCTGGCCCCTGGTCCAGGCCGCCGGACGGTTCTGCGTCAACGTGCTGTCCGAGCGGCAGCAGGACGTATGCCGGGCGCTGTCCTCCAAGGCGGCCGACAAGTTCGAGGCGGTCGCCTACCGCCTGTCGGAGGCGAACGTCCCGATCCTGGAGGACGTGGTCGCCTGGATCGACTGCGAGCTCTACGCGGTCCACGAGGCCGGAGACCACTACATCGCCCTCGGCGAAGTGCTCGCGCTGGATGTCGGGCGCCCCCATCCGCCGCTCGTGTTCCTGAAGGGCGCCTACGGCAGCTTCTCGCCCTTCGCCGTGGAGGCGTGAGGATGCCCAACCCGGGGCGGTACGCCGGCCTGTCCGGCAAGGTGCTCGGGAGCACGGAGTCCTTATGATTGACGTAGCCATCGTCGGCGCCGGGCCGGTCGGCCTGTTCACGGCGCTGCTTCTGGGTCGCAGCGGCCGGACGGTTGCGGTGTACGAGCGCTGGCCGAACTTCTATCCCCTGCCCCGCGCCTGCACGCTCGATCACGAGATCATCCGCCTGTTGCAGGACGCCGGGCTCGCCGACGAGTTCGCACCACTCCTGGATCCCATCATCGGACCTGAGAAGACCTACGAGTTCCTGGACCAGCGTGGCGAGCCGCTGCTGAAGATCGACTGGAACCGGCCCGGCGCCTCGGGGTGGCCGCAGGTCAGCATGTTCTACCAGCCCGACCTGGAGCGGATGCTGGTCCGCCAGCTCGAAGCGCTCCCCAACGTCGAGGTCCGCCGGGGATGGATGCTGACGGGGCTGGAGCAGGATGGCGGCCGTGTGGCCCTTGAGTTCGCCGCCTCCAGCGACGAGGCGGTCAGGACCTCCGAGGAGGCCCGCTACGTCATCGGGGCGGACGGGGCCCGCAGCACGGTGCGCGAGCAGCTGGGCGTCGCCCAGACCGACCTCGGCTTCGCCTACGACTGGCTGGTCGTGGACGTCGTGCCCCATACCGAGCGGGTCTGGAAGCCCTACGTCGTCCAGGTCTGCAACCCGGCCCGGCCGACCACCCTGGTGGGCAGCGGCCCGGGGCGCCGGCGGTGGGAGTTTATGCGCCTGCCGCATGAGACCATCGAAGAGCTGAACACGCCGGAGACGGCCTGGCGGCTGCTGGCGCCCTGGAACGTCACGCCGGACAACGCCACGCTCGAGCGCCACGCCGTCTACACCTTCCGCGGATCCTGGGCGCACCAGTGGAAGGCCGGGCGCGTCCTGCTTGCGGGCGATGCGGCGCACCTCATGCCGCCCTTCCTCGGCCAGGGGCTGTGCTCGGGCCTGCGCGACGGCATGGCGCTGAGCTGGCGGCTCGCAGCCATCCTGGGCGGAGGGGCTTCGGAGGCCCTGCTGGAGTCCTACGGACCCGAGCGCAGCGAGCACGTGCAGGAGATCATCCGCCAGGCCGTGGAAGTGGGCCGGGTGATCTGCATGACCGATCCCGACGAGGTCGCCCTGCGCGACGCGCGCATGAAGGCGGCGCTGAAGGACCCGGCGCTGGCGCTGAAGCCGCCGCCGGAGCCGCGGCTCGGCGACGGGGGCGCCTACCGCTCGGACGACCCGAACGCCGGCTACCTGTCGGTCCAGGGCCGCGTGAGGCGCGACGGGCGCGAGGGGCTGTTCGACGACGTGGTGGGCCCCGGCTGGCAGCTGCTGATGCGCAGCCAGGCCGCCCGGCCTGTCCTCGACCCGTCGGTCCAGGACGCCCTGCGCGCGCTTCGCGGCGTCGTCGCCGACTTCGGGCCGCAGGGCGACACGGTCGATCTCGACGGCGCCTACGCCGCCTGGTTCGACCGGCTGGGCGTGGAGGCGGTGCTGGTGCGCCCCGACCTGTATGTCTTCGGGACCTCCCGCGCCTCGGAGGTCGGCCCGCTGGTCGCCTCCGCCCGCCACCTGCTCGAACCCGCCAGGCAACCCGCTCTTCTGGCGGTCTGACGCCGCGGGTCCAGCCGGGCACGAGACATAAGAGGCTGAACGATGATCCTTGTGACCGCCGCGAACGGCAATCAGGGCAGGTGGCTGGTTCCCCGGCTCCTGGCGGCGGGGGTGCCGCTGCGCGCCTGCGTGCGCTCGCAGGAGTCGGCCGAGGCGCTACGCGCCAAGGGCGTGAGCGACGTCGTGGTCGGCGACGTCACCGAGCCGGACGTGCTGGCCCGCGCCATGGAGGGCGCCCAGACGGTCTATCACGTCGGGCCGACCCTGAACCCCAAGGAAAGGGAGCTGGGCTTCGCCGCCGTGGACGCCGCCCGCGCCGCGGGCGTGCGCCACTTCGTGTTCAGCTCGGTGCTCCACGCCATCCTGACCGACCTGGTCCAGCACCAGATCAAGCGCGACATCGAGGAGTACCTGCTGTCGTCGGGGCTGGAGTTCACCATCCTGCAGCCGACCAACTTCATGGTGCCCATGCGGCTGCGCCCCGCCTTCGAGCACGGCGTCTTCCGCCTCACCTGGACGCTGGAGCGCCATCAGTCGCTGGTCGACATTGGCGACGTCGCAGAGGTGGCCGCCACCGTCCTGACCCAGGGCGAGCGACACTGGGGCGCCACCTACGAGCTCGCCTCGCCTGGCCGCTACACCGCCCACGACCTCGCCGCGATCATCTCCGGGGTGGTGGGGCGCGAGGTCCGCACGGAGCGGATCGAGCCGGAGGTCTTCATCAAACAGTACCTGCGGATCGAGGACCTGGACGAGCGCCCCTACGAAGTGGCGGCCGCCCGCGCGATCAGCGCGCGCTACAGCCGCCATGACTTCGTCGGCAACCCCAACGTCCTGACCTGGCTGCTCGGCCGGGCGCCGACCAGCTTCGAGGCCTTCGTGCGGCGGGAGTACGCGGCGGTCCAGGCCGGGCGCGACGGCCGCGCCCCGGGGAGCGGGCGCTAGGGGCTCCCCGCCGGCCAGGCTTCAGCCGCTCTCCTTCCTCCGCGGCGTCAGCGCGCCGCCAGCGCCCGGTCGATTGCGGCTCCGACCTCGGCCATGTCGCCCATGCCGTCGACGCGCGCGACGAGCCCGCGGGCCTCGTAGTAGGGCAGGATCGGCGCGGTCTTGGCGCGGTACTCGGCCAATCGCGTGTGCACGGTCGCGGCGGTGTCGTCGGGACGCCGCCTGAAATCCTTGGCCCCGCAGACGTCGCAGACGCCCTCGGCGCGCGGGGGCTTGAAGCGATCGTGATAGCCTTCTCCGCAGACCGCACAGGTGGAGCGGCCGACCAGGCGTTCAGTAAGCGCGTCCTCGTCGACACAGAGTTCGATCACGCGGTCGAGTTGCTGGCCGCGCTCGGTCAGGAGCACGTCGAGCGCCTCGGCCTGGGGCTGGGTGCGCGGGTAGCCGTCGAAGATCACGCCGTAGCGCCCGGCCAGGCCGTCCAGCCGCTCGCCGACCAGCGCCGAGACGATGGCGTCGGAGACGAGCCCGCCCGCGTCCATGATCGCCTTGGTCTGCAGGCCTATGGGGGTTCGAGCGCCCACTGCGGCGCGCAGCATGTCGCCGGTGGAGAGCTGGACCATGCCGCGCTCGGCCACGAGACGGCTCGCCTGGGTGCCCTTGCCCGCGCCCGGCGGCCCGAGCAGGATGAGGTTGGCCGCCGCCCTCGTCTCCACCGGCGACATGGCTAGGCTCGCTGCACGCCCCGGCGGGCGATGAGGTTGGTGGCCTTGCCGATCCGCTCGATTTCGATCTCGATCTCGTCGCCTTCGCGCAGGAAGACCGGGGGCTTCCTTGCATAGCCGACGCCGGCCGGGGTGCCCGTGGCGATGACGTCGCCGGGCTCCAGCGTCATGGCCTCCGACAGGACCGTGACCAGGGTGGCCACGTCGAAGATCATGTCGCCGGTGTCGCCGTCCTGCATGATCCCGCCGTTGACCCGCGAGGTGATCCTCAGCCCGGCGGCGCCGGGCGGAAGCTCGTCCGGCGTAACCAGCTCGGCGCTGAACGCCCCGGTCAGGTCGAAGTTCTTGCCGACGGTCCACTGGCTGGACTTGCGCTGGTAGTCGCGGATCGTGCCGTCGTTGAAGCAGCAGTAGCCGGCGACATAGTCGAGCGGGTTTTCGTGCACGTTGGTCGCCGTCCGGCCGATCACCACCCCGAGCTCGGCCTCGAAGTCCAGCTTGTCGGAACAGTCGGGCATGATGATGGGCTGGCCCGGGCCGACCAGCGAGGTCGCGCCCCGCAGGAACACGGCGGGGTAGTCGGGGATCGGGTTGCCGCCCTCCGCGGCGTGGTCGCGGTAGTTCAGCCCGATGCAGATCACCTTGCCCGGGCGCGGGACCGGGGCCAGCAGCGTGACGTCGGAGAGCGCGACCTCCTCGCCCGCCTGGTGGGCTGTGGCGTCCATGGCCAGCTCTATGGCCGAGGTCGCGGTCGGGTGGACGGTGATCCGCTCGCCCGTGCGCACGCCATGGTGGACGCCGCCGTTGCGGGAGAAGGTGACGATGCGCATCGGGTGGGGCTCCGGGATCAGCGGCCAGCGGCGACGAAGGCGGTGGTGTCGTTCCACCAGCGGTCCGGCGGCTCGGTCCAGCCGCCGATCTTGAACTCCGGCGCCTCCCACGCCAGCGGCTCGTCCTCGATGTCCACCGTATGGTAGTGGCTGGGGAAGAGCTCGATGCGGTGGCCGTCGGGGTCGCGCAGGTAGAGGAAGCGGGCCAGCCCGGGGCTGAAGTGGCGCGCCGGCCCGAACTCCACCTGGCCCTCCTTGTCGCCGACCACGAACAGGTCGCAGACATGCATCAGGTGATGGGTCTCGGGCACCTGGTAGGCGCAGTGGTGCAGGCGCGGGCCTGAGCTGTTGGCGAACACGATGTCGTGCGGATTGCCCTTCCGCTGCAGGAAGATCATCTCCAGGCTGTCGCCCTTGACCACGTATTCCGACAGGCGGAAGCCCATGGCGTTGTAGAAGTCCAGGCTTTCGCGGACCTTGGGGGTGACGACCTGGAAGTGGTCCAGCCGCAGCGCGCAGGCGCCGTGGAAGCGCTCGGCGTGGGCGAACAGGCGCGGGCGCGTCTGCATGGTGGCGCAGAACTCCAGCGGCGTCCCGGCCGGGTCGGTGGTGTGCAGCGTGCGACCCTGGAAGGGAACCTCGACCCACTCGGTCGGGAAGCCCGCGGCGGCGAAGTGGGCCTGCAGCAGGTCGAGGTCCTCCTCGGTCAGGACGCGCATCCCCACCCGCTCGGCCGCCGGCTCGCCTTGCTTGAGGACGAGGCTGTGGTGGCAGCCCTCCTCCAGCCCGCGGAGCCACAGGGTGGTGGCGTCCTCGTCGCTGACCACCATGCCCAGCAGGTCGCAGTAGAAGGCGCGGCTGGCCTCCAGGTCGCGGACGCGCGAGACCAGGTGGCTGGCGCGGGTGACGTTGAAGGCTGGCTTGTAGACGGGTTTCGGCAGTTGGATCATGGGAGCTCCAGGACGTCTTGGCCGGTCAGACCGGGGCGGCGGCGAAGGCGTGCCGGTGGAGGGTGCGCAGCTCGGCCTTCTGGACCTTGCCCATGGCGTTGCGCGGCAGTTCGTCGACGATCACGATCGTCTTGGGCCGCTTGAACGCGGCGAGCTGGGTGGAGAGGGCGGAGCTGATCTCCGCCGCCTGCAGATCGTGTCCGGGCGCGCGGGCGACCACGGCCACCACGCCCTCCCCGAAGTCGGGATGGGCCACGCCGATCACCGCGCTCTCGACGACGCCGTCCAGTGCATCGATGGCCAGCTCGATCTCCTTGGGATAGATGTTGTAGCCGCCCGAGATGATCAGATCCTTCTGGCGCCCGACGATACGGACGAAGCCCGCCTCGTCCTCCATGGCGATGTCGCCGCTGATGAAGTAGCCGTCAGCGGTGTGGTCCTGCGCGGTCTTCTCGGGGTTGCGCCAGTAGCCGGCGAACAGGTTCGGCCCCTTGATCTCCAGCCCGCCGGGCTCGCCCGGGCCTGCGCGCCGGCCCTCGCCGTCGACCACGCGCACCGACACGCCCGGCAGGGCAGGCCCGACGCTCCCCGCGATGCGCGGCCCGTCATAGGGGTTGGAGGTCACCATCAGCGCCTCGGTCATGCCGTAGCGCTCAAGGATCGTGTGGCCGGTGCGCTGGCGGAACGCTTCGAAGGTGGCGTCGAGCAGCGGCGCCGAGCCGCTGATGAACAGCCGCATGTGGCCGCACAGCGCCGCGTCGAACGCCGGCTCGGTGAGGAGCCGCGTGTAGAAGGTCGGCACGCCCATGAAGACGGTGGCGCGGGGCAGCTCGGCCACCACCGCCTTGGCGTCGAAGCGCTCGTGGAACAGGATCGGCGAGGCGTGCAGCAGCGCGCAGTGCAGGGCGACGAACAGGCCGTGGGCGTGGAAGATGGGCAGGGCGTGCAGCAGCACGTCGTCGTCCCGCCAGCGCCACGCCTGGCCCAGCACCTGCACGTTGGACGACAGGTTGCCATGGGTCAGCACTGCGCCCTTGGACCGGCCGGTGGTGCCCGAGGTGTAGAGGATGGCCGCGGGGTCGGCGGCGGCGGCCTGCGCCACGGGCAGCTCGTCTTCGGTCGCCGCCCAAGGCGCGGCCTTGAGGTCGCCGCCCATCGCCACCCGCGTCCCGCCGAACGCGACGCTCTCGCCCGGCAGGCCGGGGCTGGCGACGAGCAGGGCCGGCTCGGAGTCGGACAGGAAATACCGGAGCTCACCTTCCTGGTAGGCGGTGTTGAGCGGGATGAAGACGACGCCGGCGCGAAGGCAGGCGAGATACAGGATCACCGCGGCGGGCGACTTGTGCGCCTGGACCAGGACCCGCTCCCCCGGGTGCACGCCGGTGGCGCGCAGCCAGGCCGCGGCCCGGCCGGTCTCGGCCAGCATGGCGGCGTAGGTCAGAAGCTTCCGGCCCTCAACCACCAGGAAGGCGCGGTCCGGGTTGGCCGCCGCCCCGCGCGCAAACAAGGCGAAGACGTTTGCGTTCTTCTCGTCTCGGTCGATCCCAGTGGTCTCGCTCACCTTAGAGGCTCCCGTCAGAACTGTATCGCGACGCGGCTGGCCTGCAGCGGCGTCACGAAGTCTTGCACGAAGGCCTTGTGCTTGGGATGCGCCTGATAGGCGTCCCAGCCCGCCCGGTCGGCGAAGCTCGCCACCAGGGCGTAGTCGCCATTGCCTTCGCGGAAGCGCAGGTCGGGCCCGTGTCGGATTTTGGCGATGTCCGCCACCTCTTCCGCCAGCCGGTCCAGCGCCGCGCTAAGCGCCGCCACCTGTTCGGACGTCGCCTCAGCGATCCAGGTGAAGATGACGACGTGCTTGACCAACAAGAACCTCCCCCTGGACAGCAGCGCCCCTGTATCGTCACCCCTCCGGCGACGCTGGAACGTCTTGGTCCGATCCCTGTCGGGATAAAGCGCCAGCCTTGCGGCTTCACGCGCCTCCTCTCGCGCCTCGAAATGAGAGGTATCTCATCATGAGAAGCACGTCAACAATTTGCCCGGGTGGTCCAGGTCGGCTAAGCGTGGGCAGATGGAGAAGCCCTCACGTGCGCTGCCCCGGCAGGATGGGAAGCGGGCCCGCACCCGGGCGCGGCTGACCCAGGCGGCCCTGCGCCTCATGTCGGAGCGCGGCATCAGCGCCACCTCCGTCAGCGAGATCGCCGCCGCAGCGGAACTCGCCAACGGCACCTTCTACCTCTACTTCCGCGACAAGTCCGAGATCGTGGCGGCCGTCTGCCAGGCCGTCACCCTGGCCATGCACGAGGAGATGAACAGCACCCGCCTGTCGATGGACGACGGCGCGGCCCGCGTCGCCTACGGCACCCAGCAGTTCATCGAGATTGCCGCGGGGGAGCCGGTCTGGGGTCGCCTGCTGCTGTCCGCCTTCAGCGAGTTCGAGGCGATCAAGGAGGATGTGGCGCGCTACATGCGCCTGGACGTGGCGCTCGGGATCAAGCAGGGCCGCTTCGACGAACCGTTGGACGAGTTCGTCATCGACGCCCATCTCGCGATCCTTCGCGCCGGGGTCAGCGCCCGGCTGGCAGGCGCCGGACCGGACGTGTCAGCCCGCGCCGCCGAATACCAGCTCCGCATCCTGGGCATCAGCGTGGCGGAGGCTCGCAAGGTCCGCCTGGCGAACGAGTTGAAGGGGGGCGGAGCCTAAGACGCGGCGACTTCCACAGGCTCAGCGGAAGCGCGGCGGCCTTCGGGTCAGGAAGGCCTCCACGCCCTCCTTGAAGTCCTCGCCCTGCGTCGCCTCCGCGAACGACGCCAGGCTCTCATCGGTTTCCAGCGGCGCGCGCCCGTGGCCGAGGCTCCGCAGCATGTCCTTGGTCCGACGCAAGGTGAACGGCGATCCCTCCAGGATGACGCCGATCCGCTGTGAGAGCTCCGGCTCGAACCGGTCCGCTGCAAGCACCTCGTCCACGAGCCCGATGTCCAGGGCCTCGGATGCGCCGATCGCCTCGGCGGTGTAGATCAACCTCTTGCTGCGAGCCGGGCCGACGGCGGCCGCCAGCCTGTGCAGGTCGCTTCTGAGATAGAGCGCGCCCAGCTTGGCGGGGGTGATCGCGAAGCTGGCGTCCCGCGCGGCGAGGCGAAGGTCACCGGCCAGGACGAGGGCGACCGAGGCGCCGTAGCAGACGCCCTCGACCGCCATGACGACCGGCTTGGACGCCGCCTCGACCGCCTGCATGGCATCGGCCATCGCCCGGCCGTAGGCCGCGGCGTCGGCCCTGAGCGCGCCGAACTCGGCGATGTCGTTGCCGGCGCCGAAGTGGCCGCCTGCCCCTCGCACCAGGATCAAGCCGACCGCGACCTCCCGCTCCGCCGCCGCGATCAGGGCCGGCAGCGCGCGCCAGGTCCGAAGCTGCATCGCATTGCGCTTATGCGGCCGGTCGAGCACGAGCGTGGCGACCGGGCCGCGGACCTGGAGCGCAACGCCGTCGCCGTCCAACGCCGTCATAGCTGTCGGAGCGGCGGCGGCAGGGCGTCAGCCTTCGCGTTCAAGCACGTTTGCCGAGGTGACCTTGCTTCGCACCCCGCAGATCTGGCGGCCGTAGTTCTCCATACAGGTCTGGATGTTGTGCACCGCGTGCATGCTGCCGGCCCGGCAGTTGCGCGCGATGAGCTGCAACGGCTGCTTCTTGGAGATGCCTGACGCCCCCGAGGCCTTGAACAGCGTCTCGGTCGCGGTGGCGCAAGTGTCCCATACGTAGGCCGTATCGGCGTGGTAGCGCACCGTGTCCGCCGACGTGACGTCGCCTCCCGTCTCATGGAGGCGGTCGAGGTCGTCCAACGCCGCCTCGGCCACGCACCGCGCCGCCTTGATCTGCATCTGCACGTAGCCGACGTTCAGGTGCGTCACCGGGGCGTCCTGCTGGCGGTTGTAGGGCGAATAGGCAATGGGCTTCTTGCCTATGCCCTCGAGGAAGACCTCGAGCGCATGCTCAGCCATGCCCACCGCATTGCCCGTGCCCACCATGATCGAACGCCCGAGTCCCCCGGGCCTCAAGCCTAGCCCGATCGCCTTCAGCTTGGTAAGCCGGCCCATGAGGACCTGCGGCGTGCTGAAATGGTCGTCCGGGACGAACAGCTCCTCGGAGATTAGGATCGTCCCGCTCCCGGTCGCCGCCATTCCCATGGCGTCCCAGTCCTCGCGCAGCACGTAAGACTCCTTGGGAACCAGGCACATCCCGACCTTGGTGTCGTCGGTCTCGTCGTAGAACACCGCCAGATAGGCGTGCGAGGCGTGCACACTCCCCGTGGCGAAGGGCCAAGCTCCTTTGATCATCCAGCCGCCGTCTACGCGGCGGGCGGTCCCGGCCATGCGGCGCGTGCTGCCGCCCACGGCGCAGGTCCGGTTGCCGACCCAGCGCGCATTGTAGACGGGCTTCACCACTTCCTCGGCGAACGCCGCGCTCCACATGTTGCCGCCGGTCGAGGCCCAGAGCGTCCAGGTCGTCGCTCCGCAGCCTCGGCCAAGCGCCTCGTAGATGCGGAACAGGTCCCGGGCCGAGAAGTCCGCCCCGCCGAAACGCGGGGGCATGGCGAGGGCGTACGCGCCCGTCTGATCGAGCCGCTCGACCGTCTCCTGGGGCACCCGCCGCTGGCGCTCCGCTTCGGCCTGCATGCTCCGTAGCCACGGACGCAGCTCGACGACGCGTTCAATCATCTCGTCGGCGTCCCAGCGGGCCTGTCCGATGTCCGCGTCGTCAGGTTTGCGCGCCAGCGCCAAACTATGATGCATGTTCATCTCGGACCTCTCCCATACCATCGTGCTGGCCAACCTAGCCGCGCCGAACCAGCGACCCCCGGCTCAACGGCTGCGCATGGCCGGCGTAACGCCACACTGCACGATTGAGGCGCCGGTGTTAAGGGGTCCCTAAGACACTTGGTCACTTTTTCGGTCGGAGTACTCGCCGCAGCCTGGGCGACGGCCCTGATCTGATCGGGAGTCGTCGGGGATGTTGGTCGTGGAGCCTTACGCGGCGGTCTGGCGGTTTGCTTTTATCGAGGGTCACAGCCGCCGAGAGGCGGCGCGGGTGTTCGGGCTGACCCGCTCCGCGAATTTCCACCACCCCAGTGGACACTATCTTAACCTCTTAACCAGTGGCGCAAGGCAGGGGTTTGGGACCGGCTTCTCACTCTGTTTCCGCGGGCTTACTACGGGGACTCAGCTGTTCCAGTAGAAGTACATGTCTATCCGGGTGCGGTGCATGGGTTCACAGCAGCAACTGCGTCCATCTCGGAACAAGCCAAAGTCGATTTAGGAGCCGCTTTGAGGCGCTTTTCGCATGAGCGAGGCGCCCGCTAGACCTTCTTTCCGGACTTGACATCACTCTAGCCGCCGCCAGCTGTGCACAAACGAATGGCTGGTTTCAGGATGAGCTCGCCCGATGATGAAGGCCGGACTTTGGGCGCATAGCGGTAACTGGAGCTGGAGCTGGAGCTGGGGCTGGGGCTGGGGCTGGTCGGTCCAAGCGCCGTCTGTAATTACCCACCCCGGCGCTCTCGTTGTGATCAGGCGGCGAGCGTCGCCATGATGGTCTTGAATGGGTTGGCGCCGGGGGTGAGGCGGGCGGTGTCGATCACGGTGCGGACATCGGCTTCGCCCTGGGCGGCCCACATGGCGCGGTAGCCGTTGGTGACCTTGCGCTGGATGACGGCGGGTCGCAGGTCGCGTTCGCAGGCGTTGTTGGTGGCTTGGACCTCGCCGGGCCATCGGGCGAAGGTCAGGAGCTGATCTCGGGCTCGCCTGAACTTGTTCTGGAGGGCTTGCGCCAAGTCGCACGAGCTCGGAGCAGCCAGGATATCGTCGAGGCCCCGCTCCAAGGCGCGGCGCTTGGTGGCGACAGTCGAGGCGGCGAAGGTGGTGATGTCGCGAGCCAGGGCGAAAGCCTTTTGCAGCCACAGCTGGAGACGAAAAGCCAAGTCGTCGTGGCTGAGGTCCAGGGCGTAGGCGACGTCGCGGGCGAGGTGGGCCAGACAAGTCTGATGGGCGGCCGCATGACCCTGCTGGGCGGCGTAGCGGTCGGAGCACCAGACCTCGGGCCGGTGGCCGTCCATCATGGTGCGGATCACCACGGCCCCGCGCGTCGGGGCGGCCTGATGGACGACGGCCTGGTCGCAGCGGAAGACCCAATGATAGGCGTTGCTCCCCTCGATGCGAACACCGGTCTCGTCCGAGCTGACCACCTTGGCCTGGCGCAACTCGGCCACGGCCTGCTCGCGCCCGGCCACGAAGCAGTCCTGGGCGCGGCGCAGCATGTTCATCAGCGCACCCTGGCTGATCCGGACGCCGAAGACGTCGGCGAAGCTCGCCTGGAGCCGCTCGTAGGAGAAGGCTTGGAAGGTCTTCAGATAGGTCGCCAAGCCGTGCAGGCGGGGTCCGAACGGGCTGCCGCTCGCCGCCTCCGGCACGGCGGCCAGAACGCGGGCGTCGCAGACAGGGCAACGCACCGCCAGACGCTGATGGCGCTCGATGAAGGGGGAGATCGCCGGCAGGTCTATCTTGTCGTAGACGCCCACGACCTCGGCGGCCAAATCCGACGACAGGGCCGCAAGGCAGGCGGGACATTGATCGGGATAATGATCCACGATCTGGTCGGCCTCCTCGCTCATGAGGCGGCTGTGGCCTTCATGCCCCGGCTTCGCGCCACCCGGCCGCGACGTCTCGCGTCGTTCCTTGCGGTTTGTAGACGGCGGCTTGGAGGATGTGCGCGACGTCTTGGCTGGACGCTGAAGCCGTAGCACCAGCTCGATCAGCTCTTCCTTGCTCAAGCGCTCAAGATCGATTCGCACCATCCGCCGCTTGAATCAGCGATCCTCAAGGCTCGCAAGGGGGGTGGGTAATTACCGCCGTCTCGCTCACGTCAAACGATACGATCATCCTATTGGATAAACGTGCTTTTACGTTCCACACGAGCGCTGTCCCGCACGCTGAGTATGCTGATGTGACTAGAATCACCATGAATAAACGTAAGTCATGGACACCGTCCACAGCTATCGACTCTGTGGAACCTGGTGTCGACAGACCTACGATATTACCGCCGTTTACCGCCGAATGACGCCGATTCCCGTCATTCCCACTCTATCATCTCTTCACCCGTAACCTATTGATCTGTAACATATAAATTCGGCGCTAGTTTGATGTACCGTCAGTATTACCGTCAGGTTTAAGGACCAAGCCTGAACGCACGCCAGCGTATCCGACGCTAACCCACAGCACGCCTCGGCGCATAAGGAATATAGCTGAGACGACCGGAACTAGCCCGGATTTCTCATCAGGGCGGGTCGCATAGGGGCTGAGAATCAGGGAAAGTTCTTCTGCAACAAAGAGATGCCCGTTCGCAGGAGTTCCCCCTATGCCCCAACAGTGTGTGCCAGATTCGCTGGATTTGGGAGAGGCCTGCGGGCGTAAAGTTGTGGGCGCTTTCGACGGCGGCCGGCTGACGACAGATGCGGGCGCGGTGCTGCTGTCGGCCATCGACAAGGCCATAGGCCTGCTGGATCGCTTCACCCGCTGCTTTGTGGATGGTCGCGATCCGACCCGGACGGTGCATGATGTGCGCACGTTGGTGGGTCAGCGGGTGTTCGGCTTGTGCCTGGGCTACGAGGACCTGGTCGATCATGACCAGCTGCGCCACGATCCCCTGCTCGGCGCGCTCCTGGGGCGGTTGACCGCGCCCCTGTCAGGCAAGAGCACGCTGAACCGGCTGGAGCATGCGCCGTCCGGCGAGCACCGCTACCGCAAGGTCAGTCACGACCCCAAGGCCATCGAGGACCTGTTCGTAGAGCTTTTCCTGAATGGTCGGCGCAAGCCTTCCGAGCCGATCATCTTGGACCTGGACGCCACCGACGATCCGATCCACGGCCACCAGGAAGGCCGCTTCTTCCACGGCTACTATGATCGCTACTGCTACCTGCCGCTCTACATCTTCTGCGGCCAGGACCTGCTCTGCGCCAAGCTGAGGAAGGCCGACATCGACGCCGCCGCCGGCTCGGTTGAAGAGGTGGCACGCATCATCGGCCTGATCCGTAAGCGCTGGCCCAAGGTGAAGATCATCCTGCGCGCCGACAGCGGCTTCGCCCGTGACGCGCTGATGAGCTGGTGTGAGGCGAACAAGGTCGATTACGTCTTTGGCCTTGCGCGCAACGCCCGCCTGGAGGCCAGGGTCGCGGACGCCCTGGCCGAGGCCGCCGCCCTCTCCGACAAGACCAAGGCGCCGGCACGGGTGTTCCGCGACTTCATGTGGTCCACCCGAGGCAGCTGGACGCGCCGGCGGCGCGTGATCGCCAAGGCGGAATGCACCCACGGCAAAGCCAATCCCCGCTTCCTGGTCACCAGCCTCAAGCCCGACAGGTTCATGGCCAGGCCGCTGTACGAGACGCTCTACTGCGCGCGTAGGCCAAGATGGAGAACCGGATCAAGGAATGCCAGCTGGACCTGTTCGCCGACCGCACCTCGGCGGCGACCATGCGGGCCAACCAGCTGCGCCTGTGGTTCGCCTCCTTCGCCTACGTCCTGCTCAGCGCGCTACGCAGGCTGGCGCTGCGCCACACCACCTTCCAGACCGCCACCTGCGGGACGATCCGCCTGAAGCTCCTGAAGATCGCCGCCAAGGTCACCGTGTCCGTCCGGCGCATCACCGTCTCCATGGCCACCGCTTTCCCCTGGACCCACGAGCTGCGGCTCGCCAGCGCAAGGCTTCTCGCCGCCCCGCCAGCGCCCGCTTGAGCCACTGATCAGACAGGGAGGACGCCACCGACGAACACGCCCCAGCGCTGACCAACATCAACGCCATTCCGGCGACGATAATGTGCGCCATCCACCGCCTACCTCGCTCCATCACCCCGCCCGGCCCACAAGCGAAGCTCGCGCGCCGTTCGTCCGCCCGCAGTCCGTCAGTCTGGTGAGAAATCCGGGCTAGTCGCGCTCCTGTCATGCTCTTCGTGTTCGGGACCCTGGGCCTGAACGTCCCCATCTTCGTCTCCACCATGGCTGTCGGCGTCTTCCACCTCGGCGCCCAGGGCTTCGGCCTCCTGACCTCGGCCATGGCGGTCGGCTCGGTCCTGGGAGCCCTGCTCGCGGCCCGGCGCGAGCGGCCGACGCTCCTCCTGGTCGTCTTCGGGGCGCTCGTGTTCGGGGCCGGCTACACGGTCGCCGCCGCTATGCCGAGCGCGCTGCTGTTCGGTTTGGCGCTGGTCGTGGTCGGCGCGGCGTCCCAGACGGTGACCACCTCCACTACCAGCCTGGTGCAGATCTCCACCGAGCCCGCCATGCGCGGGCGGGTCATGGCGATCCTGCTCGCCGTGGCGCTTGGCGGACAGCCATTCTGCGCCCCCGTTATCGGGTGGGTGGCCAACACCTTCGGCCCACGCCTGGCCATCTCAGTCGGCGCAGCGGCGGGGTTCGGCGCCGCCGCGATCGGCCTCTTCTACTTGGGCCGCCGCAGGCTTAACGGGGCGCTCGCCCTGAATTGAGAGCCGTATCAGAGACTCGCGATGGCGGCCTCAGACGATTGTAAAGCGGCAGATCTACGGGCGCGGGAAGCTGGACCTGCTACAGGCCCGCGTCATCGGCTTCAGCGCGTTACCTTCAGCGAAACTGCGTCAGAGCCAAATTGAGACGCCGGCTCACAGTGCAAACTTTGTAAAAGCGGTCATTTAGCCCGCAGCTCCGCAAAATCCTCTTCGCGATACTCGCCGGGCGGCCGCAAACCGGCCTGCAGGCGCGCCTCCTCAGCCCGCAGCTCGGCCCGACGGATCTTGCCGGAAATGGTCTTAGGCAGCTCAGCAAATGCGATGCGGCGCACGCGCTTGTAGGGTGGCACGCGCGCGCGGACATGCTGAAAGATCGAAAGCGCCGTGATCCCGCTGGGCGCGTGGGCCGCCGCTAGTGTAACAACCGCCTTCGGCACCGCGAGCCGCAGCGGATCGGGCGCCGGGATCACAGCCGCTTCCGCCACGGCCGGGTGCTCCATGAGCACGCTCTCCAGCTCGAAGGGGCTGATGCGGTAGTCCGACGCCTTGAACACGTCGTCGGCTCGACCGACAAAGGTGAGGCAGCCGTCCGATCCGCGCACCGCAATGTCGCCGGTCCGGTAATGGTCGCCCTCGATCGGGCTCACCCCGCCCTCGCCGGTCGCGTAGCCGCGCATGAGGCCGGCCGGGCGGTCTTCCAGGCGAAGCGCCATCTCACCTTCGTCGGCCTCCTGGCCCTCTTCGTCGAGCAGAAGCACGTCGTATCCCGGCAGCGGACGGCCCATCGCGCCTGGCCGGAGCGGCCGCCCAGGCGTGTTTGCGACCAGCGCGGTGGTCTCGGTCTGTCCGTAACCATCCCGGATCGTCAGCCCCCAAGCGGCACGGACGACTTGGATTATCTCAGGGTTGAGCGGCTCGCCCGCGCCGCACAGGTTGCGCAACGCCGGCTTCCAGCGACTCAGATCCTCCTGCGTCAACATGCGCCACACCGTCGGCGGCGCGCACAGCGACGTGACCCCGTACTCGACGATGGCGTCGAGCAAGGAGGCCGCATCGAACCTGCCGAAGTCGGTGACGAACGCCGTGCAACCGATGTTCCAGGGCGCGAAGAAGCTACTCCAAGCGTGCTTCGCCCAGCCAGGCGAGGACACGTTGAGGTGGACGTCGTCGGGCGTCAGCCCCAGCCAGTACATGGTGGATAAGCTGCCCACGCCGTAACTACGGTGGCTGTGCACGACGAGCTTGGGGTTCGCGGTCGTCCCCGACGTGAAATACATGAGGATGGGATCGTCGGCCAGTGTTGGCCCATCCGGCTCGAAAACGGTTGGCGCCTGATGCAGATCCGAGAACCGCTGCCAACCCGCGGGCGCGTCGCCGGTCGCGATCCCGACGATATCGCCAGCGGCATGGCCGAAGCCGGCAGCGATGTCCGCCTCCGTGATCCAGAAGCCCGCTCGCGCACGGGCGAGCCGCTCGCGCAAATCGTCTTCGGTAAGCAGGACCGAGGCGGGAATGATGACGGCTCCAAGCTTCATGGCCGCAAGCATGGCTTCCCACAAGGCCGGGCAGTTGCCCAACATCAGCAGGATGCGGTCGCCCCTGCGCACGCCCGCGCGGCGCAACCCGTTAGCGACGCGGTTCGACCGTTCGGAGAGATCCGCGAAGCTGAGGCGCGCCGCCCGCCCGCCCGCGATCTGAAGGGCGACGCGGTCGCGGCTTGCGCCGCTGGCAAGCCCTGCGTCGAACCAGTCGAGCGCCCAATTGAAACGGTCGAGCGCCGGCCAGCGAAATCGGGCGTGCGCCTCCTGATAGTCTTCCCTAAGTGTCAAAAGGAGGTCCCGCGCCTCGCGGAAGGCGTCCAGCGTCATAGCGATCCTCGTCCGGCCGAAGCTCGGAGCCGGAGGAACGGGTTTGTTCCGAAGGCTCGGCGCCCGCTCGTCGCGTTGAAGATCATCCCGCCTCCGATCGTTTTACCGAGTCGTCGCCTGTTCCTGACGCTTGCTCGGCTTTGATCGCCATGCGGCGGGACCAATGGACCCCGTGAGCCGGACGGGTCGGACGCTCGCCGTTCGGACCATAGGTCCCCCAAGCAGCTCCTGAGCCACGCCGCCCATGACCTGTCTGCCCCCGGGAGTTCCGACCGAGCCGTGGCGTTCGGTCGTCGCCGGGAAGGACGGGAGCAGGAAAGGCCCTCATGTGCCCTTAGGAATATCCTTGAACGCCACGTTGCGGTCGACGCGGATATCGGGCGGCAGTCCTAGAACACGTTCGGCGATGATGTTCTTGAGGATCTCGTCGGTGCCTCCGGCGATCCGCAGCGCCGCCCCCCAGAAGAAGTTGCGCTGGAAACCTCCGATCAGCGAGGTCGCCTCGGCGTCGCTCACGATGCCATATTGGTCAAGCCGGTCGAGCGCCTCCGTCGCCAGCTCCTGCATCTGCTTGGCGGAGACGATCTTGCCGATCGAGGCCTCTGGCCCAGGCGTCTCGCCTCGGCTCAGAGCTGTCTGCGTTCGTAGGCGCGTGAGCTTCAGCCCCTCAGCGGCGACGTACCAATCGGCCAGCCTCTCGCGGAAGCCGCCATCCTGGAGCGCAGACCCGTAGCCATCGACGCCGGGCAAGCCGCCGACCAACTCGACCAACTCGCGCCAGCCCGGCCCAAGGCCGCCCCCGACTGACAGGCGCTCGTTCATCAGCGTGACGAGCGCGACGCTCCAGCCGGCCCCGACCTCGCCGACCCGCTGGCGGTCCTGCAGCCGGACGTCGGTGAAGTAGACCTCGTTGAAGTCGCTTCCGCCCGCGGCCTGATGGATCGGCCTGACATCTATGCCCGGGGTCTTCATGTCGATCCAAAACATCGTGAGGCCTCTGTGCTTCGGAACGTCGGGAGCGGTGCGGACGAGCAGCAGACCGAAATCGGAGTAGTGTGCGCCCGAGGTCCACACTTTCTGGCCGTTGACGACCCAGTCCCCCGAGCCGTCAGCCGCCCGCACCGCGCGCGTGCGGCTGGCGGCGACGTCGGATCCGGCGGAAGGTTCGGAGAACAGCTGGCACCATATTTCCTCGCCGCGCATCGCCGGCGTCGCGAAGCGACGCTTGTCCGCCTCGCTCCCGGCGGCGATGATGGTAGGGACGCACATCCCAAGGCCCAGCCCGAAGATGCCTGACGCGACGCCGAGCCTGCCCTCCTCCTCGTGGAAGATGACGTTCTCCATCGGCGTTCCGCCAGCGCCGCCCCACTCCCGCGGCCAGGTGATGCAGGCGTAGCCGGCGTCGGCCTTCCTCGCCTGCCAGTCTTTTGCCGCAGCGATCGTCTGCTCGTTCTCGTCCCCGGGCGTGTCGCTGACCTGCGACGCCGGGGCATTTGCGCTCAGCCACGCTCGGACACGCTCGCGATACGTCGCTTCCTCAGGGCTGTCATTGAAGTCCAAGGCGCGTCTCCCGGTCAGTGGGC
Source organism: Caulobacteraceae bacterium (assembly GCA_965198905.1). Taxonomy (GTDB): domain Bacteria; phylum Pseudomonadota; class Alphaproteobacteria; order Caulobacterales; family Caulobacteraceae; genus CAHJWH01. The sequence continues at coordinate 2,372,229 of OZ240678.1, read as the reverse complement.
ATTGCGGCGCTCCAGGCGGCGCACGAGCCGCTCGCGCCAGACGGGAAGCCCTCCGAGGGCCAGCCCAAGCTGCCGGGCGCGCCGGAGGTGCAGGTGGCAGTCGACCTCCCAGGTGAAACCCATGCCGCCGTGCGTCTGCAGGTTCTCCTTGGCGGCGAAGTCATAGGCCTGGGTGCCCGCGATGCGGGCCGCCGACGCCGCCTCGGGCAGTTCTGGCGCTCCCGTGCCGAGCGCCCACGCACCGTAATAGGCGCTTGACCGGGCGAGTTCGTTCCTCACCCATATGTCCGCCAGCTTGTGCTTTATCGCCTGGTAGCTGCCGATCACCCGACCAAACGCGACGCGCTCCATCGCGTAGCTCCGGGCGCTCTCGAGGCACCGGTCCGCGCCGCCGACCTGCTCGAAGGCGAACAGCACCGCCGCCCGATCAAGGATGTTGGAGAGCATGACCGCCCCCTCTCCCGGGGCGCCGAGCCGCTCGCACGGAGCGCCGTCAAATTCAAGCCGCGCGGCGCTGCGCGTCGGATCCAGCGTCCCGACAGTCTCGCGCGAGACGCCGCCGCCGGATAAGTCGACGATGAACAGGCCAGGACCCGGGTCGTCCCGGGCCGCGACGATCGCATGGGTGGCGACGTCGCCATCCGTCACCGGCAGCTTCGTGCCGCTCAGCGCACCGTCCGCGACGCGGGCGCGCATGGCGTCCGGCGCCGCGTGTCCCTTGCCCTCGCTGGTGGCCAGGCAGCCGATCACGGATCCGTCCGCCACGCCCGGCAGCATGGCCGCGCGCTGAGCATCGCTGCCGAAGGCCAGGACCGCCTCCGCGAAGACGTAGACCGTCGACGCGAAGGGGATTGGCGCGACGACGCGCCCGAGCTCCTCGGCGATCGCACACAGCTCGACGTGGCCGAGTCCGGTTCCGCCCCACTGCTCAGGGATGGCCGCGCCGGTCCACCCCATCTCGGCCACAGCCCGCCACAGGTCGGGATCGTAGGCCTTCCTCTCGTCGTCAAGGACGCTGCGTGTTGCGGATACGGGGCAGCGCGCTTCAAGGAACCTACGAGCTTCCTCCTTGAGGAACTTCTGATCGTCCGAGAAGTCGAAGTTCATGCCCGAGAGCTCCTGATCCGGCTCCGGCCGTTCTCCGGTCGGGCGCGAGCGCTAGCCGACGTCAGCCAGAAGGGCGCCCCCGTCGGAGCGAGGGGCGCACCGGCGCCGAAGAGCGGCGCAGGCTCCGGACCGATCAAACCCGTCCTTCCCGCCGCGCAGACCGGTGATTGAAGCAGGTTGCCTGGCACCCTCAAGCCTCCGCGCCGGCGCGCAGCAATGCACGCCGCAACGCGTTGGTGCTGTCACCGACCGCCTGTCGCGTGACGAAGGCGTCCGCGACGAAGTGGAAGCCGTGGAACGCGCCGGGATAGACGTGCAGCTCGGTCGGGACCCCGGCGCGGATCAGGCGCTGAGCATATCCGATGCCTTCGTCGATGAAGAGGTCAAGCGCGCCCGTGTTGATGAAGGCTGGCGGGAGGCCGCTCAGATCGGCGGCGCGCGCAGCTGCGGCGTAGGGCGACACGTCCGGTCCGCCCGGCTCGACACCAAGCAGCGAACGCCAGCCGAAACGATTGCTCCCGGCCGTCCAGACGAACTCGCCCGCATAGGGGTGCGGTGCAGGAGCAACGCAGGTGCGGTCGTCCAGCATCGGATATACCAGGTGCTGGAACGCGAGTTCATGCTCTCCTCGGTCGCGGGCGAGCAGCGCGAGCGAAGCCGCGAGCCCGCCGCCGGCGCTCTCCCCCATCACGCCGATCCGCGAGCGATCGACCCCCAAGGCGGCCGCCTCGCCGACCAACCATGCGAGCGCGGCATAGCAGTCCTCGATGGCACCTGGAAACCGCGTCTCCGGAGCGAGGCGGTAATCGACCGACGCGATGACGCAGTCCAGCTCGTACGCGAGCCTCCGATAGGTGGGAGCGAGTGCAGTGGCGTTGCCCGACACATAGCCGCCGCCGTGGATATGCAGGATTGCGCCCCGCTCGCGCGACCCGGCCCGCGGTAGCTGCAGCATCAGCCCGACGTCCGGGTCGCCCGTTCGACCGGGAATCGTGCGGCGAGTCATCTCCACGGCCGCGACGGCGTCCGGGTCGTCCTCCGTGCCCACGGCTGCGCCGAACCCCGCCCTGATCGCCGGCAGCAGCTCTTCTGTCCAGGTGATTGGCGGAAGTCGGTCCAGCAGACCGAGCAGGTCCTTGTTTATGAGGTGGCGCGTATCGGTCCGTTTCATACTGTTCACCTCATGCGATCATGGGCGGCATGGCGTCGAGCAGCGCCTTGGTCCGCGCGGCGATGTGGTCCGCGCCCGAGCGGCACGTGTGGACGTAGAGCCGGTTCTCGCAGACGGCGGCGAGCACCATGTCGCCCACCGCGTCGGGCGATGCGCCTCGCGCCAGAGCTTCCTTCATCGCCCGCTGTCGTGCGAAGGCGTCACCCTTCTGCGCTGCAGACATCGTGCCCGTCACCTTGGGCTGTAACGCACGGGTCCGCTCCATGATGCTCGTTGCGACCGGGCCGGGACACAACAAGGTCACCCCGATCCCTTGCGGTTCGAGCTCGATCCCGAGCGCCTCGGTCATCCCCACGACGGCGAACTTGGCGGTATGGTAGAGGACGCCCGATTGCTCGGCGTACAGTCCAGCCGCGGACGCAGTGTTGACGATGTGCCCGCCTTCACCGCGTTCGACGATCCGGCGCAGGAACGTCTGGACGCCGTTCACCACGCCGTCGAGGTTGATGCCCATGCCCCAGTCCCACAGCTCGTAGGTGAGCCGGTCGGCGGGCGCGCCTCCGGCGACTCCGGCGTTGTTGACCAAGATTGAAACCGGTCCGAGCTTAGCCTCGACCTCGTCCGCGACGCGTGCGTAGGCCGTGCGGTCGCGGACGTCGAGCACGGCCGTGGCGACCTCGGTCGTGCCGCGCAGCTCCGCTTCCGCCCGCGCGAGGCCGTCCGCGTGAAGATCAGTCAGTGCAAGGCGCGTCCCGGCGCGCGCGAAAGAACGCGCGATCCCCAGGCCTATGCCGTTGGCGCCGCCGGTGATGAAAGCGGTGCGATGAGCCACGTCTGTCATGTCGCTAGTTCAACCATCCCCAGCCCCGGCGCGGTGGCGCTCAACCCGAGGCGGCAGCCCCCTGTACGGCCATCATCTTCTCGACGTTGGCGCGCACCGGAGGCGGCAGGCTCTCGAGGTCGATCGGGAAGCCGTTCGTGAGCAGCGCCTGCATGTGGCCGATCTGATGCATCTGGAAGCCATGGTCGATGGCGGCCTTGCGACCCATCTGGTCCTGCGCAAAGTTGATCGCCTGCTTGACCAACTTCATCGTGAACGGGTTCTTCGCGGCGATCGTCTCCGCCAGCACGAGTGTCCGGGCGGTCAGCTGGTCCCGCGGGACCACGTGGTTCACCATGCCGCGCCGTTCGGCCTCCTGTGCGGTGATCCAACTGCCGGTCATGAGCCATTCTTTGGCTTGGCGGACGCTCATCTCGTAGGGATGCTGGAAGAGTTCCACGCCAGGGATGCCCATCTCCGCCGCGGTCGCGTCGCGAAAGCGCGCGTCCTCGGAGCAGACAAGGAGATCGCAGAGCCAAGCGAGCATAATGCCGCCTGAGATCACGGAACCCTGGATTTCACCGATGGTCGGCTTAGGCGCGTTGCGCCAGCGCTCGGTGATCTCGAGATAGATCTCCTTCTCGCGGCCGTAAGAACCCGCCCACCCCTGGCCACCGTAATCGCCCCAGAGCCCGGCGATCTTATCGCGCGGCGGGTATTGCGGCCCTTCGCCGCTCACATCGTGGCCGGCGTTGAAGTGGTCGCCGGCGGCGGCGAGTATGATGACATTGATCCCGTCGTCATGACATGCGCGCTTGAACGCGTCGTCGAGCTCGTAGGTCATGGTAATGCCCTGGGCATTTCGTCGGTTGGGGCGGTCCATGACGATCCGCGCCACTTTCGGAGCAGGCGTCTCGTAGGTCAGTTGCTCGTACTCGCGGCCCTCGTCGGCCATACCTGCCCCCTACTGCTTGGATGCCCGGTGTCTGAGCTCGTCGACTTTCCGGTGATCGCCAGTTACGGATTGATCTTGTGCAAGCCCTGGAGTGGGATCAAATTCCAAATCAGACCTGGGATGAACCAGAGGAATAGAGCTAGTTCCCCGCGCCTCCCTATCGGCTGGCTCGAGCCGTGATCGGTGCTATGCGCTTGATCAGGAACGACCGCGAGCGAACCTCCTCCCGCGATTGCAGCCGACGCTGATTGCGCGAACGGTTGGTTGGCCGGCCAATGCGCCCCGTCGCCCGCCCAGCGCGGCGGTGACACTGTCGGTTGTCGTGAACCGCAGGGTCACTGATTACTGGCCACCTTCGGCGACCCGGTCCGGCCGTTACTTGTAGCGGGACGCTACCAAGGCTCTGATAGAGAGGCTTGTGATCTTCAGACGAACCCGCACGGCGGCATTCCCCATCCAGCAGTCCGGCGAGCAGCCTTGGGTTAGGGTCGCCCGGCGCCGGGTATCTCTACGCCGACAGCTAGCACGCTGGCGTTTCGATGGGTGCGGCAGCTCTCGGGATCAAGCGCGCCGCTGGTCATAAGATACAGCGTTCGGCGGTCCGGTCCGCCGAGCACGCAGGCTAGCGCTGCGTCGGCCACCTGGATGCGGTCGACGACTTCTCCGCCTTCCCTGACGCGCACGAACTCTTTCGCGAGTGGCAGCGCTACCCATACCGCACCCTCCTCGTCAAGGCACATGCCGTCGGGCATGACACCCGCGCCGAGATCGGCCCAGATCCTCCGTCCGGCAAGTGCGCCGTCCGACCCGATATTGAACGCGACGATCCGGCAGCCTCCCGTCTCGGCGACGATCAGCGTACCGTTATCGGGCGTCACGGCCATCCCGTTCGGGAAAAACAGGTCCTCCGCGACCGCGGTGGTCGTGCCAGAAGGACTGATTTTTGCGAGTGTCGCCATGCGCGGCTCTGCTGGCGGGTGCAGCGAAAAGCCGAAGTTGCCAACATAGGCAGTTCCGTCCTCAGTGACGATCATGTCGTTGGCGTGGAAGGTGGCGATGCCGCTCAGGTCCGCGTGGAGCACAAAACGACTATCCTCCTCCTGCCGAAGTACCTGCCGCGCCTCCATCGACACCGCGAGCATTCGGCCGTCGGGCAACCAGCCCAGGCCCGAGACCGGCGCGTCGAACCGGGCGACGACTGAGGCCGTTCCGCCCTCGTCAATGCGCAGCACGCGGTTGTCAAACATGTCGGTGATGTAAAGCGCGCCGTCGTGCCAGCGGGGCGCCTCGGCGAAACTCAGGCCACTTACGATCGTCCGAATTTCCTGCGTCATTGCTTAAAGCCTTCAGCATCGTCCATGATATTGCCTCGCCGCTACCAAGGTTGCTTGCTACCCGGCACCGGCATGTCCTGGTCCTTGCGCGCCCCGAGCCGCTCCCGGACCTGCAGAACCGAGCCGTAGCCTATGGGCGTCCTGTCAAGGCAGGAGCGCATCGTTGGCCATCACCTAGCGATCACGCGGAAGTCACGGCCTTCATTGATCCATTCCAGACGCTCGCGCTTCAGCCCGCTCCTGCGAACCTTACCGGCGTCGTCGCGAAGCGGCGTTCCGCTCCACTCGTAACTCTCGGGGCGCTTGTACTTCGCAAGCCGCTCCGCGACGAACGCGGCGATCGAAGGGAGGTCTGCCGCGGCGCTGGGCTTGATCTGAACGATCGCGTGGACCCGCTCTCCCAAGTCTCCACCCGGCAGGCCGATGACCGCCGAGGAGGCGACCAGCGGATGTTGATCGAGCGCCGCCTCGACTTCCGCCGGGTATACGTTCGCGCCGCCGCGGAGGATCAGGTCGGATCGGCGGTCCGCAAGAAACAAATAGCCATCCTCGTCGACATGGCCCAAGTCGCCGATCCAGTAGCCCCCTTCGCCATTTTTGGCTGTTTCCTCACCCAGGTAACGGAATTTGTCGGCGGCCGTTGCTGGAAAATGAACTTCGCCCATCTCACCAGGCGCGGCTTCGCCCCCGTCGGGGCGGAGCACCCTAAGCGTACCCGGCTGCACCTTTCCGACCGAGCCGGGCTTGGCCAGCCATTCCGCGCCTGTGATGGCACAGCCTCCAGCCTCGGTCCCGCCATAGATTTCAAACACCCGCTCGGGGCCCAGCCACTCGATCCAGAACCGCTTCAGCCACTCCGGACAGGGGGCGGCCATGTGCCAGATCATCCGCAGCGAGGAGACGTCGTAGCGGTCCCGAACCTCCTGTGGCAGCGCCCAGATACGATGCATCATGGTCGGCACTAGTGCGACGAACTGGATGCGATGCCGCTCAACGAGTCGCAGGCACTCCTCGGCTTCGAAGCGCGCCATACCAACGACGTGCGAGCCCGCGATCAGACCGAAGCTGGTGAACAAGAAGGGCAAGTTATGGTAGAGCGGCCCCGGGTTGAGCATCGCCCCGTCTGCCGGGATCCCCAGCCCTGCATAGGGCGGGGTGGCGAGGTCGATGAACGCCGGCATTGTGTCGACAATGATCTTGGGCCGGCCGCTTGATCCGCCGCTCGCCACCGCCTTCCAGTGCGCGGCTCCGACGTCGGCGAGCGGGGCGTCGTCGACGCCGCGTAAATCTACGCCGGGCGCGATCCGGGGCGCTTCATGATCAAACGGCAGCTCGCCGATAATTGCGGCAGGCTGTGCGAGTGCGATCACGTCGGCAGCCTCGCGCCCCGGCAGCTTCGACGGGAGGACGCACGGAGTGGCACCGGCCTTCCACACTCCCACCACCGCCTCGTGGAACTCGCAACCATTTGGCAGCATCACCGCCACCATATCATCCTGCCCGACGCCAAGCGATCGAAGCAGGCGTGCCCGTTGGTTCGACCGAGCGTCCAGTTCCGCCCAGCTCAGCGTGCCCTCGGGGTAGGTAAGAGCCGCCTCGCTTCCCTTGGTTTCCGCGTGACCACGAATGATCGCCCCCAGCGTGACCGCCGTCATAATTTAGTTGTCTCCATGTCTCGCAGCGTCAAGCTCGCGCCGATCCGCAGGGGCGTCCCGATTGTCCCCTCCAAGCCCTTCGGCGCAGCCCAGGACTGTCGACGCGATGCTGGTTCTCTCCGGCCCGGTGGTGGTGCCGGAAACTCATGATGACACGGCTGCCACCGGATTTGCTCCGGTCCCTTCGACAAAGCAGAAGCCGGTCTGCTGCGCATGGACTTCGCTCGCTCGTCGACGCGGGAGCAGAGGACGCCAAGGACTCTCGAGTTCACGATCCACTTCTCTCTAGCGCCTGCCATTATTCCGGCCCGCGGAGAAACGGACCTGCGGCGTCGATATGCGGTCTTTGCGAGAGCGGTCGCCTATCGCGAGCGCTTTGCCTAATTCCTTCTTCGCCCGATCATAACGGCAGGGAATATCCCCTTCGCGTTGGGCTGCACGTTGGCCGCTCGTGTGAGCTGCCCACTCCGGACGTGTGTGCATAGGCTCGACATTCTTAAGAGGCATTAGCCGGACAACAAGGAAATTGACGACGAGCATCGTGGTGCGCAACTTGCCCGGCCTTCAACTCCCTGCGCAGCCGTCGCTCACCCGGACGAGACTGCAAGCTGGCCTGAGCTCGTCCGGACCATGACCGGGAGCGCCCCGGACCCTTCGCGAAAGAGGACCGCAACATGAGCAAGCCACTGGTCGCCGGTGTCGGCATGATCCCCTTCTCCAAGCCCGGGCAGAGCGCATCCTGGCAGGCGATGGGCGCTCAGGCGGGTAGACTAGCGCTTGAGGATGCCGGTATTCCCTATTCGGATGTAGGTCAGGCTTATGCCGGGTTCGTCTACGCCGACTCTACGGCGGGTCAGTCGGTTGTTTATGATCTCGGCCTGACCGGTGTGCCGGTCATCAACGTGAACAATAACTGCTCGACTGGGTCGACAGCGCTTTTCCTGGCGCGTCAGGCCGTGCAATCGGGCGTCGTCGACGTCGCCCTGGCGCTGGGTTTTGAGCAGATGGTGCCCGGCGCCTTGGGCGCGGTTTTCAGCGACCGGGTGGCCCCCATGACGCGGCATGGCGAGACTATGATCGGCCTTCAGGGTCTTGATCCCGATGCGCCGCCCGCCGCCCAGTTCTTTGGGGGCGCGGGCAGAGAGTACCAGGCGCGCTACGGCGCCACGGATGAGACGTTCGCGAAGATCACCGTCAAGGCCCGGCAGCACGCCGGGAACAACCCGCTCGCCCTTTTCCGGACGCCGCTCTCGCTTGACGAGGTCATGGCGTCGCCGCACATCTTCGGCCCGCTCACTCGCTTCCAGTGCTGCCCGCCCACCTGCGGCGCGGCGGCGGCGGTTATCGTCTCGCCCGACTACGCCCGGCGCAAGGGATTGAGCGGGCTAGTCGAAATCGCGGGCCAGGCCATGACGACCGATCACACGACCAGCTTCGATCCGCCGAGCATGATGCAGGTCGTCGGTTTTCAGATGGCCGAGACGGCGGCCCGGTCGGTATACGAGCAGGCCGGCTCCGGGCCGCAGGACGTGCAAGTGTGCGAACTGCACGACTGCTTCACCGCCAACGAGCTCATCACCTACGAGTCACTCGGGCTTTGCGGCAAGGGTGACGCAGAGAGGTTCATCACGGACGGCGACAACACCTATGGCGGCCAGGTAGTGACAAACCCGTCGGGCGGCCTCCTTTCCAAGGGACATCCAATCGGCGCAACCGGCCTGGCCCAGTGCTACGAGTTGGTGCGGCAGGTACGTGGGACTGCGGAGCAACGACAAGTTGAGGGTGTACGCACCGCACTTCAACACAATCTCGGTCTGGGCGGCGCGTGCGTCGTCACCATGTATCGTGCGGCGTGATCGCCACGATGGGAAAGCTCGGAGGACGGGTCGCGATCGTCACCGGCGCGGGACGCGGTATCGGCCGGGCGATCGCGCTTAAGCTGGCCGACGAGGGCGCGTGCGTCGTCGTCAACGACCTTGAGGATGGAATCGCCGACGAGGTGGTCTCCGCGATTAAGGAGCGCGGCGGCGACGCTGTCGGATGCGCCGGATCGGTGACCAATCGCGACTTTGGAGAGCGGATCATCGCGGCGGCCATGACGCGCTGGGGTGACTGGCACATCATCGTCAACAACGCTGGCTTCACCTGGGACAGCGTCATCCAGAAGATGTCGGACGAGCAGTTCGATGCGATCGTGGACGTCCATCTAAAGGCGCCGTTCCGCATCCTGCGCGCCGCCGCCGAGCCGCTCCGCGTACTTTCCAGGGCTGAGGCGGCAGACGGGCGCCGGGTGGTGCGTAAGGTGGTCAACATCTCCTCGATCGCGGGGACTACCGGCAATCCTGGGCAATCGAACTATGCGGCCGCCAAGGCCGGTGTCACCGGCCTTACCAAAACGCTGGCCAAGGAGTGGGGGCGATATGGCGTAACCGTGAACTGCGTCGCCTTCGGACTCATCCACACCCGTTTGACACAGCGGATTGGCGCGGCAGGGGGCGCCATCGAGGTTGGTGGACGCGAAGTTTCGGTCGGCGTGTCAGAAGCGTCGCTCGCCGCCGCCACCGCCGCGATACCGCTCGGGCGCGGAGGCACGCCCGAGGAGGCGGCTGGTGCGGTTTACCTCTTCTGCATCCCGGAATCCGACTACGTCTCAGGACAGGTCATCGTGTGCGGCGGAGGGTTCGGCTCGGTCGCCTGAGCGCATCGCCGCTGGGCCATGCTGAGGAAGGCCGACATCGACGCAGCACTGGATCAGCTGAAGCCGTATCGCGCATCACCGCTCTGATCCGCAAACGCTGGCCCAAGATGAAGATCATCCCACGCGCGGACTTGATCCTCCCGGGAGGCCTTCATGCGCTGGTGCGAGACGAACGGGGTCGACCCGTGTTCGGCTTGGCGTGCCACGCCCGCCCGGAGCCAAGATCGCAGACGCTTTGTGGAAAGCGGCGGCAGCGGAAAAGACCAAGGCGGCCGCCCGGGTGTTCAGCGACTCCCTGTGGACTGCGCGGGAGCGCCGGGCGCGTCGGCGGCTGATGATCGCAGGGCCGAGTGCACCCACGGCAAGGCCAATCCGCCCTCCATGGTCACCGGCCTCATGCGCAGCCGAACCCTGGCCAATCCGCTCCACGAGAACTACAAACCGTCATCGGGTACGTCTGGAACGCGACTATCATTTTCCAGTCGGCACTACCCTAACGAACGCGCTTTGAGAAAAGCCGAACAAAATCTAGGGAGCTGAAATGCTGGATCCGCGCCTGAACCACGTGGTCGCGGTGGCCCGACATGGTTCGTTTACCGCCGCCGCCAGCGCGGTCGGCGTCACCCAGTCGGCGATCACCAAGGGCGTCGCCGACCTCGAGCGACAGGTGGGATACCCGATCTTCCAGCGTACGTCGCGGGGCATCATAGTGACCGCCGAGGGCAGCGACTTCGTCGAGCGCGCGTCGCGGCTGCTCGATGACACGCGAGAATTGCTTGCGCCTCGCGTCGAGCCGATTGATCGCTATGTCGGCCTTTTGCGCATCGGCGTCTGCCCGGCTTCGCTCGAGTGGCTACTCGCGGACCCGATATCGTCGCTTCTCGCCTGCCATCCCCGCATCCGCGTCGAGGTGCGCGGCGAAAGCATCGAGCGCATGGTGCACGAAGCGTCGAACGGCGACGTGGACCTCGCCATCGGGTACGAAGCCGCCTTCCGAGATCGACGCGACCTTCGCCGGGTGCCTCTCACCCCGCTCCGCGGCATGGTTTTTGTCCGCAAAGATCACCCGATAATGCAACGGTCCAAGCCGACACTGGCCGACCTGGGAGAGTTTCCACTGGTTACACCCTCAGAGTCAGAGCCGTTCAGCGAGATCATCCGAGCTATTTGCAAGGAACACAGGGCGGACTGGCGGGAACAGTTGCACGTCGTCGACTCGTTCACAATCGTTAAGCGCATAGTCGCGAGCACCGACGCTGCAGGTTTCGTGTCAACCGATCATGCGGATGATCCGCGCTTCACGTCACGGTTCGCAACGCTTCCCTTGCCCGATGACATGCCGCTGGCACGTTTATGCTGTGTGTATCGGGAAGTATATGACCCCAAGCCCTGCGTACGCGCTCTTATTTCCTTGATCAGCAATAACGAGTTCTTAGGATTGACGCCTACTCAGAGCCAGCGAGGCAACGCGGTGGCGAGGGCCGCGCCGCAGAAAAAACTTGCGGCGAGCTTGTCGTAGCTGGCGACACCCGCATGGTCTCCAGGCAGCAAAGCCGATCTCGACTAGGCGCCGACCCTGGTGGCGCTCGCCGCCGTATCGGGTGGTCCGCTTTCTGTTGGAGCCGAAGGCCTCTTCAGAGCGGTCAGAAGGCTTGGCCCAGCGAAGTTGGCTTAAACGCGCACGAGGTCGAAGCCGCCGCATTGTGGAGGCGCGGTCAGGGCTGGCCTGCCGCATGGGTCGATCTGGTTGGAATGTTAGAGGGAGTACGGTCTGGCTGGAGCACGACCACGACCGGGGACAAAATCCGTATAAGATTGCGCTTCTCACGGCTGACTTCATCCTAACGGCCCGGCCTTCGCTAAGTCACATCCTCAGAAAGCGTAGCTTCCCCTTATGCCGAAGGTAAGTGGTTGGGAGAAATAAACGCCATTACCTATGTTTGACGTGGCTTCGTTAGCGGCGTACCGCTTGTCTGTCAGATTGCGACCATACAAGGTAAACCTAAGTTGGTCATTGACCGCGAGTGCGACGGACGCATCAAAGGTCAAGTATGGATCCTGGCTGAGCCTGTTGTCAAACGAGTAGTAGACTCGGGTGCTGTAGTACGGCGTCGCTATAAATTCTAGCACTCGACCGTTACTTAGTGGCAGCTTATAGTCTGCAGAAGTACTAAGCGTATATTCGGGGGCCCGGATCATACTGTTGCCTGAAACACTGCCGATGGTCTGTATGTTGCCCGTATTGCCTGGCGGGATGGGGGTTTCCAAAGGGGCGTTTGGGAAGGATGTGTATCGAGCGTGGGTAAACGCGAACGCGGCACGAAGACTCAGCCTGTCCGTAAGCGCCGCCGTTCCGTCTATATCAAGCCCATAGATCCTTGCTGACGCCGCATTGAGAAGTTGTGCGAGTCCAGTATTGATATCATAGGCCGTCACTTGTATGTTGCTGTAGTCATAATAATAGACTGCTGAGTTCAGTGATAGCTTGGACGTCGATCTCTTGTAGCCAAGCTCATACGCATTGATGTTTTCCGGGCTAACAGCGGGGGCGATTGCTCCGGGGTTAAACTCGCCGCTCTTAAAGCCCTTACTATATGTCGCGTAAACGTTAGAATGTGCATCTACGGAGTATCGTAGACCTGCCCGCGGAGTAACTGAATTGAACGTCTTCTCAGCGTTCTCAAGGAAGTCTGGATCTACTATCGCATTGTTCCTCCGACTCTCATCGCTGTATCGAACCCCGGCGATCAACGCGAGCTTTCCGAGCTGGTAAGTCCCATCAGCATAAACCGCAAAGGCCTGGGTCTTCTCAGAGTTAGAGAAATAAGGGCCGCCGTCCACATCGAAGAAGGGATAGCCGGCTTTCTGGTGATAGAAGTAAGCTCCGAGGACGTAAGTGAAAGGCGTTCCAGATCGGGATGTGAGATTTAACTCCTGCGAGAATACCTTTGAGGATTGACTGAACGTAAGGTCTTCTAGGCGTACGTACGAGCCGTCTTCATCGAGGTTTATGTGTGACGAGTCGACGTGATAGGCGGTGATGGACGAGAGGGTTGCGAAGTCGAGGTCGTATGCAATATGCGACGATATCTCCCTTGAGCGGCTTCTAACCGATGGTGGAGAGTCGAGCGAAACGTTGTTTGGAGTGGTCGCAATCGGTAGTTTGCCGGTAAACAAGCGAGATAATGTATCTCCGTTGAGGCTTTGAGTATCCGCGGCGGTCGGATCAGATACGTACGTGCTGAACGCCGACACTTCGATGTTCAGCCTATTGATCGGCTTCCATCTTAGCTTCCCTCTGGCATCGAAGCTGTTCTGACGATTGCGGTCGTCGCCGGTCAAAAGATCGTGAATCCATCCGTCGCTATGATGGTACGCTAGCGCCCCGTTCAAAGCGAAGTTGCTGGTCACGGGCAGATTGAGGTACCCGCTGACGTTCCCATCATTATAACTTCCATATGAGGCGTTCAGCTTTCCTGAGATCGCAGAGAAACTTGGGTCGAGTGTATTCACAAGGATCGCGCCACCAGTAGCATTGCGCCCGAAAAGCGTGCCTTGGGGGCCCTCCAGCACCTCAATGCTGGATACGTTTGCAAGATCAAAGAGGTCGCCAGTTTGATCGGCCTGGTACACACCATCTACATAGATAGCGACGTTGTTGTCGATCGCCGCGCCAAGAGCGTTCGTGCCCACGCCCCGGATCGTTGGCTGAAGGGTATATGAAGAACGGTTTATGATTACGCCGGGGAGCAGCTTAGTCGTGTCTTCGAGCGAACCAGTCCCCGCATTCTGCAGCTGCTCTGATGAGACGACCTGTACCGACACGGGAACGTCGACGAGTCGCTCTGACCGCTTCTGTGCGGTAACCACGATCTCGGCGACGCTCGGGGTACTCCTATCTTGCAGAGGCGGTGCTTGCGGAGATGGTGCCTGGGGCGCGCCGCCGTTAGTTACTGAAACCTCTGGGCCGGCGGCGGAGGGTGACGGTGTTTGCGCGTCGGCCCCCCTAGTATACACTAGCGCGATGGCTGACGTGAACAAGAGCGCCATCCTCATCGTCTTCTTCCCCCAATGCCTCACGGCGCTTCGATCGGCGCCATCCGATGATCGTGCGAACAGCGCGGGCAGGCGTCAAATTCTTTCCTGTCAACCACATTCATTTCAGAAATGGCGGGCGGCCAATCCTCGCGACAATGCAACAGGTGTGCTCCCCGCGAAGCTCTTTGATCCCGTCGTAATGCTGGGCTGGTGCTTCCAGGCGCCGCGCACCCGGTCGCGGGCGAGCGCCAGGTAAGCCGCGGGTCCGCGACCTGCCGCGCGTGGTGCTGCGCCTGGGCGAGCTCACCGTCTTCGTCGAGGGCGCCACCGACGGCATGCCGCGCGTGCCCGATATGCCCTTCCGCGGCATCGAGCACATCTGCCTGCGCGTACCCGACATCGCCGCCCATGCGGACCGGCTGGAGCGCGCCGGCGTGGTCCTGCTCTCCCCGGTGTCGGAGATCCGACCGGGCGTGAAGGTCGCCTTCGTCGAGGGGCCCGACGGCATCCTGGTCGAGCTGATCGAACGGTCGCCGGCATGAGCGGCGAGGAAGGACCCATGGACGAGCTCCGCACCGACCTCGGCGCCCTGCGCGACTTCTCCGCCGCGATCCTGCGCGCTGCGGGCCTGAACGCCGCGGACGCCGGGCTCTGCGCCGACACCCTGGTGCAGGCCGAGCTGTGGGGGCACGCCTCCCACGGCGTCCTGCGCCTGCCCTGGTACGTTGCGCGGCTGGCCTCCGGCGCCTGCGACGCCAAGGGCCGGCCCGCCGTGGTGCAGGACCTCGGCCCGCTGGCCCAGGTCGACGCCCACGACGCCATGGGCCAGGTGGCCACCGCCTTCGCGATGGACGAGGCGGTGCGGCGCGCCGGCGTGCACGGGATCGCCGCGGTGTCGGTGTGCAACTCCAACCACTTCGGCACGGCCATGTACTACACGCTGCGCGCGGCGCGGCGCGGGATGATCGCCTTCCTCTCCACCAACGCCAGCCCGGCCATGGCGCCCTGGGGCGGGCGGGAGAAGGCGGTAGGGACCAACCCCTGGTCCTGGGCCGCGCCCGCGGGCGAGCGCGCGCCCCTGGTGCTGGACATGGCCAACACCAGCGTCGCGCGCGGCAAGATCTATCTCGCCCACCAGAAGGGCGAGCCCATCCCGCTGGACTGGGCGCTCGACCGCGCCGGCCGGCCGACGGACGACCCCCAGGCCGCGATCGACGGGCTGATCCAACCCATGGGCGGCCACAAGGGCTACGCCATCGCCCTGATCATGGACGTGCTCTCCGGCGTGCTCAGCGGCGGCGCCTTCGGACCCGACGTGATCGGCCCCTATACGCCGAAGGGCCGCAGCGGGGCCGGCCACTTCCTCTTCATGCTCGACATCGCCCGGCTGATGGCGCCGGCCGAGTTCGCCGCGCGGGTGGACGCGCTGATCGACGGCCTCAAGCAGAACCCGCTCGCCCACGACGCCGACGCCATCCACTATCCGGGCGAGCTGGAGGCGGCCAACGACGCCCGCAACCGCCGCGCGGGCATAGCACTTCCGCCCGACACCGTGCGTGACCTGACGACCCTGTCGCGCACGTACGGCGTCGCTTTGGGCTTCGACCCGGGCGCTGATGCCTCCACCCCCATCTCGAGAGGCGCTACGGCATGAGCTTCGTCACCACCAATCCCGCCACGGGCGAACGCCTCCAGACCTACGAGGCCCATGACGCCGCCGCGGAGGAGGCGCGCCTGGCGGCCGCGGCGGCGGCGCAGCGCCGCTGGCGCGCCGAACCGCCCGCCCGGCGCGGGGCGCTGCTGGCCCGTCTCGCCGGCGTTCTGCGCGAGCGGGCGGCGCAGAACGCCCGGCTGATCACATGCGAGATGGGCAAGCCGCTGGCCGAGGCGGCGGCCGAGATCGAGAAGTGCGCCGTCACCTGCGACTACTACGCGGCGAACGCCGAACGCTTCCTGGCGCCCGAGCCCGTGGAGACCTCGGCGCTGGAGAGCCTGATCGCCTACGAGCCGCTGGGCGTCGTGCTGGGGATCATGCCCTGGAACTATCCGTTCTGGCAGGCCGTCCGCTTCCTGGCCCCGGCGCTCCTGGGCGGCAACGCGGCCCTCCTGAAGCACGCCGACAACGTGCCGGGCTGCGCGCTCGCCCTCGAGGCGGCGCTGAAGGAGGCCGGGGCGCCGGACGGCCTGTTCTCGGCCCTCCTGATCGAGACCGCCGAAGTGAAGGGCGTGATCGAGGACCCACGCGTCTCCGCCGTCAGCCTGACGGCCTCCACCGAGGCGGGCGCCATCGTCGCCGCCCAGGCCGGGGCCCGGATCACGCCGCAGGTGCTGGAGCTCGGGGGCTCGGACCCCTTCATCGTGCTGGCCGACGCCGACCTGGACCGGACGGTCAAGGCCGCGGTGAAGGCGCGCTACTCCAACACCGGCCAGAGCTGCATCGCCGCCAAGCGCTTCCTGGTCGCCGAGGCGATCGCGGACCGGTTCGTCGAGGCTTTCACCGGCGCGGTCGGCGCGCTCACGCTGGGCGACCCGCTCGACCCCGCGACGACCCTTGGCCCGCTGGCGCGCGCCAGCCTGCGCGCCAGCCTGCACCGCCAGGTCGAGGCGACGCTGCACGCCGGCGCGCGCCTGCTCTGCGGCGGCGAGGCGGTGGAGCGCCCCGGCTGGTTGTACCGCCCGACCGTGCTGGACCGCGTAGCCCCCGGCATGGCGGCCTTCGATGAGGAGACCTTCGGCCCCGCCGCCGCCATCACCGTGGCCAGGGACGACGAGGAGGCGGTGGCCCTCGCCAACGCCACCGCCTTCGGCCTCAGCGCCTCGATCTGGACGCGCGACCTGGACCGGGCGCGCCGCCTGATCCCGCGCATCGAGGCCGGCGCGGTGTTCGTCAACGCCATCGTGGCGTCGGACGCCCGGATCCCGTTCGGCGGCGTCAAGCACTCCGGCTACGGCCGCGAGCTCGGCGTGCGGGGCGTTTGCAGCTTCCTCAACCAGAAGACCGTGTGGGTCGGCGCATGACCTCGACCGGACAGCGACCCGAGACCATGGGCCAGGGCGTCATCCTCCACGTAACCCTGCGGTGAGGGCCGCCTTGCCGGGTTGGTGCGAGGGGCTGATGCTGCGCTCGTAAGTCGTCCTTATGAGCGCTCGTAGCTGCACAGCATGGCCCAGGTGACATTGATGATGGGGCCGCAGCGGCGGCGTCGGTGGAGTGACGCGGAGCGGGTGGAGGTCTTGGAGGCGGTGTTCGCACCGGGTGCTGTGGTGGCGGACGTCGCTCGCCAGTTCGATGTGGCGACCAGCCTGATCTACAAGTGGCGGCGCGAGCATGCGGCGGAGAGCCAACCGGCTTTCCTCCCGGCCATGGTCGTCGGCTCGCCGAGCAGGACGGAGCCGCCGGGTGGGCACGGCGGCGCCATCGTGGTGCACCTCGCTGACGGCGGCCGGGTGGTCATCGACGCGGGCGCGCCGGCGACCCTGGTCAGCGCGACCTTGAAGGCGCTGAGGCGATGATCCCGATCCCAGCGGGGGTGCGGGTGTGGATCGCGACGGGTCACACCGACATGAGGAAGGGCATGCCGGGCCTGGCGCTGCAGGTGCAGGAGGCCTTGAAGCGCGATCCGTACGGCGGCGACCTGTACGTCTTCCGGGGACGCCGCGGCGACCTGTGCAAGATCCTCTGGCGCGATGATCTGGGTGTGTCGCTCTACGCCAAGCGTCTGGAGCGCGGGCGCTTCATCTGGCCCGCCGCCGCGGAGGGCGCGATCCCGCTCTCGCCGGCGCAGATGTCCTACCTGCTCGAGGGGATCGACTGGAGGAACCCCCAGCAGAGCTGGCGCCCGCAGGCCGCCGGATAGCTGCGGCGCAGTGACTCCGGCGCTCTCCGGGGCGCCTCAAGCGCCCCGATCCGTGCTCTACTTCCCTCATGGCGGAAGGGCTTCAGCTCGGTTCGGAGGACGTCGCAGCGCTCCGCGCCGCCCTGGCCGCGGCCGAGCTCAGGGCCGACGCCGCCGAGGCCCGCGCCAGCGTGGTGGAAGCCAAGGCCTCCTCCGACGCCGCCCTGATCGCCCACCTCAAGCTGGAGATCGCCAAGCTCAAGCGGGCGCACTTCGGCCAGACCTCCGAGCGCAGCCAGCGCCTGCTCGACCAGTACGAGCTGCAGCTGGAGGAGCTGGAAGCGTCCGCCACCCTCGACGAGCTGAAAGCGGAGATGGCCGCCGCCAAGACCTCTGCGGTCCAGGCCTTCACTCGCAGGCGCCCCTCGCGTCAGCCCTTCCCCGAGCACCTGCCGCGCGAGCGGGTGGTGATCGCCGCCCCGGCCGCCTGCCCGTGCTGCGGCGGCGGGCGGCTCTCCAAGCTCGGGGAGGACGTGACCGAGACGCTGGAGGTGGTTCCGCGCCAGTGGAAGGTGATCGCCACGGTGCGCGAGCGCTTCAGCTGCCGCGATTGCCAGACCGTAACCCAGCCGCCAGCGCCCTTCCACGTCACCGCCCGGGGCTGGGCGGGGCCGGGCCTGCTGGCGATGATCGCCTTCGAGAAGTTCGGCCAGCACCAGCCCCTAAACCGCCAGGCCGAGCGCTATGCCCGTGAGGGCGTGCCCTTGAGCCTCTCCACCCTGGCCGACCAGGTGGGCGCGATCTGCATGGCCACCCTGCCGCTCTACCGGCGCCTGGAGGCCCACGTGCTGGCGGCCGAGCGGCTGCACGGCGACGACACAACCGTGCCGGTGCTCGCGAGCGGCAAGACCGACGTGGCGAGGATATGGGACTACGTCCGCGACGACCGCCCCTTCGGCGGAGCGGCGCCTCCGGCGGCGATCTTCTACTACTCGCGCGACCGGCGCGGCGAGCATCCCCAGGCCCATCTCGCCGCCTGGTCCGGCGTGCTGCAGGCTGACGCCTACGGAGGCTACAACAGGCTCTACGAGCCGGGCAGGCCGCCAGGCCCGGTCACCCAGGCCCTGTGCTGGAGCCATGGGCGACGTCACTTCTTCGAGCTCGCCGACGTCGCGGAGGGCGCGCGCCGCGCCGCCCGCGGCAAGCCCGCCGTCATCTCGCCCATCGCGCTGGAGGCGGTGAGGCGCATCGACCTGATCTTCGACATCGAGCGGGAGATCAGCGGCCGCCCTGCCGCCGAACGGCTGGCTGCCCGACAGAGACACAGCCGACCGCTCGTCGAGGATCTTGAGACTTGGATGCGCGCGCAGCGCGCCCGGCTCTCCCGCCACGACCCCGTGGCCAAGGCGCTCGACTACATGCTGACCCGCTGGGCGGCGTTTACCCGCTTCCTCGACGACGGCCGGGTCTGCCTCACGAACAACGCCGCCGAGCGCGCCCTGAGAGGCCTGGCCCTCGGACGCAAGTCATGGCTGTTCTGCGGCTCAGACCGGGGCGGCCACCGGGCGGCGCAGATGTACAGCCTGATCGTCACCTGCAAGATGAACGACATCGATCCCCAGGCCTGGCTCGCCGACGTGCTCGCACGGATCGCCAGCCACCCTGCTCACCGCCTGGACGATCTCCTGCCCTGGAACTGGAAAGGCGAGCGCGACGCCCGCCCTCAGGCCGCCTGAACAGCGCGGCCGAACTCAGAGCCGCCCGCCGCGGTACTCACCGGATGCGTACTCCTCCACCCGGGCGAGTGCCGTCCTACGACCGGGGCGGCGGCAACAGGACCATCCCGCTGGCCGGGCCGCGGATCGGCGCCGGCTTCCTGAACGGCCTGACGATCATCGCCCCGGGCTCGGCGATCCCGCTGCACTTCCACAACTGCGAGGAGAGCGTGGTGGTGCTGGAGGGGAGCGCGGTGGCCGAGATCGACGGCGAGCGCCACGCGCTGTCCGCCCGCGACACCACCTTGATTCCCGCCGGGCTGCCGCACCGCTTCCTCAACGCCAGCCAGACCGAGCCCCTCACCATCCTGTGGACCTACGCCCGCCCGGACGCGACCCGCACCCTGGTGGAGACCGGTGAGACCAAGCCCATCTCCGCCGAACACCAGCGCTGAGCGACGCCCGCTCGTGTGCGTCGAGGGACCCGGTCCTGCTCATCTCCCGAGGGACCTGTCCGCGTGACGTGACCTCATCAAGTTCCTCCAGCGGCAGGTGGAGTCCGGCCCAGCGAGGGACGGACGAATGCAGCCGATCGCGGTCGCAAGCGCGTTGCCGGCGTCGTCCGTGCGGAGTTGGAGCGATAGGGGCGTCGCCATGGTTGGATCGCCCTTGAGTGAGAGATCAAGACGGAGCCGGGATTATGTGCGGTCAGAGATGGCTGCCGACCTATGGCGAGCCCGCTCGTCTGCTTATGGTTGAGCTGTCGAGCGGACGATGACTTCGCCGATGTTCAGCTCGTCGGGTTGTTCGATCGCGTAGCTGATCGCGCGAGCTATCGACTCCGGCGGCATCGCGAACGTCTTACCCGCCCGTTCGAGCTGCGCCTTGACCTCCTGGTTCTTCACATGATCGGCGAAGTGGGTGTCGGTGAAGCCGGGCGTGATCACGGTGACGCGCACCTTGCCCGCAAGCTCCTGGCGGAGGCCGTCGGAGATCGCCAGTACCGCCGCTTTGGTACCGGAGTAGATGGTCTGGTTCGGCGTCGTTTTGCGCGCCGCGGTGGAGGCGATGTTGATGAAGTGGCCCGTCCCCTGCTCGCGGAACACGGGCAGCGCGGCGGCGATCCCGTACAGCAGCCCCTTGATGTTCACATCGACCATCTGCTCCCAGTCGTCGACCGCAAGATCGTCGATAGGCCCGATCGGCATAGCGCCGGCATTGCTGATCAGCACGTCCAGTCGTCCGAACCGTTCCCGCGCCAGCGCCACCAACCGGGTCAGGTCATCGCGCCGGGTGACGTCGGTTGTGGCGTATGCGGCCTCGCCGCCCTCGCCCGCGATGCGGCCGGCCAGTGCGGAAAAACGGTCCTCGCGCCGCGCGCCGAGAACGACCTTTGCGCCCTGCGCCGCCAGGTAGATCGCGGTCGCCTCGCCCGTGCCGCTGCTCGCGCCCGTGATCGCTACGACCTTGCTCGCCCATTCCCGCACCTCAAACCGGTCCTCACGGCCAGCCGGTAATCCGCCGACCATCGAATGGGTTTGATCGCGATCATCAACACCTCCTCGGTCATGGCGCTCCAGGCCCTGCCGATCACGACCCTGTACAGCGCCACCAAGAGCCGCCGCGGTGATGACGACCGAGAAGCTGGTGGACGCGGCGCTCGCCGGCTTCGACAAGGGCGAGGCCGTCACGCTGCCTTCGGTCCACGACATCGCGCTCTTGACGACATGCGAGCACGCGCGGGCGGCTCTGCTCGGGGCGACGCAGGTCGGCACGCCCGCGCCCCGCTACGCCTGAGGGGTGCGAACCGTCGATCTAACGGTATTGCCCACGTCTGCAGCCCGCGCGCTGTAGGATGCGCTGTGGCTGGCTGGCGGCTACCCCGGTGCGAGTTGCGGGGCGATCCCGTCTCGACCAACCAGTCGATGAACACGCGAACGCGGCACCCCAGCCGCCACTGCTCTGCATGTTCAATATTTCCCAGCGGCTTCTGGCTCTGGCTTCGCGGCCGGCCGTTTCGCCGGAGAAGTTTAAAGCTCCAGCGATCCCAAGGGCTCACAACAAGGCGAATTCAGCCTCGAATGAAAGCTGTCCGAGAGACCGTGAGGGCCTCTAAAAGGAGGCAATTCGGCACGTGAAATAGGCTGACTACAATCGATCTCTATCATAATCAAAGAGTCTACGCTGCCGTATCCGGAGACACGCTACAGTAGCCGTCCCTGCTACCCCTCACTCCCACTCGATTGTGCCGGGGGGTTTGGAGGTGATGTCGTAGGTGACGCGGTTGATGCCTGGCACCTCGTTGACGATGCGGGTGGCGGTGCACTCCAGCACTTCCCAGGGGATGCGCGAGATGTCGGCGGTCATGCCGTCGACCGAGGTGACGGCGCGCAGGGCGCAGACGTCCTCGTAGGTGCGCGCGTCGCCCATCACGCCGACGGTCTTCACGGGGAGCAGCACGGCGAAGGCCTGCCAAATGGCGTCGTAGAGACCTGCGCGGCGGATTTCATCCAGCCAGATGGCGTCTGCCTTCTGCAGCACCGCGACCCGCTGCGGCGTGACCTCGCCGGGGATGCGGATGGCCAAGCCGGGACCGGGAAAGGGGTGGCGGCCGACGAAGGCGGGGGGCAGGCCCAGTTCGCGACCGAGCGCGCGCACCTCGTCCTTGAACAGCTCGCGCAGCGGTTCGACCAGCTTCAGCCGCATGCGCTCGGGCAGGCCGCCGACGTTGTGGTGGCTCTTGATCACAGCGGACGGCCCGCCGTGCACCGACACGCTCTCGATCACGTCGGGATACAGGGTGCCCTGGGCCAGGAAGTCTGCGCCGTCGATCCCGGCCGCCTCGGCGTCGAACACCTCGATGAACAGCCGCCCGATCGTCTTGCGCTTGGCTTCCGGGTCGCTGACCCCCGCCAGGGCGCCCAGGAACCGGTCGGCGGCGTCCACGTGGATCAGCGGGATGTTGTACTGGCCACGGAACAGCGAGACCACCTGTTCGGCTTCGTTGGAGCGCAGCAGGCCGGTGTCGACGAACACGCAGGTGAGCTGCTCGCCGATCGCCTCGTGGATCAGCACGGCGGCGACGGAGCTGTCCACCCCGCCGGACAGACCGCAGATCACCCGCCCGCCGCCGACCTGGGCTCGGATGCGGGCGATGGCCTCCTCGCGGAACTTGGCCATGGTCCAGTCGCCCAAGAGTCCGGCGATCTTACGGGTGAAGTTGCGCAGCAGCAGCGCGCCGCGGGGGGTGTGCGCCACCTCGGGATGGAATTGGACCCCGTAGAGCCGCCGGCCCTCGTCGGCGATGGCGGCGAATGGCGAGCCTTGCGAGGTCGCCACGACGTGGAAGCCCTGCGGAATGGCGGTGATCTTGTCGCCGTGGCTCATCCAGACGGGTTCGATGTGGCCCGGCTGGCCAAGGCCTTCGAACAACGGGCTCTCGCCAACGAGTTCGATGTCGGCGCGGCCGAACTCCCCCCCGTGGCCGCCTTCCACTTCGCCGCCCAGCTGGGCGCACATGGTCATCTCGCCGTAGCAGATGCCCAGCACAGGCAGCCCGCGCGAGAACACGCTCTGCGGGGCCTTGGGGCTGGCGCCGTGCGACGCGCTTTCAGGCCCCCCCGACAGGATGACGGCGGCGGGGGCGAAGCTGTCCAGGAAGGCGTCGTCCACCTTTTGGCAGGGGTGGACCTCGCAGTAGACCCCGTCCTCGCGCACCCGCCGGGCGATCAGTTGGGTGACCTGGCTGCCGTAGTCGACGATCAGGACGCGCTGATGGTTGGGCTCGGGCGGGGGGGACGTCTCGCTCATGCGATCCTTTCGAACAGGGCCAGGAAGAAGCCGTCCGTGCCGCTGCGGTGCGGGCTCAGTTGGAGCATGGCGCCGCCGGCTGCAAGCTCCGGCAGGCGCACGCGGGCGTCGTCGGTGAGATCGGGAGTCTGCGCCGCCTGCGCGATCGGGACGGGTCTGAACCGGGGATGGTCCATCTCAAAGCCTGCGGCGACGGCCATGTTCTCCGCCGCGAGCACGGAGCAGGTGGCGTAGGCGAGACGGCCGCCCGGGCGAACCAAGGCCGAGGCCTGGTCCAGGATGGTGCGCTGTTGCACCGCCAGCCGCGCGACGACTTCGGCCGTCACGCGCCACGTTCCCTCCGGATGACGCCGCCAGGTGCCAGAACCTGAACACGGGGCATCCACGAACACCAGATCGGCCTGCCCCACCAAGTCCTCGCTGCCTTGGCCATGCGAGCCGATCCGGCGAACCTCAGCCCGCACATCGCCGCGCCCAAGCCGCGCCGCCATGCCGGTCAGCCGGCGCGCGCTGACGTCCAGCGCCACCAGCCGCGTGCCGGGCGCAGGGTTGGGGGTCGGGCGCAGGGCGGCGCCGAGCGCCAGCGTCTTGCCGCCGCCACCTGCACAGTAATCCACCACCGTCATGCCGGGCTTCGCGCCGGCCAGCGCCGCGGCGATCTGGCTGGCCTCATCCTGAACCTCGACCCAGCCGCTCTGATAGGCCCGCATCCGCGCGACATCCGGCGCCAGTTCGGGCGGCAGGCGCAGGCCCCACGCACTGAGCGGCGTCCGCGTGGGCTCGAGCCCGTCGACGGCCAGCAGCGACAACGCCGCCTCTACGCCCCCGCGCAAGGCGTTGACGCGCAGGTCGAGCGGCGCGCGTTGGCCTGTGAGGGCTGTGGCCTCGGCCAGCCAGTCTGCGCCGAACTGGAGCTGCAGCATGGGCACGGCGAAGGCGGGAAGGCCGGCCACGATCCAGTCCGGGCTCGGCTCAAAGCGACCCTGCAGTCGCACGCGCTCGTCCGTAGACAACGCCGGCGGCGCATAGCCCTGCCCATCGAACAAGGCCTCGATGCCGTCCAAGTCCAGGCCGTCGTCGCGAAGCGCGGCGAGGATCAGTTCCCGCCCGGTCTCCCCGCCCATGACGAAGCCCAGCCGCACGCGTGCGCGCAGGACGGCGTAGACGCGATCGGCGAGGGCGCGTCGGTCCTTGGCCCCAGCGAAGCGGTGGGCCCGGCCCCAGGCTTTCAGCAGGTCATCCGCCGGCGCATGGCCGCCGCCGATCTGATCCAGAACCTCGATGGCGGCGGCGAGGCGCGCGCCGGGTGTCACGGAAGCAGGATGGCGACCAGGATCATCGCCAGCCCGAGCAGCGACACCAGAAACGACAAGGTCCGCACCACCGGCACGCCGTAGGCGTAGAGCGGCACGTAGACGATGCGCGCGACCAGATATATCCAGGCGCCCCAGAGCGTCAGCGTTCCCTCGCGCCCGGCCACATGGGCTACGAGCACCGCGGCGGCGAAGAGCGGCAGGGTCTCGTAGAGGTTCTTCTGCGCTCGCTGCAGCCGGCCGGTGATCTTGCCTACCGGCGGCCCCGGCTCGTCCCGGGGGCCGGCGTTATATTTGAGGCCAGTCTCGCGGTTGCGTGCCCCCGCGGCCAGGAAGATCTGGACGATGGCGAGCACCAACACCCAACCGAGGATCGATAGTTCAGTCGTCATGAGAAGCCTCCCAGATGCAAAACGTCCGCTATCCAGCTTATAGGTTCGGATGAAAGGAGGCGCTGCAAGCCCACTCGCCTCTAGCCACCCGCCGGATGATAGTTTGGGGCCTCGCGGGTGATCTGCACGTCATGGACGTGGCTCTCGCGCAGCCCCGCCGCCGAGATGCGGATGAAGCGAGCCCGGACCTGCAGCTCCGGAATGCTGGAGGCGCCGGTATAGCCCATGGCGGCCCGCAACCCCCCCACCAACTGGTGCAGGATGGCGCCGATCGGCCCCTTGAACGGGACCTGACCCTCGATCCCCTCGGGGACCAGCTTGAAGGTGTCGGCGACCTCCTTCTGGAAGTAGCGGTCGGCCGAGCCCTGCGCCATCGCGCCGACCGACCCCATGCCGCGATAGGCCTTGTAGGAGCGGCCCTGATAGAGGAACACCTCCCCCGGCGCCTCTTCGGTGCCTGCGAACATCGAGCCCAGCATGGCGACCGATGCCCCCGCCGCGATCGCCTTGGCGAGGTCGCCGGAGAACTTGATGCCGCCGTCCGAGATCACCGGCGTCCTGCTGTCCGCCGCCGCGCGCACCGCGTCAGCCACCGCCGACAGCTGGGGCACCCCCACGCCGGCCACGATCCGGGTGGTGCAGATGGAGCCCGGACCTATCCCGACCTTGATGGCGTCGGCCCCGGCATCGATCAGGGCGCGCGCGCCGTCATAGGTCGCCACATTGCCGGCGATCACCTGCACCCGGTTGCTCTCGCGCTTGATGCGCTTGACCGCATTGGCGACGTGGATGGAATGGCCATGCGCGGTGTCGATCACCACCGCGTCCACCCCGGCGTCCACCAGGGCCATGGATCGCTCGAACCCGTTGTCGCCGACGCTAGAGGCCGCGCCGACGCGAAGCCGGCCCTTGTCGTCCTTGGCGGCGAGCGGATAGGCCTCGGACTTCTCCATGTCCTTGACGGTGATCAGGCCGACGGCGCGAAAGTCGTCGTCCACCACGATCAACCGCTCGATCTTGCGGCGCTGCAGGATGGCGCGAGCTTCGGCCTGGGTGGCGCCCTCTCGCACGGTGATCAGGCCCTCAGCCGTCATCAGCTCGCCGGCGGTGCGCGCGGCGTCGCTCTCAAATCGCACGTCGCGATTGGTGAGAATGCCTACAAGCCGGCCCGTCTCGCGCTCCACGACGGGAAAGCCGGAGACCTTGCGGCGCGCCTTGATCTCGCGAATCTCGCCGAGCGGGGTGTCTGGGTGAATGGTGATCGGGTTGATCACCATTCCGCTCTCATAGCGCTTCACCTCGCGGACCTGATCGGCCTGTTCGAGCACCGTCAGGTTGCGGTGGATCACGCCCATACCGCCAGCCTGGGCCATGGCGATGGCCAGCCGGCTCTCAGTCACTGTATCCATGGCCGAAGACAGCAGCGGGATGTTCAGGCTGATCTCGCGTGTCAGCCAAGTCGAGGTGTCGACCTGTGTCGGCATGAACTCCGACGCGCCGGGTTCGAGCAAAACGTCGTCGAAGGTGAGCCCCTCGCGAATCTCCATGCGGAGCCTCCATTTTGCGGGCCGGATATAGCGGCGCCAAGTCGTACGCGATAGTCCCGAGCGACGCCTGACCCCGCGCCGGCCCTATCCGCCATTCACGCAGGCTGGGGGAACCAATCCGTAGCCAAGTCGGCGTGACGGTTGACGAAGCCGCTGATCCGCACCAGCGCATCCTTTTCGGGCACATGAACATGGCGCCCCTCCCGCTGGATTAGCCCGGTCTCCGTCATCTCGCGCAACAGCCGATTGACGTGCACCTTGGTCAGACCGACGGCGTCGCCGATCTCCGCCTGGCTGAGGAAGAGGTCGATAGCGCCCGACCCATCGTCCTCCGTAATCTCCTGGCGTGAGAGAAGCTCCAGCAGCAAGGTCGCGATCCGCGCCCGCCCATCCGTGCGTCCCAGCGACTTCAGCCGGTCCGAGAGAGCCACGTTCTCCATCGTCGAAATCCCGAAAAGCAGGGCCGCCAGCCGGGGGTGCTGGGCGAAGATCTCACCCAGCGCCTCCCGCGGGAAGGGGGACACCTCCGCTTCAGTTGCCGCAGTTATGGTCGCCGCGACCCTTGACCAGGCGAGGCAGGACAGATTCACGATGTCGCCAGGATGATGGATCCGCAATATCTGCCGGGCGCCGCCTCCCAATAGGGTCGAGGAATAGAGCCACCCCGATTGCAGGACGAACAGCTCCTCGGAGTCGCGGGTCTCAACCACCACGCGATCGCCCGCCTTTACCCGGCGGCGCTCCGACTGCAGCGACGAAAGCACCTCCTGCTCAGCGGCCGTCAGATCAACGTAATGTAGGAGACGGTGGAGAAGGGGATCAGACCGGGTCAGCGTCATGGACTCGATTGCGTGAGTATGGACCTCCATAACGCAGGCGCGACCGCATGGTTCGCATCTGTCGGGGGGAGGACCTGCACACGTCGACTCGTGTACCGCCTGCGGATTGAGAAGATGTCTAGGGAGACTGGATCAGCTTTCCTAAGGTCCAGCGTGACGCGCCGCTGACACGGTCAAGGAGAACGAGGTCAGTCCAGCCGGCGGGATGGTCTCGGACGGAGCGGGTAAGCGCGGCCAGATCACCTGCATGAAGCAACTCTATCCTGTCGTGCTCCCGACCGATGTGGATAATGTAAAAACGGGTGAAAAGATCAGCGAGGAATGTTTCCGGCACGCTGTGACCTATAGCGCCTCCAAAACCGCTCGGCGAAAATTCCATCATTATGGCGCAAGGGGTGCGATCGAGAATACGGCTTGCGCCCCGAAGGACCGCCGGTTCGGCCCCCTCCGTGTCGATCTTCAGGACGGCGGCCCGGTCTAGGCGACCCAATTCCACCAGGCTGTCCAGCGTCACGCAACGCACCGCCTCGTCGGTGCTGCCTCGATCCCACGTCGAGATAGCGCCGCCGATCCGATTGCCCTCGCTGTGCTCGACGTCGCGATGGACGGAGATGAAGCCCTCCCTGGCGCCGACCGCATAAGGATAGAAATCGATCATATCCTCAAAGCCATTGTTGACGAAGTTGCAGCCCGCCAGTTCCCGCGCCACCCCGCAATCAAAGGCATGCACCCGGATATCGAGCCCCATCGAGCGGATGAAAAGGGCGATCCGCATGGACAGGGTGCCGTATTGGCAACCCACATCGATAAAATCCAACTTGGGACAATATTTGGCGAATGCAGCCAGGATAAGCTCAAGTAT
The DNA here is from genome assembly GCA_965198905.1 of Caulobacteraceae bacterium. Lineage (GTDB taxonomy): Bacteria > Pseudomonadota > Alphaproteobacteria > Caulobacterales > Caulobacteraceae > CAHJWH01. Next base: position 2,344,137 of record OZ240678.1, on the reverse strand, counting down.
ATCATGGCCGGGCTTCCAACTTTCAAGAAAACCTTCGTGGTCCAGAGGGGCGGAGGCGACCTCGTGGCGCTCCAGGTCGAATAGCGTGTTTTCCTTATCGCTGTCGGCGGAAGCAATGTACGTCGAGTCTTCGCGAAAGATCAGGTTGAGAAAAGGCTTCATACGAACGATGTCGATACGTTTATTCTGCATTACGATCGCGCGGAGAACCTTGAAGTCCGCCTCCACCCCGTCCAATCTGCAGCGTTCCGCCTCCAGCAGCTGACGAAGTTCGCGGTTTTCCGCATGAAGTTGAGCCAGCATGGCTTCTGCTGCGCCGAACAAAGGGGGTGTCTGTGTGTCGAATTCTGTCACTGCATCGTCAAGAACATCCATCACTCGCCTTCCCTACTGTATATAGTCCATTTTTGAGAATTTTTAGAATAACGCCTGTTTAGAAGAGAGCGTGCTCGATCTCAATTGGTTCTCGAACCTTGACGGCGGAACCGTAGATGCGTTGTCCATTCGCCTCCCCCTCCCATGTGCTCAAGTCGCCGACCTGAAAGCCGGAAACCTCCAGCCATCCCGTGAGACAAGCCGGGTTTGGTATGAACCAGTTACTCGAAGCTTTGTAATTGTTTGGATAAGACAGGCACAACGGCACCCCCGTCGCGTTTAGAGCCGCGACATCCAGCTCAATCGGTAACCCCTGCATATCCTCTGCGTAGTTTAGCAAGGATTCCGTCTCGAAATACAGCACTCCACCGATCTTCAAGGATGCCGATAAACGCTCTAGCGCAAGTATTGGATATTTCAGGTGGTAGAGCACACCCCTGAAGACGATAAGGTCAAGTTGCTCCAGAGGCGCAAACGGAAGCTGGTAGACCGATGCTTGATAGTGGACCGCGCGGGAGCCGATGATCGCCCGCGCCAAATCGAATCCGACCCGTTTGGGATCCTGGATGTCCAGGGCGTGCGCCTGCGCCCCGCGGCGTTCAAGCTCGAAGGTGATCGGGCCGTCCCACGCTCCGACGTCCAGGCCGCGCAGACCTGACAGGTTGGCTGGCACGCCTAGGGCATCGCAAGCGGCCGAGGCATGCATCTCGAACCGGCCCGCACTCCACAGGCCGGGGACGATCTCGAACGTCAATCCCCACGTCTGCTCACGAACCCTAAGGCTGGCCTGTTCCGCCGTAAGCCGTTCTTGGGAAGGACGCGATACGCCGACGGCGGGAGTTGGCAAGCGGCGTTCCTTGCGGCGTCAGTAGGGTTCGACCCGCCCTTGGTACCAGCAATCTTGACGTCATATGAACGAAAAAGGCCGGAGCGTCACCGCTCCGGCCTTCTCGTCTCGACACGTAGAACGATCCCCGGAGCAAGCCCCAGGGTAGGACTTAGAAGTCCATGTCGCCCATGCCGCCGCCGCCCGGCATCGCCGGGGCACCGGAGTTCTTCTTCGGCGCCTCGACCACGGCCGCTTCGGTCGTGATCAGCAGACCGGCCACCGAAGCGGCGTCCTGCAGCGCGGTGCGAACGACCTTTGCGGGATCAATCACGCCTTGGGCGACCAGATCACCGTACTCTTCGGTCTGGGCGTTGAAGCCGAAATTGATGTCGTTGTTCTCCATGATCTTGCCGACCACGACAGAGCCTTCGACACCCGCGTTCTCGGCGATCTGGCGAAGCGGCGCTTGCAGGGCGCGGCGCACGATATTGATGCCCGCGTTCTGGTCGTCGTTCTCACCCTTCAGGCCGTCAAGGGCCTTGGAAGCCTTCAGCAGGGCCACCCCGCCACCGGCCACAACGCCTTCTTCCACGGCCGCGCGGGTCGCGTTGAGGGCGTCGTCGACGCGATCCTTCTTTTCCTTGACTTCGACTTCAGTCGCGCCGCCGACGCGGACCACTGCGACACCGCCGGCCAGCTTGGCCAGACGCTCTTGCAGCTTCTCCTTGTCGTAGTCCGACGTGGTGTCTTCGATCTGGCGCTTGATCTGGGCGATACGTCCCTCGATCCCTTCACGTTCGCCAGAGCCGTCCACGATGGTGGTGTCGTCCTTGGTGATGGTGACCTTCTTTGCCTTGCCGAGCATGTCCAGCGTCACGTTCTCGAGCTTGATGCCGAGGTCCTCGCTGATGACCTGACCACCGGTGAGGATGGCGATGTCTTCCAGCATGGCCTTGCGGCGATCGCCGAAGCCCGGAGCCTTCACCGCCGCGACCCGCAGGCCGCCGCGCAGCTTGTTGACCACGAGCGTGGCCAGGGCTTCGCCTTCGATGTCCTCGGCGATGATCAGGAGCGGTCGGCCGTTCTGGACCACCGCTTCCAGCACCGGGAGCAGGGGCTGGAGGGTGGACAGCTTCTTTTCGAAGATCAGGATTTGCGGCTCTTCGAGCTGCACTTCCATCTTGTCGGCGTTGGTCACGAAGTAGGGCGACAGGTAGCCGCGGTCGAACTGCATGCCTTCGACGACATCGAGTTCGGTTTCGAGGCTCTTGGCCTCTTCGACGGTGATGACGCCCTCGTTGCCGACCTTCTCCATCGCCTTGGCGATCATCGCCCCGACGTCCTTGTCGCCGTTGGCGGAGATCGTGCCGACCTGCTCGATTTCCGAGTTGTTGGCGACCTTCTTGGAGGTGGACTTGATGTGCTCGGTGACCGCGATGACGGCCTTCTCGATGCCGCGCTTCAGGTCCATCGGGTTACGACCCGAGGAGACCGACTTAAGACCCTCGGTGACGATGGCCTGGGCCAGGACGGTGGCGGTGGTGGTGCCGTCGCCGGCCTTGTCGTTGGTCTTGGAGGCGACTTCGCGGATCAGCTGAGCGCCCAGATTCTGGAACTTGTCGGCCAGCTCGATTTCCTTGGCGACCGATACGCCATCCTTGGTGGAGCGCGGAGCGCCGAAGGACTTTTCGATCACCACGTTGCGGCCCTTGGGACCGAGGGTCACCTTCACCGCGTTGGCGAGGATGTTCACGCCTTGCAGCATGCGATCACGTGCATCTGCGGCGAAGTAGACGTCTTTAGCAGCCATGTGGTTTACTTCTTTTCGTCAAGTGGATGAAAAAGCCGGCTGCTCAGCAGCCGGTGAGGGAAGGTTTAAGCGGCGGCCTTGAGGGAAGCCGGGGCGTCGACGACGCCAAGAACGTCGGATTCCTTCATAATAATCAGGTCTTCACCTTCGATCTTCACTTCGCTGCCCGACCACTTGCCGAACAGGATGCGGTCACCGGCCTTCAGCTCCATGTCGACGCGCTTGCCGCTGTCATCACGGGCGCCCGGACCTACGGCTACGACTTCGCCTTCCTGGGGCTTTTCCTTGACGGTGTCGGGGATGATGATCCCACCCTTGGTCTTGGCTTCTTCTTCGACGCGCTTCACCAGAACGCGGTCGCCTAGAGGACGAAACGCCATGCGATGGTCTCCTGTATGGGATTGAAAGGTTCGTCGCCACCCCCATCAGCCAGCTGTTAGCAGCCGGCGACGGAGAGTGCTAACGAAGCCAATATGTATGGCCGAGGCCTTTCCAAGTCAAGGCAAGGCGCGCCGATGACGTAGACCTATGATATCGCCCAGGGCGGAAACGAGGCCGGGGTGTGACCATCAGATGAAGCTTGCGCCGACATCCCTGATCGGTCGCTTCGTGCGGCTGGAGCCGCTGACCGACAGCCTGCGGGAGCGACTTCGCGAGGCCATCGCCGGCGAGGATCCGGCCTGGGACATCATGGCGTCGAGCGCCCGGGGCGAGCGGTTCGACGGCTGGTGGACCAAGGCGTCAGCCGACGCGGCGACGGACGGCCGGATCGCCTATGCGGTAGAGCGCAAGACGGACGGGCGGATCGTCGGAACGACCAGCTTCCTGCATGTCGACCCGGTGAACTGCGGTCTGGAGATCGGGTCGACCTTCCTGCACGCCGACGCCCGCTCCAGCGGCGTCAATCCGGACATGAAGCTCGTTATGCTGAGCCATGCTTTCGAGGGCGGGGCCATCCGGGTGGAGATCCGCACCGACGGTCGCAACCTGCGCAGCCAGGCCGCCATCGCCAAGCTAGGCGCGATACGCGAGGGCGTGCTGCGGAAGCAGAAAATCCTCTGGAATGGCGAGGCGCGCGAGACGGTGGTGTTCTCCATCATCGACGACGACTGGCCGCAGGTGCGCGAGCGGCTGCAGCAGCGCCTCGCCGAGATGTCGAACTGAGCGGAACGGCGTGCTTCGAGACGGTCCCTCTTCGAGAGGCCTCCTCAAGTATGACGAAGATTTGCGACCCTCATAGCTCGTCATCCTGAGGAGCCCCGAGGGGGCGTCTCGAAGAACCCACGTTTGGTGAGGCGGACGACGCGCGCCGGGCCCTGAAGAAGTCCTGCAGCAGCGCCGCCCCCTCCTCCGCCAGCACCCCGGTGCTAACCTGCGGCCGCCAGTGGCATGTCGGCTGCTCGAACAGGCGCGGACCGTGCGCTACGGCGCCGCCCTTGGCGTCGGCCGCGCCGTAGATCAGCCGTCCGATGCGCGCGTGACTGATCGCGCCGGCGCACATGGCGCAGGGCTCCAGCGTCACATAAAGCCACAGCCCGGTGAGGCGATAATTGCCCACCCGCTTGCCCGCCATCCGCAGCGCGCGGACCTCGGCGTGGGCGGTGGGGTCGTGCAGGGCGATGGGGGCGTTGTGGGCGCGCGCGATCACCTCCCCCGACGCGGGGTCGACCACCACGGCTCCCACGGGCGTTTCGCCGGCCAGCGCCGCGGCTTGCGCCAAGTCGAGCGCGATGCGCATGTTTATAAGGTCATGGTCGATCACACCGGGCAGCCGAAGGCGCCGCCCTCCTCCCGTCAAGCCGCAACCGCAGACCCCGGCGAAGAAGCCGGCGGCGGCGAGCGCGTGGCCAAGGCGCTGGCGCGGGCCGGTGTCGCGTCGCGTCGCGAGGTGGAGCGCTACATCGCGGACGGCCGCGTGCGGCTGAACGGCGTCACGCTGGACACGCCTGCGGTGAAGGTCGGGTCGGGCGACGTGCTGCTGGTGGACGGCAAGCCGGTGGCCGCGAGCGAGCCGACGCGGGTCTGGCGCTATCACAAGCCGGTAGGGCTGGTGACCAGCCACAAGGACCCGCAGGGACGGCCCACCGTGTTCGAGGCCCTGCCCGCAGGCCTGCCCCGGGTGATCTCGGTCGGGCGACTCGATCTGAATACCGAGGGCTTGCTGCTGCTGACCAACGACGGCGGCCTGGCCCGGGCGCTGGAACTGCCGGCCAACGCCCTCGTGCGCCAGTACCGGGCCCGGGCGTACGGCCGCGCCACCCAGGAGATGCTCGATGGGCTTAAGGACGGGATCACCGTGGAGGGCGTCGCGTACGGTCCGATCCGGGCGCGGTTGGACAAGGTGCAGCGCAAGGACGGCTACACCGAGGGCTCCAGCGCCAATTGCTGGATCAGCGTCTCGCTTCACGAAGGCAAGAATCGCGAAGTGCGCCGGGTGCTGGAGGCCCTGGGGCTGAAGGTGAACCGGCTGGTGCGCCTCGCTTACGGCCCCTTCGCCCTGACCACCCTGCCGCTCGGAGCGCTGGAGGAGGTCGGGCCCCGGGTGATCCGCGAGCAGCTGGCGGCCTACATCGCCCCGGAGGACCTGCCTACCGGCGCCCGCGCCGCCACGCCGTTGACCCTCGCGACGCCGAAGCGACGGGAAGCGGCCGTGCCGGTCGGCGACGGCGGCGTGATCGCGGCGGCGCCGAAGAAGGTCTACAAGCCCGGCTGGGCGAAACCCGCCAAGAAGCTGAACCCCCACCCCCCCGCCTCCGGCAAGCGCAAGGCGGCGGCCGCCAAGCGCAAGTCCGAAGGACCCGCCGCGGACGCCATCGTCCACGCTCGCCCGGCCGTCACCAAGCCGGGCGTTGCGCCAAGGACCGCGGGCCCGACCCGTCGGCCGTCGGGCAAGGCCACGGCTCGCCCGCCCCGCGCGCCCAGGTCCCCCCGCGCGCCCCGCTGAGAGCCGCTCCCCGCCATGCGCATCACCTCGGGCCAGTTCCGCGGCCGGCCGATCCTTGCACCCCAAAACACCACCACCCGCCCCACATCGGACCGGGCGCGCCAGGCGGTGTTCAATATCCTGGAGCACGCACCCTGGTCACCGGGCTTGCACGGCGCGCGCGTCATCGACCTGTTTGCGGGCTCGGGCGGCCTGGGGCTTGAGGCGCTGTCGCGCGGAGGGGCGTTCTGCCTGTTCGTGGAGACAGACGAGGCGGCCCGCGGTGCGATCCGCGACAACATCGAGGCGCTGGGCCTATTCGGATCGACGCGCATCCATCGCCGCGACGCCACGGACCTCGGCCCACGTCCTGCGAGCACCGGGCCGGCCTTCCGCTTCGCCTTCCTCGATCCGCCTTACGGCCGCGGGATGGGAGAACGGGCGCTGACGGAGCTGGTAAACGGCGGGTGGCTGGAGCCTGAAGCCGCCGTGATGCTGGAACGGGGTCCCGGCGAACCGGCCCTCTCGTCCTCGGCGTTCGAGTTGCTAGACCAGCGCCGTTACGGGGTGGCGGAAGTCAGCTTTCTGAGGTTCAAGGCCAAGTCCGACGGATGAACGGGAGCTATCGGCCAAGCTCAGGGATTATGCATTGGATCGCCGCCAAGATGCGGAAGGGTCAACTCTGACCAAACGATGATCTGGAGCTTTTATGAACCGCCTCATTCTCGGCCTCGCCGCCTTCGCTACTCTGGCGACAGCGATGCCACTCTTCACCACCGTCGCCAGCGCACAGTCCGTTTACCAACGCGAAGACAACCAGGATCGCCGGATCGATCAAGGGGTGCGCAGCGGGGCGCTCACGGAGCGTGAAACGCATCACCTGGAGCGTCGCGAGGATCGCCTGCACAATCGCGAAGACCGGATGCGCGCCCGCAATAGCGGCCGGCTGAGCTACAGCCAGGGCTTGGCGCTGAAGCGTCAGGAGAACCGGATCAGCGGGGCGATTCATCGCAAGAAGCACAACGACCGCGGCTACTAAGCCGCGGCGAGAAGCACCTAGGCCGCGGAGGCTGCGGCGTTCTCATTGGGGTCGCGCAGGACGTAGCCGCGGCCCCAGACCGTCTCGATATGGTTGTACCCGCCGGTGGCGGCGGACAGTTTCTTGCGCAGCTTGCAGATGAAGACGTCAATAATCTTCAGCTCGGGCTCGTCCATGCCGCCGTAAAGATGGTTCAGGAACATCTCCTTGGTCAGGGTCGTGCCCTTCCGCAGGGAGAGCAGCTCCAGCATCTGGTATTCCTTGCCCGTCAGATGGACGCGGTTGCCGTTCACCTCGACCGTCTTGGCGTCCAGGTTCACCAGGATGTCGCCAGTGGTGATGACGGACTGGGCGTGGCCCTTAGACCGACGCACCACGGCGTGGATGCGGGCGACAAGCTCGTCCTTATGGAAAGGCTTGGTGAGATAGTCGTCAGCCCCGCCGCCAAAGGTTTTCACCTTGGTGTCGATTTCGGTGGACCCTGAAAGGATCATGATCGGCGTGTTGATCTTGGCCACGCGTAGCTGACGCAGCACGTCCAGCCCGCTCATGTCGGGCAGATTTAGGTCTAGCAGGATCAGGTCGTAGTCGTATATCTTGCCCAGATCCACGCCCTCTTCCCCGAGGTCTGTGGTGTAGATGTTAAAGCCTTCGGACTTCAGCATCAGCTCGATGCTCTGCGCTGTGGCGCTGTCGTCCTCGATCAGAAGAACCCGCATGGATCGTCTCCAGCCCCGCCACGGCCCTGAACCGCCCGGGCGCGCACCAACGCGCCGCAGCTCGATCCATCCTTGGGTAAGGTTAAAGGCCAACTCGCTTACGAAGAGTTAATCCGAAACCGTCTCCGGAACGGAGCATCGGTGATTTGCCACGCCGTCGCAAGCGCCGCCGTTAAGGTTTTGATTCCGGAGAATGAATCGTTGTGACAAAAGATGCCAAGAGTCTGATCTGACTCAGATTTTTTCGGCGAGCCGGATCGCCGCACGGCAGCCGGCTCCGATCACCGCCGACAAGACAGCGTAGCCTGGCGCTTCGCGCGCGCCTCCAGCGATCGCCCGGTCGCGATGGCCGAGTTCATCTTCGCGATAACCGGACAGTTCCTGCGCCAGTTCGGGCTCCCGGACGCGCAGTTCCTCGATCTGGTCGGCGTAGTGCTGCTCGATCACGGTCTCCACCGCTTCGGTGCAGGCGTGGGCGGCCTTTTCGCCCATCAGGGCGGTCCCGGCGCCCAGGGCGAAGCCAGCCAGCCGCCAAAGCGGCGTCAGCACCGTCGGCCGCACGCCTCGCGCGGTCAGCAGCCGATCGAAGGCGGCCAGATGCACCGCCTCGTGCGCGGCCATCTCCTCGACCTCTGCGGCCAGGGGCGGTGGCTTGTCGAGAGCGGCGAACACCGCCCGCTGGCCCTGGTAGATCGCCACGGCCCCGAGTTCACCCGCATGGTCCACCCGCAGGATTTCCGCCAGCCGGGCGCGATCCGCGCCTCGGCCGGGACGTGTTGCGGGGGGGACGGGTGCACTCATCGGGGCCTCTTCACGCGGCGGAAGGCCGCCAGGGTGGCGAGGGTGAGCGCCAGGGCGGCCAAGGCGTTCCATCCGGCCATGGAGACCCCGAACAACCGCCATGCCGCCTCGTCGCAGCGGACCATGTGAACCTTAACCCCGCTGAGCAGGGCCGACATCTGGGCGGCCGACACGGTGGCGTGGGTCCCGGTGCAGGCGATCGGCCCCGGCCACCACTTCCACTCCACCCCGGCGTGGTAGGCCGCCAGGATCGTCTCGACGCCGAACACGGCCGCCGCCAGCAGCAGCAGCAAGCGCGACAGCGACACCTTCCACCGCGCCACGGCGTAGCCGCCGCCGGCCACGAACACCTCGGTCCAGTATCCGTCCCGTTGATCCAGACACAGCTCGCAGGGCGCCATATGGCCGAAGGTCTGGAAGGCGTGGGCGATGACGAGCATCAGCGCCGAGAGGCCCGCCGCCCAAAGCAGCCAGACGGGAGCGGTCTGCTTGACCAGTTTGTAGCGCGATTGCCATGCCATGGGCCGCTCTTAAGCCCGCGTCCGGGCTCAGGGAAGAGGCGCCGGGCGGACCGCAGCCGGTCAGCCGATCAGCTTGACCGCGACCAGCGCCACCACCACCAGGGCGACGCCGAGCACCACCACCAGCCCCAGGTGACGGTCCACCAGCGCCTTGGCGGCGGGATGCCGGAGCAGCGCCGCCTCGATGAAGAAGCGCGCGCCCCGGGTCGCCACCGACGCCGCGACGAACACCGGCAGGCTGAAATGCGCCAGGCCGGAGGCGATGGTCACCAGCTTGTAGGGGATCGGCGTCAGCCCCTTGATCAGGATCACCCAGAGCCCGAAGCGGGCGTACCAGGCCTGGAAGCTGGCCAGCCCTCCCGAATGGCCCATCAGCTTCAGAAGGGTCAGTCCCAGCGGCGCCAGGTAGAAGCCGATGGCGTAGCCGAGAAGGCCGCCCAGCACCGATCCCACCGTGCACACCAGCGCGTAGAGCCAGGCTCGATCCCGCCGGGCCAGCACCATGGGCACGAGCAACGCGTCCGGCGGGATCGGCAGGAACGAGCTTTCCGCGAACGACACCGCCGCCAGCGTCGGCAGCGCCCAGGGGCCGCTCGCCAGCGACAAGGTGCGATCGTACAGGGCGCGAAGCATCGGGAGTCCTTGGCGCAATCCGCAGCAGGCCGCCGCTGCTAACAGGGAATGCGGCGCGCCACGAGGGCCGCCCTCGCCGCAGCGCCGCGCGCCTCCCACATCCGCTCCATGCCCGACGTCACGCCGCCCGCCGATCCCGACCTCGACGCTGCGGCGGCCGATGAGCTGGCACGGGCGCTGACCCTGAGCTGGGCGGAGCTGTCGCGGGTGACCCCCTGGGGCGACACCTTCGAGGGCTTCTCGCCCGCCAATCGCCCGGTGCTGATGGAGCGCAACTACATCTGGGCGGAGCAGCCGGGGGGAGACATCCTGTGCGAGGTCGCGGTGTATCCGAACGCTGTGCTCTACGACCAGGCGGTGCGGCGCTCGGCGCGCGTAAGCCGGCCGGGCTGATGGACGTGGCGGACCAGATCGACCGCCTGATGGCGCGCGAGGCCCTTCCGGGGTCCTATCGGGCGACGATCGACCAAGCGGTGAGGCCCCTCGCCGCACGCATCGTGGCGGAGCATGGGCGGGCGGAGCGGGCGATCGTGGTCGGGCTCTGCGGCAGCCAGGGCAGCGGCAAGTCGACCTTCGCCGTCTTCCTGACGGTGCTGCTGGAGGCGGCGGGGCTGAGCACCGCGATCCTGTCGGTGGATGATCTGTATCTCACCGCGGCCGAGCGGCAGGACCTGGCGCGGACCCGCCATCCGCTGCTGGGTACGCGCGGGCCGCCCGGCACCCACGACATGGCCTTGGGCCTGAGCACGCTGGAGGCCCTGACCACCCCCGCCGCGCCGCATCCGGTGCGCCTGCCTCGCTTCGACAAGGCGACCGACACCCGCCTCGATCCCGCCGACTGGCCGAAGGTGCGAGGGCCTGTGGACGTGGTGGTGTTCGAGGGCTGGTTCGTCGGTGCCCGGCCTCAGCCGCCAGAGGCGTTGGAGCCGCCGGTCAATGAATTGGAGCGGGAGCTGGACCAGGCCGGCATCTGGCGGCGCTACGCCAATGCGATGCTCGGCGCGGATTACCAGGCCATGTTCGCGCGCATCGACCTGCTCGTGCTCCTGCAGGCACCGGGCTTCGAGCATGTGCACGCCTGGCGCGCCCTGCAGGAAGAAAAGCTCGCGGCCCGGCTGAAGGCCGAGAACCGGGAGGGCTCGGTCATGGACGAAGCGGCGCTCGCACGCTTCATCATGCACTACGAGCGCCTCACCCGCTGGATCCTGCGCGAAATGCCGGCGCGGGCCAACGTGGTGGTGCGGCTAGGCCCTGAGCACCAAGTGCTGGAAGTGCGCGGGCTCTGAGCCCCGTCGTCACCGCTCGATGGGCGCGTTCAGGCGGCGATCATCCGCTCGACCTCGGCCACGATCTCGCGCAGATGGACGGGCTTCGCCAGGATTTTGGCGCCTTCGGGCGCGCGGGCGCCGGCCGACAGCGCCACCGCCGCGAAGCCGGTGATGAACATGATCCGCTGGCCTGGCTCCCGCGCGGCGGCCTGGCGTGCGACCTCGATCCCGTCCACGCCCGGCATGACGATGTCGGTCAGCAGCAGGTCGTAGGGCCCCTGCTCCAGCGCCTCCAGAGCCGCCTCGCCATCAGGGCACGAGACCACCTCGTAGCCCGCCCGTTCCAAAGCCTTGGCCAGGAACCGGCGCAGCGAGTCGTCGTCTTCGGCGAGGAGGATTTTGCGCATTCAGCCAAACTCTATGGACCGCGCCGAGGCTTACCGGCCGGAGGTGAAGGTCCGATAAATCGGGCGCCGCCCCGCAGCGGATTGACCCGGCGGGGGCGGGGCCAATAATGCCGCCAGATGGACGACCTCGACCTCACGCGTGCGCCGTCCGTCCCGCCCGAGGCGCCGCCTTTCGATCTTCGCCCCGCCCGGGGCGCGGCGACGCCGCTGGTGTTCGCATCGCCTCATTCGGGCCGGATATACCCCGCCGACATGATGGCCGCCTCGGTGCTCGGGGCCCGCTCGATCCGCCGCTCCGAGGACGCCCTGGTCGACACCTTGCTGGAGGGCGCCGAAGACGTCGGCATCCCTTTGCTGTCGGCCCGGTTCGCCCGGGCCTATGTGGACGTCAATCGCGATCCGCTTGAGCTCGATCCCGCCATGTTCGAGGGCGAACCGCCGCCCTATACTTTCACCCAGACGCCCCGGGTGGCCGCGGGGCTGGGCGCCATCGCCCGGGTGGTCGCCGAGGGCCAAGAAATCTACGCCCGCAAGCTGCCCTTCTCCGCGGCGCGCGATCGCATCGACGGGGTGCACAAACCCTATCATCGCGCCCTGAGGGGTTTGCTGGCGCAGGCGCGGGGCGACTTCGGGCGGGTGGCGCTGATCGATTGGCACTCCATGCCGTCCGGCGCCGCCCGGCCGACCCGGCACGGCCGGGCGGTTGACATCGTGCTCGGCGACCGGTTCGGCGCGTCCTGCGCCGCGCCGCTGACCGCGCTGGTGGAGCACGAGCTACGCAGGCTGGGCTATGAGGTGGCGCGCAACGCGCCCTACGCCGGCGGCTATACAACCGAGTTCTACGGCGATCCCGGCCACGCCACCCACGTGTTGCAGGTGGAGATCAACCGCGGCCTCTACCTGGACGAGGTGGCGCTGGTCCCGAAGCCGCAGTTCGCCAAGGTGAGAGACGACCTGCACACCCTGGCGGCCACCCTCGCGCAGGGCTGGCGCGAGGCGATCTGAGCCTGGGCGCTCCCGACCAAAGGACCGCCTACTTCGGCGGGCCACCGGGCGATGCGTTGGTGACACGGCTCGGCTGGGCCGCGGCGCCGGAATTCGGCGTCTGACCCGTAGGGTTGGAGGTCTGGTCGCTCAGCGGCGCCGGGCCGTTCACCGGCGTCGGCTTGGATGCGGTCTCATCCTTGGTGGTCTGCACGCCCGAGGCCGGCTGCGGATTGGGGCTGGAGGTAGCCGGCGCATTGGCCGGAGCTTTCGCCGCCGCCACAGCCTTCGGATCAGGCGCAGGGATCGGCGCCGGGCTGGAACTCTGCTGCCGCAGCCAGGAGATCAGGTCGATACGATCCTGGCGCTGCTTCAGGCCAACGAAGCTCATCTTGGTGCCGCTGATGTAATCCTGCGGACCCTTGAGGAAGTCGTAGACATGCGCGTAATCCCACACCGGCGTCTTCTTGCCGAAGTCAACCATGGCGGAAGAGTAGTTGAACCCCGGATGGGTGCCGGGCTGGCGTCCGATCACGCCCCACAGGTTCGGGCCGGTCTGGTTGGGGCCGCCATTGTCCAGGTTGTGGCAGGCCTTGCATTTGTTGGAGATCGTCGCGCCGTTAGACACGCTGGCGGTCGGCAGCACCGTACCCCAGTCGGGCATGGTGTCGGCCACCGCGGTCTCGGTGGAGGCGCTCTCCTGGATGGCGATCTTGTCGCCGGGGACCTTGGGCGCGCTGGTGGTGTAGATCATCTCGGACACCTGGCGCAGGCCGAACACCAGCAGCAGCACGCCCAGCAGGGCGCCGAAAATCTTGTTACCCCGAAGCTCGTCGTTCATGTCCGCCCTAGGCGCCAAGCCAGCAGGCCGCGCACCCGCCCCGCTGCAGGCGGCCCCGCGGCCTTGTCGAGCCGTCTCTTACACGCTAGCGCCGAGGGTGCAACCGATGGAAAGGCAAGCCTTGGCGCTCTCTCCGATCGTCCTGATCCCCGCGCGCCTGGGCGCCTCGCGCCTGCCCGGCAAGCCGCTGGCCGCCATCGCCGGGACGTTCATGATCGTCCGCGTGCTGCGCCAGGCCCAGGCCGCCGGCATCGGCCCCGTGGCCGTCGCCGCGGGCGATCGCGAGATCGTGGAGGCGGTGGAGGCGGCGGGCGGTCGCGCCGTGCTCACCGACCCTAACCTGCTCTCCGGCTCCGACCGGATCATGGCTGCGCTTCCCCTGCTGGACCCGCAAGGGCGGCACGACGCGGTGATCAACCTACAGGGCGACATGCCCTTCGTGGACCCCGCGGTGGTGGCCGCCTGCGCCGACGTGCTGGCGCGAACGCCAGACTGCGACATCGCCACGGTGGTGGCGCCGGAGGCCTCGCCTGCGGATCGGGACAACGCGGATGTGGTCAAGGCCGTCCTGGCGATGGAGCCCGACGGCCGGGGCGGACGGGCGCTCTACTTCACGCGCTCGCGGCTCTACGGCGACGCGCCCGTCTGGCGGCATGTCGGCGTCTACGGCTATCGTCCGGCCGCGCTGGCCCGCTTCACCGCCGCCCCGCCCTCTCCGCTGGAGCTACGAGAGAAGCTGGAGCAGCTCCGGGCGCTGGAGCTCGACCTGCGGATCGACGCGGCGGTGGTCGACGCCGCCCCGATCTCGGTGGACTCGGCGGCCGACCTTGAGGCGGCCCGACGCTTTGCTGGCGGCGGCGAGGGTGGGTCATGATCGACGTCGACGGCCTAGTCTTCGACTATCCTTCCGGCCGGGCGCTGCATGGGGTCAGCTTCGTAGTGCGGCCGGGGGCGGTGCTGGCGCTGGTGGGGCCGAACGGGGCGGGCAAGTCCACCTTGATGCGCTGCATCGCGGCGCTGGACTCCCCGGAGTCCGGCCACATCAGCGTCGTCGGCCTAGACACCCAGCGCGACCCGCGCGGCGTCCATGCGGCGCTCGGCTACCTGCCGGACGCCTTCGGTCTCTACGAGGCGCTGAGCGTGCGCCAGTGCCTGATCTATGCAGCCCGGTCTCGCGGCGTCGGCGTCGCCGAGACCCCGCTGGCGGTAGAGGCCGCGGCGGCGGCGGTCGGGCTGACCGGCCGGCTCGACGCCCTGGCCGGCGAACTGTCGCGAGGTCTGCGCCAACGATTGGCCATCGCACAGGCCGTGGTGCATCGCCCGCGTGTGCTGCTGCTGGACGAGCCGGCGGCCGGGCTCGACCCCGAGGCGCGGGACGCCTTGGCCGCCCTGATCCGACGGTTCGCCGAGGGGGGCATGACGCTGATGGTCTCCTCCCATCTGCTGTCGGAGCTGGAGGACTACTGCACCGAAATGCTGATGCTGGAGGACGGCCGGATCGCGGGCGACGGCGTGGTCAAGCTGGCGCAGGTGCGCGCCGCCGACGCGCTTCGCCACCGCATCCGGGTGGAGTTCGCCCAAGCCTCGCCGGACCTGGCTCAGACGCTCGCCCACCTGGGTCTCGAGGTGAAGGCGGCGGGGGACGCACACGCCGTCATCCACATCGCCGGCGAGCCTGACGCGGAGGCGGAGGTCCTGTCGCGGCTGGTAGGCGCCGGCCTGCGGGTGCGCAGCTTCTCGCCCCAGCCGACGACCCTGGAGGACGTCTACGCCGCGGCTCGGAGCGGGTCCGGCGGCGCGCCTGCGGCTCATCAGGTCCTTGCGCCTTGAACCCCGAACTGCAGCGCAACCTGTGGCTCGACGCCACGCCCCGCAGGCTCGGCCCGGCGGGCGCCGCGGTCGCGGGCGTGTTCGTGGCGGTCTGGCTGCTCGACCGGGGACGCCACGCCTACGCCATCACGCTTGCGGGTTCGGTGGTGTTCTTTGTCGCCGCCCTGGCCTGGGCGCCCCGGGCGGCCCGGGCGTCGGTGACCGACGAGGTGCGCGCCGGCTCCTGGGACTTCCAGCGCCTCTCCGCGCTCACGCCCATCGAGATGACCTGGGGCAAGCTCGCCGGGGCGACGGCGCGCCCCTGGCTGGCGGCGGCGCTGGGGCTGGTGCTCGCCGGGCTGCAGCTGGCCAGCACCTCCAGCGTGCGTCACGCCGCCTTCTGGATGCTGGTGGCGCTAGGGCTGGCGGTGACGCTTCAGGCGAGCGGCCTGGCCACCGGGCTGATCGACGTGCGGCGGGCCCGCGCCAGCGGGCGGCCGCTCAGCGCCCGCTCGCCGGGCCTGCTACTGCTAGTGCTGGCTCTGCTGAGCGTCGGCGTGCTGGTCTGGGTGCGCGCGCGCATGACCCGGGCGCTCGGGCGGCTGGAGTTCAGCGCGGTCACCGGTGCGCCGGCGGCGCCGATCTTCTGGTTCGGCCATCCCTTCGCCCCCTTGAGTTTCGCCGCGGTAAGCCTGCTGGTCATGGCGGCGTGGGCGCTGGTCTGGGCCTGGCGGCTGATGCGGCTTGAGCTGCAGTTCACCAACACGCCCTGGGCCTGGGCGGGCTTCCTGGCCGTGACCGGCGTCTATGCCCTGGGCTTTGATTTGCCCGCAGACGCCACCCCCCCCCTGGCGGCGAGGCTGTCGGCGGCGGCGCACCTCTGGGCGGTGCTGGCCTATGTCGCGGCGTTCGCCGAGCCCGCAGACAAGGTGCGCGCGCGCCAGTTCGGGGCGGCGTTTCGCGGACGACGGCCGGACCGCATGGCGTCTCACCTGCCGCTCCCCGCCCTCCCAGCCCTGGCGGCGCTCCTCTCGGGCCTGGCGGTCGCTGGATTGCAGATGCACGCGGGCGAGGCGGGAGCCGCAGCCGCGGTCCTCGCCACCCTCGCCTTCTTTGGGCGCGACCTGGGGATCATCGCCTGGCGGCGCTTCGCCGGGCGGGGGCGGCAGGGCGACGGTGGCGTGCTGCTCCTGCTGGTGGCGCTCTATCTGGTCGGCGGGGCCCTGGGCCGGCTGTTCGGCGGCCACGCCGGGGCGGCGCTGTTCTGGCCGAGCCGGCTGCATCCGCACCTCAGCCTGATGGCCGCGGGGGTTCAGGCGGCGCTGGCCTGGGGCCTGGCCGGCTTCAGCATCGCCCAAGCGACGCCCCAGGCGCGAGCGTGGACGCCGCCAACGCGGGATGCGACGCCAGCCGTCGCGCCAGCACCTTCAGCCCTACCGCCGACCGATCCGGAAGACCTCTGACGCGCGGCTATCCCGGCGCCCGTCCCGCCTCCATGGCCCGCAGCAGCGTCTCCAGCACCTCGATCCCGTCGGCCTCGGCCGCGGGCTTGTCCCAGCGGATGCGGTTGATGCGCGGGAAGCGCATGGCGACGCCGGACTTATGCCGGGTGGAGCGCTGCAGCCCCTCGAACGCCACCTCCAGCACCAGGCCGAAGCCGCGGTCGGCGCGCACCGCCCGCACCGGGCCGAAACGCTCGGTGGTGTTGTCGCGCACGAACTTGTCGAGCTGCTTCAGCTCCTGGTCGGTGAAGCCGGAATAGGCCTTGCCCACCGGGGTCAGCGCGCCCTCGGTCCAGACCCCGAAAGTGTAGTCGGAATAGAAGCTGGACCTCCGCCCATGGCCGCGCTGGGCGTACATCATCACCGCGTCCACCAGGAAGGCCTCGCGCTTCCACTTGAACCAGGGGCCCTTTGGCCGGCCGCCTTCATACAGGCTGTCCAGGCGCTTCAGCATGACGCCCTCAGCGGCCTGTGCGTCGCCCTGGGGCGGGTCGGCGCGGATGGCGGCGAGCGCCTCCCAGCTGTCGAAGGGTACGAGCGGCGACAGGTCGAGGCGGGCGCCGCCGTGCGCGCCCACCAGCGCCTCCAGCCTGGCGCGCCGCTCGGCCCAGCTGACGCTCCGCAAATCCTGGCCTGCATCGGACAGGATGTCATAGGCCCGGATGGCGACGGGAAAGGCGTCGGTCACCTTCCCGGTCACCGCCTTTCGGTTCAGCCGCTGCTGCAGGTCGCCGAACGGCGCCACACGCTCTTCGCGCAGCACCAGCAACTCGCCATCCAGCACGCCTTCGAAGTCGAGCGCCTCCATCAGGTCGGGAAAGGCGCCCGATATCTCGTCGCCGGTTCGGCTGTAGAGCCTCGCCACCCCGCCTTCGCGGACGGCCTGCACGCGGATGCCGTCCCACTTCCACTCCGCCGCATAAGCCTTGGCGTCCAGCCTGGCGAAGTCCGCCGCCTCGTCGATCGGCTGGGACAGCATCATGGGCCGGAACCGCCCCGGCGCCTCGGCCGACGGCCGCTCGCCCCGCCGCTCCAGCCAGGCGAACAGCTCCACATAGGGCGGCTCCAGCCCGTGCCAGACCTCCTCCACCTCGGAGGCCGAGACCTCAGCCCCGTAGTCCGCCGCAAGGCTCGCCGCCGCCGTCTTGGCCAGCCGCGCCGACAGGCCCACCCGCAAGGCGCCGGTGATCAGCTTCAGCATCGCCCAGCGGCTCTCGGAGTCCAGGGTGTCGAGCCAGCCTTCCACCAGGGCGGAGATATCGGCGCGGGACGTGGTGCGAAGCGCATCGACCACCTCCGGCAGGGTGGGCGCGGGCGCGTTCACGCCGTGGCGGGCGGGCCAGACCAGGGCCGCGGTCTCCGCCAGATCGCCGACATAGTTGTACGACCAGCCGAACAGCACCGGATCCATCCGCGCCTCCACCAGCTTGCGGATCATGGCGGGCTTGGCGGCGTGGAAGGTGAGGTCGCCGGTCAGCGACGCCAGCGCGAAGCCTCGCTCCGGATCAGGCGCCGCGGCGAGGTAGTCGTGCACCAGCCGCAGCTTCGCATTGCGCGAACTGGTCAGGGAAAGGCGATCGAGCAGGTGGGCGAAGGCGCGCATGGACACGCCTCAACGACGGAGCCGCGCGAACGGCTGCGCAGGTCGGCGGATGCAGACGCATTGACAGGCGAGGCTCAGGCTGGAATGTCCGCCCTCGCCGATGCGGCCGCGTATCCGAGCCCCAAAAGAGCCATGACCTATATCGTCACCGACGCCTGCGTGAAGTGCAAGTTCATGGACTGTGTGGAGGTGTGTCCGGTGGACTGCTTCTACGAGGGCGAGAATTTTCTGGCCATCAATCCGGACGAGTGCATCGACTGCGGCGTGTGCGAGCCGGAGTGCCCGGTGGACGCGATCAAACCGGACACCGAGGACGAGCCCGACGGCAAGTGGCTGAAGATCAATTCCGATTACGCCAAGATATGGCCGAACATCACCGTGAAGGGGACGCCTCCCGCGGACCGCGCCGATTTCGAGCGCGAGACGGACAAGTTCGAAAAATACTTCGACTCGGCGCCGGGCAAGGGCGCCTGAAGCCTCCGATACCGCGAAAGTCGACCTCCGCGGGAGCAGCATTTCACCATCAGGTGGATCGGTTCCCCGCATCTTTTATTGCAGCGGCAATTGTGCTACGTCTTTTCACGATGAAGACGGAGCTTTTCGACCTGCGCCGCTCATCGATTGTCGCAATCCGCCGTCCGTTCAAGATGCACTCCGACCATGGTCGCCAGGCGTTTTGATTCATCAGGAACTCGACTGCAAGCCGTTCGCCCGTTTGGCGCGCCGGGTTCAGTCAGGGCCTGTGGGACGGCCAGCGGTCCGTGCGCCCAGCGGCGTGCGGCTCGCGCAGGACCTTTGAAGGAAAGTCCATGACCCTCAGCGCTGATAACTTCGCTGTCTCCGATCACGTCGTCTACCCCGCCCATGGGGTCGGCCGGATCATGGCCGTGGAGACCCAGGAGGTCGCGGGCATGGCTCTGGAGGTCTACGTGATTGGCTTCGACCACGAGAAGATGACGCTCCGTGTACCGACCAAAAAGGCCAAGACCGCCGGGCTGCGCTCGCTGGCGGGCTCCGATGTGGTGTCCAAGGCGATGACCACCCTGAAGGGTCGCGCCCGGGTAAAGCGCACCATGTGGAGCAGGCGAGCCCAGGAGTACGAGGCCAAGATCAATTCCGGCGACCTGATCTCCATCGCCGAAGTGGTGCGCGACCTGCACCGCGCGGACAACCAGCCGGAACAGTCCTATTCAGAGCGTCAGCTGTACGAATCGGCGCTCGACCGCATGGCCCGCGAGGTCGCCGCCATCGAACAGATCGACCGCGACGCCGCGGTGAACCTGCTGACCAAGTCGCTCGTCAAGGCGGCCTGAACCCTCGCTCCTTGCGGGAGTGTTGCGAACGCCTGCGTGCTTCGAGACGGGCTCTAGGAGAGCCCTCCTCAGCATGACGGAGGTTGGTGCAATCCACCCACACTCGTCATCCTGAGGAGCCCCAAGGGGGCGTCTCGAAGGACGCAGATCGCGTTCTGCAACAGCCTCTTTTCGAGAGCGCCCTACTCCGCCGCCATTGGCGTGTATGGAGGCGGCGCGTGCCGCCGCCGTAGCGCGTTGCGCATCGCCACGTCCCGCAGCGCCGGCCCCACCAACGCCCAGGGTTCCAGCACGTAGCGGGCGAACATCCGCCTCGGTTCGCACAGCAGGCGGTAGACGCCCTCCAGCCCCAGCCGCCCGGTCCAGCTCGGGGGGGTGCGGATCGCGCCAGCCTCGTAGTCGAAGGCCGCGCCCACCGGCAGGATCACGCAGTCGGGCAACCGATCGTAGCAGCGCTCGATCCAGGCTTCCTGGTTCGGCATGCCCATGCCCACCATCAGCACGTCGGGGCGGAAAGCGGCCATCTCGAGCAGGATGTCGGCCTCCTCCACCCCGCCCCATTCGAAGAAGCCGTCGCGGCCGCCGATCACAGGTCCTGGCCAGCGCGCGCCCAGCGCCGCTCGCGCCGCGTCCACGATCCCTGGCCTGCCGCCCAGATAATAGACCCGCCAGCCGTCCGCCTGCGCCCAGTCCCAGAACAGGGTGCGGAAATCCATATAGGTGCAGCGATGGAAGCGGCGCGAGCGGCCGTAGATCCAGCGCGCCCACAGCGTCAGCGGCAGTGAATCGACCTCCACCACGTCCGCCCGCGCGTACAGCGCCGCCATCTGCGGGTTGCCGCGCAGCAGATACAGGCTGTGCAGGTTGTGGTTGGCGACGATGGCCTTGACCCGCGCCGCCACGCAGCCGCGGACGAAGTGCAGCATCTCCTCGGGCTTCACCAGGTCCATCTGGGCGCCGAGCAGGGTGATGCGCTGCTCCGGCCGGCGCGTCCGCCGGAACGGCCCCCTCACCTGGTAGTCCGCGCGCTTCTCCAGCGATGCGCTCGACATGGGGGCGTCCTCGACTGCGGCGGCGACGGTCGCGGACCTCGCCGTCCTCGGGCCCACCCTGCGCCCGGCCCTGCTAAGTCGGCCTTATCGAGCGTGGTTTAAAACCGTTCACCAAGACCGGGCGCTTGGCTTGAGGCTGTGCGCAGGCCTTCGCCCCGCTATGCTGGGCGCCACGCCTCCGCGACACGAGCCAAGAGCCCCGACCATGACCCACCCCTCCCCGACCGGCCACCCGTTGATGGGACGATCCCTGGCCGGCTATCTCGCCACCCAGGATCAGGCGGACGCGAGCCTGCGCGCCCTGATGCTGGCCCTGGCCGCCGCCTGTGCGGAGATCAGCGGCCTGGTGGCGCGCGGCGCCCTGGCCGGCATGCTGGGCGGCGCCGGCGCGCAGAACGTACAGGGCGAGACCCAGAAGACCCTCGACGTGGTCTCCAACGACCTGCTGGTCAGCGCGGCCGAGCAGTGCGGCCAGGTGGTGGCGGTCGGCTCGGAGGAAATGGAGGACGTGGTGGTCTTTCCCGGCGCCGACGACCGCGGCCGCCACCTGCTGCTGTTCGATCCCCTGGACGGATCGAGCAACATCGACGTGAACGTCTCCATCGGCACCATCTTCTCGGTCCTGCCCGCGCCCCGCGGTCGCACCGTGACCGCGCAGGACTTTCTCCAGGACGGCCGGGCTCAGCAGGCCGCGGGCTACGCCCTCTACGGCCCCCAGACCGTGCTCGTCCTGACGCTGGGCGACGGCGTCGCGGGCTTCACCCTGGACCCGCGCAGCGGCGACTGGACCCTGACCCATCCGGACATGCGCATCCCCCGGACCACCCGCGAGTTCGCCATCAACATGAGCAATCAGCGCCACTGGGCCGCGCCGGTGAAGCGCTACATCGAGGAGGTGCTGGCCGGCGGCGACGGTCCCCGGGCTAAGGACTTCAACATGCGCTGGGTGGCGGCCATGGTGGCCGACGTGCACCGCATCCTGACCCGGGGCGGCGTCTTCCTCTATCCCTGGGACCAGCGCGAGCCCGAACGCCCCGGCAAGCTGCGGCTGATGTACGAGGCCAACCCCCTGGCCTGGGTGGTCGAACAGGCCGGCGGCTCCGCCAGCGACGGCGCCCAGCCGATCCTGGACGTCGATCCCGCCTCGCTGCACCAGCGCGTCGGCGTGGTGCTGGGCTCCACAGAAGAGGTCGAGCGCGTCGTCGCCCACCACCGCGACGCCGCATGAGCGGGGCGGGCGAGGAGGCCGACAAGCACACCTACGTCCCGGCCGACGGCCACGGCCTGAGCCACGACCCGTTCAACGCCATCGTGGCGCCGCGCCCTATCGGCTGGGTCTCCACCGTGAACGCTGAGGGCCGGCGCAACCTCGCCCCCTACAGCTTCTTCAACGCCTTCAACTACAAGCCCCCGATCGTGGGCTTCTGCAGCACCGGCTGGAAGGACAGCGTGGCGAATGCGAAGGCCGGGGGCGCCTTCGTCTGGAACCTCGCCACCCGCAAGCTCGCCGACGCCATGAACGCCACTTCCGCCACCGTGGAGGTCGACGAGTTCGCCCTCGCCGGCCTGACGCCCGCGCCCAGCCTCAAGGTCGCGCCCCCGCGCGTGGCCGAAAGCCCGGTGAACTTCGAATGCCGGGTCACCCAGATCGTCCAGCTGAAGACCGCCGCGGGCGAAGACGTCACCACCTGGATCACCTTCGGCGAAGTCGTCGCCGTCCACATCGACCGCACCCTGCTGGTGGACGGCGCCTACGACACCGCCGCCGCCCACCCGATCCTTCGCGGCGGCGGCACGGCCGACTACTTCGAGATCACCCCCGAAGCCCTGTTCAAGATGGTGCGACCAAAGTAGCGGGCGGCGCGGGCTGAGCTTGCATTTTCACGCTCATCCCGGCGAATGCCGGGACCCAGATCGTAAGGCGCGGGAGATCGGCGATGTTCTACACCTACATCACCACCAACGTGCGCAACGGCACGATCTACATCGGCATGACCGACGACCTCGGCCGCCGCATCCATGAACACAAGACCAAGGCCCTGCCGGGTTTCGCCACTCGCCACGGCTGCGACCGCCTCGTCTGGTACGAACCCCAAGACACCCGCGAAGCCGCCTTCACTCGCGAACGACAGCTGAAGGAATGGCGCCGCAGCTGGAAGCTCCTGCTCATCGAAGCCGAAAACCCCACCTGGAAAGACCTCTACGAAACGCTGAACTGCTGATCAGAGCCATGACCTTGGACAACCCCTCCGCTCATCCCCGCGAACGCCGGGACCCGGATCGGAGCGCGCGGTTTGCCCAGGGATTTAGATCGGAAAGGCCGCTAAGCTGCGCGGTTGAGATCGTATCACCGGGCGACCGGCGGCGCTGAACTGCGGACCGGAGCGCCTTACGATCTGGGTCCCGGCATTCGCCGGGATGAGCGGGGGCGGGGGGGCTACAGGTGACACCAAACGAGTCCGGCCGCGCTGGCCTCAGCGCGGCTTCGTCGGTGTGGAGCCTCCCCGCGTGGGGCGAACGCATGTCAAGGACCGTGTACGCTTACGCGCCCCCACAGGGCGCGGGTCCTGCGCGGGGGTTGTTTCCGCCGCTGCCAAGGACCTGGGCGTTGTCTAGGCCTACGATGCCTTTGAGACGACCTAATTGGATGTCGGGCACTCATGCTGCGCCGTTTGACCGGGAACAATCTCTTGGGCGCCTTCCGGCCCCCGGGTTTGCGCAGTCCTGTCGTCCCGCCTGCCGTTCGATCGGAGCCGCCGTGCCCACAGAGGTAGCCGAAGGCGGGGAGCTGCGGCAGATGACCAGGCGCCGCTCTAATGGGTAAGTCCGCTTCCAGGCGAAAGGCTGATGGGAAAGAACGACCCTAAGCGGTCAGAGTCCTAGGAGCCTCGCTTGCCGAACTTGAGCACCTCCCAGCCATAGGCGCGCTCAAGCGCCATAACCCTCGCCTTGGTTTCAGCTTCGCGACAAGCAAGCTCAGCGGGCGGGCCGGCAGTGCCGCCCTCAAACAAATCGTGCTCCGCTCCACATGAGGCATCACGGTATCGAACCCAAATACGCTCTGCCTTAACCAGCCGCTTCCGGTCAGCAGGTAAGAGCGCCTGTAATGAACTCGTATATGTGTTGTTTAACTGAGCGTCTGCCGCGCGGAAGGCGCGGTCGAGACAGACCATCAGATCGGATGTTCCGGCTATTGAGTGGCAGGGACTCGACGGTGCGTTGAAGTCCTGAGCACCTGCGAGTCCAGATGTGACGGCCCAAAACAGAGACCCAACCGCGCTGGCGAGACAAGAACCGGTTTTCATGCTCTGGAGCATACGCAGTCTCATGGCGGCGTTCCACCCACAGCCGACTATCAGATAGTCGGCTTCCGGCGCGCCAGCTCACCCGCCGATCATCCCCGACTTCACCAAATCTCCCCGCACCCCTTCCCGCCGCGCCGCCCATTCGTCGGCCAGGATCGCCATGAGCACCACGTCGCGGAACTCGCCGTGTTTGAAGGCGTGGCGGCGGAGGTAGCCTTCTCGGCGGAAGCCGGCGGCGGCTTGGGCTTTCAGGGCGGTCTCGTGGCCGGCAGGGACCTCGGACCAGACCTTGTGCAGGTCGTATTCGGCGAAGGCGCGGTCCAGGCCCAGGGCCTGGGCGGCGCGGCCGGCCCCTCTGCCCCGCGCCTCCGCCTCGCCGATGTACCAGCCCCACTGGGCGCGGCGCTGGGTGGTGGAGATGCCGACCAGCGTCAGGGCGCCGCAGGGCTGGCCGTTCAGCTGGATCATCCAGCCCCTGCGCCGGGGATCGGCGCGCAGGGCGTCGAACCAGCCCTGGTGGGCGGTGAACTGCTCGGGGGGCAGCTCGTACATCCAGCGGTCCACCTCGGGCTCGCGCCGCCAGCGGAACAGGTTGTGGACGTCCTCGTCCACGAAATCACGCAGCTCGATCATGCCGCAACCTCATGCGCCGCCACGGCGACAAAGCGTTAACGCCGATCGGGCCAGACTGCCGCGCGTGCGCCCCGCGGGCGACCCGCAACATGCCCGATGAGGCCGTCCGTGCCAGCCTCCCCCGCCAAGATCAAGGCCAGCTTCGACATCGCCGGGCGACGGATCGGCGGCGGCGCCGCGCCCTTCGTCATCGCCGAGCTGTCGGGCAACCACAATGGCGACATCGACCGCGCCCGCCGCCTGATCGATGCGGCGGCGCAGGCCGGCGCCGATGCTGTCAAGCTGCAGACCTATACGCCCGACACCATCACCCTGGACCACGACGGCCCGGGCTTTCGGCTTCAGGGCGGGCTGTGGGACGGGCGCACGCTCTACGACCTGTATGGCGAGGCGCACACCCCCTACGCCTGGCATGCGCCCCTGTTCGCCCACGCCCGGGCGTGCGGGATCATCATGTTCTCCTCGGTGTTCGACGAGACGGCGGTGGAGCTGCTGGAGGGGCTGGACGCGCCGGCCTACAAGATCGCCTCGTTCGAGGCGGTGGACCTGCCGCTGATCGCCCGCACCGCCGCCACAGGCAAGCCGCTGATCGTCTCCACCGGCATGACCAGCCCGGCCGAGATCGCCTCAGCGCTGGCCACAGCGCGCGCCCATGGGTCGGGCGAGGTCGCCCTGCTGCATTGCGTCAGCGCCTATCCGGCCCGCTTCGCCGACGCGCGTCTGGGCATGATCGCCCGGCTGGCGGCGGACTTCGGCTGCGCGACGGGCCTGTCGGACCACACGCCGGGGATGACTGTGGCGGTGGCGGCGGTGGCGCTGGGCGCGGCGGTGATCGAAAAGCACGTCACCCTGGCGCGCGCCGACGGCGGCCCGGACGCCGCCTTCTCCCTGGAGCCGGACGAACTCGCCCGCCTGGTCCAGGACTGCCGCGACGCCCACGCAGCGCTCGGCGAGGCGGTCTACGCCCGGGGCGTGGAGGAGCAGGCCAACCGCAGCTATCGCCGCTCCCTGTACGTCGTGGCCGACGTGGCGGCGGGCGTGCGGCTGGGGCCACAGCACGTGCGCTCGATCCGGCCGGGCTTCGGCCTGGCGCCGCGCCACCTGGCCGAGGTGCTGGGCCGGCCCGCAAGCCGCGACCTGACACGCGGCGAGCCCCTGGCGTGGGACATGGTCGAGCGGGCCGTGGTGCTGGAACAGGCCGGCTGACGCCCGGCAGCTTTTGACGCTCCGCCAGCCCAAGGCGGCAGAATCCGCCGCACCCATCGTGTGGGAAGATTAAGACTGCGCCGCCGAATCCAACCGCCCCAGGTGCGCGCGGGTTAACGGCGGGTGGCGCGGGCGTTGCTCTGAGCAGCGTCGATGTCGCTCCTTCCCACCAGCGCCGCTTCGACCGCCAAGCCCGGCCTGCCCGGGAGAGCTTACGATCCCGCCGCCTCCGTCGGCGGCTTCGACGCCCTGCTGGACGATCCGGGCGCCGCGGCGCCGGCGACGATGAGCACGCTCGGGCCGTCGGCGATCAGCAAGACGCTTCCGAGCGCTCCGGGCGTCAGCACATCGGCGCCGAGCCTGGTGGGCAAGGCGTCGACGGTCGCCGATCCGGTCTCGATCGCACCGGCGCCGGGCCTGGTGCGCAAGGCGTCGACGGGCGCCGATCCGATCTCGATCGCACCGGCGCCGGGCCTGGTGGGCAAGGCGTCGACGGGCGCCGATCCGATCGTCGGCGCAGCTCGTTCGGGACTGGCGGGTCGGCTCCCGCAATCCACCGGTGGCGTCCACAGCTCGACGGTCAACACCCTCGCCACCCCGCCAGCAGCCCTGGTCTCCGTAGCTGGGGTGAAACCTGGATCAGGAACGGCGGCGGACCCGGCCGACTCCGAGGCGCCCCTCATCACTGCAAAGCCGGGTCCAAGCCGGGCGGCCAAGGGCCACGCAGGCGCATCGTCGAAGAACGCCGTTGCGTCGACGGCCGCAGCCGCGACGCCGACCGCCCAGGCCTCGTTGGGAACGACAGCCGCCGTGCCGACGACGCTCCAGACGGCGACGGCCCTTCCCGACGGGCTGAGTCGAGGCCTCCCGCCGGCGACGCAGGCCGTGACGGGCCCGGCCGAGCCTCCTCTCGTTCTGGCGGCGCCTGCTTCGGGCGAGCCCGCCCTGCTCCCGACCGCCGTCGACCCGCTGCCGGCGCGCGCGGCCCGCCTCACCGCCCGCGAAACCCCGCTCCCGACGACCGCCGCCGCAAGCTCTTCCGAGGTCAGCCTCGCAGACAAGGACGGTTCAACGACCACGCCGCCGAAGATCGCGATGGCGGGCGCCGCGCCGATCACGCCGCCTTCGCCGAGCCCCATCGCGGCGGCCGCGGCGACAGACGCGACTGTCGCGGGCGCGCAGATGCTCGCCGCCTCGCCTCTCCAGCCCGACGCGCAGGCCGGCACACCGCCCCCCGCTGCAGCCCCCGCGCCTGCCACCGCCGCAGCCGCGCAGCCCCTGCTCGACAGCGTGGCGGGGACGGGGGCGAGCCGGATCAGCGCCCAGGCGACGCCTGCGTCAGCCGGGTCGAAGACACAGACCGTCGCCCCCTCCCGCGGCAAGTCCGCGCCCGCAACCGTGGTGGCGAAAACGCCCCAGGCGACCCCATCGAGCGTTCAGCCGGCCGCCGCGCCCGCCACGGCCGAGCTGGCCTTAGCCGCGGGGCAAGGGCCCGGCGCGCAAAGTCCGGCGACCGGCGATGACGACGATGCGGCCGATGCGGCGACGCCGGACGCTTCGAGCCAGCTCGGCGCGGCGGGCTTCGTTCCCGCCGCAGCTCCCCAGCCAGCCGGCGGCGCCCCGGCGGCGACCGTCGCCACGCCCCTGTCCGCCTCCGCCGCCGACCTGGCCGCGCAGATGGCGAGCAAGCTCGCCGGCGGGGCCAGTCGCTTCAAGCTGGAGCTGAACCCGCTCGGGCTCGGCCAGGTGGACGTGACCGTCTCCATCGGCGCGGACCGCCAGCTGACCGCCAGCCTGGCCTTCGCCGACGCCCGCACCGCCAGCGCGCTCAGCGCCCACGCGGGCGAGCTGAAGAGCGTGCTGGAGCAGGCGGGCTTCACGGTCCCGGCGGGCGGCTTCGCCTTCTCGACCACGCCGAGCGCCCAGACCGCCAGCGTCGCGCAGGCGGGCGGGCAGGCCCTGGGTGGGTTCGGCGGCGGGTTCGGGAACGCGTTTGGCGGAGCGGGCGGCCAGACCGGCGGCGGCCGCCGGTCGGCGAGCACCGCCTTCACCGCCGGCGACGCCCTGGCTGCAGCCGATAGCGCCGCGTGGCCCCCCAACGGCGCCGACAGCCGCCTCGACATCCGGATCTGAGGATCAGTCCATGAGCACCATCACCAACTACCTGGCCAGCCAGCCCACCACCACCGCGACGAGCAGCACGGCGGCGACCACCACCTCCAGCAAAGCCACCACGGGCACGGCGGCCGACCTGGCCAGCGGGGCGTCGAGCCTTTCCACCTCCTACCAGACCTTCCTGACCCTGCTCACCACCCAGCTGCAGAACCAGGACCCCTCTTCGCCCATGGACCCCAACCAGTTCACCACCGAGCTGGTGCAGATGACCGGGGTGCAGCAGCAGCTGCTGTCCAACCAGCTGCTGCAGCAGCTGGTCAGCGCCTCGCCCTCTTCCGGCGTGTCGAGCGCGGTCAACCTGATCGGCAAGCAGGTCACCGCCACCAGCGCCACCGCGACCCTTGCGAACGGCGCGGCCAACTGGACCTACACCCTGCCCAACGCCGCCTCGACCGCCACCGTCTCGGTCAGCAACTCCACGGGCCAGGTGGTCTACACCGGCACCGCGCCGAGCTTCGCCTCCGGAACCAACAGCTTCTCCTGGAACGGCCAGTCCAGCTCCGGCGTGCAGCTGCCCGGCGGGACCTACACCCTGTCCGTGGCCGCCCAGGACGCCAGCGGCGGGACCATCACCCCCGTCCTCTCGGTGAGCGGCACCGCCAGTTCGGTGCAGCAGGTCAACGGCGCCACGATGGTGACCATCGGCTCGAGCCAGGTGCCGGTCTCCGCCATCACCAACGTAGGCGGTTCATGATCCGCCGCCTTCAGCTCCGCCTCTTCAGCCCGCCATCCAAGCCACAAACGCTTCAAGGAACCCAGTCATGAGCATCAACAGCGCCCTGCTCGCCGGCGTCTCCAGCCTGGTGGCCAATTCGGCCGCCCTGGCCACCATCTCCGACAACATCTCCAACGCCAATACGGTGGGCTACAAGACCGCCGACACCGAGTTCGGCGACATCGTCACCAATTCCACGGTGCGGGGCGACTACGACGCCGGGGGCGTGCTGGCCACAACGCGCCAGCTGGTCACTCAGCAGGGCAACCTGCAGGAGACCTCCTCCAACACCGACCTCGCCATCTCCGGCCAGGGCTTCTTCGTCACCACGACCAACGCCGATCCCAGCATCACCGACACGCGCAACTTTACCCGGGCGGGGTCCTTCACGCTGGACGCCTCAGGCTACCTGCAGAACTCCGCGGGCGGCTATCTTCAGGGCTATCCGGTCAGTTCGGACGGCACGGTGACAGTGGACCCGTCCAACCTCGCCTCGCTGCAGACCATCAATGTTGGCGATGTGGGCGGCACCGCCACGCCGACCACCGAGCTCTCGTTGAACGCCAACCTAAACGCCGCCCAGACCGTCAATGCGGCGGTGACGGCGGGGGTCTACAGCGCGTCGAGCGCCTCCACCAGCATGGCCGCCTACGACGCCGACAACACCACCGGCACCAAGCCGGACTTCTCCATCTCGGTGCCGGTGTCCGACAGCCAGGGCGGCCAGCGCACCCTGGAGCTGAACCTGATGAAGTCCACCACCGCCAACACCTGGGACGCGGAGCTGGTGGCCAGCCCCGCCAGCAACGTCCAGGAAGGCTCGGGCCTGATCGACGGCCAGGTCGCCACCGGCACGGTGCAGTTCAACGCCGACGGCACCATCGACATGACCGGATCGACCCTGTTCCAGTCGGCCGCCTTCTCCACGCCGCTGGGCGCCACCGGCCCGACCCTGAACATCGGCGCCTCCACCACCGCGCCGGGCGCCGGCCAGGTGTCGTGGGGATCGAGCCTTGGGGTGGCGGCCCAGAGCATGGCGTTCAACGTCAACAAGTCGCCGGGGGGCCTCAGCCAGTACGCCAGCGCCTCGGTCACCCAGTCGGTGGAGACCAACGGCACCCAGTTCGGCAACCTGACCAGCGTGGATATCGACAATCAGGGCTTCGTCACCGCCGTCTACGACAACGGCGTGTCGCGCAAGATCGCCCAGGTGGCGCTGGCGACCTTTCAGAACCCCGACGGGCTGAAGTCGGTGTCGGGCGACAACTACCAGGTGTCCTCCACCAGCGGCAGCTTCAACCTGAAGACCGCCGGCTCCGGCGGCGCGGGGACCATCTCGCCCTCCACGCTCGAGTCCTCCACCGTGGACCTCAGCCAGGAGTTCGCCGGCCTGATCGTCACCCAGCAGGCCTACGCCGCCTCCACCAAGATCCTCACCACCTCAGATCAAATGCTACAAACACTTATAAGCATCAAGCAGTAACGAAAGTAAACGGAAACTAACCCGTGAATCTCCGCTGCATCTGATGAATGTCCCAGAAAGAGACACCACGATTATGAGCTTCTTTACTAATGGCGTTAAATGCACGTTATGCCCGATGGGCTATCTTGCATGCCACAGGTGATCAGAAGGGCGTAGAAAGATGCTCCAAGCGCAACGGCTGGACTCCAGGGGCGAGCGGTATGTCGTGGGGCCCACGGGCGCCCGGCTCACCCTCGACGACCTGCCTCCGGCCAACACCCAGCGATGGGTGATCCGGCGCAAGGCCGAGGTGGTGGCGGCCGTTCGAGGCGGGCTGCTGACCATGGAAGACGCCTGCAGACGCTACAAGCTCACCGACGAGGAGTTTGCCTGCTGGCAGCAGTCCATCGAGCGGCACGGGCTCGCTGGCCTGCGCACGACCCGCATCCAGCAATACCGCTGACGCCGTTTCCGGCGACATGACGGCCGGACCCACCCAGGGTCCGGCCGTTTCGCGTTTGGGTCGCCGACTACAGACTTTGCGCGTAGAGGGTCGCCACCCCACTCGCCATGAGCAGGGCGCTAAGCGCCGCCAGCGCAAGATAGGCGCGCGGGCGAGTCACTCGCCGTCTCAGCCTCTCCCTCGCCATCGCCCCCCATCTCCCATCATATATCGCCCACCAATTAGTGACACCAACGTCAACTTCTTCTAGCCTCTGAGAACGATTGTGGCGGCTTCATCGACGAGTCACGCCGAGGTGCGTTGACAGCGTTCATATTTTGCCGTCTTTACATATTTGCGAAGGTAACGGCGCACTAGACGCTAGAGCCTCCGGCGTTTCGGGGAGGAAACGCCCTCTATTCAAAAACCAAAGAAAAAATCTGGCCCGCCGCGTGTCCCCCGCGGCGGGCCTTTTGGTTTTCAGTCACAGATAAATCTTCAATTCCGTCAAATTGGCCGTGCCTGCCCACCGGACCCGCGTAATGAACGGCGCAGGTCCGGGGCTCGTGGTCAAGCCGGCGACGATAGGCTCACAGTGCTCACCAGATGTGGGCGCGTTGATCGGGGGCGAGATAGAGCGCATCGCTCGGCGTGACCCTGAACGCCGGATACCAGGCGTCGACGTTGCGCACCACGCCATTGACCCGGAACTGGTCGGGCGAATGCGGGTCGGTGACCAGCCGCTGGCGCTGGGCGTCCTCGCGCGTCTTGCTCCGCCACACCTGAGCCCAGCCCAGGAACACCCGCTGATCGCCGCTATAGCCGCCCACCATGGGCGCAGATTGTCCGGCCAGTGAGGTGTGGTAGGCGTCGAGCGCCAGATTGATGCCGCCGGAATCGGCGATGTTCTCACCCATGGTCAGCTTGCCGTTCACATGTCCGCCACCGGGGATGGGCACGTAGGTGTCGTACTGGGCGCCCAGACGATCCGCCCGCTGCTGGAAGCGCGTGGCGTCCTCCGCCGTCCACCAGTCGCGCAGGCGCCCGGTGGAGTCGAACTTGCGGCCCTCGTCATCGAAGCCGTGGGTCATCTCGTGACCAATGACTCCGCCGATCGCGCCGTAATTGATCGCCGGATCGGCGTGCGGGTCGAAGAAGGGCGGCTGCAGGATGGCGGCGGGGAACACCACCTCGTTCCACACGGGGTTGTTGTAGGCGTTCACCGTCTGGGGGGTCATGCCCCATTCAGACTTGTCCACCGGTCCGTGCATCCGATGAACCTGGCGCGCCCATTCGAAGGCGGAGGACCGCTCTACGTCGCCCGTCAGGTCGTCGGGCCGGATCACCAAGGCCGAATAGTCGCGGAAGTGGTCGGGATAGCCGATCTTGACGGTGTAGCCCGCGAGCTTCTTCAGCGCCTCCTGCTTGGTGGCCGGGCCCATCCAGGTCAGGTTCTCGATGCGAGCGCGGAAGGCGGCCTTCAGGTCGGCCACCAGCTGCTGCATCTTGGCCTTGGACTCCGGCGGGAAGTACTGGGCCACATAGATCTTGCCGACCGCCTCGCCCATGCCGCCGTCGACGGCGTGTACGCCGCGCTTCCAGCGTGGCTGGATTTCCGGCTGGCCGGAAAGGCCCTTGTTGTGGAACTGGAAGCCCGCCTGGACGAAATCATCGGAAAGGTAGGGTCCGGCCGCGTCGGCCACGCGAACCGCCTCCCACGCCTTCAGCACGTCGAGCGGGGTCTGCTGATAGAGTGCGGCGATCTTGTTGATCGCTGTGGTCTGCAGCACGATCACCCGCTGCACACCGCCCAGATCAGCCGCCTGCATATAGGGCCGCCAGGCGAAGCCCGGGTCCGCCGCCTCGAGTTCGGTGAGGCTCATGGGGTTGTAGATCTTGTCGGGGTCGCGCTCCTCCTCCCGGGGCAGGCTGACCTGGGCGACCTGGGTCTCGAAGGCGACCACCTTGGCGGCGGTCCCGGCCGGGTCGCTCCAGCCGATCAGGCCGAGCATCTTGGTCACGTAATCCAGATAGAGCGCCTTCTTCGCCGCGAAATCGGGCTTCAGGTAATAGTCGCGGTCCGGCAGCCCGAGACCCGACTGCGACAGGTGCACGGCGTAGTGGTCGGGGTCCTTCTCGTCGGTATCGATGCTGACGTCGACGAGCGAGCCGTAGAAGCCGTCGTTTTCGGCGCCCATCAGGCGCGCCAGGGCCGCCTTGTCGGGCGCTGCTCGAACAGCCTCGAGGTCGGCCTTGATCGGCTTGGCGCCCAGGCTGTCGGCGCGGGCCTGATCCATGAACGCCTTGTAGAAGGCCCCGATCTTTTCGGGCGACGTGCTGGGTTCGGCGACGGCGCTCGCGGAAGCTTGCGCGAGGATGGCGTGCACCCGGGCCTCCGACAGCACCGCCAGTTGCGCGAAGGCCCCGTAGTTCGACCGGTCCTGCGGGATGACGATCTTGGCCACCGCATCGCCGTCGGTGTAGCCGTAGAAGTTGTTGCCGGGGAGGATCGCCTTGTCCTCCCCCGATACATCGAAGCCCCAGGTCCCATAGTGTGGGGTCGCCGGCACGACAACACCGTCGATCGTCCGCGCCCCCCGGTCGCCGGCCCCGGTCTGCGCGCCCGCCGCGCCCGAAGAGAAGATCGTTGCACAGCAGGCGGCGAACAGGACGGACTTCTTCATAGATCAGGTTCTCCAGAACGACGTCCGATCCATGACGTGGCGGACGAGGCTTTGCCCATTAACTTTCTGTCATACATTGATTGAAAGGGTTCGTCTGCGCCGCCGGTCAGCTCCCAGCGGCCATGTCGGGGGTCTCGAACAGCCCGACCAGCTCGCCTTTGGCGATGGTGATCCCCTTCAACGCCTCGACGAGATGTTCGAGCGTCGTGTCCGGGCGGAACTCCAGTCGCTTGCTGACGGCGAACAGCTGGAAATGATAGTGGTGCACGCCATGACCCTGCGGCGGCGCCATGCCGGCCCAGCCGTGACCGCCCTCGCTGTTCAGCCCCTGGGTGGCGGTCGTCATCTCGTCCGGGTGGATGGCGGCGCCGATGTTGGCGGGCAGCGACGTGGCCGTTCCGGGGATGTCCCAGACCAGCCAGTGGATGAACGGGTCCTCCCGCGGCGCGTCGGGATCCTCCACGACCAGCACATAGGCCTCGGCCTCCAGCACGCCGCTCCAGGCCAGGGGCGGCGAGGTTCCGTCCTGCGCGGCGGAGAAGACGGGATCGAGCCAGCCCTCGGCGTCCACGCCATTGGAGGTGACGACCACGCCGCCATGCTCGTAGGCCTCGACCTTCAGGATGCTGATCGCCTTGCCGGAGTGATCGGGAGTATCGTGCTGGGCCATGGTCGCTATCTCGGTTGAGAACAACGAACGGGCGGTGCGGCCCCAAGGTTTCGACAGGGTCGATCGGACGCTTTCGCCGGACGACGACGCGGCGTATGGCCTGGAGCCGTGCCCAGCCCCTCCAGACCGCCCGCCAAGGCCGTTCCCGCCGGGGAAGCGGCGCGCCCGACCCGCGCGCCCCGCCCCACCCTGAAGCTGGAGGCCCTGCATCCGGCGCCGGTCTGCGGCGTGGATGAGGCGGGCCGCGGCCCCTGGGCCGGCCCGGTCGCCGCCGCCGCGGTGATCCTGGACGCACGCCATCTTCCCGAGGGCATCGACGATTCCAAAAAGCTCACCACCAAGGCGCGGGAGCGGCTGGAGACTGAGATCAAGGCCAGCGCGCTGGCCTGGTGCGTCGCCTTCGCCTCGGTGGAGGAGATCGCCGAGCTGAACATCCTGCACGCCACGGGACTGGCCATGCACCGGGCGGTGATGGGTCTCCAGGTGGCGGCCGCCCACGCCCTGGTCGACGGCAACTACGCCTTCCGCCTGCCCTGCCCGGTGAAGACGGTGGTGGGCGGCGACGCGCTGTCGCTGTCCATCGGCGCGGCCTCGATCCTGGCCAAGACGGCGCGCGACCGGCTGATGGCGGAGCTGGACCGGACCTATCCCGGCTACGGCTTCGCGGCCCACAAGGGCTACAATGCGCCGATCCACCTGGAGGCCCTGCGAACTCTTGGCCCCTGCGCCATCCACCGCCGCGCCTGGCGGCCCGTTCGGCTGGTGCTCGAAGGCCGCGTGGTCCCGGGCGACCTGCTGGACGAGACCCAGAGCCACGACGCCGCCGCATGAGCGTGCTGGGCGAGCGCGCGGGCGCCCCCGTCACGGGGCCTCCGGTCGCTGCGGGCCTGCCGATCCGCGCGCCGCTGCCGGCCCGGGCGCGCGGCTTGCTAGCCCAGTTCCGCGGCCTGGTGCGCGCCAGCGAGGTGCTGCTGGTGCTGATCGCGGGCGTGATCGGGTGCATCGCCGGCGCCATGGTCACCTTCATGAGCGACCTCACCCAGGCCGCCCACATCGCCCTGTTCCACATCCCGCTGGACGAGCGGCTGAGCGCGGTGGCGCGGGTCCACCTGCCTGCGGCCCTGCTCGTGCCCGTGGGCGGCGGCCTGCTGATCGGGCTGAGCGAGCTCTGGCGCAACTGGGCCAAGGCGCGCACGCCGGTCGACCCGGTGGAGGCCAACGCCCTTCGCGGCGGGCGCATGTCGCTGCGCGACAGCGTGCTGGTGGCCCTGCAGACGGTCGTGTCCAATGGCTCCGGCGGATCGGTGGGGCTGGAGGCCGGCTACACCCAGATCGGCTCCGGCATCGCCTCGCGCATCGGCATCATGCTGAACCTGCGCCGGTCGGACCTTCGCATCATGGTGGGGGCCGGGGCGGCCGGCGCCATCGCCGCGGCCTTCGCCGCCCCGCTGACCGGCGCCTTCTACGCCTTCGAGCTGATCGTGGGCGTCTATTCGGTGGGCAACGTGGCGGCGATCATGACCGCCGCGCTGACCGCGGTGCTCACCGGCGCGGCGCTGTCGGGGGGCGCTGCGCCCTATTCGCTGCACGCGGCGGCGGTCGCGCCGCTGCACACGGTGCACTACCTGGCCATCGTCATGCTGGGGCTATGCTCCGCCTTCCTGGGCATCGCGGTGATGCGGACGGTGGCGCTGGTGGAGCGCGGCTTCGCGGCGACCCGGCTGCCGCCGGCGCTGAGGCCTGCGCTCGGCGGCCTGATCCTGGGCGGCCTGGCGCTGGTGACGCCCCAGGTGCTGGGCGCAGGCCACGGGGCCTTGCGGCTCGACTGGCCGCTGAACCTGTCGATCAAGACGCTGATGCTGCTGATCGCGCTGAAGCTCACCGCGTCGATGGTGTCGCTGGGCTCGGGCTTCCGGGGCGGGCTGTTCTTCGCCTCGCTGTTCGTCGGCAGCCTGGTCGGCAAGCTCTACGGCGTGGGGCTTGAGCGGCTGATGCCGGGCTTCGGGCTGGACGTCACCGCCTGCATGTTGGCCGGCATGGGCACGGTGGCCGTGGCCATCGTCGGCGGCCCGCTGACCATGAGCTTTCTGGTGCTGGAGACCACCGGCGACTTCACCCTGACGGGCGCGGTGCTCGCCGCCTGCATCGCCTCGAGCCTCACGGTGCGCGAGGTGTTCGGCTATTCCTTCTCCACCTGGCGGCTGCACCTGAGGGGCGAGACCATCCGCAGCGCCACCGACGTCGGCTGGGTCCGCTCGCTTACCGTGGGCCGGCTGATGCGGAAGGACGTGGCCACCATTCCGGCCCGCTCGACCGTCGCCGAGTTTCGCCGCCGCTATCCGCTCGGCTCGCGCAACGTGGTGGTCGTGCTGGACCAGGAGGATCGCTATGTCGGACTGCTGGCCACCGCCGAAGCCTTCTCCGCCGACCTGGACGAGACGGCGGCCAAGATGCGCATCTCGGAACTGGCGCACCTGGCCGACATCGCGCTCCTGCCCGAGATGAACGTCAAGGAGGCCATGGACACCTTCGGCAAGGCCGAGTCCGAGACCCTGGCCGTGGTGGAGGACCCCCAGAGCAAGCACGTGGTCGGCCTGCTCAACGAAGCCTACGCCACCCGCCGCTACGCCGAAGCCCTGAACGACGCCAACCGGCACGTGGTCGGGGGATGAGCCTTAACGGCCGATCAACCATGTCGGTTGGGCCCATCTTAACCACGCCGGCCTGAGACTCCCGAGCGACGGCGCTGCGGCCTCGTCCTTCGACAAGCTCAGGATGAGGCCGAATGCGGGCGTCTGCGAAGACACGATCCTTGGGCTCCGGCCCTAGCGACATCTGCAGTCCGCCTCATCCTGAGCCTGTCGAAGGACGAGGCGGCGGCGACGCGTTCCCGGCGGAAACCATCCTGCACGGCGACTGTCTCGACGAACTCGCCAGGCTCCCCGACCGCTCGGTCGGTCTCGTCTTCGCTGACCCGCCCTACAACCTGCAGCTCGGCGGCGAGCTGCTGCGGCCGGACAATTCCAAGGTCGACGCGGTGGACGACGCCTGGGACAAGTTCGACAGCTTCGAGGCCTATGACCGCTTCACCCGCGCCTGGCTGAAAGAGTGCCGCCGGGTGCTGAAGGACGACGGCGCCCTATGGGTGATCGGCAGCTACCACAACATCTTCCGGGTAGGCGCGGCTCTGCAGGACCTGGGCTTCTGGCTGCTGAACGACGTGGTCTGGCGCAAGACCAACCCCATGCCGAACTTCAAGGGCACGCGCCTGACCAACGCCCACGAGACCCTGATCTGGGCCGCCAAGTCGGCCGGCCAGCGCCGCTACACCTTCAACTACGACGCGCTGAAGGTCTTCAACGACGACAGCCAGCTGCGCTCCGACTGGACCTTGCCGCTGTGC
Organism: Caulobacteraceae bacterium; assembly: GCA_965198905.1. Lineage (GTDB taxonomy): Bacteria > Pseudomonadota > Alphaproteobacteria > Caulobacterales > Caulobacteraceae > CAHJWH01. The sequence continues at coordinate 2,307,013 of OZ240678.1, read as the reverse complement.
ACCGGAGAGGAGCGGCTGAAAGGCGCCGACGGCGCCAAGGCCCACCCCACCCAGAAGCCCGAAGCCCTGCTGCACCGGGTGCTGCTGGCCTCCACCAAACCGGGCGAGGTGGTGCTCGACCCCTTCTTCGGCACGGGGACCACAGGCGCCGCCGCCAAGCGGCTCGGCCGCCGCTTCATCGGCATCGAACGCGAGGCGGCCTATGTGGAGGTGGCCCGCAAGCGCATCGCCGAGGTGATCCCGGTCGCCCCCGAACAGCTGGCGGTCACCGGCTCCAAGCGCTCGGAACCGAGGATTCCCTTCGGCATGATCCTGGAGGCGGGGCTGCTGCGCCCCGGCGACGAGCTCTACTGCCCCAAAGGCAAGCGCTCCGCCCGGGTGCGCGCGGACGGCAGCCTGGTGGCGGGCGATCTGTCCGGCTCGATCCATAAGATGGGCGCCCTGGTGGACCAGGCCGCCGCCTGCAACGGCTGGACCTTCTGGCACCTGAAGACCGACCGCGGCCTGCAACCCATCGACGCCTTGCGCGCCGAGGTGCGGGCCGGGCTGGCGTGATCTTGCCGCCCGCGCGGGGCTTGGCTAAATCTCCGCCATGGCCCTACGCGAAATCATCACTGTTCCGGACCCGCGCCTGAAGCAGGTCTCGGCGCCCGTGGAGACGGTGGACGACGAGGTCCGCGCGCTCATGGACGACATGCTGGAGACCATGTACGCGGCGCCCGGCATCGGCCTCGCGGCGGTGCAGATCGGGGTGATGCGGCGCGTCGTGGTCATGGACCTCTCGCGGGAGGGCGAGGAGCCCGCGCCCCGCTATTTCGCCAACCCGGAAATCCTCTCGGCCTCGGAAGAGATGGTCCCCTACGAGGAGGGCTGCCTCTCGATCCCCGACGTCTATGACGAGGTGACCCGGCCCTCCCGGGTGAGGGTGCGGTACATGACCTATCGGGGCGAAACGGTCGAGGAAGACGCCGAAGGCCTCTACGCCGTCTGCCTGCAGCACGAGATCGACCACATCAACGGCGTGCTGTTCATCGACTACCTGTCGCGACTGAAGCGCGACCGCGCCGTGGCCAAGGTGAAGAAGGGCCGGCCGACCAAGGCGGCCTGAGTGAGCTCCAGCGGGGCCCCTCAGTCGGCTTCGCCGACAGCTCCCCCAGAAGGGGAGCATCTAGGCGCCGTTGATCCTCCCCACTAGGGGAGGGGAACCGGCGAAGCTGGTGGAGGGGGCCGCGCCGACACCTCAAGACAATCGCCCTCCAGGCGGCTAAACACCGCCAAACCTGCCCCGGAGAAACACCATGCGCATCGGCGTGCCCAAGGAGATCAAGAGCCAGGAGAGCCGGGTCGGGCTGACGCCCGGCGTCGTCCATGCGCTCACCGACAAGGGCCACGAGGTGTTCGTCCAGGCTGGCGCGGGCGAGGGCGTGGATGTGGCCGACCAGACCTACGCCTCGGCCGGCGCCAGGATCGTGCCGGACGCGCAGGCCGTCTTCGACGCCGCCGAGCTGATCGTGAAGGTGAAGGAGCCGCAAGCCGAGGAAATCGCCCGGCTGAAGCCACACCACATCCTGTTCACCTACCTGCACCTGGCCCCCGACCCCGCCCAGACCAAGGCGCTGATGGCGTCCGGCGCAACCTGCATCGCCTACGAGACCATCACCGACACCTCCGGCCGCCTGCCGTTGCTCGCGCCCATGAGCCAGGTGGCCGGGCGCATGTCGGTGCAAGTGGGGGCCGCGGCCCTGCTGTCGCCCGCGGGCGGCCGGGGCCTCTTGATCGGCGGCGTGCCGGGGGTGCAGCCGGCCAAGGTGATGATCCTCGGCGGCGGCGTCTCCGGCGAGAACGCGGCCGAGATGGCGGTGGGGGTGCGCGCCGACGTGACGCTCTACGACATCAACCCCACCCGCCTGGCCCAGCTCGACGCCCAGTTCGACGGGCGCCTGCGCACCCAGTTCTCCGCCCGCGACGCCATCCTGCAGGGGTTGAAGGAGGCTGACCTGGTCATCGGCGCGGTGCTGGTCACCGGGGCCGCGGCGCCCAAGCTGGTCCGCCGCCAGGATCTGGCCACCATGAAGAAGGGCTCGGTGCTGGTGGACATCTCCATCGACCAGGGCGGCTGCTTCGAGACCTCGCGCCCCACCACCCATGCCGAGCCGACCTTCGTGGTGGACGGCGTGGTGCACTACTGCGTGGCCAACATGCCGGGCGCGGCGCCCATCACCTCCACCTATGCGCTTGGGGCCGCGACCGCGCCTTACGTGATGAAGCTGGCCGACATGGGCATGGAAGCCGCCTTCGCCTCCGACTCCGGCTTCGCGGCGGGGCTGAACGTCAAGGGCGGCAAGCTGACCTGCCGCCCGGTGGCGGAGTCGCTGGGGATGCTGGACCAGTTGGCGGCGTGAGGCTGCTCTCCTCCCTCCCCTCCAGGGGGGGGGATGCGCCCTACACCTGCCCCACCGTCTTCAGCCTCGCCCTCGGGTGAATCTCGTTCTGTGACATGACCACGGTCTGGCCGCGGAAGCGCTCGATGATGGAGCGGACGTAGGGGCGGACGTTGGGGCTGGTGAGCAGCACCCCGGTCTCGCCGGATTGGGCGGCGCGGTCGAAGGTCTCGCGCACGCTGCGGATGAAGCCCTGCAGCTTTGACGGCGCCAGCGCCAGCTGCTTGTCCTCACCGGAGCCGATCAGGGCGTCGGCGAAGCTCTGCTCCCAGTCGGGCGACAGGGTGATGATAGGCAAGCTTCCGTCGTCGCCGCGGTTGGCCCAGCAAAGCTGGCGCGCCAGTCGCCCGCGCACGTGCTCCACCAGGGCGGTGACCCCGGTGGACTGGTTCGCCGCCTCGCCGATGCCCTCCAGGATCATCGCCAGGTCGCGGATCGACACCCGTTCTTTGAGCAAGCTTTGCAGCACCCGCTGCACCGTGGTGGCGGAGACGACGCTGGGGATGATGTCGTCGGCCAATTTCTTCTGCTCGGGCGTCAGCTCCTTCAGCAGCTTCTGCACCTCCGAATAGGAGAGCAGGTCGCTCATATTGTCCTTCAGCACCTCGGTCAGGTGGGTGGTGAGCACCGTCGCCGGGTCCACGATGGTGTAGCCGCGAAAGCTCGCCTCCTCGCGCAGGCTGTCGTCGACCCAGGTGGCGGGCAGGCCGAAGGCGGGCTCGCGCATGTGCTCGCCGGGCAGCTCCACCTGGCCGCCGCGGGGGTCCATGCACATCAGGCTGCCGATCCGCACCTCGCCGGTCCCCGCCTCCATCTCCTTGATGCGGAGCGCATAGCCCTGGTTGGGCAGGCGCATGTTGTCTAGGATTCGCACCGACGGCATGACGAAGCCGTAGTCGCCGGCCAGCGTGCGACGCAGCGCGCGGACCTGATCGGTAAGCTTGCGCCCGTCCACGTCGTTGATGAGGCTGAGCAGGCCGTAGCCTAGCTCGATCTTCACGTCGTCGATGGCGAGAGCGGTGGAGATTGGCTCCTCGGCCTGCTCGGCCGGGGCGGCGGTTGCGCCCTCGACCCCGGCTGCGACCTTGGGCGTCTTGGACGACTTCCAGGCCAGGGCGCCGGTCCCGAGCGCGATGCCGGCGAAGGGGAGCAGTGGCATGCCCGGCACCACCGCCATGACGCCGGCCGCCGCCGAAACCATGCCGAGGCTCACCGGGTTGGTGGCGAGCTGAGCCACCAGCGCCTTGTCGGCGGAGCCCTCGACGCCGGCCTTGGAGACCAGGAAGCCGGCGGCGATGGAGATCACCAGGGCCGGCACCTGGCTGACCAGCCCCTCGCCGATGGTGAGCACGGTGTAGGTCGAGGCCGCGGTCGCGAAGCTGACGTGGTGCTGCAGCACCCCTATAAGCATCCCGCCGACGATGTTGACGCCTAAGATGATCATGCCGGCGACCGCGTCGCCCCGCACGAACTTGGACGCGCCGTCCATGGCCCCGAAGAAGGTCGACTCCTGCTCCAGCTCCTTGCGGCGCTTGCGCGCCTCGTCCTGGGTGATCAGGCCCGAGGACATGTCCGCATCGATCGCCATCTGCTTGCCCGGCATGGAGTCCAGGGCGAAGCGGGCGGCGACCTCGGCGATGCGGGTGGAGCCCTTGGTGATGACCACGAAGTTCACCACCACCAGGATGATGAACACGATCACCCCGATGACGAAGTTGCCCCCCATCATCAGCGCGCCGAAGGCCTGGATGACATGGCCGGCCGGATCACCGCCTTCATGCCCGTGGGTCAGCACCAGACGGGTGGAAGCGACGTCCAGGCCCAGCCGGAACAGGGTGGTGGCGAGCAGGACGCTCGGGAATGCGGTGAACTCCAGCGGCTTGCTGATCAAAAGCGCCGTCATCAGGATCAGCACGGCGGTGGTCAGCGAGACGGCCAGCAGCAGGTCCAGCAGCATCGCCGGCACCGGCAGCACCAGCAGGGTGACGATGCCTACGACGCCCAGCGCCAGCGCCACCTCGCCACGGCCCACCACACCCCAGACCTGGCCGGGCGTGGAGCGGGAAAGGTTGATCTTGGGAAGGACGAGGCTAGCCATGGGCGCTTCGTCCGGCGGCGGTGCGACCCCTCACCCTTCCCAGCAGAGCTGGGCCCCTTCCCTCTCCCGCAAGGGGAGAGGGAGCCAGGCGCCGCTCTTCCCCTCTCCCCTTGCGGGAGAGGGAGGGGCCCAGCCGCAGGCTGGGAGGGTGAGGGGTAGCGCCGCGCTCAGCCATGGACCTGCGCCCATGCCGCCACCTGTCGCCCGACTTCGGCCAGCACCGTTTCGCCCGCCGCGGTGCTCGGCTGGCCGGTGACGAAGCCGGAGATCACCAGCGGCGCGCGTCCGGGCGGCCACGCGACGGCGATGTCGACCGTGCTGAACCAGCCCTCGTTCCAGGTGCCGGTCTTGTCGCCGGCGCGCCAGTCGGCGGGCAGGCCGGCGCGCAGGCGCTTGCCGCCTGTGGTGTTGGCGACCAGCCAGCCGGTCCAGCGTGCGCGTGAGGCGGGGGTCAATACTTCGCCCAGGGCGAAGCGGCGGAAGGTCTCGGCCATGGCGCGGGGCGTCGTGGTGTCGACCGCGTCGCCGAAGCGCGCGTGGTTCAGGAGCGGCTCATCATGAGAAAGCTGGAAGGCGTCGTCACCGCGCTCGCGCATCCAGGCGGTGAGTGCGGACGGGCCGCCCGTCGTCCTCAGCAAGGCGTTGGCGGCGATGTTGTCGCTGTACTCGACGGCGGCGGCGCACAGGGCCTGCAGCGGCATCGACCCGTCAGCCAAGTGCGGGCGGGTGATGGGCGCCCAATACGGGATCACATCCGAGGGCGCGAAGCGCACCGGCTGGCCCAGCCTCAGCTCGCCGTGATCGACCTTCCACAGCACGAAGGCCGCCAGCGGCGCCTTGAAGCTGCTGCAGAATGGGAAACGACTGTCGGCCCGCCATGACAGCGTGCGGCCCGATCCGGCGTCGATGACAAACAGGCCGAGCTTGCCGCCCGAGGCGCGCTCGATGGCGGCGAAGTCGGGGGTTGCGGCGAGGGCGGGGGCGGCGAGCCCCAAGGCCGGCAGCGCGAAGATCAAGGCTCTCCGGTCCACCGACGTGCGACCCCTCACCCTTCCCAGCAGAGCTGGGCCCCTTCCCTCTACCGCAAGGGGAGAGGGCGTCAGCGGCGCCTCGTCCCCTCTCCCCTTGCGGGAGAGGAAGGGGCCCGCGCTGCGGAGTGGCGTGGGAAGGTGAGGGGTCGCGCTGCGCTCAGCCGATCTACGCCGCATAGGCGCCTTGGGGCGCGGGCACGCTCACGCCGCTTTCGGTGTACTCTTTCAGCTTGTTCCTCAGCGTGCGGATGGAGATGCCCAAGATGTTGGCGGCGTGGGTGCGGTTGCCGAAGCAGTGCACCAGGGTATCCAGGATCAGCTGCTGCTCCACCTGAGAGACGGTCTGGCCGACGAAGGCGCGGCTGGCGCCTTCCGCGGCCTGGGCGGCGCGGCTGGCGGTCTGCTGGCCGCTGTCGATCATGGCGGGGCCGGCCAGCGGCTGGCCGTCGGGCAGGCGGATCGCGCTCTCCTCGATCTCGGGGCCGGTGGCGAGCAGCACCGCGCGGTGCATGGCGTTCTCCAGCTCGCGCACGTTGCCAGGCCAGCGGTGCAGGCCCAGCCGGCGCCGCGCCTCGGTCGACAGCGGGCGCACCGGCACGGCGTTGGCGGTCGCGTACTTCTTGACGAAGAACTCCGCCAGCGCCAGCACGTCGGCCGGCCGGTCGCGCAGCGACGGCAGGCGCAGGTTCACCACGTTCAGCCGATAGAGCAGGTCTTCGCGGAAGGTCCCGGCCTTCACCGCCCCCGCCAGGTCGCGGTTGGAGGTGGCGAGGATGCGGATGTTGACCTTGACGGGCTTGGCGCCGCCGACCCGGTCGATCTCGCGCTCCTGGATGGCGCGGAGCAGCTTGGCCTGCAGCCGTGCGTCCATCTCGGAGATTTCGTCGAGCAGCAGGGTCCCGCCGTCGGCCTCCTCGAACTTGCCGATCCGGCGGGCGACGGCGCCGGTGAAGGCGCCCTTCTCGTGGCCGAACAGCTCCGATTCCAACAGGTTCTCGGGGATGGCGGCGCAGTTGACCGAGATGAACGGCCGGTCGGCTCTACGGGATTTCTTGTGGACGTAGCGGGCCATCACCTCCTTGCCGACGCCGCTCTCGCCGGTGATCAGGATGGAGGCTTCCGAGGCGGCCACCTGGTCGGCCAGGGTCATCACCAGCTGCATGGACGGATCGCGGGTCACCAGCGGGCGGTCGTCGTCGGAGACCGCGGCCAGGACGGCGGCGATCAGCTCGGCCTCGGGGGGTAACGGGATGAACTCCTTGGCCCCGGCGCGGATCGAGTCGGCGGCCTTGCGGGCGTCTCCGCCGACGCCGCAGGCCACCACCGGCACGCGGATGCGCTCGGCCTCGTTGGCCGCGATCAGCGCGCCGATGTCGAGCTCATAGTCGACCAGCAGCAGGTCGGCCCCCTGCCCCGATCTGAGCGCGTGGGTCGCCGCGGCGGCCGACTCCACGTGGGAGACCTTGGCCCCGGCGTTCATCGCCATCTTCACCGCCAGGGCCAGCTGTCCGTTCAGCCGCCCGACCACCAGAAGCCGCATGGTTCAGTTCCTTCCGATGGAGGTCGTGGAGGGTCTCCCTCCCCCTCGACGGGGGAGGGCCGGGGTGGGGGTCAGCCGCCCCCGAGCTTGGACGATCGGGCCGCAACGCAAGTGCGAAGCCGCTGGACGTGGGCGGCCCTCCCCCATCGAGGGGGAGGGAGGAGAGACGTGAAGGGGCTCACAGCGCCTGGTCCCCGTCCTTGATGATCTCGGTCATGGTGACGCCGAGCCGCTCGTCCACCACCACCACTTCGCCCCGGGCGACGAGGCGGTTGTTGACGTAGATGTCGATGGCCTCGCCGACCTTGCGGTCCAGCTCAAGCACGCTGCCGGCGCCGAGCTTGAGCAGCTGGGCCACCGACATATGCGCCTTGCCGAGGACCGCGGAGATGTTCACCGGCACGTCGAACACCGGCGACAGGTCGTGGGCGGTCTTCTCCTCGCCCTCCGCCAGGGTGGCGAGTGCGGTGGAGGCGTCGAATTCGGGCAGGTTGAGGTCGCTCATGGGCCTTAAGCCTCCTCGCTCATCACGACAGGTTCCGCGTGCAGGCCCTCGGCGGCGAGCGCGGTCTCGAGCGCCGCCTCGACCCGGGCCGCTGCGGCGACGGGATCAAAGGCCGCGCGCCCCTCGCCCCAGTCGAAGCTGAAGGCGGCGGGCGCCAGGCCAGGATCGGCCTTGACCACCACCAGCCCCGCAAAGCCCATGCTTTCGGCCGCCGCGCTCAGCGCATGGGTCAGCCGCTCCACATTGGTCGGGCTCGCGCGCACCAGCAGGCGCGGCTGGGCGTCGAGCTCGCGCGACAGCGCCTCCAGGGCGGCCAGCGCCGGCTGTTCGGGGAACTGGTCCAGCGCCGCGTCGGCGATCTTGCGGGCGCAGGCCAGGGCCAGGCGAGCGCTGTCGGTGCGATGGGCGTGGGCGGCCTCGGCCAGGTGCCCGAAAGCCGTCCGCATCGCGCTCGCCACCTCGCGCAGCGCCTGGGCCGCCTGGGTTTCGGCCTGGGCGACGACCGAGCGTTGACCCTCGGCGAACGCCTCTGCGCGGGCGGCCTCCATCTCCTCGGGCGTGAAGGCGCGCTTGAGCTTGGGCGGCGCGATCACCCGCTCGCCATCGAAGACGGTGTCGAAGGTGAACTTGCGCGGGACGGAGGAGGTCATGCGTGTGCCTCCTCCCCTGCGAGGCGGGGGAGGAGGCGCGGCGCGAATGCGATGTTGAGGCGTCTGGTCATCAGTAGATCAGCTCATCGTCGCCGCTGGCGCTGGCCAGCATGATTTCGCCCTTGGCGGCCAGCTCCTTGGCGACCAGCACCATGGCCATCTGGGCGCCGTCGACGTCCTTCAGCCGCACCGGCCCCATGGCGTTCATGTCCTCGCGCATGATCTTGGCGGCGCGTTCGCTCATGTTGGAGAAGAACAGCTCGCGCAGGGTGTCGGACGACCCCTTTAGGGCCGTGCAGAGCTGGTCCTTCTGCACCGCGCGCAGCAGGGTCTGAATGCCGCCGGGGTCGAGCTTGCCCAGGTCCTCGAACACGAACATCAGCGCGCGGATGCGCTCCGCCGCTTCGCGGTTGCGCTCTTCAAGCGCGTTCAGGAAGCGGCTCTCGGTCTGGCGGTCGAAGTTGTTGAACACTTCGGCCATCATCTCGTGACTGTCGCGCTTCGAGGTGCGCGCCAGGTTGCTCATGAATTCGGTGCGCAGGGTCTCCTCGATCTTGTCGAGGATGTCGCGCTGAACCGGCTCCATGCGCAGCATCCGCTGCACGCATTCCAGCGCGAAGTCTTCCGGCAGCACCGACAGGACACGTGCGGCGTGCTCGCCCTTGATCTTTGACAGCACCACCGCGACCGTCTGGGGGTATTCGTTCTTCAGATAGTTGGCGAGCACCGCCTCGTTCACATTGGCGAGCTTGTCCCACATGGTCCGTCCCGCGGGTCCGCGGATCTCGTCCATCAGGGCGTCCACCTTCTCGGCCGGCAGGAAGGAGGCGAGCAGGCGCTGGGTTTGCTCGAAGGAGCCCATGATCGCGCCGGTGGCGCTCATCCCGCCCACGAACTCCATCAGTAGGGCCTCGACGGCTCCGGAGGAGACGTTGCCTAGGCCCGACATGATCTGGGAGATCTCGCGCACCTCCTCCTCGTCCAGCGCCTCCCACAGCCGGGTATGGTCCTCCCCCAGCGCCAGCATGAAAATGGCGGCCTTCTCCGGCCCGCTCATCTTGTCGGCGGTGTCGATGGAGGGGCGTTTGGCGAGCGCCATTAGCTTTCGTGCAGCCAGCTGCGCAGGATCGCCACCGACTCGTCGGGGTGGCGATCCACGAATTCGGAGACCCGCTTGACCGAGGAGGCCTTCACCTGGCCCTCGATCTTGGCGATGTCGATGCGGTCGTCAGGGCTGGGCAGGGCCAGCTGGCCCCCCCCTTCATAGGCCAGGGCGCCCACCGCGGGCTGGCCGTCGGGGCCGATCCGCGGCGTGGCGGTGAGCGCCGTGACCATGGCCCCGCCCCCGCCCGCCGACACCTTCAGCATCGGCTTGATCACGAAGAAGACGATCAGGCCGGCGACGCCCGCCATCACCACCAGCTCCGCACCGCGCATGACGTCGTTCTTGTCGAAGCTGAACGGCGAGGCGACGCTGGCGCCCTCCCCGTCCAGGTCGCGGTTGAAGGGCACGTTGACCACGCTGACCTGGTCGCCGCGCTTGTCGTCGAAGCCCATGGCCGAGCGGACCAGCTGGTCGATGCGCTTCATGTCCTCGGCCGAGCGCGGCGTGTAGGGACCGGGCTTGCCGTGCACCGCGGCGCCCGTGGTCCCGTCCACCGCCACGGCCACCGACAGGCGCTTGATCTGGCCTGGCTGGGTCACGTCGGTGGTGGTGGTCTTGCTGATCTCATAATTGGTGGTCTCGTCCTGCTTGCCGGTGTTGGAGCTGTCGGGGTTTCCCGCCCCGCCGGGGGCCGCGCCCGGCACGTTCTGGGAGGCGCTGGTCGCGCCGGACGAGCTGGCCTTGTTCTCCGCCGACTTCTCGTCCGACGTCTGGGTGGAGCGGACCACCTGGCCGTCGGGGTCGAACTTCTCGGAACTCGTGGTGTGGCTGGACATGTCGAGGTCGGCGGAGACCTGCACCCGGGCGTGGCCGGGGCCGACTATGCCCTCCACCATGTCCTTCACCGTGCGGCGGATGCGCTCCTCGACCTGGTTGCGCTCGCCCCCTCCGGCGCCGTCCACCGCGCCGTCGCCTTCGGCCGCGAGCAGTTCGCCCTGCTGGTCGGTGATGCTGACGCGCTCGGGCTTCAGCTCGGGCACCGCGCCGGCGACGAGGTTGCGGATGGCGCGCACCTGCTCGACCCCGATGCGGCCGCCGCCGGTAGCGATCAGGATGGAGGCCGAGGGCTGCTCGGCGTCCTCCTCAAACAGCTGGTGCTTGGGCATCACTAGGTGGACGCGCACGAAGCTGACGCCCTGGATGGCGCGGATGGTGCGCGCCAGCTCGCCCTCCAGCGCCCGCTGACGGTTCAGGGTCTGGACGAAGTCGGTCTGGCCCATGGCGGGGGCGTTGTCGAAGATCTCGTAGCCGACGGAGCCCGAGGTCGGCAGGCCCTTGCCCGACAACAGGAGCCTCGTCGACGCCACCTTGTCGCGGTCCACGAAGATCGTCGAGCCGTCGCCCTTGACCTCGTACTTCACCCCCGACTGGTCGAGCTGGGAGGTGATCTGGCCCGCCTCCTTGAGGTCGAGGTTAGCGTAGAGCAGGCTCATCGGCGAGCCGCCCAGCCGCAGCATCAGCGCGATTAGGATCGCCGTCGCGCCCGCGCCGGCGCCCAGGATCGCGGCGAGCCGCCCGATCCCGAAGCCCTGCAGCGCTTTGACGAACTGATCCAAGCCGGACCCCACACGCGCGCCACACCCCGGAACGGCTCCGTCGCGGCTAGGCAGGAATTACCGGGTGGAGGGTAAAGGAGGGCTAAACGAGCTGGCCTGCGGGGCGCAGGGCGGCGCCTGCGCAAAGGGTTCGACGACGCTCCCAGGAACGAACGTCCGCAGAACAGTCGTCTTCGTCACGGGTCCTGCTTCGTCGCGACGTGGAGGCTTACAAGTCTGGCCAGCAGCGTCGCCGGGTAAAGCTGGCCGATGACCGCCTCCAGATTGGCCATGCTGCGCACGAAGGGGTGGATCGGAACGATGTCGCCGAAACCTGTGGTCGTCAGGGTGCTGAGGCTGAAATAGAGCATCTCGCTGAGCGCCGGCCGGGGGTCGGTGGTTATGCCGGAGAAGGAGGGGTGCAGGCACAGTGCGGCGGCCCGATAGCCGTTCGCAAACAGTAGCCCGATGGAAAGATAATCGAGGCCTGGAGGGCGAGCACGAGGCTAAGCCCCCACTCGCGTTTGAACTGCAGGAGTCTGGTCATCCACATAGATGGCGTTCGCGCTCGCAAGGCTCAGGAGAGCATATACTCGACATCGCCTGGCCATCGGCTGTGAGGGTCAACGCGGCATGCGAGCCCCGCCCGCGTTGCTCGGCAGCGCCCTAGTCCCCGAAACGGAGCGTAGGTCGGTCTCCGCTTGAGCGCGCGCCGGCTATGCTGTAGTGCGCCGCACAAGGATTTTCCAAGGACCGGACCATGGCCCAGTCGCCCCAGACCGCCCCAGGCGAGCAAACCTCCGAGGAGTTTCATCGCGGCGAGATGGAGGTGCGGACACACCGTTCCATGTACATGCGCTTCAACGGCATGGTGCATTGGACCTCCACCATCATCGCCGCCCTCGTCGCCTTCCTGGTGCTGTGGCTGTGCGCGCACATCGCGTTCATCGGCGCGGTGGTGGTGGCGGCGATCATCGTGGGCGTCGGGGTGTGGATGAATCGCAACACCGGCCACAACGCGGGTTACTGAGGCCCGTCTTCTCGCAGCGGTAAACCGGCTTTAACCCCGATCGGCTCTGATGCCCGCTCAGTACCAGCGGGGGTCATTTTGAGCGAAGTCCTGAACATCGAGCCGGCGGTCGCCTGGGCTGACGCGCGCTCGCTGATCCTTTTGAACCCCGAGCTGGTGTGCGACGACGCCCACCTGCTGCAGGCGCTCGGCCTTCGCCCGCATTCCAGCAACGTGGTGGAATTCGGCCCCGCCGCCCTGGCCCGGCTGGAGGCGGCGCGGGAGCGCGAGACCTCGGCCCGCGAAGAGATGGAGGCCATCGCCAAAGCCAACTTCTCAGCCCAGGGCCAGGCCCACGACCTGGTGCTCGACCTGCTCGCCGCCGACAACAGCGCCGATCTCGCCTACCGCCTGCACGAAGGCGCCCAGCGCCGCTTCGGCCTGGAGATGGCCAGCATCGGCGTGGAGGGGCATGCGCCGCCGGGCTGGCGTTCGCTGCCCGTGGGACTGGTCGGCTACGTCATCGAGCCGGGACGGAGCTGCGCGGTCGGCCCCTGCACCGGCGGCGGCGAAATCTTCGGGGAGGCGGCGGATCGGGTCAAGAGCGTCGCCCTGATCCGGCTGTCGGTGTTCGACCCCAAGCGCGCAGGTCTGATGGCCTTCGGCTCCGCCGACCCGGAAGGGTTCTGCACGGACATGGGCGTGGAACTGATCGCCTTCGTCGGCCAGGTGGTGGAGCGTCTGGCCGAGCGATGGCCGCCGCGGCATTGACGCGGCGTCGAAGCGGGGGTGCGTCCATCGAGACGCCCCTTTGGGGCTCCTCAGGATGACGAAGGGCGTGGACCCCACCTCCCTCCGTCATGCTGAGGAAGGCGCTGTAGGCGCCCGTCTCGAAGCGCGCAGTACGGCAGCCGAAGCCCTCGACGCCTGGATCAACTATCTCGCCCACGAACGCCGCGCCTCGCCTTTGACGCTCGAAGCCTATCGCGAGGACCTCACCGCCTTCTTCGCCTTCCTGCAGGGCCACTTCGGCGAGCCGCCCACCTGCGCCGTGCTGGCCGAGGTGAGCGCCGCCGATGTGCGCGCCTACATGGCCGCGCGGCGGAGCGGCGTCCGCCCGCTGACGCCGCGCTCCCTCAGCCGCCGCCTGTCGGCGATCCGCAGCTTCTACCGCTTCGCCGACCGGCGGCTGGGGATCGCCAACGCCGCGGTGATGCTGGTGCGCGGGCCCCGGCTGAAGCCGACTGCGCCTCGTCCCGTCAACGAGGACCAGGCGCGCGGTCTGATCACCGAGGCCGGCGACGACGCGGATCGCGAAGCCTGGGAGACCGTCCGGGATGCGGCGCTGCTCACCCTGGTCTACGGATGCGGCCTGCGCATCTCCGAGGCGCTGTCGCTGACCCGCGCCGACGCGCCTCTGCCCGACACCCTGCGCATCGTGGGCAAGGGCTCCAAGATGCGGCTGGCCCCGGTGCTGCCGGCGGTGGCGCAGGCGGTCGACGCTTATGTCGCGGAGCTGCCGTTCGGCCTCGCCCCCGCCGACGCCCTGTTCCGCGGCAAGCGCGGCGGCCCGCTCGGCGCGCGCTACGCCCAGGCGCTCATGGCGCGCCTGCGGGGCCGGCTCGGCCTGCCCGACAGCGCCACGCCACATGCGCTGCGCCACAGCTTCGCCACCCACATCCTGGGCAATGGCGGCGATCTGCGCACCATCCAGGAGCTGCTGGGCCACGCCTCCCTGTCCACCACGCAGAAATACACCGCCGTCGACGCCGCCGGCCTGCTCGCCAGCTACGCCAAGGCGCACCCGCGGGCGTAATCCCCTCCAGGGGAAGGGAGAGGCGCGCCAAGGTGAATTCGCCGCAACCTCCTCGCACGCGCCGCGCGTACGCCCCACCTTTGCGGTAAGGGGAAAGCCCTGACCTTTCGAGGATGGCGTGAGATGGCGAAGAGCGGCGCGGGCCTGATGGGCCGGCTTCGCGGCGAGCGGGCCGAGGGTGGCGCTCTGTGGATCCCGGAGCTGGGGGCCGAGCAGCGCGCCGACTTCGGCCGGCTGAAGCGCGAGCTGCGAGTGCTGGAGACCGCCCAGGACGACGGCCGCCGCAACCAGCCGCCGACGCACGCCGCCGTCCCGGCGGGCGAGGAGCTGCAGATCCTCGGGCGCGTCGCCCAGGGCCTGCGCGACCTCAACGCCTACCTCGCCTCGATCCTTGGCGAAGCGGCCGCCGCCGGCGCTCGCCGGGTGCCCCAGGAACTGACGCCCGAGCACGCGCGCGCCGAGATCGACAGCCGCATCGGCCACGTGCTCTCCGAACGCCGCACCGACCTTGTCGCTCTGCGCGAGGAGGAGCTGGAGACCCAGCGCGACCTGAACTATTTCCGCCGCCGCCACGAACTGCACCGCGCCGCCGCCTATCGCGAGTCGACCCTGCTGCCCTTCGCGATCCTGGTGGGCGCTTTTGTGCTGGAGAGCTTCGCCAACGCCTTCCTGCTGCGGCGGATTTCCGAACAGGGCTGGGTCGGGGGTGTGGTGCTGGCGGCGGTGATCTCCTTGATCAACATCTCGCTCGGCGTCGTGGGGGGCGGCGTCGGTTGGCGGCTGGTGGGGCACAGGTTTTCGCTGCAGAAGGCGGTGGGCTGGGCGGTGAGCCTGGCGGCCATCACCCTGGCCTTCTTCTGGAACATCTACGCCGCCCATTTCCGCCAGGTGGCGGAGCAGGCGGTGGATACCGGGACCACGGCGACCCTGGCCAACCATGCGGTGGACGCCTTGGCCGACATCAAGGCGCACGGCGTATTGGGCCTGACCTCGCTGTTCTCCTGGGGCCTGTTCGCGCTGGGCCTGCTGGTCCACCTCGCCGCCAGCCGGGAGGCCTGGGACGACATGGCCGACCGTTACTGGGACTACCGCCGCTACGACCGCGCCTATCGCACGGCCCGGCTCGACTACGAGGACACCGTCGCCGACGCCAAGGCCGCAGCGGTCGAGGCCAGCCACGAGGTGCTGGCCGAGCTTGAGGCGACCTATGCGCCGCACACTCAGGATCGCGACCGACTGCAGGCCCTGGCCGAGCTGGCCCAGCGACGGCTGGCCGAGGGCCGCGACGTGGAGATGCAGTGGGTCCGCCAGGGCGGCGCCCTGATCAAGGCCTATCGCGACGAGAACGCCCAGGTCCGCTCCGACCCTGCGCCCGCCTATTTCGCCCAGGATGTGGAGGCTGACGCCTATCGCCACGGCTCGGGCGGTGCGGTTCCCGCCGCCGCCGAGCTGGAGGCCAGCCGCGCCAACGCCGAGCGGGCCGAAGCCCAGGTCCGCCGCGACGCCGAAGCCGCCGCCCGCATCCACGCCGCCAACCTCTCGGCGCTGGCCGGGCTAAAGGCCTATGTCATCGAGGCGGCCGACGGGCTGCAGGCCCGCATCGACGGCCTGAAGACCGCCGTCGATCGGGAGGCTGACGCGAACCTGAACCGTCGCGCGCCGGCGGCGGCTGAGATGGCGGCGCCTGCGAGCCCCCTCAGTCGCTCCGCGACAGCTCCCCCAGGGGGGGAGCATCTAGGTAGCGCTGCGGCTGCGGCTTCTGATCTTCCCCCTCTGGGGGAAGTCCGGGCAACGGCCGGGATGGGGGCCCGCGACCCCGACGCCTTCGGCCCGCTGGAGCGTGTCGGTGGTCCGTGACCGACGACGGGTTGCAGCTCGATCCACGCGGCGGCCGAGGCCCTCAGAGGTTCGTCGCCAGGCGCAGACGCGACGCGCGGCGATCATCCTCGCCGTCTCCGCTCTGGCGATCCTCAGCGTGGGCGCCCTGGCGGTCATGAACCGCAGCCCGCCGCTGGATGGGGAGACCGGCTGCATCGCCGGCCAGCAGGTTCCGCCCGAGCACACCGTGGTGCTGATCGACCAGACCGACCCGCTCAACCTGCACCAGATCGCCTACGTCAAGGCGCTGATCCTGGCGGAGTACCAGCGCCTGCGTCCCCATGGCGAGCTGACTGTGCGGGGCGTCCGGGCCGACCCCGACGACGCCGGGGGCAGCTTTTCCCGCTGTCGGCTGCAGCGGGGCGGCGAGGTGTCCGGCGTCGCCAGCAACCCCGACATGATCGAAGCCGCGTTCAAGCGCACCGTCGGCGACGCCCTGAACGGCTATCTGAACGGATTGCACGACGTGCCGAGCGCGCCTCGCTCGCCGATCATCGAGGCGGTGGACAGCGCAGTAGACGCTCCCGATTTCGGTCCTACGGTGAAGGGCCGCCGCCTGGTGATCGTCTCCGACATGGCCCAGAACAGTCGCGCGGTATCCGAATACGACGGACCCGGCTCGGGTCTGGACCCCAGCGCCGCCGTCCGCTCCGAGCTGACGCGGGACCTGAAGGGCGTGGCGGTCCGCATCAACTATGTCCGGCGCCCAGAGTTGGCGGCGATCCAGACGCCCGCCCAGCGCGACTTCTGGCGCACCTGGTTCACCGCGCAAGGCGCCAACGTGAAGCTGGGCTGGGGCCTGCAGCTGGTGGACGGGCGGGGGACCTAGACCGCCTAGCGCTCCAGCGCCTTCACCCCGGGCAGGGTCTTGCCCTCCATCCACTCCAGAAACGCCCCGCCGGCGGTGGAGACGAAGGTGAAGTCGGCCACTACGCCGGCATGGTTCAGCGCCGCCACCGTGTCGCCGCCGCCGGCCACGGCCACCAGCTTGCCGGCCTTGACCAATTCGGCGGCGTGGCGCGCGGCTTCCACCGTCGCCTTGTCGAACGGCGGCACCTCGAACACGCCGAGCGGTCCGTTCCAGATCAGGGTCGCGGAGGTGCCCATGGCGGCGCAGAGGCGCTGCACGGTCTGCGGCCCGGCGTCCAGGATGCGCTCGTCGCCGTCCACCGCGTCTCGCGCCCGGATGAAGTGCGGCGCGTTCGGCTCCAGCCGCTCGCTCACCACCACGTCCATGGGCAGCAGCAGTTCGCAGTTGTTGTCCTCGGCCAGCTTCATAATCTCAACCGCAGTGGCCTTCAGGTCCTTCTCGCAGTAGGAGGCGCCGACCTCGAAGTCCTGGGCGTAGAGGAAGGTGTTGGCCATACCGCCGCCGATCGCCAGCCGGTCCAGCCGGGCCACCAAATTCTTCAGCAGGTCGATCTTGGTGGAGACCTTGGAGCCGCCGACGATTCCCAGGACCGGACGCACGGGATTTCCGAGCGCCTTCTCCAGC
Source organism: Caulobacteraceae bacterium (assembly GCA_965198905.1). GTDB lineage: Bacteria > Pseudomonadota > Alphaproteobacteria > Caulobacterales > Caulobacteraceae > CAHJWH01. The sequence continues at coordinate 2,289,850 of OZ240678.1, read as the reverse complement.
GCCTCCAGCTCGCCCTGCATCGACACGCCCGCATAGGCCGGAAGGCGATGGGCCAGCGCCTCCGTCGACGCGTGCGCACGGTGAGCCGCGGAGAAAGCGTCGTCCACATAGATGTCGCCGAGCCTGGCCAGCTGGTCGGCGAACGCCGCGTCGTTCTTCTCCTCGCCCGCATGGAAGCGCAGGTTCTCCAGCAGCAGCACGCCCCCGTCGTGCAAGTCCGCCACCGCCTGTTCGGCCGTCGCGCCCACGCAGTCGGCGGCGAAGGCGACGGGGGCGTTCAGCACCTGGGCCAGCGGCTCGACGACGGGCTTCAGGCTCATGGACGGCGTCACCTGGCCCTTCGGCCGGTCGAAATGGGCGAGCAGGATCACCCGCGCGCCCTTCTCCCGTAATGCCTCCACCGTGGGTAAGAGGGCGCGCAGACGAGTGTCGTCCGACACCGCACCCTCATTCATGGGAACATTGAGATCAACGCGTACCAGGACGCGCTTGCCCTTGAGGTCGCCGGCTTGGTCGAGAGTTTGGAAGGGCATTCGTGTCCTAGGAAGTCATAAGCTATTCAGCAGGATGGGTTTGGTGCTCGCGCCGCCGGTCACGCGCTTCGATCCGGGGCACGATCCAGAGAACGCCCGCGCCCATCACGGCGCACAGGCCACCAAGCGAAATGATGAAGGCGAAAAGCGAGTCGGACATGGTCAGGTCTCCTCGGCCTTGGCTTGAAGATATATTCCCAACCCCAGGATTGCGCCACCAACGACGAGGCCCGCCAGGAGATGCGGCCAATCTACGTCTGCGAAGCGGCGCGCTTTGAACATCGAGCCAAAGCCAGCCAAGCCGACGACAGCCTTGCCTCCAAGGTCGAAGGCTTCGCCAAACTTTCGAAAGATGACCTGGGCGAAAGCCGAATGCCTCTTCGGCTTGGCCGCCTCCGGGCCCCTTGCCTCGGTCATGCCCGCCTAAAGGAACTTGGCCATCGCCATTGCGGTGTCCGCCATCCGCGTGGAGAAGCCCCATTCGTTGTCGTACCAGCTGAACACCCGCGCCAGCTTGCCCTCGACCACCTGGGTCTCAGGGCAGGCGAAGGTGGAGGAGTGGGGGTCGTGGATGAAGTCGCTGGACACCAGCGGCTCGTCGGTCACGGCCAGTATGCCTTTCAAAGGGCCTTCGGCGGCCGCGCGCATGGCGTCGTTGATCTCGTCCTTGGTCACGTCGCGCGACGGCACGACCTTGAAGTCGATCACGCTGACGTCGGGCGTCGGCACCCGGACCGAAGCGCCGTCCAGCTTGCCCTTCAGTTGGGGAAGCACCAAGCCCAGCGCCTTGGCCGCGCCGGTGGAGGTGGGGATCATGTTCTGGGCGGCGGTGCGCGCGCGGTAGAGGTCCTTGTGGATTTGGTCCAGCGAGGGCTGGTCGTTGGTGTAGCTGTGGATGGTGGTCATGTAGCCCCGCTCGATCCCGCAGAGGTCGAGCAGCACCTTGGCCACCGGCGCCAGCGCGTTGGTGGTGCAGGAGCCGTTGGAGACCACCAGGTCTTCCGCCGTCAGTTCATGGTCGTTCACGCCCATGACGATGGTCTTGTCGGCCCCGTCGCCGGGGGCCGAGATCAGCACCCGCTTGGCGCCGGCCTCCAGGTGGGCGGCCGCCTTGTCCCGGGCGGTGAAGATGCCGGTGCACTCGAAGGCGATGTCGACGCCCAGCGCCTTGTGCGGCAGCTCGGCCGGGTTGCGGATCGCGGTGGCCTTGATCCGCCCGAAGCCTACGTCCATCCAGTCCTCGCCATGCGTCACCTCGCCCGGGAAACGCCGGTGGGTGCTGTCGTACTTCAACAGGTGAGCGTTGGTGGCGACCGGGCCGAGGTCGTTGATCGCCACGACTTCGATGTCAGTGCGCTTGTGCTCGGCCAGCGAGCGCAGCACGAGACGGCCGATGCGACCAAAGCCGTTGATGGCGACGCGGATGGCCATGGGTGGGGAGTGCTCCGAAAGATTTTGCGCCCGGCTTGACGCCAGGGCCTTTTGTGGCCTGCGGTTTTGCGGGTGGGGGGGGGCGAGTCAACCCCGCCAACCGTTTCTTAGCCGCCTGCAGGCTATGACCCGGCCTGAGCAGGAGGCCGACCGTGTCCGCACGCGCATCCACGATCCACGACCCACCGCCTTGGCTGCGGGGCTGCGCGGTGCTGCTGGCGGCCGTGACGATGATGTGGACGGCGCTGGTGAACGGTCAGCCCTTCTTCACGCCGGATACCTCGGCCTATGTCCGTGGACCCGACATTGCGGTGGTCAAGCTGCTCGGCGCCAGCTTCGCCTCGCCTTGGGCGCATCAGGAACCGCCGGGCGCCCACGTCGCGGCCGCCAAATCCGCCCAGGGCACCAAGCACTCCTACGATGACAACGAGGTGCTGGCCGGCCGCTCGATCTACTACGGGGCCCTGGCCTATATGGGCCAGCTGACCGGCGGGTTCTGGCTGACGGTGTTCGTGCAGGGGCTGGCGGTCGCCTGGCTGGCGGAGATGACGCTGAGAGCCGGTGGACAGCTTGGCCTGCTTCCTTATGCGGCGGCCATGGCGTTGCTGGCCCTGGCGACGCCTGCCCCCTTCTTCGTGGCAGACCTGATGCCCGACATCTGGTCCGGCGTGGCGATCGGGGCGCTGGCGCTGCTGTTCGCCTTGCCGAAGCGGTTGACGCGGCTCGACGTTGCGGCGCTGACGGCCATGACGGTGTTCGCAGCCATGGCGCACAACTCCCACCTGCTGATCATAGCGGGCTTGATGGCGGCCGGGCTCGGGCTCTGGGCGATCTCACGCCTTCGACCGTCAGGTGGGCAGGCCTTCACGCCCGATCCCCGTCCCGCCCTGGCGGTCGGCGCTCTGGCCATCGCCTGTGCGGTCGCGGGCGCCCTGCTGTTCTCCACCATGGTGAAGCGTTCGGTCGGCGCGCCGCCGATCACACCGCCTTTCCTGACCGCTCGAGTCGTGGCCGACGGCCCCGGCCGGCTTTACGTGCGCGAGCACTGCAAGGATCATCCCTTTGCGGTGTGCGCCTTCGCCGACCGGCTGGCAGGAACTGATACCGACGGTTTCCTTTGGGACGAGAACCCACACACGGGGGTCTTTGCCGTCGCTACGCCGGTCCAGCGCCGGGCGCTCGCCACCGAACAGGGCCGCTTCGCCGTGGTGTCCACCCTCGCTCATCCTTGGCTGCAGGTGCAGGCCTCAGCCCGAAACGTGGCGCTGCAGCTGGTACAGACCGACCTGGACGACTTCGACTACAAGCCCAACGTGCTTGCATCGCTCCGCGCCGACCTGCCGCCGGGCCATCGCGCGAGGCTTGAGACCAGCCTCGCCGCGCGTCGCGGCTGGCCGATCGCAACCCTGTGGGCGGAGCAGGCGGTGGTGATCTGGCTGTCGCTGGGCCTGATCGGTTGGAGTCTGCTCAGCCGCAAAGCCCGACCGGAACTCGCCCGTTTCGCCCTACTGGCCGTCGCTGGAGTGCTCGCCAATACGCTGGCGTGCGGGGTGCTGTCCGACCTCTACGGCCGCTACCAAGCGCGCTGCATCTGGGTGTTGCCGCTGGCGGCGGCGATGCTGACGGCGCAGGCGCTGAGCGCGCGGCGCTCGGACGTCGGGCGTCCCATCCGCCGCCATGCGCCCGAACCGCTGGAAGTCGCCTCATCCTGAGCCTGTCGAAGGACGAGGCGTTGCAGGGCGGTGGAGCGGCCTCCTTCGACAAGCTCAGGATGAGGCTGACTTAGGCTGTACCGCAGGCTCGAGGCGGAGGTTCAGTCCTTCTTGAACAGGTCCGCCCAGCGGCGCTCGTCACGGTCCTTCCAGGCGCCGCGGTGGTAGGCGTCGGAGGCGATCAGCGGCACCACCGTTGTGGCTTCGGCGAAGACCATCTGCTCGAAGGTCACGTCCACCTTACCCCAGCTGCACGCCTCCTTCAGCGTGGAGGAGGAGCAGGCGCCGTCGCGGACGTCCGCCACGGTGATCTGCACGGCGTACTTGTGCATCTCCGCCTCCTGCCCGAGGATTTCGGCGCAGACCACGGTGTCCTGGGCGAAGTTCTTCGGAACACCCCCGCCGACCATGAACAGAGCGGTGGTCCCGGCGGCCATCTTTACCTCGGTCAGCTCGCGGAAGTCGGCCACCGAGTCGATGGAGACGTAAGGCGCTCGGGCCTTGATCTTCTCCACCTGGTGCTTGACCAGGCCGAAGCCGGCGGAGCTGTCGCTGAACGCGGGGCAGAAGATCGGCACGCCGTGCTCATAGGCGGTCTGGATCAGGCTGCCGGGCTTCTTGGCCCCGCCGTTGGCCAGCCAGCGGCCCATCTCCCAGATGAACTCGCGCGAGGAGTAGGGGCGGGGCTCAAGGCCGTCCACGATCTCCTTAATCGTCTGGTCGCAGCTCTGCAGCTCCGCCTCGTCGATGTAGGTGTCGTAGATGCGGTCGATGTAGAGGTCGCGCAGGTCACGATCATCGACGTTGCTTTGGGCCTGGTAGTGCTTGAAGCCGAGCGCCTCGAAGAAATCCATATCCACGATGGAGGCGCCGGTGGCCACCACCACGTCCAGCATCTTGTTGGCCGCCATGTCGCGGTAGACGTGCATGCAGCCCGCCGCCGAGGTCGAGCCCGCCAGCGTCACCCAGACCGAGCAAGGCTTGTCCTCGTAGGCCAAGGTCAGGATGTCGGCCGCCCGCGCGGTGTCGCGCGAGGTGAAGCTCATGGCGCGCATGTAATCGATCACCGGACGCGCGTCGTAGGCGGTGATGTCCACGTGCTGCACGGTCTTGGCCAGCAGCTCGGCCTTGCGGTTGGTTTGGTCGGGGGCGACGGGAGCGTTCATCGTCTTCGGTGTCCTTGAGGAAGAGGTGAGCGCCCGTCGTGGGATCAGACGGCGCGACGGTTTTTGATCAGCGGGGCCGGTCGCCTCGTCCTTCGACAAGCTCAGGATGAGGCGGCCTACTGAGGCCTAAGGAGGGTCGGAGGCGACGAGTGCGTGGGGAATGGCTGAACGGCCAGCAAGTTCGGCCTCATCCTGAGCTTGTCGAAGGACGAGGCCGAACCGTAGACCGCCTACTTCCGCCGCCGCTTACGCCTCGAACGTGACGAGAGCTTGACGACCTTGGTCTCGGCGACCGCGGGGGCGGCCTCCTGCTCCTCGGGCGCCAGGCCGTACATGCTGGCCATGGGCGCATCGTCCACCACCACCGTCTCGACATCGCCGAAGCCGTTGAAGCGGGTGGTCATGGCGACGCCGTAGGCCCCCAGCATGCCGATCTCGATATAGTCGCCCTCGTCCACGTCGTCCGGCAGGAAGAAGGGGCCGGGCATGTGGTCGATGCTGTCGCAGGTCGGGCCGAAGAACGCGAAGGGCTTGACGTCGGAAGACGCCTCGCCGTCGCGCACCAGCTTCACCGGGAACGGCCACTTGGAGTGCGTCGCGTCGAACATGGAGCCGTAGGAGCCCTCGTTCAGATACAGCGACTTGCCCTTGCGCAACTCCACCTTGGTCAGGATCGAAGAGGCTTCGGCCACGAGCGCCCGGCCGGGTTCGCACCACAGCTCGGTGGTCTCGTGGACCATCATCTCCTCGAAGCCCGCATGGATGGCGTCCATGTAGAGCTTCAACTCCGGCGGCTGCATCCCGGGATAGACGGAGGGAAAGCCCCCGCCCACGTCCACCACGTCGGCGAACACGCCGGCCCGCACCAGGGCGCGGCTGACCTGCGCCATGGCCGCCTTATAGGCGTAGGGGTTCATGCATTGCGATCCGACGTGGAAGCTGACCCCCATCAGCTCCTCGGTCGCCCGGCGGGCGGCGAGAAGCAAGGAAGGCGCATCCTCGGTCGAGACCCCGAACTTGCCGCCTAAGGCGTACTGGGCGCCTTCGGTGTTCACCGCCATCCGTACAATCAGGTTCAGGTCGCGGGCTTCGCCCGTCTCTTGCAGGATCTTGGCCAGCTCTTCATGAGTGTCGAGCGCGAAGGTGCGCACGCCGAACTCATGATAGGCCCGCCGGATCGCGGCCCGGCTCTTCACCGGGTGCATGTACGCAAGTCGAGCGTCCGGTGCGATGGAGCGCACCAGCTCGATCTCTGGAATCGAAGCCACGTCGAAGGACCGCACCCCGCTGTCCCATAGGGTCTGGATGACCCACGGGCTCGGGTTCGCCTTCACCGCATAGAAGATGTCGCCTTGGAACTGTGCCTGGAACCAGTTGGCCGCTACGGCAACGACGCCAGGACGCACGAGTGCGACTGGACGTTCGACGGACCGCTCACGGACCAGGTCCAGGGGCGTATGGTAGTTTCCCACCTCACGTAAACCCCTATGATTGTTGAACCTAGACCGGCGTTAGCAGCACTGCGGAGAGCGTTGATCGGGTCCGCCGGGAGCTGCGAAATAAGGTCGATGAACCCCCATGTAAAGCGCTGATTGACCCCCCGGAGGCGCGTGCGTCAAAAAAGTTGGTAAGCCGTTGTAGAAAAGAGCATTTTTTGCTGTTTCCGGACCGACTTTTTATGCGTCGCGCTCATCGCCGGTCAGGCGCTTACCCTCCCCTTGAAAAGGAGGGAGGAAGCTAGGCCGACAGCTGCTGCTTGACGCGTTCGGCCAGCACCTTGATGTCGATGGGCTTGGGCAGGAAGGTGACGCCAGTCTCGCCTTCCAGGAGATCGGAGAACTCGGCCTCCGCATAGCCGGAGATGAACATCACCGGGATGTCGCCCAGGTGCGGGCGCGCCTTCTTCAGCAGGGTCGGACCATCCAGTCCGGGCATGATGACGTCGGAGATCATCAGGTCGATCTCGCCGGCGTGGGCTTCCGCCAGCTCCAGCGCCTCTTCGCCGTCGGCGGCCTCGATCACCTCGTAGCCGCGGGCGCGGAGCAGGCGGGCGGCGACGCCGCGCACCGCGTCCTCGTCCTCCACGAACAGGATGCGACCGGCCCCGGAGAGGTCCCGTGCCGCGGGCCGCGGCGGGGCGGTCACAGCCGGGATCGTCGAGCCGGGGGCCGGAATGTGGATGGGCAGGAAGATGCGGAAGGCCGCGCCGCCCGTGATCGGGCTGTCCACGTGAATCCAGCCGTCGGCCTGCTTGACGATGCCGTAGACGGTGGCGAGGCCCAGGCCCGTCCCCTCTCCCACCGGCTTGGTGGTGAAGAAGGGCTCGAAGATCTTGCTCATGGCCTCAGGCGGGATGCCGGGACCATTGTCGGCGACCTCGATCAGGGCGCAGCCCTCCGGCGGAGCGGAGGGGAACCCCATGGCCTTGGCCGCCGCCTGGCCGAGCCGAGCGGTATGGATGCGGACGGTGGCGATCTGGCCGCCCCGGGCGCCGTGGGAGCGGAGCGCATCTCGGGCGTTCACCGCCAGGTTCATCACCGCGGTCTCAAGCTGGCTCTTGTCGGCGCGCACCAGCGGCAGGTCCCGTCCATAGTCGGTGGACAGGATCACGTCCTCGCGCAGCAGCCGGCGCAGCAGCACCTCGAACTCGCTGATCAGCTCGCCGAGGTCCAGCGTCTCGCGCTGCACCGTCTGCTTGCGGGAGAAGGCCAGAAGCTTCTTCACCAGGTCGGCGGCGCGCACGCCCGTCTGGCGGATCTCGTTCAGGCCCTCGTAGCTGGGGTCGCCCACGGGATGGCGGTGCAGCAGCTCGTCCAGGCGCAGCTGGATGGCGGTGAGCAGGTTGTTGAAGTCGTGCGCCACGCCCCCGGCCAGCTGGCCGATCGCCTGCATCTTCTGCGACTGCACCAGCTGCAGCTCGAGCTGCTTCTGCTCGGACACGTCGAGCAGGTAGGCCACCACCCGGTCGGCCGCCTGGGTGACGTAGAGGTGGGCGACCTTGGGGGCCGCACCGCTGGGGGTCTTGGCCAGCCGCACCTCCACCGGGCCGCCCTGGCGCGACGCCAGCCGTGCGCGCGCCTCGTTGCGCGAGGCCGGATCGATCAGGTCGCTGAAGCGCCCGCCGGGTTGGGCGGCGCCTTCGGTCAGCGCCTCCATCGCCTCGTTGGCTTCAAGGATCGCCGCCTCGAAAGGATCGCCGCCTTCCAGCAGGGCCGCACCGAAGGGCGCCGCGGCGGCGAACGCGTCGAGGGTGTTGATCTCCGCGACGGGCGCGAGGGGGGCGGTCGGGCCGACGGCGAGACGCTGCACCGGCAGCCACTCCGACCGGGGCTCGTCGCGCGCGAGGCGCAGCAACAGCTTGTCGTCGCCGAGCCGCGAGATCATCGCCGGGCGTCCTGCGCCCGCGCCGAAGCGCGCCTCGCCGGCCCCGGTTCGGCGGGCGGCGGCGAGGGCGGCGTACAGCGCCTTGCCCGCGGCGCCCTCCCGGGCGAGGCGGCGCACCACGCCCGCCTCGTTACGCCAGGCGGCGTTGAAGCTGACCAGCCGGCCGTCGGCGGACGTCACCGCAGCCGGCTCGGCCAGGGCGTCCACCAGGGCGTGCAGCCCGTCGTCCGACGCCAGCGCGCGCCTAGGCTCGCTGCTGGCGAAGGCGTAGATGCCGAGGAAGGCCACGCCGGCCAGGCCGATGAGCAGAAGCATGGCGGCCCCCGTGCTGGGTCCGGCGCGAAAGGCCGGATAGGCCGCCGCCACAATGGCCAGCAGGAAGAACACCGCCGCGGCGATCGACAGGGGATCGATGCGACGGCGCCCTGCCGACCGGGCGGCCTCGAGGGTGGGGGTCGTCAACGCCATGGGCTGTACGCCTTACAAGGGCTCGACCGCGCCGGCCTTGGCCGAGGGCGGACGCTCGAAGAGAATCGGGCGCGGAAATCCAGCCGGTCGATCATAGCCTTATCGTCCCGCCGCCGCCAAAGCCGGCCGGCCCCGGGCCCGCCGTTTGGAGGCGCCCATGACGAAGCCGACGATCTTGGCCACCGCCTGATAGTGCTCGCGCGGAATGGTCTCGTCCACCTCCACCACGGCGTAGAGCGCGCGCGCCAACGGCGGGTCCTCGATGACGGCGACCCGATGCGCCTCGGCGACCTCGCGGATCTTGAGCGCGACGGCGTCTAGGCCCTTGGCCACGCAGATGGGGGCCGGCGTCTCGCCCTGCACATAGCGCAGGGCCACCGCGTAGTGGGTCGGGTTCATGATCACCAGCGTCGCCTTGGGCACGTTCTGGATCATCCGCTTCTTGGACCGCGCCATGCGCTGCTGCTTCAGCTTGGCCTTGAGCTGGGGATCGCCTTCGCTGTCCTTGCTCTCCTGCTTCATGTCCTCGCGGCTCATGCGCATCCGCTGGGTGAACCGCGTCCGCTGGATGAAGACGTCGACCGCGGCGCAGACCCCGAACACCACCACGCCCGCGAGCAGCAGCGCGCGCAGCACGTCCATCGAGGCCGGCAGGATCGACGCCGGGTCGAGCCAGGTCATGGCCGCCAGGCTGGCGGCGTGGGGCTTGAGCACCATGAACACCACCGCCGCCATCGCGGTCAGCTTAAACAGGCTCTTGGCGAAGCTGATCAGGTTGTCCACCCCCGCCAGCCGCTTGAAGCCCTCCAGCGGGTTCAGCTTGGAGAAGCTGGGCGCCAGCTTGGACGGCACGAACAGCACCCCATGCTGCAAGACGTTGCCGGCCACCCCTGCCGCCGCAGCGACGCCCAGCACCAGGATCGCGGGCGCCGCGGCGAACATGGCGGCATGCATCACCGCCACCGCGCCATGCTGGGAGAGATCGATCGCGTCGGGATGGGCGATGAAGGGCAGCAACGCGACCGTCAGGCCCCGCGCCATGGCCCCGCCCCCCGTCAGCAGGGCGATGGCGGCCGCGGCCAGGGCCAGGGTCGGGGCGACCTCGGAGGATTTGGGAACGTCGCCCTGCTCTCGCGCCTGCTGGATCTTGCGGGCTGAGGGGGCTTCGGTCTTGGACTCCCGGTCCTGGGTGTCGGACACGGCTCAGGCCAGCTGTTCGACGAAGGCGTGGAAGCGGTCGACCCAGACCAGCCCCATCACTCCAATGCTCAAAGCAAACACCGACAGGCCGAGCAGCAAGGTCAGCGGCGTGGCGGCGTAGAACACCTGGAACTGCGGCATGATGCGCGCCACCAGCCCAAGGGAGGTGTTGAACACCAGTCCGAACACCATCACTGGCGCCGACAGCTGCAGTCCCAGGGTGAAGGTCTGTCCGAAGGTCCGGACGGCGAGGCGCGCGAGATCGTCCAGCCGCGGCAGCCGGCCGGCCGGAAACACGCTGTAGGAGTGGGCGATGGCGCCGATGAACAGCTGGTGGAGGTCGGTGACGAACACCAGCGTCACCCCCAGGATAGCCAAAAAGGCCGAGACGCTGGCGGTGGGCTGCGCCTGCAGCGGGTTGGTGGTCTGGGCGAACGATAAGGTGGTCTGCAGCGAGATCACTTCGCCCGCGACCGCCAGGGCGCCCAGGAACATGCGCAGCAGCGCGCCCAGGCCCAGGCCGATGGCGATCTCTATGCCGATGTGGCCGGCGAGCGCCGCCAGGGTGTCGGGCACTGGCGGCAGTGTGGCCCGGACCACCGGATACATGACCAGGGCCAGCACCAGCGCCAGGGCCAGGCGGATGCGGGCGGGCACCACGGTCTCGCCGATCCCCGGCAGCAGCATGGCCAGTGCGCCGACCCGGGTGAACACCAGCCCTATGCCGAACACCTGGGCCGCCAGGGCGAAGTGTTCCACAGCGGCCGGCCCGGATCACATGCCGGCGATGCGGGCGGCGATCTGGCGCATGAAGCCGCTCATCAGCGCCCCCATGAGCGGCAGGGCGATCAGCAGGGTGGCGAACACGGCGACGATCTTGGGAGCGAACACCAAGGTCTGCTCCTGGATTTGGGTCACCGCCTGCAAAAGGCCGACCGCGACGCCGACGATCAGGCCGACCAGCAGCGCAGGCGCGGCGAGCTGGATCACCAGCCAGATGGCCTGGCGGCCGACGTCCAGCACCTCGGTTCCGTTCATCTGCAAAACGCTCCATCCACCCGTCCTGCACTCGGACCGGCTGGCTGCAGGCTCGCGGGTCAGGGTTAACAAAGCGGTTACGGCCGGGTCTTTCCTGCCGGGCGCCCGGCAGGACTTGCCGGGTCATGCCGCCCAGGCGTATCCGCCTGCGCCAAGAGGACATGCCGATGAGCTCCATCCCGCCCCTGGACGAGGCCGACGACAGGGTCGACGGACAGCTCCCCCCACGGCGTCCGATCGAGGCGGTCGGCGGTCCGAGCGCCGCCGAGGCGGAGGCCGCCGTGCGCACCCTGATCCGATGGGCGGGCGACGACCCCAACCGGGAGGGGCTGCTGGACACCCCCGCGCGAGTAGTCCGCTCCTACCGGGAGCTGTTCGCCGGCTACGAGACCGACCCGCGCGACTATCTGGAGCGCACCTTCGAGGAGGTGGGCGGCTACGACCAGCTGGTGGTGCTGAAGGACATTCGCTTCGTCAGCTTCTGCGAGCACCACATGCTTCCGGTGATCGGCAAGGCGCATGTCGCCTACCTGCCCACCGACCGGGTGGTGGGCATCTCCAAGCTGGCGCGGGTGGTGAACGGCTATGGCCGCCGCCTGCAGATCCAGGAGAAGATGACCGCCGAGATCGCCCAGGCGATCCAGGAGGTGCTCCAGCCCAAGGGCGTCGGCGTGGTGCTGGAGGCCAGCCACTCGTGCATGACGCTCCGCGGCGTAAACACCCCCGGCGCCTCGCTGGTCACCAGCTCGCTGCTCGGCGTGGTGCGCGACGATCCCCGGACCCGGCAAGAGTTCTTGAGGCTGGTGGGACTGTAGCGAGTTCGCCCCGAAGAGCGACAACCAGCCCAGGTGAAACGAACCGGGAACTGGGCTAGGCTTGTAGCCCTATGGTCCTGATTCTAATCATCCTCACCCTTTTTGCAGCGCTGCTCGCCGCTGGGCTCGCCTTCGCCTCATTGCGTAGGAAGGGCGATGGCTTGTCGCCTGAATTGAGGGCCCGGCTGGAGCGGCTGGAGGCGGAGGCGGGCCGTGCGCCGAGCCTGCTCCGGGAGGAGCTTCGGGCGCTCCGGGCCGAGCTGCACGACCATTTCGCCCGGCAGGGCCAGTCCCACGAGACCCGCTTTTCCTCCTTCTCGCGCGAGGTCGGCGAGGGACACACCCGGCTGGGTCAGGTGTTCAAGGACTCAACCGACGCCTTCGGCCACACCCAGACCACCCGGCTCGGCGAGACCAACGCCCAGATGAAGGAACTGCGCGAGCGGCTCGAAGCCCAGGCGCTGCGCGCGGAGACGGCGCAGAAGACGGCGCTGGACGCGGTGGCGATCAAGGTGGAGGCGATGACCGTGGCCGATGCGGCGCGCCAGGAAAAGCTGCGCGAGACCCTGTCGGCCAGCCTGGAGCAGCTTCGCCGCGAGAACGAGGCCAAGCTGGAGCAGATGCGGGCCACGGTGGACGAAAAGCTGCAGGGCACGCTGGAGAAGCGGCTGGGCGAGAGCTTTCAGATCGTCAGCGACCGGCTGGAGTTGGTGCACAAGGGCCTGGGCGAGATGCAGACCCTGGCCACGGGTGTCGGCGACCTGAAGCGGGTGCTGACCAACGTGAAATCCCGCGGCGGCTGGGGCGAGGTCCAGCTCGGCATGCTGCTGGAGGACATGCTGACCCCCGACCAGTTCGCCTCCAACGTCGCCGTCCAGCCGGGCTCGGCCGAGCGGGTCGAGTATGCGGTCAAGCTGCCCGGCAAGGGCGAGGGCGAGCCCCTGTGGCTGCCCATCGACGCCAAGTTCCCGCACGAGGACTACGACCGCCTGCTCACCGCCCAGGAAGCCGGCGTCGCGGAGGAGATGGAGAGGGCGGCCCTGGCGCTGGAACGGGCGGTGCGGCTGCAGGCCAAGACCATCTGCGCCAAGTACGTCCACCCGCCGCACTCCACCGACTTCGCCATCATGTACCTGCCCACCGAGGGCCTGTTCGCCGAGGTGATCCGGCGCCCAGGCCTGATGATGGAGCTGCAGCAAACCCATCGGGTGATGATCACAGGACCCACCACTCTGGCGGCCATCCTAAACAGCCTGCAGATGGGTTTCCGCTCGGTAGCCATCGAGAAGCGCTCCAGCGAGGTCTGGCAGGTGCTGGGCAAGGCCAAGGCGGAGTTCCGCAAGTACGGCGAGGTCTGGGACCGGCTGGGCAAGCAGCTCGCCGCCGCCCAGAACACCGTCGCCGACGGCGGCAAGCGCACCCGCGCCCTGGAGCGCAGCCTGAAGCAGGTGGAGACGGTGGAGCTGGTCGAAGGCTCGGCCGACCTGCTGACGCTTCCCGGGATCGAGGAGGAAGACGAGGCGGCGTGAGGGTTTTGGCGCGGCGTTTGCACAGTCGGGCTCTCCCCCGGCGCAACTCGCGGTCATCTGTGGCGGCGAATCCCCAGTCGAATTGCGGCCTGAAAACGGCGCTTGCCACAGGGCGGCAGGTTAAGGGATAGTAATCAAGCCAAATCAGGCCGTTGGCGGGGACTTCGAAGATGCAGGCGCATCATAACGGCTCCGCCTCCGCGGTCCGCGCCCACGAGGAGTTGTTCGCCTATTGGGCCTCGCGTCGCGAGGGCGGAAAGCTGCCGGGGCGCCGGCAGATCCATCCGGCGGACTTCAAGCGGCACCTGCCGACCGTCAGCCTGATCGACGTGCGCAACCGGGAGGGGCGCGACTATCGCCTGCGCCTGGCCGGAACCGGACTGTATGGGGTCTATGGCCGCGAGATCACCGGGCTGAAGCTGGACGACGTCTACGACCAGGCCTCCGCCGACTATTGGCGCGGCCAGCTGGACAGCGTGGTCGAGGAGCGGCGACCCGCCGTGGGCTTTCATTCCCTGTCCTGGCGCGGCGCCGCCCACCTGTCGCTGCTCTGGCTGCGCCTGCCGCTGGCGGGGGATGGGCGCAACGTGGACATGATCCTCGGCTACGACGTGCTGGTCGGAGCGCCGCCGGAAGAACGACCGACCGGCATCCGCGCCGCCTGACGTCAGCCGACCGCGGAAGCGTCCCGGCGGATACGCTCGACCATCGACGCCAAGCCGTTCGAACGCTGGGTGGAGAGCGCGCCTTGAAGACCGAGCCGGGCGAACGCCGCCTTGGCGTCGAACGCGCCGATCTCTCCCGCCGTGCGGCCCGACAGCAGGCGCAGCACCACCGCGACCAGCCCGCGCACGATGTGGGCGTCAGAATCTCCGCGGAAGCTCAGCCGCGCCTCGCCGAGCGGTTCTGTCACCAGCCAGACCTGGCTGGCGCAGCCTCGCACCCGATTATCGTCGCTGCGCTCCGCGTCGCTCAGGGGCTCCAGCCCGCGGCCCAGGTCGATGATGTGCCGGTAACGCTCCTCCCAGTCGCCGAGCAGCTCGAACTCGTCAGCCACTTCGTCCAGTTCGGCGTCGATCGAGGAGGTCATCAAAGCGTCGTCGCCAGCTCGCGCGGGTGCCATGGGTGCAGCGCACTTAGGCGGCCGTGCGCTTCACCTCAAGCGGCGCCTCGGTCTGCGCATCGATCGACGTGGCGCAAGGCAGACGCACCCGCGCGGTCAGCCCCTCCCCCACCTTGGACCGCAGCGTCAGCATCCCGCCCATCTCGCGGCATAGCAGGCTGACGATCGACAGGCCGAGCCCGGCCCCTCCGGTGCGCCTCACCAGCGCGTTCTCACCCTGCTCGAACGGCCGCAGCAGCCGGTGGAGGTCCTGGGGACTTACACCGTCGCCCTTGTCGCACACCTCGATCACGACCGTGTCGCGCCCCGAACGGACATGCACCTCGACCTCGCCGCCTTCGGGCGAGAAGGTGATGGCGTTCTGGAGAAGGTTGCTCAGGATCGTGTTCAGCCCGCGGGGATCGGCGAGCACCAGCGGCGAGGGGTCCTCGACCACCTGGCGGATGTCGATGTGGCGGGCGGCGGCCTGTTCCTCCAGGCTGCGCACGGCGGCCTTGACCGCCACGGCCGCCGACTCCGGGCTGATGGCCAGGTCCGCGGCGCCGGCGTCCAGGCGCGCGATCTCCAGCACCTGGTTGACCATCTTGAGCAGCTTCAGCCCGCTGTCGCGGATGATTTCGGCGTGCGCCTTGTAGCGAGGATCGCTGATCGGGCCGTGCAGCTCCCGGCTGATGATCTCAGCGAAGCCGATGACGGAGTTCAACGGCGTGCGCAGTTCGTGGCTGACCATGCGCAGGAACGAGCGCTTGGCCTCGCCCATGCCGGAGCCCGGGAGGGCGTGTTCCACAGAAGAGTGGGCGGAAGGGGCCCGCAGGGGCATGGCGTGGCGATCCTTGTCGCCCTAAGCTTGCCCATGCCGAGCTTACCATCCGGTTTCTTCCACAGGCGGTGGAAGATTCCATCGGACGCCGGGTCTGGTCGCCTCCCACGTGCACGACCTCGCGACCCCGGAGACGGCCCGATACGTTGCGACTAAGAGAGTATGGACATCCGTCGCCCGTGACCCCCGCCACCGATCCGAGCCCGCGCGCGCTGGCCGCCCAGGCGCGCCGCGCCGCAGCCGCCTGGCACGGCGCCTGGGCGCTGGCGATGGCCACGGGCGGGGCGCTGCTGCTGGTGGTGCTGGGGGCCGTTCCCGCGCTGGCGCTGCTGGCGCTGGCGCTCGGGGCGGCGCCGGGCGCGCTCGGGGTCTTCTACCAGCCGAGGACCAACCTCGGGCGCAGCGCGATGCTGGGGGCGTGGGCGGTGGCCGGCGGCCTGGCCATGGCGATCACCGGCGGCCTGGCCGGACCCTTGACGGTCCTGGGCCTGGCGCCCCTGCTGGCCGCGATGGTCTATGGCGGCCTTTGGATGGAGGCGGCGGGATGGGCCTTCGTCCCGCTGATGGCGGTGGCGGTGATCCAGGCGGGCGGACGAACGGCGCCGACGCCGGTCAACCCCGTGGCCCTGGCGCTCGGCCTCACCGCCCTGGCGACGAGCCTGGGGTGCGGGGCGGCGGCGCTGATGATGCTGGTCGAGCATCGCCGGACGCCGGCTCAGGCGACGGCCCTCCGGCAATCGCCGGACCCCGAGCTGCTCGACCGCCTGGCGGACGCCGAAGCCGGCCGGGCTTACGCGGAAGCCGACGCCCAGGGCAAGATGCGCTTCCTCGCCAATATGAGCCACGAGCTGCGCACGCCGCTGAACGCCATCATCGGCTTTTCCGACATCATGCGGGCGCGCCTGTTCGGCGATCTGCCGCCGAAATACGCCGAATACGCCGAGCTGATCCACGAGAGCGGCGGCCACTTGCTGGAGCTGATCAACGACGTGCTCGACATCTCCAAGATCGATGCGGACAAGTACGAGCTGGCGCGCGAGACCTTCGACGCCCGGGAGGCGGCCGCAGCCAGCCTCCGCATCCTGCGCCAGCAGGCCGACGACGCCGGCGTGCAGCTCCGCGGCGTGCTGCCGGTGACAGAGCTCGATGTGGATGCGGACCGGCGCGCGCTGAAGCAGATCATGCTGAACCTGCTCTCCAACGCCTTGAAGTTCACGCCTCGCGGCGGCTCCGTCACCCTGGGGATGACCGCCGCAGCCGGTCTGCTGGAGATCACCGTAGCCGATACCGGCGTCGGCATCGCGCCGGAGGACCTCCTGCGGCTCGGCCGGCCCTACGAACAGGCGGGCGATACGGTGGATCGCGCGCGCGGTACCGGGCTCGGCCTGTCCCTGGTGAAGGCGTTCGCACGGCTGCACGGGGGCGATATGGTGGTGGAGAGCCGGCTGGGCGAAGGCACCGCGATCAGCGTCAGGCTCCCGGTGCTGCTGAGCGCCACGGGCGAGCCCATCACGCCTGGACGCTCCGAGCCGCCTATCGCGGCGCCGGCCTGACGGGCGGTCCGGCGGCGGCCAGGAAGGCCCGGGCGGCGGCGACGTCGCCGACCTCCAGCGGCGCCGCGACCACCTTGTCCGGCCCTCTCGAAGGATAGACCAGCTCCACCACCGCCATCTCCCGCGGGTCGAGCCGGGCCAGCGCCTCCAGCGCCTGGGGCGGGAACGGATAGAGCATCGCCGAGGTCGCGCCGGCGGGGAGCAGGGCTCGCGCCGCCGGCGCGCGGCCGGACGCCAGGAACACCTGGCTGATCGAGGCCGGCGGCGGCCCCGACAGGAAGGGGCGATCCAGACGCGCCGGATCGCGCAGCCGCAGGCGCGCCGCCGCCGCCGGGACCGCACCGCGCCGGGCGTCGAGCAGCCCCGGCCGCCCGCTGACCGAGCCGAACAGCATCCATCCCCCCGTTCCCGGCAGGGCCTGGACCAGCCGCCAGCGCGCCCCCGGCAACCGCGCGTCCGGCCGCTCGGCCCGCCAGGCCGAACGCGCGCCCGGAAAGCGCATGACGCTGAGCTGGGCGTAATCGGCGAAGGCGCCGCGAACCCGAGCGGCTGCGGTCTGCAAACCCGGCGCGCGGCAATCTGCGGCGGCGGCCGTCGTCCTGGCGCGCGCCTCGACCGCGGCGACGGAGACCAGGCTGTCCCCGGCCCTGAGCGCGGCGCCCCTCGCCTGCTCTCGTGCAGCGTCGAGCGCGCTGGCCACGCCAGGCGCGAACAGCCCGCAGCGTCGTCCCGCCGCGCTCATCAGCGTGCGCTCATAGAGCAGGCCGGACGCGCTGCTGGCTGCGGCGTCGGCCTTCATCGCCGGCAGGGCCGCCGCCGAGATGAGCGCGAGGCTGCAGGCGAGGAGGGCTTTGCGGGGCGGCTGGGGCATGACGGCATGCGCCTTGAGCCTGGTTAAGGCCGGCTTAACCTCGCTGAAGCCCACGCGCTGCGCAGAGCCGGATGGACCCCGACGCAGGCGCGTGGGAAGCCTTCCCCATGCGGCTCTCCACCGATGTCTGGGTCTCCGCCCTGCTCCGGCGCGCTGAACTCGGCGGCGCGTTTCCCGCCGTGATCCGCAAGGGCGACGCCCGGGCGGGCGCGGTGCTGGTGAAGGTGATCGACCGTCGCGCCGGCCGCTTCGACCTCTACGCCGAGGCGGTGAGGGGCGAGGGCGAGCGGGTCTGGATGCGCCCGGTGCAGGCCGAGGACGAGGCGGCGCAGGACGCCTACGCCGAGCGCGCCGTCAGGTTCGATCCCGATGTCTGGATCGTGGAGATCGACGACCCCCAGGGCCGCCACTTCCTCACCGAGCCGGTAGAGGCGCGTTAACCGCCTTCCTAAACCGGGCTGCAAGTCCGGGAGGTCTAGGGTGCAGCTCCAGACGATCCGGAGTGCGGCGCCGCATGATCTTCCTCATGAACGATACGGTGCTCGACGTGGACATGCGCCGGCTGGCGCCGCCCCTGGCGGCCGGTCGGTTCCGCGCCCTCTCGCTGCCGTTCGTGCTGAGGCTCGGGCGCGAGCTGTACGCCGAGCGGCCGCTGCTGCACCACGACGATCCGGAGCGCGCCTGCCGGCTGGCGGCGCTGATCATGTGCAAGGCCCCCGCGGTCAACGCCGCCCTGTTCGAGGTCCAGCGCGCCGGCTGCAGGCCCGATCAGGTCGGCGCGCGCCTGGCCGAGGTGGGCGTCGACGTCATCGCCGTTCTGCTGGCCAAGCAGAACGCGGCCGCCCTGACCCCGGTGGTCGCCGACACCCAGGTCTGGCGGCGCATGGCCGCATGAGCCGGTCGGCGCCCCGCGTGTCTCGCGCAGCAATGCCGAGGGGCGTCAGCCGAAGGGCGGCCCTGGCGGGGGCGTTCGCGCTCTCGGCCTGCGGACGTGACGGCGGGGCGGCGGCGGCCCAGCCCTATACCCGCCGGGATGGGCCGGTCCCGGGCCTGCGCGACCTCGCGACCTTCCCCATCGGCGCCTGCATCGGGACCGCCGAACTGGCCGATCCGGACTACGTGGCCCTGGTCGTGCGCCAGTGCAGCCAGATCGTGCCGAGCTGGCAGCTGCAGATGGAAGACACCCTGCGGCCGGACGGCGGCTTCGACTTCAAGGACGCGGACCGGATCGCCGCCTTCGCCCGCGCCAATGCGCTTCAGTTCCACGGCACCGCCCTGGTCTGGTACGGCGAGGCGCCGCCTGCGCTCAAGCAGCTGGACGGACACCCGGCCGCCTTCGATCTGGCGGTCCGCAACTACATCGCCGCGGCGGCCGGGCGATACCGCGGCCAGGCGGTGAGCTGGGACGCGGTCAACGAAGCGGTCCTGCCGGACGGTTCGGGACTGCGCGACTGTCTCTACAGCCGCAACATGGGCGGCGAGGACTATATCGTGCGCGCCTTCCACTCCGCGCACGCCGCCGCGCCCGACGCGGTCCTGGTGCTGAACGATTTCGATCTGGAGCGCACGCCGGCCAAGCGCGCCGCCTTCCTGCGGCTGGCGGAGCGGCTGCTGAAGCAGGGCGCGCCGCTCGGCGCCCTCGGCACGCAATGCCACCTTGACATCGGCGTCGACCCGGCGCTCTGCCGCCCCGCCATGCGCGACCTGGCGAGCCTGGGCCTGCCGATCCGGGTCTCCGAACTCGACGTCTCGATGCAGGCGCCGGGCGCAGGCTTCATGTCGACGGCGCGCAGGCTGGAGCTGCAGGCCCGGCTCTACGGCGCCACCATGGACGCCTTCCTGGAGCTGCCGCCCCACCAGCGGCTGGCCTTCTGCCTCTGGGGACTGGACGACAAACGCTCCTGGCTCCGCTACCAGCCCGGCGACGGCGGCAAGGACGATGCGCCCCTGCCCTTCGACGATCAGGACCGACCCAAACCCGCCTTCTACGCCCTGGTCGACGCGCTGCAGCGCGCCTGACGCGATCGGTTACGCTGCGTCGATAGCTGGGCCGCGCTCGTCTGGGCTTATCGCTTAATCCCACCGCTCCACCCTTTGGGCTTAAGGGAGAAGGCTCGGCGCCGACTCAGCCTTGCGGCTTTTCTACCCGGGCGCAGTTTCCAACCGCGTCATCTCTTCGCGCCATCGAGCGACCCATTCGGCGGATTCTTCGGGACCGAGCCGGTCGGCCATGGCGGTGAAGTGATCGGTCATGGCTTTGACCTCCCACGCCGGCCAAACGAGGGCCGCCGCCCAGCTGAGCTCCATCAAGCGCCGCTCCAGCTTGGGGCGGATACGCTCGGGGATAGGCGCGGGCCACGCCGCGGCCGGCGGGGTGGGCTTTACGAGGTCCGCAGGTCCGAACAGTTCGCCCTGACGCATGTCGCTTCCCGTTTCGCCCGCCCAAGCTCGGCCTGTCAAAGCGTGCCGCGATTCGGCCCCCTCACCCATGGGCGACCAGCTCGCGCTCCTCCGGGGTCAGGCCGTAAAGGCCGGCCAGGCGCTCGTTCATGGCTTGCTCCGCGGTCTCGATGGACTCCGCGGCTGCGGCAAGCCGCCTGACGCGCTCCCGGAACTGAGCGGCGGCGGGCGCAGCTTCCGCATCCGGGCGGCTCGGCGGCCGTAGCAGAGCCTTCTCCAGCGCGTCCGGCTCGCGCACTCCGCTCAGCAACACCCAGCGCCAATAGGCCTCCACCAGGGGTCCGTGGTCATCGGCCAGATACAGCCGGGACAGCACGGGCGCCCCCGCGTCCAGCAGGCGCAGCTCTCCATCGGCGAAGACGGGCTCCAGCCGGCCGCGACGTCCCACGGCGGCGGCGTTCCACGGCGGCGGCGTCAGGCGGCGCTGGTGCGGCGGGCGCGTTTCGCCTTGGCGGGGGTGGCGAGGAGGCCGGCGGTGAGGCGCTCGTAGAGGCCGAACAGGTGCTCGGCGCGGTCCCGGTCGCCGGCGAAGGGCGTGCGGCGGTACAGGCGGTCCACCGCCTCGTCCAACTTGCGGTGCGCCCGGCGCAGGTCGGGCGGCATCAGGTCGGGGTCGTAGAGGTCGGCCAGAGTGGCGTCCGGGTGCGCGGCGCGGGCGTCCAGCACGGCCTGGGCGAGCGCCTCCACCTTCTTGCGCTGGGCGGACGTGGCGGTTGGCCAGGGGAAGGTGTTGTAGACTAACCCAATAGAATAGCGATAGTCGCTCTTCAGTCTGCCTCCGATGTAACGAAGCCAGCTCGTATGCATCGCGCTCGTCAATACACCGAAATCAGACAGACTAGCGTCCTCTATCACTCTGAGGAGGTTGCTCGGAACCGTTGGTGGCTCTAACCACCCAATCGGAACATACTTACGGCGAGAGGAGCTTACCTCTGGGAGCGCTAAGAAAGGGCCGCTAGGGACAACAGTGACGTTAAAGCGTTCCGGGTAATCTACTATGGCTAAGGTGCTCACACGTTTGCTGAGGCGACGAAAATCGCGCACGGCACGGAGTCTCGCCATTGAGCTTGGCAGCTTCTTGAGCTTATCGGGCTCGATACCTTGCAACGCCAAAATGTAGCGCGACATTCCCGAGATATATTCGTCAGCGCCGATGAAGGGACGCATGTATGGGCTTGCGCCCGGTTCATCTTCCAAGAAGGCAAAGCGTTCTACGGCATTGAAGATGAGGTGGCCGCCGTCGATCGGTTGGGAGCCGCTAATCAACTTCGGCCTCGGTGTGAGCGGCCGCGAGGTCTCCTTAACAACGAGGTGGCGGTCCTGAACTTCCTCCGCCCCGAAAAGATACGGCGTCAGCGCAGCATGCCGGCTCTCTACCGGATCGCCGTCGACCTTCTCGTAGCTGAAGAGCCGCTTCTCCGCCGGCTCCTGGCCGCGGCGGGCGAGTCCGACGATGACGACATGCACATGCGCGACGCCGCGGGCGTCGGAGCCCCAGGCGAAGGTGCGGTGGGCGAAGGCGATCTCCAGCCGGGCGCGACGGAACAGGGGCGGCCAGAGCTGGGCCACCTGCTCGCCCTGGGTGATGGAGTTGGTGGAGACGAAGGCGATCTTCGGCGCCGGCCGATCCGGGATCGCGGGAATGGCGCCGCCGAGCGGCTCGCCAACCCCCAGCTCTTCGCCGAGCAGGTTGCCGGTGGTGGCCCGCGCCCAGCGCTCCGCCTCGCCCGGCGCGTCCGGCGTCCGCTCCGGCCGTGCGGCGAGCGCGGCGTAGTCTCCCGCCTTCAGGAACCAGGCCGCCACATAGTCGAGCGTGCCGCCCGAGCCGGGGAGCTGGGCGATCTTGCGGACCTGGGCGCGCTGGGCCTCGCTCTGGAACTTGGCCCCGATGAAGGGCGGGTTGCCAAGGACATAGCTGCAGCGCTCGGGGCTGAGCACCTTGGTCCAGTCCAGCTCCAGCGCGTCGCCGTGGACGATATGGGGCGCGGTGACCAGCGGGATGCGGGCATAGGCGCGGCCGAACTCCAGGCTCAGCCGGTTGTTCTCGATGTGGTCCGCCATCCACAGCGCCACCTCCGCGATGCGGGCTGGAAACTCCTCAAGCTCGATGCCGTAGAAGGCGTCGACCTTGATCCGTGTCAGCGCGCCGACGTCGAAGTCGTGGTCGGCCTGGGCGAGCCCCGCGCCCTTGAACTGCGCCACCAGCAGCTCGGTCTCCAGCCGCCGCAGTTCGCGGTAGGTGATGACCAGGAAGTTGCCGCAACCGCAGGCCGGGTCGAGGAAGGTCAGCTTTCCGAGCTTCTCATGAAGGTCCGCCAGCTCCTTCAGCCGCCGCTCGCGGTTCGCCATGGCCTTGATGCGCTCGAACTCGGCGCGGAGATCGTCCAGGAACAGCGGCCCGATCAGCTTCAGGATGTTCTTCTCGGTCGTGTAGTGGGCGCCCTTCTTTCTCCGCTCGCCCTTGTTCATCACCGCCTGGAACAGTGAGCCGAAGATGGCGGGGGAGATCAGGTCCCACTTGAAGCCGCAGGCTTCCAGCAGGCGCTCGCGGGCGGTGCGGTCGAAGTCGGGTATATCCAACCGCTCACGAAAGAGCGCGCCGTTGACGTAGGGAAAGGCGCGCAGGTCCTCATCCATAGCCGCTCGGCGCGGATGGTCCTCCGCCATGTCAAGGACCTCCCACAGCTTGGCCAGCAGGGGGCCGAGGTCGGAGCCGTCCTCCCGCGTGCGATCGGTCACGTAGAGCTGGAAGGCGTCGCGCGGGAAGATGCCGGTGTCGTCGGCGAAAAGGCAGAAGAGGAGCCGCACCAGGTAGCGCTCCAGGTGCGAGCCGCCGTAGCCGGTGGCGAGCAGGCCGTCGTGGACCTTGGCCATCAGCTCCGACGCCAGGATGTTGGCGGGGTCCTGGTCGCGGAAGGTGCGCCGCTCCACGCCCATGACGAAGCCGAACCGCTCCACGTGGGCGGGCAGTTCGGCGAGCCGGAACGACAAAGCCTCGTCGGTCTCGAGGTCGTAGAGGTCGAAGGTCTGGAAGTCGCTGACGAGGATGTAGCGCGGCAGCTCCATCGGCTTCAGCCCCGGAAAGTAGTCGAGGGCCTGCTCCTTGGCTCTGGCGAGGTTGCGCCCGGCGCTCTTTTGCTCGACGAGCAGCACGCCCTTCCAAAAGAGATCGATGAAGCCCTGGCGGTCGCCGAGCTTCTTCACCGGTTCCTCGAAGGTGGCGACCTGGCGGCGGCGGACTCCGAAGACCTCGAAGAAGTCGTTGTAAAAGCTCTGCGTCTCGCCGCGCTCGTAGTGGGCGTCCGCCCACTCCTCGGCGAAGGCGGCGGCGCGGGCGCGAACTTCGTTCCAGCTCAGACGCATCTACCTGCCGCGCTCCGTCGTGCGCTAGTCACCGCCGCCCGGCCCGTCGACGCTCAAGGACCAGCTGTAGTCTTTCAGGCCTGAAGCTTCGGCTGAGCTGGAACCTGCGTCTGACCACCGGTTCCAGGTGGCGGAAGCGGGGGTTGCGGTTGTGGGTCGGGCGACGCCATGCCAGCTTGCCCTCAGCGCTTGGGCGGCTTGCTGTCGTGGGCGTAGGTCGCCCGCGGCGGCATCGGGGGCTGCGGCGGGGGCGGCGGACGCGGCGGGGGGTTGGCCATGCGGATCGATCCGGAGATTGGGGCGCACGCGTTCTGGATCGCAGACGCCGAGGTCAGGCCGCTCATTCTTCACCATGCCGAGCGGCGGGCTGAGTCCGAACGAGCAAGCCTCACATCCTTACATCAACGACTATCGCAAGTCAGCGCGCTTATGATCGCCGGCGCGGCCGTATCGACAACTGTGGTCACCTCGGGCGCCAAGGTCGGGCTTGTGACCGTAGCGCTTGCCGCGGCTGCATCCTGCGTTTTCGCCACCGGCGGAATCGCCGCCCTGGTCGGCCTGTTCAGCGGGCGCAGCAAGTTCCCGGGCGATAGGCCGTCATGGTGGGCGCGGGAGGGCGACGAAACTCTCATGGCCTTGGACAAGGCGGCCGCTGAGTTCTGGATCGCGGCGCACTACGAAGAGACTATCGTGAGCCTGTCCGAAACTTGCCGACGCCGCGCTTTCTTTCTAAACGCCGCGCTCGTGCTGGCGTGTGTAGCCGGCGCGCTGACGGCTGGAGCCGGCGCCGTCGCCGTTCGCGTGACCGCAACGGCTGCAGGCGTGACACCGCCGCTTTCGAGCCCTATGTCGCTTCGCTCATGCCCTCAGCTGATCCCGCCGCAGAGGCCGCCCGCCGGCGGACCTTCGCCATCATCTCCCATCCCGACGCCGGCAAGACCACGCTGACCGAGCACATCCTGCTGGCCGGCGGCGCGATCCACCAGGCGGGGGCGGTGCGGGCGCGCGGCGAGCAGCGGCGCACGCGCTCGGACTGGATGAAGATCGAGCGGGAGCGGGGCATCTCGGTCTCCGCCTCGGTCATGACCTTCGAGCACGAGTCCTTGCTCTTCAACCTGCTCGACACGCCGGGCCACGAGGATTTCAGCGAGGACACTTACCGCACCCTGACCGCCGCCGACTGCGCGGTCATGGTGCTGGACGCCGCCAAGGGGATCGAGCCGCAGACGCTGAAGCTGTTCGAGGTGTGCCGGTTGCGCGACATCCCCATCGTCACCTTCATCAACAAGATGGACCGCGAGGCGCTGGACCCCTTCGCCCTGCTGGACGAGATCGGGTCCAAGCTGGCGCTCGACCCCGCGCCGCTCTACTGGCCGGCCGGCTCGGGGAACCGCTTCAAGGGCGTCATCGACCTTCAGAACGAGCGCTTCCTGCCCTACGTCCGCAACCCCGACAGCGAGGAGGACCGCGCGCCGATCGCGCTGAAGTCCAATTCCATCATGCGCGTGCTGGAGCCGGAGGAACTGGAGGAGGCGGTCGAGGGCGCCGAACTGGTGCGAGGCGCCTCCAAGCCCTTCGACAGGCAGTCCTTCCTGGAAGGCCATATGACGCCGGTGCTGTTCGGCTCGGCGCTGCGCCACTTCGGGGTGGAGGAGCTGCTGGCCGCGCTGACCGCCTTCGCGCCCCCGCCGCAGGACCGCGCGGCGGAACGGGGCGGCAACCCGATCGAGGTGCATCCAAGCGATCCGGAGGTCTCGGGCTTCGTGTTCAAGATCCAGGCGAACATGGACCCCAACCACAGGGATCGCATCGCGTTCGTGAAGCTCTGCTCGGGCCGCTTCACCCGCTCCATGAAGCTGAAGGTGCAGAACACCGGCCGCCAGATGAGCGTGCACAACCCGATCCTCTTCCTGGCCGCCGAGCGCGAGCTGGCGGAGGAGGCCTATGCGGGCGACGTGCTGGGCATCCCCAACCACGGGGTGCTGCGGGTCGGCGACAGCCTGTCGGAGACGGGAACCGTCCGCTACGCCGGCCTGCCGAACTTCGCGCCGGAAATCCTGAGGCGGGTGCGGGTGAAGGACCCTCTGAAGGCCAAGCACCTGAAGAAGGCCCTGGAGGGTCTGGCCGAGGAGGGCGTGACCCAGCTGTTCCGGCCGGAGTTCGGCGCGGACTTCATCGTCGGCGCGGTTGGCCAGCTGCAGTTCGAGGTGATGGCCGACCGGCTTGGCAACGAGTACGGGCTGGAGGTGATCTTCGAGCCAAGCCCCTACGGCGAGGCGCGCTGGCTGGGCGGGATCAAGGCCGATGTGGACGACTTCGCCTCAAAGCACCGCCCGGCCATGGCCTCCGACATCGACGAGCAGCCGGTGTTCCTGGCCAAGTCGGCCTGGGAGCTCGGCTATGTGGCGGAACGCTATCCCAAGGTGGCGTTCCAGAAGGCGAAGGAGCGGGGCTAGCGGCCGCGCCCTCCGCGTCTCGTCCCGCCAAACGGCCCTGGCCTTGCTGATCTCCCGCCGAGTTCCGCCCGGCCGTGCCGGGTTGGCACGGCGTGGAGTTTGGACATGGGATTGGGTCGAATGGCCAGCGGCATGGGGCGTGAACGCCGGCGCGGCGCCCTGCTGGCCGAGCCCGGCCGGCTGGAGCTGCTGAACGTCGCCGCCCTGATCGACCTGCTGCCGCCCGGCCTGCTCCACGAGGATCACGGGAGCCTAGATCTGCGTGCGGTGACGGCGCTGGATCATGCCGTGCTGGAGCGGGAGCTGGCCCGGCGCACCGGCGATCCCAGCCGCCTGACCAAAGCCGTCAGCGCGGCGAGCCAGGCGGGTCAGGACGCGGGCGCCGAGCGGCGGCTGTACGCCGGGGCTCAGCTTCAACTGGCCCTCTGCGCCTTGGCGAGCGGGGACCTGTTCGGCGATCCGAAGTCTGCAAGCCAGGCCCAGGCCGCCCTAGCCGAGGCCGAACAGGCGCTGGGCTGCGCGCCCGGGCGGCTGGGGGGGCCAGGGCTGATCCGCGCCCGGCTGGTGGGCCGCACGGCTCTGGCCTCGTTGGAGCGCGACCTGGCCATGGATGTGGCCAGGATGTTCGACGAGGCGGCGTTAGGGCTCGAGGCGCGGTTGCGCGCCACCGGCGCGGGCGAACCCGAATGGGCCGCCGCCCTGTGCGAAAAGGCCGACCTGATGATCGGCGTGGGCTCGGCGCGCAAAGACATCGGCCTGCTGGACCGCACCGGCCGCGACATGGCGCGCCTGTCCAGCCGCCTGGACGCCACCCGGCTGCCGCTATCCTGGATGCGCGCCCAGACCCTGCAGGGCTCGGCGCTGCGCTCGCTCGGCGAGATCACCGGCGAAGCGCGCCTGATGAAGGACGCCGCGGTGGCGCTCGGCGCCGCCTATGACGCGATCCCCGCAGGTCACAGTCCCCTCGACCGCGCCCGCGCCGCCCATGGGCTGGGCCTGGCCCTGCAAGGACTGGCCGAAGCGTCAGGCGAGCCGCTGGCCTACAGCTCGGCCCAGATCGCCTTCGACCGGGCGCTCGGCGACATGGACGGGGCGCAAACCCCGCTGCGTGCGGTGGTGGCCTATGACCGGGCGGCCTGCCTGGCGCGGCGGGCGGAGCGTAGTGGAGACGCCAAGGCGCTCACCGAAGCCGAGGCGGTGTTCCGCACCGACCTCGGCGCGCGCGCCGCGGGCGAGGACCCGGTCGGCTGGGCGGTCGTACAGGTGGCCCTGGCGCGCATCTACCAGGCGCGGGCGGACCTGCTCGGCGACAGCGGCGAACTGGCCGACGCGGCCTTCGCCCTGACCGAGGCGCTGGAGGTGTTCACCGACCACGGCCAGCGCAGCCTGGCCCAGATCGCCCTGTCGGCGCTGGATCGCGTGAGGGGCCGGGTGAGCGACTAGCCGCCGGATCAGGCGGCGACGGCCTCGCCCTCGATACGGATGCGCCAGAAGCGCAGGGTGCGCAGCGCGGTGTCCAGCGGCAGCTCGTTGTAGAGCTTGCCGTAGACGGCCGCCTTGCTCATCGCGTCGCGCCCGCCGCAGGTCAGCACCGCGAAGGTCAGGAACATGGCCTTGTCCATCTCCGCGGCCTTGCAGACCACGGCCAGCGCATCGAGATCGCATTTCTCCATGATCGTGCGCACGGTGGAGGGGTCGATCTCGGCCATGTAGGCCAAGCCCACCGTGAAATGGGTGCGCTGGCTGGAGCGCAGGAAGCCGAGCAGCGTGGGAGGGGTGAGACGACGCCGGCTGGCCAGCTTCTCGATCTCCGCCTCGGCCTCGGCCAGGTCCTGCGGCGGCGTGTCGGCCCGCGCGGCGAGGCGGGTTCGCGCGACCGCCAGCGCCGCCTCGACCACCTTGGGATCGGCGCCGGCGTTTCGGGCCAGGATGCGTTCGCGCAGCCGCGCCTCGACCATGAAGAACATGTCGTTGATCAGATCGAGCGGCAGGCTCGCACGCTCGACCGCGGCCGCCTGCAGCGACGGGTTGGCCGCCGCGCGCTCCACCACCGTCTCGCTGGCCCAGCGGGAGAGGGCTGCGCGATCGTTGCGGATCAGCACGCCCAGGGTCTCGTCGTCACCACGCTCCACAATCACGTCGGAGACCGCCTCCGTCAGGTCCGGGCGGGCCGAGACCACGCGCAGGTGCGCCTGCCCCTGGGTTCGCACCACGTCGAGCAGGTCGGACTCGTCCAGCAGGTTGGCGTTCGACAGGATAGGGAGCGCCACCTCGAGGCAGTCGCGCGCGAGCCGGGCGGCCAGCGCCGCCGGCGCCGTCGGGGCGTGCGCAAACCGGCCCGCCAAGTCGACGCGGATGCTGGTCTCCATGTCTTCCGCCAGGCTGCAGAAGACGCCGTCGAACGCCTTGGCCTCGGCGGGGGAGCGCATGGGCGCGGCGAGGAAAAGGTCCGTCACCCGGCGCAGCAGCTCCCTGCGGCGGGCGCTGGAGGGTTCGTGCGCGAGCGCGATGAGGTCTTGTAGCGGAGAGCGGGCGTCCATGCCGACCTCAGTTGGCGCCGATGTCCGAGACCGCGCGGTTGACGTGCGTGGTCCCTCCACTGACGGTCGTCCTGTCGGTGGGCAGCGGGCCGGGGGGATCGGCCAGGTCGGCGGTGGCGGTGAAGAACTGCGGCGGGATGGGCGCCGGATCGGGCTTCATGCCGAAAGCGCGATGCACCGAATAGAAGCGCACGCCGTGCTGTTGCATCGGATCATAGCCGTAGCGCCGATCGGCTGTGGCCGTGCGCATCGGCGGCGCCATGCTCGCAGCCCGGCTCCCCGCCCAGCCGGACCGGGGCGCGGCGCTTTTTGCGGCGGCGACGGGGCCAGGCGAATAGATGGAGGTCGGCAGATCGGTGCGGGTCGGCGCGCCGGCGAGGGCGGAGCCGACCTGACCTGCGGGGGCGGAGGACGACTTGGCGGCGAACACCGGTCGCCAACCGTCTGGAGCCGCGTCCGGGCTGGCGACCGGCGTCCGTTGCTGGGACAGCGCTTGGCGGGGTGACGGCGGAGACGCGTATCCGGACTGACCGTCGTCCCCCGGATCGGCTCGCGGCGCCGAAAGCGCCTGATAGCGTTGCGGCGTCGCAGCGCGACCGGCCAGGGCGTCGCTCGGTCGTCCCCTCGGCGCATAGCCGCTGCGGTCGTAGGCGGCGCCCATCTCGCCTCTCTGCGCAAAGGACGGACGCGCATAGGCCTGGGGCGGCGGGGCGTAGGCCGCCGACGTCAGCGCCGGACCCTGGACCTTCCCCGGCCAATTCAGCATGCGCCCTCGCAGGCCCGCCGACATCGCGCGCGGCGCTATCGCACGCAGCGACAGGGCCCCCGCCGCGGCAGGGGCTCCAACGTCGCTCATCGTCGCGCGCGGATCGGAAGCCGAACCATAGCGGTTGGCCCCCGCGTCCTGAGCCAGGGCGGAGCTGGCTGCGACGGAGGCGGCGCCAAGCGCCAGCAAGGCGAAGACCGACGCACGCGACATGGAAAGCCTTTGTAAGAGCCTGAGCCTCGACCCTAGAGCGCGGGCGTTAACCCCGGCCTAACCGCGTCCCCGCCACAGGCTGAGCAGCCGCCGCTCCGCAACGGCCGCCACGCCGTGAAGCGCCGCGCCGAGCACCGACAGCACGACCAGGGCTGCGAACATCTCCGGCGTGCGCAGCTGGTGCTCGGCCTCCAGGATCCGCCAGGCGAGGCCCTGCGCCTGGCCGGACCCCGCGACGAACTCCGCCACCACGGCCCCGATCACCGCCAGGCCGACCGCCACCTTCAGGCCCTCGAAGAGATAGGGGACCGCGGCCGGCAGTTGGAGGCGCATCAAGCGCTGCACCCGTGTCGCTCCGTAGAGGTCGAACAGCCGCTCCAGGTCCGGGTCGGCGGAGCGAAGACCCGTCGCCGCGCCGGAGAACAGCGGGAAGAAGGCGACCACCGCCGCGAGCGCGACGATCGCGCGACCTGCGTGGTCGAGGCCCGCCCAGATGGTCACCAGCGGTGCGATGGCCACCACCGGGGTCACCTGAAGCGTCACCGCCAGCGGATCGACCGCCCTCGCCGCCCACCGGCTCAGCCCGGTCAGCACCGCCAGCGGCCACGCGACGACGGCGGCCAGCCCCAGGGCCAGCAGCGACATCGACAGGGTCGACCAGGCGGAGGCCGCCAGTTCCGGCGCATTCCGCACCAGCGCGGCCAGGGTCTCGATTGGGGTCGGAAGGACATAGGTGGGGATGGCGAACGCCGCGCACGCACCCTGCCAGACCGCCAGCAGGGCCATGATGAGCAGTCCCGGCGCGACCCACCCGTAGAGCTGTCTCATCCCGGGGCCTCCCGTTTATCTCGAGCCCGAAGCTGAACGGACGCGGACTTGCCGCACAGGCTTAAGCGGCGGTTAACCAAGTTCTCGCCAACTTAGCTAGACTGGGCCGCCGCACGCGCCGTGCGTTGGCGCCATGGCTCAAGATGTAGCGCTCATGCCTCGTTTACACCCCATCGGTGGCTCGCTAGCGTCAGGCACCGTAGAGGCTGATTCTGCGGACGCGGGAGAGAGCCCCCTCATGACAGCGGCTGGGCCCTGGAGCGTCAAGGGCATAGATCCCAAGGCGCGCGAGATCGCCAAAGACTTGGCGCGCCGCTCCGGCATGACGCTGGGCGAGTGGCTCAACCAGATGATCATCGATGGCGGTGAGCCCGAGGTTTCCGCCCCTGTCGCGCCAGCCCCGCCGGAGCCCCGCCGCCCCCTGGACGACCTTTACCGTGAGGCGCGCAGGGCGAGCGGCGCAGGTCAGCTTCGACCTGGGGAAGATGGAGAGCCCGCACGCCTGGCGCGCGCGCTCGAAACCCTGGCGACCCGGGTCGAGGCGGCGGAACACCGCTCGGTCCTGGCGATCAGCGGCATGGACCAGTCCGTCATGGGCGTGCTGTCGCGCCTGGACGAGATCGAACGCGAGTCGGGCGGCGGCGCCTCCCGGCTGGAAGGCTCCGTGGAGGACATCCGCGCGGCTCAGTCCAAGATCACCGACCGCCTGCGCCGGCTGGAAGGCGAAGACGCGCCCCGCGCCGAAAGCCTGAAGGCGCTGGAGGCCGCATTGGGCCGCATGGCGATGCGCATGGACGAGGAGGCCTTGAAGGCCGCCGACGACCGCGCCCAGGCCCAGGAGGCGGCCGACGCCGCCGCCGAAAAGGTGAGGCAGGCGGCAGAGGCCACGAGGACGGCGACCGAGGCCGTGGGTCGA
Source organism: Caulobacteraceae bacterium (assembly GCA_965198905.1). Lineage (GTDB taxonomy): Bacteria > Pseudomonadota > Alphaproteobacteria > Caulobacterales > Caulobacteraceae > CAHJWH01. The sequence goes on along the minus strand of OZ240678.1, from coordinate 2,258,665 downwards.
CGGCTCGAAAAGGTCGAGACGGTGGTCGAGGCCGCCCCTGCCGCCTACGCCGACGCCGAAAAGGTCGAGATCGTGCTGACCCGCATGGCGGAACGACTGGACCAGACCGAGACGCGGACCACCGCGGCGGTGCAGTCGCTGCAGACCTCGTTCGCAGGTCTGGACGCCCGCCTGCGATCCAACGAGGTGCGCGGCGGCGGCCACACCACCGCCGATATGGAGCGTCGCTTCCAGACGCTGGCCCAGGACTTGTCGCAGCGCGTGGAGGCCTCCCGCGCCGACCTCGCCCAGCGTCTGCGCGCCGCCGCCGACGGGCGCTTCGACAAGATGGAAGGCGCATTGCGCGACCTCGGCGGCCACGTGGAGCAGGCGGAGAAGCGGTCCGCCCACGCCATCGACCGGATCGGGCGCGAGGTGCTCCGCGTCGCCCACACCCTTGGAGAGCGGGTCGGGGGGACTGAGGCCAAGGTGGCGGACCTGGCCGAACAGACCGGCGAGCGGCTGGCCGCCGTGGAAAGCCGCAGCACGACGGCCGTGGAGACGATGGGGGGCGAGGTCTCCCGCCTGGCCGACGCCATGGAGAGCCGCCTGCGCCATGCCGACGGCGCCCAGGCCGAGGCGATGGAGAAGCTTGGCGGGGAGATCGCCCGCATCGCCGAACGCCTGGCGGAGCGCATCTCCACCTCCGACCGCCGCTCGGCCGAGGCCATCGACGAGGTGACCGACAAGGTCGCCCGCATCGGCGCCCGGATCGACGAAGGCCACGCGGCGACCGCGACCGAACTGTCCGAGCGGATCAAGGCCAGCGAGGCGCGCACCGCCAAACTGCTGGACGACGCCCGGGACCGCCTGGACCAGCGGCTCGCCGACGTGCGCCGCGCGCCGGAGCCGCTGCAGTCAGAACCGTCGTCATGGACGCCCGAGGTCGTGGCTGAGCCGGAGGGGGAGCCCGCGGAAGCGGCTGCGCCATCCTTCTCGAATGCGGACCCCTTTGCGACCGAACCGGGGGTCACCGTGGCGGACGTGTCGCCCGCGACCGTGTCGCATGCGATACGGCCGCGGGCGCTGGAAGACGATCCCTTCGCCGAGCGGGATCCCTTCTTGTCGGGAGACTCGCCGTTCGATGCCGATGACGATTTCGCGCCGGCGAAGCCGTCGTTTCCGCCAGCCCTCGACGCTGGGTCGGCGAGGTTCGCCGACGTCGAGGGGACGTCCGCCCCGATGTTCGAGCCCGCCTTCGCCCCGGCCGCCTTCGAGGCCCCCCCGACCCCGGTGATCGCGTCGGCGGACAGCTCATCCTTTCTCGGCTTTTCGGTCGGCGACTTCGCGCCGCCTCCCGAACCTTCTTTTCGGTCCGAGCAGACCTCCACCCGTGAGATGTTGGACGCCGCACGCCTGGCGGCGCGCCGGGCGGCGAGCGGCGGGCGCTCCGACCCCGCGCCGATCGGCTCCGTTCCGGCCCCGCCGCTGGAGCCGGTAGGCCAGTCGCCGCGGCCGTTCGGGATCACCTTCCCAGGCCGACGCAAGAAGGAAGGGGCGCCGACGCTGCGCACCCTGGTGCTCGCCTCCGCCACAGCCGGTGCGATCACGACCATGGGCGTGGGCGCCTATCTGCTCGGCGGCGCCTCGCACGACGGGTCCAAGGCCGCGCCCGAGATCGCCACCATGGAGGCGCCGCCCTCGGCGGCGCCCTTGGGCGCGCCACAGACAAAGGTCGCCACCGTCGCACCGACGCCAAACCTGGCTGTGGCCCTTACCCCAAGCCTGACCCAGGGTTCTGGGATGAGAGAGTCGGGCGATAAAGTCCGGGACGCTAAGCCAAAAGAGGCAGGGGACCCGGCGGACCACACCCCGGACGCAGCTGCAGCGGCCAGTCCTGGCAAAGGGTCCGCGAAAGCGCTGTTCACCAACGCGGTGAGCCGGATCGACAACGGCGATCTGACCGCGGTGGCGGAGCTGCAGAAGGCGGCGGCCAAGGGCGACCCGGCGGCTCAGTTCTACTTGGCGCGCCTCTACGAAGCGGGCGGCGCCGGGCTCGGCAAGGATGTCGCCCAGGCCCGCCGCTGGACCGAAAAGGCGGCGCAGAACGGCGACCCGGCGGCCATGTACAACCTGGCCTCGTATATGTACGCGGGCGATGGGGGGGCCAAGGACGCGTCCGGCGCAGCCGCCTGGTTTCGTCGTGCGGCCGAGCACGGCGTGGTGAACGGGCAGTACAACCTCGCCCAGCTCTACGAGAAGGGCTACGGCGTGCCGCAAAGCAATGCGGAGGCCTACAAATGGTATCTGGTGGCCGCAGGTTCGGGCGATACGGAAGCCCGCTCGGCCGCAGACGCCCTGAAGGCCAAGATCGCCGCGGACGCCCAGGTCACCGCCCAGCGGAACGCCGCCCAGGTCCGCGCTGAACTCACAGGTGGCGTAAAGACCGCCGTCGCCACGACGACCCAGCCCTGAACCTGCGCACGCCCCTGCCCATATCGCCGCGTCCAAGCCTTGCGGCTCACGCGAAGGTGAGGCGCAGTCGCGTCGTTTCGAGCTAGACGGCAGGCGATGCGCAGGCCGCTCCTCCTCTCCACCCTCGCTGTCTCGCTCTCCCTGGGCGGCTTGGCCGGAGGCGCCGACGCCAGGTCGCGAGCCCCGGTGGTGGTGGAGTTGTTCACCGCGCAGGGATGCGCCGCCTGCCCTCCGGCCGACCGCATGCTGGGAGAGATCGCCGCGCGCAAAGGCGTCCTCGCCCTCACCTTGCCGGTCGACATTTGGGACTATGTCGGCTGGGCCGACACCTTGGCCCAGCCGGGCTTCACCGACCGGCAGCGCGCCTATGACAAGCGCCTGAAGGTTCGCGAGATCTACACCCCCGAGATCGTCGTCGACGGCGCCAGGGAGACGCCGGCCATGGACAAGGACGCGGTCGACGCCCTGATCCAGGACGCCTCGCACGTCCGCAGCGACGGCGCGCACCTGACCCTGCTTCGTGGCGCGGGAAAGGTCCGGATCGACGGCCGCCCGAAGCAGGACCTCGCGCACCTGGACGTCTGGCTGATCCGCTATGATCCCCGGGAACAAGACGTGCGGGTCAAGGCCGGCGACAACAAGGGCAAGCTGGTGGTGCAGCGCAATGTGGTGCGCGAGCTGACGCGGCTAGGCGGCTATGCGGGCCGGACCCGCACCTACAAGCTGCCCGCCGCCTCGGCGGAAGGGCTGTCGACGGTGGTGCTGCTACAGGGCGCGAAGGGCGGCCCGATCATGGCGATCGCTCAAGGCTAGGCGGCCAGAGCTGAGCGGTTCAGGGCTGAGCGGTTCAGGCCGCCTGTCTCGCGCGGCCCTGCATCAGGATCGACAGGATCTGGCCCAAGGTGTGCGGCAGGTCTGGCCGCTTCACCACCCGGTCGACCATGCCGTGGTCCATCAGGTATTCAGAGCGCTGGAACCCCTCGGGCAGGGTCTCGCGGATGGTCTGCTCGATCACCCGGGGACCGGCGAAGCCGATCAGGGCGCCGGGTTCGGCCAGATGCACATCGCCCAGCATGGCGTAGCTGGCGGTGACCCCGCCCGTGGTCGGATCGGTCAGCACGACGACATAGGGCAGCCGCGCCTGCTTCAGCTGCTGAATGGCCAGCGTCGTGCGCGCCATCTGCATCAGGCTCAGCGCGCCCTCCTGCATCCTCGCCCCGCCTGCGGCGGTGAAGGCCACCAACGGCACGTCCCGGGCCAGGGCGGTCTCGGCCGCCCGGATGAAGCCTTCGCCCGCCGCCATGCCTAGCGATCCGCCCATGAAGGCGAAGTCTTGCACCAGGGCGACGGCGGGCGCGCCGCCGATCTCCCCTGCCCCGATCGCCATCACGTCGTCGGCGCCGGTCGCGGCCCGGGCCGCTTTCAGCCTTTCAGGATAGGGCTTCTGGTCGGTGAACCCGAGGGGGTCCTCCCGGACCCGCGGGGTCGCGATGGGCTCGAACCGGCCTTCGTCGAAGGTGAAGCGGAACCGCATCTGCGGCCCGATGCGCATGTGGTGGCCCGACGGGGTGACCCACATCGCGGCATCCAGGTCGGCGCGATAGATCATCTCCCCGGTATCGGGACATTTGACCCAGAGGTTGTCGGGCGTCTCCTTGCGGCGGGCGAAGCCCCGGACGCCCGGCGCGATCTTGGACAACCAGCCCGCCCCGCGACGGGGGCGCTCAGGCGACGCGGCGCCCTTGGGGGCGGGAGGGGAGACGTCGCCGGGGTCGCTCATGCCACGTCCCTGGTAGCGGAGACGGCGAGCTCGGGCGAGCGCGCCGCGTGAACGGCGTCAGCAAGAGCGCGCGCCCTTGCCAGCACCCGCGGCGCGGGCGCCACGCCGTCGGCGGCGGCGGCCACGATCTCGTCCACCAGCGCCGAACCGACCACCGCCGCGTCGGCGATCCGCGCCACGGCCGCCGCCCGCTCCGGCGTGCGGATGCCGAAACCGACCGCGACGGGCAGCCCGGTGGCTGCGCGCACCCGGGCCACCGCCGGGGCCACGGCGTCCGCGTCCGCCTCCTTGGCGCCCGTCACACCCGCCACCGAGACGTAATAGACAAAGCCGCCCGTGCGCTGCGCCACCACCTTCAGTCGCGCGTCGTCGGTGGTGGGCGTCGCCAGACGGATCAGGTAGAGGCCCTGGTCCTCCAGCGCATCAGTGAGCGGGTCGGCCTCCTCGGGGGGGCAGTCCACCACGATCAGTCCGTCCACGCCGGCGTCAGCCGCGTCGGCCGAGAAGCGGGGAAAGCCGTAGGCCTCCAGGTTGTTCAGATAGCCCATCAGCACGATGGGCGTGGCGTCGTCGCCGTGACGAAAATCGCGCACCAGATCCAGCGCACCCCGAAGCCGCATACCGCCGGCCAGCGCCCGCTGGGCGGCGCGCTGGATCGGCACGCCCTCAGCCATCGGGTCGGAGAAGGGGAAGCCCAGCTCGATGATGTCGGCCCCGACGCCGGGCAGGCCGCGCAGGATGGCCAACGAGGCCTCGCGGTCCGGGTCGCCGGCCATGACATAGGCGATGAAGGCCGCGCGGCCTTGCGCCTTCAGCGCGGCGAAGCGGACGTCCAACCGATTGGTCAAATCGTCCGCCCCTGACCGGCGGCGACGGTGGCGACGTCCTTGTCGCCGCGGCCCGAGAGGGACACGGCGATCAACCCGTCCTTGCCCAACTCCGTAGCGAGGTCGCCCAGCTTGGCGATGGCGTGGGCGGTCTCCAGCGCCGGGATGATGCCTTCCAGCTCTGCCATCAGCTTGAACGCCGCCAGCGCCTCGTCGTCGGTGCAGTCGCGGTACTCCGCCCGGCCAACGTCGAACAGGAAGGCGTGCTCGGGCCCGATGCCGGGATAGTCCAGGCCGGCCGAGATGGAGTGGGCGTCGGTGATCTGGCCGTCCTCGTCCTGCAGCAGGTAGGTGCGGTTGCCGTGCAGCACCCCCGGGCGCCCCCCGCTCAGCGAGGCGGCGTGCTTAGCGGTGTGCAGCCCGTGGCCTGACGCCTCGACCCCGATCAGCCGCACGCCCTCGTCGTTCAGGAAGGGGTGGAACATGCCGATGGCGTTGGAGCCGCCGCCCACGCACGCCACCACCGCATCGGGCAGCCGGCCCTCGGCCTCCAGCATCTGGGCCCGCGTCTCGGTCCCGATCACAGACTGGAAGTCGCGCACCATGGCGGGATAGGGGTGGGGGCCGGCGGCGGTACCGATGATGTAGTAGGTGTCGTGCACGTTGGTCACCCAGTCGCGCATGGCCTCGTTCATGGCGTCCTTGAGCGTCGCCGCGCCGCTGGTCACCGGGTTCACCTCCGCGCCCAGCAGGTTCATGCGGAACACGTTGGGCTTCTGCCGCTCCACATCGACCGCGCCCATATAAACCACGCAGGGCAGGCCGAAGCGGGCGCAGACGGTGGCGGTGGCCACGCCGTGCTGGCCAGCCCCGGTCTCGGCGATGATGCGGGTCTTGCCCATGCGTCGGGCCAGCAGGATCTGGCCCATGCAGTTGTTGATCTTGTGCGCGCCGGTGTGGTTCAGCTCCTCGCGCTTGAAGTAGATCTTGGCCCCGCCAAAATGCTGCGTCAGCCGCTCGGCGTAATAGAGCGGGCTCGGCCGCCCGACATAGTGAGTCAGGAAGCCGGCAAGCTCCGCCTGGAACGCGGGGTCCGCCTTGGCGGCGGCATAGGCCTGCTCCAGCTCCAGCACCAGCGGCATCAGCGTTTCGGCGACGTAGCGACCGCCGAACTCGCCGAAACGCCCGCGGGCGTCGGGATAGGCGCTGTAGTCGTTGGGGCGGGTGGGCCTGGAAGGTGCGTTCATGGCTGTTGGGGAACCCCGGCCGCGGCCAAGCGATCCTTAGGCCCTTTGTACAGCCTTGAGGAACGCTTCGATCAAGGCCGGCTCTTTAACGCCGGGGGCGCTTTCCACGCCAGAGGAAACGTCCACCGCCTGCGCGCCCGAACCCGCCAGGGCCGCAGCGACATTGCCCGCGTCCAGCCCGCCGGCGAGGAACCAGGGCCTCGCGAAGCGGCGCCCCTTCAGGATCGACCCGTCGAACGCTGCGCCGTTGCCGCCAGGCAGCACCGCGCCAGCCGGCGGCTTTGCGTCGAACATCAGCCAGTCCGCCACGTCCTCGAAGGCGCGCGCGGCCTCGACGTCGGCCGGCTCAGACACCCGCAACGCCCGCACCACCTGCGCCCCCGTCCGCGCGCGGACCTCGGCCACGCGAGCCGGCGTCTCGGCGCCATGCAGCTGGATCAGCTCTGGCGCCAGGGTCGCCATGATGGCGTCGAGCTCGGCGTCGGACGCATCCACGGTCACCGCCACCACCCCGATCCCCGCCGCCCGCGCCGGCGCCGCAAGCTCGCCGGCCCGGGCCGGCGCGATATCGCGCGGGCTCGGCGCGAAAAAGACGAACCCCACATACCCCGCGCCCCCGCTCACCGCCGCCCGGACGGCCTCGGGCGTGGACAGGCCACATATCTTGGTCGCGACGGGGGGCATTGAGCCTTATAGGCCGCTGATATCGCGCAGGCGAGCGTCCGATGGCGGACCTAACCGATGGATTGCAAAGCGACCAAAGCGCTTGAGGCGTGCGGCCCGCACACCTGCGGCCTGCACACCCGACCAATTACACACGTTCCATCAACCGGCTAGAGGTTGGGGTCCGCCCCGCGACCAGGACAAAGCTCAGTCTTGCCATGCGGGCTAGGCATAGCCCATCGGTCGGGCTGATGACGCGGCCAGTCTGGGCGAGGGCACGCCACATAACCCCTCTGCAGAGCTATCTGATTGACAATCGAATATTGAGGGATCGGGGCCAAAAACGCCGCAACCAGGCTTACCAACACGAAGGCCAGATAAAGGCCGCTCCATTTCAGCCTCCGCTTCGACGCGTTCTTCATTTCCTCAGGGGTGGCCTGCTTGCTGAAGAGGAAAATCAGCCCGAAGCTGACACCCAGCGGGCTTAGGATTAGACCCGTGGAGCTGTAGTGTGCAGACGTGATGATCCCACGTCGTTCAGCGAGACCGCTAAGGAGGTGCAGCATATCGCCTCCCGCCAGCCAGCCGTTTACGGCGGCCGCTGCGAAACAGACGATAGATACGCCGACCGCCTTCCATCTCCAGGCTGTCATGGCATCAAGTCAGCGACTGGAGCATATAGAGAGCGGTGTTACCTTGACCGAGCTGCTGGCCGATGCTGTTGAAGCCCTTCTCCATATCCTGCACCATACCGCTGCTGGTGAATTCATTCCATTTCCTGTGCGCTTCGGGTCCAAGCTGCTTCCACCAACGCTGAAGTTGTAATTACCCACCCCGGCGCTCTCGTTGTGATCAGGCGGCGAGCGTCGCCATGATGGTCTTGAATGGGTTGGCGCCGGGGGTGAGGCGGGCGGTGTCGATCACGGTGCGGACATCGGCTTCGCCCTGGGCGGCCCACATGGCGCGGTAGCCGTTGGTGACCTTGCGCTGGATGACGGCGGGTCGCAGGTCGCGTTCGCAGGCGTTGTTGGTGGCTTGGACCTCGCCGGGCCATCGGGCGAAGGTCAGGAGCTGATCTCGGGCTCGCCTGAACTTGTTCTGGAGGGCTTGCGCCAAGTCGCACGAGCTCGGAGCAGCCAGGATATCGTCGAGGCCCCGCTCCAAGGCGCGGCGCTTGGTGGCGACAGTCGAGGCGGCGAAGGTGGTGATGTCGCGAGCCAGGGCGAAAGCCTTTTGCAGCCACAGCTGGAGACGAAAAGCCAAGTCGTCGTGGCTGAGGTCCAGGGCGTAGGCGACGTCGCGGGCGAGGTGGGCCAGACAAGTCTGATGGGCGGCCGCATGACCCTGCTGGGCGGCGTAGCGGTCGGAGCACCAGACCTCGGGCCGGTGGCCGTCCATCATGGTGCGGATCACCACGGCCCCGCGCGTCGGGGCGGCCTGATGGACGACGGCCTGGTCGCAGCGGAAGACCCAATGATAGGCGTTGCTCCCCTCGATGCGAACACCGGTCTCGTCCGAGCTGACCACCTTGGCCTGGCGCAGCTCGGCCACGGCGTGCTCGCGCCCGGCCACGAAGCAGTCCTGGGCGCGACGCAGCATGTTCATCAGCGCACCCTGGCTGATCCGGACGCCGAAGACGTCGGCGAAGCTCGCCTGGAGCCGCTCGTAGGAGAAGGCTTGGAAGGTCTTCAGATAGGTCGCCAAGCCGTGCAGGCGGGGTCCAAACGGGCTGCCGCTCGCCGCCTGCGGCACGGCGGCCAGAACGCGAGCGTCGCAGACAGGGCAACGCACCGCCAGACGCTGGTGGCGCTCGATGAAGGGGGAGATCGTCGGCAGGTCTATCTTGTCGTAGACGCCCACGACCTCGGCGGCCAAATCCGACGACAGGGCCGCAAGGCAGGCGGGACATTGATCGGGATAATGATCCACGATCTGGTCGGCCTCCTCGCTCATGAGGCGGCTGTGGCCTTCATGCCCCGGCTTCGCGCCACCCGGCCGCGACGTCTCGCGTCGTTCCTTGCGGTCTGTAGACGGCGGCTTGGAGGATGTGCGCGACGTCTTGGCTGGACGCTGAAGCCGTAGCACCAGCTCGATCAGCTCTTCCTTGCTCAAGCGCTCAAGATCGATTCGCACCATCCGCCGCTTGAATCAGCGATCCTCAAGGCTCGCAAGGGGGGTGGGTAATTACCTGAAGTTTGTCGAGGCCCCGCTCGTAAGCGGCGGTGACTTTCTCAGTCAGTCCGAAGTGCTTGTCCAACGCAAAGAGGCCCACCCCCACCAGCGCGCCGACACCGAACGCTACTAAGGCGGGTCCTAGGGCGATGGTGCCGACAATGAGCGTGCCGGCGGCGAGCGTGCCTGCAGCGGCTCCGATTGCGGAGGCAAGCATGACCGATGGGACGTCTACAGTCAGGCTGCCTAGGAGGTGGGAAAAATTATGATCGCGGGCGAACTGCACCATGTCGATCGCCACGACGAGGTAGATGCCGAAGCGGGCCGACTCCTTAGCCGCAGCCTGGATGCCCGGCTTGCCGATCTGCAGCTCCATGATCTTGATGTTGTCCACTCGATAGCGCGTGGCCGAAAGCAATTGTCGCCCGTTTGGCCACCCCTTGATGATGACGAGGTCGCCCTGCGCCCGGCTTGAAATAAACCCGAACGCCCCACCACTTATTGAAATCCTGCATAAGTTTCTTGGCTATACCTATCGACCCAAAGCTGTCTTTTACCGTTCCGGTAAGCAGCTTCACGTAGTCTTCGACCAAATCGATCACCTTGGCCGGATTTATGCGTCGGATGCTGGCCTCCGCATCCTCGGCCTTCACCTCACCGCGCTTCACGGCTTCACCGAGCCAGACCCGAAGACCATTTTTAGGTCAAAGACGAAGCTGTCCTCCCCCTTGGCGGCGGGCGACGCCCGAGATACGCCAGCAGCTTGGATCATAAATCGTTCTCCTGCCTCATCGTCTTGAACGTACAACACTCCGCCGCCGGCTGATCAGATCGGTGAAGCGGGCTAGCCATATCCGAGATGGGTCTTTGTCCCATTCGCCGACACCGTAAAGCAGACCCGCTAGCTCAGCTCCTCTGCATCTTAAGCGCGTCCCTGATCTCCATCAGGAGTTTCTCGCTCGTCGTGGGGGTAGGGTCGGCGGGTTTGGCTTCCTCCTTGCGCTGGACTTGGCTAACCAGCTTGACGATCAGGAATACCGAAGCCGCAATGATCAGGAACTGGATGACGGTGTTGAGGAAGGCGCCGTAGCCGAGCGCCACCTCGGCGTGCTTGGTGACGGGATCGGCGGCGCGCAGCACCACCTTCAGCTGGGAGAAGTCCACCGCGCCGACCAGCAGGCCGATTGGCGGCATGATGATCTGGTCCACAAGGCTGGTGACGATCTTGCCGAACGCCGCGCCGATGATCACGCCGACCGCGAGGTCGACCACGCTGCCGCGCGCGATGAACGCCCGGAACTCGCTCACTATAGACATCGCCCTCACCCCGTGGCTGCCAGCTTGACCTTAAAGGCGAGCCTCGCCCCCGGCGGCGCGCCCGTCAACGGCTGGCGGAGCCGCAAGCTCGCAAATGCGACGGCTGCTTCCCATCTCCCCAACCGCCCCTCCTCTCGCGCCGACCCAGGCGCCCAGATCGCTGCGATTGCTCGCGCGGAGACCCTTGCCTTGACCGAGTCCGCTTCCCCGGCGCCGACGCGCCCCACCGATGACCTCGTCGCCGCCTTCCAGATCGAGGATCAGCCCGCCCGCGGCCGGATCGTTCGCCTGGGCGCTGTGGTGGACGACATCCTGAAGCGCCACGACTACCCCCCGCCCGTGGCCGAACTATTGGGCGAAGCCTGCGCGCTTGCAGCCCTGGTGGGCGCCAGCCTGAAGTTCGAGGGACGTCTGATCGTGCAGGCGCAGGGCGACGGGCCGGTGGCTTATGTGGTGGCCGACTATGACACCTCCGGCGGACTTCGCGGCTATTGCAGCTTTGACGCCGAGCGCGTGGAGGCGGTCTCCACCGGCTTCGTGCGCCCGGGGGCGAAGACGCTGCTGGGCGAGGGCGTGTTCATCATGACGCTCGACCCCACCGAGGCGAAGGACCGCTACCAAGGCGTCACGTCGATCGAGGGCGAGACCCTGGCGCTTTGCGCAGAGACCTATTTCGCCCAGTCTGAACAGACGCCCACGCGTGTCCGGCTGGCGGTGGGAGAGCTGACGGACGCCTCGGGCCACAGCTGGCGCTCGGGCGGCATGATCATCCAGAACATCGCCGGCGACGAGGCCCGGGGCTCGACCGATGACGCCTGGGACCGAGCCCAGGCGCTGTTCGAGACGCTGGGCGAGGATGAACTGGTCGACCCGCAGGTGGCGCCTGAAACCTTGCTGTACCGCCTGTTCCACGAGGATGGGGTGCGGATGTTCGAGCCCCGTCCGCTCCGTGCCTATTGCCGCTGTTCCGACGAGCGGGTGATGACGATGCTACGCGCCTTTCCGGCGAAGGACCGGGAAGAGATGACCGAGCCGGATGGCGCGATCCACGTCACATGCGAATATTGCTCCCGCACCTACGCCATCACGCCGGAGACGGTGCAGAGCTGATCGGGCTCAGCGCCTGGTCAAATAGTGAACGATGTCGACTAGACCATCGAGCGAGATCGGCAGGATGAGCAAGGCGAAAGCCAGACCGGTGAAGACGACCAGGAAGATCGTCTCATCCCTGCGGGAGCGCGCGACCGGCGGCGGCGGAGGCGGGGGCTCGATCGGAGATTTGTAGTTGGTGTCGTCGAACGGCGTGACCCACCTCCTCTAGATGCATAAAGGCCCGCAGTTCGAAACGCCCATATGGTGGCGTGACGGGCTGCGGGCCTTGACCCCCTACTTGCCGGTGGCCGAGGCGTACAGTTCGCTCGCCTTGGACCAGTTCACCACGTTCCACCACGCCTTTAGATAGTCGGGCCGCCGATTGTTGTAGGTCAGGTAGTAGGCGTGCTCCCACACATCGTTGCCCAGGATCGGCGTGCCCTTGACCGGGGCGTTATCCATCAAGGGATTGTCCTGGTTGGGCGTGGAGCAGACGCTCAACTCGCCCGATGGCGCAGCCACGAGCCATGCCCAGCCAGACCCGAACTGGCCCGCGCCGGCGGTGTTGAACTTTTCCTTCATGGCGTCGAGCGAGCCGAAGCCGCCTTCGATCGCCGACTTCAGAGCGCCCGACGGCTCGCCGGCGCTCGGGGACATGATCTGCCAGAAGAAACTGTGGTTCCAATGTCCACCGCCGTTGTTACGGACCACAGGCGGAAGCGAGGAGATCATACCCATGATCTCTTCGATCGACTTGCCTTGCAGCTTCGCGTCTTCGTTCACCGCGCCGTTCAACTTGTCGACATAGGCCTGATGATGCTTGTCGTGGTGAAGTTTCATCGTCTCTTCGTCGATGGTCGGCTTGAGTGCGTCATAGCCGTAGGGCAACGCCGGAACTTCGAAGGCCACGGGTATCTCTCCTGATTTTTTGGAACGCGAGCGTACAAACTCCAATGTCTTAACACCTGAGAAGGGGCAAGGTTCTGAACAGGCCTAGCCACGGCCTGAGCCCGGACCGGCCTGAGCCCTGAACATCCCCGGCTGCATTGAATATGACGTGCAGCGCTCAAAGCGCCGACGCGTTGTCGGTGAGACGGTCGCGTCGCCTTTGACGCCGGTCTGATCCCAGCGCCCGGAAAGTCCTGCAGCATGGCCAAATACAAGATCGCGATCATCGGCTTTGGGAAGATCGCGCACGACCAGCACGCCCCCGCGATCGCGGGCTGCGCCGCCTTCGAGCTTGTCGCGGTCTCCAACGCCGGTGGCGATGTCCCGGCCGGGCTGCAGTCGTTCAAGGATTATCCCGAGATGCTGAAGAGCGTCCCGGCGTTGGATGCGGTGGCGATCTGCACACCGCCGGGACCGCGCCGGGTGATAGCCGAACATTGCCTGAAAGCCGGCAAAAATATCCTGCTGGAGAAGCCTCCGGCCGGGACGGTGTCGGAGGTGACCGAGATCGCCCAGCGCGCCAAGGCCGCCGGGAAGGTCGCCTTCGCCACCTACCACGCCCAGCACAACGCCGCGGTCAAGCGCGCCAAGTCGGCCCTCGCCGGCAAGACGGTCAAGACCCTGGACGTCACCTGGAAGGAGGATATCCGCCGCTGGCATCCCCATCAGGACTGGATCCTGAAGGCGGGCGGGTTCGGCATCTTCGATCCAGGGATCAACGCCCTGTCGATCCTCACCGAGATGCTGCCCGAGCCGGTGTTCATCGACTCGGCGGAGCTGTTCTTCCCCGCCAACCGGCAGGCCCCGATCGCCGCCAATCTGAAGTTCAGCACCGGCTTGCGTCCGGATGAGCAGCTCTGCGCGGCGTTGGACTGGCGCCAGACCGGACCGCAGACCTGGACCATCGAGGTGGAGACACAGGACGGTCTGAAGCTCAAGCTGGAGGACGGCGGCTCCAAGCTGACCCTGGATGGCCAGCCGCCCTTCGTCGGCCCGCCGGACGAGTATCCCGACATCTACCGCGAATTCGCAGAGCTGCTCGGCAAGTCGCAATCGAAGATGGAGGCGACGCCTTTCCAGTTGGTCGCCGACGCCTTCATGCTGGGAGACCGGACCCAGGTCGACGCGTTCGAGTTTTAACGCCGGCCAAGCGCCTTCGACCAAACAAACCAAGTTTGTCTTGCGCAAAACGTAGGCATTGAGGACGACAGGTGCTTTCCTACCGCCTTTTGAGTATAAGATTGGGAAGCGTATGGTCGACGAGTTCGTAAATCGAGCGCACCTCCGGTGACAGTCCAGACTTCTCCAAGTCAACATCAGTCAACGGGATCGGGTCTTCTATGATAATCCAACGCGGCCGGAACTGAGACGTGGAAATGAGGTCGTTGAGCACTGGCGCATCTATTCCCTCTATGTCCAGGCTCAAGAGATCGAAATCGAGTGGAATGGACTTCTCGATAAGCACATCGGATAGCCGGCGAACTTCGACTTCCACAGCTCCCCCGACTTCGCCCCACCACGCAGTCTTGTCTCGAAAGAGTGAAGATATCTGATCGTTTACGCCGAGGTGAAGATGTGCCGCACCAGGGGTAATCCCAATTGCGCAGGTAACAAGTTCGTAGTCCACCGGGCCAAACTCGCGTCTTATCCGCGGCGCGAGATCAGGATTGGCCTCGATCAGTAATCCTTTCCAGCCGAAATCCTTTAGCAGGTCGAAGGCGTTCGATCCTTCTCGCCCGTTAGCTCCCACATCGACGACAATGGCGTGCGAGCTGGCCTCCCTGACCAGACCTTTCAGCAGTATCCTGAATTCGCCATTTTGAGAGTGGTCGGGTTGGGCGTGTCGCGCAGCCTTTCCCAGGTGCTCAACGAACCGTTGCATCCTGGCGGCGATGACATTGAGCGCTGAAGGATCGGCCTCGACCTCGTCGACGAGTTGCTGGATCTGGCTGAGCTCAGGTTCCACGCCAAACGCGGCGACATGCACTGCGCGCAGCGCCGCCTCTGCGGTAAAGCTCATAATGGTCGTTCCATGCCTAACTGAGCCAAGGCTTTGGCAGATATGGCCTCAACGGTGCGCTGGCCGAAACCGTGCCTCCGCTGAACGCATACGCCTCCGCAACGCGGAGAGAAACTGCGCCCGTGATGATGTGGAGATTTTAATGTGAGAGGCGGATGCATCCACTGGCCGCACACCTGACCAGGATTCGGTGGCGCATTGCATATCGATAGATTGCACCCATTACGGCTACGGAGGGCATGGCGCAACGACCCAGACCGGCGCCACGCTACTGGTTGGTCCGCATTCATCGCATAATCTAAAAGAGGCGTAGTCCACGCCGATGTCTTATAACTCCGCGCGCGAGGGGCTTCGCCTACAGCCAAGCGCCTGGGCCTTGCACGCTCTTCGCCGCCGGAGTTCGACATGAGTGGCCCCCAATTTCCGGACAGCATCGTCATCGTGGGTGGGGGCGCGGGCGGCTCGGAGTTAGCGACTGCGCTCGGACGGCGGCTCAAGCACAGGACGACGAAGGTCGTGCTGGTGGACTGCAGCGCCTCGCATCTGTGGAAGCCGCGCCTGCACGAAGTGGCGGTGGGCCTGATGCATCCTGGCGAGGACGAGATCGGCTACCTCGGCCTGGGCCAGGCCACCGGCTTCCAGTTCGTCATGGGGGCGCTGACCGGCCTCGACGCGGGCGCGCACACGATCACCGTGGGCGCGCTGACCGACAGGGATGGCTGCGAAGTCATGGGCCCGCGCACGATCGGCTACGGCACGCTGGTGCTCGCCTTCGGCTCCCAGGTGAACGACTTCGGGATCGAGGGCGTGGCCGAGCACTGTCACATGCTGGATAGCGCAGAACAGGCCGGCGCCTTCCAGCGACGCCTGTTCGAAGCCGCGCTCCAGGTCGCCGAGGGCACGCGCGAACGGCTGCGGGTCGGGATCGTCGGGGCCGGCGCCACCGGGGTGGAGCTGGCCGCCGAGCTTCACCAGGCCGTGGACGCCATGAAGCGCTATGGCGGCCTGGCGGGGGTGAACCGGCTGGAGATCAGCGTGGTGGACATGGCCCCCCGCGTGTTGTCGAACGACGCGCCCGCCACCTCGGCCTACGCCAAGAAGGCGCTGGACCGCCTGGGGGTGAAACTCCATCTGGACGCCAGCGTCGACAAGGTCACCGAGGAGGGACTGCACCTCAAAGGCGGCGAGTTCATCGGCTGCGAGCTGAAGGTCTGGGCGTCGGGCGTCATCGGCCGTCCCCTGGCCGCAGACCTCGAAGGCCTCAAGCTGGACAAGGCGCGACGGATCGCCTGCGACGGCTATCTTCGCTGCGAAGGGGTGCAGGACGTCTACGCTTTCGGCGACTGCGCCGCGGTCACCGCGCCTGGCGAGGATCGGCCCCTGCCCGCCACCGCGCAGGTCGCCCACCAGCAGGCCGGCTATCTGGAGAAGATGCTCGCCGCGACCGGTCCGCCGGCGGCGCCTTTCCGCTACCATTCCCGCGGTTCGCTCGTCTCCCTCGGCGGCCACACCGCCGTCGGCCAAGCCCCCAGCCTTGGCAAGGGCGAGCCGCTCAGTTTCGACGGCGCCTTGCCCAAGCTGTTCTACGTCTCGCTGCAGTTCATGCACCGGGCGGCGTTGAGCGGCTGGGCGCAGGCCACAGCCATTACGCTTTCAGACCGCCTTCGGAAGGTCACGGCGCCGCCGGTGAAGCTGCATTAGCCTCCGGCCAGCGTCGCCGAACCCGCCCGCGCCCATTGCGGCGTCGACCTCGACCTCACGAGCCGGACACGTCCGAGGGCGACGGGTTGATCGGGCCTTCACGGCTGCCCACCCATTCGCGCCACAGCAGGATCAAGGCGGCGAGCAAGGCGGGTCCGACGAAGAGGCCGACCAGGCCCCACGCGCCGACGCCGCCCAGGATACCCAGCAGCACCCAGATGAACGGCAGCTTGGTCGCCCCGCCGATCAGGACCGGGCGCACGAAGTGGTCGGCGATGAACGTCACCGTCAGCCCCAGCACCACGATCACTGCGGCGGCGATCAGCTTGTTGATGGCCAGCAGCACCAGGGCCGCAACCGCGATGGCCAGTCCGGCGCCGAACGGCACCATGGCCACGAACGCGGTCAGGACCCCGAACAGGGTCGGATGGGGAACGCCGGCGATCCAGAAGGCCACGCCCAGGATCACCCCCTCCCCCAAACCCACGAGCACCAGCCCGCTCACCGTGCCGCGGATCGATCGGATCATCTGCCGGCCGACATCTTCCCCCGCAGGCCCGAAGGCGCGGCGTGCACCGACCCGCATCTGCTCTGTCACACTGTCCCCATCGCGCAGCAGGAAGAACAGGGCCAGCAGCATGAAGCCCAGCAGCACAAGCCGGTGCAGCGCCTCGGCCCCCACGTGACGGCCGACCTGCAACAGGCTGCCCTGCATGGTGTGGCTGACGATGCCTGACACGTCGCCGGGATGGCCCAGCTTCTCCTGCCACAGCGCCGTCAGCTTGGCCCCGTAGGGAAGATCGTTCAGGAACGGCGGAGCCGCCAGGCCGGAGGCGCGCACCTGCGCCACCCACTGCGCGGCGGAATGCGCGTCTGTCGCCACCGGCACGGCGATCATGGTGAGCGGGATCACGAAGATGAGCAGGACGCCCACGATCATGAGAATCGGCAGCAGCTCACGCCGGTGCTTGGGCCAGCGTTTGCACAGCCGAGCGAACAGGGGCCAGAGCCCCACCGCAAAGATCACAGCCCAGGCGAGCGCGGGTATGAACTCGCGAAGGGTGCGTAGACCTGCAAGAAAGAGAATGGCGGCGCCTACCAGGGCGGCGACGATCTGAGCCTTGCTCATGGCCGCGGGCGCGTTCCTGACCCAGGTCCCCGGTCGCGCGTTTTCTTCTTCCTTCATCCAGGCTCACCCCCACCAGGCCGCCCGCTGAACCGGAGAGGACGGTCGCCTCCCTTCGCGTTGGAGGGATGCGTTTGTCAAAGACTGTTTGGTCGGCCGATGGCGTCTCGACCGACCCTGGCGCTCAGACCGCGCCGTCGGTCGCCGCGGTCATCCGTGCGCCGACCGCCGCCATCAGCTGTTCTCGGGCGCGATCCACGATCTCGTCGAGGGACTTCGTCTTGGCGAACATGGCCTTGGCGACCGCAAGCACCTCCTCGCGGCTAGGCATGTCGGGGACGTGCAGGGAGGCGAAGGCTTCAGCCGCAAGATGCTGGGCGCGCGCCAGGGTGGGCTGCAGGGTCGAGATCTGGGGCGCTTTCAACGACGCCATCGCGGCGCGGGCGATCCGTTCCGCATCGAAACGGGCGGCTAGCTGTTCAGCGGCGCGGTTGACCACGCGCGCGGCGAGGCGATGGTCGTTACGCACCACCTGTTCGGGCGGCAGCTTCAGATCCCAGACCACCCCGATGTAGGACAGCCCCTTCAGGATGTAGAACGTCGGATCGATCTCCCACCACCGGAAGCCCTGACGCACGCTGCTCTGATAGGCGTGATGGTTGTTGTGCCAGCCCTCGCCCATGGTGAAAAAGGCCAGCAGCCAGTTGTTGCGCGAGCTGTCCCCCGTCACATAGCGCCGCTTGCCGTGCATGTGCGCCAGGGAATTGATGGCGAAGGTGGAGTGGTAGACGAGCACCGTGCTCCACAGAAAGCCTACGAACACGCCGGGCCAGCCTGCGAGGAAGAAGCAAAGCACGCCCATCAGGCTCGCGGGGACCAACTCGAACCTGTGCAGCCATCTGAGTTCGGGATAGCGCGCCAAGTCTGACACTTCGACCAGGTCGACGCCGCGATGCTGGCGATCGAAGATCCAGCCGATATGGCTATAGATGAACCCGTACTGGAGGGCGGAGTGCGCATCGCGCGGCGTATCGGAATGGCGGTGGTGGTTGCGGTGCTTCGCCGTCCACCACAGCACGCTGTTCTGCGCGCTGGTCTGGGCCAGGAAGGCCAACACGAACTGGAACGCACGGCTGGTCGAATAGGACTTGTGCGAGAAATAGCGGTGATAGCCGGCGCCGATGGCGAAGATACGCAGCCAGTAAAGCGCGAAACAGATGGCCACCGCCCGCCATGTCACCCCCGACCAGATCGCCCCCAGACAGCTGAGATGCACGATCGCAAAGGGTATGGCGGCGGGATAGACGATGTCCTGCTCGGCGACGTCGGAATCCAAGTCCATAGACAACCTCAAACGCGCTTGACGACGCCAACCCGGCTCCAGTCTCCGTCCTGCCGCTCCTGCCGGGGGCGCGGGCGGCACGGAAGGTCTGATGAGGGCCGATGGCCGGTTAGGTGCCTACGAACCGCGACGTTCTCAAGCCTCTTGTCGGTGGGGCGGCTGGACGCCACAGGTCTCTCCCACCATCGTCACGCCCCGCCGCCGAAACAACGCAATCAGGAAGGATGGTCGCATGGTCTCGGGCGCTCTTGCCCGCAGGCCATGGTCGCGTAGAAAGCCCTCATGAGCATGCTGATCGGTTCGGCCGCACTGGTTCTTCTCGCGGCCAATGTCGCCGCGCTTCCTGTGGGCGGGGAAATTCTGGAGCCCGCCTTTGGCGGCACCATCGTCTCGACCTATCCCGATGGACGCATCTCGAAGCTGTGGCTGAACCGCGACGGCTCCTTCTCCGCGGAAGGTCGCAACCACGAACACCAGGGCGGCCATTGGGTGGTGAAGCACCACAGCGTGTGCATGAGCCAGACCAAGCCCTTCCCGATCCCCTTCGCCCAGTATTGCGCGCCGATACCTTCCACCTTGAGCAACTGGACAGGCAAGGCGGTGACAGGCGAGCCAGTCACCATCCAGCTCACCTCGGAGCGCTAAGGCTCCCTTGGGCTCCGCCTCGGCGCCGGTTCGGCCCGACTACGACGTCGGCGTAATCGGCGCAGGCTTCTCCGGCCTGACGGCCGCGCTGAAGCTGCTGGAGGCGGGGCGCACGTCCTTCGCCATCTTTGAACGCGCCTCAGGGCTCGGAGGGGTGTGGCGCGACAACGTCTATCCCGGATGCGCCTGCGACGTCCGCTCCCACCTCTACTCCATTGAATCGGAGCCATATCCGGACTGGCCATCGAGCTATGCGAGGCAGGCGGACATCCTGGCCTATCTGGAGCGGATCGCCGAGCGGCGTGGCGTCTCGAGCCACATCCGCTTCGACACCGAGATCACCCAGGCGCGGTTCCTGGAGGCCGAGGGCTGCTGGCGCCTGAGCGACGCCGGGGGTCGCCAGCATCATGTCCGCACGTTGATCCTCGCCTCGGGCCCGCTCAACCGGCCGTCGCTTCCGCCCATCCCGGGCCTGGAGCGGTTTCGAGGAGGCTACACCCACTCCTCGGCCTGGGACCGCGGCCTTGATCTCAAGGGCAGGCGGGTCGCGGTCGTGGGCACGGGCGCCAGCGCGGTGCAGATCGTGCCGAACATCGCGGGCGAGGTCGCGCATCTGAGCGTCTTCCAGCGGTCCGCCGCCTGGGTCATGCCCCGCGGCGACCGGCGCATCACGGGTCTGGAACGCTGGCTGTTCCGCCACGCGCCGGCGACACAGAAGCTCGTGCGCGCCGCCATCTATTGGGGGCTGGAAGGCGTCGGCTCGGCCTTCTTCGGCAACGCCATGTTTGCCCGGGTGCTACGCGGCGTCGCCCTGCGCAAGCTGAAACGCGAGGTTCGCGACCCGCAGGTGCGCGCGAGGCTGACCCCGGACTACGCCATCGGATGCAAGCGCATGACGGTCTCCGACGACTTCCTGCCGACCTTCAACCGCTCCAATGTGGAACTCGTGACCGAACCCTTGGTGGAAATCACAGCCGAGGGCGTGAAGACCGCCAACGGCCGGCTTCACCTGGTGGACCACATCGTGTTCGCCACCGGTTTTTTCGTGGCCGATCCGGACGACTTCCTCAAGATCGTGGGGCAGGACGGACGCGTGCTGCCCGAGCAGTGGGCGCAGGAGGGTGCGCAGGCGTACCGGGGGGTCACGATCTCGGGCTATCCGAACCTCGCCATGCTGCTGGGCCCCAACTCGGCGCTCAGCTACTCCTCAGTGATCCACATGGTGGAATCGCAGATGCGCTACATCCTGCAGTATCTGGATGTTCGCGACCATGCGGGGGAAACCGCGGTTCTGGACGTCAGACCCGAGGCCCAGGCCGCTCATAACAAGGATGTGCAGGCGCGGCTTGCCGGGACCGTCTGGGCCAGCGGATGTCGCAGCTGGTATCTGGATCGGTCCGGCCGCAACGCCGGCGTCTGCCCGGACCCGGGCTACCGATATCGCCGGAGGATGAGCCGCTTCGATCCCCAGGCCTATGAGATCAGCCAGGCCGCGCCTTAGTATCGCGCCGCTGGATGGCGTGCGTCGAAGCCGATAAGCGTCGAGCCGGCCTTTCCGCAATGGGAGCTGGGCGAGCGATGAGCAGCCACAAGATCGAGCGACGCGCCGCGCTGATCGGCGCTGGGGCGATGCTGGCGAGCCCCCTGGCGGCGCTCGGCGGCGCCCGCAAGCCGCGGGTGACGATCACCACCGGCCGCGGCGTCATCCTGGTCGAACTGGAGGCGGAAAAGGCGCCCCTCACCTCCGCCAACTTCCTGCGCTATGTGGCGGC
This sequence comes from Caulobacteraceae bacterium, assembly GCA_965198905.1. Classification (GTDB taxonomy): domain Bacteria; phylum Pseudomonadota; class Alphaproteobacteria; order Caulobacterales; family Caulobacteraceae; genus CAHJWH01. Next base: position 2,237,559 of record OZ240678.1, on the reverse strand, counting down.
GGGAAAGTACGACGGCGGCTCGTTCTTCCGCGCAGCGCGCACGCCTCGCGCGCCCAGGGAAGGCACGATCGTGGGCGGCCCGGCGCCGAGGACCCACCCCTTCCCGCCGATCGCCCATGAGAGCACGACCCAGACCGGGCTGAGGCACACGACCGGCACGCTGTCGCTGGGGCGGTTTGCGCCGGGCTCGGCCACGGACAACTTCTTCATCTGTGCGAGCCCTGAGCCTTACCTGGACGCCCATCCCGGGGCCAAGGGCGACAACCTCGGCTACGCCGCGTTCGGCCAGGTCGTTCAGGGCTTGGCGGTGGTGCGCAAGATCCTGTCGCTGCCCACCGACGGCGCCTCGCCCTTTCCAGACCAGAAGGGGCAGTGGCTGGACCCGCCCGTGCCCATCGTGAAGATGAAGAGATCGGCCTGAGCGTCCAGCGCCTAGCCCCCGTCGGCTCCGATGGTGTCGAGGGCGCTCATGGCCTCCTGCGACAGCTCAAGCTCGGCTGCGGCGAGGTTCTCGTGCAGGTGGGCGAGCGAGGAGGTGCCGGGGATCAGCAGGATGTTGGGGGAGCGGCGGATCAGCCAGGCGAGCGCGACCTGCATCGGCGTGGCGCCCAGGCCGCCGGCAACTTCGGACAGGGTCGAGGACTGCAGCGGCGTGAATCCGCCCAGCGGGAAGAACGGGGCATAGGCGATCCCATCGCGGGCGAGATCGTCGATCACGGCGTCGTCGTCCCGATGCGCCAGATTGTACAGGTTCTGGACGCAAACGATCTGGCAGATGCGCCGCCCTTCGGCGATCTGGGTGGCCGTGACGTTGCTCAGGCCGATGTGGCGCACCAGACCCCGGCGCTGCAAGTCGGCCAGGACGCTGAGCGGCGCCTCGATGGAGCCCTCGGCAGGACCGTGGGCGTGGTCTGACATGACGCGCAGGTTCACCACGTCCAGCGCGTCCAGGTCGAGGTTGCGCAGGTTGTCATGCACCGCCTGGGTCAGCTCCTCCGGCGCGAAAGCCGGGTTCCAGGAGCCGTCGGCGCCCCGCCGCGCTCCGATCTTGGTGACGATGACCAGGTCGTCGGGATAAGGGTGCAGCGCTTCGCGGATGAGCTGATTGGTGACGTGCGGGCCGTAGAAGTCGCTGGTGTCGATGTGGTCCACCCCGCGGGCGACCGCTTCCCGCAACACTGCGAGAGCAGCGGCGTGATCCTTGGGCGGCCCGAACACGCCCGGCCCTGCGAGCTGCATGGCGCCGTAGCCAAGCCGCTTGACGTTGTGGTCGCCCAGGGCGAACTCGCCCGCCTTATCGATGCCGGCCATGTTTGTGCTCCTCTTGCCCGCCCTATCTACAGGTTGCGGATCTGCGCGATAACCGGGCACAATCGGTACAGGCTGTGCGGAGCAGCGAACAATGGCCAGCGTCGCCGATTTGAACGCCTTCCTCGCGGTGGCGCGCGCGCGAAGCTTCCGGGGCGGCGCGCGGGCGAGCGGCGGCAGCGCTTCGGGGTTGAGCGAGGCGGTACGGAGGCTGGAGACCCAGTTGAGCGTGCGGCTGCTGCATCGAACCACCCGCAGCGTTAGGCCGACGGAGGCGGGCGCGCGCTTGATGGAGCGCCTCGGCCCCGCATTGGCCGAGGTGGACGCGGCGCTCGACGTGGTGAACGGCTATCGTGATCGGCCGGCCGGACTGCTGCGATTGAACGTACCGGTCAGCGCGGCGCGGCTGGTGCTGCCCGCGATCGTTCCGCCCTTCCTCGCCGCCTATCCCGATATCCGGATGGAGGTGGTCGCGGAGGACGGTTTCGTCGACCTTCTCGCCGCCGGCTGTGACGCCGGTATCCGCTATGACGACCGGCTGGCGCAGGACATGATCGCCACGCCGGTCGGACCGCGTGTGCAGCGCTTCGCGACCGCCGCGTCGCCGCGCTACCTCGACCGCCACGGACGGCCCGAACATCCACGCGACCTGCTCGACCACGCCTGCCTGCGGGGGCAATTCAGCAGCGGAGTTTCGACCCCATGGGAGTTCGAGCGCGATGGCGAGATCGTGCGTCTAGATCCTTCAGGTCCGCTGCTCGTGCGGGTCGGCGGGGCGACCGATCTCGCCGTCGACGCCGCTGTCGCGGGCGTCGGCGTCATCAACCTGTTCGAGGACTGGCTGCGTCCGCACCTCGAGAACGGCGCGCTCGAACCGGTGCTTCGATCCTGGTGGCAATCTTTTCCCGGCCCGTTCCTGTACTATCCGGGACGCCGGCTGGTGCCGGCGCCGCTCCGCGCGTTCGTCGACTTCGTCAAGACGCTGGCCGAGCCGGCCTGACGAGGAGGGCCGCGGCCAGATGCGATCAACCCGCCTTACGCGCCTTGGCTTTGGGCGAGGCGCTTTTCTCCGGCTTGGGCGAGGGACTCGCCTTTTCGGCCTTCGGCTTGGAGGCGCCTGCGCCTTTTCCGACGAGGCTGGCGCGGAGCGCCGCCATCAGGTCAACCACGTTGGTATCTTCGGGCTCGGCGGCCGCTACAGGTTTGTGGCCCTTCTGCTTGTCGGCGATGAGCGCCTTGAGGGCCTGTTCGTAGCGGTCGACGAACTGGCTGGGGTCGAAGGGGCCCTCCTGCTGCTCGATGATCTTTTCGGCGATGGAGATCATCGCCTCGTTGGGGGCGGCGCCGCTGATGCCCCCGAAGATCTCGTCGGGCTTTCGCACCTCGGCGTCGGTGCGCAGGGTATAGGCCAAGATGCCGGCGCCCCGGGGCTCCAGCGCCATGATGCGCTCGCGCGTGGCCATCACGATGCGGCCGAGGGCGATCTGGCCGGAACGCTCCAGCGCCTCGCGGATCACGCCGTAGGCCTCCTGCGCCAGCTTGCCGTCCGGCGCGAGGTAATAGGGATTGTCCCAGTAGACCCGATCGATGTCGGCGGCGGGCACGAAGCGCTCGATATCCAGCGTCTTGGTGCTCTCAAGCTTGACCGACTTGATCTCTTCGTCGGTCAGCAGGATGTATTCGCCCTTGGAGACCTCGTAGCCCTTGACCAACTCGGCGCGATCGATCGGCCCGGTTTCGGGGTCGGTCGTGATCATCTTGATGCGGTTATTGGTCTTTGGGTTGATCAGGTTGAAGTGGACGTCGCCGCCGGCGCTGGTCGCGGTGTAGAGCGCCACCGGGCAGGTCACCAGCGACAGCTTCAGGTGGCCCTGCCACGTCGGTCGATACGCCATGCCCGCCAGCCCTCCAAGCGAGCCCAAAAAATGCCCGCGCAGACTCCCGTGAACGGCGCTAGAGGCGATTCGTTCTGTCAGCTGCAGGGCGATGCGGCGCCGGTCTCCAGGTCGATGCGGAAGCAGTGCTCGTGCCCGCTGTGCAGGTCGCGCACGATCAGGCTCAGCTCCGACCCGTCGCCTGTCGGATGGGCGAAATCCTCCAGGTAGGCGACGGCGGCGGCCTCGAAGCTTCGCTCGGAGACCACGCGGGCGTGGTAGCGGTCGATATGTCGGGCGTGGACACTGAAGTTGCGGTCGGGGCTGGCGGCGGGCATGGAAAGGCCTCCTGCATCCCCAACGCGTGACAGCCTAAAGCGATTCGTCCTCAGCGGCTCAGATTGTCGGTGCGGCGAATGAAGTCGGCGACGTTGTCGTGCAGCGCCTTCAGCGACGCCTCGTGCGCATAGACCATGTGGCCGGACTGATAGTAGTGGTATTCGATATTGCCATCGAGCGCCCTTGGGATCGGCAGGTGATGGTCTTCGTACCAGCCCTCGTAGAACGGCGTGGCAAGATCATAGTATCCGCCGTTGACCATCACCTTCAGCCCCGGATTGTACTTCATGGCCGAGGCGAGGTCGGGCATGACGTTCTCGATGCTCGGCACGGCCATGGGCGCCCCCGGCGGCTGGTGGTCGTTGTTCCATGACTTGAAGACGTCGATCTCAGGCTTGTAAATACGACCTTCGCCGTAGCCGAGCGTCTTGCGCACATAGTCGTTGAAGCTTGAGACATAGGCCGAGCTGATGGCGGCGGACTGGGGGTCGTAGTCCGCCTCCTTGCTGAGGGGGTCCATGCTGGGGCCGGAGAAGCGGGTGTCGAGCCGGCCGGTGGTCAGGCCCTCGGCGTCCTGCAGGGTCTTCTCGAACTCGCCGCCATCGATACGCAGATTGGCCTTCACCACATAGTCGACCGGCAGGCCGGTATAGCGCGCGATCCGCTGCGCCACCGCCTGCCTGCGGCCAGGGTCAAGTTCGGAGCCTGCCTGCAGGGCCGAGGCGTAGTCGCCGTTGGCGAACTGCTCCACCTCGCTCAGATAGGTCTCGAGATCGGCCGGCCGGGCGCCGCCCAGGCGGTTGTGGTACCAGGCCGTGGCCGCATAGGTGGGCAGGGCGACGACATAGGCCTCGTCTGAGCCGGGGTTCAGCTCGGGCTGGTCGGCGCTGAGGTCGAAGTTCAGGATCTGCGACAACAGGATGACGCCGTTGAAGTCGATGTCGTTGCCGGTTTCCAGCTCGTTGACCACCACCGCCGAGCGCGGCGTGCCATAGCTTTCACCGAACAGATACTTGGGGGAGTTCCAGCGGCCGTACTTGGACAGGAAGCCCATGATGAACTGGCTGAAGGCGTGGGCGTCGGCGTCTACGCCAAAAAAGGCCTTCTCCTTGTCCTTGCCCGCGATGCGGGAGAAGCCCGTGCCCGGCGCATCGATGAACACCAGGTCGCTGGCGTCGAGCAGGGAGTAGGCGTTGTCCACCAGCTGATAGGGCGCAGCGGGCGTGTGGCTGTCGTCCTTGGTCACCACCCGGCGTGGGCCGAACGCGCCCATGTGCAGCCACACCGTCGAGGAGCCAGGGCCTCCGTTGTACAGGAAGGTGATTGGCCGATCCGCCGCCGGTACGCCCTTCTTAAAGTAGGCCACGTAGAAGATCGAGGCTTCGGCGTCGGGATTGGCCTTGTCGCCGAGCTCCTTGGCGGCCTTGTCGCCCTCCTGCTCCCGAGCCGCGGCGTCGTCCCAGCCCTTCGGATGCACGATTATGGTCCCGGCCACGGCGTGATAGGCGATCGGGCGGCCTTCGACGCTGACCGACCCGTCGCTGCCCGCGCTGTCGGAGTGGAACAACACGCCTTGGTCCGGCGAGGCGGTGGCGCTCGCCGACGGCTTGGCGGACTGCGACGGGGTGCGCGGGGCGGACGCCGCCTGCGCGTTCAAGGCCAGAACCGACACCGCCGCCGACATCGCCGCAGCGATCCCCAACATCTTCGTCATCGCGGCTCTTTCCCGATCAGCGCGGCGCAGCACCTAGCCTTTGCTAAGGCGAAGCCGAGATGCGCACAACGGCCTAACTCCACATGGGAAGTCGAACGTGGAGGCGGCGCACAGAGCTTGACCCTATAGCCCGGCATCAGTATTCGACACCCGCGCCGAACGTGGCGCCCCGGTGGACCATGATCCTTCGCACGCCGCTTTGCACATCGACCGGCTTCGCGCAGCGCGAAAGCCGATTCGAATTGCAGGCTCGTGAGGAGACCGCCGCCTAGATCGCATCCGATCCAGGTTCCCGCCTCCCCGAGCCCCGTGCTTCCGGAGGTCGCCGACGTCGATCCAGAGCATAGGGCCGGGCTCAAGAAAGTCCGCCACGTGTCCGAGGTTCAGCCCCTTTCCCTCATCGCGCCCGACCCGACGGGCGAAGCTGCGCGCTCGCTCGACTCAGGCTGGATGGCGGAGACGCGCGCCCTGGCCATCCTCGCCCTGCCGCTGATCGGCGGCCAGCTCGCCCAGATGGGCCTGCTGACCACAGATGTCCTGTTCCTCGGCCGGCTCAGCACCCATGCGCTGGCCTCGGCCGCGATTGGCAACACGGTCTATTATTTCGCCTGGATGATCGGCAGCGGCCCGGCCTCGGCGGTAGCGCCCCTGGTCGCCCACATCGTCGGCGTGCGGCCGAACGACAGGGCGGGCGTGCGCGGCGTGGTGCGGATGGGCCTGTGGGCGGTGGCGCTGATCAGCGCGCCCATGCTGATCATCCTGCTGTCGGCCCGCGGGATCCTGGTCCACCTCGGCCAGGAGCCGACGCTTGCGGCGGGCGCCGGGCGCTTCGTGGCCATGCTGTGTCTGGGGCTGCCGTTCTCGCTGGGCTTCCAGGTGCTGAGGAACTTCACCACCGCCCTGGGCCGCCCCGGCCCCGCCGTGTGGGTCATGGTCGCCGCGATCGCCTGGAACGCCTTGGCCGACTACGCCCTGATCTTCGGCCATTTCGGCCTTCCCCCGCTCGGCGTGGCGGGCGCAGGGCTGGCGACCTCCAGCTCGTCCATCTTCGCCTTCGCGACGCTCTGGGCCGTGATCCGCCTGACGCCGTCGCTCCGCGCCTACCGGGTGCTGCGGCGGGCGCACCGGCCGCACTGGCCCAAGCTGAAGGAGCTGGCGCGCCTGGGGCTGCCGATCGGGGCGACGATGGTGTTCGAGGTCATGCTGTTCAACAGCATGACGCTGCTGGTGGGCTCCTTCGGCGCAGGCCCCGTGGCGGCGCACCAGATCGCGCTCAACGTCTGTTCGCTCACCTTCATGGCGCCGATGGGGATAGCCATGGCGGCGGCGGTGCGCGTGGGCCGGTTCGCCGGAACCGACGACTTGCGCCTGGCCCGCCGGGCGGGATCGGTGGCCATGGCCATGGCTGCGGTCCTGATGGCGCTGTCGGGCCTCGCCATGATCCTGTTCGGGCGCGACATCGTCTCGCTGTATGTCGCCGGACGTTCAGGACCCGAGCTGAAGGTGATCGCCCTCGGCGCGGCCTTCCTGCAGATCGGCGCGGCGTTCCAGGTGTTCGACGGGTTGCAGGTGGTGGCGGCGTTCTGCCTTCGCGGGTTGAAGGACGCCCGCGCCCCCATGCTGCTGGCGGGCTTGAGCTACTGGCTGGTGGGCGCGCCGACCTGCTTCGGCCTGGCGCTCGGACTACATCTTGGTGGGATCGGGGTGTGGATCGGGCTCGCCGCCGGCCTCGCGACCGCGGCGATGACGCTGTGCAGCCGCTTCTATCTGCTCACCCGAACACGCGGCCGATCCGTACAGGGCTTCGTCTTGGCGGCGCCCAGCAAGGAACGCCCGGCGGGCTGAGCCGCTTCCTGCGCTCGACGTCGGCCCTGCCGCGGACGAACAATCCAACTTCAAAGAGGCGGGTGATGGACAGTCTGAAGGTCGATGTCGCCGTGGTCGGCGGCGGCACGGCGGGACTGGGCGCCTGGCGCGCCGCAAAGGCTGCGGGCGCGCGGGCGGTGCTGATCAACGCGGGGCCTTGGGGGACCACCTGCGTGCGGGTCGGCTGCATGCCCTCCAAGCTGCTGTTGGCCGCTGCGGACGCAGCTCGGGATGCGCGAAACGCGCCGACCTTCGGCGTGCTCACCGGCGAGCTCCGGATCGACGGCCACGCCGTGATGGAGCGGGTGCGGAAAGAGCGCGACCGCTTCCTGCAGTCCATCCTGCAGGACGTCCACGGCATGGCGCAAGACGAGAAGATCGAGGGGCGCGCGAGGTTCTCGGGGCCGAACACGCTGCTGATCGATGACCGGATCACGGTGGAGGCTAGGGCGATCGTGATCGCCACCGGCTCCAGCCCCGAAGTGCTCGACGTCCTCGCGTCGGTCCGGGCGCACGTCCTGACCAACGAGACCGTCTTCGACCTGGAAACGCTCCCGGGTTCCATCGCCGTGGTGGGCGCAGGGCCGGTGGGACTGGAGCTCGGCATCGCCTTCGCGCGCCTTGGCGTGCGCACCACGGTCTTCGACGAAGGCGAAAGCATAGGGGGCTTGAAGGACGCCGAAGTCGGCAAGGTCGCGCGTGAGCTCATGGCGGCGGAGATGGAGCTGAAGCTCGGCGTGAAGCTCTCGGCCGAGCCAGCCGACGGCGGCGCGCGCCTGAGCTGGAAGGGCGCCGGCGGCGAGGGCCATGCGGTGTTCGATCGCGTGCTGGTCGCAACCGGCCGGCCGCCGAACGTGAAGGACCTGAACCTGCCGGCGTCGGGGCTCGAGCTGGATGAGGACGGCGTGCCGCAACACGATCATCAAACCCGTCAGTGCGGAACCAGCGCCGTCTTCATCGCGGGCGACGCCGGCGATGATCTGCCCGTGCTGCACGAGGCGTCACGGCAGGGCGACCTCGCCGGGCGTAACGCCGCGCGTTTCCCCAAGCTGGACGCCGAACCGCCCCCGACGCCCGTGGCCATCGTCTTCACCAGCCCCGACCTGGCCTCGGTCGGCCAGAGCCTGCAGGTGCTCGGCGAGGGCGCGCGCATCACCTCCAGCGACTTCGCCTCCGGTCGCGGGCAGGCCGAAGCCAGGCCGGGCGGCATGATCCGGCTTTACGTCGCGGAAGATCGCCTCGCCGGGGGCGAAATGGTGGGTGCAGGCGTGGAGCATCTGGCGCAGATGCTGGCCTTCATGATCCAGGCGAAGATGACTGTGCAGCAGGCTCTGGCCCTGCCCTTCTATCATCCGACCTACGAAGAGGTGCTCCAGGCCTGTCTGCAGAACCTTCGCCAGCAAGGCTGAACCTGTAGATCGGCACCGATTTGCAGAGCTAAGCGCCGCTAAGCTTGCAACGACGCGTGCATCAGGTCGTTGTCGATGCAGATGATTTAGGAACGACGTCATGTCATTTTCTAGAAGACAGATGCTGGCGGCCGGCGCTTTGACGGGGGCCGCGCTGACCGCGCCGGCCTCGGGCCAGACCATCGGCAACCCCGACAACCCGCCGCAAGGCCTGATCAACACCGCCAAGACCCCGCGCAGCGCCGCTGATCCGGGACCTCAGAACCCTGTCCTGGCCGGGCAATTTCCGGGGGCCTATAGCCCCCCGCCCACCGACGTCGGCGACCTGCCGCTGTTCTGGGCCTCCTTCAACAGCGCGCCTCGACGCATCCAGGCGGGCGGTTGGGCGCGCCAGGTCACTCAGTCCGATTTCCAGGTCTCCGAGGAGATAGCGGGCGTCAACATGAGGCTGGCGGCCGGCGGAGTGCGTGAGATGCACTGGCACCAGGCCGCCGAGTGGGGCTTTGTCAGCTACGGCGAATGCCGGGTGACCGTTTTGGACCTGGAAGGCCGGGCCTATGTCGCCGACACCAAGGAAGGCGATCTGTGGTATTTCCCCGCCGGCTATCCCCACTCGCTGCAAGGCCTCGGCCCCGACGGCTGCGAATTCATCCTCTGCTTCGACAGCGGTAAACAGTCGGAGTACAATACGTTGCTCGTCACCGACTGGATGGCGCACACCCCGGTCGATATCCTGGCGCAGAACTTCGGCGTTCCGCCGGACACCTTCAAGAATATGTTCACCCATGACCTGTGGATCTATCAGGGAGAACTGCCCGGCTCGCTCGCCGCCGATCGCGCGGGGGTGCAAAATCCCAAGGGACCCCCGCCCGACCCCTTCACCTTCTCGCTCGGCAGCGGCCCGATCGCCAAACAGAACCCGGGCGGGACGGTGCAGATCGCCGACAGCGACAACTTCAAGGCCGCCAAGACCATAGCGGCCGCGCTCGTCACCCTGCGGCCGGGCGGGCTTCGGGAAATGCACTGGCATCCCAACGCCGACGAATGGCAGTATTACGTAAAGGGGACGGCCCAGATGGGCGTGTTCAACACAGGCCCAAAATCGGTCACCAACGACTTCAAGGCGGGCGACATCGGCTACATTCCCCGCAACCTTGGCCACTACATCAAGAACACGGGAGAAACCGACCTGGTGTTCCTGGAAGTGTTCAGGGCCAATAGGTACGAGGACGTGTCGCTGGCCGACTGGCTGAGCCATACGCCGCCCGCGATGGTGGAGGCGCACTTCAACATCCCGACCCGCCAGATCGCCGAGTTCCCAAAAACGAACGCCGCCGTCCGACCGCCTTTCGCGGGCTGAAGCGGGAGGGCGGAGGCAGAATCGCCGGCCTAAGGCTCGGATGAGGCGAATGCTTGCCTTTGCGCCTAGTTTCTTGCTTAAGGCCCTTCGGATCACTGTTAGTCGATTGGTCGGCGCGCCTTAGACTTCGGTGAGCGAATGTGAGGCAGGCGGAAGCTCGATCTCAGCTTTCCCGCCATCCGCGGCGCTCGCGAGAGTTTCAGGCGCGTCCTTGGCCGCCTTGTGCTTCTTCTTTTTCTTGCCGCCCTTCTTGAGCTTCTTCGGCTTGGCCTCGGCGGCGGCGTCCGCGTCGGCGGTCAGGCCACCTTCGCCGGCGCGGGCGAGCCGCCGGAGCGCATCGATGAACGGCTCGCGCTTCTTGCCGCCGAGCAGCGCCAGGATGCGCTGGTCGGCGGCGGCGACCCGGGGCGCGGTGGCCTCGAGCATGGCGCGGCCCGCCTCGTCCAGCTTGACGATATTGGCTCTCGCATCCTCTGCCGAGCGCTCGCGGGCGAGATAGCCCTTGGTGATCATGCGCCCCACAAGGTCGGCCAGGGTGGAGCGGTCGATGCCGGTGGCGCGGACGAGATCGGTCTGGCTCAGCCCCTCGTTCTCAGAGACGGCGGCGAGGACCGCGTACTGACGTTGGGTGATGGACACCGTCTCCGTCTCCGCGGCGTAGATATCCAGCGCGAGTTGCAGCGCGCGATGCAGCAGATGGCTGGGGGAGCGTTCCAGCGCGCGGGTCGATGACGGGGTCTTGGCCATGGCATCCTCCGAACCGGGACGATACCGCACCCGCACGTCGCTTTGACGACAGCCTCTTGGCGCGTCACGTCAAGGGCGAAAGGCTATTCCTGCGGCTCGCTGATCCGCACCGCAGCGTCGAGAGCCGCCGCATCCTTCATCATGCTCGGCACCTGGGTGGCGGAGAACAGCAGCGACAGGATGATCAGGCCGGGAAAGCGGAACGCCACCCAGACCGCATCCGGCTGGGTGCGCCAGATCACCTCGTTGGCTATGGCCATGGCCAGAAAGAACAGCCCGAACCGCAGCGTCAGTCGCCGCCAGGCCGCGTCGGTCAGGCTGATCGCCTGGCCCATCAGCAGTTTGACCGGGCTCTTGCCCATGGCGAAACCGCCGAGCAGGAACAGGCCCAGCGCGGCGTCGATGAAGGTCGTCTTCATCTTCAGGATGCGCGGATCGTGGAAGACGAGCGTCATCACCCCGAACACCACCGCCGCCCCGCCCCAGATCAGCGGCGAGATCGCGACGCGCCGCTCCAGGGCGAACCCGATCGCCAACGCCAGCAGCGACACGCCCACCAGCGCCCAGGTGGCGGTCAGCAGGTTGCGGCTCAGCACATAGGCGAGCGCAAAAGCCGCCGGCCCGGCATAGTCCACAGCCATTCTGATCCAGGCCGGGCGAGCGGCAGGGGCGTCGCTCGGAAGTTTCGTGGGATCGCTCACGCCGCGAGCTCCTTCCGCCCGAGGCCCACGAGGGAGCGTGCGAACGCCTCCGGCTCGAAGGGCTGCAGGTCCTCGATCGCCTCGCCCACCCCGATCAGCTTCACCGGCGCAGAGCTGGCCTCGGCCAGCGGCACCAGCACCCCGCCCCGTGCGGTGCCGTCCAGCTTGGTCATCACCAAGCCCGTGACGCCTGCGATCTTGGTGAACACCTCGACCTGGCTCGCCGCGTTCTTGCCGACGGTGGCGTCGAGCACCAGCAGGGTCTCGTGCGGATAGGCCGGATCGATCTTCTTCAGCACGCGTACCATCTTGGCCAGTTCCTCCATCAGTCCCGCCTTGTTCTGCAGCCGGCCAGCAGTGTCGATCAGCACAACATCCAGCTTTTCCTCCCGGGCGCGGGTCACCGCCTCGAACGCTAGGCTCGCGGCGTCTGAGCCGTGCGGCTTGACCAGGATCGGCACGCCCGCCCGTTCGGCCCAGACCTGCAGCTGTTCGATGGCGGCGGCGCGGAAGGTGTCGGCGGCGGCGATCAGCACGCGCCCGCCCCGGCCCTTCAGGTCCGACGCGATCTTGCCGAGCGTGGTGGTCTTGCCCGACCCGTTCACGCCCACCAGCAGCACGACGAAGGGCCTTTGCCCTGAGCCCAGGGGATCAAAGCGCCCGGCGTGGGGCGCCAGCTCCTTGGCGATCGCCCGGGCGAGGGTCTCTCGTATCTCGCTTTCGCTCGGCGAGGCGCCGAACCGCTCCTGCGAGAACGCCTCCACGATCCGCGCGCTGGCGTCCACGCCCAGGTCCGCCTGGATCAGCAGCTCCTCCAGCTCATCGAGCGCGTCGTTGTCGAGCGGCTTCCTGACGAAGGTGGAGACGACCTGATCGGTGAAGGACTTGGAGGACTTGGTCAGCCCCGTGGTCAGCCGCTGGAACCAGCCCTTCTTCGCACCGGCTTCGGAAGTGTCGCTCATGGCGGGCTTGTAACCGGCGAAGCGCCGGGGCGACAGGCGCCGCAGATGTTCAGCCGGCGTTCAGCGATGGTTAACCATAACGCTGGGGCTGACAAATCCGAGCGATCCCTGCAGGAGTGCGCTGTGAGACCCATCCTTATCCTTGCCGCCGCCACCGCTCTGGTGGCCGCCGCAGCACCCGCCGGCGCCGCCCAATGCGGCTGCTACCACTACCATCGGGTCCATCACGTCTCTCATCACCCCACAACGCGGGTGGTCTACCGCACCCGGGTGGTGGTGGAGCCGCAGCGCACCGTGGTCGAGGCCGCCGCGCCCGTCCCGCCCCCGCTTTACGGTCCTCGTCCCTTTTACGGGCCGCGTCCCTTCTATGGCCCGCGCCCCTATCCATTCTACGGTTACGGCTATGGCCGGCGCTTTGGGCCCTATGGCTGGCGGCGCGCCTACGGCTGGCGTCCCTACTAGGCGAGATGATGGTGGCCGGTCCTGCTTAAGTTAAATTCGGCCTCATCCTGAGCTTGTCGAAGGACTAGCCGCGGCGGAGGCGGTGGACGCCTCGCCCTTCGACGGGCTCAGGATGAGGCGAATGCTGGCGTTTACACTTCAAGTCGTCTGGCTCCAGAGGCTCACCGGCGTGAGATGACCCGATGGATACGGCGGGGCGCGAGCGGGGCTGAGCGGTTCAACGTCGCCTCGCCCAGCCGCGCCACCAGGTCGAAGGCGTCGGCGCGCTCCAGCGTGACCTCGGCGAAGTCTCCGGGCTTCAGCTTGACGGCCCCGCGCACGAACACCTTGCCGTCGATCTCGGGCGCGTCGGCCGAAGTGCGGGCGACCGCGGTCCCGTCGGGACGAACCTCGTCCACCAGCACCTTGACCCGCTGTCCGACCCTGGCCCGGAGCTTGGCGCGACTGATCCGTTCGGCGGCGGCCATGAAGCGTCGCCGCCTGTCCTGCTTGACATCCTCGGCCACGTGGTCCGGCAGGTCCCGGGCCGCTGCGCCTTGCACGTTCTCGTAGGCGAAGGCCCCCACGCGATCGAGCTGGGCCTCCTCCAGCCACTGCAGCAGGAACTCGAAATCGGCCTCCGTCTCGCCGGGAAAGCCGACCACGAAGGTGGAGCGGATCGCAAGCTCCGGGCAGACGCTGCGCCAGCGCGCGATGCGCTCCAGCGTCTTTTCGCTGTGGGCGGGACGGCGCATGGCCTTGAGCACGCCGGGGGCTGCGTGCTGAAACGGTATGTCCAGATAGGGCAGGACCAAGCCCTGCGCCATCAACGGGATCACCGCATCGACGCTCGGATAGGGGTAGACGTAGTGCAACCGCACCCAGACGCCGAGCTGGCCGAGCCCCCGCGCCAGGTCTTCCAGGTTCGCCTTCCAGGTCTGGCCCCGCCATTCGCCGGGCGCATAGCGGATGTCCAGGCCGTAGGCCGAGGTGTCCTGCGACACCACCAGCAGCTCCTTCACCCCGCTTTCCACCAGCGCCTCGGCCTCGGCCAGCACGTCGGCGACGGGGCGCGAAGCGAGGTCGCCCCGCAGCGACGGGATGATGCAGAAGCTGCAGCGGTGGTCGCACCCCTCGGCGATCTTGAGATAAGCGTAGTGGCGGGGCGTCAGCTTCAGCCCGCCGCCGGGGACCGGCGCGATCTCGGCGAACGGATCGGGCTGGGGGACGGACCGATGGACCGCCTCGATCACCGCGTCATAGGCGTGGGCGCCGGTCACCGCCGCGAGATCGGGGAAGCGCTCGCGCAACAGCGCCTCCTCCGAGCCCATGCAGCCGGTGACGATGACGGGACGCCCCGAGGCCCGGGCTTCCGCGATGGCCTCCAGGCTCTCCTCCCGCGCGCTGTCCAGGAAGGCGCAGGTGTTGACGATCACCGCGTCCGACCCAGCGTAGTCGGGCGAGGTGTCGTAACCCTCGCCTTTCAGCCGAGTCAGGATTCGCTCGGAATCCACCAGGGCCTTGGGACAGCCCAGGCTGACCATGCCGATCCTGGGCGCAGAGGCGGGGGCGGACTTGGCCGATATGACGGGCGTTTCGCCCATGCGATTGCGGTCCTGATCAAGTTGGAAGCCGCCTATCTAGGCGCGCGTGGCCGGTTTGGCGAGACGACCCTCAGTCGCCGTCGGGCTTGGCCTCGCTGGACCGGCTTTCGGCCTCGATTTCGAAGATGGTGCGCAGGTTCTCGTCGGGAAAGCGACCGTTGAAGGAAGAGCGCTGCTTGGCCTGCTGCAGCCGCTGCAGCGCACGACGCTGCTCGGGCGTGAGCGCCAGAAGGGCGGCGGTATGCTCGGCGCGGACCTGATCCGACGTCACCAGGGCGGGATGCGCATGCGGCTGGGTGGTGAAGGGCTTGGACACGTCCATGGTCCTGTCTGGGCGCGCGCTCCTGAACGCAGGATGAGGCGCGATCGTGGCTTACGCCCGATCTGACTCAGTTCGGGCGAAGCGATCGTCTTCCAGCCGGCCCTTTAGAGGCGCTCGTCCGCCTTGACAAATGTTTGGCCGCCCCGAAGCCACCTTCGTCGTAAGCCGCCTTCGAACGAGGCTTCGCGTCCGTCGCACACCGCGCGCCAAGCCTCTTTACAGGAAGCTGTAGGGGTCAACGTCCACGCTCATGCGGACCGCGCCGGGCACCTTCACCCGCGCGCGCCAAGCGCCGATATAGGCCTGCAGATTCACCCGGCGTTCGGCGCGGACCAGCAGGCGTTTGCGGCGGCGGCCGCGGATCAGCGCCAGGGGGGCGTCGGCGGGGCCGTAGACCTCCACCCCCTCGGCCGCAGGGGCGACGCTGATCAGTTCCTTGGCGAAGGCGTCGAGCTTCGCCGCGTCGGTGCTCGACAGGATCACCGCCGCCAGCCGGCCGTAGGGCGGCAGGCCGGACAGCTCCCGCATCTCGGCCTCCGCCGCCAGGAACCCGTCGCGGTCGCCGGCGGCCAGGGCCTGCATCACCACGTGATCGGGGCTGTAGGTCTGGATCAGGGCGCGCCCCGGCCGGTCGGCGCGGCCCGCCCGGCCCGACACCTGGGCGAGCAGCTGGAAGGTGCGCTCCGCAGCCCGCAGGTCGCCGCCCTTGAGCCCGAGGTCAGCGTCGATCACCCCCACCAGGGTCAGTCCCGGAAAGTTGTGGCCCTTGGCGGCGGCTTGGGTGGCCACCAGGATGTCGATCTCGCCGTCCGCCATGCGCGCGACCATGGCGCGAGCGCCCGCGGCGTCCATCACCGTGTCCGACGAGAAGACCGCCACCCGGGCGTCGGGGAACAGCGCGCGCGCCTCCTCCTCCAGCCGCTCCACGCCCGGGCCGATGGAGGTCAGCGAGTCCTTCGCGCCGCAGTGGGGACAGGCCTCGGGTTTCTTCATGGAGAAGCCGGTGAGATGGCAGACCAGCCGTCCCGAATAGCGATGCTCCACCAGCCAGCTGTCGGTGTCGGGCGAGGTCATCCGCTCGCCGCACGCGCGGCACAGCACCAGCGGCGCGTAGCCCCGCCGGTTCAGGAACAGCAGGGACTGCTCCCCGCGGACGAGAGTTTGCGCCACCGCCTCCACCAGGCGCTGTGACATCCACCGACCGCGCTCGGGCGGCGTGTCGCGCAGGTCAAGCAGCTCCACGTCCGGCAGGCGCGCCGCCCCGTGGCGGGCGGTCAGCCGCAGCCAGGCGTAGCGGCCGGCCTGGGCGTTCCAGACGCTCTCCAGCGAGGGCGTGGCCGAGGCCAGCACCACCGCGGCTCCCTCGATCTTGGCTCGCGCCACGGCGAAGTCGCGGGCGTGGTAGACGAACCCGTCCTCCTGCTTGAACGCGCCGTCGTGCTCCTCGTCCACGACGACCAGGCGCAGAGCCTGAAACGGCAGGAACAGGGCGGAGCGCGCGCCCACCACGATGCGGCACCGCCCCGCCGCCACCGCCTCCCACACCCGCCGGCGCCTGGGCGGCGAGACGCCTGAGTGCCACTCCGCAGGTGCGGCGCCGAAGCGTTGCGCGAAACGCGCCAGCACCGCCTGGGTCAAGGCGATCTCGGGCAGCAGGACCAGCACCTGCGCGGCCGGGTCGGCCTTCAGCGCCGCCGCCACCGCCTCCAGATAGACCTCGGTCTTGCCCGAGCCGGTCACCCCGTCCAGCAGCGCAACCTGGAAGCCGCCGCCTTGGACCATCCTCGACAGGGCGTGCGACGCCGCGGCCTGGCTCGGGTTCAACACCGCGCCGGGCAGGTCGGGATCGGGCGCGGCGAAGGCGGCCGGGGTGAAGACCGCCAGGACCTCCAGCACGCCCTCGTCCAGCAATCCCTTCACCACGCCGGACGACACCTGCGCCGCCGCGGCGAGCGAGGCCGGGCGCATGGGCTCGACGGCTGCGGCCAGCACCCGCGCCCTTGCGGGCGTGGGTCGCGTCGGCGAGCGGCCGGTGGCGCGCACCAGAAGCTCCGGCGGCGGCGGCGGGGCGCGCAGCCCGCGCAGCGCCAGGGCCAGCGCTTCGCCCGGCGGCTCGCAGGCGTAGGCCGCCGCCCACTCCACGAACCGCAAGGTGTTGATGGGGAGCGGCGGGTCGTCCAGCCGGCCGGCGAGCGGCTTCAGCGGGCGGTTTTGGCCGAAGCCGTCGCGCAGCTCGGTCACCACGCCGCGCACCGTCCGCGGCCCGAGCGGGGCCGCCACATGGTCGCCGACCGAAAGCCCCATCGCCTCGTCGGCGGCGTAGTCGAAGGCTTCCGGCAGGGGGAGCGGGAGCAGGACGCGGGCGATCAGGGACATCGCGCCTGATATAGCGCGAGCCGCTGATTATCCTCTCCCCTTGCGGGAGAGGGAGCTACACCCACCCGCGCAGGACCGCGGCCAGCAGGCGCGCCCGACGTTCCAGCTCTCCGGGCGAGCGGGCGCGGGTGTAGCGCCGCGCAAGGGTGGCGTAGGCGACGGCCGGGAAGGCTTGGACCGACAGGGGGGCGAGTTCGGCTGTGGCGCGGGTGAGGGCGGCGTCGACCTCCGCCCTCACCCGATCCGCCAGGGCCGCATCATCCAGCGCGCCCCAACTCGCGGGCGCCCAGCTCGCGGGCGCCCAGCTCCGCCCCTGCGCGCGCCTGGCCTCTCGCGTTCGGTAGAGGCCGGCCAGTCCCCAGGCGCGGCCCGCCTCCACCACGGCGCGGAGCGGGGCCTTTGGGTCGAGCGCGCGGGCGGCGAGACCCATCACCGCCCCCGCCGTGCCGTCCAGATAGCGGGCGAGGGCGGCGTCGTCGGCGAAGGGTGCGGGCTCAAGCTCGGCGTGGCGGGCCTCGACCAGGGCGTCGAGCAGCGGCGGGGGCAGCGCGCCGCCAGCGATCAGGGGCGCGAGCGCCTGCAGCACGGGCTGACCCGGCGGCGGTTCGCCCGCGGCGATGGCCTCGATCCGCTCGCGCCACCAGGCCAGCCGGATCTCGCCCGCCAGCGGATTGGTGACGCTGGCGCCCACCCGCGCCAGCTCGTCGTTCAGGGCGTAGACGGCGATCACAGCGGCCCGGGCGGGGGAGTCGGCGACGAAGCGGCTGGCCAGCCAGCGGTCGGGATCGAGGCGGCGGATGCGCGCGTCGAGGGTCTCGTCGGCGGGGCCCTCCGCCACCCGCTCAGACCGCCAGCAGGGCGGCGGCGACGCGCCGGCCCTCGCCGGCCAGGTAGTTGTACATGCGGCAGGCCTCGGGGGTGCTCATCACGTCCAGGCCGACGCCGGCGTTGAACATGGCCTCGCGCACCGCCTTGGATGTCAGCGCCATGCCGGCGCCTGCGCCCAGAAGCAGCACCTCCACCTCCAGCGGCCCGAGCCGCGCGACGGCGGACAGGTGATGCGGCTCCAGCGCTTGCAGGCTGCGTACGGGCCAGGATCGGACCGCCCCCTGCAGGATCATCACCGAGCCGTCGACCCGCTCGCCCGAGATGCGGAAACCGCCCCCGCCGAAGGCGTCGATCACCGGGGGCGCATCGGCGCTCGCCATCAGGGGCGGGCGGGTGCGGCCTTGCCGCCGGACTTCAGCGGCGCGGCGTCCTCGCCTCGCTTGACGCCCCAGACCAGCACCAGCGGCAGGGCCACATAGACCGACGAATAGGTGCCGATGATGATGCCGAACACCATGGTGAAGACCAGCGGGAACAGCACCGGGCCGCCGAACACCAGCGCACCCGCGAGGGCCAGCAGGGCCGAGGCGCCGGTGATCAGGGTGCGCGAGAGCCGTTCGTTCTCCGACAGGTCGATGACGTCGCGAAGCGGCGTACGACGGTACTTGCGCAGGTTCTCGCGCAGCCGGTCGAAGGTGATCACCTTCTCGTTCATCGAATAGCCGATGACGGTGAGCAGCGCCGCGATCGAGGTCATGGAGAACTCGATCTGCAGCACGCTGAGCAAACCCAGCGTCAGCACCAGATCGTGCAGCACCGCCAGCACCGCGCCGAGCCCGAACTGCAGCTGGAAGCGGAACCAGATGTAGCCGAGCATCAGCACCAGGGCGACGGCGAGCGCCAGAAAGCCGTGCTGCAGCAGCTCGCCGGAGACCTTGGGGCCGACGGCCTCCACCCGCTTGAACTGGATGCCCGGGAACTCCTGGGTCAGGGCGACGCGCATGGCGTTCACCGTCTGCACGGGATCGCGCCCTGCCTCCGGCTTGAAGCGCAGCATGGCGGAGTTGGCGGCGCCGAAGCCCTGCACCTGCGGGTCATGGGCGCCGTGGCGCGTCAGGCTGGTGCGCAGCGCCGCCAGCGGCGCCGGGCCGGGCGTGGTCGCCTCGATCAGGATGCCGCCCTTGAAGTCGATGCCGAGGTTCAGCCCCAGCGTCGCCAGGCTCGCGAACGAGGCCATCACCGCGACCGCGGACACGGCGGCCGCGATCGGCGCCCACTTCACGAACTTGAAGTGGAACTGGCGGGGCAGCAGGCGAATCAGCGGCCAGGGCATGGCTAAACTCCCTTCCGACGTGGATCGGCGGCCGGCATTCGCCTCATCCTGAGCCTGTCGAAGGACGAGGCGTCCACCACCCGCGCCGCGTCCCCGTCCTTCGACGGGCTCAGGATGAGGCCGAATGTGATCGTGCGGTGGACCATCATGCGATCGGCAGGGCTTTGGGCTTGGCGACCCGGAACCACCAGCCGATCAGCACCTGGGTGATCAGCACCGCGGTGAAGACCGAGGACAGCACGCCGACGAACAGCGTCCAGGCGAAGCCCCGGACCTCGCCCGAACCGAACTGGAACATGATCAGGGCCGAGATCAGGGTGGTGACGTTGGCGTCCATGATCGAGACCAGCGCCCGGCGGAAGCCCTGGTCCGCCGCCATCAAGGGCGTTCGGCCAGCGTGGGCCTCGTCGCGCATCCGCTCATAGATCAGCACGTTGGCGTCCACCGCCACCGCCAGCGTCAGGATCAGACCGGCGATGCCGGGGAAGGTCAGGGTCGCCTGGGTCAGCGACATGGCCCCGAAGATCATCAGCACGTTGACCATCAGGGCCACCGCGGCGAACACGCCGAACAGGCCGTAGGCGCCGATGATGAACACGAAGATCGCCACCGCCCCGATGCCGAGCGATATCGCCCCGGCCCGCACCGCATCGGCCCCGAGCTCGGCGCCCACGGTCCTCTGCTCCACGAAGTTCAGCTTGGCCGGCAGCGCGCCTGACCGCAGCAGCAGGGCGAGGTTGGCGGCGCTGTCGACGGTGAAGTTGCCGGTGATCTGGCCCGCGCCGCCGTAGATCGGCGTCTGGATGGTTGGATCAGTGATCACCTTGTTGTCGAGCACGATGGCGAAACGCTTGCCGACACTGGCCCCGGTCACCTCGCCGAAGCGCTGGGCGCCGGCCCCGTTGAAGCTGAACGACACCACCGGCTGCCCGGTCTGGCCGTCGAAGGCGCCCCGGGCGCCGGTCAGCATGTCGCCGGAGACCAGCACCCGACGGCGCACCAGCACGCCCTGCGGCTCATTGGGCGACTCGCTCGGCAGCAGCTCGTCTTCGGGGGGCACGAGGGCGGCGCTGGCGGGGACGGGCGTGCTGTCGTCCACCATCTGGAAGGTGAGCTTGGCGGTCTGGCCGATGATCTCCTTCAGCCGCTCGGGATTGCTCTCGCCCGGCGCCTCGACCACGATCCGGTCGGTTCCCTGGCGGATGATGGTCGGCTCGCGGGTGCCGAGCGAGTCGATCCGCCGGGTCACCACCTCGATGGACTGCTGCACCGCCTGGGCGGTCTGCTGGCGCCAGTCCGCCTCGGTATAGCCCAGCGTGATCGTCTGGTTGGGGCCGGCGTTGACCTCCAGGTCACGGCCGGTCGCCTGGGCGTTCGGCTGGGCCAGCTTGGAGCGGAGCAGGTCGAGCGCCGCGCCGGCCTGGGCGGCGTTGTCGATGTGCGCCTGCACCTGCCCGTTCACCACGCCAAGGCCCGAGAAGGCGATCTTGGCGGCGGTGAGCGTCTGGCGCGCGTCCTCGGCGACGTTGGCCAGCTGCTCGGATCGCAGCGAGGCCTGGTCCACCTCCAGCAGCAGGTAGGAGCCGCCCTGCAGGTCGAGGCCCAGGTTCAACCGCTTGGCGAAGGCCGCCGGCAGGTGGTCGGTGACCGAGGTCGGCAGCAGGTTCGGCAGGGTGAAGACCACGCCGAACAGCGCGGCGAGGACCACCAGGATCACCTTCCAGGGGCGCAGCTGGATCATGTCAGGTCCGTGCGGGCTTCGAGACGGGCGCCCACGCCCTCCTCAGCAGGACGAAGGATGTTGGCGCTTCCCAGGTGCGCGGGCGTCCTCTTCGGCTCGTCATCCTGAGGAGCCCCGCAGGGGCGTCTCGAAGGACGCAGGGCGATGTCGGCGATCATACGGCGGATGCGGCGCGCGGCTCAGGACTTGGCGTCGTTGGCGGGGGCCGGTTCGCCGCGGGTGCGCACGTCGGAGATCATGGTCTTGACCACCTTGACCACCGTGCCCGTGGCGATCTCCACCTGCACCTCGGCGTCGTCCACCCGGGTCACCTTGCCGATGATCCCGCTGGACAGCACCACGGTGTCGCCGCGCTTCACCGCCTCGATCAGGGCGCGTTGGTCCTTAGCGCGCTTCTGCTGGGGACGGATCATCAGGAAGTAGCCGATCACCATGATGGCCAGCAGGGGCGCGAACTGCAGGAACAGGTCCTGGGGGCCGCCCGAGGCGGGCGCGGCGCCGGCGGCTTGGGCGAAGGCCGGGGAAGCGAACATCTAGGCTCCGGAAACAGCAAGAGGCGGCCGGGCGGTCTCTAGCCTCGGCCGGTGGAAGAGGCGCGGAAGCTAGGCGAGCGCCCGCGCTTTGGCAATGCGGCGGTGCGTCGGCGATACGCCTCGGCGCTGAGATGCTCCCCTTGGGGGAGCTGTCGGCGAAGCCGACTGAGGGGGCTCTTTACGCCTGAAGCCCGGGCGCGGCCCCCTCCACCAAGCAGAGCTTGGTTCCCCTCCCGGAAGGGGAGGATCATCAAGCGCCCGGCAGCACCAGGGTGGGGTCGACCGGACGGGCCTTTTCGGTCGGATCGGGGGCGTAGCGCATCTCGAAGTGGAGCTCGGACCGGTCGACCGCCCCGGTCTGGCCGGCCTGGCCGATCTCCTCGCCCTGGGAGACGCTGTCGCGCATCCGCACCTCGATCCGGTCCAGGTGCGCATAGGCGGTCACCCAGCCGCCGGGATGCTTGACCAGCACCAGGTTGCCGAACCCCGGGATCGAGCTGCCGGCATAGACCACCTCGCCGGCCGCGGCGGCGCGCACGCCGGTTCCGGGCGCCGCGGCGATATCCACGCCGTCGTTATGCTGGCCCGCGCCCTTGTCGCCGAAGCCCGAGATCAGCTGGCCGCGCAGCGGCCAGATGAAGCGGCCCCGGCCGGCGGCGGCGATTTCTGTGGGGGTGAGGCCTGCGACGCCGCCCGACGAAGAAGGAACGACAGGCCGGGCGCGGCCCAGGCTGGGCGCGTAGCCGCCGGTCGCATAGCCGGGGCTGTAGCTCGGCGTCGTCAGGCTGGCCACACGCGAGGGCGCCGAGGCCGCACTCGACCCGCGGGCCGGGTAGCTCGACGAGGTGTAGGTCGAGGGCGTGGCCGAAGATGCAGGCGCGGCGCGATAGGCGGCGCCGGCTCCGGTCGAGGGTTTGACACCGGCGTAGTAGGACGGCGTCGAGGTTAGGGCGCTCGCCGCCGGACCGCCCGTGGCCGACGCGTAGGCACTCGCGCCGGCGGTGGGGGCCGTCGCGCGACGCACGGGCGTCGTCGTCGCGGCGGTCGCGGCATAGGTCTGAGGCGGCGGCGAGACGACGGAGGAACGCTGCGCGGTCAACGCCGAGGTCGGGAAGCTCGAAGGCGGCGGCGGCACGATCAGCGGCGCCGGAACGGGCGCGGACACCGGCGACGCGGCGGCCACCTTCGTCGTCTCCTCACGCGCGAGCCGTCGGCGCTCGGCCCGGGTCAGCCGCGTCGGTGGCGTCTCGGCCTGGGGCGTCTCGGCGGGACGGGTGGCCGCAGCCAGGGACTTCTCCTCACGCGCCAGCCGACGACGCTCCGCCCGGGTCAGCTTGGCGGGGGCGGGCTCGGCTTGCGCCGTCTGGGTGGAAGCGGCCGCGGCCGCCGTCTGCGCACGCTCTTCGCGCGCCTGACGGCGGCGCTCGGCGCGGCTCAGCTTGGCGGGCGGTTCAGCCTGGGCGGTCTGGCTGGCGTCCGCCGGGGCGGGAGTCTGCGCGGCGTCGGCCGTCGCATCCGCGCCGTGACGACGCCGGCCGTGGCGCTCTTCCTTGCGGGCCGCGGCGTCGGCGAGCTTTTCGGGGGCGGCGATCGGGCTTGGGCCAGAGGCGGTGGCGTGGTCGCGCTTGCCGGTGTCCTCGGCGCTGGGGGGCAGGTCGATGGACTGGCCGGGCTGCAGCGTCGGCGCGGCCTTCAGGCCGTTCAGCTTGGCCATGGCCTGCGGGTCCTGATTGAACCTGTGGGCGATGGTGTAGAGCGTGTCGCCCTTCTGCACCTGGTAGCTGTAGCGGTAGGGGATTTTCAGCACCGTCCCGGCCTTGACGTGGCGCGGGTGCTGAAGCGCGTTCAGCTCGCTCAACGCGTCCTTGGAGCTGTGCACCCGCTCCGCCACGTCCGACAGCTTTTCGCCGGGGCGGACGACGGTCTGGTAGGGCGTGTCGGCCGCAGAGCTCGTCGGCGGCGCGTCAGCCGGCTCGGCGGCGGTATGGCCGTGGCGGCGGCGCGACTTCGATGTGGGCGCGGCGTCCGATGACGTCGTCGCGGCGGTCGTGTCCGCCGCGGCGCCGTCGCTCGCGGAGGCCGGCTGCGCGCGATGGCGACGGTGACGATAGGCGGCGAGTTGCAGCGGGGACGGACCCACCGCATCCATCCCGAACACCAGTCGGCCGCCTCCGAAGGCTACGGCCTCCGAATAGGGTCCGGCTCCCGACGGCGTGGGCGTATCCGGAGGCGGGGGGGGCGGCGGGAGATCGCTGCTGCCCACCGGATCGTTGCGCAGGACCTGAGGCACGACGTCGGTCGGGTCGGGCTCGACGGGGGGGGGCGTCGCGGCCGGCGGCGGTCCGTAGGCCTGATCCTGAGGGGCCGCGACCGGGGGCGCGCCATAGGCGGGGTAGCCCGCCTGGGAGGCGCGGTCCGATGCATCCTCCGCCGCGTCGCGCGCACTGAGCGGATAGCGCGGCTGAACCGCCATGACGCTGCCGTCGCCGGGCCGCTCGCCCGCGCTGATCGGATATTGCGGCGAGCTCACGCATCCGGCCGTTCCAGCCACCAGGGCGGCGGCGAGCGCCAGCCGCGGCGCCGGGTGGGCGAAGACGGCCAGGCAGGACGGGATCGCCCCTGTATCGCGCCGGGGGTCGGACATGGTCACCTCATAACACCAGGGGCTCGAAGCGCGCCGTTCCGCGCGACTTCCAGGCCGATACGCCACACGCCCCACAGCCCATTCACGAGTCCCGCGCCACGCCGCTGAGCAGCGGCACGAAACGAACCTCGCCGAGCTCCTCCTTCACGAAGGCGCCCTTCCCATCCCCTACATAGCGCAGCAGGCTCTGCACCGGACCGCGACCGACGGGCGCAACCAGGACCCCCCCTGGTTTCAGCTGCTCCAGGAGGCGCCGCGGCTCCTCGGCCGGCGCGGCGGTCACCAGCACGCGGTCGAACGGCGCCTGCTCGGGCCAGCCCTCGTGGCCGTCGCCGAAGCGGCTGATCACGTTCTGGACGCCCAGCGCCTTCAGCCGCCCCTCCGCCTCGCCCAGCAGCGTGCGGTAGCGCTCCACCGTATAGACGTAGCGCGCCAGCCTGGCCAGCACCGCGGTCTGGTAGCCGCTGCCCGTGCCGATCTCCAGCACCCGGTGGCGGGGCTTCAGCTGCAGCGCCTGGGTCATCAGTCCGACGATCAGCGGCTGGGAGATGGTCTGGCCGCAGGCGATGGGGAGCGCCGAGTCCTCCCAGGCCCGCGCCTTGAACAGCTGGGGCACGAACAGGTCGCGCTGGATGGCCTCGATGGCGTTCAGCACCGCGGGATCGGTGATCCCGCCAGACCGCAGGCCGAGCACCAGCTTGGCGCGGCGCGTCTCAGACTCGTCCCCCGCCCCCTCCGCCACGCCTCAGGCTTTCCCCGATGGAGCCGCAGTCTGGGGAGACTCGGGCTTGGCGGACACGGCCTTCAAAGACCCAGGCCTGGGAAACGCCGGCACGTCGCCGCCAAGCTTGCCCTTGAGGTCGTGCGCGGTCTCGCGATGGGTCAGGTCGATATGCAGCGGCGTCACGGAGATGCGCTTCTGCCGCACCGCATTGATGTCGGTGCCCGCGACCGGCGTCACCGCCTTGCCGCGGTAGCCGAGCCAGAAGTAGTCGCGCCCACGCAGGTCCGTGCGCTTGTCGAAGTGCAGGTAGGACTCGTCGCGCATCCCCTGAACGGTCACCTCCACGCCCTCCACCTCCTCCGGCGGAACGGGGGGAAAGTTCATGTTCATCACGACATTCCGCGGCCAGCCGATCTCCATCAGACGCGAGATGACGCCCGGCGCGTGCGCCTCGGCGGTGTCGTAGCGGGCTGTGACGCTGTCGTGGAACCTGGTCAGCACCTGGGACAGGGCGATGGAGGGCACGCCGAGCGCCATGCCCTGCAACGCCCCCGCCACCGTGCCCGAAAAGGTCACGTCCTCGGCCACGTTCTGCCCGCGGTTGACGCCGGACAGCACCAGGTCGGGCTTGCCGTCCGCCAGCAGCTCCTGCACCGCCAGCATCACGCAGTCGGTGGGGGTGCCGGACGCGGCGTAGACCTGGTGCTCGAGCTTGCGGATGCGCACCGGCTCGGTCAGCGTCAGCCGCCGCGACGCCCCCGACTGCTCGGTCTCCGGCGCGCAGACCCACACGTCGTCAGACAAACGCCTGGCGATCCGCACCAGCGCATCCAATCCCTCCGCGCCGATCCCGTCGTCATTGGTGAGGAGTATCCTCATTCTCCCTTCCCCCTTGATGGGGGAAGGGTCGGGGATGGGGGAAGGGTCGGGGATGGGGGTGGAGGCGGCGCCGTTTCAATTGCGAAGAGCACTTGCGCCATATGGTCCATCACCTGCGCGTTGGTGAAGCGCAGCGTCCTGTAGCCCTGCAACTTGAACCAGGCGTCGCGCTGGATGTCGCGGACAGCGACCTCAGCGAAAATCTCATGCGGCGCGCCGTCGACCTCGACCACCAGCTTTCGATCATGGCAGACGAAGTCGGCGACGTAGCGGCCGATGGGAGCCTGGCGACGAAAGTGAAGCTTAAGAAGGCGCAGCTCCGCCCAAAGCCGAGCCTCAGGCAGGGTCATCTGCTTGCGGAGGCGGCGGGCGTTGGGAACTTTGCGCGGGACCTCTTCAGGGCGCCGCCGTCCACCCCCATCCCCGGCCCTTCCCTCCTCGAGGGGGAAGGGAGTCATGCGCCATCTCCGATATGCGTCATGCCGCCCATATAGGCTTGCAGCGCAGGGGGGATGGCGATGCGGCCGCCTTCGTCCTGGTAGTTCTCCATCACCGCGACCAGGGTGCGGCCGACCGCGAGGCCTGATCCGTTCAGGGTGTGGGGGAAGCGTGTGCCCTTTTCGCCGGTCTTCTTGATGCGGGCGTCCATGCGCCGGGCCTGGAAGTCGCCGCAGTTGGAGATCGAACTGATCTCGCGATAGGTCGCCTGGGACGGCAGCCAGACCTCCAGGTCGTAGGTCTTAGCGGCCGTGAAGCCCATGTCGCCGGCGCAGAGCAGCATGGTTCGAAACGGCAGCTCCAGCCGCTTCAGCACCGCTTCGGCGCAGTCGACCATGCGGGCGTGTTCGGCTTCGGACGCTTCGGGCGTGGTGATGGAGACCAGCTCGCACTTGGTGAACTGGTGCTGGCGGATCATCCCCCGCGTGTCCCGCCCCGACGCCCCGGCCTCGGAGCGGAAGCAGGGGGTGAGGGCGGTGAAGCGAAGGGGAAGCTGCTCCTCCGGCGTGATCTGCTCACGGACGAGGTTGGTGAGGGAGACTTCGGCAGTCGGCAGCATCCATAGGGTTTCGGCAGTAGTGCTGGAATGCGCCAGGACTTTTCGGATAGCGCTTAGCCTGCGCAGCTCCGGTTCCGGATAAAGGGCACTGTCGAGAGATTTATTAATGACGTCAAGAATAGTGAGCGCGCTGACTATAAGATTAGATTTACCCACCCCGGGGTTTAAAGTTAACAGTCTTTTCGCGTAACCTTCAGGCCTGAAAAGGTCAACGTCACGCGGCTGCGCCTTACGTACACTTGTTGAATAGAAAAGATCCTCGCCAAATTTTGGTAGCTGTCCGGTGCCGAACATTGCCTCGTCTTTCACCAGCAACGGCGGCGACACCTCCTCGTACTCATGCTCCCGCGTCTGCAGGTCGAGCATGAACTGGCCGAGCGCGCGCTCCAGGCGGGCGAGGTCGCGCTTCAGCACCACGAAGCGGGCGCCAGACATGCGGGCGGCGGCCTCGAAGTCCATCATGCCCAACCGCTCGCCAAGCTCCACGTGGTCCTTGGGGTCGTTCAGCCGGCCGGCGGGAAGAGCGGCAGGATTGCCGAAGCGGCGATCCGCCTGCTCCACGTTGCCGTGCTCGTCGGCGCCGGG
Organism: Caulobacteraceae bacterium; assembly: GCA_965198905.1. GTDB lineage: Bacteria > Pseudomonadota > Alphaproteobacteria > Caulobacterales > Caulobacteraceae > CAHJWH01. The sequence goes on along the minus strand of OZ240678.1, from coordinate 2,210,212 downwards.
CGGCACGTCGTCGGCGGGGAGGTTGGGGAGGCCGGAGAGCAGTTCGCGCAGCTTTTCAGCTTCGGCCTTCTCGGCCTCCGGCAGGCCGGCGAGCCTGGCCTTCAGCACCTCGACCTCGGCCATCAGCTCGGCGGCCCGCGCCTCATCGCCGGCCTTCTTGGCGGCGCCGATCAGCTTGGAGGCTTCGTTGCGGCGGGCCTGGGCGGTCTCGAAGGCGGCCTTGGCGGCGCGGCGCTTCGCGTCTGCGTCGAGGATGCCCTGAGTGGCCGTAGGGCCGTCCAGCCCGCGCGAGGTCCAGCCGCGGTCGAACACGGCGCGGTCGTCGCGGATGGCCTTCACGTCGAACATTGCGGGAGGAGACTCAGGGGCGAGATGCGCGTGCGCACTGTCTAGAGGCGCCGGGCGCGGAGGGGAAGCGGCGCTCTTCTCCCTCTCCTTCCAGGGGAGGGAAGATGGCCTCAGGTCGCGACCAGCTCGCTTGCCTCTTGGCGTTTGCGGCGGAGCTGGATCAGGCGGACGCACCAGATGCTAACCTCGTAGAGGCCGTAGATCGGGATGGTCAGCAGACACTGGCTGACCGGATCGGGCGGGGTGACCACCGCGGCGACCACGACGATGCCAAGGATCGCATACCGCCTGCCCTTGGCGAGCGTCGCGGCGTCGACCAGCCCCGCCAGCCCGGCCAGCGACAGCACCACGGGAAGCTGGAAGCACAGCCCGAACGCCAGCAGCATGTGGGTGACCAGGTCGAGGTAGTCGCTGACCTTGGGCAGCAGGTCGACCTGGACGTGGGCGTCCACGATCTGCTGAGACAGCGAGAACCACAGCACGAACGGCAGCATGATGAAATAGACGAGCGCCGCCCCGGCCAGGAACAGCAGGGGCGCCGCGATCAGGAACGGCAAAAAGGCCGCCTTCTCCTTGCGATACAGCCCCGGCGCCACGAAGCGGTAGAGTTGCCAGGCGATCACCGGGAAACAGATCATCACCGCCCCGAAGCCCGCCAGCTTCATCTTGGTGAAGAAGAACTCCAGCGGCGCGGTGAACACCAGCCGCAGGTTGTCGGCGTGGCCGGTGACCTTGCGCAGGCCGGTGATGGCGAACAGCAGGTCGAACGGACCCTTGTGGCCGGTGTGCTTCTGCTCGGCGATCAAGCTGCCCGCCATCTCGAACGGGCGCAGCAGCAGCAGGTATATCTGTTGGGAGAAGATGAAACAGACGATGAAGCCGACCACCAGGGCCGCCACGCAGATCACGAGCCGCCGACGCAGCTCGACCAGGTGATCCATCAACGGCGCGCGGGAGGCTTCGATCTCGCTTTCGTCGCGCACGCTCACCCGGCGCGTTCCGGCGCCGGGGCTGCGTCGTGCGGCTCTGCGGCTTCAGGCGCCGGCGAAATTGCGGACGGACGATGGGTCATGACCGGCGGCTGGGCGGGGGTCGCCTCGACGGGCTGGGGCAACGCCAGGGGCGCATCAGGCCCGGGCATAACCTCTCCTTCGCGCGCGCCGAAACCAGCGGGCGGAGGCGCGCCGATCTCGCGGTGCAGGCTCTCGAAGTGGCTATCGACCATCTGCCGCACCGGAGCGACCAGATCGCCACGGCGCAGAGCCTCAACCTCGCGCTTCAGCTCGTCGAGTTCGGACTGGCGCGCCAACTCGTCGAAGCTGGCCCGGAACTCGGCCGCCAGACCGCGCATCTTGGCGGTGAACTGGCCGACCTTGCGCAGCACGATCGGCAGGTCCTTGGGACCCACGAAGATCAGCGCGACCACGGCCACGACCATGATCTCCTCTGCGCCGGCGTCTAGAAACATCTTGTCCGATCCGGATCACGGCCGAAACGTCGTCCGGCCGGCGGGCGCGTCAGCGGGTGATGTCCTCACGCTCGACGACGGGAGCGGAAGCGCCCGTGGGGGACATGACGGGCTGCGACGCGACGACCGGGGGGGCTACGATCTGGGCGGGCGTCGTGGTCGTCGGCGTCGCCGTCTCGTCCTTGAGGCCGTCCTTGAATGCGCGGATGCCCTTGGCGGCGTCGCCCATGATCGAGGACAACTTGCCCCGGCCGCCGAACACCACCGCGCCGACGCCCAGCACGATTAGCCAGTGGATAGGACTGAGGCCGCCCATGACATCTTCTCCGAACGCAGGACCGACGCCCCACTAAACCACCTGAACATGGGATATAGGCCTTTCCATGCCCCTGCGCCAAGGCGCGTCGGCCTGAGGCCTCAGTCCGACGGCTCGGGATCCTCGTTTTCGGCGCTTGGCCCCGGCGTCCCGGGCGACCCTGTCCGGGCCGGGGCGGAGGCGGCGGCCTTGCGGCGGCGCAGGTTGGCGCGCAGCGCTGCGGCGAGCTTTGCGTCGCGGTCTTCGGCACGGGCCATGGTCGTCTCCCTCCGTCCGGCTTTTACCCGCCCTTAAGCCCGATCGGCTAGTCAGGACGCAAGGCGTTGGGCGCGGAGCATGGGGGACAGGCGTGCACAGCTTCTATGACGTCGAAGCCGCTTCGGACACGCCGCGCTCGGATCGTCGGGTGCGTCTGTTCCTTCAGCTCGCGGTGCTGGCCTTCTGGGGTCCCTGCACGCTTCTCGACGCTTGGCTGCTCTGGCGCAGCTGGGGGTCCGACAGCGCGGGCGGCTTTGTCTTCTGGCTGCTGTTCCGCCAGGCGCTGGTTTTCCTGGCGCTGTGGTTCGCCGTCTCGCTCAGCCACGGGCTGATGCTCGGCCGCCGCCATAGGGAGCCGCAGCGCAAGCGCGGTCGCCGCCACCGGATTGACAGCGTCCAGGCCTACGTCGCCCCCACCCGCCACAACCGCGGACAATAGGGCGGTTCAGGTTTCCGCGGCCGATCGACCGCTCGTGGCGCGCCGACCCGGCGCGGCGATCTTGAGCACCGGACGCAGCAGGTGGTCAAACTTGTCGAAACCGTCGCGGACCATGTCCTCCAGACTCTCGAACCGCTTGTCCCAGCCGGACACCGTCGCATCGAGGCCTGCGATGTGCTTCTCGATGGTGGCCAGGGCCTCCACCCGGCATTCCAGCTTGTCGATGCGGGTGGTGGTCTGACGCTCGCGCTCGTCCCGGGCGCCCTGCTCCCGGGCGCTGGCCAGCATGTGGCGCACGAGCACGATGAACACGCCCACCACGCCCGCGGCCGAACTCGCCGCCGTCCAGGCTGCGCTGGTCATGGCGCGCCCTCCCCTTTCGCACAGGCGCGCGCACCTGTGCGCACACCGGTCAGCATCTGGGCCGCCAGCCGCTCGGCCCGGGCGCCCACCTGCGAGCGCCAGGGTTCGCTGGAGAGCATGTGGGCTGAGGCGGCGGCGTAGTCGGCGGCCCGCACCGCCTCCAGGGTGTGGCGAAAGTCCAGCAGCCCCTCCACGCCGAGGTTGAAGCCCATATTGGCCAGCACATCCTGGCGCTCAGGGCGAAGACGCCGCCACCAGGGCAGATGGGCGTCCAGCCCCGCCTCGACCCGGGCGACGTCGTGGGCCAGGGCCAGCAGGCAGGCCTCCCGGGTCCAGACCATACCGCGGCGGACCTCCGCCCCGGTATGGCCGACGCCGATGGTCCAGACCCCGCCGGCGTCGGCATAGGCGTGCTCGCGCAGGCCCTCGTCCGCGATCAGGTCGTCCTTCAGCTCAGGCGTGGTCATAGCCGGGGCTCCTCGAAGGCGCCCAGCAGGGTCAGCACGCAGCAGAAGGCGGCGGGGGCGATCACCGCGCCGCAGCCGATCAGGTCCATCCAGCTCATCTCGCAGGTCTCCAAAACGAAAAAAGCCGCCCCCTGCGTGTCGGCAGGAGGCGGCGGGGGTAGGTCGCGATGCTCCCTCTCCCTTGAGGGGAGGGTCGGGGTGGGGGCCGTGTCCGGTTAGGGCGCGGCGGTGGACACGTCCCCCCACCCTGGCCCTCCCCTCAAGGGAGAGGGAAAAGAACTCAGTCCGCCGGCGGCTTGGCGCTGCCGAAGTAGTAGTCGTAGACGGTGCCGAACTTGGCGATCACGACCCCGACCACGACGTTGACGATGTCGCGGACCTCCGACTTGGCCAGCCCCGCGAACAGCGCCGCCTCGCTCGCCGCCACCAGTGCGATCACGCAAGCCGCAAGCCACGCGCGGGGCGCCAGAAAACTCTTCATGGTTCAGGCCCTCAGTAGGTCTGGCTGGGCTGGGCGCGCAGCTTCCAGGAGCCGCTGGCCGTCCCGGAGCAGTCCACCACGCCCGCCTGGCCGAGGGAGCCCGCGGCGGTGTTGGTGTTCCACAGGCGGGCGCCGTTCACCCGGGCGATGAAGGCGGCGGTCACGTCGGTCTGCACCTCCTCCGACTGCACCGTGAAGCTCGGCGATCCGGTGGGAGCGGTGATCCAGACGCTGGAGCCCAGCAGGCGCGTCCCCACCGAGCGCACCGTGCAGGCGTAGGAGCCGTTGGCGCGCAGCAGGCCGAGGTTGCAGTTGTTCAGCACCGCGCCCTGGAAGCTGACGTTGGCCGCGCCATACAGGCCGACGATGGCGGTACTGCCCGTCCCCTCCATCCGGGTGCGCTCCAGCGCGATCTCGGGCGTGTTGGCGAAATTGGCCGAGGAGACGCCGCCGGGGTCAACCAAATGCGCGCAGGCGTAGTAGCCGCCGCGGAACACCACCTGGTCCACGGTGATCTGCTGGCTGGAATTGCCGATATTCAGGAAGCGGGCGTTGGCGGCGCAGGCGAAGTGGCCCTCGTCCAGCACTAGCTGCTTGGCGCTGCCGCCCATGTTCACCGCATAGGAGGTCGTCACAGCGCCGTAGGCCGGGTCGGTGAGCTTCAGCCCGATGCGCAGCGTCTTGACGCTAACGCTGCCGCCGATGTGGACGTGCTCCTGATAGAGGTTGTTGGTGGTGTCGCCGTTGGCCTGGGTGTTCTCCAAGTACAGTTCCAGCCGGTCGCCGGTGAGCGTAGCGCCGCTGACCGAGGCGTCGGCATAAACAGGGTAGAGCGCGCGGCAGGAGACGCCGCTGACCTTGATCCGCCCGAACTGGCCCGCGCTCTGGTCGGAACTGTTGCGCAGGTTCACCGCGCGATAGCCGTTCTCGCCGCGCACGCCTGCGATCTCGAGGTCGTCCAGCGCATAGATGTTGTGGGCGTAGAAGGTGAGCGTCCCCACCGTGTCGGCGCCGGACTGGCCGCTCTGCTGCAGGTTCCCGCCCCGGACGCCGACGATGTCGCCTTCGGACAGCGGATACTGCAGGAAGCCCGCGGCCTCCTTGGGCTGGAAGGAGATGAAGTCGTCCCCCGGCGCGCCGGCCAGCCGCAACACCTCGCCGTCAAAGGCCGGGCCATAGACCTTCACCCCGTCGGAGTGGGTGGCCGACGTCTGCAGCCCCGCCTTCCAGTTGGCGACAGCGCTCAGCGTCAGGCAATACTTGAACGCGTTCTGCACGTGCACGTCGGCGAGCAGGCCGTCGACGCCGACCATGACCAGCGCCTGGGTGTCCACGTTGATCGGGACGGGGTTGTTGGCGAAGTCGTAGTCCCACAGGCCGCCGCCCTGGACCGTGACGCCCTGATTGGCCTTCACCGCGGTGACTGTCAGGGTGGGCGCAGCGGTCGGCGGCCGGCGCAGCCGCACCACCAAGGTGTTGGCGTCGGTGACCGAGACGACCGGAAAGACGCCGAGATAGGGCGTCTGAGACGCCGCGGCGGCCGCGCCCTGCAGCCACACCGACTGCCCAGCGACCAGCCCGTGCGCGGGCCAGGCCACGGTGCAGAGCCGGCCCGAGGTCCAGCTCAGGCTCACCGGCGCAGCCGTCGCCAGCGAGGCGGCGGTGCGCAGCAGGGAACGGTTGGTGTTGGGCGCCTGACGCAGGGTCAGGCCGGCCTCCAGGGTCAGCTCGGTGGCGTCGCCGATCACCAGGGTGGCGCTCAGATAGGCGACGCCCTGCCCGCGCACGTCCACCCGGCCGCCGCGCGACAGGGCCTGCTGGATCAGCGCGGTGTTGGCGCCCGCCGCCGCGACCTGGCCGAGGATGGGGGTGATGAAGACGGGTGGGCTCGCAAGGACGGGGGTGAGCATGGTGCGCGCCTCACTTCAGGTTGGTGTAGGTGCAGTTCGCAGTGGCGCCGGCCTGAACCTGCACCACCGCGAAGCCGAACTGGTTGAAGCCGGCGTTCAGCGGCACGCTGAGCGTCGAGCCGTCGGGCGCCACGAAGCTCGCCTGCCCGCCCGCGCTGCACACCGCCGCGATCCCCCGCCCGGCCGTGACGCTGACGCCCAGCGCCGGGATGGGAATGAAGCCGGCGACGGGCGCGCCGTTCAGGTCCCGCGTCGGCAGCGGGTTGGCCGCCCCCACCACCGACCCGTCCGCCAGCACCACAGAGGAGGGCTGGGCCGGGACGTGGGTGGTCGCGGCGCCCAGCGGCTGGGGCGTCTGGGCGAGGGCTGCGCCTGCCCCAAGCAGGCTAAGCGCTATGACCGCCGGCAAGATCAGATTCATGGATTGTTCCTCGTTCGAGCTGCGATCTGAACCCCTCTCCCCCTGCGGGAGAGGAGGATCAGGCCTGGCTCACCGCGCCGTACGATGCGCCGGTGTAGCCGTTGGCGTGGATGCCGGCCTCGATGGGAGGCGAGGCGGCGGAGTTGATCGAGCCCGCCACCACGCCCATCCGTCCCATGCCCTGGTAGGCGGAGACGCCGAGCCAGCCGGAGGCGGTGGCGGCGGGGTGGCGGGCGATGGAGGCGGTGTCCTCCAGGCTCCAGGTCAGCAGGCCCGAGCGGCCGTACCAGGGCTGGAACAGGCCCACGCCCACCTGGCCGCTCTGGATCTGTACGCGCGAGGCGCCGGCGAAGCGCAGGTCGCAGGTCCCTTGAATGTAGAAGCCGGCGTTGTAGCCCTCAGGGTTTCCGGTACACATCAGGACGTTCAGGTCCACGTCCTGGAACAGCAGGGACGAGCGGGTCAGGATCAACCCGTTGGTGTGCACGTTTCCCCCGTCCACCGAGCACTCCAGCACCGGCCGCGCGGCGGGTGTGGAGCCCAGGCTGAAGCCATGCAACTCCAGGCGGCAGTCGGTGACCGTCAGGGTCTCCAGGATCGTCGAGGCGCCTGTGGCGTGGGTCTGGCCCTGGGTCAGGAAGATGCGGTTCAGCTTGTCGGGCCGCAGCCGCGTCAGGGCGGTGTTGATCGTCTTCAGCGGCGCCGAGCTCGCGCAGCCGATCACCGCGTCGTTTCCCGCCACCGCATCGATGTAGAGGTCGTTATAGGGCTGCAGCTCGAACGCCGGCCAGGTCACCACGTCGTTGGCGTACGGGTAGGCGGCGCTGCGCCCGCCTTGCATCGTCAGGCTGCCGGCATAGGCGGACCAGAAGGCGACGGGTGCGCTGAAGAAGCCCGCCACCCATTCGGGCACGCCGAGGTTCACGTCCGCGCCGACGCCCGCGTAAACTAGCGGCGTCTCCGGCGTGTAGGCGAACAGGTTGTCCACGGTGACGCGCGAGGCGTAGGCGCTCAGCACGTGATCGGAGATGGCCTCGCACTCGAACACCGCCGCCGAAAGGCCGGACGAATAGACGGTGGCGGCGACGTTCCAGTTCTCCAGGATCAGGCTGGCGGCCGAGACCGGATCGCCTGCGAAGACGCACAGGCCGGTGCGCATGAGGTTGGCGTTGGGTGGCTGGGTGTTGGGATCGCTCAACCCGAAGCTCGGCCAGTTCGGGAAGGCGCAGGCGGCGGGCGTCGGCGTGGCCGGCGCGCCGGCCAGATCGCCCGACAGATACAGCGCCCCCAGGCTGCAGCCGTTGGAATCCTGGTCCAGGATCAGCCCCGTATAGAGGCAGCGGCTGAACAGGCTGGGGATGCGCCCGGCCCACGACGCGTTGGCGATGGGGCCGTTCCAGAACCCCTGCACCGTCACGTTCTCCAGCACCCACTGCGGCGCGCCCACGAAGCGAATGGGGCAGAAGGCGGTGGCGCGGGTGGAGCGGATAAAGAGGTTGCGCAGGCCGCAGCCGGTCAGGTGGGTGTAGGTCCCCGCGTCCACGTCGGCGCCGCGGACATAGGTGGTGGGCGTGATGCGCTGGCCGGTGGCGGTGACGAAGCCCACCGCCTCGATCGCGCCGCCGGCCGGAAGGTCGAAGTCGGCGAGGATACCCGAGCCGCTGCCCTCCCCCGGCGCAAAGTCCTCGAAGAAGCCGCCGGTTCCGAGGTCGCCCTCGATCACGGTGAAGGGGTTCAGATAGACCGGGCTGGTGATGCGCAGCACCATGTTGCGCCGCAGCCGCACGATCCCGCCGCCGTGGGCGTTGGAGCCGTTCAAGGGCTGGCCGAGATAGGCGATGTTGGCGTTCAACGCTGCGGTGTCGTCGACCACGCCGTCGCCGACGGCGCCGAACATGGCGACGTCCGCCGCCGGCTCCGCCAGCTCGAACCAGCGGCCGTCGGCGGTCTGCACCCGCCAGGGCATAGCGCCGGTATTCGCGCTGACGGCGTAGCGCGCGGCGCCGAGGCCTGTGCGCGCATAGCCCGTGGTCTGGAGCAGGGACACGCCGGCCGGCACGCTGACCGATCCGAGCTGGGTGAACAGCCCCGCCGACATCGCATCCCCAAAACCGATCCCGCTGATCTTCGGCGGCGCATAGGCCGGCGAGGAGATCTGCAGGTCGTAGGCCCCGAACGGCAGGGCGACGCCAAGCCGGCCCAGGCCGTCGGCGAAGACCTCGGTCCCCACCGGCCGGCCCGCCTCGTCGAAGATGGTCAGCGGCGTCGCGCCCCCGGCCAGGAAGGCCTGCAGCGTGGCGTTGGGCAGCACGGCGCCAGTGTCGTGGCGCACGGCGTAGAACTCCATGTACTGCATGGGAGTCTCCTGAGATCATGGGGGTGGCAGGCCCCCTCCACCCCGCTGCGCGGGGTCCCCCTCCCCCAGCGGGGGAGGATCAGCAGCCGCAAACGCTGTCGCTCAAGATGCTCCCCCTTTGGGAGAGCTGGCGGCGGAGCCGACTGAGGGGGTCCGCTCGACAGAGCGTGGGTCGACCCGCCGCACGTCCGCCACCCGCCGCACCGAGGCGGGCAGCTCGCGCCAGCTCCCGCCGGGGGGGGTGTTGGCCGTGATGGTGGCGAGGGACGCGCTCATCAGGCCGCGCACCGTGCCGTCGGCGGCGTAGATCGCCACGCGCATCCGCTTGTGAGCATCGGGGGTCTCGCTCATCGCTTGAACTCCTCCACCGCGATCCGCACCCGGCCGACCGTGCAGCTGTCCGCCCCCGGCGCGTTGGGGATCTGCGCCCAGAGCGTGTAGTCGGCGTCGAGGCCCGTGGGCGCGTCGTCGTCGAAGGTGAAGGGCGTCCAGGGCGTCTCGAAGCTTTCGCGCGCGATCAGCGGGAAGTTGTCGATCTCCACCCCGCCGCGCCGCACCGACAGAGCCACCCCCGCATCGCCGCTGTTGGGGTTGCCGAGCACCACCAGGATGTCGAGCTTCAGCCGCCCGCCGCTCGGCTGGTAGATCAGCTCGCCCACCTGCACATAGGCCGCGCCCTTGGTCAGGGTGACGGTGGGGCTGGCGTCGAGCGTCGCGCCATAGGTGATGGCGTTGGGCGCGATCTGGGCGGTGTCGGCGGCGTCGAGGGTGGCCAGGGCGCCCTGGCCGACGATGCTCTGCGCCTGCACCTCGACGAAGGCGGCCGAAGTGTTGGGGGTCAGCGGCATCTGGTAGGCCACCGCCTCGTTCAGTCCCTGCAGCCCCTCGCCATAGAGGTTGAAGCTCGGGAACTTCAGATACAGCGTCTTGCCGGCCTGCAGCGCGTCGTAGGCGTAGCGGAACACGTCCTCGTCGATGCGCACGAACTCCGCGCCCGCCGGGTGGTCGGCGATCGGCGTGCCGTAGAGCCCCCGCCGGATATAGCCGTCCAGGCGGTAGGCGTGCGGCCCCGTCAGCGTCGCGTCGCGCCAGGCGATCATCTCGCCCCCGATCACCGCCAGGGTCGCGCCGCCGTCGGCGTCCGCCTGGGTCGCAGGGTCGAGCTGGCCCAGGCTGGTGGAGAGATCGAGCGTCAGGGCGTGGGCGGCGTCCGGATCGGCGCCCGCGGAAAAGTCTGCGGTGGACACGCCGTAGCGGGCGCGCCCCTGCACCTCGCCGAGCTTCTGGTAGCTGAGGTCATCGAACGAGGCCCAGACTTCGCACCCGCCCCAATCGGGTCCCACGCCGGCCACCGCCGCCCAGGCCTCGAACCCCGCAGAAGCGACGTTCACCCCGCCCGTCCCGGCCGACACGGAGGCGACGGTTGCGGCCACGTAGCCGACCGGCGGGTTGATCAGGATCGGCGGCGACACCGGCCCGGGATCGGCCGCGAAGTTGGAGACGTAGCCGCCGGCGGCCTGGCGCGTGTAGAGCGCGGCGTGGGCGGCGCCGACGAGCATCTCCTCGGCGATGCAAGAGATCGCGCCGTCCGCCTCCTCCTTCACCTGGGTCAGGCGCACCAGCACCCGGTCCAGCCGCCCACTGGTCAGGGTCACCAGATCCATGGGATCGAGCAGGCCGTAGCGGTGGTCCAGCCGGAAGCTGTAGGTCCGCCGCACGTGGCAGGCGCGCTGCACCCGCAGTTGCGCCACATGCGCGGCTACACCGGCGTCGCAGATGGCGTGCAGCGAGACCGGGTCCTGCTTCCTCAAGCCATAGGCGTCGATATTGGCCTGATCGCGCGCGGGCGCGATGTCGCTGGCGTAGGCCTGGGTGCGGTCGAGGAACTCCACCTCCACCGCGTTGTAGGCGTCGGCGCCGCGGGTCACCTCCCGCTGGACCGGGTCCTCGCCGGGAGCGCTCAGGAAGTCGTCGTCGGTGAGGTCGTAGAGCGGATCGAGGTCAGGCGACCAGCTGGCGCCATAGGTGCTGACCGCCGTGTCGCCGTAGGGCACGATCTTCAGCACCCCGTCCGACCACACACAGTCGGCGTTCGAGGCGGTCAGGATGTCGCCCAGCACGTCGGCGCCGCTACGCTGGGCGTCCAGGCACGGCGACAGCAACAGACCGGCGGCGAGGCAGTAGGCGCGATAGTCGCCGAGATCCGCCAGCGCCGCCGCCGGCCACTGCGGCACGCCGGCGAGCAGGTCGGTCACGATGTCGGCGGGGTTGGCGTCGTCCAGGGTCTGACCGCCGGGGGTGACCTGGCGAATCGAGGACTGCACCTCGAAGGCGTGGTTGGCCACCGTCGCCGAGGCGTTCAGCGCATAGTTGGCCGCGCAGACGTAGGCGATCCCGGAATAGCCGATCGCGTGATCGGCGTGCGCGCCTTGCAGATAGCTCCAGGGCGCCTGGCCGATCGCGCCTGGAACGAGGCTCAGCCCGGCCTGCGCCAGCGCGGTGGTCGCGCCGTCGGTATAGACCGACTGGTCACGCCAGATCGTGCGCACCCCGGCTACAGAACCGGAGCAGACGCCCAGCACCACGCTGGCGCTGTAGGCGTAGCTCTTGGTGGACCCGCCGCCGCCCTTGCCGCCGGCGCTCGAAGACTTGGCGATCGACTTGAAGTCGAGATAGTCGAGCAGGTTGCAGGACGCCCGGAACGTGCCCCAGCCCTTGGGGATCACGGCGCCCTTGACGCTCTGCTGCACCTGCACGCCGACATAGCGGTTGGCGACGGTGGAGGCGGACTTGGCGCCCATGTCTCAGCGCTCCTTCCATCTTCTCCCTCCCCCTCGACGGGGGAGGGTCGGGGTGGGGGTGAACAGCCGCAGCTGCGGGAAGGCGTTGTGCGCGGGCGCAGGTCGCGGCGGCGGATCACCTTCACTCCCACGGGTCTGCGACCCGCGGATCACCCCCTCTCCCGTCAAGGGAGCGGGGGAAGGAGCGTGAACGACCTGCAGGGCCGGCTGCGCAGCTCCTCGTCTGCATCCATGTCGCCGAGCACGACGCCCAAGCCCCGGCAGGCGTGGACCACCCGGCCGCCCTCCCCGGTCAGGATCGCCCCGTGGCTGAAGGTGCGGCCGTAGCGCCAGAGCGCGAGGTCGCCCGGCCCAGCCTCGCCCTGCGCGATCTCGCGGCCGCCGAGCGCCTGGACGTAGCCGACATACAGCTCCTCGCCCCGATGCAGGTGCCACTGGCTGGCGTAGGCGCCGACCTCGTCGCCCGCGATCAGCCCCGCCGCCGCATAGACGGCGATCGGCAGCTGGGCGCAGTCGACGCCGACGCCTTTCAGGCGCTGGCGGTGGGCGTAGGGGGTGCCGAGCCAGCTCAGCGCCTCGGCCACCACATGCTCGCGGATCACGCCGCTCATGTGGGCAGGCCAGTGGAGGGCGCGGGGATGAAGGGCTGGCCGCGGAAGCGGGCCAGGTTGGCGAACTTGGCCGAGCAGTCAGCCATCGACAGCGCGCACCCCGGATAGGCCACGAATGCGTCGCCAGCTGCGGGGAGGCTTTGCAGCGGCGCCACCAGCTGGAAGGTCCCCGCCCCGTCGAAGCTCTTCACCGTCACCGTCGCGCCGGCGTTGGCCCCGCCGGTGAACGCCACCTTGCCGAGCGAGAACCAGCCCGCCGGCTGGGTCAGCGCCGTGGCGAAGGTCGTGGCGTCGACGCCCGCGCTGACCACGCCGGCCATCGCGTAGCTCGCCAGAGCCACCCCGCAGCGCGGGTCGCCCAGCGTGTTCAGACACGAGGTCTGGTAGGTGTCGGCGGGCAGGTTGGTGGACAGAAGGTCAAGCCACGACGCCGCCTGCACCACCACCTGGGTGGCGCCCAGCGCCTGGGCCTCGGCCACCCGGCCGGCGAAGCGGATGTAGGTCCCAACCGGCCCCTTGGCCGCCATGTCGGCGAAGTTGGCCGCGAAGGCGCGCTCGATCGTCACGCCTGCGCCGTCCAGGCCGTAGTCCTCCACGAAGTCCAGGAACGGCTTGCCGTTCACCGTGTGGCGCTCGTCGGCGTAGAGCGTGATGTCGACGGTCGCCACATGCACGCCGCGCTGGGCGTTCACGCCCGCGTCCTCGCACAGCGGGCCGAGACCGAATGGGACGCCGTCGGCGCTGATCGCGATGTCGGTGCTGGCGTAGCGCAGTACGTCCGCGCCGCCCGCCAGGGTGAAGGTGTAGAGGTCGGCTTGCACGCAGGCATTGTTGGTCAGCAGGAAGTCGGTCAGCGCGGTCGAGGCCGTCTTCATGGCTTCACGCTCTCGAAGCTGAGGCCGTCCAGGCTCCACAGGCTCTGGACCATCTGGGCGGGGGAGACGGTGTCCTGGGAGAAGCGGCACCAGAACAGGAATGATCCCGACCAGACGATCGCGGCCCCCTCTGGCGGCGGCGCAGCGAAGACGATCCGGCCGTACTCGCCGATCCCAAAGCCCTGTGCCGGGGCGCCGCCGACGGTGACGCTGGGCGCGCCGTTCAGCACATAGACCGGCTCCACGAAGGCGAAGGGCGTGCCGGCCGAGACGGTCCGGGTGAGCTGGTAGGTGGTGGCGGTCCCGTCGGCGATCGCCACCTGCTGGCCGGTGACCAGGTTGTCGCCCGGGTCGTAATAGTAGAACGAGCCGAGCTGGCCCTGGCGGGTGTTGAAGAAGCCGTAGAGCTTGGCCAGCTCCGCACTTGTGATCCGGTCGCGGATGAACTCGTAGGCGACCTTGAAGCGCCACGTCGGCGTCGCGCACTGGCTGGCGCGCACCTGACGGCCGCTGGCGGTGGTGCGGACGGTGGTGGACCAGACCGGCGTCTTCTCCGCCGCGAACCCCTGGCCGGGCAGGCGCGGGAAGACGTCGGGGTCGTCGGCGAGGTCCGGCGTGGTCACCAGCCAGCGCATCGGCAGGTAGGGATAGCTGCTGCTCATCGTGCGCGCCCTCCCCCGCCGAGCCGCCCCGCCCCCAGACGATCGGGTGTCAGGGTCAGCCTCTGCGCCGCCGAGGTCAGGGCGCCGGTGATGGCGTCCGGGTTGGACCGCGCCATCCGCGCGAAGCTCGCGGCGTCGAGCGCCGAGATGTTCCAGTGGTGGTGGGTGTCGCCGCCGCCGCTCGCCCGCGCTCCAGGCAGGCCGGGCGGCCCCTGCTCGCCCGCGCTCCAGCCGCCGATGGCGGTGCGGAGCGGCGAGGCTAGGGAGGACGGCAGCACCATCTCGTCCTTGTGCAGGCTGGTGAGCGCCCCGTCATAGGGCACCTGGCCCCAGCCGCCGGCAGCCGAGAACACCTGGCCGCCGAACTCCAGCACCGCCGCGAGCGCCGTGGCCGCCGCCGCCGGGGCCAGCACCGGGCCGACCACCGGCACGGACGCCACCGCCGCATAGGCCCCGGCCGCCGCCCGCGCACCGGAATTGCCGATGTCGGCCAGGGCTTGGGCGCCCGACGCCGCCATGCCCGTCGCCTGGGCCGAGACCGCCACGGCCGTGCGGGCCGCCTCGCCGGCGCTGGAGGCGGCGGTCTGGGTCAGCTCGCTCACCGCCCAGCGCTCCGCCATCTCCGCCGCCCAGCCGACGAAGCGGGACAGCAGCTGATCGCCCATGCGCGCAAACGCCTGGCCGAAGGTGTCGCTGCCGCTGACCAGGCCCGAGAACAGCCGCGCCGCGCTCGCCCCGATGGGATCGAGCCGGATGGTCAGCCCGGTCTGGATAGTCTGCGCCGCCGCACTCACCGCCGAAGCCGCCGTCTGCGCCGAGGCGCCGACCGCGGTCGACCATCCGCTGATCGCGGAGGTGTCGGCGAAGGACGCCTGCAGCTGGGCCACCGCGTCTTGCGTGACGCCGAGCGTCGCCTGCAGCGCGGAGGCGTCGGCGGTGAAGCTGACCTGGACGTCGCTGGACATGAAACCGCCTCCTCTCAAACGTCCTTCCCCCTCCCCCTTGAGGGGAGGGTCGGGGTGGGGGTCGCCTCAACCGCCGCGCCCTCTCCGGACACGCCCCCAAACCTGACCCTCCCCTCGATGGGGAGGGAAAATGGGCCGCGGGATCACGCCAGCACCCCCATGGCGCGTAGCCGGGCCGCCAGCACGTCGGGATCGTCGATCCGCTCCACAGGCGAAAACGGCCGGAACCCAGCCAGGGCGGCGAGGGAGACGTGGGCGGGCGGCCCGCAGCGGCTCCAGTGCGCCTGCAGCGCGTGGTAGCGCGACAGGGGCCACAGCGCCTCGATCCGGTCCCAGTCGCCGCAACCCGCGGCCACCAGTTCCGCCAGGATCGCATCGAGCTGTGCAATCAGGGGACGGGCGGCGGCGTCCCCTGATCTTCCCCCGAGGGGTGTTCGGGACGCTTCAGCCCCGCCTCCGCCATCACCTGATCGAAGGCGCTGCGCAGGCCGTCGAGGTCGGCGAGCGAGGCCTGGGCTTGCAGGTCTTCCAGCGAGGTCTCCGCTACGCCCGCCGCCAGCACCGCCAGCATGTCGGCCGCGGTCTCCGCCACCGCCTCCACGCTCTCCAGCTGACCTGCGCGCGCGCTCAGCCGGTCGATGTAGGGCGCGGCTCGGCGCAGCTCGCGCAGCTTGAAGGGCGCGATGGCGTAGGTTTGGCCGCCCAGGGTCAGCTCCGCCATCAGGTCGCGTCCACGGCGTGGCTGAGCACCGAGCCCGTACCGTCGTCCATGGCCGAGAAGCTGATCTCCGGCAGGGTGAAATCGTCCTGCTTCAGCGGCATGGACAGCTTGAACGACTGGCAGGCCCAGGCGGTCAGCACCGACTGCTTGCCGCGATAGCTCTGCACCAGGTCGGCGCGGAAGATCGGCCCTGCATCCATGACCGGGTTGGTCACAACCATGGTTGAACCCGTCGCCGCCGAGCCGTAGCTGTAATAGACCTTCAGGTTCGCGGAGACGTCGGCTGAGCTGAACGTGTATGTCCCGTTGGCGGTGTTCACCGCGTACTGACCCTCGGCAGGCTGGCCCGAGGCGATGCGGGTCAGGAACCGGCCATGGGCGTTGTCATAGACGCCGAGGTCGACCCGAAAGGCCGAACCGTTGGCGACGACATAGGTCCCCACGCCGCCGGCCTCGTTCGGGGTGGCGACCTCGCCCACCACCGTCCGGACCTGGCCGACGCTCAGGCTCTGGCCCCAGAAGATCGAGTTGAACAGCACCGGATCGATGCGGCCCACGGCGGCCTTGAAGTCGATCTTGCCCTTGCCCCGCGCCATCTCCAGCGCGAACGAGGACTGGCCGTACATCATCTTCTGGTCGAAGCTGACGTCCATCGAACAGGACTGCAGCGCCGCGAACATCACGGGCGCGCCGTTCACCGGCGTTCCCCAAAGGAAGCCGGCGCCAAAGGCGGATTGCATGGGATTTCCTTCCAGTGAAGCGTTGGGGCTCCTTCTCCCCTTGCGGGAGAAGGAAGGGACCCACGCTGCGCAGCAGCGTGGAAAGGATGAGGGGTCGCGCTAAGGCTGACGGCTGATGGGGCGGGGCGACCCCTCACCCTCCCACGTGTCTTCGACACGCGGGCCCCTCCCTCTCCCGCAAGGGGAGGGGTTTACGGAACCAGCATCCGCACCGGCACGATCATCAACGCCCGGCCGTCGAGGTCGCCGGGGTCCTTGAACACCTTGCCCTCGATCCAGGCGTGGGCGACCAGGCCGCCCAGCGTGCAGCAGCCGTCCGGCCCGTCGGGCGCCAGCGCCGCGTCGAGGGCGTCCAGGATGGCGTTGTGGGTGGAGGCCGGGATCGCGTCCGGATCGCCGGCCGAGTGATGCACCACCCAGGCCGCCGACAGGATACGGCGAGGCGGTTGGCCGGCGACCTGCGCCACCTCCTCCTCATGCTCGGCCTGGCAGAGCGCGGGCGTCGCCGGCAGGTCGTCGAACAGGCGCACCCGGCGGGCGGCATAGGCGAAGCCCGTAGCGGGATCGCCCCATGTCGCCGCGCTCGCCAGGGCGAACAGCGCCTGGAAGATGGGGTCCCGGGCGAGGGTCATGGCGCAGCCCGTCTTGACCCTGTGCGTGCTTCGAGACGCCCTTCGGGCTCCTCAGCATGACGACGGTTGAGAACGCTATCCAACATCATCAAGTCTTTCGTCATGCTGAGGAGCGGTGTCGGAGACGCCGCGTCTCGAAGCACGCAGTCCGTCTGCATCTGCATCTCTCCCAAAGCCCGCCTCGCCCCGCCCATCAGCTCCGCCAGCGCGTCCCCCGCCCCGCTCACCACGGGATCACCCGGCGGTAGGGCGCCAGCAGGACAGAGATGGTGTCGTTGAAGGCCTTGGTGGCGAAGGCGGTGGTCTCCTGGCCGCCCAGCGTCTTGGCGCTCAGCCCGATCCGATCACGAGCCCGGAACCGCTCGCCCACCAGCTCGATCACCGCCTGCTCCACATCGGGGGGCGTGGCGAGATAGCCGGCGGTGTAGCTGACCGTGACGTTGGAGACGCCCCGGGGGAAGACGCCGAGGCCGAGCGTCAGCCGCTGCGCCCCGCCGCCGGCGACGGTCGGCTCCAGGGTGAAGGCGGACGGCGCGGAGCCGTCAGCGAAGCTCACCGCGTCGACCTGCACCGCCGGCCATTGGCGCAGCGTCAGGCTCGACCTACCCGCCCCGTCATAGACCTCGCCGTAGTCCTGCAGGCCAAATCCGGCGCGCCCGGTATAGACGCACACCGCCTGGGACGCGGCGGTGATCAGGCGCGCCAGCAACGCGTCGCTGGTGGTGACCTGGGCCATATCCGGCAGCCAGGCCTTGACGTTGTCGAGGGTGGTGAGATCGCCGTCGGCCATGGGGGGTCTCCTCCCTCCCCTCGAGGGGGAGGGTCGGGGTGGGGTGCGTGCGCAGACGAAGACGAAGCCGGAAGAGAGCTGGAGGCGCGGCGAACCCGCTTTCGACGGCGGCGCTGCACCCCCACCCCGACCCTCCCCTCAAGGGGGAGCAAGAAGCGCGATCACCCCGCCGCGATATTGGTGATCACGCCCATGGCGAAGGGGGCGTAGACGGCCAGCACCTCTTCGCAATAGACGCCTTTCTGGCGCTGGCGCGTGGTGATCGGCCAGTCGATGGCGTAGTAGTCCTGGCGGCACTTCACCTCGGCCACGTTGGGCACGTCGCTGTTCTGGTATTGGGCGGGCAGATCTTCACACCAGCCCAGAATCGTGCCGGGCGGGACATAGGGGTGGATCTTGATCGGGATCTTCACCCCGCCGTCGAGCAGGTAGGGGTTGTAGTAGAACTCGATGATCCCGCCGCCGGAGACCTGACCGCCGCCGTTCGGCTGAGCGAAGTAGTGCAGCAACGGACCCGATGCGCTGGACAGGCACTTGGCGGAGATGTCGCGCATCTGGCGGCTGTTGACATAGAGCACGCTGGGCGAGACCTGTGCTGACTCCCACATCGCCGCCAGCATGTCGTCGATCTCCACCACCGAGCCCTGGCCGGACCCGGTGAGGTTGGTCCCCACCCCCGGCGCGCCGGAGCCGAGCGTCTTGACGTAGGCGTTGGAGCCGCTCTTCAGCGCGGTGGTCAAAAGGCCGTCGAAGGCTCCGCCGTTGGTGGAGTAGTCGGCCGCCACCGAGGTGGCGAGCTGCTGGCCGGCGACGAGAGGCGCGGAGAGCGCGAGCGAGTTGATGGTGGTGATGGCCTGCAGGGTCTCCGAGCCCGCGGGACCGACGAACCAAGCGTAGGCGACCGCCCCCTGCACCGAGGCGACGCCGGCCTGCAGCGCCTGGCCGAGCGTCACCGCCTGGGAGGTGTTGGCGGAGCGGTTGGAGGCGCCGCCGTTCAGGATAAAGCTCTTGGCGTCGGCGCCCACGATGGTGCGGGTGGTGGCCACGCCGCCGGCGAGGCTGGAGTTGCGATAGCCTTCCAAGGTCAGCGCCACCACGACCACGGAGTAGGTCGCCGCCGGGAGGGTCGCTCCCGACCCAGCCGCCCCGGTAAGCGGCGCCGATGGCGCCCCGAGCTGGAGCGAGGCGTTGCCGGCGAGCAGCGCCATCTCCTCCTTCAGCATGGTCTTGGTGAGCAGGCGCGTGGCCATCGAGGCCTGGATGTCGTCGAAGCCGCGGGCCGCGTTGATCGCCTCGAAGGTGGCGGTGTCCTCCTCGCCGATGGTGGCGTAGGCGGCGGCCTTGGAGGTCGTGGAGTAGGACATGAACCCGGCGCGCTGGCCCTCGGGCACCCAGCCCATGGCGTCGAAGCCCGAGCCGACCAAGCTGTTCACCTGGCGCCAGTTGGTGGCCGTGCCGGTCCCACCCTGCACCCTCGGCAGGCGGTTGCGGATGGGCGTGGCGGCTGGATAGAGCGACTTGGCCGGCGCCTGCAGGTCGTAGGCGACCAGGCCGGTGGCCTGGGTGATGGTCTTCTCCAGCGTCGAGGGATCGGCCCCGGCGGCGGCGAGCACGGCGCGGGCGATGTCTTCGCTCGGCGAAGAGAGCGCGTCGGACATGGATTTCTGCAGACGTTCGGCGGTGGTCTTGGGCATGAGGTCTCCTTTCCGCGCTCCATAGAGAGCGGGCGGCGCTTCGCGGTAGCCGCGTTGCGGGTGATGATTGCGCGCTTCCTCCCCCTCGATGGGGAGGGAGACTTACAGCGCGATCGGACGGGCGAGCGCCGCCTTCATGATCAGGTGGGCGCGCTCGTTGGCGGGCAGGGCGGCCAGCGCCTCGGCGAAGGCGTCGGGGGCGAGCGGGGGCTCGCCGTCCTGGGTCTTGTCGATGGCCTTGGCCAGGCGTGAGGCGGCGGCGCGGGGCGGCAGGGGCATGGCCTTCAGCCGGTCGATCTCGGCGGCCTGATCGGCGAGGCGCTTGTTCAGGGCGTCGATCTCCGCGCCGGCCTTCGCCAGCCGGTCGATCTCAGCGCGGGCCGTGGCGAGGTCCGCGTGCAGCTTTTGAAGTTGGTCATTGTCGCTAAAGCCACTCGCTCCCCGCTCATCCCGGCGAATGCTGGGACCCAGATCGGAAGGCGCCGCAGATCCCGATTTGAGCCGCTCCTCGTCTGCAGTTGATCGATCCGCCGCGCGCCCTTCGATCTGGGTCCCGGCATTCGCCGGGATGAGCGGATGGCAAGATGCAACCTGCGCGGTCAGCTTGGCCCGCGCCGCGGCCACGTAGTCGTTGCGGCGGCCCGGGCGGTGGGCGGCCTTGGCCATCGCCTCGGCTTCGGCGCGCACCGCTTCGTTGGTGGGCGCGGACGGGGCAGCCTTCCACAGGTCGATCACCGCCTCGGGGTTGCAGGGGCGGTCCACCAGGCTGATCTCGTCCAGGCGGATGGCGGTGATGCGGGTGGGGTCGGCGGGGTCGCGGCCCAGCACCTTGCCGCCGATCGACAGGCCCTTGTAGACGCCCGCGCGCACCTTCTTCACCGCGACCGGATCGACCACATGGGCGCAGATGCGGGTCGCCCCCTCCTCGTCCACGTCGGCGTAGAGCGCGGCGCCCGCAGCGCGGGGCTGGTGCATCTCGCGGATGGCGGGATAGGCCATGTAGTCCGGCAGCGCCGCGCGCATGGCGTCCGGCGACACCACCTCGCCGGAGCTGTCGCGGGAGCCCGTGGAGGCCACGCCATGCACCTTCAGCGTGCCGTCGTCCTGCAGCTCCAGCTTGGTCAATTCGCCATAGAGGATCATGAAGGCTCCTTGTCAGATGCTCCCCTCCTGGGGGAGCTGTCGGCGAAGCCGACTGAGGGGGCTCCAACCTGGAGAGGGCGGCGCAGCCCCCACCACCCTGCTGCGCAGGGTCCCCCTCCCCCAGCAGGGGAGGATCGCGGCCGCATCAGAGCGTTTGGGCGCCGGTGACGGTGTAGATGCGGGGCTGGTCGCCGGCGGGGATGGGCGGCAGGCCGCGGCGGTCGCGCACCTCGTCCAGCGTCAGCGAGCCGTTGCGCAGGTTCAGGTCGTCGATCTGAGCCTGGACCATGGGATCGACGTCGGTCTCGTCGCACCAGCTCCACTCCAGGTCCGGGCGAGCGAACTCGCGCGCGATCAGGTCGTCGGCGAGGCGTTTCCACCACAGCTTTCGGGGCTCCGCACCTTCGGCCTGGGCGCGGGCGCTGTCGCTGTCGGCGGTGGAGCGGTTCATCTGCTTGACGAACGGCGTCGGCGGCAAAGAAAAGGCGTAGCAGACGATGCGCGCCAGCCACTCGTCGAAGTCGTCCTTCAGCGGACTGTCCTTGAAGGGCTGGTACTTGGTCTCCGCCGGCGTCCAGTAGAGCTTGGACTTCACCGCCGCCTCGCCCGAGAGCCGGGCGTCCCAGGCGTCCTGCAGGGTGCGGATGGCGTCTGGTCCCCAGCTCGATGGCGCGTTCAGCAGGCCCGAGGGAACATTGCCCTCGGTGAAATAGCCGAGCTGGGCGGTCTGGCGGCGCAGCACCGTGTTCAGCGTCACCACGATCTGCTCCACCGGCGACAGGCCGTAGAGGTGGTTCGGGCGCGGGTTGCGGGGCGCGTAGAGCAGCTCGTCGCCGCTCAGTTCCGCCCAGACCACGCCCTTGATGAGCTGCTGGAAGGCCGGCAGGGGCGCGATCGGGCGGCGCCCCGTGTCGTCCACCAGCAACTTGATGGTGTCGCCGGGGATGACGTCGAGCCCCACCAGCTTGCCCGAACGGTCCCGCCGCTTCTCCGCCGCCGGCGCGTCGAGCACCAGCAGGTCCTCCAGCAAGGCGCGCAGCCAGGTGGCGAAGGGCGTCACCCCGTCGGGCTTGGCGAAGAAGCGCGCGATCAGCCGCGCCGCCTCCGGCTCGCCCGCGGCGGCGCTGGCGGCGTGGCGGGGCTTGATGCTCCAGTCCAGCCGCTCGACCTGGTCCTTCACCGTCTCGATGGCCAGCCGCACCGGCTCCACATTGGCGAAGCCGCGCAGCTCGGCGAAGCTGAACGGGGCCGAGGCGCGGGGCGTCGAGACGGTGTTGACGCCCACGTTGAAGTCGAAGGCGCGCACCGGCTGCGGGTCGCCCGGCGCGATCGGCGTCCCGGCGAGAACATCGACCCCGCTACGGCTGGAAGGTGGAGCGCCACCGCCCGCCGTCGTTCAGCGGAAGCTGAAGGCCGTGCGCAGGCCGCCGGAAGTGGAGGCATGGAAACTCCTTCTCCTTCCCGCTTGATGGGGGAAGGGGATGGGGGCGACAGCGCTGCGGCTGACGGACGAGGTGCGCACAGCGCGGACTCTGCAGGACAAGGCGCCGCCGCTGACACCCCCACCCCTGCCCCTCCCCCATCAAGGGGGAGGGGTGCGACGTCTGCCGCCGCAGCAGCTCCAGGAAGCCCTCGCTGTTCAGCCGCTGGCTGAGGAAGGCGTTGAAGGCGCGGGAGGTGGCGTCGGCGTCGTCGTCGTGGCGGGCCTCGGGAAAGGCTTCCAGGGCGGCGAACCAGCCCTCGTTCCACTCGGCCCGCAGCACGTGCACCGCCCCCGCCTCGGCTTGGGCCGAGAAGGGCGCAAAGCGGGTCGCCTTGTCGCCGCTCTCCGGCGTGGCGCGCACCGCATAGCCGTCCAGCGCCTGGATCAGCGCCGCGGACTGGGCCTTGCCGGCCTGGCCGGGGTCCTGGGGCAGCGAGACCTCCACCTCCGTCCCGTCGCGCTCGGCGGTATGGCGGATCAGCCGCGCCACCTCGCCCGGCGTGTCCTGGAGCCGCACATGGTCCAGCACATAGTAGGCCCCGCCGTCGCTCCGCCCGATCAAGGCGCCACACGTCCAGTCGGGATCGTTGTGGGCGGTCTTGGGCGTACCCGCGAGGTCCCAGCCGCGCACCTTGCGCAGGCCTTTGGGCGCCGCCTCCACGACCCGGCACCAGTGCCTGCGGAACAGCAGTCCCGCGCTTGCCCGCACCTTCCAGTTGCCGTCCAGCAGCCGCCCTCGCTCCACCGCCGGCAGGGCCAGCAGGTTGGCGAGATAACCAGGGTCGGCGTTGGTCAGCGCCGCGTTGTCCGCAAGCCTGGCCGGCACGAAGGTCGCCGACTTGGCCGGCAGATGCGGATAGCGCCCGTAAAGCTCGCCGAGGTCGTCCGCCCAGACCAGGACATCGTCGGCCCGCACGAACCACCGCAGCCGCCCGGCGCGCTCGGGCACCGGCAGCCCCGTGGCCTCGTCCAGCCACCAGGCGATGAAGCCCTTGACCCAGCTGTCCGCATCCGGATTGCAGGTGGCGCGGATATAGGGGCGCACCCCGCACAGCGATCGGTTGCGGCTGACCAGATACCAGAACTGTTTCTTGGAAAAGTGCGTCAGCTCGTCGAAGCCCAGCAACGCCACCTGGGCGCCCTGCCAGTCATAGACGGTCTTGTCGTGCTCAAGATGGGCGAAGCGCACGCTCGCGCCGCTGGGAAACCGCCACTCCAGCTGGGAGCGGAAGCCCCGGGCGCCGAGGCGCGGATACAGACCCTCGCTCTCGTCCCACAGGCCGCCTTCGTTTTTCACCTGCACCGTGGTCCGGCGGAAGATCACCGCGCCGAAGCCCGGATTGCGCACGTGGCGCAGCGGCTCCATCAGCAGCGCCCAGGTCTTCCCCCCGCCCGCCGCCCCGCCATAGATGGCGATGTCGGCGGGGCTGGCGAGGAAACACGTCTGGGGCCCCGGCTGGGGCGAAAGGATCGGCGACGACCGATGCTCCATCACCCCTCCCCTTCCCCGGCCCTAACAAAAGACAACAACTCGTATGTCAGAAGCGGGGTAACACAAATCAACGTCAGCAGAGGGTGCGGACCTATCTGACCAATACTGAAGCTTGGCGGCGGACCTTTCGCCCGGACTGCACGTTGCCTCGCCGCCGACCGGTACAGGATCGGGTGATCAAGGAAAAACTCATGGCCATAAAGTTTGCTGCGACCACGAATGCGATCAATCGCGGCTTGGACAGCGCCAAGCCCGACACCGGCAGCCATCTGATCGAAGACTGGGAAACCGCGCTCGCCGACGTCGACGCTCCCGGCGTAAAGGGCATCCAGCGCGATCTCGCCGCCCTTCGCAAGCAGGTGGAGTCGTCCAGTCCCCATGTGGACCGTATCCACGCCCTGCTCCATCGCCTGGGCGAAGCTACGGTCAAGATTTCGCAGAAGGACGAGAAGAACAGCGCCAAGCTCAAGGCGCTCGGCGAAGCCCTGATCGAGGCTGGCGAGGAGTCGAAGGACGAAGAAGAGGACAAGGAAGCCGCCGCCGCCCCCAAGCGCGCGCGCAAGAAGAGCTAAGGTAAACTGATCGGGTAGGCCGGCTCGATCGGCCTGCCCTTTCCAGAGCACAGAAGTTTCGCGGGGGCGAAACCTCCCTTTTGATCTCCCTAAATGTCGCGATCGTTGTCGGGCAGGTCTAGGCCGATGGAGGGCGCGACACGAGTCGGGGCCTTGCTTGTAGTCATCGCATCGCGCCGCCAGTCCTCCGGGGCGGATGTCCTGAGAGCCTCCATCTGCAAGTCGAAGGCCCTGGGGCCCTTGGCGTTGATCAGGTGATCCTCCAGAACGCGCGCCCGGCGCGCCTGGGCCCGCTCCAAGGCGACGGCGAACGGCCGGTGCTTGTCGCACCAGGTCAGAAGGTTCGCCCGGGTGGTGCCGATCTCGCCGGCGAAGGCCGTCAAGCTGTAGCCGCGTCCCATGAAGTCCACCAATTCCGCGCAATAGCGAGGCGCGTATTTCAGCTTTCCAGGATGCATTACGCCGGGCTTGGTCGGCATCAATCCACGCCTCCTGAGCAGGTCGGGATCGCGCCCGCGACCGCAAGCCGGCCTGGGTCAAGGCTCAAGGCACACGGTTGGGGTTCCGGCGCGGCCGGGGCGCGATGGGGTGAGCCGCGCGAGAGCGGCAGGGCAGACGTTTCCTCGATCGGGAAACGATGACGGGAGCGGCGTCGCGACCGTGTCAGCCCCGGTGGGCCGCCCCGGCGCAATCCGTCCGCATGACCTTCATACGCCTTTCTCGAGTCCGCAACATTGGCCAAGTTGCCGCTTTGTTCTTATTTACGGCCATACGCCTCAGCTTTTCGTCAAATTCCCCTTACCTCCCAATGCGCTCCAGTTCGCAGCTAGGTCCGGGAACGTTTCGGCTTGGGTGCGGGCGTCAGGTTCTGGGTCGGACAAGGGCGCCGGCCTTTCTCGCCTTCCGAGCCGCAACGATCATCTTCCCCCTTGGGCGCCAAGGATGACCACAAGAACGCCGACGCCGCGCATGAGGCCGACCAATGCGGGCGAGTGCCTGACAAAGAGAACAGCGGCAAGTTGGGTGGTCAGGATCGCGAGCGCAGCGCCGACCATGATCCACCCGTCCGCACACTCGGCGGCCTCTTGGCTCGGGTGCGGGGTTCTGGTTTAGCTTCAAGCATTTTCAATTCTCATCCTGCATGAATTAGCCTGGCCTGTGTCAGTTGTTAGTTCTGGGGATGGCAAAGCTAGTTGTTGGCACCGTTATTAGCGGCTTATTACTTCACTCGCGAAAACACCGCTCCGCTCAGGATGCGGGTCACGGCGCTGTCGTCGCTGTTCGCGCAGCGCCTGGACAGACTTGCGACCGACGATCGCGGAGAGGACGCCCAGCATGGCGGGCGCTCCGAACGCGGCGAGACGAAGTAGGGCCTCGGTCATGGTGTCCTCCTTACCCAGATCAGGTGCAATTGCATCCAGCGACAGCGATGCGGCTTTTCAGCTTCGCTGGAGCCTACAGCTAGTCCTTCAAAGCGGGGGACTTGAGGCGCAAAGGCCTGCATTCGCCTCATCCTGAGCCTGTCGAAGGACGAGGCGTCCACCGGGCCGCACCGCAGCCTCGCACCTCTCGACAAGCTCAGGATGAGCCCGATGTAAGGCGAGCGCTTGTCGGCCATCCGTCGTCATCCGCTCTGGAGATGGATCAGCCCTGAAGCTACACTGGCGAGCGGATACAGAGGATGGGCGTGCCTACCTTCTACGAAGACCTCGTTCCGATCATGCGAGCCCACGGCTGCTATCGAGTGGACGGCGGTAAGGGCAGCCATGAAAAATGGTTCAGCCCGATCAATCAGCGTACCGTGACGGTCCCAAGATCAAAGAGCCGTCACACCGCCAACGAGGTGCTGAAGCAGATGGGGATCAGCCAACGCCTCTGATCAGGCGACGGACAGCTCGTGATGACCTTCGGCGCTGAAGGTATAGCTGACGCTACGTTTGTGGATGCCTGCATTGATCGCCAGCATTTCGGGGGCGAGGTCTTGGAAGGCGGCCTCGAACTCCGCCAGCGTATGGGTTTCGATCACTAGGCCGGGGATATCGGTCTCCGAAACCCAGACCTGCGCCTCGGCGTCCCACAAGGCCTTGACGTAGTAGGAATGCGCCATCTCGACCTCGTCCACGCCGATCTATCTGCGGTCACCGCCGCAGGGTGTCAACGAATCGTTGACACCGCGCGATTGAGCTAAAACGGGTCAGGCGCCGAATCGGCCTCACCTCGGCCGCCCTCCCCCGTCCAGCGCCTGGTAGGCGAGCATGAGGTTGTCGCAGGCGGTGCGGACGCGGGCGGCCTGGGCGTGGGGGTTGGTCTCGGCGGTCTCGCGGGCGACGACCTCGCGCCAGGCCAGGCTGCGGCCCGCGAGCACCCCGGGTTCGACAAGGGCGCGGAGCAGCAGGGCGCAGCGGGGGCCGGCGGCGGCGAGCGCTGCGTCCACCCGGCGGCCGGCCTCCAGCATCCGCTCGGTGGCGCCCCCGGGCCGCGCCTGGGCGTCGACCTTGACGAGGTCCGACGGCGGCCGGAACAGGCCGGCGCGCGCGCCCACGTCCTGCTCCAGCCTGCGGACGGCTGTGAGCTGGCCGTCGCTGAGCGAGCCGCGCTCGTGCAGCCGCTCGAACACGTCGGTGCGGTGGGCGTACGACACACGCCCGCGCCCGTCGCGCACCGCGGCCACCGCCGCGTTGGCCGGCAGGGTCAGAGCGTCCGCAGCCACCCCCCAGCGCTCGGGGGTGGCGGCGTCGGCCCGCTCGGTCGCGTCGGCCTGCGCCTGCTTGTCGAGGCGCTTCAGCCGCTCCGCCTGCGCTGCGGCCGGGTTGTAGGGTCTGGTGGTCTTGCCCATGGAAGCCTCCTGGGATGGAGGCCGCCGGGCCGGGGTGCGTGGACGCGGGTTTGCGCCTGGCCGGCGCTGGGGGCGAGGCGGCGCGACGTCGCTCTGACGCAGCCGGCCTACTCGGCGCCCGGCTGTTCCTCGCCAGCCTATTCGGCCGGCGAGTGGGCGGCGGCCATCTTGGCGGCGACGTCGTCGAAGGCGTGCTTCTCGGCCCGGGTGCACTTGACCCGGCTGCAATAGCTGTCCTCGATCCCGCTCATCATCTGGGGCAGATAGCCCAGCACAGCGCCCACCGTCTGCTGCACGATCTGGGGCAGGCGACGCGCGGCGAGCCGCCCCGTGGGCGAGGCGTAGAAGGCCAGCATCTCCTTCAGCTGCTCGGTGGTGAAGTCGCGGGTGATGCGCGAGATCGCCTCGGCCTGGAGCTGGGGCGTGATGCTGGTCAGCCCGTCGCCCACCGCCGCCACCATGGCCTGGGCGTGGGCGGCGTCGCGGGACGCCATGGCGCTGGCGAGCTGCACGCTCAGCCCGGCCGTCAGGCTGCGGGTGGAGGCGCGGAGCGCAGGGGCCCCCACGATCTCATAGACCTGGCTCGCCAGGGCCAGCCGCTCGCCGTTCACGTGCGCGTCCTTGGGCGCGCCTGCGACCACCGGCGGCGACAGGCCGACGGGATCGGGCGCGGCGGTGGACAGCGGCGCCTCCTGCGCATACGCCGCAGGCGAGGCCAGGGGGAGGCCCGCCGCCAGGGCCAGCGCCGCGGCGGCCACAAGGAGCCCGCCCCTCGCCGCGGAGGCGGGGCGCGAGCGCCTCACCGCGACCGCCCACATCTCGACTGCACCCATGTCTTCGTTCCCGCCCGCGCAACCGCCCCTATAGACCACGCCGTCGGGGGTCACGAGGTCCGCGAGCCCCACCGCCTCGAACGGAGCCGCCAGATCATCGACCGCGACGATGACACCTGCATAACAGGCGGTCCGGACGCCCCCGCTCGCTTTCCGGCTTCCCCTCCGGCCGCCCTTTGTCTATAGGCCCGCCTTCCGCCGCCGTAGCTCAGTGGTAGAGCGCATCCTTGGTAAGGCTGAGGTCCAGGGTTCGAATCCCTGCGGTGGCACCACCCAACTTCAGCACGACGACAGGCAGGTCGGGGCGCCGAGCCGCGGCGATCAGCCGATTCGACCAAAGGCGGCCGGCTAGGTAAGGCGGCGCTATACGGCATGGGTTCCTCGGGCCAACCTGGAGGCACCAAGATTGCGGGTGGCGCGCGTGGGCGGCGGTCGTCACCTGCAGCTGAGCCGGACGTGAGCGGCCCCCCCACCAACGTTAGGCTTGGACGACGCGAACCCGAAGCCCGTGGAGGGCCTACGCGGGCTGAATCGGGTGGCCGAAACCAGGGCTCCCGCCCCAAAGAGGGGGATCGCGCGCGATGGTCCACATGTAGCCCGTCTTGGTGGACGCTCGCCCGGGGTCCAGCACCGGCGCCTCCGTCTCATCGACGAACAGCACGCCGGAGGAGAGCAGCTCCTCGCGCATCAGCCGCCAGAGCGGCTTCACCTCGGCGGCGAAGCAGCCGACCCACGACGCCAGCACGTCGCGGCCGATCTGGACGCCTTGGCGGGCCAGCGCCTGGGACTGGCGGTAGAGCGGCTGGTGGTCGGCGTATTTGCCGACCACCACGGAGGCGACCATCGCCTCGGTGGGCAGCCCGCCCGGGATCAGCCGCTCGGGCGCCGGCGCCTGCAGGATCGTCCCTTCGCACGCGCGGCAGGCGGACTTCGGCCGGTGCGTGACCAGCTGGCGGTATTGGACCGGGATGCCGTCCAGGCGGCGTGACGTGTCCTCGCCGATCCGGTGCAGCGCGCCGGCGCAACAGGGGCAAGCCACCAGCTCCGGGTGGATGGTGACATGCGCTTCGGGCAGCGTGTCGGGCAAGGACGGGCGGCCATCGCGCCGGTCGCGCGCCCGTCTGAGCTTCACCTCCTCGGGCGCGGTCTTCTCCGCTTCGGCCTGGACCTCGCCGATCTTCTGCTCGAGCTCCTCCAGCGCCAGCTGGAGCTGGTCGGGGTCGAGCGTTTCGGAGCTCGGGCCGAGGCTCAGTCGCTTCAGCTTGGCCAGGTAGTGGGCCAGTTTCTGGTTCAGCGTGTCGAGGAGGGTGTTCTCCGCGGCGAGGCGGGTGTTTTCGATCTCCAGCCCGGCCGCCTTGGAGCGGAGCGCAAGGAAGGCGGCGCGGAGCGCCTCCATGTCCTGCGGAACACCGTCCAAAGCCGCTTCCTTGCGACCGATTAGAGCACAAAATCAGAGCCTTGAGGCGCCCACGCGGGCATCATGACTCACTCTGTCGCAGTCACCGGACCGCCGACGGCCGCCCCCTCCGCGGCGCATAGACCCGGGGCCAGGCCTTGGACGAGGGCTGAGAGCTGGGCGGGAGACAGCCGCCTGACGCCGTCGACGATCGGCCGCCACTTGAACGCGCCCTCATCCAAGGCCTTCCAGCAAAGGCACAGGCCGCTGCCGTCATGTATAAAGATATTGATTCGATCGGCTCGCTTGGCGCGAAAGACCAGCACCGTTCCGGCGATAGGGTCCTGGCCCAACGTCTCCTTGACCATCGCCGCTAAGGTCTCCGCGCCCTTCCGGAAATCCACGGGCTTGGTCGCCACCAGGACCCGCACGCCAGGCGGTATATTGATCACCTCGGGCCTCGCAGGGCATGGACGAGAGCCACCACCAGGCGACGCTCGCCAAGGCCGCCTGAGCCTTTCTGCAGGCGCGGTACTGACCAAATGCATACGGCGAGTGCGATCGAACTGACGCCTCAGGATGGCAAACTGGCGATCGTCCTACGCGGTGACCTCGCGGCGATGCTGGCGTTTGCGGCGCACAAGAAGAAGCCCGGCGCTCCATCTCTGGAGGCCGGGCTGTTGGGGGGCTTGCTATCACAAGAATCGTTGGGTGCGGGGACCCGCAACCAACGATTTCTGCGCTTGATCGAGCAACGTCTTCCGCGACGTGCAGCCTGAGACCACCGCAGGTATAGGCCGCGGCCCAGTGACGGGAGCTGGCCGAAGACGGTCGGGCATATTCAGATCGCCTTAGGGAAGAAGCTGCCTTTCGGTGTAGGCGACCTATGCCGCCGCTCCGGCTCCCGCAGCTCGCCTGACGATGTCGGTCTCGGATTCAGGCACGCTGAGCGTCAAGGGCGGGCTTCAGCTCGACCTCGGCCCACTGTCGGAGCGTGGTCGGCCCAGTGTTGTCAGGCAAGCGCGCCGCCACGTTGGCCATGCCCTCGTTCTTCGCGCGCATCATGTCGACGTAGCCGGTTGCGAACTCATCGCCCATGCCGCGCCCCATCAGCTGCGCCTTGAAGCCGTCGAATGGAACCTGTTGGTAGGCCACCTCGCGGCCGAGCACCTCCGAGACGATGGCGGCGATTTCATTGAACGTCAGAACGCATTCCTTAGGACGGGCCTCCGCCCGAGAGCAGGTCGTTGCTCAACATAGAAAGAAAGTGAAAGGGGATAGGCGTGACTGAGAGAGATGCTACCGGCGTCTACAAGACTTTATTCGCTGAGACCTCATCACTGAAACGTGAGGAGCTATTACGTTCGGTCGCTGCCGAGGATATCCTGTATTCCAATCCTGGCGTATGTGGGACAGGGATCGATACGCTTCTTGATCACATTGCCCGCTTTCAGGAGCGATTCCCAGGAGGTCACTTCAGGATCAATTGGGTACGCCAACAGCATGACCAGCTTCTCGGAGAGTGGACGCAACTCGCAGATGATGGCTCCGAGATCGCAACGGTGCATAGCTACGCGCACTTGAACGAGGATGGTCGCATCGCTCGGTTCGCGGGCTTTTGGGAGTCCTTCTAAACCGCTCAGGCTGGCTCGGCGAAAGATTTCTTAAGGCCGCCATCAGTCAGGCGAGCGAACAAGGCACGGCCAGCCGTATTAATCTCCACAAGCTTGCTCGGTGAAAGCCCCTTTGCGTCGTCGAGTCGGTGGGTAAAGGTCTTGGACACAGCGGTCGACGCGTACGGATAGTCCGTGCCGTACAGGATGTGGCCTGGCTGCGCGAAGGCGAGCAGGCTCGGCAGTCCGCTCGGCGCGACAAGCGCGGTGTCGAAGTAGAACCGCTGCATCTCCGCCATCAGCGACTCGGCCGAACGGTCCGGGTGCAACGAGGCGGTCAGCTCCGCGAAGCGGCTGGCGGCGTAGGGCAGGAAGCCGCCTCCGTGGGAGAGGATGACCTTCACGTGCCTGAAGCGGGTCATGTGACCCTGGATGACCAGCTGGAGCGCGCTTCGCGTGGTATCCGCCGGGTAGTCCTGGATTGGACCCGGGATGCCCTCCAGGACGGCGGCCTCTGGCGTGGTCGGATGGACGAAAACGACCGCGGAACGGCGGTCCAGTTCCTCCCAGATCGGCAGGAAGCGGTCGTCGCCGAGATAGATATGATCGAAATTGCTGTGCAGGCAGACGCCGTCGACGCCGAGCTCGTCATAGCAGCGGCGGATCTCGGCTAGACCGGCGTCGACATCCGGCAAGGCCAAGGTGGCGAGATAGCCGAACCGATCGAGATGCCGGCTCACGAGCTCTGCGCCATAGTCGTTCACCCGGCGCGCGATGTTGATCCGATCGGCGCCATTCCAACCCTCGATCCCGGGCGCGGTGAGCGAGAGCATGCTGACTGCGATCTCCTCCTCATCCATGAAGCCCAGCAACTGCTCTGGGGACCACTCGGGTGCACCCCAGCCGGATGGATCGCCGCCATGCTCGGGCAGGTCCTTGGCCCAGAATGGCGGCACGAGATGGGTGTGAACATCAATGCGGTTTTGGCTCATGGCAAGGTTTTCCGTGTCGCTGAAGCATTTGAATCTCTGCTTAGATGGCTATGCTCGGAGATCAGCGGCGGCCGCCTGCCTCTCCGAGAAACTCAACCAACTGCTCGACCTCTTGATCTCTTGCTGACAGTTTTGCGTACGCTTGGCCGCACGTCCCTCTATCAATCTAAGAAGCGGGCAAGTTCGTCGGCAAGCACCTCTGGCTGCTCCTCGGGGATGAAATGACCACTGTTGGTGATGGTGATACCGGAGACGTTCTCGCAGAACGGTCGAAGCGGGCCGGCCATGTCGCGAATCGAGCCCTGGTCGGAGCCGATCGCGAGGACCGGCATAGCGAGCGGGGCTTTTTCGCTCATCGCCTTGTTCTGTCGAGCGGAGAGGTCGACCGAACGATAATAGGCAAGACCCGCTCGCAGGCCTCCCGGCCGGGTGAACGTACGCAGATACTCTGCCAGGGCCGCGTCGGAGAACGCCTGCGGGTTGGCCGCCTTACGCCGCAAAAACCAGTTCAGGTACTGGTGCTCCCGGCCGGCGATGAGCGCCTCGGGCAGATCGGGGATGGTGTGAAATGCAAAGTGCCAAGTGCGCCACGCCTTGTCGGGCGCGACCGGCGTCGCCTCGGGCAGGGTCACGCCAGGGATGCCCGCGTCGAGCAACGCCAGGCGGCGCACCTCGCCGCCGAACAGATGCGCGTGAGCATAGGCGACCCAAGCGCCGACATCGTGGCCCACAAGATGATAGCTGGACACGCCTAAGGCCTGGAGCAGGCCGTGCGCGGCCTCTGCGAGCGCCTGGGTGTCGTAGCCCTGCTCGGGGCAGTCGGAATCACCCTGGCCAGGCAGGTCGGGCGCGATGATCCGGAAACGCTCGCCGAGCGGGGGCATGACGTGCCGCCATGCATACCAGCTCTCAGGGAAGCCAGCGAACAGCACGACGGTGTCGCCGTCCGTGCAACCGCCGATCACGTAGTGCAGCCGTACTCCGTTCACCGTCGCGTAGCGGTGCTCGAAACCCTCGAGCGCGATATCGGCCACGCTCGACGGCTCGGCATTGACGGTGCGGTTTACGGAAGCGCTTTCTGCCATCGGGCTTCTCCTTGGATCGGTCAGAAGGGGTGCTGGAAGCGCAGATTGAGCGACGCACCCTGCGGCCGGTTGCGGGCGGCAAACTCGCCGAAGGCGGCCAGCAACAGCGTGGCTTGGCCAACTTGAAGGCGCGAAACCGGGCCGAGCGCGTAAACCCGCGCGCGGCTGCCAGCGATCGGCTCCCCCGCGGACCGCGACGGGCTCAGCTGCTGGAGAACGTAGCCGCCCGGGCCCAGGCGAAGCGAGTCGGTGATCGCGTAGGATGCCGAGACGTTCAGCGCGAAGACATCGCCGGGGCGGACGCTGATAGGCTCCCCCGCGGGCGAGGTGCTCGTCGATGAGCCGGTCCGGTCATAGATGGCTCGGGCGCTGACCTCCCATCGGTCCGAGGCGCGCCACGTCGCGGCGAGGTAGGGGGAGACCTGCCACGCGCCCTGTCCGGTATTCACAACGCGTCGGCTGGAGTAGCTGCCCGTCGGGGCTACGGCCTGCAGAGCGAGGCGCACCGACACGGCGCCGGCCTTGGGCGCGGCCGACCATTGCAGGAAAGGCGAGATCGTCACGTCGCCGAAGCCGGCGCGTCGACCGCCTCCCATGGCGAAGTCGTTCTCCACCCTGGTGACCGGAACAAGCAGTTCGAGGCCTGGATGGGCGCCGAAGATCGAGGATTTATCGACGAAGATGGGATGCATCACCAGCGAAGCGATCCGCTGATGGTTGCGTCCGGGGGCGTTGTCCCCCGACCCGTCGGTCAACTGGTTCGCGAAGGAGCCGAAGGAAATGATCTCGAGCAACCCGCCGGGCTTTCCTTCCGCGTCGAGGATGTTCGTCTGTCCCAGGTCGATCGGCGGCAGAGGCGGCAGCGCGCCGGCTTGGGCGTGCACAGGTTCAGTGATCAGAAACATGGCCAGCGGGATCGGCATCAGACGCGGAACGACGTTCAGTTCAGCCCAGTTTGGCCATGACTTCGCCGCAGCCGCCAGCGTTCGCCATAGGACTTGGAGGATATGGCCGAGGTTCAGTTCACGGCCACCTACGCCGGTGTCGATCGAAGGTTCACCGCTCCGCCGCGCTTCCATGGCGACGACTGGGGGCGCTGCTCCCTCAGGGACGAGACCGCGAGGCGCAAGCGCCCTCCGCGACCGCCTCACCGCGTATGCTCCCCGCCGCCGAGGATGGTGAACTCGTTCTCTCCGGCGCCGTGCCGGCGGAACTCAGCCGCTTCGATGTACTCCGGCGATTCGAAGCATCGCTTCACGTCGGCCATGGTGTCGAACTCGATCAGCACGAAGCGATCGAAATGATCCGGACCCTCGAAAGTCTTGTAGGGTGCCCCGCGTGAAAGAATGCGGCCGCCGTATTGCTCCATGATCGCCGGAATGCGATCGGTGTATTTCTTGTATTCCACCGGATCGACGACCCTGGCGCGCGCAAGCCAGTAAGCGGGCATGAGCAAAGCGCCTCTCAGCTCAGCAGGCCCACGGTCTCGCAGCCCTCGCCCGTCTTGAAATCGAGCAAAGCTGTGAGGCTCGGTAGGTCAACAACGGTGACGGCCCCCGCATCGTGGTCGCACACCCAGGCCGTTCGGCTGTCGGGCGACATCGCCAGGCTCATGGGCCCGTGCTGCACGAGCAGCAGCTTTTGCTGCTCGGGAGCGGCGACCTCGACCCGCACGAGCGCAGCCGAGACGAAGTCGCTGACGAGCACGTGGCGGCCATCGGGCGTGACCTTGACGCGCCGTTCGCGATCGCCGCCCTTCGCGACGGGGCGCGGCAGCTCGCGGAGGGTCGTGGTCGAGACCACCCGGCGGGTAGCGGTGTCGATCGTGACCATCGCCGGCTCCTGGTCGTCAGCCGCGTAGAGCCGCCGACCATCCGGCGAGAGGTCCAGCCCGGTGATCGCGTGCGGAGTCTCGATTACGCCCAACCGGCGGCGCGCCATCACGTCGATCACCGGCACACCCGGCGCGGCGCGGTTACTGAGATAGGCGTGACCTGTGGGACCCATGACGATCCAGTGGCCGCCCTTGCCGCCGGCGTCGATCACGGCGAGGCGCTCGCCGGAGCGGGGATCGAAACCGACCACCGCCGCGCCGATGTCGCAGCTCGCCCAGATGCTCCCGTCGGGCGCTTCGGCCAAGCCATGCGGCGCGAGCACGCCGCCGGTGGACAGGAAGCCGACGCACTCCCGCTTGGTCAGGTCGATCACCGCCACTTGGCTGCCCGGGTGCAGGTTCTGGCCGTAGATCCCGTCGCCGTAGATCGAGACGTAGGCGCGCTTGCGGTCACGCGCGATCAAGAGCTCGTGCGGTCGCGAGGGCAGCGAGAACTCGCCTTGCTTTTGCCCGCTAAGCGCGTCGTAGAAGCCTATGGTCAGCGACAACTTGTTGACCACCATGAGCGACTTGCCGCGGGCGGCAGGGCTCACCAGGGCTGCGATGTCCGGAGCCGCAGCAGGCGCAGCGATGGTCGCCTGGATCACGCCGGGCGTGGGCGGTTCGGGCTGCATCTGCGCCCATGCCCGGGGGGCAAGCAGCAGGCCTGCCGCTCCCGCGAACCCCGATCCCACCAGCATGCGCCGGTCCATCATCGCGCTACCTCCCCGTAGAGCCGCTCGTCCACCGGGCTGGCGGCGATGTCCTGGAAGGCGGCGCGGAACGACCGGGCCGCCGGCGAAGAGACCTGTCGGTCTCGATCAACCTGGCCGCGCCAGACCGTCACTAGGGCGAAGTGGTTCGCCATCGGCGCGGGCTGGCGGATCAGGTCCGCGCGTAGACATCCGGGGACCTCACGGGTCGCCGAGGCGTAGCGGGACAGAAGGTCGACCGCTTGCGCCGCACTTCCCGGCAGCGCATCGAACAGGTCGATTTCGTGAAGCGTCGATCCTTGGGGCGGTTGCGCCGACGTGGCCGTCGCTGTGAACGCCGACAGGGTTCCGGCGACGACGAGGGCGACTACCCTCACGCCACGGCCTCCGCCTGCGCGCGGCGCAGGAAGGCCACACCATCCCGCGCGAGCGCCTCCGGCGAGGCGGCGAAGTCGCGCCAGGCCCACACCTTCGCCGCCGCCTGCTCATTGCGGGTGGGGAAGCTTTCGATCGCGCAGGCACCGTCGTAGCCGACCTCGTCAAGAGCGCGGAACAGCCCCAGCCAGTCGATGATGGCGCCCTTCCCGGGCGTGCCCCGATCGCTGTCGGGTGTCTGCATATGCTTCAGCCAGCGGCCCGCGGTCCGCACCGCCTGGGGGAGACTCTTCTCCTCGATGACCATGTGGGCGGTGTCGAGCAGCAGGCCGATTCGGGAATGACCGATCGCCTCGCACAGGCGAACGCCTTCTACCGCGGTCGGCAGGAAGAAGCTCTCGAAGCGATTCATCGCCTCCAGCGCGAGCTCCAAGCCCACGGCGTCGAGCTGATCGCCGATGACCTGAAAGGCCTCGACCGCCCAGCGGAACTGATCCTTCGTAGGACGCGCGCCGGTGAACCAGCCGACGTTCGCATAGAGCGGCCCGACCAGAAGGCGAGCGCCCAATTCGGCGGCGACGTTCATCGCTTTGCGCAGGTGCTCGATCGCCGCACGCCGGCAGTCCGGGTCGGGGTGGATCGGGCTGAGCTCGGCCGTCGGCGGAGAGGCGGAAAGCGTGCAGCTGAGTCCCAACCGCTTGAGCTCGCGGCGGATCGGTACGGTCGGGAACGCGTCAATGTTCGACCGGGCGATCTCGACCTCGTCGGCGCCCCACGCCTTGATCTGCTCCAGAAGGGGAATGTCCGCCTCGGAGAACGAGGGGGTCCACATGAAGGTGTTGACGGAAAATCGCATCGCGCGGGCGCTAGATGAACTGTTTCAGGAGATGAGCGTGCTCTTTCGCCCACGGCACGAGACCCTCGCCTATCACCATGCCGAGTAGGCCCACCAGCGCGACGAGCGGGGGCGCAGGCGACTTCACCCGCAGCAGCGCGTAGAGCACCCCGACGCCCAACCCCACAGCGATAGACAGTAGATAAGCTTTCACGTGGAGTTCGACTCCCTTCAGATCAGGCGAGCTGGAGATGGTCTTCGCTTAGCTTGCTCATGACGCCCCCTTTTACGCTGATCGCGCGAGCAAGCCCAAGGGGTCGAGCTTTCCGGATCGGCAAGGGCCCTATCCCAGCCGGCAAGGGCGCCTTGACGCTGTCGCAGCGTTCCGTCGGTTGGTCTTAAAGGGAGCGTGTATGAAAGCCGTGGTTTCGGACGGAAGCGATTTGCCCCGTCTGGTCGATCTCGCCGAGCCGATCGCCGAGGACGGTCTTGCGCCCGTGATCGTGCGCGCCGCGCCCCTGACGAACCTCGACGTTCTTGTCGCCCGGGGACGGCACTATTTCAGCGCCCCCGGCCAGCCCGCCGTCGTCGGGCGGGAGGCGGTGGCGACCGACGCGGCAGGCCGCCGTCTGTTCCTGAACGCCCTGTCCATGCCCGTCCCCCATGGCTCCATGGCCGGGCGCTCGGCGGCGCGGCTGGACTACGCCTGGCCCGTTCCGCCGAAGGTGCCGGACGCTCTGGCTGCGGCCATCGGCAATGCGGGGCTGGCCGGCTGGCTTCCTCTCTCGTGGCGCGCGCGGCTGGCGCCCGGCGAGAGCGTGCTGGTGCTGGGCGCTACCGGAGTGACAGGCGCCGTAGCGGTCGCCGCCGCCCGCCTGCTCGGGGCCGGTCGCGTGGTCGCGGTGGGACGCAACCCGCAGGCGCTTGATCGGCTGCTCGGCGCCGGCGCCGACGCGGTGGTGCGGCTCGGCGCGGAGGAGCAGCCGCTGCCCGAAGCGTTCCGGCATGCAGCCGGGGGGGCCGTGGATGTGGTCATCGACTACCTGAACGGAGCGCCAGCCGAAGCGGCGTTGTCCGCGATGGCGACCGGCGGTCGCATGGTGCAGGTCGGTTCGCCGCTCGGGACGGGCATGGTCCTCCACGCCCAGACGGCGCGCCGCGCCTGCCTGGATGTCTTGGGGTTCGCCTACTATCACGCGCCGGTCGCGGTGCAGGCCGAGGCCTATGGCGAGCTCTGCGCCGCCGCGCTCGCTGGCGATATCGCGTTGCCGATGAAGGAACTCCCGCTCTCCCGCTTCTCCGAAGCCTGGGACGCCCAGCTTGCGGGATCTGCGGTGCGTCACGTGATCTTCCCTTCGGAAGACGCCCATCAGGAGGGTAGGGCATGATCTCGACAGCAGGACACCGCCAAACGTCCGGGCGGCGAAGGACGGCCTGGCTGGCCGCCCTGCTGTTGACCCTGTCCTTCCCGCTCAAAGCTGCTGCGGGCGCTCCGCCGGAGCTCAGCTACACGGTGGAGGACACCCCGCTCCACCTGCCGGAGGGAATGAACTTCGGCGAGGTGGCGGGGGTGGCGATCAACTCCCACAGGCATGTGTTCGTGTTCAGCCGAGGCGGAAACGGCGGCGGCCCGGCGTTCGGCGCCGCCGCCGCCCAGCTCCTGGAGTTTGGTCCCGACGGCACGTTCATTCGTGAGATCGGCCGCGGGCTCTACGCCTGGAGCTTCGCCCACGCTGTCCGTATCGATCCGGGCGACAACATCTGGGCCACCGACAAGGGCTCGGACACGGTCGTGGAGTTCACGCCGGAGGGGCGGGTGAAGGCGGTGTTCGGCCGCAAGCAGGAAGCGGGCGACGCCACCGTCCCGCATCGGAAGGGACCGCCCTGGAAACCCGCCGAGATCGGCCGATTTCGGCAGCCGACCAACGTCGCCTGGGGCGCCGACGGGCGCTTCTACATCTCTGACGGCTATGTCAACGCGCGTGTGGCCATGTTCGATCGCGATGGGGGATGGCTCGGCAGCTTCGGCGACCATGGGACGGGACCCGGCCAGTTCAACAACGTGCACGACATCGCCGTCACCCGGGCCGGCGAAGTGTTCGTGGCGGACCGCGCGAACCGGCGCATCCAGGTCTTCTCCCCTGAAGGACGCTTCCTGAGGGTGATCAGCATCGACGTCGCGCCGCCGAGCGAGGTGCAGACGCTGATCTCGCCGACCGAGGACGGGCCTGCCCCGGCGGACGATCATTCCTTCGAGCCGGGATCCCCTTGGGCGATCTGCATCTCGCCTGACCAGACGCTCTGGGTGGCGGACGCGGTCCCGGGACGCATCTATCGCCTGACCTTGCAAGGACAGGTCACGGGCTATCTCGGCCGCTCCGGGCGCGGCCCGGGCCAGTTCGGCTGGATTCACGAGTTGGCATGTCCGGACGCTCACACGCTGTGGACCGCAGAGCTCCTGACCTGGCGGATCCAGAAGCTGACCATCGGAAGATAGCCGGGGGTTCGCGGCGTCCCCAAGCCCGATCATCTCTCGCGGAGAAGGGCCAGATCGGCAGAGCGGCAGACGACACGATCGCAGAAGGGGTCTTGCCAGACGAGCAGGTACGCGGTCACGTCAGCTGAATGTCCCGAGTGGGTATCAGGCGCGAAGCTCAAGAAAACCGCATGGACGCTGAACTGAGCGCTTTTCGAATTTTCGCCCAGATCGTTGCGGCGGGGAGCCTGTCTGAAGCGGCTCGCCGGACGCAGATGTCCCTCACGTTTGTGAGCCGTCGTCTATCGAGTCTCGAAGACGAGCTCGGCGCGCGGTTGATCGACCGTAGCGCCCATACGTTCACGCTGACCAATGAGGGCCTGCTCTTTCACGAGCGCGTCGCCACTATTCTCGATGCAACGGACGCAGCGGTTTCGGAGGTACGCGCGCTTCGTGGCCGTATTGAAGGAAACCTGCGAGTAAGCGCCCCGAGCCAAATAGGTCGCCGCCAAATCGCTCATTTGTGCCGACAGTTCAGCAATGAAAACCCTGAACTCACGATTGATCTCACCTTGACCGATAACCGCCCCGACGTGCTTCGAGGCGGTCTTGATGTAGCTATCGTGACCAAGCGCCCAACAGAAGGCGATGTGGTTCAGCGCAAAATCCTTGAGAGCCGTCGAGTGATCTGCGCCGCTCCGTCGTACATCTCAGCGCATGGAAGCCCCAAAACGCCTGAGGAACTTGTTCGTCATAGATGCATCTTACTGAGGCGGGGCTCTCGCCTTTACGACCAATGGAACTTTAGGACCGATTCTGGTGTCAGTCAGGTTGCAGTCTCAAAGTTTCTTGTAGCAGACAGCACCGACGTTGTTCATACTTGGGCGTTGGAAGGCGCTGGTATCGCCGTAAAAGCACTATGGGATATCGAAGAGGACTTAAAGGAGGGCAGATTAGTGGAGTTGCTGGGAGAGTACGGGACGGATGGCATTTCTCTCTATGTGGCTTTCTTAAGCCGTAAGCACATTCCTAGTCGCCTTCGTAGATTTATCGATTTCTTGGTCAAGCACTTGCCAGTAAGGGAAGACGACTGAACCCGACCTAAAGAGTTGTGAGCTACCGCGCAGTCCCGGAACGTGACAAGTCCCTTTGGTGGCTAGAAAATTGCCGCCCCGCGTTGATGAAGATCTCCGCCGCATTCTTGCACGCGACTGTGCCAGACTGGGGCGGAGGAACTGGACTCAAGCGTGCATCAGCATCTGGGTTCGGTACTTTGGGGCCAGTTCTTGCGCAAGTTTCCCCTTAGCCGCCTGCTCTTCCTTACTTGTCTTTGGTGGGGAGGCGTAGCGGCTGGCGACCGGGACCCCGACCGACATGAAGAACTCTTCTTGTCCTGCAGGAGTACACATGCATAGCATATGAACGGTCTTTCCCGACGCGTTCTTGAAAGCATGTGGAGCATTAGAGGGTATATTGACGGTCGCGGGCGCCTTCACCGTCTGTGTCTCTCCTCTGAAAGTGAACTCGAGCTCCCCTTCGAGCAGCGAGAACATTTCCTCGAAGTCGTGGCGGTGCGGGGGTGGGCCGCTACCATCGGGCACCAGCATGTCGATGAGACAGTAGCGGCCATCGGTCTGGTCGCCAGAGACCAGAATTGTATAGGTGTCGCCGACGAGCGAAATATGGCCGGCGGTGGCGCCGTCGGGATCGACCACCGTCATCTTGCGACTTGAATCGTCGGCGGGGATGGGACCGGTCTGGCCGGTGGCGGTGATCGCGTGGTCGATCATGATGTTGCTCCTTGTGATGCTGGGATCGCGGACTTGGCAGCGACTTCGAGTATGTGACGGATGACTTCCCGGGGCCGCTCCTCGGGCATGAAGTGACCGCAATCGGGCAGCGTGTGCGCGTCGACGTTCTCGGCGACCAAGGCGACCATCTGGCCTACCTTGTCGCCCAAACCCTTCTCGCCACCGAGCGCCACCACGGGGGTCTTGATCTTGCGCTTCATCAGCGGTTCGGTCTGGGCGATGCTGGTGAAGGCGGCGCGGTAGACGCCCAGGGCGCCGAGCACGCCCGTGCGCCCGACGAAGGTGCGCAGGTATTCCTCCACGACCGCCGGGGTGAACACGTCCTGATGGACAGTCGCGGGGCCTTGAAAGAACCATTGGAGGAACGCGCGCTCGTTGCCCACGATGAGCGCCTCGGGCACGCCGGACGCGAGCGGCAAGATCCACCACCACATCGAGCCGTTCGTCATTGCCTCGGGCGTGTAGGCGAACACCTTTCGCAGCACTTCCCCGAGCATGACGGGGGCTTCGATATAAAGGAGACCCGTCACCTCGCCGGGGTAGTCGGCCGACCAGATTAAAGCGGGGAGCGCGCCCATGTCGTGGGCAGCGTGAATGACGGGCTTGCCCGCCCCGAAGCCTAAC
Source organism: Caulobacteraceae bacterium (assembly GCA_965198905.1). GTDB lineage: Bacteria > Pseudomonadota > Alphaproteobacteria > Caulobacterales > Caulobacteraceae > CAHJWH01. The sequence goes on along the minus strand of OZ240678.1, from coordinate 2,168,742 downwards.
GTGGCGACGAGCGCACGGCATTCCTCCGACAGGGCGCGGGCGCCATAGCCCTCGACGCCGTCCGGCTTGTCGCTATCACCGAAGCCGCGCATGTCCGGGACCAGGACCGACATGCCCGCCTCGGCTAGCGCCGTCGCGACCTCCCGCCACGCATAGGCTGTCGAAAGAAAGCCGTGCCACAGGATCACCGGCTTTCCGCCCGCGTGGCCCCCGATCCAATAGTGGAGACGCACGCCGGCAATCGTCTCGATCCCACTGCGGAAGCCGGCGATCGGCATCCCGCTGGTGACCGCGCTCATGGCCGCGCCCACCCGACCGGGAGCATCGGCGATATCGCCGTCATCGCCATCACCAGCGGCCCGCCCTCCGGCGTGCTCCAATCTTGGACGAGTTCGGCGACCATCGTGTTGGTCGAGGTCAGCCACACGCCCGCGCGCTCCATGCGGCGACGCGCCATCTCCTCGCCGATCTGCGTGTCGGTTCCGCAGGCGTCCATCACGGCGAGCACTTCGAAGCCCGCCTCCACCGCGCTGATCGCCGGAAAGACGAGGCAGATGTCGGTGGTGACCGCCGCCATGATCAGCTGGCGCCGGTCCGTCGCCTCGATCGCGCGCACGAAGTTGGGGTCGGTCCAGGCGTTGACGATGCCGGCCCGCTTGACCCGAGCCGCATAGGCGTCAGGCATGGTTTGCTGGAGCAGGGGATGGAGCGGCCCCTGAACGTGATCCTCCTGGCTGGAGGTCATCACGATCGGCATCTTGTAGGCGAGCGCCGCCTGTCCGAGCAGCGCCGCATTGCGAACTGCGGTATCGGGCATGATGTTCTTGATGAGCTGGATCGTGCCGACCTGGTGGTCGATTAACACCAGCGCGGCCGTCTCAGGCGTGAAGTGCGGAGAGGACATCTCGTCGTTCCTTTGATTGAGGTCGCCAGGCCTACGCGGCGAGAGCCGGGTAGTCGGTGTAGCCCGCCGCCCCCGTGCCGTAGAAAAGCGCCGGGTTGGGCTTGTTGAGCGGCGCGTCGGTCTCGAAGCGTTCGAGCAGATCCGGGTTGGCGATGTAGGGCACGCCGAAGGCCACAAGGTCGACCTGACCATTCGCGATCGGCGTTGCCCTTTGCTTTGTCAAAGCCGGTGTTGACGATCAGCGGCACGGATATGAGGTCGCGGAAAGTCTCGACCACGTGCTTGATCCGGGCGCGCTCGGCGTCCTTTGCGTTCGGCTCGAGGAGGCAGATATAGCCCACGTCGAGCGCGTTGAGCTCGCGGATGACATGGCTGAACGTCGTCTCCTTGTTGCTGTCGTCGACGCCGTAGAGCGTGCTGGATGGCGACAGGCGCACGCCTACCCGGTCCGCCGACCAAGCGGCGATCATCGCCGCCGCCGTCTCCAGCATCAGTCGCGCACGGCGCTCGACCGAACCGCCATAGGCGTCGGTGCGGTGGTTGCTGCCGTCCTGAAGGAACTGGTCGTGCAGGTAGCCATTGGCGCCGTGCAGCTCGACGCCGTCGAAGCCGGCGGCGCGGGCGTTTCGGGTCGCCTGTGCGAACGTTTCGAAGATCGCAGGGATCTCGGCGATGTCGAGCGCGCGGGGGATCGGGAAGTCGACCCGTCCGGTCGGCAGGAAGAAATCGCCGGTCGCGGGGATGGCCGACGGACCGACGGGCATTTCGCCGCCGCGCATGTCGGGATGAGCGACGCGGCCGCAATGCCATATCTGGCAGAAGATGCGCCCGCCCGCCGCATGGACGGCGTCGGTGATGCGGCCCCAACCGGCGATCTGGTCATCGCGGTGGATGCCAGGGCAGCGGATGATGCCGTGAGCCTGATCCGACACCTGTACGCACTCAGTGACGATCAGGCCGGAGGACGCGCGCTGGACGTAATAGTCTAGCATCAGATCGGTCGGGACACCGTCCTCGCTCGCACGGGTCCTGGTCATGGCCGACATCAACACGCGGTTGGGGAGCGGAAGTCCGTGCAGATCGAAGGGCGTAAAGAGATCGGTCATCGTGAACTGTCCTTTATGAGTTAAAACACTGGCCAAGCCGGCCCGGGTGCTGCGAAGGCGAAGAGAGTCAGGTGGATCTCGCGGCCGTGGTCAAAGCATGTGCTTGCCACCGTCGACGTTGACGGTCTGGCCGGAGATGAAGTCGGCGTCGGGCGAGGCGAGGAAGAAGATCGCACCGATCAGGTCCTGCCCCGTTTCCTCGCGAGGCAGGGCGCGAAGCTTGACCTGCTGGTCGATCAGCTCGGGCGGCATGTTGGCCTTGACGACGGGCGTCAGCGTCAGCCCCGGAGTCACGATGTTGACCGTGACGCCGTCCTTGCCGAACACGCGGGCGAGGCTGCGTGTCAGGCCGAACAGCCCCGATTTCGCCGCGACGTAGTGGACCTGGTCGGCGACGCCTTCGAAGGCGGAGGCCGAGCCGATGTTGACGATCCGGCCCCAGCCACGGCCGCGCAGGAGGGGCGCCATGGCCTTGATCATCAGGAACGTGCCGGTGAGGTTGATGTCGACCACCTTGCGGAAGTCGTCGGCGGTCATCTCGTCGAACGGCTGCATCGGAAAGAAACCGGCGACGTTGGCGAGCACGTCGACACGCCCGCCGACGTCACGGGCCAGCGCCGCGACCCGTCCGCAATCCTCCTCCTTGGAGATGTCGCCCACGACGGTGTGCAGTTTCGCCCAGGCTCTTGGCCGTCGGCCAGCGCCTTCAACGCCTTGTCGCTGGTGTCGCCGGCGATCACGGTATCTCCGTTCGCCAGGAAGCGCTCGACGGCGAGCTTCCCCATGCCGCCTGCGGCGCCCGTGATGACGACGATGCGATCGGTTTTCATGCCAGGGCTTTCTCAGCTGCAAGGCTGCGCGGCCGCTCATGGAGACGGAGCCGGGAGGGATGCGCGGCGTCGTGGTGGTAGGTGTCGGCGCCGACCTTCTGGCCGTACCAGTGGGTCATCGGCGCTTCGGTGATCGCCGACTCCCAGTTGCTGATCTCAAGCCGCAGCCGCTCGCCTTTGGCGACGAGCACCGACATCGGGATCAGCTCGATTCGGAGCTCGTACGCCTGTCCCGGCTCGATCGGCTCGGCGCGGTCGTGCTTCAGGAACGGCCGCATCTCGGTGGTGAGCTCGGGGTCCTCGGCGCGGTGCGAGGCGCGCAACCAGCCCTGCGAGACGCGGATAGAGGGCGGCTTCTCCGGGTCTCCCGGCAGCAGCGAGACCTTGACCATCACGTCCATGTCGGTCTGGTCCGAGGACGCGAAGAGATGCAGGACGCCTTGCCCGGTGAACTCGCGATCTTGCACGAACGGCTCGGTCGTGAAGGTGAGGACGCGGGCGGTGTGGTGCGGCACGCCCTGCTTGTCGATGGTGGAGACGCCGGCCATCCACTTGGGGTCGGGATAGGTCCAACTGGTCGCCCCGCCGTCGGCGGAGGGCGGCTCGGTGACGAGGGAGCCGTCGTTGAGCGACTGCTCGTGGCCGCTCTTGACGCCGCTCAGATGGAACTCGGCGATCGTCGCATCGGGCGGAGGCCAGCCGGGTGCGCTCAAGGTCGCGCCCTCGCCCTGGACGAAGAAGCGGACCTGCGGGCGCGCCATGACGCCGTTGTCCCGCCCCTTCAGATGGTGATCGTACCAGGGCAGCAGCTCGGCCCGGTGGAACGCCTCGTTGAAGAAGAGCAGCTGCGCTTCAGCGAAGGTTTGCGCTCCGGTGATCAAAAGCTGCTTGGGACCCTTCACGAGCCTGTAGCCTTCGAAGTTTCCGCGCAGATGGAGCGACGCCTTGCCCCAGGCGCCGATCGACAGGACGGGGATGTCGACCTGATCGAGCTCCCAGAAGGGCGAGCGCCGACGCTGCCACGCGTCGTCGAACGGATGCTCGTACATCTGGCTGAGGATATGGCCGCGGCCATGGTCGGTGATCGAGCGCCCCTCGGCCATGTGCTGGAGGAGGACCGAGCCGTAGAGCCAGGAGTTCAGGAAGCCCTGGATCGGGATGCCGCCGTGGTACATCCAGTCGCGGTACATGTCGGTCGCGCCGTCGAAGGCCGCGATGGTGACGAGGTGCGGCGGCTTGGTGCGCGCGGTGTTCCACTGGCTCCAGCAGTAGTAGGACATGCCGACCATCCCGATCGGCCCCGCCCAGCCCTGCGTCGCCACGTGCTCGATTATGTCATGGATCGCCTCGCCCTAGCTGCGGCTGACGGGGTCCCAAGTCCCTTCCGAACGGCCCGTCCCCGGCACATCCATCGCGACGTAGGCGTAGCCCTCGTCCAGGTAGAGCTGGATCGGACCGTATTCGGTGAACGGAAACACCGACGGCGTCGGCGGCAGATGGCGGAGCGCCTTCTGGTAGGGCGAGGCGCCGAGCAACACGGGGAATGGCCCGCTTGCGTCCTTGGGCAGGTAGACATCGGCGCGGATCGTGTCCCCGTGGCGAGTGTTCACCTCGATCTCGAACGCCTTGACGTTGACGTCGACCATCTCAATGCACCTTCACGGACGAGGCGAGTTCTTCGAAGTAGGCCTGAAGCGATCGCGGCTCGCGGCCGAGGATTGCACGAAGCGTCACGCACGATCCGAGCAGTCCGTGGTGGTCATAATAATCGAACATCAGCTGCATCGCGGCCGAGACGTTCTTGGGATGCGCGATCTGCGCCTCGACAGGCTGCCCCAGCACTTCGCTCATCATCGCCGCGACGTCTCGGCGGTCTAGGTCGCCTTCGGCGCATAACTCGAAGGTGCCGAAGTTCAAACGATCGCTGGTAAGGGCCATGGCCGCCACCTCGGCCACGTCACGGTAATCCACCCGACTAAAGCGAGAGTCGGTCGACCAGGGCTCGGCGAACACGCCTGTCTTGGCGACCGTCGGCCAGGCCCGATCCAGGTTTTGGAAGAACAGGGCAGGATGAAGGAAGGTATATTCCATGTTGGATGCAAGCACCGCCTCTTCGACCGGCGCTTTGGCGGCATGGTTGATGAGAGCGCTTAGAATGGGATGGATCACGGAAGAGAAGACGAAGCGGCTGACCCCCGCGGCCTTGGCCGCCTCGACCATTGCGACGCCCAAGTCCGCCTCATGGTCCTGGAAGGCGGGCGCGATGTAGAAGACGGCGTCGACGCCGCGCAGCGCTGCATCAAGGCTCGACCGGTCCCGCAAGTCGCCGAGCGCGATTTCCTGGGCGCCGTGGTCGCGCACTGCATCGCCCTGGGCGGGGTCTTGAATGAACCCGCGCACGCGCGCTCCGCGCTCGGCAAGCGCGGGCACCACCAAGCCGGCGAACTGCCCCGCCGCTCCCACGGCCAGCACCGTTGGCGTACCGCCGTTCACGAGTTCGTCCCGACGCAGGCTAGCGCGTGTACGTGGTTGATCTGGTTGAACATCGTCGTCCTCCGTGACCGTCGAAGGACATAACGCTCCAGTTGGGGTAAGCCTCAGGACCTTGTGGGAACGCACTGTTCCTCATTTGGGATGGTCTGATGATCGACCTGAACGACCTTCGCGTCTTCGCCAGCGTGGCCCGCCTGCGAAGCTTTTCGGCCGCGGCTCGCGAGATCGGCATGCCGAAGTCGTCGGTGAGCCGAGGCATCGCGCGCCTTGAACACGCGCTTTCCACGCGTCTCGTGCAACGAACCACTCGTGAAGTGCGGCTCACCGCCTCCGGCATCCTGTTGCAGGAGCGTTGCCTCAGCATCCTGACCCGCATCGATCAGGCCGTCGACGAAGTGGGAAGCCTCGGGGATGGAGCGCGGGGGGTCCTGCGCATCACCAGCGGGATCGGCTTTGGAGTGAACGTGTTGGGCGATCTGCTACCCCCGTTCACTGAACGACATCCTCACGTGGGCGTGGCCTTGGAACTGACGAGCCGCAATGTCGACCTAGTCGCGGAAGGTGTGGACGTCGCCATCCGGATCGGTCCCATGGACGACTCCGACATGGTCGCGACGCACCTTGGGACCATCTACCGCTACACATGCGCGGCGCCGATCTACCTCCAGCGCCGCGGTGAGCCGGACACAGTTGAGGCGCTCGCGGCGCATGACCTGATCGAGATGTCCGGGCTGAATGGACGCCCACGACCCTGGACTTTTTCGCGCACGGGCGAGGCTCCGATCACGGTCGAAAGCGAGCCGCGGATCGCCGTGAATGATCCGGTCACCATCCACCGACTTGTCGCAAACGGCGCCGGCATCGGCGTCCTTTCGGGCTATCTCTGCGCGCCCGATATAGCGGCCGGAAAACTCGTCCACCTCCTGCCCGAATGGCGATTGCCGCCGCTCGATGTCAGCCTCGTGTTCCCCAGCAGCCGCGAACTCTCGCCGTCCGTTCGGGCGTTCGTCGCCTATATGAAGGCCGTCTCGGCAGTCGGCCTGTCCTGGCAGGACGATATTCTCGCTGTCTCACACGAGACTAGATAGCGTCGATAGGGCGTCGTGATCCTGGGCGACTGCAGTCGGTTCCTAGTGCGAAACTGAAACAGGACTCAGCCCGGACAAGGATCTTTCCGGCTTCAGCTCAAGCCGCTTTGCAGAGCAAGCCACCCCAACGCCGCAACATTCCAGCCATGTGACTAAGCATAAAGCTGGCGGCTTTAGGCCGCCCCGGCATTGAATCCCGAAACGAAGGGCGATCAAGAAGGCTCACGCCGTTCAATTTAGGATCAAATATCGGGAAAGGTGATCCGGGCGCTAACCCGAAAACCGTCGCAGAGCTGCCTGCGCGTTCGCAAGGCTTGCGGCGAAGGTCAACGTCGGATCGGCCAGCCATGCGTGTGTGGCATAGCTTACTGTCGTCATCCCGACCTGCGCGGCGAATGTGGACGTGTGCTTCTCCACCCCGCGCTGATGGAGTGCTTCGCCAAGCGCTGCGATCAAACCTGCCGTCTTGGTCAACACCCGTTCCTGGAGCGCGGGCGTCGCGTCGATGATCTTCTGCCGAGGCTCGGTAAATGGCCGGTTGCGTTCGAGAAGCGGTTCGGCCGAGCGGAAGGCATGAAGCAGTGCATCCAGCGGACCCATATCCGCCGGAGCCGAGACGACCGCACGCGCTAACTCCTCCCGAAATGCCGCCTCCCCGTCGAACAGCGCTTCCCGCTTGTCCGCGAAATGGCGGAAGAACGTACGCTCCGTCACGCCCGCCCGCTTGGCGATCTCAGCTGCCGTCGTGGCGTCGAACCCCTTCTGCTGGAATAGCTCCAGCGTCGCCTGTTGCAGGCGCCGTCGCGCCTCTGCTCCGCTACGTGGCATGCGAAATAACTTAGCATCTTGTCAGTCACTGTCACCAAGCTTATATGTCTGTCACTGTCACTACATTGGAGATGACGATGAAGACGCTGCGTTTCAACCGCTACGGTGAGCCCAGTGACGTTCTGTGCCTGGACGACGCCGACATTCCCGAGCCGAAGCCTGGCCATGTCCGCATCAAGGTCCACGCCTGCGGCCTGAACCCTGCGGATTGGGCACTTTGCCGCGGCCTGTTCGCCGGCGACCTCCCTCGCGGCATCGGCCTCGACGTGGCCGGCATCGTGGACGCGATCGGCGAAGGCGTGACGGACGTTGCGGTTGGCGATGCGATCTTCGGCGTTCCGGCGTATCAGGATTACCCAAGCGCAGGCGCTGCGGAGCACGCCGTGCTGTCCGTCTGGGCTCCTGTACCGGCTGGACTTGACCTCCTGGAGGCGGCGGCTCTGCCGATGGCGATCGAGACACCTCAGCGCTGCCTGAACATCTTGGGGATCACATCGGATCAAACGCTTTTCGTCTATGGCGCGGGTACGATGATCGGCTTTGCGGCGGTGCAGATGGCCCGTCTGCGTGGCGCGCGAGTGGTTGCAGCCGCGGGCGAGACGTTCGCCACACAGCTTCGCGCGACAGGAGCCGAGGTCACGCCCTATGGCGATGGCATGGTGGAGCGGGTGCGCGAGATTGTCGGCGGAACGCCAGACCTGATCTTCGACGCCGGCCCGATCAGCGACGTTTTGCCGACCTTGGTCCAGGTCGTCGATGGCGACGGGCACCGCATAGTCACGGTCAGCAATCACGGTCCTGCTGCTGATGCCTTGGGCGTCCAGAACAGCTTCGGAGGCGCCTTTGGCTATGATGCGCTGAGCGAGTTCGCCGCTCTTGCCGCTCAAGATCGGTTCGCCATACCTATTGCCAGCACCTTCCCGCTCACGGATTGGCAAACCGCACTCGACGTGAGCTTGGCCGGACACGCGCACGGCAAGCTGATGCTTATTCCCGGCGCATAGCGTACCGGCAAGCTCCTGAGGCAACCTGTCTGACAATGCCTACGCAGCGGCCTTTGTCGCCGAATAGATGGTCTGGTTCGGCGTCGTCTTGTGAGCAGCCGTGGACGTGCAGTTGACAAAGTGGCCACTGCCCTGCTGCCGGAAAACCGGCAAAGCAGCAGCGATGCCGTACAAACCCCCTTGCAGGTTCACGTCGATCATCTGATCCCAGTCATCTAGAGCCAAATCATCCAACGGCCCGATCGGCATGGCGCCGGCGCAACTCACGAGGACGTCGCCGTGACCATGATGCTGACGTGCGGCATCGACCACCTTCACCAAATCATCGCGGTGGGAAACGTTCATCGATAAAGCGACAGCCATCCCTCCGGGATCGGTAATGCGATCCAATTAACGCCTCCTTGCGTCGACTTGCAGACCTTCCCGATTTGGGAGGTTAATTTAGGAAAAGGGCTCCGGCGCTTTCAGGATCACACCCGTGACAATTGCAAAGATGTGGTCGAAACGCTGGGTTATCGACGGTTGATCGCGGACCCATGCGAGCGCTCCCACCAGTGCGAACAAGTCGGCGCCGTCGAGATCGGTGCGCGCTGTGCCTTCGGCCTGGGCACGGACGAGGAGGCGCGCACCGGCCGCCTTCATTGCGACGCAGGACGCGTGGAGAGCGGAGCCCTCATCGTCGATCGCGGCGACCATGGTCCGGATTGCTCCGCTGTAGTTGTGGGCAAGCGCAATCACCTCGCGGAGCCAGGATACCAGCGCGGCATCGCTTGGACCGGCGTGTTCGAGCTCACCTGCCCGGAGGCCGAGCTGATCGAAGCCGTTGCGGAGCAAGGCTTCCAACAGAGCTTCGCGGGTCGGAAAATGCCGATGCATCGTGCCGAGCCCTACGCCAGCCTTGCGAGCTACGTCGCGCAGTGATGCGTCTGCGCCTTCGGCGGTTAGGAGGTCGCGAGCGACGCTGAGGATCTGCTCATAGTTCCTCTTCGCGTCGGCGCGCATAGCCCCTGCCTTGACAAACGGGTCATCGACCCGCTTATACGGGTCGGCGTTCCATTTAGCAGGGCGGCGCGCTCGGAAGAAGAAGCAATGTCGGTACAGACGATGAGCGCGCGGTGCGGCTGCACGCGTTCGGCGGCCCCGACGTACTTCGGTATGAGGACGCGCCACGCCCCCGGCTCGCGTCGGGCGAAGTGCTCGTCCGCGTCGCGGCGATCGGGATCAACCCGCCCGACTGGTATCTTCGCGACGGCATGAAGGCGCTGCCTCCCGAGTGGCGGCCCACGCCCTCTTTTCCACTCATCCTCGGCACGGACGTGTCCGGTGTCGTCGCCGCCGTTGCTGACGGCGTGGACGGCTTCGCCGTGGGTGACGAGGTCTATTCGATGATGCGCTTCCCGGAGAAGGGGATGGAAGGCGCCGGGGCCTATGCCGAGTTCGCCAGCGTGCCTGCCACGCAGGTGGCCTTAAAGCCCGCCGGCATTGATCATGCCCACGCGGCGGCCGCGCTGATGTCGCTCCTGACCGCGTGGCAGTTCCTGATCGATGTTGGCCATGACGAACCGAACCCGGTTCAGCCTGGCCCCCACGTGCCGGTGCCGCTCGACGACAAGACTGTCCTCGTCAATGGGGCCGGGGGCGGTGTAGGCCATTTCGCTCTGCAGCTTGCCAAATGGCGAGGCGCCCGTGTCATCGCGGTGGCGTCCGGCAAGAACGAGGCGCTGATGCGCGAGCTGGGGGCCGACGAGTTCATCGACTACACCAAGGTCGCCGCCCACGAGGTCGTCCATGACCTTGATCTTGTGGTGGACGCCGTGGGGGGCTCGAGTCCGGCCGCTTCCTGCCTGCGATCAAGCGCGGCGGAGCCCTTTTCCCAGTGTTCCCACTGGGTTTCGAAGGGCAGGACGAGGCCGAAAGGCTCGGCGTGACGGTGTCGTCCGTGCAAGTCCGCTCCAGCGGCGCGCAGCTTGTGGAGGTTGGCCGGCTGCTCGACGACGACGCCATCCGCGCCGTGATCGATAGCAGCTACCCTCTTTCCGCCACAGCAAAGGCACATGAGCGCGCCGCCCGAGGCGGCATTCGGGGAAAGATAGTGCTGACCGTCGCAACTGACTGATGCTCCGATTTCAAGCCAGCACCCCGATTCCGGAATGTTCAGCAATGCCTAGTTAACCCGCTCAACGCCGTTGCTCGGCTGCTAGCAAAATCTTGATTTTGCAGATCGGGCCAGCTCACGACCCACTGAAGATGACATGGCTGAGATCATCGACGAGATCCTCTTCTATTACTGGGGATGTCCTTGGCGGATGCCGCCTTACAGCTTTCCTCCGCGCCAGGCATCTGCTGCTCGCTCCTGCGCGCGACGAGGCCCCTCCCCTGCTGCTTCGGAGCACGGTACGTTCTTCTCGAGGACATCGGCCAAGGCCGCGTTGTCCTCGACTAGCATCCATTGAGAAGCTGAAGTTCGAGCTCGACGTCAACGGCTTCCACGACGGTTCGGACCCGCAGGCCCAACAGCTGACCGCCGTCGTTCCCGACGTGCCATCCAAGGCGGCCGCGGCCCTGCTGGCCTCCCCACGCCAGCTGAGCCACCTCTTCCGACGCAGGCCTTCGTCCGGCGTCGGCCACTGACGGGCAAACCCACGGCTTTTGCATTGAGCTGAGCGCGCCGCGAACGAAGAAAGTTGCCAAGCTCACTATCCAGCACATCGGCCGCCGCCGCTCTCCAGAGGGGGTATAAGAATCCTAGGATAATCCCAGGCCTCTATACGCGCCAAGAAAGCGTGAGATGATAATTTGAGGCAACGGAGCACTGCTCTCTGACAAAGGCAACCGACGGCGTCTCAGGCAATTCCCGCGCCAGGAAATAGGCCCAAGGCGCTTGTTAAGGTCGTGCGACCAACTATGCACCAGTATCACCGCCCGTCGAAGACACCTCAATGAAGATTTCTAAGTCTCCCGCGACCGATTGGCGGACACGCGCGCAGCTATTTGATCCGGCATTTCGATGAACACTGCCAGCGGCAATCGACTGCGCCTGCACGTCAACGGACGGGTCGTGGAGAGGGTTGTCCCGTCGACCGCAACTCTGCTGGATGTGTTGCGGGAGTTCCTCGGCCTCACCGGTGTCAAGAAGGGTTGCGACATGGGAGCTTGCGGCGCGTGCACCGTGCTAGTCGGCACCGACCGTATTGTCGCGTGTCTAGCCTTGGCTGCATCCTATGACGGCGGCGAGATCACCACGATCGAGGGTCTGGGGGAGCCGGACCGGCTGCATCCGCTCCAGGACGCTTTCGTGCGGCACGACGCCTTGCAGTGCGGGTACTGTACACCGGGCCAAATCCTCTCCGCTCTCTCTCTCTTGCGCGACAATCCTCAGGACCGATCCGCCTTGCGCGAAGGCATGAGCGGCAATCTCTGCCGCTGTGGCGCTTACCCCAACATCATCGACGCTATAGCCGAGGTGGCAGGTATATGAGCTCGCCATCGTTCGAGTACTTGCGTCCACGCGACCTGGCCGAAGCCATGCGTCTTGGAAGCAAGCCCCGTGCAGCGTTCTTGGCCGGAGGAACTGATCTTCTCCAGCTGTGGAAATCTGGCGCCGCCACGCCGGCGCAGGTCGTCGACCTCTCACGTCTCCCGCTCGGCGGCGTCGATAGGACTGGGACCGCGTCGCGGATTGGCGCGATGGCGCGACTGAGCGCCGTCGCTACGGATCTCGGAATGGTCGCCGACTTTCCTCTGATCACGCAGGCGATCATGGCGAGCGCCAGCGGGCAGATCCGCAATATGGCGACTGTTGGCGGCAACCTGTTGCAGAGGACGCGATGCCCCTACTTTCGAACGGAGGGCCAGCCGTCCTGCAACAAGCGGACACCCGGTTCCGGATGCGGCGCGCAGGCTGGCGACAGCCGATCCGCAGCAATCTTCGGCGCGAGCGAGAGCTGCGTGGCCACTCACGCGTCCGATCTTGCCGTCGCCCTGTTGGCGCTGGATGCGATAGTTTGCTGTGACGGGCCGATGGGCGCGCGCAGCCTCGCCCTCGAAACCTTCTACTCACCCCTCGTGGAAGGGGCCGAGCGGGAGACGGCTCTCGCGCCGGGCGAGATCATCACCCACGTGGAGATCACGAACGCCTCCGCGTTCTCCTTGCGAAGCGCCTACCTGAAGGTTCGCAACCGAGCCTCATTCGACTTCGGCGTAATTTCAGTTGCTGCGGCGCTGATCGTCGAAGATGGGGTTATCCAAGCGGCGCGAATCGCGTGCGGCGGCGTCGCACCGCGGCCGTGGCGTTTAGGGGCGTGCGAGTTGGCGTTGGTCGGGCGCGCGCCGTCGGGCCAGGCGTTCGCCGATAGCGCGCTCTTGGCCAGTGAGGGCGCCAGGCCCCTCAAGGATAACGGTTTCAAGGTACGGCTACTCGAACATGGGGTGGCACGGGCGCTGAACATGGCGAACGGAGAATTGCCATGAACCCGGACCCGGCTCTCCGCTACGAAGCGCGGCTGAAGGTGACGGGGCGGGCGAAATATGCCGCAGAGGCCGCCTTCCCCGACCTGCTGCATGCGACGCTTGTAGAGTCAAGCGTGAGCCAGGGTAGAGTGCTGGGGGTTGACGCCCTCGGGGCCATTGGTCGCGCTGGCGTCGTGGATGTCGTGTCGTATCGTGAGGCGGAGACATTGCAGCCCGGCCCTGTAACGGCGCTCATCCGCGATCCGGTCGTGCACTTTCGCGGCCAACCCGTGGCGCTGTGTGTCGGCGAGACAGTGGCCGAGGCCCACGCGGGCGCATCGCTCGTAAGGGTCGCGTACGTCGAGGAGCCGGCGATTCTGGCCTTGGACCAGGCCTTGGACCAAGCCTACGTCCCGGCGATGGCTAGCCGGTTTCCGGCAGAGAGTTCGCGTGGTGACGTCGCCGCCGGCTTCGACGCGGCGAAGCTTATCATCGAAGAGCGATACGAGACCGCGGTGAACAACCACCATCCGCTGGAGCCCCACGCTGTGGTTGCCGCCTGGGATGGTGACCAGCTTTTAGTCCATTGTAGCACCCAGGCCATCTTCGGGGCGCGGGCGGCTGTGGCAAGCGCCTTCCGAATGCCGCCGGACAAAGTCCGTGTCATCGCGGAGCACCTTGGCGGGGGGTTCGGGTGCAAGGGGATGCAGTTTTATCCCTGGATGCTGCTTGCAGTCCTCGCCGCCAAACGCGCAGACCGCCCGGTGCGCTTAGAGCTCACCCGGGCGCAGCTTTTCACGCTCGTGGGCAGGCGATCAGAGACGGTCCAGGATCTTCGCCTCGCTTTCGATGAGGCCGACCGGTTAGCTGCCATCCAGCATGATGTCCTCGCCCAGACATCGACCTTTGGCGAGTACGCCGACACGACCGCCGGAGCGTCGCGGTGGCTGTATGGGTGTCCGAACGTTTCGACCCGACATCGGCTCGTCCGAACGAACGAACCCCAGCCCATTCCGATGAGGGCGCCCGGATCGGCCCCCGGGTCTTTCGCGCTTGAGTCCGCCATGGACGAAGCGGCGCGAGCCCTGAACCTCGATCCCTTAGATCTCAGAAGGCGGAACGTCTCGCTCCAAGACGAGGAGAATGGCCGCCCTTGGACCAGTGATGGACTGCTGGACTGCTACCAAGTCGGCGCGGAGCGATTTGGGTGGTGGCAACGTCCGGCAGGCGGAACCGCGCGGGAAGGGCGCTGGCGCATAGGCTCTGGAATGGCCGCCACTTACTATCCGCAGCACTGGCAAGCCAGCCACGTGACGCTGACGCTTGAGCGAGACGCGTCGCTTCGCGTTGAGTGCGGGACGCAAGATATGGGTTCAGGAACCCCGACCGTGCTTGGACAGATGGCGGCGTCAGAGGTCGGAATCCCGATGACCCATGTGTCAGTGGTTATCGGCGACACTCAGCTTCCTCAAGGACCCATATCAGCAGGGTCTCAGGTCACCCTGAGCATTGCTCCGGCTGTCAAAGCAGCGGCGACCCAACTCAAGGAGATCCTGTCACGACTTGCTTCCGATGACCCAGACTCGCCCCTGGCCGGTGTGCCGCTGGAAGACATTGTCGTTGAGCGCCAGTCCGTCTTGCACGCTCAAGGTAACGCGTCGGAGTCGATAGCGGAGCTTTTCGCCCGAAACGGCTTGTCACGCCTGCAAGCGGAGGGGGCCAGCCCAGCACCCGAGGCGGCGCTAAGCGCCATGGGACGTGGAGCGGTGTTTGTAGAGGTAGGGGTCGACCCTGAGCTTGGAGAAGTGCGCGTTCGACGCGTTTGTGGCGCGTTCGCAGCCGGACGCATCGTCAACCTGCTTCTCGCCAAGGGGCAATATGTAGGGGGCCTGATCGGCGGGATTGGGATGGCGTTGCATGAGGAGACCGTCACGGACCGGCACAGCGGCCGAATTCTGGGCGACAACTTCGCCGACTACCTGATCCCCGTTCATGCAGACATGCCACAGTTCGACATCCTGTTCGTCCATGAGGATGATCCCTATCTCCCGGGCGGGATTAAAGGTGTTGGCATGCTAGGCACGGCAGGCGTTCAGGCTGCGATTGCCAATGCAATTTACGACGCGATCAGTGTGCGCGTCCGTCGCCTGCCCATCCGTCTTCTGGCTACTCAAGGAAAAGCATCCACGTAATTCTCCTCAAAGCGTTTCCTTGGCTTCTTATCTGGTCCGGCCGGTCGCATCCTGAAATTCACACCGTCTCACCGAAGTCGAGAACCGGTAGCCGCCCTGCGAACACTGATTAGGCGACGAGTGGATCATCCATCCACAGCAGACCGGGGCGTTTCACTTCCTTCATGAAATCGACAGCGCGTTCTGCGGGCTGCCGTCGCGCCGATGGGGGTGTCGCCCTTCCAGCGCATGGCGAACTTGGTGGCGATGACCAGACCCTCGCGCCGGCCCTAGATGGCGGCGCCGACCAGCTCCTCGTTCCTGAACGGGCCGTACATCTCGGCGGTGTCGAAGAAGGTGACGCCGAGCTCGATCGCCTCGTGGATGGTGCGCGTCGACACCACGTTGTCGGCGACGCCGTAGTTAATGTTGCCCTTGTGGATCATCGGCATGCAGCCGAGGCTGATGGCGGACACCTTCAGGCCCTGTCCAGCGTGCGGTACTTCATGTGTGCCTCTCTCACCGCCGTGAGCTCGCCTTAGACCTCGGTCCCGATGTGCGCCACCCAATGCGAACGCTCGCGAAGGAGCTAGGCCGGGAGAACGTCGACGCCGTCTCGGCGGATCTTGTGGCGATGCCAGAGGTCACGCAGCCCGCGGATGTCCTGTGGCTGCAGCTGTTCTATCACGATCTCCACACCGCGCTGATCCAGGACAAGGGCGCGACGGCGGACGCTTTCAATCGAGCCGTCTACGCACGGCTGAAGCCAGGTGGGCGCTACGTCATCGTCGATCATGCCGCCGCCGCTGGCTCGGGCACGAGCGACACCCGATCGCTGCATCGGATCGACCCCGCGTCCGTCCGCAAGGAGGTTGAGGCGGCCGACTTCGTGCTGGATGGGGAAAGCAGCATTCTCGCGAACACGGACGATCCGCACGCGGCCAAGGCGTTCGACCCCACGATTAAGGGCAAGACCGATCGCTTTGCCTATCGGTTCGTGAAGCCCTGACGCGGCGCGGGCCGACATCATTTCGGCTTTCCCGGGGTGCAGCAAGCCCGTTGCCAACGGCCACTTCTTCAGAGCCACATGCGGCCGATGTTCCGTTCCCTCAAAGGCCATCATGGCCGCGGGAGAAGGAACATGGGAAAGTCAGAATTCGATCCGGCTGGCAATCGTCCAGCCTGGAATTCGGGACGGAAGGTCGGGGCGAAACGCGCGCTGAAGCCGCGGCAGGTCTGGGCCATACGCTTCTTCCTCGACCAGCACCGCCGCATGCGCGACCGCGCGCTTTTCGATCTGGCGATCGACAGCAAGCTTCGTGGCTGCGACGTGGTGAAAGTCAGGATCGGCAATCTTGTGCTGGGCGGTCAGGTTCGCACCCGTGCCATCGTCGTCCAGTCCAAGACGGGCAAGCCGGTGCAGTTCGAGTTGATGCAGGACGCGCGCGCCAGCTTGCTGGCATGGCTGGAACGGCGAGGCGGCACGCTAGCCGACTACGTGTTCCCGAGCCGGATCGATCATGCCGAACACCTCAGCACGCGGCAGTATGCGAGGCTTGTCGACGAGTGGGTGATCGGCGTCGGCCTTCGTCGGGAGGAGTACGGCACGCATTCGCTCCGCCGAACCAAGGCGTCCATCATCTACAAAGCGACAGGCAACCTGCGTGCCGTGCAGATCCTGCTTGGCCACACGAAGATCGAGAACACCGTGCGCTATCTGGGCGTGGACGTCGAAGACGCGCTCACCCTCGCTGAAGGCACTGAAATCTGACCAGGACGGCTCCTTGCACCTGTGAGGAGCCGGACAGGTACACGCCCAGAGTCAGCCGTTCCTGATCTTTGCGGCTGAGTCCAAGAGCGATGGGGTGGACGCCCCCGACGGCATTGATGTGCCAGAGTGGAGGTATTGAAGCACCACTGAGGAGGCGTCCGTGGGAGATGTTAGCACAATCGGCCTGGATTTGGCCAAGTCGGTTTTTCAGGCGCATGGGGCGGATGAGATCGGCAAGGTCGTGTTCCGCAAGAAGCTCCGGCGGGACCAGGTTCTAGAGTTCTTTGAGCGGCGTGTGAACGGCCGCACTAACAGGCCGGACACACGGAAGTAACTCGACTACACGCCCCGCCAATCCGAAGATTCCTCTTGCATCTAGAGGGGCGTCCACACACGGACGTTCAGCTTACTCGCACCCAGCCACTCGCAGCCGTCAATCGCTCATTGAGCAGCTGGACTGCTATTTATCGGGGTCAGAAGCTCAGCGCGACCCGGCTCTCGAGCCTGAACTGGCCCGAGCGGGTGAGGCCTTCGTGCTTGAGCGCCCATGCGGTGGTCAGGTTGGCGCTGAGGTGCTGGCCGAGCTGGTAGTCGGCCCCGAGCCCCGCGCCGATGGGGGTGGAGTCGGCATGGGTGTATTCGTTCTTGCCGTAGCCTGCGTCCACGAAGGCGAAGGGCGACAGCTGGTCGGCCAGGCCTTTGCGCAGGTTGGCGAGCACGCCGAGCGTGGGCGTGCGCAGCTCGTTTCTCGCCACCAGGCCCGAGTCGAACACCCCGTCGTCCAGCGTATAGCCGCGCACCAGCGAGGGGCCGCCCAGCCCGATCTGCTCGGTGAGCGGCAGCGGGTTGGGCGCGTACTGGCCGATCAGGCTGGCGCTGTAGCCGAACGCCTTGGGCAGGGGGGTGTAGCGGCTGAGGTCGCCGGAGACGTAGGCGTACTCGGCGCTGCGCGAACGGCCCTGGGAGCTCAAGGCGAACGCCGCGTCGGTGTTGTCGGCGCTCACCCCGCCGGGGCTGATGTGGACGGTCAGGTCCAGCGAGCCGCGGCCCAGCGCGTCGCTCTCCTGGGCGGAGTAGCCGAGATAGACCTGGAACACGTCGGTGTTCCCGGTCTGCACCGGCTCGTCGGCGAAGATCGTGCGACCGGTCTCGCGCCGCGCCTCCACCCCCACCACCGCTTCACCCGGCAAAACCGCCAGCAGGTTGGACAGGGCGCTGCGATAGCCGATCGACACCTCCTCGGTGGTCTGATGGGCGGTGAAGTCGCCGAACTCATTGGATTGCACGAAGCTTAGGCTGGCCTCGATGTCCTGTCGCGGCAGGGTGGCGATCACGATACGGCCGGAGTGGCTGAGATAGAGCGGGTCGGGTGCGCCGTTCAGCGGCCGGTCCTGGTAGAACAGCACGTCGTTGGAGCCGGTGAACTGGTAGCTGGCGTAGGCCTCGTGCAGGAACGGCAGCGCGAAGCTCGTACCGGCGAAATATCGGTCGAACCCGGTCAGCGGGGAACCCGAGGTGGCGTAGCCGGCGTAAACCGAAAATGGCCGGCTGGCCGTGGTCTGCAGCACTAGGTTGGTGGCTCCGAGCTTGTCGCCGGGCTGGAACGCCGCCTGGGTGTTGGCGAAGTGATAGCGGTTCAGCCAATCCAGGTCCTGGGACAGCTTGCGGGCGTCGACCGGCTGGCCCGGCTGCACGCGCACGCGGCTGGTCAGGTAGCCCGGGTCCTTCGCGCCGGGGGCGGTCTTGCGCTCCAGGGTGAACTCGATCACGCGCACCTGCAGCAGGCCTGCGGAGACCTCCTGCTCGGGCGTGGACACCGACACCAGCGGGAAGCCGGCGGCTCGGTAGTCGCGCACGATCTGCGCCTCGATCTCGGCGATCAGCTTGCGCGACATCGGACGGCCGAGGTAGCGGGCGAGCCCGCGCCGAGCACTCATCGTCAGCCTTGATGCGGCGTCCAGGCGCAGACCCGCAACGGCTCCGGGGCGCGCCGGGTCGGTGGGGCCGAGCACCACCAGTCCGGCCAGCTTGGCGCCGATCGGCGTGGCGTCGGTGTCGGTGGGCGCCACGGGCGTGACGATCACCGAGGAGCCGTGCGCCACCTGCGGCGGCAGGTTGCGCTCGATGGCCTGGGCGTAGGCGTGGAGCGGCGCCGCCAAAGCAGCCAGCGCGGCCAGCCCCCGCCCGGTAAGGCCGGCACGCCGCCAGGACGCCGACTTCATGCAGGTCGCGGCGCGCCGCCGGCCGTCTCACGAGCCGCGACCCGCGCCGTCCGTGCGACGCGCCGCTTGGGCGGCGATCCGTGTTCGGGCTGCGAAGAGGCGACGCGCGGCTCGGCGGCCGGACGGGTCATGAAGCCCACCACGTCGGCGAGTTCGGCGCTCCAGCCTCGACCGGCCATGCGCGAAACCATGCGGGCGGCGTTGGCCCTGACCGCGGCGAGATCGTCCCAGGCCGTCACCGCCCTGAACAGCCGGGCTTCCAGGCTCGAGGCGGTGGCGTCCGCGCATAGGCAGGTGACCTCGTCCTCCAGAAGCCAGCCGTTGGACGGATTGCGCAACGCCACGACAAGCACGCCGCAGGCCATCAGCTCGAGAGGCAGATAGGAGGGATGGGGCGTCAGCATGGACGACAAGCCCACATGGCAGGTGCGGTAGAGGTCGCCGGTCTGCTCATAGGGCAACCAGCCGAGCGGCTCCACCACCCCGTCCAGCCCATACCTCGTGGGATCGAACTCCGCGCCGGCGCACAGGATCTCCACCGAGGAGCCCAGCCGGTGCTTCAGCCGCTTCAGCGCCACGGCGCTGAGCTCGAAGGCGTTCCTGGGGTTCTCGGGGCGGGCGTAGAAGAACACGCGCGCCCGCGGCCAGCGGCGCTCCGTAGGCCCGGCGTGGAAGACTTGGCGGTCCAGCTGGGGCGTGAACGCCACCGCCTCCCCGGCGTACCGATCCTGGTACAGCGCGCGCAGGGGCTCGGTGTTGCAGATCGCCTCGAAGCCGAAGCTATAGGTCAGCTCCGCCTGGGCGGATGTGGAGCCGGCGGGATAGAACAGCGGCTCGAAGTCCTGGATCAGATACATTTTGCGCGCACAGTTGGTTACGCGCGCGAGCACATAGGCGGTGGTCCAAAGCGTGGCGACCCCGATGTCGGCAGGCGGAATGGCGGCGATCGCTTCGGGGGTGTCGAGGGCGATGAACTCGGACCCACGAAGGTCCGGGAAGGCCTGGAGCACCTTGCCTGCGATAGCTGGCAGCTCGGCCCGTCCGCAGATCAGGAAGCGCTGGTGCACGCCCTTGCTCGCTTTCAGCTGGTCGGCGATGCGGAACGCCGTCATCAGCCCGCCGACCGTGACCGCGCCCACCTCCTGGACGTACCAATTGCAGCTGGCGCGGCCGGGCGAGAGGGCGAAGGGCGGGGCCTTGCGGGCCGCCTCCTTGATCGCCGACAGGTCCAGGTCCACCGCCTCGGCAAGTGCGAGCGCGTCGGCGCTGTAGCGCGCCCACAGGCTCGCAGCCGCGGCTTGCGGCGGGCGATCAGGCCGCCCGAACGGCAGCTTCATGAACGACGGCTTCATGGGGAAGGTCCTTGGCCAGAACGATGGCGCCCTGGGCTCCGAGGGTCAGGTAGGGGTGCAGGTAGCGCGCGATGCGACCGACCAGGACCGGCGTTGCAGGCACGCTGCCCGGCGTGATGACCGCGCGGGCGTTGGGCTCCACCACTCCCCGCCCGTGCTCACGTCCGGCGACGAGCGTTTGGCAGGCGCTGTGGAACATCTGTCGCCAGCCGCCCCTGGGGGTGGCTGCGAGCGTGCGCACAAGATCGGCCGTGCGGAAGGCCAGCAGGTAGGGACTGGCGGCCTCGACGTTGCGCCGCCAGAGCGCGCCGCCGAACATGTTCCACTGGCGCAGCGGTTCTCCCCGGAACAGCGGATGGGCCACGCCCGCCTCGTCCAGGACGCAGCCGGCCTCCACCACATGGTCGTCGTCCACCACCGTCACCCCGGACGCAAAGGCGATTGGGCCGTCCTGCTGCAGCCAGCCTGCGAGCTGGATCAGGGCGCCCGGAGTGCAGACCAGAAGGCCGCCGTCGAGGAACACGGTCACCGCCTCGCGGGCCTCTTTGAGGCGTTCCAGACAGGGGCCGACCGGATCGTCGCCGAGAATGGGCGTAAGCCGGCACCAGGACGGCGGCCGGCCACGCGTCTTGCGCCACGTCGACGAGAACCGCCAGCTCTGCTCAGGTGTCAGCAGGATGTCGACGACCGTGAAGCTCTCCCGCTCGCGTCCGAGGTGATGCACCAGGGTTTGCAGCGCCTGCACATCGCCCGTCCCGAACACCACCACCCGCACCGGCGCGACCTTACGCCAATAGATCTTGAAGCCGGTCTCCGCGTGGGGTTCGAACCGGCCCGGCAGACCCGTCCGCTCCGCGTGGCGCTCCAGGGCGCGCAGCTGGGCCTGCAGGGCGTAGGGCTTGGCTTCCAACCCAGAGGCGGTGGAGCCCTGGTGCACCCGCCAGCTGTAGCTGACACCGGGGACGCGCACGATGCAGCGGGCCTTCTCCGTGGCGCGCAGGAACAGGTCCCAGTCCTGCGCGCCGTCCACGCCCATGGACCAGCCGCCGATCGCGGCCATCAAGTCGGCGCGGATCAGGTTCAGATGGGTCAGGTAGTTGATCGAATAGAGCATCTCCGGGCTCCACTCGGGCTTGAACAGCGGCTGATGGCGCCGCTCGCCCGACTCCGACAGGTTCTCCTTGTCGCCGTAGAGGAAGTCCGCACGCGGCTCGGCCCCGATCGCCGCGGCCATGCGCGACAAGGCCAGCGGCGGCAGCTCGTCGTCATGGTCCAGCAGCGCGACCCAGTCGCCCCGCGCCAGCTCCAGGGCGACGTTGGAATTGCCGGAGATGCCGAAGTTGTCGTCCAGCACCTTCAGCCGGATACGAGCATCCCCGCGCGCACAGCGCTGCAGGTGCTTCAGGTTGGCCGCGCCCGCGCCGCTGGCCCGGTCCGGGTCGCCGAAGGCGATGCAGGCCTCCCAGTCCTGGTAGACCTGGGCGCGCAGCGAGCGGAGCGTGGCCTCCAGCATGCGCGGGGCCACCTTGTAGACCGGCAGCACCACGCTGATCAGGGGGCCGCGCGTCACCTCCGCCACGCCTGACACTCGGTCGAGCTCAGGCTCGATCCTGGCCTTCCACGCCTGGTAGGGATCGGCCAGACCCAGCATCTGCTTCAGCGGCGGCGGCTCGGCGGCGCGGTCCTCCACGTTCAGCACCCGCGTCCGTTCCGCCTCCAGCCAGGCGTCCACCACCCGGCTCACCCATTGCGCCAAGCCCCAGGCCAGCGAGCCGGGTTGGGCGTAGCGCAGCCTCAGAACCCGCAAGAGCCGCGCGACCTTCAGGCTGATGTCCGCCTCGTTCCACCAGCTGCCCCCCACCCCCGTGCGCATCAGCGCCATGCTCGCCCGAAGCCCCTCGATCTCCTTCTGCTGGCGGCGGATCACTCCATCCATATCCTGGATGCGCGGCTGCAGGGCGAGCGGGGTGCGGAGTGCGCGCGCCACCGCCGTCGGCCTACTGGTTTACCGGCTGCGGCTTGAGGGTTGGCGGCCCGGCGCTGTTCGCCTGCCAGGTGTTGGTGAAGTCGAAGCCGGCGTAGGCGGCCGAGCCGTCCTCCTGCGCCGCCGTCAAGTCGGTGCCGCCGCCGGTGCTCCCCGCGTTGGTATAGCCGTTCTCCACCGGCTGGCCCGACAGGCTGGGGAAGCCGTAGACGTAGCTCACCTCACCCGCTTGCACCCCAAAGGTCGTCCCCACCGCGCCCCCGGAGGCGCTCACCGCCCCGGTGGCGTAGCTCGTGGTCACGCTCGCGCCCCCCGGCATGTTGGTCCCCACCAGGCCCCCCACCACCTGCACGCCCGACACCGCACCTGTGGCGTAGCTGTTGGCGATCGAGCCGAAGTTCACCCCGACCAGGCCGCCGACATAGTCGTTGTCGGTCCCCACCTCCTGACCGCCCGCGATCCCGGTGACCTTGCCCGTGGCGTAGGAGGTGGTCACAGTCGCGCCGGTGTCGTTCCAGCCCACCAGACCGCCAAGATACAGGCTGCCACTTACCGCGCCGCTGGCGGTGGAGGAGCCGATGCTGCCGCGGTTCAATCCCACCAGCCCGCCGACGTAGCCCGCGCCCAGGACCGAGCCGGATGCGGCGGACGAGAACACGCTCCCCTCGTTCACGCCGGCCAAGCCGCCGACATAGTCTCCGGTGCCCGTGCTGGCCCCGGTCGCTACGCCCCCCGACACCGTGCCGTAGCTGGTGTTCCAGCCCACCAGTCCGCCCACGTACTGGGTGCCGTTCACGATGGAGTCCGACGAACCGGTTACGGCGTCCCAGTTCACCCCGACCAGGCCGCCGACATAGTTGGTCCCGCTCACCACGTTCGTCCCGAAGACAGTATGGTTGTAGCCGAAAGACGCCGAGCCGCTCAGGGGGCCGCTGTTGTAACCGACGAGACCGCCTACATCGTTTTGTCCCATGACGTTTGCGTAAGTCATGACTTCAGTCGTGACGCCGATTGCGCCGAAGTTGGCTCCAGCGACCCCGCCCACGTTATCGCCGGTCCCCGACACCGTGACAGTCTCCGAGAAGTTGCCGATATACACAGCGTCCAGGGTCGCGCCGGCCTCGTTCACCCCTACGGCGCCGCCCGTCCCGCCGCCTCCGGACACCGAGCCGTCGAAGATCGCCGTCGTGACGCTGCCGAAGTTGTCGCCGACGACGCCACCGGTGTAGCTCGCCCCGGTGACGGTGGCGAAAGCGTCGGCATGGTCAAGGCTGGACCCGTACTCGTTTGTGCCCACCACGCCGCCGACCATGCCCTGACCCGTAACCGCGCCATCATAATAGGGGTTGGACACCGAACCGAAGTTGTCGCCCACAACTCCGCCCACATAGTAGGTCCCGCTAACTGCACCGATGGCGAACCCCTGGGTCACGACGTCGGCGTTAGTCGGCTCTCCGAAGGCGTCGTTGAGCCCGACCAAACCTCCGACATAGTAGCGTCCGCTGACACCTGAGGCGCCCATCGCGGTGTTCAGGTACGAGGCGTTGTTAATAACGCCCTCGTTCTCGCCCACAAGGCCGCCGATGATATCCGCCTCCCCTTCGCCATTGTCGAGGCCGGTGACATTGCCCGTGGCGTAGGTGGTCTGGAAGCCCGTGCCGACGATGGAGGGTGTGAAGGACTGGCCGTACCGGGTATTCTGAAATTCGGCCCCGCCGACTAGGC
Organism: Caulobacteraceae bacterium; assembly: GCA_965198905.1. Lineage (GTDB taxonomy): Bacteria > Pseudomonadota > Alphaproteobacteria > Caulobacterales > Caulobacteraceae > CAHJWH01. Next base: position 2,144,815 of record OZ240678.1, on the reverse strand, counting down.
CGCCCACATAGTCGCCGCCTTGGACGTTGCCTTTGGCGTAGCTGTCGGTGATGGTCTGTCCGAACAGGGCGCCGACCAGGCCGCCTACGAAGTCGCCGGTCGCGGTGACCGAACCGGTGGCGTAGGACCCGGTGATGCTGCTCGGCGTGATGGTGGCGCTGCCGTCCGGGTTGACGATGATGCCAATGCCCTCCTCTCCCGCCAGACCCCCGATGTTGGCGTCGCCGCTGACCGCGCCGGTGGCGTAGCTGTTGGTGACGACACCGCCCCCCATGGCCCCGATCAGGCCGCCGGCGCCCGATCCGGACCCGCTGACGCTCGGGTTCAGGACGGCCTGGACTGCGCCCGTAGCGTAGGACTGGTCCACCGAGACGTTCAAGGACGGCGAAGCGGGCGAGGTGAACCCGATCAGGCCGCCGACGAAGGTCTGGCCGACGACGTTCCCGGTCGCGAAGCTGGCCTCGACGGCGCTCGCACCGGACACGCCCTGACTAAAGCTCTGGCTGGTGCCGCCGGGACTGATGCTGCTGTTCTTAGTGAAGATCACGCCGGCCAGCCCGATCAGGCCGCCGACGTTGGCACCGCTCCCCGTAACGTTCCCGGTCGCCGAGCTGGCGGACACGTTGGCGATGATAGCGCCCACCAGACCGCCGACGAATTCGGAGCCCTGGACCGCGCCCGCGGCGCTGCTGGAGCTGATGGGCGCAGCACTCACCCCGACCAGGCCACCAGCCTGCACCGTGCCGCTGACCGCGCCGGTCGCCACGTCGCCGCTGATCACGCCGCTGCTCGCCGTGCCGATCAGGCCGCCGGTGTCCGGATCGGTCGCGCTGGCGACCGCCCCCGAGGCCGCACTGCCCGTTACCGCGCCCGTATTGGTTCCGACCAAGCCACCTGCGCCGGCCGTGGTGGCTACTGCGGTGTCGGTGTCGGTCACCGTTCCGGAGGCGGAGGAGGCTTGGACCGTGCCGTCGTTGGAGCCGACCAGCCCGCCCACTGACACGAGGCTGGCGGCGTTGGCTTGAGCGCTGACGGCGGTGGTGGACGTCGAGCCACTTACCAGGCCGCTGACCTGATTGTAGCCGACCAGGGCGCCGACGGCGCCTGCGCCGGTCACCGCGCCGCCGGTCAGCACGATGTCGCGAACCGTTCCGGCGTTCTGCGCCACCAGGCCGACGAAGCCGCTCGCATCGTCGGTAATCATGAGGGTGGTGACGGTGTTGCCGAGCCCCTCGATCACGCCGGTGAATGGGACGGCTACGGTGGAGGCGAGCGGGCTCGTGTCGTAGCCGACGCCGCCGTTCGAGCCGTCCACGGAGGTCGCGAGGGCGTAGGCCGCCGCATTGTTCACCGCCACGTCGATCGCCAGGGACGCAAGCGACCCTACGAGCGTGTAGGGGGTCGGAGCCGCCGTTCCCACCCCGATGGTGAGCGCCCCGGCCGGAGCGAGGGGCGTGCCGCCGGTGAACTGGATGGCCGCGCCGTTGAACGCCAAGGTCCCGCCGTTGCCGGCGCCGGAATTGTCGGTGATCAGGTTCAGCGCGCCCCCGCCCGTAACGGTGATAGCGGCGTCCACGTCCACGTTGCGGTAGGCTGAGAGGGTCAGGCCTGCTGTGGTGTTCCAGCTAAGCGGGGCGGCGACGATGATGTCGCCCGAGCCGCCGGCGTTGAGCGTGCCCGCGCCGCTGGTCCCGGTGGCAGTGGTCTCCTCGACGACGCTGGTGCCGGCGTTCAGAGCGTCGTCGATGGTGGTCGCAGCGGTGGCGTCGATGGCGAGGTCTGCGGGATCGACCAGCCAGACGCCGCCATGGGCGTCGATGCGGGCCTGGCCCAGTTCCACCGTGGAGCCGGAAGTCTCGACGGCTCCGGCCGTCCCGCCCAACCCTTGCGCCTCGATGGCGCCTGCCACGTCCAGGGTCCCGCCGTCGGCGACTAGCCACACGTGCCCGCCGCCCGCGACGACGCCGGAAGCCCGGATCACGCCTGCGGTGTCGCCAGCCAGGGCGTAGACGTTGCCGCCCTCCGCCCGAAGTTCCGCAACCGCAGAGGCGATCAACCCGGAGTTGACGACGCTGGTGGAGGAGCCGCCGAGCAGCACCGAGAAGCGACCGTCATCCAGGCTTCCGTCTCTCAGCACCACCTTGTAGCCGGCGATCAGCCCGGCGTCGCCCTGGGGCGCGGAGATCGAGCCGGCGTTGTCGACCTTGGCCGCGACCAGAGCCACGTCGCCTCCAAGGCTGCCAACCTTGCCGTAGTTGACCACTGCCGCGTTGCTGGCACCGGTGAAACTCAAGGGGCCGCCGGCCAGGAAGTCGGCGTTCGCCACGTCGAGCGTGGAGGCCACGAAGGTCCCGCCCGTGCTCACCACGCCGGAGCGGCCCACGATCACTCCGTTAGGATTGATCAGGTAGACCGATCCCGTGCCGCTCAGCAGGCCATCCAGGGACGACAGGCTCGTCCCGGTAACCCGGTTCAGCGTGGCGCCAGAGCCGTTGTTGAAGGCGACCTTGCCGCCCTGGCCGATCGAGAAGGAGCTCCAGTCGATGATCGCCTTGCCCGACGACTGACTGACGGTCAGCGCGCCACCGGAGGCAGCTCCGATCACCGCCGACCCCGCCGCGACCTTGCCCCCCGTAGGCAGGGCGGGCCCACCCGCCGCCAGCACCGGCGTGCTCAAGGCCGTCGTCGTCAGCGCCAGCGCCAGCAATCCCATAGGCTTCATAGAAGGCTCTCCCAGGTCCTGCAGCCAAGCCCCGCAGCGGCTCACCACCACCATCAGGGATCATTTGCGTGCCGCTACGTCGGAGAAGCGCTACGATGAGCGCCCGCGCCGCGCATGAAAAAAGACCTAAAAAAGTCTGAAATGATAAGAATGTGGCGCTGAGCAGGCCTGGGCGACCGAAGATTTTGCTGGTAATTCGACCCGAGCCGTTTCGGGTCGGCAGGCTGGCGTCCGAACGGCGACCGCTTGGCTGAAACTCTCTGCAAAGCTAGGCTTCTGTCCTGTCGAGGCGCGTGACGTCGGCGAGCACAGAGTTTCCAGGCTCCCGCCCGCCTGGAGGGCCGGCCTAATGTCCAGCGGAGCGTCCATGAAGCTCAGGGTGCACGTCCCCACTCACAGTCGCTCGCTTTCCACAGCGACTGTCGAGGCGCTCCTGCGGCTGCAACGCGCACTCATCAAGCGTGGCGACGGGATGGAGGCGGAGTTCTTCAGCGGAGCGATCATCTCAGACCTGCGCAACGTCATGGTCGCCGCCTTCCTGCACAGCGATGCCGACGTGTTGATCATGATGGATGCGGACATGGGCATGCCGCTCCCGACCCTCCTTGGCCTGATCGACTTCGGACAACCTTTCGTTGGCTGCCTCTATCCCCGACGCGAGCTGGACTGGTCACGCGTACGCCAGCCAACGAGCCACGGCGGCGGGCTCGCTTATCAAGCCATGAGCTTCGTCGGCATGATCGAGAAGAGCGAGGGCGGGGATCAGATCGAGCTCCTGCAAGGATTCGCCCGGGCCATTCACGTAGGCGCAGGCCTGCTCGTGCTGCAACGCAGTGTGTTTGATCGGCTGGCGGCGACCTATGGCGACCTGGCTGGGTCGGGCTTCAGCGAACGCGCCTTTCCGGACGCGCGTTTCAAGGCCAATTGGGGCTTCTTCAACCCCATCGCCACGCCGGGCGCGCCGAACCTGCCGGAAGACTTTTCCTTCTGCCGCCGGTGGCGCGCCGTCGGCGGCGAGATTTGGGCTGACGTGAGTTCATCGATCACCCACGTCGGCCCCTATAACTTCAGCGGCGGCTTCCTTGAATATCTGGACGCTAACCGCTGATACCGACCGGCTTATGGGGCGAGACAGGATGCGTCCCGGTGTTGGGCAGGCCGGCATATTCCGCCTTAGCTTGTTGCAGAGGAGCCAGGTCGGCATCGGCGTGCCTCCACGCATTTAGGAAGGCTTCGTACTGGCGCCGGCTTCCGGTCAGGTCGCCTTGAAGGCGCAATGCGCGCGCGAGCCCCAGGTGAGACAAGGGATATTGCACGCTCCAGGCGAAACCGGTTTGAGCCAGGATGGCCCGGTAGTCCGCCTCGGCGGCTGGAGCGTCGCCGGCGGCGAGAAAGGCTGTGGCCTGGAGGAAAGGCGCGTCCAGATCGCGGAACATCAGCCGGCCGACGCCATCGATCATACGGGCAGCCTGGAGGGCGTGACCGTGGCGAAGGAGCAGCACGGCGCGCACCTGAAGCGCTGACTTGCCGTTCAGCACCGTGTCGCGAGGCCATCGGGCGAGATCCCTCGCCAAGTCCGCCTGCGCCCGGGCCGGATCATCGACCCTGGCGGCATCATAGTCGTCCTGGGCGTTCCAAAGCTCGGGCGGGACAGCATCCAACAGGACGCGAGCCTTCGCGAGCAGACCCACGTCAGCGTAGTTGGAAGTCTGTTCGGTCAGGTCGGCGTGCATCCCCTCAGCGCGGCCGAGGACTTCCGCGCGCGCCATCAACCGCGCCGCATCCCGCAGGCGGCCTTCAGCGAAGGCGAAGTTGTAGGCCTCGAGCAGAGCGTCGCGTTCCAAGGGCGTTCCTACGGCTGACGCGACGAGGCGACGCCCTCCGTCACCATCGCCCTGCAGGAACCGCCAGCCGATCCTCTGCTGACGAATCATGCCGGTCTCGGGCAGCTTCCTCAGCGAAGCCTCGTCGACCTGTTCTGCGCGGGCCGTCTGCTGCAGATGATTCAGAGCGCGGGCCAGGACGGTATAAGCTGAATACAGCTTCGGATCGAGCCTGAGAGCCTGCTGGCCCGCGGCGGCCGCGCCTTGGTAGTCGGCGAGGCGATAGCGCGTGTCCGACAGGTTCACCCACGCGCTGGCGTCTTTTGGATAGAGCTGCGTCATCAGCTCCATCTTTTCTCTTGCCGCGTCCAGGTCTCGAGTGACGGCCACATTGTACAGGTTTTCGATCAGGAGCGCACTTCGCTCCGAGGCCAAGCTCACCCGTTTATGAGCCTCGCTTATAGCTGCAGCTTCTTCTCTGGGTTGACCCAGACTGTAATAATTCCACGCGAGCGAGAAGTAAGCCATGGTGAAGTCGGGATCGAGCTCGACCGCGTGGCGGTAGAACGGGCCCGCCTCCAGCCGCTTGCCTTGTCGCTCCAGCCACTCAGCGTCAGAAAAGGCCAGCAGGGCTGCGAACGACCGTGTGCGCTCCGGAGCGAGCGGCACGTTGAACCTGGCGATCGAAGACCGGGTCTCGCCGAGCTTGAGGCGCATCCGGGCGGAGAGGGCGTCCAAGGCGCGGACGACGCCCTCCTTGTCCCTCGCCAGCATCTTGTCTTGGTAAAGTAGCTGTCCGCTCACGCAGTCCGAGGCGGCGAGTGTCACGATGTAGGCGGCGCCGAGAACGTCCACCGCGGGCGCGATCACCGCGCCTCCGTTGGATCGCGCGCAGACCTCCTTGGCGAGGCCCAGAGTCAGCGGGCCGTCGCGCGACCGCTCCATCAGTTTGAGCGACGCCGCCACCTTGTCGTCGCCGGCGACCTGGAGAAAGGGCGACTGCATCAGGTCGATCTGGAGCACGCGCGGGATGACGCGGTTGAAGACGGGATCGCCCGTGCCATTCTGCAGATCGGCGAGGACGACCGTAGTGCGGTCGACGGCAAGGTGGGCCGAGGGGCCTGTGAGACGCCACACGCCCGCTAAGCCCGCTCCGAAGAGCAGGACCGCTGCGGTCAGCCAGACCCCCAGCCGAAGGCCCTTGCGCGTCCGAGCCAACGCCGGTGAGAGGGGATGAAGGACCGGCCCTTCTTCGATTTCCGCCTCGGCCCGGGTCGCGACCTTCGAGGTGAAACGGTAGCCATGGCCCGGAACCGTAATGATCATGTCGTCCGTACCGGCCTCGCTCGCAAGAGCCTTGCGGACGGCGGAGACGGCCTGGTTGAGGTTGGCTTCGTCAGCGGTGCGGCCGGGCCACAGGGCCCGAAGCATTTCGTCCCTAGTCACCGTGTGACCGGCGCGCTCCACAAGGTACAGGAGCGTCGCGATCACCCTCGGCGTCGTCGGTACGATGGCACCGTCGCGCACCAACGTCATGCGACCCGGATCAAGGCGGAAGTGATCGAACACGTAGAGGGACGGTGATGGCGACCTAACGTCCATGCTCGATGGCCTTGCACCCGTCCGCGTGGGACTGCCGAGGGGGGTCCACGCTAGCTGACTGACCAAGACTGGCGGCTGTCATTTAACTTGAGAAGAAACCCCTGTGTCAACACGGCGCGCGGCGAGCCCATTTCGCGCAAATCTTGTCGCCTTGACCGCCGCAGGAAGCGAAGAGCTCAGCAGGGGAGTCAATCGTCAACGCTCGCCCAGAACGTATCCGGCTCTTCATGCAAAAGCTTTCTGCTTAAACGAGCCGATTCTATACGCGCGCAAGCCCCGCAGCAATGACGCGCTGTCGGTCACCAGAGACGGCAAGCCCGGGCCTTGCCTCGCAGAGGCGGACGGACAACACTCTGGACTTGACCCAATGATCTTTGTCTTATCGGACCAACCCAAGGCTCCGATTCCAGTCAAGTAGCCCTGTGGGCGGTGATGAGCCGCCCAGATGCGTTGGATGGCGCTCAGCGACACGCCCATGGCCTTGGCCATCGCCCGTCCGGTCCAGTGGGTCACCTCGCCGGGCGGCTCCGAGCACGTCAGCGCCAGCACCTTGGCCACCTTCGCCGTGGTCATCGGCGCCTTGCCCGGCGGCCGCGTCTTGTCGCGCAGGAGCCCGTCCACGCCCTCCAGAGCGTAGCGGCTTGCCAGCGCCATACCGCCGGGCGGCTCGCGCCGGTTCGCTGCGCCACCTCCAGCACCGGCCCTAATTCCATTGAGGCCAGGATGATCCTGGCGCGCTGCAGGTGTTTGAACGGGCGGTTCCGATCGGCGACTATCGCCCCCAATCGAGCCGCCTTCGTCGGCGTTTACGAGCACACACACGGTCTGGGCCACGGCCGCAGACTTGCACGCCACAGCGAGCTTGTGAATCAGACGATTAGGTCAATGCGATAGATATCGGCTGCCATCCCGAATTATCTGATATGACGTTCGTCGCGATTCTCGAGTTCGAATATTATAGACATGGATTGAAGAATAATGATGTAGCTCATCTGTGCAGTCCGTGCATATTGGCCAGCTGCGAGCCGCAGATTGCTAAACACGATGTTGGAGCTCTCTGGGTGCTCAATGCCGATACAGAGGAGGCGGCCGAGGAGATCGTCGAGGGAAACCGTTGTGGGCGCCGGCATCATCACCAGCCGGAAGACACGTCCACTGGCCTACGGTCAGCTCAGGAGGCGAAGGGCGCGCGTTAGGCGCGGTACCCCAGCCTGAGTACCTGTCCCTCAGGTGGCAGCTTGGGTAGTTCACGCCGGCTGCTGGTCCTAGAGCAGGCTCCGCGTTTTCGACTCGTAAGGATTCCCTCGAGCGCCGAACAATAATTCCTTTTGCGGATCGGCGGAGGGACCATGACGCGGGCATACAGTCAGGACTTACGGGAGCGCGTGCTTGGGGCGACGGCGGAGGGGCTGTCTGCTCGTCAAGCGGCCGAGCGGTTCGGGATTGGCGTATCAACGGCGATTGTTTGGGTTCGGCGGGCGCGGGTGTTCATCGACGAGACCGGTGAGGTGGACCCGGTCGTTCGGACAGTTTGGCGGCTTGGCTAAGGTGGATTCAGGAGTGTCTCACGCCGCCAGTCTGATGTCCTGCTGAGCCCTTCCGTAGGCCTCGTCAGGGGTCTTGCCGCCGTGCGTCGAGTGGGGCCTGACGGTGTTGTAATAGTTGATCCAGCGCCCAAGCCCAACCCGCAGCTCCGAGCCGTTCTCGAAGGCGTGCAGGTAGACGCATTCGTACTTCAGGCTGCGCCAGAGCCGCTCGATGAACACGTTGTCCATCCAGCGGCCCCGCCCGTCCATGGAGACCCGGGCGCCGGCGGCCTGGACGACCTCGACGAAGCGGGGCGAGGTGAACTGGCTGCCCTGGTCGGTATTGAAGATCTCCGGCGCGCCGGGAGCTAAGCGAGCGCTTCCTGCAGCGCCTCAATGCAGAAGTCCGCCTCCATGGTGTTGGACAGCCGCCAGGACAGCACCTTCCGCGTCGCCCAGTCCATCACAGCGACCAGGTACAGGAAGCCGCGTCGCATTGGGATGTATCAGACATCCTCCCAAGCAGACCTGTTTCGGCCGTTCGACCGCCATGTCGCGCAGCAAGTACTTGTATATTCGGTGCTCCGGATGCGGGATTGTCGTGCGCGGCGCCTGATAGATCGCCGCCAAGCCCATTTTGGCCATGAGCCGCCGGACCCGCTTGCGGCCAACGGTGAAGCCCTGCCTACGTAGGCAGCGAGCCATTTGGCGCGAGCCGTACCACGACGTCTCCAAGAACTGCTGATCCAAGAGCTTCATCAGCTCGAGGTTCAACGGCGTCTCGCCCGCCGGCTGATAGTAGAAGGCCGAGCGGCTGATCGACACCAGCCGGCACTGCTTCTGGATCGAAAGCCGAGGGTGTTCGGCATCGATCATCTGTCGCCTCCGGTCCAGGCTCATCGACCGGAGGCTTTCGACAAAAAATCCCGCTCCACCACCAACTGCCCGATCTTGGCGTGGAGCTTCTCCACCTCGCCCTCGCGGAGCGTATCCGCCGCCTCGGCCTTGCCGGAGAAGACCCCGGCCATGCCTTCCACCGCCTGCTTCTTCCAGGCCGTAATCATCGTCGAATGTCTGCCGTGTTTGGCCCCCAGCTCCGCCACTGTCCGCTCTCCACGCAGCGCCTCCAGCGCCACCTTGGCCTTGAAATCAGCCGAATACCTCTTCCGCTTGCCCGTCATCGGGTCCGTCCTTCCTCTCGGTCGAACCCACCTTAACCACCTGTCCAGTTTACCGGGACCACCTCACCTTATCGAGCCGCCCTGTCAGCGTCAGCAGCGGAACCAAGGACTTGGAGATCGCCTAGTGGCTAAGACCGGCCCGGTGCTCGGCAGCCGTAAGCCGATCAACGTCCAGCGCCGCGAGCACGAAGCCTTGAAGCCTTGAAGCCTTGAAGCCTTGAAGCCTTGAAGGCTATGCGCAGAAGCTCGCCGCACGGGCGATGTTTTCCTATGTCCATCGTCCCAAATCGCCGCATAGAATCATCCAGATGACCTTGCATTGAGGAGCCGGACGGGTACGCGCCCAAGATCCGCCGTTCAGCTCCAGCGTCACCATTCTGGTAGCCGCCGTGACGCCGCCGCCCACTAGTACTGCTGCACGGTGATCATGACTCTTTGAGCCTGGGCACGGGATAGGCGCGAGCCATTTTGTCCCTGGCCTTCTCTGTGGAGAACATCCAGTTGATGCGCGCGCCGCTGGCGTTTCGGCGGCGCTCCCAGGCGGCGACTTCCTGGACGAGCAAGTCTTGGTCTTCAATCCGGCGATCTAGGCACTGAGCTCGTAAAACACCGATCTCGATCTCGACCATGTTGAGCCAGCTGGCGTGCTTGGGCGTGTAGTGGAATTCCAGGCGGGGCAGCACCCGGCGTGCGTCTTCGGGCGGCAGGTTTTGGTAGAGGGTCGCTGCAGAATGGGTGGAGAGGTTGTCGAGCACCACCCTGATCTTCTCGGCCTTAGGGAAGTGGACATCGACAAGCTCGCGCATGCACTGGGCGAAGTCCTCAGCTGCGCGGCGCTCGGTGACTTTCACCCTGCGCCAGGAGCGATGGGCGTCGAGGAAGACGAACAGGTTGGCTGTCCCATTGCGCCTGTACTCGCAGTCATAGCGCTCAAGCTGGCCAGGCTTTGCCGAAATCACCGGGCGGACCTCGCCGATCAGCTGGGTGGGGCTCTCATCGAAGCCTATGACCGGTCGGTGGGGTTCAGGCGTCTCGGCGTAGAGGTCGAGCACGTCCTCCATGCGTGCGACATACTCTGCATCGATCTTGGGAATGCACCACATGTTCTTGCGCCACGGCTTCATTTGGTTCTCCGCGAGCCTGCGACGCACCGTCTCGCGCGAGAGGCTTTCATGCTCGGTCAGCTTGATGAATTCGCCAGCCAACAACTCAAGCGTCCATCGCGCGCAGCCGGCCGGCGGCTTGGAGCAGGCGGTCGCCACTAGGAGCGCCTCCTCCTTGCCGCTGAGCTTGCGCTCGGCGCCTGGACGCGGCTCTTCCTCAAGCGCCGCGTCCAAACCCTCGATGACGAAACGACGCTTGGTCCGGTAGACGGTTGAGCCGGACGTTCCCACCGCCTGGACGATGGCCTCATCCCCCAGGCCGCCGTCCGCCGCTAACAGGACCTGCGCCCGCTTGATCTTGCGAACAGACTGCTTGCCACCGCCGACCAACGCCATCAGCACCGCCCGTTCGGCGTGGTCCAATTCCACTCTATAACGTAGGTTCATCCAGGTCCTCTTGCGTCAAGACGGCCCGGGAGGGATCAGAAAGATGAGTCGAGGGGTAGCGACCCAGTAGCGCCGTCCACGCCTGTCTTCACCGACAGGCAAGGCCAGTACCTAGCCTTCATCTGGGCTTATGCTCAGATCAACCGGCGTTCGCCTGCCGAGCGCGACCTGCAGGACTACTTTCGCGTCACCGCCCCGTCAGTTCACCAGACGGTGCTTACCTTGGAGAAAGCTGGCCTCATCCGGCGCTCGCCCGGGCAGGCCCGAAGCATCGAGCTATGCGTCGATCCAAGGACCTTACCCGTCCTCGGCCTGCCCCAACTCGTCAAATCCCCTGTGCAGCGGTACTAGCATCATCGCCGACCCTCGCCAGGTTCCGGCGATGCTCGCGGAAGCAAGGCGGCACGACGGTTCGTTCGTCTGGTGGCCGACGTGATGAAGGACATCACAAGTGCGGTGGCGGATGCCACGGCGGCGGCGCGGAAAATGGGACCGCCAGTGATGATCTGATCCACAACATTCCAGCTTGTTTCGAGAGCACTGCCTCACGTGCGCTGCCGTGGCCGAAGAGCGACATGAATGGACGGCGGCTCTTATGACGCGTTGAGTAGAATGTGGAGGGCTGAAAATGGGCGCAAACCCGACGTTCCAGGATGGGCAGCGCGCCTCCGCGGCCCTTCCCTGCCGGCAGAAAGCTACGCTCTGTTTGACGCGATAATCCTTCTCACGCGTAATTATCTGCTAACGAAGCCGACTTTATGGCTGGCTCTGACCGAGAACGGGGTGGCGACTTTAGGACACAGCCAGCGGGCAGGCGGCCATTTCGTTCGGGGAAGTGTGGAGCGTCCACCGACATTGACTGTGAGAGGCATCGAAGCGACCGCGCGCTTCGCCACATCTTGCAAGCGCGATTTAAAAGGCCGCAAAGGCTGCCATACTGCATATCAGCCACTACTTGCAAGTCAAACAATCTATCAGAACGGATAATAGCGGAAACTTGTATAGACTATATTGTCTTTTCCCACCGGTGCCAGACCGCCTAGGCCGCTGAAGCTGTCGCGCTGCGTGTAGGAATATTGAACACCGAACTGAATGTGTCCGAGTGGTCCCTGATAGAACTGCTGCCAAAACCCTAGGGTTGCCTGCTCCACTAGCTTGGTCGCAGCTCCACATGTGCCCCCTTCGGTAAAACAGCCTGAATTATTTACGGTGCTGCTCCCGTACCCATAACCACCGGAATACGCTTTTCGATTTTCATGCTCTTCCCCAGCAAAGGCGTAGACATCGAGCATTTTGGTCGCGTGCAGCGTGCCGCCGAATAGAATATCAGTCTCGCCTATGGGCTCAATGCGTCCGTCATTGCGGAAGGTAACGTCAGGAAGGAGCGACGTCCCATAACGACCGACTCCACGCCCACTCAAAGCTGATCCCTGGATATCAAGAACGCCGGGGACAAGAGGGAGTATTACGCCCCCACCGACACCGCCGGAATATACGGTATCTTCCCTTGTATCCATCCGATCGGTGAACGCTCGGCCGATGCCAAACGCTTTGAGGTGGATCGCGCGCTTGTAGAATGGCAGCTCATAGGCGATCTTTGCGGCCACGTCGGGCACGTGGTTGAGGGAACTGGTCTCATTGGTCGGCACGACCGGATTCGACGGATCTCCTGCTGTCGACGGCGGAGAGCCGTTTGTCGTGCCGTCAAAAAGGCCCAAGCTGTTACTAATACTGCTGACTACTCCGGCGGGCACATTGCCAGTAAAGGTTGTCTGAGGGTTTTCGACAGACACGGCGAGCCACAGATTATGATTCAGCAGATCCTTTGTGAGCCGGAACTGCGGCTGACGTATCCAAACGAAGCCGGGAACAAATTGGGCGTCGATCTGTGGCGGCGTGACTTCATTGCGGGGCGTGATGCCCTTCGAATTCATTGTTGCGAGCGTCCAGCTCTGGCCTGCGAGAACGTGCCAGCCCAGGTCGTTCCAATCTAGCGTACCATAAAGGTGGCGCACTCGTGGATTGTACGAGTTCGACTCTATGGAATTCGCTGTCTGCGCGGCCCCCAAGAAGTCGAACTCACCGTACATGGCCACCTGAGTGGTCGGATTGATCTTGCCTTGAACTAGCGCTGAGACCCGGGTGGCGCGTGCGCTGAGCCGATCTTCCGCTTCGTGCCCGGTGGGCGTGTTTGCAAAAGGTATGGCGTTGAAGGGCGTGAACATGTCGCTGCCGAGCGCTCGCGAACGATACTGGTTGGCGGCTTCAACGAAGCCGCCAAGCGAAATGTCCACGCCTTTGTAGTGAATCTTATCGGTGCTTGGCTTGACGGCGCCGACGGCGGTCTGGACCTCGGTCACGATCGTGGCGACCTCGGCCTGTCGCTCGGCCGCTTGCGTCTCTGCGGCCAGGGTGGTTGTGGCGTCGACTTGCGTCTTCGCCGCCCGAACCGCCGCAAGGGCTTCCCTTAGCTCCGCCCGGGTCTCCGCCTCGGAGGCCTGGAGATCTCGGACCTGCGAAGTTAGGTTTCGGAGCTGAGCGGCACTAGAGGCCTCGGGGGCAGAGAGAGTTTGAACTGCGCTGGACCCTTTTGCTTTGTGATGCGTCACACGCGCGGCTGCTGCGAAAGGACCAAGCAGGACCAGGACTAGCGTTCCGTTGAAAATACATGTGCTGCGATTTCGCATTCTTGATCGCCCTCGTCGCTATCGGGCTCAAGAGCCGTGCTGCTGCCCTGACGTTGCAGCGCCTGGTACCCGTTCAGAAGGCACGCGGACCCGCGGGTCTCCAGCAAACCCATAGCCAAGACGAATAATCCGGGGCAAAGTTCGGAAAAGGTAGACTCGGAATCTACCTACCCGCGACGTTCCCCTTCGCAGTTAGAACCCCTTCACCCAAGTGGTCCCGCGTCGAAAATCAAAGCCAAGTAGTCATGTTCTTTAGCCTTGCTCAGCTCGAGGGCCGCGCTTGCCCTCTGCGGGGAGGATGGACGGGCGCCGCCCGTTCCTCTCAGGAGGTGGGGTTGGGACCGGCGCAGCCTTTGCGCACTGTGCGGATGGGCCGAAGGCGGCTGACGCTTCAGCGCGGGCGAACCCAAGCCGCTACCCACGAACAGACTAGGCGAAGCGCCTTACTCCCTACAGCACGCATATGGAGGCCATATCAGACAACGTGTAAGGCGGGCGCGGTTGGTGCAGATTTAGCGCCGGCTCCTAGGTATTTTCCGATCCCACCCGCCGGCTGCTAGCCCGATCATTGTCGAATTGTTCATCTGACCAGCGGGTTGCGCTTGAATGCTGACCATCATCCTTGGCGCCCTGGTCCCGGTATTCTTCGGATTAGCCCTTGGCTATTTAGCCGGTTGGACTCGCGATGTGGACAATACCCACGTCACCGAGCTCAACGCGATGGTCATGGATTTCGCCATTCCGGCGGCGATCTTCGCCACGGTGGCCCAGGCGACCCGCGCCACCCTGCTATCGCAGGCGCCGCTGGCGGCCATACTCTGCCTGTCCATGCTGCTGCTCTACGGCGCGATCTACCTGATGGCCCGCAAGGTCTTCAAAGTCGCCCCCGGCGAGGCCGCGGTACAGGCCTGCACGACCTCGCTGCCCAACTACGCCGCCGCCGGCCTGCCCCTGATCTCCGCCCTGCTCGGCCCGGTCAATGTGGTGGCGGTGGCCGTCTCCATCGCCTGCGGGGCCATCGTGGTGTCGCCCCTGACGCTGGTGATCCTTGAGGCCACGGCGCAGAAGTCCGGCAAGCGCGACTTCCCCGGCGTAGACGCTCATAGCGTCGCCGATTTTCATTCCCTCAAGGGCTTCATCGCCTGGGTAGAGCGATGAACCTTGAGAGTTCCCCAGTGATATCGATCTGGGCGATCCTGGCCAAGTCGGCCTCCTCTGTCTGCGAAGTCGGCTCCTATCAACGCAGGCGACCGCCCGTGGTTTGGGTGACCAAGGCATGACAGCATCTTCAACCAGCGTGCCATGGTCGAAGTCGTGGAGCCGCCGCGGCCGTTGCTACCTGGGCTAGGTGAGCATGGGCTTGACGGCTTGGTACAGCAATGCCGGAGTGTCCGGCCTATGCTCACCGGCATCTTACACCCCTGCAACGTTGAAGCGTTGGCTGGTGCGTGCGAGCTGCTCAGGCTGGATTGATCATCCCGGTTCTTTACGGTCCAGACGCGCAGTTGCGGGGGGTCGCAAAGCAGCGGGAGTCAACCTGGCTAGCTTCGAAGTCGTCGCCACGTCCGATCCAGAGGACTCGGCGATGAAGGCCAACTTTGACCACGCCACAGCCACGAAGCTTGCTGTCGATAGCCAGATCGAAGAGCGCGCGATCCCGCACTTGGCGGTGCTGGTCGCGAAAGAAGCGTGTCGCCCAGACCTGCCGGCGGCTTCAGCGCGCTTCGCTCCGACTTTCCGGGGCGTCCTTTTGGGCTCAGGGGATGCCGACTTTGAACCGGAAGACGGACGAAACGCCGAGACCTCAGGCGTGCGCAACATCGCCTCCCAATGGCTGGAAAGGCCAGCGCCAATCAGAGTCCGGGAGGCTTAGAGATAAACGACCTGTCGCCAGAGCATCGGGAACTACTCAAAGAGGAGTAGGACTCCATAAGCCATCCGTGCCAACCGAGGCCGTCATCGCCGCTTCCGCCCATGTAGGCCTACGTACTTTCCGAGCGCTCGGCAAATGGGGCGTCCGTGTAAAGCTGAGTTTCGTTAGAAAATCCGGAGTTCCACGCTAATCATCTGATCCAGAGGCTCGGAACATGACGCGATTAGCCACCTATAATACACGTGCCAACGCAAAGTTCTTGAAGAACGCCAGACGGAATCATGAGTCCAAACCGGCGCTGAACTTGACGGTATCGGACCGTTTGTGGGCCTCCTCGATCATGCCTGAAGGCTGTCTGGAGCGCTGGCGAGTGGCGGATGGCGCCATGGTCCACCTTGGCCAGGCTTTGGCGGAACTGAAGATCGAGGACGCCTTGCACGAGATCGTGGCGCCTGCGCCGGGCCGCCTCTCTCAATCGGCCCGGGCGCATTCGGTCGTCGAGCCGGGGACCTTGCTTGGGCGCCTCGAACCGGAGCGCGTTGTCGGCGTGTAGGCACTGCTCTTTCAGTCTCCCCGTCACTGGAAAGAGGTGCTGGAAAGATGAGGCTCTTCACGGGTCTGCATATGGCGTCCACGGACCGGGCGGCGCCTCCCCACACGCTCCACGGCCTCAGGATCGGTCAGTTCACGTTGGGCGGATGCGGCGCCCACCATCTGGTTCATCATGCTTGTCGGCCTGCTATCGGTTCTCGGGCTGGGAAGCATGTCGATGATCGAAGGCGCGGGCCGAGCCCACCACGAACTGACATTCCCGGGGTACTGAGACGAAATCCGAAAATGGTGGGGCAGAGATCGAACGCTCAACGATATAAGGTTATGCTGGCGATGAAGGCCTATTCTCGCCGGCTCGGATCGCAATAGCTTTTCGGGATTTATTGAAGGGGTTCGACATGTCGTTGCTGCCGCGGCTGTTTCTTCAGGAGGCTTCATGGCGTGGGCAAATGTGACGGAAGCCGCGCCTTGTAAAGCCGAGCCACGTCCGGACGACGACGGCGACCACCCTGTCGGCGCTCAGTCGGACGGCACGATCTTCGTCGTGGACGATGAGTATTTTTCCCGCGACATGATGTTCCACATGCTCAAGGCGGGTCGCTTCTCCGTCCTCGCGTTCGAGAGCTGCGAGAGCTTCCTTCACGTCTATCGGCCGACGGCGGGCTCCTGCCTCATCCTCGACGTGCACCTCCCAGGCATGGGCGGCCAGGAGCTGCTGGAGCAGCTCGACGCGCGTACCGGACGGCTGCCGGTGATCGTGGTCAGCGGCAGCAGCGACATCCCGACCGCCGTTGACGCCATGAAGGCCGGCGCGGTGGACTTCCTGCAGAAGCCGCTTGAACAGGGCTTGCTGCTGGCCTGCGTCGCGCGGGCGCTGGGCGGCGCCCGGGACGCGGCGAGCCAGGACGAGAAGCACGACGCCGCCGTCGATCACGTCGCCCATCTGACGCCTCGCCAGCGCCAGATCATGGCCTTGATCCTCTCCGGCCAGCCGAACAAGAACATCGCCGCCGACCTCGGCATCAGCCAGCGCACTGTGGAAACTCACAGGGCGTCGATCATGCACAAGACAGGCGCCAAGTCGCTGCCCGCCCTGACCCGCATGGCGGTCTCGGCCTCCTGGACAGACCCCGACGACGCAAAGGCTGCCTAGACGCCCGCGGCGCGGGGCTAGGTGTTTTCCGAGGCTCTCGGAGCGACGTCGGGTGGCCTAGCCTGCTGATCGGCTTGGAGGCCGCCGGTGAACAAGACAGCCATCACAATTTTGAACGATTACGGCGTCATGGCGCTTGCGACGGTTCGGCCGGACGGCTGGCCGCAGGCGACCTGCGTCAGCTATGTCAACGACGGCCTGCTCATCTATTTCGTCGTCTCCCGGTCCAGCCAGAAGTTCAAGAACATCTTGAAGGACGATCGCGTGTCCATCGCCATCGGCGCGGACCGGGCGCTGCCCACCGAGATCGAGGGCCTGTCCATCGCCGCCCACGCCTTCGAGCTGCGCGACGAACCTTACCGCTCCGCCATCCTGAAGCGGCTGAGCCTGCGCCATCCGGGCTACTTCGCCTCTGTGACGGCCGACTGGCGCGCCTCGGCGCTGATCCGTGCGGCGCCCGACATCATCTCGGTCATCGATTTCTCTCAAGGGCTGGGGCACGCGGAGACCATCACGGTCGGAGCCGACGAGATGGTCGAGATGACCGCCGAGCGGGCGAACAACTGGGGTCTCAATCCAGCCCTTTGAGGCCGACCAGCCTCTCGCGGGTCGATGGGCGGAAAGACCCTCGCGGCGTCAAGGTGGCTTAGCAGGTCACTTGCCCTAGGTGTTTTCCCCGTCTCTCGCGCGGCCTCGTTCTCTAGAGCTTGTGCACCGTACTCAGCATTGGAGAGGCCATGTCCGGTCACAAGACTGGCGACACTCGGAAGCTTGACCTAGGCGGCGCCCGACCCAGCGAGGCTCAATCGGCTCCTCCGTCATCACGGCATTTCGAGGTCGGCAAGGACTACGCGCAGGCGGCGCACCGGCACGGCGACGGCGAGACCATGTTGAGGAGCCGGATTGCGGGCACGCTGACCTACCCGGGCTCGGGCCGACAGGACACGCACCCGAACCTCTCGGCCGCTCGCTTGTCAGCACCTCCGTCGCCGGCGACCGATCATGACCGACACCTTGGAGAAAAGATCGCCGGCTACAGCGACCAACGCGGAAATCCCGCGAGAGGTCGCGGCGACTCCGTCGTCTACAGCCATCGCGGCTTCGAGCCCGCCGGCGCAAGCCCCGTCTGCGGAACTTAAGGGCGCGCTGACGCCTGCGGACTACGACCGCCTGCTCCACGCGTGGCAGAGCCGTTTCACTGGAGGCCGCTCGCCCAGCACGCTGGGCCTCGCCTTCATGGACTGGGCCGCCCACGCGGCCAACGCGCCATTTGAGACCGCGGCGCTCGGCCGCTCGGCCTTCACCCAGTGGATGCGGCCGGGACAGGCGGCGCTCGGCGGCAAGGCGGCGATCGTCCCGCCTGAGGGCGACCGCCGCTTCTCTGACGCCGCCTGGGAGAAGGGTCCCTACGCCCTGCTGGCGCAATCGGCGCTGCTGGGTGAGGAGTGGTGGGACAGCCTGTCGCGACAGCCGGCCGGCGTCGTTCCGCAGCACCGGCGGCTGGTCGCCTTCAGCGTGCGGCAATGGCTCGATCTGGTCTCGCCCTCCAACCTGCCCTGGCTCAATCCCCAGGTGCTGGAGGCGACCCGCGCCAGCGGGGGCGCGAACCTTGAAGCCGGCGTCCAGAACCTGCTGCGCGATGAAGCTGCCGCGCATGGCGACACGGAAAGCGCCTTCAGGGTCGGGGTCGATGTCGCGGCGACGCCGGGCAAGGTCGTGTTCCGCAACCCCTTATGGAGTTGATCCAGTACGCGCCCACCACGCCCAAGGTTGGGCTGGAGCCGGTGCTGATCGTGCCAGCCTGGATCATGAAATACTACATCCTGGACCTCTCGCCGGGCAACTCTCTGATCCGCTGGCTGGTCGGCCAGGGCCATACGGTGTTCGCCATCTCCTGGCGCAATCCGGGGGCGGAGATGCGCGATATGAGCCTCGACGACTACCGCACCCAGGGCGTCATGGCCGCGGTCGGCGCGGTGCAGGCGATCTGCGGGCCGGCCAAGATCCACGCCACGGGCTACTGCCTCGGCGGTACGCTCCTGACATCGCGGCCGCCGCCATGGCGAGCGACGGCGACACCCGCCTGGCCAGCCTGTCGCTGTTCGCCGCCCAGACCGACTTCACCGAGGCCGGGGAGCTGCGTCTGTTCATCACGGAGGACCAGCTGGCCTTCCTGGGCGACATGATGGACACGCAAGGCCTCCTTGAGCCCACCCAGATGGCCGGCGCCTTCCAGATGCTGCAGGCCAACGAGCTGGTCTGGTCCCACGCCGTCCACGACTACCTGCTGGGCGAGGCGGACGCGCCTAGCGACATGACGGCCTGGAACGCCGACGGCACGCGCCTGCCGGCCCGCATGCACATCGAATACCTGCGCCCGCTCTTCCTGGACAACGACCTGGCCGAGGGCCGTTTCGGGGTGGACGGCCGGCCGCTGGAGATGATCGACGTGCACCTGCCGATATTCATCGTCGGCACTGGAGCGCGACCGCATCGCGCCCTGGCGCTCGGTGTTCAAGCTGCACGGGCTGAACGACGGCGAGCCCTGCTTCGTCCTGACCTCGGGCGGCCACAACGCCGGCGTCGTCAGCGAGCCGGGCCATCCCCACCGCCACTTCCGCCTGCGGGTGCGCGACGCCAGCGGTCGAACGCTAGGACCGGACGAGTGGGAAAACGACACGCCAGCCCAGGACGGCTCCTGGTGGCTGGCCTGGGGCGCGTGGCTGAAGGCGCGCACGAGCGGGTCCGGTCCGCCCCCGCGGATGGGCTTGCCGAACGCCGCACCGCTCGGCGACGCGCCCGGCGCCTACGTGCGGGAGGCCTGAGATGGCCGACGGTTCTGTGGACCTGTTCATCGAGAACCGCACCTTCGACGAACTGGTCGTTGGCGAGAGCGCGAGCCTGACCCACACCGTCTGTCAGCGCGACATCGACCTGTTCGCCTCAGTGACAGGCGACGTGAACCCAGCCCACGTCGATCCGGCGTATGCCGCCACCGACATGTTCCACGGCGTCATCATCCACGGCATGTGGGGCGCTGGCCTTATCTCGGCGGTGCTCGGCACCAAGCTGCCGGGGCCAGGAACGATCTACATGGGCCAGGCGCTCAGGTTTCTGCGCCCCGTGGCCATTGGCGACACGATCACCGCGACGGTGACCGTGCGCGAGAAGCGGCCGCCCAAGGGTGACGTGACGCTCGACTGCGTCTGCACCAACCAACGTGGGGAAGCGGTGATCACCGGCGCCGCGGAGACCCGCGCGCCGAGCGTCAAGGTCCGCCGGCCCCGCATCGCCCTGCCCTTGGTGCGCGTCGAGCGCCACGACGCCATGAAGGCGCTCGTGATGCGCGCCTGCGGCGGCGTGCGGATACGGACGGCAGTGGTCTACCCTTGCGACGCCGCCTCTCTCCGAGCAGCGC
The DNA here is from genome assembly GCA_965198905.1 of Caulobacteraceae bacterium. Lineage (GTDB taxonomy): Bacteria > Pseudomonadota > Alphaproteobacteria > Caulobacterales > Caulobacteraceae > CAHJWH01. The sequence goes on along the minus strand of OZ240678.1, from coordinate 2,124,728 downwards.
TGACGGGGGCGGAGACCGGCTTGATCGCACCGATCCTCATCGGGCCTGAGGCGGCTCTGAAGGCGTTGGCGGCGGTGGAGAGCCTTAGTCTCGCCGACGCGACCTTCGTGGATGCGCCCAACAGCCGGGCCGCCGCTGCGCTCGGCGCGACCCTGGCGCGCGACGGCGGGTGCGAGCTGCTGATGAAGGGCGACCTGCACACCGAGGAGCTGATGCACGCGGTGATCGCCGCAGTGGCCGAGACGCCCCTGAAGCGGCGGATCAGCCCCGTCTACGTCATGGACGTGCCGGACTATCCGCGCCCGCTGCTGCTCACCGACGCGGGGATCAACATTTCGCCCACGCTGATGGACAAGGCGGGCATCGTCCAGAACGCCATCGACCTGGCCCATATCCTCGGCATCGCCGCGCCCCGGGTAGCCATCCTCGCGGCCGTGGAGACGGTGAGCGGCCGCCTGCCCTCGACGCTCGATGCCGCGGCGCTCTGCAAGATGGCCGACCGCGGGCAGATCACCGGCGGCGTGCTGGACGGCCCGCTGGGCTTCGACAACGCCATCAGCGAGGCGGCCGCGGCGGAGAAGGGCATCGTCTCGCCCGTGGCGGGACGGGCGGACATCCTGGTCGCGCCCAACCTGGAGACCGGCAACATGCTGGCCAAGCAGCTCAACTTCCTCTCCGGCGCAGAAGCGGCTGGCGTGGTGATGGGCGGCAACGTCCCAATCATCCTGACCAGCCGCGCCGACAGCGCCGGCACGCGCCTGGCGTCCTGCGCCCTTGGCGTGCTGGTGGCGAGAGCCGCTCAGCCCGCGTGAGCGTCCAGGGCCCGATCCTGACCCTGAACACGGGGTCTTCCAGCCTGAAGTTCGCCCTGTTCGACGGCGGCGCCGAACCGCAGGTCTCTTGGAGGCGGCCGGATCGGCGCGGTCGGTCACCGTGTGGCCTCGGCCGAGGACCTGCACGGCCGGGTGGTGGACTGCAGCGCGAGGGGCTTCGCCATCGCCATGGACGTGTCCTGCCACTCCTTCCTGCGCGCGGCGCGGCTGGCGGAGCCGCTGATGGCGTCCGGCGGTTGCCTGCTCACGGTGACCTACTTCGGGTCGCAGCGGGTGGTGCCGCACTACAACCTGATGGGTCCGGTGAAGGCGGCGCTGGAGGGCGCGGTGCGCTATGCCGCCGCCGAGCTAGGCCCGAAGATGATCCGGGTGAACGCGCTCTCGCCCGGCGCCATCCGCACCCGCGCGGCCGGCGGCATCGACCGCTTCGAAGAGCTGCTGGCCGCGGCCGCCGACGCGCCGGAACACCAGCTGGTGGACATCGATGATGTCGGCGCCTTGGCCGCCTTCCTGGTGGGCGAGGGCGCCCGCCGCATCACCGGCGTCATCGTCCCGGTGGACGGCGGCCAGCATCTCCTCGCGGGGTGAGGCGGTCCGCGACTGGCGTTTGCGCACGATGGCGACCCGTCTCCGTAGTTCCCGAGCCTGCATCCGCGAGCGGGAACGGTATAGCCTCCAGGTTGTCGTCGGTATATGGCGATATGACCTGGAGTTCTATTATGTCCAACATCCAACATATCACCGACGACAAGATCAAGCAGGCGGTCTTGGAAGAGCTGAGCTGGGAGCCCAGCGTGACGCAGGCCCACATCGGTGTCACCGCCCGCGACGGCGTGGTGACCCTCACCGGCAACGTCAGGAGCTATGCGGAGAAGCTCGCCGCCGAAAAGGCCGCCCAGCGCGTCAAGGGCGTCAAGGCGGTCGCTGAGGAGGTCGAGGTCCGCCTGCCCTTTGACGTGAAGCACCGCGATGAAGACATCGCCGCGGCCGCCGTCAGCCAGCTGACCTGGGACTCTGAAATTCCCAGGAACGCCGTCAAGGTCAAGGTTGAGAAGGGCTTCGTGACCCTCACTGGCCAAGTCGAATACCACTTCCAGATGGAGGCCGCCGCCCAGCACGTCCGCCGCCTGTCCGGCGTGGTGGGCGTGTTGAACGAGATCACTATCAAGCCGCAGACCAATGCGCTGAACATCAGCGATAACATCCAGCACGCCCTGCACCGCTCCTGGTTCTTCGATCCCGAGTTGGTCCACGTCAAGGCCAAGGACGGCAAGGTGACCCTGACCGGCAAGGTCTCCTCGCTGCAAGACCGCGAAACCGCCGGCATGACGGCGTGGGCGGCCTATGGCGCAGCCTCGGTCGAGAACGACATCGTCGTCAGCTGAAGACGAGGCGCCGCCGGTCTCGGCCGGCGGCGCGGTCCTCGCCAAGCCGCCACGCTCACCGCCCATCCCTCGGAATGTGTCTCAGGTCGACCGCCGTCTATGCTATAAGCCGCCCACCGCTCTAAAGATCCTAGCTCTCGCTACGGCTTTAAGGGCGCTTCGTCGGCATGGCTTTCGCTCCGCGAGCCGTCGGCGGCACAGGAAGCCGTCATGGCCGAGCCCGCTCTGCACCCTGACGCCGCGCTGAGCCTCGCGCTCGCCTTGGTGGACTCCTCCAACGCCCCGCTGCTGCTGCTTGACGGGGATCTGAGCGTGATCTCTGTCAGCACGTCCTTCTGTCGCGCGTTCAACGTCGATCGCGCGCGCGCCGTAGCCCATCCTGTCTTTGTCCTAGGCGGCGGCGAGTGGAACATCCCGCAGCTGCGGTCGCTGCTCAAGGCCACGATCGCGGGCCACGCTTCCATCGAAGCCTATGAAATTGATCTAAAGAGGTTCGGCCAAGCCAGCCGCCGGCTGGTGCTGAACGCCCATAAACTCGATTACGCCGATGCAGCACATCCGCGCCTTCTCCTGACCGTGGCCGATGTCACCGAGGCCCGCATCGCCGAGAAGTTGAAGGATGACCTCGTCCGCGAGAAGGCCATCCTGCTGGAAGAACTGCAGCACCGGGTGGCCAACAGCCTCCAGATCATCGCCAGCATACTGCTGCAGAGCGCCCGCAGCGTGGACTCCAAGGAGACCCAAGGTCATCTGCAGGACGCCCACCACCGCGTCATGTCGATCGCAGCGGTGCAACAGAAGCTGTCCGCCTCTTCCCTGGGCGAGGTCGCCCTGCGCGAGTATCTCACCGATCTTTGCGGCAGCATCGGCGCTTCGATGATCCGGGATCACGACCAGCTGGCCATCAATGTCCAGGCGGACGCCTCGGTGACGAGCCCTGACGTATCGGTGAGCATTGGATTGATCGTCACAGAACTCGTGATCAACGCGCTGAAGCACGCCTTCCCGGACCACCGCGACGGCCGGATCGACGTGAAATACCGCTCAAAAGGCGATGACTGGACGCTATCGGTGGGCGACGACGGTGTGGGCATGCCGCACGATGCGGCGAGCGCCAAGTCGGGGCTCGGCACCTCGATCGTGGAGGCCTTGGCCAAACAGCTGGATGCGCATGTCGTCGTCTCGGACGTAACGCCAGGCACACAGGTCTCGATCATCCATCCTTGAGAACGCCCGACCAAGGCGCCCGATGAGGCAGGTCCGCACCCGTACGGGGTCAGGCGCACACCGTCTTCCAGGCCTTCATCATGTCGTCCAAGGTCTCAAGATCGTGTTTCTTGTCTTGAAGATGCTGTGCAGTCACATCTTTAAGGTCGCCGCCGCCACGCTGCTCGAAGAACTTCCATCCACGCTGCTCTATGTCACGAATGAGGGTCAGCGTTCGTTCCTGTTGCGCCTTCACCCGTTCGAGGGGCTCGTCGTCAGCGCGGCTCATGATTTCTCCTAAAGGCTGAGTGTCCGACCCTTGAAGGTCGTCGCCTGCTCAATCGCTTTATACCATCACCAGCATGCTTTCAGGTTCTATGAGCGAATCTACGTGTTTTCCGATGCTTATTTGAAGCGAGGCCCCATGCGCAATGACGATATCGGAATTTCTACGTGTTTTCGCTCACCTGATTGTTGGGAGATGGGCTGATGAGCTACAAGACCCTGATCGTGCACGTCGAGAACTCGCCGGAGTCCGACCTGCGGCTGCGAGTGGCAGTCGATCTGGCCTATGACCTGTCGGCGAGCCTGATCGGTGTCGGCGGCCGGGCGCCCCCCTATGTCGAGGACGCCTGCGGCGGCGGGGCCTACTCCGTCTACGCCGCAGGTGCGCTCACCGAGGTGGTCCTCGCTCAGGAGAGCATGGACCTGCAGAAGGCCAGGGCCTCGTTCGAACGCATCGCAGGTCCGCTCGCCTCAGCGGTCTGGCGTTCCGGGGACGACTATCCGGACCGGGTGATGCAGGGGTGCATGGCCGGCGCCGACCTTGTCGTGGCGAGCGCGAGCCGCGGGCCGCACGCCAGCACCGTCGATCCCGGCGCGGTCCTGCTGACCGCCGGCCTGCCTGTCCTGATCATCCCCACGGACCTGATGGGCTTGCGCCGCAAGTCGATCGTGATCGCCTGGAAGAACACACGCGAGGCGCGTCGCGCTGTCACCGACGCCATGCAGCTCCTTCGCGGGGCGGAGCGCGTGACCGTCGTGCAGGTCAAGGGCGAGTCGGAGGCGGCAGACGTCTGGAATGGCGTCCAAAGCGTCGTTGGCCGTCTGGCGCGCCACGGCGTCAACGCCATCGCCGAGCAGGCGCCCAGGGGCTCATCCGACGACGCCACCGACCTGATCGCCTTTGCGGAGGACAACCTCGCCGACCTGATCGTTTCGGGCGCCTACGGCCACTCCCGCCTGCGCGAGTGGTCGTTCGGCGGCGTCACTAAAGGCCTTCTCAGCAGGTCCAGCCTGCCTGTCCTCTTCAGCCACTAGAGCCGATTTCGTTCAAGTCGCGTCATATCCTGCATTTGCGATGTAGTTGGCGCACTCGGTCAGGGTGAAGGCGTCGAGCAGTTTTCCGATGGTGGTCCACAGGCCTTCGACGCTTCGCTCGGCGGCCTTTCGGAGCAGGGCCTTGAGCTTGGCGAACACCTGCTCGATGGGATTGAAGTCGGGGGAGTAGGGCGGCAGGAAGAGTAGGCGCGCGCCTGCGGCCTGGATCATGTCTTCGACGCGCGGCCCTTTGTGGCTAGACAGGTTGTCCATAATCACGACGTCGCCCGGCCGCAGCGCGGGAGCCAGGACGCGCGCGACGTAGGTCTCGAAGGCGTCGCGGTTGATAGGCCCGTCGAGCACGAAGGGTGCGATGATCCCGCGCGTGCAGAGCCCGGCGACGAAGGTGGTGGTCAGCCAATGGCCATGAGGCACGCCGACGCGTAGGCGCTGTCCGCGGGGTGCGCGACCATAGCGCCGGGCCATGTTGGTGGAGGCCCAAGTCTCATCGATAAAGATCAGTCGTTGTGGATCAAGCTCAAGCTGGCCTTCAAACCCTTCCTCTCGCCGCTTCTGGATATCGGGACGCTCTTGTTCTTGGGCGTGGATCAAGGCCGCATGCGCCTCGGTCCGGTGTGAAAGCCGGTCGCCGCCCTGAGGGTGTGGTCGGGCGTCACCTCTGCTCCGACGCAAGGCGTTCCAGCGGATGGCGCTGGACGGGCTTACCCCGAAGCGCTCCGCCGCTTGGCGGCACGACAGGCCCTCATCAACAGCGGCCAGGACACGTGAGCGAAGATCGTACGACAGCGGCTTGGGCAGGGTGGCCGGCCTCCCGCGCCAGCCTCAGCCCTGAACCAGATCAGGCCCACTATGAAAACCCCTCATGATTCCAACCGGGCGAAATCGGCTCTAGAGAGTTCGATCGACCCCCCAAGGAGTCTTCACGCTGATGAAGCCCTATCTCTCATCACCGGGTCGACGGCGGTGCTGACGCTCAGCGCCGGGTTTTCGCCAGGCATCGCTCTCGAAAGGCGGCCCACCTGCTGCCTTCGCCGCAATCAGGGTACAAATACGCCTTCAGCCAAGAGGCGCGCCAGCTCACGCGCAAGGCGATCCAGTTCTTCGTCGTCCCGATGTGGACCGCTGCGGGCGGCGCCGACTGGTGGTGTCATCGCGCTGTCGACATTCAGGGTACGACCGGCGTGAACGAGACTCTCCTTCACCGGCTGATGTTGGCCGAGGCGAGCGTGCCCGTGATTGCCGGTCTCCTGCTGGAGATCGATCCCATGGTTCTGTCGGTGATGATCGCCGCCTTCTTCCTCCACTAGGCCAAGGCCATGTGGGACGTGAGCTATGCGGTGCTGCCCGGGAGCCGCCGCCGGCGCGTGCCGCTCACGCTTGACAAAGCCGAACGGGCACCAGCCCAGCGCGACCTGAGACGGTCCTGGTCATGTTTCGCGTATCAGACGTATCGCATCGGCGACCTCGTCGGGCGCAGAGTGATGGATCATATGCCCGGCGCCTTCCACAACCTGCAGCTTTGCGTGCGGCAGTTCTCGGGCAAGCCGCGCCGATTGGTGATCGAAACTGACGATGCGATCATCGCGCCCGCCGAGGATCAACACGGGGATCTGTTCAAGCGTTCGCCGACCACCCTCGGTCTTGGCGGCATCGGGCGCCATGTTCAGCGAGTCAGCGCCGATCGCGTGGAGGCTCAAAGGCCGCAGTGCCATTGATGAACCAAAGCCTCTGCGAAAGCGCCTCGTCACCTTCGCCGGTGCGAACATCATCTTGATGACCAAGCGCATGGTGAGACGTCCGAACAGCGGCGAGACTGTGAAACGCAACAGGTCGCCCAGTATCGGAATGGCGGTCGCACCAGCCAGCGGTATGTCTGGGCGCAGCGTCGGAAGGTAATAGCCGCTCATCAGCACGAGACCGGCTACGTCCTCCTGATGGTGAAGGGCGATGTTCATCGCTACCAGGCTGCCGAGCGAGTGACCCACGACGACTGGCCGTTGAACGCCGAGATGTTGCAGCGCCTTATACAGGAGCTCGCCTTGCCTCTTGGTCGTCCAAGCTCGACCACGCGGTCGCGTGCTGTGGCCAAAACCCGGGCGGTCGAAGGCGATTACGCGATGGTCGTGCGCCAAGCGGTCGACGAGACCGCTGATCGCGAAGTCGTCGCCGCTAACCACATTCCCATGGATTAGCAGGATGGCGGGGCCGGACCCACGCTCCAAATAGTGCAGCCGAACTCCGTCCAGCTCGACGAAACGACCTTGAGGAGGATGCCGGCGTTCAGTCCGTCGGCTCAGAAGCACGTTTGCGCCCGCCAGCCCAAGCAGGCCAACGCAGGCTGCCAGGGCGGCCAGCACCAAGCCTTGGGGCTTAACGACGGGCCCACGAGCGCCCAAGGCGGTCGCCTTGAATAAGAGATTGTTCATTGGTGTCCTGCGGGAAGCTTCTTAAGGCGGCATCTGCCCCATCAGCAAGTGTCCGAAGCCCGCCGTCGTTCCACATTCCAGCCCGCACTCAGCTCGAGGACGCGGCCACTTGACGATGCGGCGCGTCGCTCGGCACCGATCGACTTAAAACACAAAATTAGGAGCTAAAGTAGAAGGGCGGCGATCGCTCCGCTGCCCCAATCTCCTCATCGACTCATTTAGACCGTGCTGTAGCGAGCACGTTCGCTTGTGATCTGCTCAGCGCTGTATGCTGGCGCCTTCTCGTCGAAGCTGGTCCACTGCACAGCTCGGCCGATGTTCCCGACCACTGCCTCAGCTCGCGGGACGCGCTCCGCATTTCGCGCAGGGCGTTGGTCCGTATCGCGCGCCGCTTTTCCGTGGCTCCCATGCACATGAATAGACGGCAGCTTTCCGGGTGCTACCCCTAAACGCTAGAACGGCGAGCGTTGGGCGTATTGAACCGCCCCGGGTTTGCCGGAGACCCCAACTCCTGAGAGGACGGGGCTAAGACGAGCAAGACGACGAACAAGTTTTCCGCTGAGGTGCGCGAGCGCGCGGGGCGGATGGTGCGGGACCACGAGGGGGATCATCCCTCGCGCTGGGCGGCCGTGGTGTCGATTGAGGCGAAGATCGGCTGTGCGGCGCAGACCCTGCACGAGTGGGTGAAGAAGACCGAGGTGGACGCCGGCAAGCGGGCCGGGGTTTCGACGGAGACGGCCGACAGGCTCAAGGCATTGGAACGTGAGGTCCGCGAGCTGCGACAGACCAACGATATCCTTCGCAAGGCGTCGGGCCTATTCGCCCAGGCGGAGCTCAACCGCCCGTTCAGGCGATGATCGCCTTCGTCGATGATCACCGCCAAGCCTACGGGGTCGAGCCGATCTGCAAGGTGCTGCCGATCGCCCCGTCGACCTATCGCGAGCGTGTCCCAGCGGCGCGATACCGCCAAGCTGTCTGCGAGAGCTCAGGCCGATCGAAATCTGTAGCCCGAGATCGCCCGCGTCTTCGCTGAGAACTTCGCCGTCTACGGCCTGCGCAAGGTCTGGCGGCAGCTGCGGCGGGAAGGGTTTGCCGCCGCACGCTGCACCGTGGAGCGGCTGATGGGGGACATCGGCCTTCAGCGGGTGATCCGCGGCAAGACGGTGCGCACGACCGTCAGCGACAAGGCCGCGCCGTGCCCGCTGGATCCTGTGAACCGCCAGTTTCATGCTCCGGTGCCTGACAGGCTATGGCTGTCGGACTCTACCCAGAGCCAAACAACCAGTTTGCCCTGGAGATCGACCACATGGCCGAATGTGTCCGCTCTGGCCGCGTCCCGCGCACGCCCGGCGAAGAAGGACTGCAGGACCAGCGTCTGATGGAGGTGATCTACGCCTCGGCCCGCGAAGGTCGCCCGGTGCGCCTGGCTGCTGTCGGGGAAGTGGACGGAACCCGCGGCCCAGCACTCTAAGACTAGGCGCCCGAAGCGGGGGGCCTCGAGACCATCCGGAAGGCGACAATCGTGGCGTGTTGAGCAGCTACGTTCGCGCTACCATACGTTGCCTTCCATGTCTCTGCTCAAGCCGCGCGCCTTTGACGTTACAGTGGTTAACTGGCGCAGCGGCATGGCTTTAAGAGGCTGGCCCCTGGTCACCCTCGTAGACGCGCAAAAGACTCAGGTGCAAGTCGTCGTGGCGGAGGGGCTGAAGGTCTTCTTGCCCGCCGAATTAGAGCGCAAGTGTCAGTTAATGACTTCCGCAGATGGTCATCTCAATCCCGAGTGATCACTCCGAGCTACACGACAGGTCTGGTCCACCGGTTTCGTCATGGCCAGCAAGACTTGTGGTTGACTCGGCCGCCAGGGAAAGCAGCGCGAAACCAGCGCCTCCGCCGTTGCGCTTGGTGGCTACGACGACCAGCATCACGGCGCTAGCAGACCCGGGAGGGCTTTCCTTGACAGCTCCGCTTAGAGGCTCAGGGGCGCAAGACGACCTTTATGCAGCCGTCGTGCTTTTCGCGAAACGTACGATAGAGTGCAGGCCCGTCGGACAGCGGAGCTCTGTGGGTGATCACAAAGGATGGATCGATCTCCCCCTCCTCGATCCGCTTCAGCAGGTCGTCAGTCCAGCGGTTCACGTGCGTCTGGCCGCTGCGGATGGTCAGCGCCTTGTTCACGACCGCCCCCATGGGAAAGCCGTTGATCAGGCCTCCGAAAACCCCTGGGACGGAGACGGTGCCGCCGGGCTTACAGGCGGTGATAGCCTCACGCAGCGCAATGGGCCGGCCCGTCTCAAGCTTCACCGCTTGGGAAGCGAAGTCGTAGATGTTGCCGGCGATGCCATGACCGTGGGCTTCCATGCCGACCGCATCGATGCACTTGTCAGGGCCGGCCCCACCGGTCAGTTCGTTCAGTGCGTCCAGGATGTTGACGGCGTTGAAGTCGAGCGTCTCCGCACCCGCTGCCCGCGCCATGGCGAGGCGCTCGGGCACGCAGTCGATGGCGATGACCCGCTCCGCCCCAAGCAAGAAGGCCGAGCGGATGGTGAATTGCGCCACCGGTCCGCAGCCCCAGATTGCCACAGTGTCGCCTCTGGCGATGTCCGCCTGGGCCGCACCCTGCCAACCAGTCGGAAAAATGTCGGTCAGAAAGAGGACCTGTTCGTCGTTGAGGGAGGCCGGCACTTTCACCGGGGCGTTGTCGGCGTAGGGGACGCGCACGTATTCGGCTTGGCCGCCGGCATAGCCCCCGGTTAAGTGCGAGTAGCCGAACAGGCCCGCGCTGGTATGGCCCCAGAGCTTGTCAGCCAGTGTCTTGTTGCGATTGGACTTCTGGCAGCAGGAATAATTCGTCCTGGCGCACTGCTCGCAGTCGCCGCACCAAATGGTGAAAGGCACGATTACGCGATCGCCGACCTTCAGCCGCTTGATCTCCGAGCCGACTTCGACGACCTCGCCCATGAACTCGTGGCCGAGCACATCTCCCGGCATCATTGTAGGGATGGAGCCGTTGAACAGGTGCAGGTCTGAGCCGCAGATCGCAGTCGCCGTGACCTTGATGATCGCGTCAGTCGGCATCTCGATTTGAGGATCTGGCACCGTCTCGTAGCGGATGTCCTTCTTACCCTGCCAGCAAAGCGCCTTCATCGACGTCCACTCCCGATCGTCTTGGACGCAGAGAGTTGCGTCAGCCGTGCGCTCATAAATATATCGGCCAGGGTGATCGCGCCGATTATCCCGATCGCGAGATTGACTCGGTCGGGCTGCTTGGAGCGGCTCCTTAAGACGGCGCCTAGCACCAGAAGGTCCAGCGCATCGCCGACGACACGCGCCCCCATGAACTGCGGTCCTACCGGGTTCTGCAGGATCGCCACGCCCGTACCGATCTCGCGCAGACCGGCGGCCCTGATAAGCGGGGCCATCCGCTTGTCGACCCCGAGCCAGCCGAGTAGGGCATGGGGCGTGAACAATTCCGCCAAGCCGAGGCCCCAGCTGACCAAGCCGAAGCCGAAGCCGACGCTGGCCTCCACCGCGGGCTTTCCCCGCACCTTTTCCTTGAGAAATTCGAGTTTCATTAAAGGTCAGTCCTTGCCTGAGCCGGGTTCGGCCATGTCGCGGTGCATCTGGGCCAGCGTGGACTGCGGCGTCACCGCCGCGATTGCCGCCTGGACCTTGTTCATGAAACCGGCCACAACGTCTCCCTCACCCTTCATCATGGCGTCGAAACCAGTCTTGGCGACCTTGGCGGGATCGGCCTTTTTGCTCTGGCCGACCTTGGTGTCCATCATGTCGCCACGCTCGAAGAACTCGGTCTCAACCGGGCCGGGCATCAGGCAGGTGACGCTAACACCTGCGTCCTTGAGCTCGTTGCGAAGTGCAAACGAGAAGCTGTCCACGAACGCCTTGCTGCCGTTGTAGACGGCCTGAAAGCTGCCGGGCATCAAGCCGGCGATCGATCCGGTGAACAGGATACGGCCCTGCTGGCGCAAGCGCATCTTTTGGCCGAGCTGGTGCACCAGGTAGAGCGTACCGATGACATTGGTGTCCACCACGTGGCGAGCGGCTTTCCAATCTTGGTCGAGGAAGGCATGTCCCAGGCCATGGCCGGCGTTGGCGCACAGAATGTCTACCGCTTGGCCGCTAATCAGGTCGAGCAGTGGCTGCACGCCATCCTCGGTCGACAGGTCGGTCTGGACGGCACGGACCTTGGCCCCCATGGCTTCAAGGCTCGCCTTTGCCTCTAGAATGGCCGGTTGGTCGGCTGCGATCGCTAAGTCATGGCCGTTCTCTACGCAAAGCTTGGCCAGCTCATAGCCGATACCCGATGAAGCGCCGGTAACAACGGCTAGAGGACGTGAGATAGTCATTTGCTGAGGCTCCGAAAGCTGAGTGATCAATACGCGGCCACGACCTACCGTCAAGGTAGACCTGTGAGCAATAACGAATAAATCCCGCAGTCCGCATTAGAGTGGCGTTATTTTCGAACAAGATAGTAGTCCCAGAACGTTAGAAGCATCAATGGGCTCATATGGCGAATAGTATACAGTCTAGGATCCGCGTGTGCCGCCGTCTGTATTGGTTTTTCTTTAGCACTATTTGCGAAACGAACAGGCTATCTGTCGACGATGTTCCGTAGAGTAAGGCATTAAGCAACTGCGGCCGCGCCCTGGGGCTGACCGTCGACCTAGTGGTGAGAGTCGAACGAACCGAACCATCCAAAACCCAACGACGGTAAGGCGTTCACTCCATTTTCGAGGGACTCTTTCGTTTCGTTCTACCAACTAGCAGGCGATCCACTGCGCCTGCTTCAGCCAAATGTCCCGCCCGAGCTAAAAGGTTTGGAGCTTCGCTCTGACCTGTAGGCGGGCTAGCAGCGGTCTGAGCAGCCTCCAGCGGTACTTGATTGCTTGGCAGGTTGAAGGGGACGCTGTCGTCCTCGTCAGGCTGAACGTCTAAGTTACTCCACTCCTCCATCAGGTCATCGCCGCCCGGAAGTCGCTGTTCAGGAAAAGCGGCCAGCGTGGGGGCGATGTTGGCGGCCTCGACCGTTCGGCATAGTGACAACTTAATCAATCTAATTCCGCTATAATGGTTCCGCGCTCCTCGTATAATGTACCTAAACGTCAATCTGGAACCTATACACGCTTGATCATCTTAAGTCGATGGCTGAACGAATCAGCCTTCAAGGTTGGGCGAAATCTATGAAACTGTTAGACATTTGGTACCCACATTCTGTGGGCTCGGGCTCCTTTTCGGAGCCGGCCTTGCCCAGGCGCAAAATACAACCAGCGCCGACCCGGCCGCCATGGTTGCGAGCAATACCACCAGCACGGACGCCGCCATGACGGCTTCGGGCGCTAACAGCGTTGCAACCACGACGACTGCGCCCACGCCTGACGCGACAGCCGCGCCGGCCACGACAACGACGACCAAGCGCCACGGTTTCGATCTGGGATGGCTGGGACTGCTCGGGCTAGCCGGGCTGCTCGGCCTCCTTAAGCGGCTGGCTGACGTGCTCGTTTCCGGTAAGGGTCCGGCGACTGCCCGAACCTGACCTGCACTTTCCTGCGGCGCGTCTGTAGATAGCGCGCCGGCCGGGCGAGAACGCCGACGTTCGACAAGCCGCCGGGTCAGCTGTTCCCCTCATCCAGCGCCATCTGGAGATAGTCGAGCGTCTCGGCAGCAAGATCGGCTGAGCTTGATAAGGGTGGACTGGCGCGACGCTGCTTCGAGGTAATGATGACCCGGCCCGGCGGGACGCAGATGCGATGGGCGCGTCAACCGCGCGGTCAATCAAGAGTCGCCACAACCTGTCCGTGCGTTAGACCCTGCAAGTCCTTTTTCCGCCCTCCAACCCGCCTGTCGCCTCGCGCGCGGCCGAAAAACTCGCCCGCTATGGCCAAAAAGCCCAATGCAGCCGCCATTGACAGCATTAAGCTTGCGACGACGAGCAAGCACCAGCGGATGGAGGCGGTCCAGGCGCTTCCCGGCGGCTCGGTGCGTCGGGAGACGGCGAAGACCCTCGACCTTAGGAAGGACAGCTGCGACCCCCTGGCGATGATGACGAGCAATCAGGGCCTCGGGATCAGCGACGACCAGAACAGCGCCAAGGCCGGCGTCCGCAGGCCGACCCTGCTGGAAGACTTCCACTTCCGCGAGAAGTTGACCCACTTCGACCACGAGCGCATCCCCGAGCGTGTGGTGCACGCCCGAGGCGCGGCCGCCCACGGCGTTTTCGAGTGCTACGAGGACCTCTCCGAGCTGACCATGGCCGACATGTTCTCGGCCAAGGGCAAGGAGACGCCCGTCTTCCTTCGCTTCTCGAAGGTGACCGGCTCTCGTGGCTCCGCTGACACCGGGCGCGACCCGTGCGGATTCGCGGTCAAGTTCTATACCGACCAGAGCGTTTGGGACATGATCGGCAACAACATGCCGGTGTTCTTCATCCAGGACGCCATCAAGTTTCCTAACCTCATTCACGCGGTGAAGCCCGAGGGCAACAACGAGATTCCGCAGGCGCAATCGGCCCACGACACCTTCTGAACTTCGTCTCGCTCACTCCCGAAAGCGCCCACATGCTGATGTGGCAGATGAGCGATCGGGCCATCCCGCGCAGCTACGCCACCATGCAGGGCTTTGGCGTCCACACCTTCCGCATGGTGAGCGCTGACGGCAAGTCGCGCTTCATCAAGATCCACTTCAAGCCGCTGAAGGGCGTCCACAGCCTGGTGTGGGACGAGGCGCAGAAGCTGGCGGGCAAGGATCCTGACTTCCACCGCCGCGACCTGTTTGAGGCCATCGAGTGCGGCGATTTTCCCGAGTTCGAGAGGGGTGTCCAGGTCGTCGAGGAGGAGGACGAGTTCAAGTTCGACTTTGACCTGCTAGATTCTACCAAGATCATCCCGGAGGAGCTCGTTCCGGTCCGCCTTATAGGAAAGCTCACCCTCAACCGCAACGTCGACAACTACTTCGCCGAGACCGAGCAGGTGGCCTTCTGCCTCTCTCACGTCGTGCCGGGGATCGACTTCACCAACGACCCGCTGCTGCAGGGCCGCCTGATGAGCTATCTCGATACCCAGCTTCGCCGGGTGGGCCCGAACTTTGCCGAGCTGCCGATCAACCGACCGATCAACGGGGTCAGCAACAACCAGCGCGACGGCTTCGCCCGCCACATGATCAACCGCGGCAAGGCCAACTACTTCCCCAACAGTCTTCCCGGGCCCGACGGCACCCGGGGCTGTCCTATGCAGCAGCCGCAAGCCGCCGCCGCGTTCCGCAGCGTCGCCGAGAAGGTCGAGGGCTACAAGATACGAGCCCGCAGCACGAGCTTCGACGACCACTTCTCCCAGGCCACGCTGTTCTGGAACAGTATGGCGGACTGGGAGAAGGACCACATCGTCGAGGCCTTCGCCTTCGAGCTAAACCAGTGCGAGACGCTGGCGATCCGCATCGCCGCGCTGGGCAACCTGCTCGTCCCCATAGCCGACGAACTCGCCAGCAGGGTCGCAGAGAAGCTGGGACTGGACGTGGCCCAGGCGAAGGCGATGGCGCCGGAAACGGCTTACATCGAACGCGCAGAGCCCGTGACCGCGCATCGAGGGGAACGCGGCCCCTCGTCCTCTCCGGCGCTGAGCATGGACAAGCCGGTCGACAGCATCAAGGGCCGGAAGATCGCCGTTCTGGTCGGACCGGGCGTGGATGCCGACAAGCTGTTGTCGCTCAAGGCAGCCTTGAACGCCAAGGGCGCGGTCGTACACCTGATCGCCGAGCATGGCGGCGCGCTCGCGTTGTCGGATGGGTCGACAGCCATGGTCGACAAGCCGGCCCGCAACGCGGCGTCGGTCTTCTACGACGGCGTGTTCGTCGCCGGCGGTGAGGACCCCGCCAAGATGGCGTCCATGGGACTGGTCAAGGCCTTTCTGGCCGAGGCGTTCAAGCACGGTAAGGCGATCGGCGCGGTGACTGCGGCGGCGCAGGTCATCAAGGCCGCCCATCTACCGCATGTCGCTGGCGGCGGTTCACCGAAACTGGGGGTTCTGATCGGCGACGACGTCACGTCCGCCTTCATCGAGGCTCTCATGACGCCTCGGTTCCATAACCGAGACATCGATGCGGTCGCCGCCTGAGTCCAACCCGCGAGGGGTGGCACAGGACCCCGCGACTGTAGCGACAATACGGCGGCCATCGCGCGAAGCCGCGGAGGGCCTATTCTAGTCGACCAAGTGACGTTGCCGCCGGCGTCTGCAAACGCAGGTGTCGCTCGCCGTATGGTGATGGATACACGGGAGAGGCTGCCAGGGCGCACATTACAAGGCGTCAGGGCTTCCCCATTGAAGACCACCAACGCGCGGCTTTCGCAAGCACCCTGGGTCGTCAGGCCGGACTGCTCCAAGCGGGCGAACATCTACCGCACGGTGGAGCGCGCCACGCCGGTGCGCCGCGCCACCTCCTGGGTGGACAGCTCACCCTTCCGCTTCAGCTTCAGCATCTCGCGCACGCGGCGCATCGCGATCCTCTCCGTCGGCATCGGCCTCTCCCCAAAGGGAGCGACCCTAGCGCCCACGAAGACCTCCTCCCGCCGATCTTAGGGCAGCATCATCTGGGAATGGGGTTGCGGGATAATCTCGGAACAGGATGGCGGCATCACCCCGGAATGGGTGGCGGGATCAGCTCGGAAGTCGCGTCGTCGCCGTACATCTCAGCGGCGTCGATTATCGTCATGCCCAGCTCGACGCCAGTGCGCAAAAAGTCGATCTCCGCTCTGCGACGGTTCGGGCGCTGGCCCATGCGCCAGGTGCCCTGTCCGAGCGGGAACGCGCACACCTCCCGACCAACTCTCGCATCAGCCATTTCCCTCAGGAGCGGGCGGGTCGAGCACGATCCCGCGGCCGACATGGTCCGCGCCTTACCCGCTCCCGGAACAACGGCAAGCGAAGGGCTTGCATCCAATACCCCGGAGAAGTCCATCATGCATAGCACTAGCAGCTTCAACCTGATTGTCAGCCGCTGACGGCCCGTCGTAGCCGGCGTGCGCGAGCCGAGAGACCGCCCCTGTCGCAGCAGGTCCTGGTCGTAACCGGAGCCTCCAGCGGGATTGGGCTCGCGACCGCGCGAATGGCGGCGGAGCGTGGCGCTGCCGTCATGCTGGTGGCGCGCAACGGCGAGGCGCTCGCCAAGATCGTCGCTGGGATACGGGCGGCAGGTGGTCGGGCCGCCTTCCACGCCGCCGACGTAAACCGGCGTGACGAGCTGGAAGCCGCGGCTATGAGGACGGTCGCGGAATTCGGCGCGTTGGACACTTGGGTCAATGTCGCGGGGCTGACGATCTACGGCCGCCTGGAGGAGGTGGAAGACGCCGATCATCGGCGGCTAATGGAGACCAACTTCTGGGGCACGGTTTACGGCTCGCTGACCGCCGTAGCTCACATGCACGACCGGGGTGGAGTGCTCTTAAACGTCGGCAGCATCGCCTCGGACGTCGCCTTCCCTATGCAGGGCATGTACTGCGCGAGCAAGCATGCAGTGAAGGGCTTCACTGACGCGCTGCGCATGGAGTTAAGCGACGAGGGGGCTCCGATCCACGTGGTGCTCCTGAAGCCTAGTTCGATCGACTCACCCTTGCCGGGCCGCGCCCGCAACTACATGGATCGTGAACCCAAGCTGCCGCCGCCGGTGTACCGGCCGGAGGTGGTGGCGTCCGCTATCCTGGAGCTCGCTGAACATCCTCGCCGCGAATTGACGGCGGGCGTCGCCGGACCTGTGCTGAACACCTTCAAGGGCCTCATGCCCGAAATGTTCGACCGCACCGCCTCCATCGTCATCGCCCTGCAGCGACGTAGCGAAGCGGCTCGCAACCCGGCTGGGGCGTTGCATGTGTCCGTCGACGCTGGCGAGGTGAGGGGTCGCCACCCCGGCGTGGTGCTGCCCGCCAGTGCCTACACGCAGGTGCGGACTCACCCCGTCGTGGCGACCGCGCTCGCATCCGTCATGGTCGCTGCTCTGGCGCTGATGGCACGATCGCGAACACGCCGACACCGAGCGCAGTCTCGTGAACAATTCCAGACCTTGACCGGTGCCGATGGTGGCGTCGCTAGGCGCTCTGGTCGGCGTCACCAACCAGGGATTACGGCAATTGAGTGAGTCAGAACATGAATTATTGAGGTGCTCGTAACCGGAACGTCGCCGCGCCCTGCGTCTTGCAGAGGCCCACAGTGCTGCGGGATATTGTGGCCGAGGACGAGGACGAGCGCTTCATGCGCCAAGCAATCGCAACTGCGACCGAAAGGGCGAAGATCCTTCCCTGTCGCCGATTGGCTGCGTGATCGTTCTGAACGGGCAGGTAATCGCCGCCAAACGCAACCATGTGCACGAGCATGAGGACGTCACAGCTCACGCCGAGATGGAAGCGATCCGCGCTGCTGGCCGAGGCCGCAAGAACGGCGAGCTACGGGGCGCAGTCCTATACTCAACCCTGCAGCCGTGCGGCATGTGTACCATGGCTATGATCTGGTCGAAAGTTGGCAGGGTCGTCTACGGCGCGGGCCGCGAGGACGTCCACGAGATGTATTTCGAACTCGCCATGTGACACTTTGGCCTTCATCGGTGACGCTTACCGAGACGATGTTAGTATTTCGGGAGGCGTGCTTCGAGCGGCGTGCGCGCGGCTCTACTACAAACCGGAGGATCAGGTGCCAAAGGGAGAACAAGGCAATACTTGAGGTCTTGAAGGACAATTCTAATCTGAGGAGGACCGCAAGCGCGGCCCGTCAATCACTTTCCTGAGGTCATGCTCTGAAGCATACAGATATGCTCCTGCACCACAGGTACAATCTTCATCGCAGTCGCCTTCAGGGTGGGCGCCGTCCCATGCATTGCGTAGTTCTGCTGCACCATCAGCGCCTGCTAATGCGACATCATTTGCTGCTGAAGATAAATGTAGTCGAACGCGGGCCCTGACGTCATATTTAGCTTCGCTACCATGTCTTGCTGATCAGGCCTAAGCACCGGCAGAGGCATCCTAAGGCAGGCCGCTCATTTTGGCAGCCTTAACTACCTCGTTGGTGCTCTTGGTACGATCCAGGCATCGTTCCCAGGATGGGAGGCGTGCTCGAATGCCCCTTTCCTGCCGGTAACGAGCTACGCTCAATAACACGCGATAACGTTTTCTTGCGTGTTATTGTTCTGTTAACAATTCATTGAGAACGACAGTCTCGCCGCTACTCGCTCCCTGCCCACATGGAATTTCCTGACGCCGATAATCATCATCGCAGGTTCTGCGGCGCGTCCGGCGCCGTCAGCGTCATCACCCGCATCTTTGTCTGCGCATAGACGCAGGCGGTGTCGGCGCCGTCTTCGCCCGTCCCGTGAAGCATGTAGCTGCTGTGGTAGCTGCATTCCGCATCCCGGAAAACGATCCATGCGCGCTCTGCGGCGACCAAGCGCCTCAGTATCTCGGGATCATCGCGCACTTCAATCGGGTCCCCGGGATGTTTGAGGGTGTCGACCAATCCGGCGTAGACGTCGTTCAGCCGCCGGTCGGCGGCGGTTTTTGCGACGCCGTAGCAGTTATCGACGCCCGGCGTGTCACCGTGCCTGGCGAGACAGGCCTTAAGCTTGGCGTCGACAGCGGAGAAGTCCGCTGGCGACCGCGCCCATGCCGGAACGCAAACTAAAGCGACGCAGGCGGCGATGATGACGCTTTTCACAGCAGTCTCCGATCGATCGGAAGGATTGGTAGGCGAGCCGCCACACCACTTCGGCGCTGGTGTTTCGTACTCGCGACCTACTGGTTCGGCAGCGTACCAGCTCATCAACGCGCTTCGTGGCCATATGACGGAGTTTGGCATAATCCTCGCGCAGGGCCCATGCATGTCGCCAAACTGATCGCCGTTATCGAGGATCCGGGTTCCGGCATTCCCGAGCCGGCGCGCGTCGTGCTTGACGTGCTGTCGCCGAGTTGAAGGCACTCGACGAGCGAGTCCTTACACTCGACGCCGAGATCATGCGCCGCGCGAAAGATGACCTAGTCGCGAGGCGGTTGATGACCATTCCTGGTATTGAAGCGGTTACCGCGACGGCCCTGGTCGCGCTGGCGCCATCGAGCGCGACCTTTCGGCGAGGGCGCGACTTCGCCGCTTGGCTGGGGCTCACGCCAGTACAGCGATCAAGCGGCGGCAAGGAGCGGCTGGGGCGGACCTCCAGGATGGGCGAACGGACTTGCTCATCATCGGCGCGAGCGCAGTCGCGCGCCAGGTTGCTTTGGCCCCGATCCGCGAACTCCCATACGGGCCCGCGGCATGTCACGGGCGCATCAGAGGCCGGACACATGTCAGCACCCGATCTGCGCGCCATGCGGCTCACAAGATTCTGCTTGCTCGAACGGGGGCGTCCACACAGGTCCATGATCATCGGCAGGAACTGCGCGATGCGGCTGGCGGCCTCGTCAGGCGGTACGCCGAACTGGCCAGCGAGCTGACCGACCGCGTCTGGCCACAGCGCACCCTGCACCTGGTCATGCGAGACGGGCGGATTATGTCCGCCGCCTAGCCACGACGCCGAGACCGGCACCCTGGAACTACTGGAGAATGCCGCCAAAGCCGCCAGGCTGGCTCCGCAGCATCTGGGCGCCTGCGCCCATGGCGGCAGGGTTCCCTCCCCCACCGCCTTCACCGCTGATGCCAGCAGCCTTCGAGGCTATCGAACAGCCCCATCAGCGGACCTCGCTCGGCTTGACGCGCTGCACGTAGACGATCTTGCGCTTGCTGCGTCCCGAGGCGTGGCCGATCAGCAGCCCGGTGCCGAGTGCGGCGCCCAGCGCCATCCAGGGCTTGGACTTGGCGTACTCGGCGATGTCCGCCAGGGCGCCCTGGAGTTTCTCCTGGCCCTGGCCGTAGGCGCCCTGCAGTTCGCCCTTGGCCTGGTCCAGTTGGCCAGACGCCTGGGTGGAGCGGTTGTCGGTTAGCTTGCCGGCGACCTCCTTGACCTTGCCCTTCAAACCTTCGCCTGCGCCTTCGATCCTGTCTTCTGACATAATTTCATCTCCTCTTTCCACGGCCACGACGGCCGTGCTTGTCTTGGCGGTGTTCTTGCCGCCACTGTAAAATAACGTCGGCTAGAATGCCCGTCAGCCAGCGCCCACGGTCAGCGCCTGTTGGATCCTATCGGGGTTGAAGCGACGGGCGCTGGCTGCGTCTGGGCCTGGCTTCTTCTTCGCCAGCTTGATCAGGACCACTGCGAGACCGGCCGCTAGGACGCTCGCAGAAAGCGCGGTGAGGCCGGCAGAGGCCGCTGCGGACAGGAAGGTCCGCAGGAGCGCGTACAATCCGTAGGCCGCAGAGATCACCGCCACGCCGGCCACAAAGGCCAGCGCGACGATCCCTACCACCTCGAAAATGACGCGTTGAAGCGGCTGCTTCAGCATCCGGCGCACTTCTCCCTCGCGGCTTCGCCTTACACCGACCGACGCGTCGTCGACTCAGGGGTGATCTCGTCCACCTCCACCTCGGTGTGGCGTACCTTGTCGCTGACCGTCTCCACCCGCTCGCCGGCTTCCTTGCGGACGCTCAGTTCTTCAACGATCCTGGCTTCCTTGCTGACCACCACCTCTTCCGAGGTCTCGGTCAGCTCGACAGCGCGCTCCTGGAACAGGCCGGCGGTGTCAGCGACAGGCGTGTTCACCGCCCGGCGCTCGACGTCCACATGCTCCTCACGCAGCGAGACGCTTTCCTGGACAGGGGTCTCAACCGTGTAGGCGCGCACCCGCACGCCGCCGCGATCGACCTGGCGCTTGCCGACGACCAGCTGCTCCTCGACGACAGGTATGACCTCATCAGCCGTAGCCGTGGCGGCGACAGGAGCCGTCACCGGCGGGACGAAGCCGCCCGCGCGCAGCTCGCGCTCGCGGTCCACCATGTCCACCGCGTTGGAGCCCTCCAGCAGCTGGTGGATCCGGGGCGCCTCGGCGTCGTCGCAGTTGACCGTCAGCAGGTAGCCGCCGCGACGCAGCGCCTCCTCGTAGATGTGACGGTCCTCCTTGGGCGGCGCGACTCCGCCCTTCTTACCCCAGAACGCCGGGTTGGTATCGTCGGAGTAGGCGTCGCAGTCGAAGCCCTCGCTCTCTTGGGTGTGCAGATCGTGGTCGAGGTCGATGATGCCGAGCCGCTCAAGCTCGGCCTGCATGGCCTCCGCGTCGACTTGCTTGTCGTACAGGGCGGTGAAGGTGTGCATAGGATAGCTCCTGTGAGACGGGCTTACTTGGCGAGGACGGTGAGTTCGGTGCGGCGATTCTCCGCGCGGCCCTGGCTGGTGGCGTTGGTGTCGATCGGGTTGCTCGCGCCGCCCGTCGCCGTCTTGATGCGTTCGGCGGCGACACCCTGGGCCTGTAGGGCTTGAGCTACTGCTTGAGCCCGCTGCGCGCCGAGCTGGGTATTATGCGGATCGCTGCCCGTAGCGTCGGCGTAGCCGTTCAGCTGCACCTTGGCCTTCGGATAAGCGGTAAGGATCTGCGCCAGGGAGCTCACCGTGGCCCGGGCGTCCGAGGGCAGGCTCGCCGAGTCCGTGGCGAAGTTCAGGTTCTCGAAGGTGAAGGTCTGGGGCGTGGGCGCCGTAGAGGCGAGGTAGCGCTGAAGGTCGTAGTTCAGCGTCTTCGGCTCCAGGCCGACCACCTTGCCGTTCGGCAGGGTGACCTGCTCAACGGCGACGGCCGGGGTTGCGGCCGATGAGGTGGTGTTGGTCACCGTCGTCGTGTCGGTCGTGTTGGTCGTCGTGGTCGCCTGATTGTGGCCGCAGCTGCGCAGCAGCAGGAGCAAGAGGGCGAGGAGCACGAGCGCCCCGATCAGCCAGGGCAGCCAGGCCATGCCCTTCTTCTTGGCGACGGGTGTCACCTTGGACGTCCCGTGGACGCCTCGGCTCGGATCGGTGTTGCTCATGCTTTTAGCCCCTGATCAGTCTGGTGCGCGGCTCGCGCTTTAAAGGGTTACGGAAGGAGGCGGAGCGCACCCCGGCGCGCCCCGCCCGCTGTG
The DNA here is from genome assembly GCA_965198905.1 of Caulobacteraceae bacterium. Taxonomy (GTDB): domain Bacteria; phylum Pseudomonadota; class Alphaproteobacteria; order Caulobacterales; family Caulobacteraceae; genus CAHJWH01. The sequence goes on along the minus strand of OZ240678.1, from coordinate 2,102,520 downwards.
TCAGATGCGCTTGGTCGGCGCGGTCTGGGCGACGCCTTCGACGCGCTCGACGTCGACCTTGGTGCTCCGCACCGTATCGCGCACTTCCTCAGTGCGCTGGCCGACGTCCTTTCGCAGGCCGATCTCCTCGGTGACGACCGCCTGCTTGCCGACCACAGCTTCTTCGCCGGTCGCAAGCACTTCGATCGAACGATCGCGGAAGGCGTCTTCACCGGCTCCGACAACCCGGTTCACCGGCCGGCGCTCGATGCCGACCGTCTCTTCGCGCAGGGTGACCTGCTCGCTGACGGGCGTGGACACGATGTAGGACCGCACGCGAACGCCGCCGCGCTCGACCTCGCGCTTGCCGACGACGAGGCGCTCTTCGGCGACCTGGATCACATCGTCGGTCGCACCGGCCATGGCTTGGCCCGTCCAGCCCGAAGAGCGCCACTCGGTCTCCTGGCGGTCAAGGTCGACGGCGTCGCTGCCCTCCAGGACCTGGATCGCCTTGTCAGTCTCGCTGTCCGCGACCGTTGCGGTCAGCAGGACCTGGCCGCGGGTAATCCCTTCAGCATAGGCCTGGTGATCCTCGTGAGCGCCGAACATGCCCTTCAGGCTGTCGACGAAGCCCTTGTGCTCGCTAGTGGTCTGGCCGCTAGCATAGGTGCCTTGATCCTGGATATCGATCTCGTGGGCCGAAATGCCGGAAGCGACGAGGCGGTCTCGGGTGGCTTCCGCGGAAGCGCGGGAGCTGAACAACGCAGTTAGGGCGCGGGGCATGGATGATCCTTTGGGTTGATGTTGAGTAGGGTTCAGCTGCGGTGCACGTCGGCGTGCATGACGCGCAACGTGACGTCACGCTCGACGGGCTCGAGCGTGGACGTTCGGGTGATGCGCAGCTCCTCCTTGAGGAGCAGGCGCTTGACGAGGACTTCCTCAACCACCGGGATGATGAGCACATCGCCCTCCTCGCGGGATTGAGGTTCGGCCTCGACGAATTGGTTGATCGGCACGTGTTGAATATCAACGACGGTCTTGCGAATGGTGTCGTCTACGTGGACAACCCGCTGCTCCGTGCGGGTAGAGACACGAACTTGACCGGTTGTAACCTCTTGTTTGCTGACGACCGCTCGCTCCTCCACAATCGGGATCACGAGATCGTCTTCGGGTCGGTCGACTGAGGTCATGTGGCGTGCCGATCAGGATGCTAAGCGGAGGGGCTGAGCCCCTCCTTGGCGTCAGCGCACGACGGTGTCGTGGCGGCGTTCGACGGAGGTGAAGCGCGGACGGTCGGCCCAGTTCGGGTGACGAGCGCCCGTGCGCGCTCCGACGATCGCGGCGACGAGGCCCAGCGCCATGGCGAGGAACGCCCCGAAGGCCGCGGTCGCTGTCGTGCCGGCCGTCTTCAAGGCCACGTCCTGGATCGCGCCAGCGTTCTGCTGGGCTGAGGCCTGCCCGTTCTGCATGGCCGATTGCACCTGGGCGTTCGTCTGGGAGCCGTTGGCCTGGGCGCGGTCCGCTTGCTGGGCGATGGCGCCGCTGGAAGCGATCGCGGCGATGTCGGCCGTCTTCATGGCCGCCCCACCGATTCCTGCAACGGCGGAGCCCGCGAGGTAGAGCACAGCGCAGGAGGTCACGGCCCACACGCCAATACCCTGCAGCGTACCACCATGGTGGTCCGGGTTCGCCGTGGACCGTCCGGCGACCCAGGCGCCGAAGCCCAGCGCGATCAAGTTAGCGACGGCAATCCATATGACGCCGATGATCCCGCCCGTCTGCGCCGCGCCAGCGCTCTGACCCATGGCGGCGACAGCGATTCCGAGCGCTGCGCCGAGCAGGTTCAACATCAAGGCGGTGATCAGCGCGACGGCAGCGCCGAGCAGCGTGGAACCCCAGGTCACCAACGGGTAGGCATAGTGTCTTTCGCCCGAAACGACGTCGCTCATCATGGCCTCCCAGCGGGTGTCCGTCGCCGTCTTCGGGCTATGAACCGCCCGCCGACTGGCGAGTTCCGGTGGGGAGAGTATTTTTACACATGGCGCCTTCACGGCCAAGCGAGCAATCATGAGTACCGTCGTCCACGCCCTAACCGTTGAGGAGGAACCAGCTGCAGGCCACGTCGGACACTTTCTGGATTTTCCGAACATCCAAGTGGAAGCCCGCACCTTGTCGGTCCTGGCGAGTCGGGCCCGAGAGGCCTTGCTGGCCGAGCTGCAGCGGCTCCAGAAGGAGGGGCGCGACTGGCCCCAGGCAGCGGAAAGCAGCGAACTCAAGGCTCGGACAGCGGCGGGCGAGATGCTGGTCTTGATCGAGGTTCAGGTCGAGGACGTGCCGTTGCGCGTCAACATCACCATGGGGGAGAGGCTCCTGAAACGCCTGGACGCCGCCGCCCAGGCCGGCGGCATGACGCGGTCAGGCTTCATCTCCATGGCTGTTCGAGGCCGGCTCGGCGACGAGCCGGAGGCCGGCCCCTTGCTAAATCGCTTGGCGAACGAGCTCGGGAGGATCGGCGGCCGCGTGCACGAGGCGGTCGGGCCAAAGTCGAACCTCGTTCGCCTGATCGACGAGGTGGATCAGCGGGCTCTGGACGTGTTGCGTGACCTGGCTGGTCGCTTCTCAAACCCAAGGGGCGATGGGGATGAGTCGCCACGATGAGCCGCGTCTTCGTCCCTAGAGATCGACCCATCCCGTTCGCCCGACAAGGCGGCCGATGTTGAAGCGCGAAGACGTTATAAAGCTTGGTAGCGAGACCCGGGCGTCAGCCGCTGGGCGAGGCGAGGACCGCCTGGATGAGCAATGTGCGCTCGCGACCGCTCAGGACGCCCGCATCATCATGATGCTGACTACGGCTGTGGCGCTGGCGGCGCTCGCCGCCGTCTTCGCGGCGGGAGCGCTCTCGTTGCCTGGACATCCCGTGGCCGTGCTCGCAGCGGCGGTGGTCGCTCTGGTCGGGTTCACGTTCGTGTCTGGATTTGCCCTCATTGCTGTCAGGTCACGCCGCTTTGAGACGTCAGGGTCTACCCCTGCCCAGGTCGTGAAGGACTGTGGTTCCAAAGATCCTGAGGTGCACCGCGCCCTTTGGATCTGCGAATTGGATCGACGCGTGACCATCAACGAAACTATCCTTGAGAAGCGCAGACGTTGGCTTACGTGGGCAGCTTGGACCTTCATGCTTACGCCGCCATACGCCTTGATCGTCGGCTGGCTGGCCTCTCGCGACAGGATGACTGGCTGTTCCCGAGTCGCACCCGCGCAGGCGAGCACATGAGCACCCGCCACTACGCTCGCCTCGTGCAGGAATGGGTCGATCTATGGCCGGCTGTCTAAGGTGAGCGACGCCGATCATCGGCAGCTGATGGAAACCAACTTCTGGGGCATGGTCTACGGGTCGCTGGTCAGCGTCGAGCATATGCGCGCGCTGGGCGGAGTGCTAATCAACATTGGACGCATTACCTCAGATGTGTCAGTTCCCATTCAAGGTATGTACTGTGCCAGTAAGCACGCGGTCAAAGGGTTTACTGATGCGCTGCGGATGGAGTTGATCGATGAGAGCGTCCCGATTGACGTGGCTCTGGTCAAACCTAGCTCGATTGACACACCATTTCCCGGCCGCGCCCGCAACTACATGGATCGTGAGCCGAAGCTGCCGTCGCCAGTCTATCGACCTGAGGTCGTTGCGTCGGCCATCCTTGAACTCGCCGTGCGGCCCCGCCGCGAGGTGTCCGCCGGCGTCGCAGGTCCTGTGCTAAACGCCTTTAAGGGGTTGGCGCCAAATATGTTTGACCGCACGGCGTCCCTTGTGATCGCCCTGCAGCGGCGGACTGAGGCGCCGCGTTACCCTGAAGGCGCGCTGTACGTCTCCAAAGACGTCGGCGCGGTGCGGGGGCGCCATCCAGGCATTGTTCTTCCGGTCAGCGTTTACACACAGGCTCGAACCCACCCGCTCGCCACATCAGCTATGCTGGCGGCAAGCTTAGCGGCGGGAGGAATCTTAAAGCGGCTCCGAACTTCGTGAGCATAAGCTTCAGCGGCTTGTTACAGGAAGTAGAAGCTTGCTCACCCGTGGCCTGCCCGATTAGATCGCTGGGACTCATCCATTCAACCCCAAAATGGATGCGCGGCCCTATGGACATTTCAAGGTTGAGCTTTCAATTAAGCAGTCATGACCGAATATAACACCCAGTCGAGCGGCCTGCACATGACCCTATATCATTATGACCTGGAGCGCTTTGTCAGTGCGCAGGCGGCCACTTTCGAGCGGGCGATCGAAGAACTCCTCGCTGGGCGAAAGCGCAGCCACTGGATCTGGTTTGTGTTCCCACAGCTAAAAGGGCTTGGTCGTTCGCCGATGGCTCACCATTACGGCATCTCAAACTTGGCGGAGGCTAGCGCCTACCTGGACCACTCGGTGCTCAGTCCGCGGTTGGAGTTAGCTGTGGATGCGGTGCAGCGCAGTCTCGCATCCGATCTTCACACCCTGTTTGGGGCGCCGGACAATCTCAAATTCACCTCTTCGATGACCCTGTTCGCCGCCGCTGCGCCGAACGGCCCCTACAGTGCGGCGCTTGATCGCTGGTGCGGAGGTGAGCGCGATACACGCACTTTGGCGCTGCTCCGCGCTGATGCGTTAGCCCCCTGATTGCTAGCCGTGTGCCAAAATCTCCAGCCCTCCCAATGATGCTTCTGATTGATGTTGGTCGCACGCTCTCCTATCCTCCACCGGCGCGACGAGGACAGTGTCAACGGCTACCGAGGGCGTGTATTCAATCCGCTGAAAACGCCTCGAACTGCGTCGGAACGCCCAACGTCCGGCGAGGTTTTCGCGCCAAACGCAAGGTCAGTAATGTCTAGAAATGCTTTCATCGCAGCAGTCGCTTTATCGCTCGCCGCCACATCGGTCGCATCAGCTCAGGCTCCAGCCAAGCCGGACCCAGCGACCGTCTATACAGGTGGAGCTACCTTAAAGCTGGTGGCGGCCTTTCCCACCCAACAGATCACAGGGCTTGCGGTAGCCCACAATGGACGAGTCTTCGTCAATCTGCCGCGCTGGACTGTGGATGTACCCATCTCCGTAGGTGAGGTGGTGAACGGCAAGATCGTGCCCTACCCGAATGCTGAATGGAATGCATATCGAAACCGTATGCCAATGGACACCAGCACGCACTTCGTTTGTGTACAAAGCGTAGTGTTTGATGAACAGGGGAACCTTTGGGTGCTTGATCCAGCCTCTCCTGCAACAGAGGGACCGAAGCCGCATGGCGCTAAGCTCGTGGAAATCGACATTGGGTCGAACCGCGTTAAACGCGTTGTGCCCTTCGACATGACGGTAGCGATACCCGGCAGCTACCTGAACGATGTCCGATTTAGCCCGGATGGGCGGTTTGCTTACATGACCGACAGCGGCGTGCGCGGCTCTCTTGTCGTTGCTGACCTGGGTTCAGGCCGGAGCTGGCGTGTACTCGACGGGGACCCCTCCACCCAGATGGACATGTCGGTGGTGATCCACACAGACGGACACGAGCTGCGCCGCCCAGACGGGCGTCAACCGGAGTTCGCCGCCGACGGCATTGCCTTGTCACCGGACGGCCACAGACTTTTTTGGCAGGCCACCACGGGTAAAACGCTTTACAGCATCCCGACCGCTGTTTTGCAGGATCAGGACAGAGCCGGCTCAGCGGCTGAGTTCGTCAAAACCGTTCAGATCACCCACCCCGCAGATGGACTGTGGATTGACGCCTTAGGCCGCTTATTTGTGACCGACCCCGGCCAGAACTCGGTTGAGATGACGAGGCCGGGTGCGCCGCTCCAGACGCTGGTGCAAGACCCGCGATTGCGTTGGCCTGACACCTTCAGCCAGGGCCGTGACGGGGCTATCTACGTTACGACGTCTCATATCCAAGACAGCCCCTGGTTCAAGCCGCTTGCGACCGTTACGCCTTCCGAAATCTGGAAGTTAGAACCGAAGTAAAAACGTGGTTATGCCGGGAAGAGGCTGAATCAGGTCAGCCTTTTGATCGCGAGTTCAGCAAATTGACTATGCGTTTTGAGCGGACAGGGACGGTGCCTGCTTGCAGTGCGGCCACGTGCAATGTAGCGCAAATGGCCGGGGTAATGGGCTTAAGCATGATTTGACTTAAAGCTAAAAGGATAAGTCGCGCTGCGTCCTATTCTTCTCTTCAGCGAGCTATGAGGGAAACTGCGTGACGGGGTGATCAGGCGGCGCGGGTTGATGCGAGCTCTGCGACTTCGGTACCGTCCTAGAATCTGACACCGGCGAGGAGCTTGCGCAACTGGTTCTTGCCCTTCAGCCGACGCTATATTTTGGCGGCCGCCATGACGAGCTTGAAGACCATCAGCCGCGCCTAGGGACCTCTCCTTGCGCGAAATCGCTAAGCGTATCGGCGTCACGATGGCCGCGCCGTATAGTCACGTCAAGAACAAGGATGAGCTGTTGAACAGCGTGGCCGAGAACGGCTTCCAGTGTTGTTCGCCCGACTCAAGGTTGCAAATGCGCGTGCACGGAGTAGAAAGGGCCAAGTCACAGGTTTGATCAGGGCTTATCTCGCCTACAATCGCGACGAACCCGGCGTCTACAAGCTGATGTATCAGTCATTCACCAGCCGCGCGCATCAATAGAAGATTGGCAATCGTTCAGCCGAAGACGCGCTTGAACTGTTGCTTTCAGCAATCCACAAGGCGTAATTACCCACCCCCTTGCGGGCCTCGGGGATCGCTGAATCAAGCGGCGGATGGGGCGAATCGATCTTGAGCGCTTGAGCAAGGAAGAGCTCATCGAGCTGGTGCTACGGCTTCAGCGTTCAGCCAAGACGTCGCGCACATCCTCCCACAAGGCGGTGCCCGGCTAAACGGCGCAGTTCGCTTGCGAGCGCGCAATCGCCCTCTGCGCCTCACTGCATCGTTTTATTATACTCGAGAAAGATGGACCTTTCACAGACTTGGCCGATTTCTCGGCGGTTGAGCGCGTCGCGATCGAAGCAGGCCTGCGAGCGCCCAGGCGCTGATCGGCGAGGCGGGGATCGTGGACGTCACCGTCCTGATGGGATGGTTCACCGCGGTGTCGTTGACGCTGAACGCCTTCGATGTGCCGTCCAACGCCGTCGGCTTGGACCAATAGGGGGCGCTGAAATGGCGAAAGACTCCGACCACTCCGGCGGCAGGACCGCCCTCCTCGAGCCCGAGGCGCTGACGGCTCCGCAGCGCAAGCTCTACGACTACATCGACGCCCACATGGTACCTTGGGCCGAGAAATCGGGGTTCCAGGCCAAGCTGGCTGACGGGCGCCTGATCGGCCCCTTCAACCCGGTGCTCCTCAGCCCCGAGATCGGGCAGGCCTTCTTGGACCTGCAGGGCGCGGAGGGCCGAAGCACGAGCCTGTCGCCGCGCGTCAGGGAGGTCGTGATCCTGACCGTAGGCACGGTATGGCGCTGCGACTACGAGCGGTATGCGCACGCGGCCGTCGCAAAGGCGGCCGGCCTCTCTGCCGCCGCCATCGCCGCGCTCGTGCAGGGTGACGCGGCGCGCGAGCTTGACGATGACGAGCGCGTCGCACAGCGGTTCACCAGGGCGTTGACCGCAGATCACGAGGTCGACGACGCGTTGTTCGAAGAGGCGCAATCGAGGTTCGGCGAAAAGGGGATCGTGGACCTCATCATGTTGGCCGGCTGCTACGACATCATCTCGTCGTTGCTCAACGCCTTCCAGATTCCCGCGCCGGAGTAGCCGGGCGCCCGGCGGTGCGCCGGGCCGGAGCCCAGCTCGCCTGTAGAGTTCCCCTCTGTTTTGGAGTGAAGATCCACATGTCTCACAACAAGGCGCCCCAAGCCCGCGTCACCATGATCGCGGAGTTTCCCAAGGGATACTTCCTTGAGAACCTGGCCGTCCGGAAAGACAACTCCGTCCTGGTGACGGCGATGAACCGCAAGGAATTGTGGTACGTCCCACCCGTTTTGGACGGCCAAGAGGTCACCGCGGTCTGCATCCACACACTGGAGACCTTGCCGACGGGTCTGGCGGAGATCGCTCCCGACGTGTTCCTGATGCTCGCCGGCAACCTGTACACGACCCACGAGTCCTTCATCTACAAGATCGACCTCACGGGCTGGACACCGGGATCGCCGGTCGAGCCTGAGCTCTTCTGCCGCCTGCCTGGCGAGGCTCGCGCTCCCAACGGGTGCTGCCTGCTCAAGCCCGGCGTGCTGCTCGTCGCGGACTGCTTCGCCGGCCTGATCTGGCGCGTCGACTACGCTGACGATGGGAGTGCGCCCGAGATCACGGTCTGGGCCAGCCACGACAGCATGGGCTTCTACCCTGGCAAGATGAAGCCGGAGCAGCCGGGCGTGAACGGCGTCCAGTATGCGCAAAGGACGGGCCATCTCTACTATACGGCGACGGCGAAGAAGCTGCTGATGCGGATCGCGGTCGATCCGGACAGCCTGGAGGCCAAGGGAGAGCCCGAACTGGTGGTGGCGGGGCGGATGGGCGACGACTTCTGCATCGATGAAGATGCGCAGGTGATCTACCTGACGACCCACCGGCAGAACACCATCGACGTCGTGTCGATGGATCCGGGGCTGAACAGCGGCTTCACCCAGAGCGTCCTGGGCGATCCCTTCACCGAGGCGCTGATCGGCCCGTCCAGCGGCGCATGGGGGCGCGCGCCTGGCCAGCAGGGCCGCACCGCCTTCTTCATCATGGACGGCGGCACCGCCTCGCCGCCGCCGGGCGGACCGCGACCCGCCAGGCTGCTGCAGGTCGATCTTCAGCCGATCGACGGTCCGTTTCCCGGAAGCGGGCCCTGAGCGGAAGTCCCTGCCCGTTTTGTACCAGCTGTTGCGCAGCAGCACGTGCGGCACGCCGAAAGCGAACAGCAGGACCTCGGCCTGGCGGTGGTCCTCGGCCAAGCCCAGCGGCGAGCCATCGACGTGGACCTCTGCGGGCGTCACCGGCTTCAAAGCCTTCGGCTGCGATGGTCATGGATGTAATCCAGGAAGAGGCGCAACGGCCGAGGCAGAACGGCGCGCTTACTGAAGTATAGCTTTGGGCCATCAAACGGCTTGCACCACTCGTCCATAACGAGAACAAGGTCGCCGTCGCTGAGATGGCGGGCGATCCAGTCCTCGAAGAGGTAGACTATGCCCAGTCCCTTCAACGCGGCGTCGATCTCCAGATCAGCTCCCAAGGTCGACACGATCAGGGGGCCAGTGGGATCGACCTTGATGACGTCCTCGTCGCGCTCGAACACCCAAGGCGGCATGACACCGCTCGGAAACCTGTGTCTCAGGCAGGCATGCTCAAGCAGGTCACGGGGATGGTTGGGGACGCCATGGGCCCCAAGATACCTGGGCGAGGCGGCTGTCACCAGGCGCTGCCTGGCCGGCCCGATCGGCACGGCCGTCATGTCGTTCGACAGCAACTCCCCATAGCGGATGCCGGCGTCGCATCCAGCCTCCACGATGTCCACCGGACTATCGTCGATCACGACCTCTACCGAGATGCGCGGATGGGAGACGAGGAACCCTTGCAGGATGGGAGGCAGCACCAGCCGCGCCGCCGCCATCGGCACGTTGAGCCGCAGCGTTCCGATATCCTCGTGCTTGTAGGCGTTGAGAGACGATACCGTCGTCCAGATCTCCCCCAAGGCGACGTCGATCCCCGCGAGAAGCCGGTGACCCGCCTCGGTCGGGGCCACGCTCCGCGTCGTGCGGTTCAGAAGCGCGACCCCGGTGGACGCTTCCAGCCGCCGAATGGCGTCGCTGAGGGCGGACGGAGACTTTCCCGTGGCTTTGGCGGCCTGGCGAAAGCCGCCGCGACGACACACGGCGGCAAAGCTGTCCACGTCGTCGAGGTTCGTCGCCATGCTCTCTTATCCGCACAACCCTGTTCGGCGAAGAGCCGTTTACAACCTTATCCGCGCGCTTAGATACCAAGGCGCGGCCGGGATGCTCGGATAGTCAGCCACCCTCCAATCGGCTGACATACCGGGTCGCCGCGACATCTAACCTGACAGGAGAAAGTCTGATGACGGGAATTGCTGGAGGTGCGGGGACTAAGAGGCTGACCCGAAAAGAAGGTTGGGTGATTTCGACCGCTTGTGATTCCGTTGGAGGTGCGAGCCATCAACGGGGATCCCATGTGGACCGAAACCACCCGGCGTAGACATGCCCGAAAGGGGCTGCGGTATTCAAGCGATCTGACGGAGGCGGAGTGGGCGCTGCTGCGGCCCTTGCTCCCGGCGCGCTCACGGCTTGGCCGCCCGGCGAAGTGGCCGTTGCGGACGATCGTTGATGCGCTGCTCTACCTTCTGCGCAGCGGGCAGCCCTGGCGGATGCTGCCGAGCGACTTTCCACCCGTGACCACGGTTCAGCGCTACTTCTACCTCTGGCGCGACACGGGGCTGTGGAAGAATATCAATCACCTGCTGCTGATGGAGGCGCGCCAGGCGCAAGGGCGGCTGGCCTCGCCCAGCGCGGGCGTGATCGACAGTCAGAGCGTGAAGACCACAGAGGCCGGCGGACCCCGCGGCTACGACGCGGGCAAGAAGATCAAAGGCCGCAAGCGCCACATCATCACCGACACCCTGGGCCTCTTGGTCGGAGCGAAAGTCCTCACCGCCGACGTTCAGGACCGCGACGGAGCGCCCAAGGTGCTGGCCGACATCCGTTTCCGCTTCCCCTGGCTTCGCCACGTCTTCGCCGACGGCGGCTACGCCGGAGACAAGCTTCGCGACGCCCTCGCGGGCCGCGGCGACTGGACCATCGAGATCATCAAGCGGTCCGACATCGCCCAGGGCTTCGAACTCCTTCCCCGACGTTGGGTGGTCGAACGCACCTTCGCCTGGCTCGGCCGCAATCGACGCTTGGCCAAGGACTTCGAGACCACCCTCGAGAGCTCGACCGCCTGGCTCTTCATGGCCTCTGTCCAGCTCATGACCCGCCGGGTCGCAAGTCCCTGCATCAGCACGCAAACATTATGAGTCAGACTCTGAGTCCAAGGCGATCGTGGAAGCCTTCTTCAGAACGAAGGAGAACCACAACCTGGACGATCTGACGGCGCTGTTCGCCGACAACATCGTCTACACGTTCCCGCTGCCGGCTTCCGGCGCACAGGAGAACTGGTTCGTCTACGAGGGAAAGCAAGCCACGGTCGAGTATCAGCGCAAGACCCTGGACGCCTTCTCACAGTTGAAGATGCGTGACATGCAGGTCGCAGTCAGCGAGGACGGCGACATGGTGTTTGTCGAGGCCAGGGGCGACTACGTCTCCAAGGACGGCAAACCGTACAGGAACGTCTACATCTTCAAGTTCGTTCTGGGGGATGGAAAGATCGTAAAGGTGTTCGAGTACGCAAATCCCGTCACCTACGCCATGCTGGTCGGCCTCCCGATCGCCGGAGGAGACCTTCCGCCTAGCCCAGGCTGGCGAGCCACCCTTAAGCGGCCTAATCTGAGAAGAGGTTGCTCAGAGCGCGGGCCGATCTGAACCGCATTGGAAGACCGACATGCCAAGAAGATGCTCAACGTCGGTGTCTTCGGCGCCGGCGGCGATGATCGTAGCTGCGGGTCCGCCGCACGAACGAAAAAGGGTCCAGCCGAAAGCGATAATGTGCTTTACGGGGTGCGCCTGTTTAACAGAAGTGCGCAACGACAGTAGCCACGATGACGACCCTGGACAACATGGAGCAAGCCCTTGGTCGCCCCTCCGCCATACTGTCGGTGCCTCTCTCCGGATCTGACACCGCAACCATCGGGCGCTGGAAGCACGGTGATGCGGAGCCTCGGGTTACGGCGGGCGACGGATTAATCAAGCTCGTCTTGAACCTGTCGAACACGCAGGTTGTAGAGAAGCTGGAACACGGGGTTTGGACATCAAAGCCTTTCGGGATCGGGGCATTCAGCGTAGTCCCCCCTGACGAAGACGTATGCTTTTCCGTCAGGGGAGAAGCTGATGTGCTGCAGGTCTTTGTCCCGGGGCGGGTTATCGCCCGGGAAGATGATGCAGCGGGCTCACTATGCTTCAGGTCGCGGTTCCAGGACCACGATCCTTTGATCGAGCGGCAAGCCTTCAAAGTGATGGTGGCGGCGATGCATCGTGACACCATCGACGATCTTCGCTTGGTTGAAGCGTTATCGGGACTGGCGAGCGTCCTTCAACGTGACACTCAACCCACGAGGTCTCGCGTCAAAGGCGGGCTCCCCCCTCACCGATTGAGGCGTGTGCTGGAGTTCATAGCAAGCTCCATCAGCGAACGAGAGGTCGAAGCACTCAGCTTGGGGCAGCTTGCCGCCAGCGCTGATCTCAGCCCCTTTCACTTTGCGCGGTCCTTTCGTGAGACGGTCGGGCTCAGCCCCTATGAGTATGTCTTGCGAAAGCGGCTCGAGCGCGCCCGGGCGATGTTGGCGATATCATCTCTCCCCGTCGCCAGCATAGGCCTCCAGGTCGGCTTCCGATCGCACGCGCACTTTTCAAGTCAGTTCCGCAAACAGATGGGCGTCTCACCGGCGAGCTTTCGTCGGGCGGTCCACGGCTGAGATCAGAATGCAGCACGATTGCGATAGTCGGCTTGGGACCCCGCCAGCTTCTAGGCTAGCATAATGCCTGCCAAGCATGGCCCACCGGGCGATTGTCTTCGCCGGTGGCGGGTCGGGATCGTCCCGTCGAGATAGCAGCCTCTCGGAGATGTGAGATGACGCTGAATGCGGCCGCTCTGCCCGCCAAGGCTTTTGTAGAGACCGAAGATAGCGCGCCGGGTTTCTGGCAGATCGGCATCCTGTGGCGCGTGTTGGCCACGGGCCTGAAGACGGGCGGCTCGCTATGCTTCCTTGACGAAGTCGTGGCGGACGAGCCGGGCGGACCCGTCACCCATTCTCATCCTCAGGACGAAGGGCTTTACCTCGTCAGCGGAGAGTGCACCTTCTTCGCGGGCGGCCAGAGCATGACCGCCGGGCCCGGCAGCTTCGTCGCAGTTCCGCGTTACACGCAGCACGCGTTCATGGCGCAGGCTGGCGCCCGCTTCTTGAACTTCTACTTGCCGGCAGGGTTCGAAATGCTTCTGATGGGCGTCGCGGCGCCCGCCGAGCGTAATGAACCGCCAAGCCTGGCAGATCAGGTGAAGCTGCCGCCGCGTCGGCTGGTTGAGAAGCTTGCGGCGGACTACGGCCAGATACCCGGCCATGGCGTTCCGTTCGCCGATCCACCCAAGCTCGATCACATGATGACCGAACCGCTGCTCGGCGCCGTGGCCACGCCGTTCAAGAGCCACGTCGACACCGCGCCGGCCTACTGGATGGCGGGGATCCTTTGGTCTGTCCTGGCGGAGGGCCGCACGACCGATGGAAGCTATGTGTTGTTCGAAGAGCTTTGTCCGAGAGGCTCCGGCGCTCCACCCCACGTGCACATCTACACAGATGAGGTCTTCTACGTTCTGGAGGGCGAAGCCGAGTTCTTGATCGGCGGCGAACGGGAGGTCGTCGGCGCGGGCTCGCTCGTCTTCATTCCCAAGGGCGCCGTCCACGCCTTTCGCGTTCGCAGCGAGACGGCGCGTCTTCTAAACCTCTACAGCCAAGCCGGGTTTGAGCGGATCATAGCTCTGACGGGAACAAAGACGGAGAGCCGGATCATTCCGCCGCACGACGTTCAACCGCCGGACGTAGGTGAGGCGCGTCGCGCTGAACTCTTCGCAGAACTCGGCATGCAGACTGTGGATGTCGCCGACCCGTTCGCGTGACGTCCGACGCTCAAGTCGATCCGCGCCAAACCAGGAGCATGGCCCGGAGCGCCTCTTGAGCCAGTTCTCCGTCCCGGCGGCTTCAGAGCCTCAAGATGCGTCGGGCGTTTTCGGACGAGATTTTCTCACGCTGCTGTTCGGATAGAGGCGCGGCGTCCAGCCAGGCGCTGGCCTCGTGCATGTCCTCGAAGGGATGGTCGACCGAGAACATGATGGAGTCCTCGCCCAGCGCCTTGATCGCGCAGTCGAGCGGCTCGTCCGAGAAGGCGCCGGCGGTGGTGATGGCGATGTTGCGGCGGAATATCTCCGAGGGCTTGACCGCCTCGCCCTCGCTGAACGCCTGGGCGCGCTTGTCCAGACGCCACAGCAGGTAGGGCAGCGTCTCGCCCATGTGGCCGAGCAGCAGCCGGGCCTTCGGGAAGCGGGTGAACACCCCGCCGAAGATCAGCCGCAGCGTGTGCGCCGCCGTCTCGGCGGTCCAGCTCCATGTGGCGCCGTCCAGTTCGGGGCGTCCGGCATAGGTCACAGGCAATACGGCCGCGTCGGCGGCGTGCAGGTAGATCGGCGAGTTGAGCGCCTCTGCGCGTTCCCAGAGCGGTGCGAAGCGGTCGTCGTCGAGATACAGGCCGTCGGTCTGGCCAAGGATCAGCGCGCCCTTCATGCCGAGGTCGCGCACCGCCCGCTCGAACTCGTCGGCGCCCGCCTTCGGGTCTTGTAGCGGCACGGTGGCGAAGCCGGCGAAATGGTCGGGATGGGCCTGCACCGCCCCGGCGAGGCGATCATTGGCCTGCTGCGCCAGCCGCATCGCGGTCGCGGCGTCGAGGCTCCCCTGCACCGTGCCGACGTTGGACAGCACCGCGAGGTCGATGCCGGCCGCAGCCATCGCCGCGATGCGCCCCTCGCCGAGGTCGCACAGCGGCGTCTTGATCTTGGCGGCGATCTCCTTCGGGACATCGGGGATCAGCGTCAGCCAGCGATCGACGTGGGCGGGCTCGTCGATGACGAAATGTTCTTCCAGGGCGACGCGCATCGAAGGGTCCTTCCTCCAACAAAGCCGCGACCTCAGGCGCTCGCGGCGGGACCATGCGGCGCCCGCTCAGGGCGGCCGAGCCGTTGCACGGCGTCTAGACTTGGCGCCGGGTATTCAGCTGATGACTCAGGAGCTTCCTCATTTCGGCGTTCCACAGTCGATCGTGTGACCCAGGCCTTGACGCTCCCGCCGTTGAAACGGGCGAGCGCCACAGCGGCTTCAGAGATTGAGCGATCTTTGCCCGTCAATCGTTCCAGGCGCCGCCGATCTCCTCCACCCCGGCCGCCGCCATCGCGGCGTCGAGGTTGAGAATGTCGAATAGGACCTTGCCCTCGGCGATGTCGGCGCGGATCCTGACCTCCCGCTCGGCGCGGGCCTTGGCCTTCTCCAGGGCGGCAGGCAGCAGGGCCGGCGGCGCGCAGAGGACGCCATCGTCGTCGGCCACGATGATGTCGCCGGGGTTCACCCGCACGCCGCCGCACACGATGGGGATGTTGATCGACCCTGGGCCGGCCTTGCCGACATGGCCGGGATAGACCCCGCTGCACCAGACGGGGAACTCCATCCGGCGCAGGGCCTCCACATCGCGCACCGCGCCCTCGACGATGACGCCGGCGGCTCCGGCCGCGCGGGCGGCGAGCGCGATCAGCTCGGCGAACATGAGCTGGGGCCTGGCGCCGCCGTTGGAGATGACGAGCACCTGCCCCGGGCGGATGAGCTGCACCGCCTTGTGGCCGAGCAGGCCGTCATGGGGGAAGGCGAAGACCGTGGTGGCCGGCCCGGCGATCCGCTGGCCGGGGTTCAGGGGGCGGATATCGGGTGCGAACAGGGCGAGCTGGCCGGGGATGACGTCCATGGACTCGTGCAGGTCCGCAACGCTGTACTTGGCCGCCTCAGCCACCAAGGCGGGATCGCACTCAGGGATGCGGCGATAGATCACGGACTTCATCGACGGCTCCGGGCGGCGGTGGCCCGGGAGGATACTGCGCCACGGGCCAGCGAACTGTCGCGCGCCTTACACTCGGGGCCGACCCGTCACTCCAACGCCGCGCGGGCGTGCAGGCCGGCGAGATTGCGCAGCGCGACGCCGCCGTATTTGATCCGGACCAGCCCCGCGTCCTCGAACTGCTTGAGCTGCCGGTTGATCGCCTGGCGGGAGACGCCGAGCAGCTTCGCCATCTCCGTCTGGGAGAGGCGCACGACGGGCCCGCCATCGGGACCTTCGCGAGCGACCTCGACCAGCTTGCTCGCCACGCGACGGGTCAGATCGTCCAGGGAGGCGCCGGTGACATAGTCGCTGAGCACGCGGACGTTGCTGCAGAGCAGCTTCAGCAGGGCGTCGTTGAAATCCCAGTGCTCGACCCGCAGGCGCTGGAAGGCGCTGCGGCTCAGCGCCTTCAGCCGCGCAGGGCCGTGCGTCTGGGCGGTGTGGGGCAGAGGACCGTCGTCGATCAGCGAGGTCAATCCGAAGCAGTCGTCGGCCTCGTAGTTGACGAACACGAGCTCACGACCGTCAGCCCTCAGGAGGGTCAGCCGCACCTGCCCCTCCAGGATACAGAACATGTTCGCGCCGATGTCGCCCTGGCGGTAAAGGACGTGCCCGTCCGGAACGTTCAACGTATGAGCGGCGTCTAACAACGCCTGTCGGGCGGCCTCGGGCAGGAGCGGAAGCAGGCTGAAGCGTCCCCGGGTGGAGATGATCTCCTGGCCATCGAGACCAGGCGCCCCCGACATGGCGCGGCCCGAGCGCGCGGGATGGGACAAGGCCGACCTCCTCCTTGAAGAGGCCCCTCTGCGGAGGCCCTGTCCGGAGGATAGCAGGTTTGCCCGCGGAGGAGGACGGGGTCGATGGCGGCGCCGGCGGCTGTACTCATCCTCCCCGCTTCGCGCGGGGAGGCGGCGGCGAAGCCGACGGAGGGGCCTCGCGGAGCGCGGAAGACGCACTTACCGAGGCCGGCGTTCCGTCCGGCTGCGCCGGACGGCCCCCTCCCTGGCTTCGCCCGTAATCCCCCACGCCCGCGTGGGGGAGATGAGGACATGCCCTAGCGGACGCCCGCGACTTCCGGATTGGCGAGGTTCTCCGGCGTTCGGCCGTCCAAGACCGCCAAGATCACCTCCGCGGTCGCCAAGGCCGTCTTCTTCAGGGCCACCCGGCTTCCGCCGCCCACGTGGGGCGAGAGCACCACGTTGCGGAGCTTGAACAGCGGGTTGTCCAAGGTCGGCGGCTCCTGCTCCAGGACGTCCAGGCCCGCGCCCGCGATCCGCCCCTCTGTCAGGGCCTCGACCAGGGCGGCCTCGTCGACGATCTCGCCGCGGGAGGTGTTCACGAGCACGGCCTCCGGCTTCATCAGGGCGAGTTCGGCGCGGCCGATAAGGCCTCGCGTGTGGGCGTTCAGCGGCAGGTGCAGCGTCACGATGTCCGCGCGGCGGAGGAGCGCGTGGAGATCGTCCACCCTCTCCACGCCGATGGCCTTCATGTCGGCGGCGGACATGAGGGGATCGAAGCCCAGCACCTTGGCCTGGAAGCCTGCGCCCACCATACGGGCGGCGTGGCGGCCGATGTTGCCGACGCCCACGACCCCGACGGTCGCCTCCCAGAGGTCGCCGAGCCCGGTCATCTTCTCACGCTGCTGGTAGCCCCCTCCCCTCACGATGGCGTCGACGTTCACCACGTCGCGCAGGACCGCCATCATCAGCGCCACCGCCTGCTGGGCGACGGCGAAGGCGTTGGTGTCGCCGGAATTGGCGACCACGATGCCGCGCTCGGTGGCGGCGGGGATGTCGATGGAGTCCATGCCCGCGCCGTGCTTGGCGATGACCTTCAGCCGGGGCGCCTTGTCCATACGGTCCGCCCGGATCGGCATGGAACGGATCACGACGGCGTCGCTGCGCGCCAGGGCGGCCTCGATGTCGGCGGCCGAGGCGACGGGATGGAAAATCCCTTCGATCACCTCCGCGCGGCTCTTCAGCAGGTCTATGCCCGCCGGGTGCATGGGCTGGGACAGGAAGACGACGGGTCGGTTCAAGCTTTGGACTCCTTACGCGAGGGGCCGTAGAAGTGGCCGGGATTGCTGCACAGGATGACGTTCGCCGCCTCCACGCTCCCCGCCCAGGCGGGGAGGAGGTCGAGCAGGTCGTGGTCCTTGGGGACCAGGCCGTCCCGCGTCGGGTGGGGCCAGTCGGAGCCCCAGAGCGCCTGGCCTGGCGCGGCTTGGGCCAGGGCGCGGGCGAAGCGCGCGGCCGCCGGATAGTCCGTCTGGCCGTGGTCGATGTGATAGGCGTGGCTGAGCTTGACCCACAGCCGCCCTTCGCGCAGGCGCTCCAGCAGGGCGACGAAGCCGGGCTCTGTGATCGACTGGCCGGCCTTGCCGCCGCCCATGGCCTCGACCACCACCGGGCAGGCGAGATCGTCCAGGCGCGGGGCGAGGTCGGCCATGGCGGCCAGGTCGCCCGGCAGCACGTCCAGGTGCCAGCCGGCCTCGTGCAGCCGCCGCCCGACCGCCTGGAGCCAGTCGCCGCCCTTCGCGTGTGGCCACCGCAGGCGCATGCCGCAGACGCCGGCGGCCGACAGCCGCTCCATCTCCCCATCGGGGCAGGCGAGCACGTCGAGGTCGACGACGCCGACCAGCCGGCCGTTCGAGCGGTGCAGGGCGTCGAGCATACAGGCGTGGTCGGCGCCGTAGGCGCTCGGCTGGACCAGGACGCCCTTCGCCAGGCCCAGGCTGTCCAGCAATCCCAGATAGTCCTCCACCGTCTGGTCGGGGGAGACGTAGGGCGAGGCCTCCGCAAACCGGAAGCTCGCCCGCGGGCCGAAGACGTGGGCGTGGGTGTCCCAGCCGCCCGGGGCGACGGGCCAGCTAGGCGGCGGCCGATCCGCAGAGGCGGGCGCGATCTCGAAGACGGGCGCCAAGGTCAGTCCGCCACCTGGACGACGATCTTGCCGAAGTGGCCCGCCTTGCGCAGGTGCTCGAAGGCTTCGCGCGCCTCGCGGAAGCCGAAGGTGCTGTCGATGACGGGCTTCAGGCCGCCGCCGCCGCCCACGGCCCGGAGGAGGTCCTCCTGCATGGCCCGGTCGCCCACGCCGATGGCGCGGACGGTCGCGCCCGTGCCCTTCAGGTGGAAGTAGTCGATGCCGGGGTTGTCGCTGGTCAGGAAGCCGATCAGCACCACCTCGCCGCCCCAGCGCACCGCGTGCAGCGACTCGTTCACCGTGCCCGGGCCGCCCACCTCCACCACGCAGTCCACGCCCACGCCGCCGGTCAGCGCGGTCTTGACGTGCTGGCCCCAGAGCGGCGTCTCCCGGTAGTTCACCACCTGGTCCGCGCCGAGCCGGACCAGCCGCTCGGCCTTGTCGGCGCCGGAGGTGGTGGCGATTACCGTGCAGCCCATCCGCTTGGCCAGCTGCACCGCGAAGATCGACACGCCGCCGGTGCCGAGCGTCAGCACCGTCTGGCCCGCCCGCATCGGCGGATGCCCGGAGAGCGCGTTCCAGGCGGTGACGCCCGCGCACGGCAGGGTGGCGGCGTCGGCGTAGCTCATCGCCTCGGGCAGGCGCACCAGGGCCTCCTGGGAGACCACCTTGTACTGGCAGAGCCAGCCGTCTGCGCCGCTGCCGTAGGTCTCCTGGCCGGCGGTAAACGGCGGCCGGCCGCCGAACCAGCGCGGGTTGAAGGTGCTCATCACCCTATCACCGACCTTGTGGGCTCTGACGTCCTCGCCCGCCGCGACGATCTCGCCCGCCGCGTCGCTGCAGGGGACGAGGCCCGCCTTGGCCGCCCAGACGTAGCGGCCGAGCACAGGCGCGATGTCGCGATAGTTCAGCGAGACGGCGTGGACCTTGACCACGACCTCGCCCCGGCTCGGCGCCGGTTCGGGTTCGTCGTGCAGGGCAAGCGCGTCCAGCCCGCTCAGGTCGTCGAAGCGATAGGCCAGCATGACGTGGGTCTCCAAAGGGTCAGGGCGCCGGCGGTTCGGACCGGCCGGCCGGCAGGTTCAGGACGGCTCGGCGACGATCCAGCGCCGCCGGGCCACGGCGATCAGAAGCCCCGCCCCTCCGAATGAGACCGCGATCAGCAGGAGCGCCGAGCGGTAACCGCCGCCGGCCCCCATCAGCCGGCCTATGACCGTGGCCCCCACGAAGCCGCCGAGGTTGCCGATGGTCGTCACCGTGGCGATGCCGGCCGCCAGCGAGGCGCCGTGGCCGCGGGCGCGGTCCAGCCCCTCGGCGAACATGGCGAACAGGCTGCCCTGCACGCCGATGGCGCCGGCGAGGGCCAGCGTCAGCAGGAGCAGGCTGACGGCGGGCGACGGGCTGAGGGTGATCGCCGCCATGGCCGCGCCGCCGGCCAGCAGCATGACGGCGTTGTGCCACTTGCGTTCGCCCAGCCGGTCGCTGCTCCAGGCGCAGGCCGCCAAGGCCACGGCGGACAGGGCGAAGGGCGCCCCGCTGACGAGGCCGGTCTGGAAGTTAGACAGCGAGCCCAGCTGCTTCACCACGTGGGGCAGCCAGAGGAAGGTTGCGTAAAGCCCCGTGGCGTTGCCGAAGTTCACCAGGCAGTAGATCGGCAGGCGGATGGAGAGGCCGGGGCTGCGGGGTGCGCCTGCCGCCGGCCGGGCGGCGGCTTGATCCTCGCGCAGGCTGTCGGCCAGCGCCCGTTTCTCGTCGTCCTTCAGCCAGCTCGCGTCCGCGGGGCGGTCGCGGAGCCAGCTGAGGGCGAACAGGCCCAGCAGCACGCTCGGCAGACCCTCCAGGATGAACAGCCACTGCCAGCTCCTCAGCCCGAACAGGGTCGGCAGGCTGAGGATGGCGCCGGAGAGCGGATTGCCGAAGACGGCGGAGACCGGGATCGCCAGCGAGAAGAGCATGGTGGACCGTGCCCGGAACCGCCTGGGGAACCAGAGGGCCAGGTAGACGATCACCCCCGGATACCAGCCCGCCTCCGCAAGGCCGAGGAGCAGGCGCAGGGCGTAGAAGCTCCACTTGCCCGAGGTCAGCGCCATGGCCATGGCGGCCAGGCCCCACAGGATCAGGATGCGCGACAGCCAGAGCCGGGCCCCGAACCGGCGCATCAGCAGGTTCGACGGGATCTCGAACAGGGTGTAACTGACGAAGAACAGGCCCGCGCCAAGACCGAAGACCTGGGGCGTGAGGCCGAGCTGCCTGTTCATCTCCAGAGCGGCGAAGCCGATGTTGGTCTTGGCCAGCGTGTTGAGGACATAACCGGCGACGAGCAGAGGGATAAGCCGCAGGGCGTTGCGCCTGTGGATGTCCCGCAGGCCGGGCTGGCTCTGCCCGATCCGTGCGGCGGCGATGGCGGTCACGGCGGTCAGCGGGCCAGGACGGATGGGGCGGCGCCGACATCCGCCGGGCGGAACGCCGCGCCGGGATGGTCGGCCGGAAGGCGCGCCTCACCGGTCTCGCTGACATTGCCCCGAAGCGTCGAGGACGGATAGGCGGCCGGCAGACGTCCCCGGCGCTGGAGCTCGGGCACGACGAGCTCCACGAACTCGTCCAGGCAGCGCATCGGCATATAGTCGTAGACGTTGAAGCCGTCGAGGTCGGCCTGGTCCATCATGGCTTCGAGCTTGTCGGCCACGGTCGCGGCGGAGCCGACGATGCTGACGCCGCCGAGCGACTGCGCCATCAGCTCGGCCACCTGGCGCGGGGTCCAGACGCGGCTGGTGTCGCCCTTGGTGAAGCGCTCGAGGAAGGAGCGGATGCCGTCCGTCTCCACCATCTCCAGGGGCTTGTCGATGTCGATGGAGCCGAAGTCGAGCTGCATCAGCGAGGACTGGCGCGCCAGCGTCCCCTCCAGGCTGATATAGCTCAAATAGTCGCGGAACTTGGCCTCCGCCGCCTCGTCGGTCTCGGCGACCACCACGCAGACGCCGGCCATGAACTTCAGGCTGTCGGGGCGACGCCCCTGCCCAGCCGCCAGCCCGCGGACCTCGCGGGTCAGCCTGGCCATGCCGGCCACCGTCGGATCGACCAGGAACACCGCCTCGGCGTGCTTGGCCGCGAAGGTCTTGCCCGCGGCGGAGGCCCCCGCCTGGAACAGCGTCGGCGTGCGCTGGACCGAAGGTTCGCACAGGAAGGGATCGGGCACGCGGAAGTACTTGCCCGCATGGCCGGTGGGGTGGACCTTGGCCGGGTCGACGAAGATCCCCGAGGCCGGGTCGTTCACCACCGCGTCGTCTTCCCAGCTGCCTTCCCAGAGCTTGTAGACAGCGTCCATGAACTCGTCGGCGATGGCGTAGCGCTCGTCGTGGGGGACCTGCTTGTCCAGTCCGAGGTTTCGCGCTGCGCTCTGGGTCACCGACGTGACGACGTTCCAGCCCACCCGGCCCTTGGTCAGGTGGT
Organism: Caulobacteraceae bacterium; assembly: GCA_965198905.1. Classification (GTDB taxonomy): domain Bacteria; phylum Pseudomonadota; class Alphaproteobacteria; order Caulobacterales; family Caulobacteraceae; genus CAHJWH01. The sequence goes on along the minus strand of OZ240678.1, from coordinate 2,080,405 downwards.
CGAGCGTCGTCATCTTGCGCGCGAAGCTGTAGGGCTGCTCATAGGTGGTGGAGACGGTGATCCCGAAGCCGAGCCGCTCCGTCGCCGCCGCCATGGCCGAGACCGCCATCAGCGGATCGTTCAACGGCACCGCGATGGCGTTCCGCAGTGCGGCGTCCGGGCTCTGGTTGTAAACGTCGTAGATGCCAGGGAAGTCGGCGATGAACATGCTGTCGAACAGGCCCGCCTCCAGCGTTCTCGCCGTCGAGATCCAGTAGTCCAAGTCCTTGTAGCGGTGGGCCTGGCTCTGCGGATGGCGCCAGAGGCCGACGGCGGTGTGGCCGACACCGGCGATCTTGAAGGCGTTAAGGTGGATGCGCTTCATGTAACCTCAATTGCGGCGCGGCTATGAATACGGCGCGCCGCTTGGCTAGCTTTCGTCCGCCCGACTGATAGGGCTTGCTTGTGTCGGCACGGCCGCCCTCAGTAACGATAGCCGACGGTGATGCCGACGATCGCCGGCAGGCCGGGGAAGCGCACGCTTCCGTCGAACACCCGCGACGCCTGTGTCCAGTAGTAGGTGTTGGTCACGTTCTGCCCGAAGACCTGGGCGTAGTAGCGTCCGTCAGAAGTCTGTGCGCCGGCGCGAAGATCAAGCGTCGTGTACGACTTGATCTCCAACGACGGATACCCAAGCGCCACGCTTTCCGCATTGCCGAACGCGCCCTGGCTGCGGCTCTGGTAGTGCGCATTGGCCCCTACATAGCCCTTGTACTGCGAGCCGAGGTCGAAGTCGTATTGCGCACCCAGGCCAACCGCCCACTTCGGCGTATCGGGGAAGCTCTGCCCCTTGAAATCGAACGGCGTCGTAGAGAACTGGTTGTAGCTGAAGAAGTTTCCGTCCACCGAGGAGTCCAGGTAGGTCGCCTGGGCGGACAGGGTCAGGCCGGTGACGGGGCGCCACTTCGCCGTGAGCTCGGCCCCCTTCTCATCCGACTTCGGGATGTTCACCAGGGTGTTCAGGATGCCGAAGATGCCGAGCGGATCGGGCGCGTTCGACTGGAATTGCTTGTCGCGGTAGTCGTAGTAGAAGAGCGCACCGTCGATCTCCAGCCGGTTGTCGAACAGGCGCGACTTCGTGCCGACCTCATAGGCCAGCACCGACTCCTGGGTGACCGGAATGAGCTGGCTGTAAGACGAGGCGGTCAAGGTGGGGAACGACCCCGCCTTGTAGCCTTTCGAGATGCTTGCGTAGAACAGGGTCCGGCGGATCGGCGTCCAGTCCACGCCCACACGCCAGGAGACGTTGTCCTGGTTCAGCGTTTCGTCCACCGTCCCCGGGTGGCCGTTCGGCTGCAGCGTCACGCATCCGCCCGGCGCGACGGGAGCCACCGGCAGGAGCTTGTAGAGCTTCTGGATCGCTGTGAAGGCGGCTGAGGAGTAGCCCTCGCCGTTGTCGCGGGTGCAACCGGTATAGTGCTGGTCATCGCTGGTGTAGCGGACGCCCGCATGAACATCGAGCGAGGGGAGGACGTGGTACTCAACGTTGCCGAAGATGGCCTCGGTCTGCTCACGATCGCGGCTCTGGACGATGTTGCCGGTGGTCGGGTTCTCGTACGTCGTCGACAGGCCCGCCAGCAGAGGCAGGGTGATGGTCGAGTAGGCCGTCGTAATCCCGCCGTAGTCGAGCAGATCGTTCTCGCGCGTCACCGCAAAGCTGTAGTCGCCGCCAACCACGTAATCGAGCTTGCGATCGAGCGCCGTCCCGGACAGCCTGACCTCCTGCGAGGTCGCGTGGATCGTGCCGCGCTGATTGTAGTAGGACTCCTGGGTGCGACCGGATGTAGAATAGAAGTCGTTGTTGGAGAAGTTCTCGTAGCTGCCGAGATAGGTCAGCACGGCGGCGGGCGAGAACGCATATTCGGCCCGCAAGGAACTCTGGCCATAGCTCTGGTCTACATGCGGCTGGATGCCGTGATACCAGTCCGCCTGTGTGTCGCTGGTCGGGAACGGCGCAGCCGTCAGCCCCACCAGGCTGGTGAAGGGCTGGCCCCGCAGCGCGGGCGATGCGAGCGCGGTGTTGGGATAGGAGCCGGTCTTCTGCGGCGCGAGCCCCGTGGCCTGGGATGCCAGGCTGTCCGAGCCGTCATAGAAGCCGTTCAGGTTCAGCGAGACCTTGAGCTTGGCCACCGGCCGCCAGTCGAGCAGCAGCCGCGCCTGGGTGAGGTCCTTGTCACCCAGCTTGTCGCCGTAGGTCAGGCTCTTCTGGTAGGCGCCGCCCTGGGTCGTCTCGACGGCGAGGCGCGCGCTCAGGGTGTCGGTGAGCGGGCCGCTCACATAGCCGCGGACCGTGGAGCCGTTGTAGTCCTGGTAGGTCCCCTCCACGCCCGCCATGAAGGTGGTGGTCGGCTTGGCCGCGACGTAGTTGACCGCGCCGCCGGTCGCGTTCTGGCCGTACAGGGTGCCTTGCGGCCCCTTGAGAATTTCGACCCGCTCGACATCAAGCGGCGCGCCCTTGGAGAGGGATAGGTAGGCGAACGGGACCTCGTCCACATAGACGCTGACCGTGGGCGAGGCGGCCAGGGAAAAGTCGTTATAGCCGACGCCGCGGATGGTGTAGCTCGGCGCGCCGTACTTGGACTCGCCGAGCTGAAAGCTGGGCTCTATTTTGGAGAGGCCGCTGACGTCGGTCACGCCCTGCTGGCGCAACTGGGCCCCCGTCAGGGCCGTGATCGCCATGCCGACGTTGCTGATCGACTCTGAGCGCTTCTGGGCCGTGACGACGATCTCGCCGAGTTGCGTTCCGGACGGCAGTCCCGCGGGCGGACTTGCCGGTACAGTCGTTGGCGATGAGGGGCTTGCCGCGTCAGTTGTTGGGAGCGTGTTTGAAGTCGCCGGAACCTGCGCCAAGACTGTCAGCGGCATGAGAGAAGTGGAGCAGAAGAGTGCGGCGGACGTCGCGACGCCTATGCGAAACAAGGTCAATACAGTTCTCCCCATAATGTCCGGCATCGGCTCTTACGGCCGCGTGGGACGATCGTCAGCCGCGCTTGCGGACTTGATCTCTAGACGTCTTCCTCTTCAGAGAGGTTGCGTCGGGAAACATGTAGCTCATCAGGGATGCGGCCATTGTCGCTATAGTGACAGTTATCAACCGCCCCGGAGAAGAATTGGCCGGAGCCTCAGCCGGGCTCGCCGCCTCCGGCTGAGTGCGTAAGGGGTGACCGGATGAGGGACGCCACGAGCGAGAACACGAACACCTGATACATCAGGCCGACGATCACTTCCCAGCAGACCGCCGCCCGGGCGAGCCCACTGGCCGGGCTGATGTCGCCGTAGCCCGTGGTCGTGATGGTGATGACGCTGAAGTAGATCGCGCCACCAAGGCCGAGCCCCGGCGTGCTTGCCGGCAGGTTGAAGGCGTGCGCGTCGCGGTCGAAGATCAGGGCGTAGATGACCGCGAACGAGAGACAGGTGACCAGGTAGCTCAAGGCCACCGACCCGAGGTCGAGGTAGCGCGATCGGCGGGGATGGCGGAAGACGTGCAGGCTGATCCGCAGGCTGAGCGAGGGCCCGCAGAGCGAGGTGGCCAGCCCGCCGGTCAAGGCGGCCGACCGTGGCAGGCGGTGCAGCTCATAGAGTGCGAGGAGCAGGACCTGGGTCGTCACCAGGACGGCATAGGCGATTCTGAGTCTGTCCAGGTTCGAGACGAGCGCAGCAGCCTTTCGGACGGCGGAGCTCAAGGTCGCGGGCGCGCGTCCGCTCGCCAACCGCCTCCCATGGCCTCGTAGAGCGAGACATAAGCGTTCAGTCGGCTGACCTCGGCGTTGGCCAGGCTGAGCTGGGCTGAGAGCAACTGGCGTTCGGCGTCGAGCTGGTCAAAATAGGACGAGTAGCCCTCCCGATAGCGCTCGGTCGCAGTCTTCAGGGTCCGCTCCTCCGCCTCGGCCTGGGCGGCGAGGTCGGCGCGCTGCTCGTCCAGCCGCACGACGGCGGCGAGCGAGTCGTCGACCTCGCGGAACGCGGTCAGGAGCGTGGACTTGTAGGCGAACGCCGCCTGGTCGCGCTGAGCCGCCTGACCCTCGGCCGCCGCTTGGCGCCGCCCGGAGTCGAAGACCGGAGCCAGGATGCTGCCGGCGATCAGGTATTGCGCCTCCGGATGGGGAAGGACGGAGGCGAAGATGTCCTCGTACATGCCCGTCAGCGAGACATCCGGCAGCATGGCCGCCCGCGCGGCGTTCAGGCTGTGGTCGGCGGCGACCACCGCCTCCTCGGCCGCGAAGACGTCGGGGCGGCGTCGCAGCAGGCTGGACGGCAGGCCCTCGGGGATCGGCGGAGGCTTCAGCGCGCCCAGCCCATCCTGACGGCGCGCGATGCCCCGGGGCGGCTCGCCGAGAAGGATGGACATCGCGTCCTCCTGCTGGGTCACCGCCAGTTCGGCCTGCGGAACAAGCTGCTGTGTGGCGTGGTACTCGGCCGTGGCCTGGTTGAGCTCGAGGGCCGAGGTATAGCCTGCCTTGAACCGGCGCGTGGCGAAGTAGAGCGCCACCCGCCTGGATTCGACGTTCTGCCGCACGACGGCCAGCCGGGCGTCCGCCCCGAGCAGGCTGATGTAGTCGGACGCCGCCTCGCTGGCTACGCTGAGCCGGACCGCATCCCGGGAGGCTTCGCTGCCGAGCAGCGTCGCCCGGGCGGCCGCGTCGGCCTGCTGCAGGCGGTGGAAGAAGTCGAGGTCCCAGGCCGCCGTCCCTTCCACCACGTCGCCAGACGTGGTGATCGGGCCGATCACCTCCAGCTGGCGGGTGTAGCCGCCGAGGTTCATGAAATCGACCTCGGGCCCGCGGTTGGCGCGCGCCTCGTGCTCCGCCGCACGCGCCTGGGCCACCCGGGCGGCCGCCTGGGCGATGTCGGGATTGTTGGCGAGCGCCTGGTCCACCGTAGCGCTCAGCGTGGGATCGCCGAAGGCGCGCCACCAGTCGGCCTCCAGCGGCGCGGTCGGCCCGGTCGCGGTCCGCCAGTCGGGCGGAGGGGCCACATGTGCGGCCTCGGGGACCGGCGGACGCGGGCCGAGGCAGCCGCTGCAGGCGAGCGCCAGCGCGAGCAGCGGGAAGGCGCGCCTCCTCATCGCACGCTCGGGCCGCCGGTGGTGTCGACGTGGGCCTCCACCGACATCCCCGGCTTCAACCGCGCCGCCGCGGGCTGATGGTCGTCGACCAGGATGCGCACGGAGATGCGCTGGGGAACCTTGGTGAAGTTCCCCGTGGCGTTGTCGGGCTTCAGGATCTCGAACTGCGAACCGGTGGCGGGCGACATGCGGCTCACGCGGCCCCAGATGCGCGCATGGCCGAGCGCGTCCACGGTGAACCAGGCGCGCTGGCCGGGCGCCATGTGGCGGGTCTGTCCTTCCTTGTAGTTGGCCGTCACCCAGCGCTCGGGAGGGACCAGGTCGAACAGCTGGGTGCCCGCGGCGACGGACTGGCCGACATGCACGCCGACCTCCCCGAGCTGGCCGTCCTGGGGGGCGCTGATGATAGTGTGATCGAGCTGGATCTGGGCCGAGCGCTGCTGGGCCTCAGCGGCTTCCACCGCGGCGGCGAGCGCTGCGGTGTTCACCTCGACCGAGCGGACCTGCTCGACGGCGGTTTCACGCCTGGCGCGGGCCTCCTTCACGTCGGCCTCATTCTCCCGCACGGAAGCGATGTTCTGCTCGTTCTCGCGCTGGGAGACTGAACCGTCGCGGACGAGATCCTCCGTCCGGCGAAGTTCGGACTGGGCGCGGCCCAGCTTGGCTTGCGCGCTCTCAATGGACGCATCGGCGGCGTGCACGTCGGCTTGGCTCTTGCGCAGCGTCTGGGCGTTGTTGGCGAGGTCGGTCCGCCTCGCATCCACGTTCGCTTTGGCCTGCTGGACGGCCTGGGCGTAGCTGCTCTGGTCGATGAGGACCAGCACCTGCCCGCGCCGGACCTGGGCGAAGTCGTCGGCGCGCACCTGCAGGACGTAGCCGCTCACCTCCGGGCTGATCACCGTGGTGTAGCCGTAGACGTAGGCGTCGTCGGTCTCTTCGACGGCGGTAGCGAAGGGGGGCAGCCGGAACGCCGCCAGCACCAGCAGCACGCCGGCGACGATGACGGCGGAGAAGATCAGCACCACAGCCAAGCTGTTGGCCGCCGGACGCCAGGTCCGCTTCGCCGGGGGCTTCTCCGGCTGCGGGGGGCCGGATTTGCCCGCCTCGGCTTCGGGCGCACCGGCGTGCGAGCGCGCGTCGTGAAGCTCGCCCGCAGGCATCGGATCGGTCATGGACGTGAACCCGCGGCTTCGGGGGCCCGGGAGGCGCCGCCCGCGCGGCCTTTCTGGGCCTGGTGGATAAGAAGCAGGACGGCGAGGTAGAGGGTGGCCGCGGCCGCGATGATGGCGACCAGGGTGAAGACGCTGTCGTAGCCCAGGATCTCGGCCTCGCGGCTCGCATCCGCCTGCATCAGGGCGAGGCCGCCGCCGAGCTCGGAGGCGCCGCCCTGCGCCAGGGACTGCAGGCTGCCCGCGACCGCGGCGGCGAAGGGCGGCGCCTGGGCCACGAGGATGGCCGAGTCCGCCTTCTCCTGGATGATCTGGAAGGTGCCGAGCAGGGCGCTCCCGCAGAGGCTTCCCACCGTCTGGGCCATGACGAAGAGCACGAGGAAGCTTGCGAGCTGGGTCCCGCCCGCCTGGACCACGCGTCCGACGCCGAACAGCAGCGCCGGGCCCAGGAAGAGCGCCGCCGAGAAGGTGATCACGACCTGGGTGAGGTAGAACTGCGGGGCGCGGCTGAGGTCGGTGGCGTGGGAATCGGCCATGGCCGCGAGCGCGACGAGCCCCAGGGCGAGCGCGCCCATCTCGCCGATCCTGTTGGGCCGAAACACCACGGCGGCGAAGACGGCGCCGGCGACGGCCGCGAGGACTTGGAGCATCGAGTAGACGTGCAGCTCGTCTATGTCGACGCCCACCAGCTTGAGCAGCCCGGTGGTCATGGACGGCTCGGTAAGGACGATGCGGCTGACCAGGACCACCACGCCCAGGCGCACGATCTCATGCCCCCGCAGCCACTTCAGGTCCAGGAGCGGCCGCGCCCGGTTCGCTTCGATATAGAGGGCTCCGCCGATCAGCGGGACGGACCCCGCCAGCGCCCAGCCGAGCCACGCCTGGTCCGTCCACCAGTCCACTCGCCCGAGCCCAAGGACCGCGCAGAGCAAGGCCGCCCCGGCGGAGAACAGCAGGTAGGTGACGAAGTCCAGGGGCTCGAAGACCTTGGTCTTCTTGCTGGGCGGCAAGCGGAGCAAGGCCACCGCGCCCAGCGACAACAGCGCTGCGCCAAGTTCGAGCATGTAGAGCGAGCGCCATTGGTCCAGGGCGATCAGGTCAGAAGAGAAGCTCTGGACCAGGGGATTGGGGACCTGGGTGAGGCCGAGCGCCAGGATGACGCCGTTGAGGGCCAGCTTCTGCGGGGCGGCCGTCATCATGTAGTAGACGCCCAGCGTCGCCAGCGGTGCATTGGCGATCCCGGCCATGGCGTGCACCGCCAGGGCTCCGGCGAGCCCACCGACCAAGACGTGCAGCAGGATGACGGCGCTGGCCGCCATCAGGCCCAGCATGGCGTAGAGCCTGAGGCCGAACTGCTGGCGGAAGCGCACCATCAGCAGGTTCATGCTGACGAAGGTCATGGAATAGACCACCGGCAGCCAGGCGATCTCCTGGCTGTCCGCGCCGAGCGACCCCCGCAGGTAGGTCGCATTGACGCTGACAAGGGCGTTAGCCAGTCCGGACGTCAGCAGCAGGACGAGGCTGACGATGAAGTACAGCCAGCGCCGGCCGGCGGGTTGCTGCGGCCGTCCAGGGCTGCCCGGGATAAAGGCCTGTTCGTCCGGCGCGAAATCGTAGGGCTCTTCCTCGAAGATCCCGACCGTGTGGCCCTGGCTCACCGCTCCCCTCCGCGATGCCCCTGCTTCGGGGGCCGGACTTGGAGCTGGTGATCACCCCCGCGCCACGTTCCGCCGAAACCGACGCTATGTTTTGCGAGCCTTCGCCCTGCTGTCAAGGCGCAGCATCCGGCGCTTGGGCCTTGCTACCACGAGGCAAGAACAAGACTGTCCGCGAGGCGACAATCTTGGCTATAGTGTCAGGCCTGTGAGGGCCACGATCGACGACGTCAGTCGCCCAGCCGCTGGCGCAGGTGCTCGGCCACGCGCAGGGCGTTAGCGATGATGGTCAGGGTCGGGTTCACCGCGCCGATGGATGGGAAGAAGCTGGCGTCGGTGACGTAGAGATTGTCGAGCTCGTGCGCCTTGCAGTCGGTGTCGAGCACGCTCGTCGCCGGGTTGGCCCCAAAGCGGCATGTGCCCGCCTGGGTGAGCGGTGCCGGAGATCGGGATGTTCTTCCCCAGATAGAGCCGACGGTCGAGCAGTATGGCCTTGGCGCCCGCCTGGTCCAGGCAGTGCTGGAGTTTTTTCCGCAACCGGTGGTGCGCTTCCAGGTTGTTCTCCTGCACGTCGAGGATCACCCGCTCGCCGTCGTAGTAGATCCGGTTCTCCGGCCGGGGCAGGTCCTCGCTGGAGAGCCAGAAATCCATCGAGCGGCGCGCCATCTCGGCGAACGGCAGGTCAGGGAACCACTCCAGCCAGGAGGGCAGCGCCTCGGCCTTGATCTGCTCGGCGTCGGATGAGGCGCACATCTGGATCAGGCCGAGCGGATAGTCCCAGTCGTCCGCCCCGAAGTAGAAGTCGCTGACGGCAAGGGTCTTCTGGAACACCGTGTCGTTGATCTCCGGCGTGAAGGCCATTAGCATCGACTGGTTGTGCCGCATGTAGTTCCGCCCGACCTGCCCGGAGCCGTTGGCGAGGCCATCCGGATGCGCGGCGCTGGCCGAGCGCAGCAGCAGCAGGGCGGAGGAGAGGGCGCCGCACGCCACCACCACGATGTCGGCGCTGTACCGTTCCTGCTGGCCTTCGCGCAGGACCTGCACGCCGGTGACGGTGCGACCGGAGGGGTCCGTCTCCAGCCGCTCGACATAGGCGTTGGTCAGGAGCGTCAGGTTGGGATGGGCGGCCAATGCCGGGTCGACGCACATCACCTGGGCGTCCGCCTTGCCGTTCAGCAGGCAGGGGAAGCCGTCGAAGGCGTTGCAGCGGATGCAGGTGCTCGTGGGCGTGGGCTTGCCGTCCTTCTCGTCCAGCAGGATGCCGAGGGGCAGGTGGAAGGGGTGTAGCCCCTGGGCGCCCAGCCGCTCCGAAAGGTGGGCGATGTGGGGTTCGTGCGAGACGGCAGGGTGCGGGAAAGGGCCGCTCGAGGGCGGCTCGTTGGGGTCCTCGCCGCGCTGGCCGTGGACGTGGAACAGTGCCTCGGCCTGGGCGTAGAAGGGCTCGAACGCCGCGTAAGGGAGCGGCCACGCAGGCGAGACGCCGTCCTTGTGGACGATTTCGCCGAAGTCGCGCTCGCGTTGGCGAAGCAGCGCCGCCCCGTAGACCTTGGAGTTGCCGCCGGCGAAATAGTGCAGCCCGGGGTGGAAGCTCCGGCCGTCGCGGCCGTACCAGCTCTCGTTCGCCTGGTAGGTCCCGTCCACGAACACCGTCCGGCTGTCCCAGTTGGCGCGGCTGCGGGGCAGGTAGTCGCCGCGCTCGATCAGCAGGATGCGCTTGCCGGTGCGCGCCAGGCTGTGGGCCAGGGAGGCGCCGCCTGGCCCGCTGCCCACCACGATCAGGTCGTAGTGATCCATCTCGGCGCTCTCCTCTCCAGTTCCATCACGCGCCGCGGCGCGCGTCCGTAAGGCCGAAGCCGTCGAGCTCGAGGGCTGTGCCGACAAGGGCCAGGTGCGAGTAGGCCTGCGGGAAGTTGCCGACCTGGCGCTTGGCCTTCGGATCGTACTCCTCAGACAGCAGGCCCACGTCGTTGCAGAGCGCCAGCAGCCTGTCGAACAGGACCCGGGCGTCCTCCTGGCGGCCCTGCTGCCAATAGACCCGGGCGAGCCAGAAGGAGCACGGCAGGAAGGCGCCCTCGCCCGGCGGCAGGCCGTCCCCGCCCCCTTCAGTGCGGTAGCGGAGCACGAAGGCGTCCACCAGGAGCTCCTGCTCGATCGCCTTGACGGTGGCCACGATGCGTGGGTCGTCGGCCGGCAGGAAGCCGACTTGGGGGATCAGCAGCAGGCTGGCGTCCATCTCCGGGGCGCCGAAGCTTTGGGTGAAGCAGTTGCGTTTGGCATCGACGCCCCGCTCGCAGATCACCTGGTGCATGCGGTCGCGCAGCGCCCGCCAGCGCTCCAGCGGCGCCTCCAGCCCGGAGGCCTCGGCGTCGCGCACGGCGCTGTCCACCGCCGCCCAGGCCATCACCTTGGAGTGGGTGAAGTGCCTGCGGCCGCCGCGGACTTCCCAGATGCCGTCGTCCGGCTGGTCCCAGATCGTCTCAAGGTGCTCGACGAACCGGACCTGCAGGGCCCAGGCCGCCTTGGCGCCGCCCAGGCCATGTTGGCGAGCCAGGTGCAGCGCGCCCATCACCTCGCCATAGACGTCGAGCTGCAGCTGGCCGGAGGCGGCGTTGCCGACCCGCACGGGCGACGCGCCCTGGTAGCCCGGCAGCCAGGCGGTCAGCCGGCGCTCGCCGCCGATGCCATACATGATCTGCAGCTGGTCCGGGTCGCGTCCCGCAGCCAGCAGTAGCGGTAGTCCCAGTTGCGCGGACCGCCGAGCTGCTCGGGGAGCGACGTGGTCGGCGCCGCGACGATCGCCCCGGTGGGCGTGAAGGACAGGGCCTTCAAGGTCAGGAGCGACCGCAGCACGGGCGCGCGCCAGCTTCCGGCATAGGCGCAGCGTCTGGACCACGTGGACCAGAAGGCGTCCGTCCGCGCCAGGGCGTCGGCGGCGTCGAAGGCGGGCTCGGGCGGGAGGTGCGAGCGCTCCCAGGACAGCACGAACTCGGCGGTCTCGCCCGCCCGAAGGGTGAAGTCGGCGGAGGTGGACTTGGCTTCGCCGTGCAGGGGGCCCGCGGTCCGCAGCATCACCCGGTTGGGGCCGCCGACGGCCTGGACACCCGCCTCGCCCTCCAGGCGCGTGACCCAGGGCGTGACCGAGCCGTACTCGAAGCGCAGCATCAGCTCCATGCGGAGCGGCATCCGCCCCCGCCGTCCTTCGACCCGGCGCACGATGGCGAACCGCTCCGGATCGACCGGCATGAAGTCGATCAGAGCGACCACGCCCTCGTCGGTCTCGAACACCGTTTCCAGGATCAGGGTGTCGCCGCGGTAGCTGCGGGTCACCTTCGCGTCCTCGCCGGCGGCCGGGGCGATCAGCCAGCGCCCGTTGTCCGGCGAGCCCAGCAGGGCCGCAAAACAGGCGTCGCTGTCGAAATGCGGCTAGCAGAGCCAGTCGATGGAGCCGTTGCGCCCGACCAGCGCAGCGCTGCGGCAGTCGCCGATGAGCGCATAGTCCTCGATGGGCGAGGGGGCGTCCTGGGATGTGGAGGTCACGCCTTCTCCTGTGTCAGTTCGGCGCCGGGAGCCTGGTGCGCCGGAGCCAATTCCGGCGGCGGCAGGTCTTCAATCAATCTCGCGCCTCGGCCGTAGGACAGCCAGGCCCAGAGCCACTGGATGTAGACCAGCACACGATTGTGCAGGCCGTTCAGCAGCACAAGGTGAACGCCGCTCCAGAGCAGCCACGCCGGCCGCCCCGTCAGCCTGGCGAACGGCAGGTCGGCGACGGCCGAGGCGCGGCCGATGATGGCCAAACTGCCCTGGTCCTTGTAGCGGAACGTCGGCGGCGCGGGACGACCGGCGATCCGGGCGGTGATGACCTTGGCGACGTACTTGCCCTGCTGCTGGGCGACGGGCGCGACGCCTGGCAGCGGCTTGCCTTCGGCGCCCTCGAACTCGGCGACGTCACCGATGGCGAACACCTCCGCGCGTCCCGGCACGGAACAGTCCGGCCCGACCCGCACCGCGCCCTTCTTCCCGGCCTGCGCCCCCAGCCAATCCGCCATCGGCGTGGGGGCCACGCCCGCGCACCAGAAGATGTTCGCGGTGCGGATTCGCTCGCCGGCGGTCACCACGCCCTCGCCGTCCAGCGTCTCCACCGCATTGCCGAGGCGGACCTCGACGCCCATCGCCTGCAGCCGCGCGCGGGCGTAGCGCGCCAGCCGCTCCGGAAACCCCTCCAGCAGCGCCGGCCCGCTCTCCAGCAGGATCACCCGGGCCTGATCGGTGCGGATGCGGCGGAAGTCACGGCGCAGGATCGACCGCGCCAGCTCCTGGACGGCGCCGGCCAGCTCCACCCCGCTTGCGCCTCCGCCCACGATCACGAACGTCAGGAGCTTCTGGACCGTCTCGGCGTCCATGGCGCTTCCGCCCGCTCGAAGGCGCCGAGCAACCGCTCGCGCAGGCGGTCGGCATCCCCCAGGCTCTTCAGGCTCAGGCTGTGCTGCGCCCAGTCGGCGTGGCCGAACCAGCTCGACGTCGCGCCGGTCGCAAGCACGAGATAGTCGTACGCGATCCTGCCGACGTCCTTCACCGAGACGGTGCGCCGGTCCGGATCGATGCCGTCGAGTTCGCCGAGCTGGACCTCGACGGTCCGCTTGCGGGAGAGCAAAGATCGGATTGGCGAGGCGATGTTGGCCGGGCTCAGGGCTGCGGTGGCTACCTGATAGAGGAGCGGCTGGAACAGGTGGTGGTTGTGGCGATCGACCAGCAGGACCTCGACCTTGGCGCGCGCGAGCATCCTGGTGACGGCCAGGCCGCCGAAGCCTGCGCCCACCACCACGACCTGCGGGGGCCCCCGGCGCTCGCGCTTCAGGAGCCGAGCTTCAGCCATGCCCGGCCCTCGCGCGCCAGCAGCGCCTCAGCGGCTTCCGGGCCCTGCCCGCCCGCGCCGTAGGTCTCGGGCTCGCCTGCGCCCCAGGCGTCCAGCACCGGCTGCACGGCGGCCCAGCTCGCCTCGATCGCGTCGGCCCGCTGGAACAGGGTCGCGTCGCCGACCATGCAGTCGTAGAGCAGGGTCTCGTAGCCGACGCTTGGACGCTGAGGGAAGAAGTCCGCATATCGCATGGATGTCGCCACTCGCCCGAGACGCATCTCGGGTCCGGGTATCTTGGCCTCGAACTGGGTCTCCACACCCTGCTCCGGGTCGATCAGCAACCGCACGACGTTTGGCGTCAGCTTGTCCACCGGCGTCTCCCGGACGATGTTGTAGGGCGCAGGCTTGTAGTGGATGGCGATTTCGGTCCTGCGTTCGGCGAGCCTCTTGCCTGTGCGCAGGTAGAAGGGCACGCCCGCCCAGCGCCATGGGTCGATCTCCAACTTCAGGGCGACGTAGGTCTCCGTGGCGCTGTCGGGCGCCACGCCCGGCTCCTCGCGATAGCCTTGGACGGGATGTTCGAACTCCTGGCCGGCCGTATACTGGCCGCGGACAGCATCGCCCGGCGGGATGGGGCGGATAGCCTTCACCAGCTTCGCCTTTTCAGCACGCACGTCGTCGGAGTCGAAGGAGTTCGGCGGGTCCATCGCCACCATGGTCAGCAGGGTGAACAGGTGGTTGGGGACCATGTCGCGCAGCGCCCCGGTGCCCTCGTAGAAGCCGCCGCGACCCTCCACCCCCACGGTCTCGGCGGCGGTGATCTGGATGCTGTCTATGTATTCGCGCCGCCAGGTAGGCTCGAACAGCCCGTTGGCGAAGCGCATCGCCATGATGCTCTGCACCGTCTCCTTACCCAGGAAGTGGTCGATGCGGTAGAACTGGCTCTCGTCGGCCTGGGCCAGGGTGCGGGCGTTGAGCGCCTGGGCGGAGGCGAGGTCCGCGCCGAACGGCTTTTCGATCACCACCCGGCGGAACCGATCGTCGGGCTGCTTAACGAGGCCGGCTTGGCCCAACCCGTCCACCACCGGGCCGAAGAAACGCGCGGCGACCGCAAGGTAGAAGATGGCGCTCGCGTCGCCGACCGCCTCACCGAGCCGCTGGAAGGTCTCCGCCTGGCCGAAGTCACCGGGGAGGTAATGCAGCCGCTCCGAAATCCAGCTACAGGCGGCCTGGTCAAGTTCCGGCGTATAGAACTCCGCCGTCTTGTCCTGGGTGAAGGACTGCATGGTGTCGCCGAGCGCCTTGCGCCAGGCTTCGTCGTCCTGCTGCACCCGGTCCACGCCGATGATCTTGAAGTCGTCGGACAGCAGATGCTGCTGGGCGAGATTGTACAGGGACGGCATCAGCAGGCGCTTGGTCAGGTCGCGGCCCCGCACCGAAGATCACCAGCGTGCAGGGCGGCGCAGGCTTGGCTTGCGACGACTGCGCGAGTTCAGCGGCTGGTTGACCCGGGGTCGATCCGGAGCCGGGTGCATTCGGTGCCACATCGGGCATAGGCTACCCCCCTGACAGGCTCGGCGAGGAGAGCGCCGAGGCGTTTGTTTCGTTCAGGCCCTGGCCCGGCTCAACGTCCTGTAGGCCGGGTCGTTGCGGTCCTGCGAGAGCATCGGCCAGCCGCTCTCGGGCGTCGGAAAGCCCACCGGCTGGATGGCGAACGAGAAATTGCGGTAGAGTTCGCGATGGCTGATCCGCCATTCGCCGTTCCGGCGCTCGAAACGGTCGATGTAGCGGTTGGAATTGTACCAGTTCAGCGCCGGATCGTCGCCGGGCGCCTTCCAATAGAGTGAGAACTGGTAGGTCTCCGCCAGCGCCTCGTCGCCCTCGACCTCGCACAGGTGGTTGCAGAGGTGATGCTGGGAGGCGGTGAACACCTTCCAGGACTCCCACTCAGCATCCAGGAACTCCTCCACCGTGCCGTGATAGAAGCCGTTCTTGCCCACGTGGACGTCGATGGCGCCGGGCCAGAAGCAGGACAGGGTCAGGTCCTTGTCCATCCGGTCGACGCCGCGGCAGTAGCGGCACATCAGCTCGTAGATGTCCTGCTTGTCGAGCAGCTGCTGCAGGCGGCGTTCGTCGATCGCCATCAGGAGGGCTCCAGGGTCAGCGCCGCGCGCCGGGTGGTCCTGCGGTCCGAAGCCGCCGCGAGCGCGGCCTCCAGCCCCGCCAGCGTCTCGCGATAGCTCGCCACCGCCTCGTCCTTGACCGGGCCATAGCCGCGGATCGCGCTGGCGAGATCGAGCACGGCCACGGCGTCGGCGTGGGTCCCGGGCGTCAGGCGCTCCAGCGTGCGGTCGACCAGGGCCTCGTACTCGCCGGCCAGGGCGCGCTCCATGCGGCGGTGCCGGGTGCGGCCGAAGGGGTCGGCCCAGGTCCCGCGCAGGCGCTTGCCCCGCGCCAGCAAGGCCAGCATCGGCCGCCAGCCGGTGGAGAATTCCCGCTTCGGCGGGCGTCCATTGACCAGCCGGCCGCCCAGGACCGGCGGCGCCATGTTGAAGGAGAGCTTGGCGCCCTCGGCGAAGGTGCGGCCGATCTCCTCATGGAGCGCCGGATCGCTCAGCATCCGCGCCACCTCGTACTCGTCCTTGTAGGCGAGCAGCTTGGCGTAGTTGCGGGCCGTGGCTAGAGCTAGGAGCGGCTTGCCGGATGTGCATCCGCGCTCGGCGGCGGCGACCCGCTCCACCAGGGCCCGGTAGCGGTCCGCCAGGCCGGCGTCCTGGTAGCGGGTCAGATGGGCGCTGCGGTGGGCGACGATCTCCTCCAGCGTCTCGGGCAGGGCCTCCGCCGACGGCTCCTGAAGGGCCGCCAGCCGCGCGACGGCGTCCGGCTGGTCGACCTGCAGCCGGCCCAGGCGGAAGGCGGTCAGGTTGGCGCGGGCGGCCACGCCGTTCAGCCGGATCGCGGCCTCCAGCGAGGCGGGGCGCACCGGTAGCAGCCCGCTCTGCACCGCCACGCCGAGCAGGAAGGAGGTGGTCATCAGGCTGTCGCCGAGCAGACGGGTGGTGAGGACGTTGCCGTCCACCCGCACCATGGCGTCGCGGTCGGTCTTCGCCCCCAGCCGCCCGAGCAGCAGGCCGTCGTCCAGCGAGAAGTCCCGGTTGAACTGGAAGGCGACGGTCGGCGCCAGGTCGGTGTTGACCACCGCCCGCGTGCGGCCGGGCGCGAGTGTGGCGGCGGCCTCCTCGCCCAGCGCCGCCACCGCGTCGAAGGCGAGCAGCACGTCGGCCTGCCCCCGCGCGATCCTCTGGGCGGCGATGTCGCGGGGCTTGAAGGCCACGCGCAGGTGGCTGAAGACCGCCCCGTTCTTCTGCGCCAGGCCTGTCATGTCGAAGGCCGAAGCCGCCTTGCCGTCGAGGTGGGCGGCCATGGCGACGAGGGCGGCCGCGGTGACCACGCCCGTGCCGCCGATCCCGGCGATCATCACATTGACCGTGGCCCGGTCGCCGAAGAGGGACGGCGGCGCGTGCAGGCCGGCGAACAGCCGCTCGTCAATCTCCGCCGCGGCGGGTCGGCGCGGCTCGGCGCCCCGCACGGTGATGAAGGACGGGCAGAAGCCGTTGGCGCAGCTGTAGTCCTTGTTGCAGCTCGACTGGTCGATGCGTCGCTTGACCCCGAAGGCGGTCTCGGCCGGCTGTATGCTGACGCAGGTCGACTGCACCGAGCAGTCGCCGCAGCCCTCGCACACCGACTTGGCGATGAACATCCGCTTGGGCGGATCGGGATAGAGGCCGCGCTTGCGGCGGCGGCGCTTCTCCGCCGCGCAGGTCTGCTCGTAGACGATGACGGTGACGCCGCGGGTCTCGCGCAGCCTGCGCTGCACCTCGTCCAGGCGGTCGCGGTGGAGCACCTCCAAGCCTTTGGGCAGGCCGGAGCCCGCGTGGCGCTCGGGCGCGTCGCTCAGCACGGTGACGGAGACGACGCCCTCGGCCTGCACCTGGCGCACGATCTCGGCCACCGAGATGGGGCCGTCCACCGGCTGGCCGCCGGTCATGGCCACCGCGTCGTTGTAGAGGATCTTGTAGGTGATGTTCACCTGGGCGGCGACGGCGGCGCGGATCGCCAGCAGTCCGGAGTGGTAGTAGGTGCCGTCGCCCATGTTCTGGAACATGTGCGGCGTCCGAGAGAAGGGCGCGGCGCCCACCCAGTTGAGGCCCTCCCCGCCCATCTGGGTCGGAGGCAGGGCCTCCTGGGGGCGGGTGAGGTTGGCCATGCTGTGGCAGCCGATCCCCGTCATGCTGAGGCTGCCCTGGGGGATGCGGGTGGAGCGGTTGTGCGGGCACCCCGAGCAGAAGTAGGGGCTTCGCCGCACCGGCGTCGTGGCCAGGTCGGGCGCGCCGCCCGCCCCGCCGCCAAGCGGCTTCAGCACATGCAGCCCCTCAACCCCGAGATGATGCAGCCGGCCGACGATGGCCTCGGCCACGTCGACGGGGTCCAGCGGGCGGGTCGCAGACAGCAGCGGGGCGCCGTGCTCGTCGTGCTTGCCGTAGAGCCGCGGCCGGTCGGCGCGGTTGACGAAGATCGCGGCGGCCTGCGCCTCCAGGAAGCTCTTCTTCTCCTCGACGAAGAGCAGGGCGTCATGCCCCTGGGCGAACGCGATCAGGCCCTGCGGCTCCAGCGGCCAGATGCAGCCGACCTTGTAGAGCGACACGCCGAGCTCTGCGGCGGCGGCCTCGTCCAGGCCGAGCAGGGCCACCGCCTCGCGCACGTCGCCATAGCTCTTGCCGGCTGCGACGATCCCGAGCCGCGGCTTGGCCGACCGGAAGGCCGTCCGGTCGATGTCGTTGGCGCGCACGAAGGCGTGCACCCGGGGCAGACGGTGCTCCAGCGCGATCTGCTCGTCGCGCAGCGGGTTGAAGGCGCCCATGCGGATGTGCACGCCTTCCGGCGGCGCGGGCTGGGGCGCATCCGGCTGCACGGGGGCGAAGCCGTCCAGGTCGAGCTCGACGGTCTGGGTCTGCTCCACCGTCTCGTTGACGCACTTGATCCCCACCCACGCCCCGCTGAAGCGCGAGAGCGCGAAGCCGAGCAGGCTGAAGCGCAGGATCTCTCCGACGTCGGCTGGATAGAGCGAGGGGGTGAGGCAGGACGCCAGGGCCTGCTCGCTCTGATGGGACACGGTGGAGGACTTGCCGGCGTGGTCATCGCCGTAGATCATCACCACACCGCCCTGAGGGCTCGCGCCCGCCACGGCCCCGTGCTTGATCGCGTCCAGCGCGCGGTCCACGCCCGGCCCCTTGCCGTACCAGGCCGCGAACACCCCGTCGTAGGCGGGGTCCGGAAGGAGACCCGACTGCTGCGTACCGCGGATCGCCGTGGCGGCGAGATCCTCGTTGACGCCGGGCTGGAAGCGGACCTCCGCCGCCTCCAGCCGCGCCTTCACCGACCAGAGCGTCATGTCGACGCCGCCGAGCGGAGAGCCGCGGTAGCCGGTGACGTAGCCTGCGGTGCGCCGTCCTGCGGCGCGGTCGAGCGCGGACTGGGCCAGCAGCGCGCGGGCGATCGCCTGGACGCCGTTCATCAGCACCGGCCCGCGGGTCCGCTCCCACTTGTCGTCGAGCGTGACCACCTCGCCGTTCCCGCGCTGTTCTATCGCCGGCGAGGCGGTGCGATCCCGAATCATGACAAAGCGCTACACGGGCGTGGCGAAAACGACTGTCGCCCGACTGACAATCCCGCGTCGCTCACACCGTCGTGACGACCGCGGGATGGGAGATGCGGAGCGCGGCGAACTTCGCGACCTGACGCCCCACGAGCTCCAGCTGGGCGGTCGCCGCAGGATCGCTGCAGGCCCCGCCTTTAAATGAAACGACCGAGGTGTTGATGGCTGCCCCAAGCGGCGGCCGGAGTTCACGTCTCACCTGTCAATCGAGGGACGGGCGGCGGCGGCGAGCCTGTGCCCATCCACCTTCCATCGTCACTTCCGCGCGGTTAATTTGCTATTTCTGAGCTTTCGCCCGGGTATTCGGGCAGGATCCTAAAGGTGGGTTCGACCTAGGGTCAGGACTAACAACCACCAGATAAGCGCGGCGACGAGATGGACACTGGCGAGGAAGTTGTCTGCGAGCTTGTTGTAGCGTGTGGCGATGCGGCGGAAGTCCTTGATCCTGCAGAACATGCGCTCGATGGCGTTTCGGCTCTTGTAGAGCACCGGGCTGAAGCAGCTGTTGGCTTCGCCGCCCTTCGTGTCCAGAGCCTTGTCACCTTGGAGGGAATGTTGGGAGCCGCGCCCTGCGCTTCGATGAGCTGGCGCACGGGTTGGTGTCGTAGGCGCGGTCGGCCAGCACGATGCAGCGTGGGGGCAGACGGGTCAGCAGCGCCTCGGCGGCCTTGACCCCGCCCACCACCAGCATCAATGGGCGCTGCTTGGCCGGACCCACGATCATGAGCTTGGCCAGCATTCCCGTGCGGCGCGCGGAAATCTCCAGCTTGTGGTCAACCGAAAAGCGTTCGGGCACGTAAAGACGTTCGCTCAGGGGCTGGCCTTTGGCCTGGGCCCCGTCGGCGGCGCCCAGCAACTGCCGTCGAACCAGGCCCCAGAAGCGCTTGCCCGCCGTGCCTGGCGACCAGCGGGTGAGCTCGGCTTCCCGCCAGAGGAAGTGCAAGGTGGCCAGCAGGCTGAGCCCCGCCTTGTCCACCTTCACCTTGTCGGCCGGGCTTTCGCCCGGCGTAGGCGCCTTCCGAGCCGCGCCCTTGGTGAACGGGAAGCCAAGGTTGAGGATGGTCACTCCCTCGTCGGGATCCTCCTGGATGGCGGCGCCGCGAAGCTGGCCCAGGCCGCCGAGTTCGTCGGGCGCCTCGTAGGAGCCGCAACCTGACCCGTGAGCGCGACCGGTCATCGGCATCCGCTTGATCAGGAACCGGCCGCCGGCCTTGGCCACGTACATGGGCAGGCCTTCAGGCCGGCACATGCACAGGGGGCGAAGACGCAGGGCGTAGACTTCGACTAGCGTCTCCTGAAAATACGGGTCATCGGCGTCATAGCAGACGTCACCGATTATATAGGTAGTCCTCGCAATTACGGACATCTTCCTACCCGCAGGGATGTCCAGCCCTAGACTATATTCGTCTTGTTTCGCTGCCTGTCGCGCCAGAGTAGCTGGGTCACGACTTAGGAGGAGTTGGCCATGGATTTCCTCGACGTCCGTCACAACGTCGGCAGCAGCCCGCTGAAACCGCGGATCAGCACGGCCGGAGGCACGGTGACGATTTGCATCCCCGTCGCCCTGGCCGAACACCTCGGTTCGAGGCGGGCAAGGGCGTGAAGGTGCAGTTCGGCCAGGACGGAGCCGGCGCAGCGATCCGGCTCCGACCGGAAGAGGGAGCGCCGTGGGTCCTGAGGGCCAAGAGGCGCGACATCCCGGTTTTGGTCCCCGAGCTGCTCCCGGCGTCCGCGCCGGACGACCAGGACGTCGAGTACTCCAACGGCGACGGCGCACTGACCCTGACCCTTCCGAAGCCCTGGGACCTCGCCAACGCGCTGGCCGTGAAGAAGCCGAACGGCGCGCGCCGCCATGGTTCCGCGCAAGCGCATGGAGGAGCTGATCTTCACCCATTCCGCCATCACCCGCGCGTTTTGGTGGACTCAGCTGGTGGACGAGGACACCCTTCGAGCTTGGATCGTCAGCATGGGACGGCGCGACAACCTTCAGCGCGTCGCCCACCTCATGTGCGAACTCTACGTGCGGGCTCGCAACATCGGGCTGACGGTCGGCGACAGCTTCGAGCTTTCCTTGACCCAGACGGTAATAGGCGACGCGCTCGGACTGACGCCGGTGCACGTCAACAGGGTTTTACGCAAGCTGCGCCTTCGGGGCGTGATGAACCTCCGCGGCGGGACCCTGGTCATATCCGATATCGTGGGCCTCGCGGTCGTCGCCGGGATCGACGACAACTATCTCCATGGTTGGACTCTGCGCAAATCTTAGCACTAGCTTCACGATGGTCTTGATTGCGACAAGTTGATCGAGATCAGCGCGAAAGCCTACTTACCCAGTAAGATGGACCATCGTCGGCATGGACTTGCCTCGGAAAAGTGGAGAGCTCCCGATGAGGAAGGAGAGCCACCATGGCGCAGCGATTCACGAAGGAGTTTGAGGGGGAGGCCGTTCGGCTGGTCCGCACGAGCGGCCGGACCAAGCGGGAGATCGCTGATGATCTCGGCGTGGGGGTGTCGACGCTGACACGCTGGCTGGCCCACAGCCGAGACCGGCAGATGGAAACACCTGAGCGCCCGCCGCCGGGTGAGGACGTGGCCGTCGAGTTGAAGCGGCTTCGACGGGAGAACGAGATCCTTCGCCAGGAGCGGGACATCCTGAAGAAGGCGACGGCTTTTTTCGTCAAGGAGGGAAGTCGATGAGGTTTGAACTCGTCGATGCGGCGAAGAAGGATTTCCCTGTCCAGCAGCTCTGCAAGGTGCTTGGCGTCAGCGAGAGCGGCTACTTTGCCTGGAAGGGCCGGCCAGCCTGTCGGCGGCAGCGTGAGGACATGGTGCGAGCGGAGCCCACGTACGCTCCGCCTTCGCATGCTCGAACGGCACGTACGGCAGCCCGCGGATGACATACGAGCTGCGCGACCAAGGCCTGCAGGTGGGTCGCCGCCGCACGGCGCGACTGATGCGGGACAATGGCTTGAAGGCTCGGCAGAAGCGACGCTTCAAGCGCACGACCGACAGCGAGCACGCCTGGCCGATCGCGCCAAACCTCATCGACCAAGACTTCGCCGCGACCGCGCCCAACCAGAAGTGGGGCGTGGACATCTCCTACGTCTGGACCCGCGAGGGATGGCTGTATCTGGCCGTGGTGATCGACCTGTTCTCACGACGCGTCGTCGGCTGGTCCGTCGGCGATCGGTTACACCGTCGTCTCGCCCTTAGCTAGCTCTTGGCCAAGCCCTGGCCATCCGACGGCCTGCGCGTGGCCTGATCCACCACTCAGATCGCGGCAGTCAATATTGTTCCAATGACTACCAGGCCGAGCTGCGCCGCCATGGCATCCAGATATCCATGTCAGGCAAAGGCGACAGCTACGATTGTGAGAGTGTGGGCGCTGCCTGGAGGCCTGACCCTTGCTACGATCGACCTCGTGTCATCGAGCGGCCAGGCCACGGCCTCGCCAAAGTCGGGCGATAGCGTGGTGGAGATGATCCGCCATCTCAAGGTGGCGCGCGACACCGCCGTCAAGGCGCGAACCCAAGCCATGCAAATCATGAAGGCTGTCATCGTCAGCGCTCCCGACGCCCTGCGTGAAGACCTCGATCACATCGCCGGCAAGATGGCCTTCGTGCGCCGCCTCGCAGCGTTGCGACCCGGCCCGATCACCACCACGACGGCCTCGGCCAAGGCCAGCCTGCGTGCGATCGCCCGCCGCTGGCTGGCGCTGGACGCCGAGATCAAGGCCCATGAGGCGCAGCTGGAGACCTTCACCGCCGAGCAAGCGCCCGAGCTCGTCCAGGCGCACGGCATGGCCGCCGGCACGGCGGCTCAAATGCTGATCCTGGTCGGCGACAATCCACAGCGCATCCGCTCCGAGGCGGCCTTCGCCAAGCTCTGCGGCGCATGCCCTATTCCGGCGTCCAGCGGCAAGACCAACCGACACAGGCTCAATCGTGGCGGAGACCGACAGGCGAACGCCGCGCTGTACCGTGTCGTCATCGTGCGCATGCGCGGACACCGGCCGACGCAGGACTACGTCAAGAGGCGAACCGAACAGGGAAAGAGCAAACCGGAAATCATCCGTTGCCTGAAGCGCTACGTGGCTCGCGAGATCTACCATTACCTCTGCGCCCCGAAGCCGTCGCAGGAGCTCCTGAAAGCCGCTTGACCGATATAGGAGCATCAACGCCATGGTTGAGACCTTCTTCAAGACCTTGAAGTCGGAGCTGGTCTGGAGGACGGTCTTCTTTACCAGGGCCGAGGCGGCAGGCGCCATCGGCCGGTACATCGACAGCTTCTACAACCCTGTCCGCCGCCACTCGGCGCTGGACTTCGTCAGCCCGGCCGCGTTCGAAAGACACGCAGCCCAGTGAGCCGGCGGCTCTCCACTTAAGTGGGGCAAGTCCAGTGACGGCCACGCGCGGATTATAGACGCGGATGGACCAGTCCAGTACGCCGGGCACCTTCCAGCGGGTGTCGCCTGTGCCATTACCTGCGATCCGCTGCACCGCCGAGACCAGCTCGTGGTCGTAGATGCGGCCGTAGTCTGGCCCGGTCACTGCACGCAGCTCCACCCGACCGTCGGTGGTCTCCAGCGTCTTCACCTGTTCGGTACGGCTCGAGGTCAGGCCGTACTGCAGGTTGATCCCAGCCAGGGGCGCTGGAAGCTGTCGCAGGTAGGCGGCAGATGCGCTGACGAGGGAAGCCAGCTGGCCGAAGCTCCAGTGTGTGGCCGCCACGGGCCCATCCGCACCGGGCAACGCCAGGGTCAGTTGTTCGGCATCGTCCCGGCTGGCCTCCACCCGGATCGCGGCGCTCTCCACCGTTCGGGTCCGGCTCCGGTCAGCACGCCCGCGCACCGAGGCGAAGAGCGCGGACAGGGACAGGTAACGCTCGTCGGCCGGCCGGTTGAACCACTCCGACGACACGCGCCCTATCCGCTCACCGCGGGTGACATCCACCTTGTAGCCGCCGCGCGCGTCCGGCCAAGCGTCCAGAACCTCGACATGGGTCATGGCTGATCTCCACGACGGCGGCCGGAGACACTCTCTCGACCCTCAATCCGTCACGGCGACAGCCGAAGCGTAATTACCCACCCCGGCGCTCTCGTTGTGATCAGGCGGCGAGCGTCGCCATGATGGTCTTGAATGGGTTGGCGCCGGGGGTGAGGCGGGCGGTGTCGATCACGGTGCGGACATCGGCTTCGCCCTGGGCGGCCCACATGGCGCGGTAGCCGTTGGTGACCTTGCGCTGGATGACGGCGGGTCGCAGGTCGCGTTCGCAGGCGTTGTTGGTGGCTTGGACCTCGCCGGGCCATCGGGCGAAGGTCAGGAGCTGATCTCGGGCTCGCCTGAACTTGTTCTGGAGGGCTTGCGCCAAGTCGCACGAGCTCGGAGCAGCCAGGATATCGTCGAGGCCCCGCTCCAAGGCGCGGCGCTTGGTGGCGACAGTCGAGGCGGCGAAGGTGGTGATGTCGCGAGCCAGGGCGAAAGCCTTTTGCAGCCACAGCTGGAGACGAAAAGCCAAGTCGTCGTGGCTGAGGTCCAGGGCGTAGGCGACGTCGCGGGCGAGGTGGGCCAGACAAGTCTGATGGGCGGCCGCATGACCCTGCTGGGCGGCGTAGCGGTCGGAGCACCAGACCTCGGGCCGGTGGCCGTCCATCATGGTGCGGATCACCACGGCCCCGCGCGTCGGGGCGGCCTGATGGACGACGGCCTGGTCGCAGCGGAAGACCCAATGATAGGCGTTGCTCCCCTCGATGCGAACACCGGTCTCGTCCGAGCTGACCACCTTGGCCTGGCGCAGCTCGGCCACGGCGTGCTCGCGCCCGGCCACGAAGCAGTCCTGGGCGCGACGCAGCATGTTCATCAGCGCACCCTGGCTGATCCGGACGCCGAAGACGTCGGCGAAGCTCGCCTGGAGCCGCTCGTAGGAGAAGGCTTGGAAGGTCTTCAGATAGGTCGCCAAGCCGTGCAGGCGGGGTCCGAACGATGTCCGACACGCCGCCCGCGGCGCCCACCATCGAGGACTTCGCCGAGGCCGTCTTCGCCGTGATGGACACGGCGGGCCTCGCCTGCGCGGCGATCCTCGGCCACCACACCGGCGCGCAGGTGGCGCTGGCCATGGCGGTCGCCCGGCCCGAGCGGGTCGATCGCCTGATCCTCTACGGCGCCCCCGTCATGGACGCGGCTCAGCGCCAGGACCACTGGCGCAGGATCGTACCGCCCGAGCGCGACGCGGGCGCCTTCCGGCCCAGGCCGGGCGGCGAGCACCTGACCGCGATCTTCGCCCGCCTGGAGGCGCTGTTCGGCCTGGAGGTGGCGCAGCGCATGCTGATCAGCCGGCTCCTGGCGGGGCCGGAGCTCTGGTACGGCCACAACGCCGCCCTCACCCACGACATGTCGCCGAACCTTATGGCGTCGCGCCAGCCGCTGCTGCTGGTCACCCACGACGGCGAGATGCTGGACGCCAACACCCGCGCCGCCAGCCGGCTCCGTCCCGACGCGGACCTGGTGACGCTTCCGCTCCAGGCCGCCAACGCCCTGGACGCCGCCCCCGCCGCTTTCGTGGCGGTGGTCGTCGCTGACCTGACGCAAACCGGGCGCCAAGTGGACCGCAACTCCTACCAAAGCGGCGACGCAGCCACACATCTCGACGAACAAACCGGGTCTGCCGAGAGCATGGGAGACGGCGGTGGCCTGCCAGGGACCAATGCCCCGCAGGCCGACAATCTCCTTGACGCTTCGGTGGATGTATACAATCGATAGAGTGCATCGCGACGAGAGGCCTGTACCATGACCGTCGAACTGCTCCACGACATGGGGCCCGACATCGCGCCTGACGAGGCGGCGCGGCAGCGATTCGTTTCGGGGTTGCGCCGCTTCGTGCTGAACGACCTGGCGGCCGACATGCGGCGCGCCTACGACAGCCGGGTGCTGCCGGGCTTCCGCAGGGCGGCCGGGCGCGATCCGGTGGACGGGGCCGAGGTGCACAGGGCGCTCCGGGGCGACCCGGCCTTCAAGGCCTACAGCGCCACCCGCGTGCACGCCCAGCGCATGGTGTGGGACAGCGTCGCCCCGGTCGCCCTGCGCGAGCGCGACCGGCGCCGGGCCGCCGCGCAGGCGGTCGCCGCCCGGCCGGGCTCGCTCAGCCTGGACCCGGCGCTGGAGATGCCCTCCAACGTCACCGCGGTCGACGTGCACCTGATGCCCGGCTCCTACGTCGGGCGGGAGCAGGCCGAGGACACCGGCGCGGTCTACGACCAGGGCCTGGCGGTCTTCTCCATGGGGCTGATGGGCAGGAACCTGGACGACATCGGCCTGTCCATGTCGGCCTACGTCAAGGCGCGCTACCCGGACTTCGCGCCCGCGCGCATCCTGGACCTCGGCTGCACGATCGGCCACAACACCCTGCCCTGGAAGGAGCGCTATCCGGACGCCGAGGTGCACGCCATCGACGTGGCGGCGCCGGGGCTGGCCTACGGCTCGGCCCGGGCCAAGATGCAGGGCCGGGAGGTCCACTTCCACCAGATGTCGGCCGACGCGCTCAGCTTCCCCGACGCCTCCTTCGACCTGGTCTTCTCGTCCATGTTCCTGCACGAGCTGCCGGGCAGGACCATCGCCAAGGTGTTCCAGGAGGCGCGGCGCGTGCTGAAGCCCGGCGGGCTGATGCTGCACATGGAGCTGCCGCCCAACACCCAGATGGGCGCGTTCGAAGGCTTCTACCTGGACTGGGACGGCTACTACAACGCCGAGCCCTTCTATAAGGCCTTCCGCGACGAGGAGCCCCGGGAGCTCTGCGCCCGCGCCGGCTTCGCCGCGGACGACTACGTCCAGGTCGTGGTGCCCAGCGTGGGCGCCTACGGCGAGGCGGCGGTGGTCGACATGGCCGCCTCGCAAGGCTCGCGCGCCGTGGACAGCCAGACCACCGGCCGGCTCGCCGAGGGCGTGTGCTGGTTCGGCTTCGGAAGCTGGGCGCGGTGAGCGCCGACGAGGGCCCGCCGCCCCGGCCCGAGCCGGGCCCCCTCTACGGGCCGGACGGACGGCCGCAGTTCTTCGGCGACCCCGCCACCGACCGCTTCGTGGCCAGCCTGCTGAACCTGGCCTCGGAGGTCTGGGCTCAGGAGGAGCGCATCCTGGCGCTGGAGGCGCGCTCCGGCCCGCCCGGTCCCCCGCCGGACCGCGACGTGATCCTGAAGCAGTTCATCGCACGGGTCTTCGCCCCGCTCCGCGAGGACAAGGGCTGAGCAAGGACCAGGGCTGAGTGAGGATCTGGGCTGAGGTCGGCGCCGGCGTCTCCGGGGCCGCGCCACCCTGCTGAAGGAGGGTCGAGCCATGGCCGAGATGACGATCCCGTCGGCGAGCGCCACGCCCACGGTCGGCTGGCGCTGGGTCGTCCTGGCGGTCTGCCTGGGGGCCTGGACGCTCACGAACATGGACCAGTCCCTGTTCAGCTATGCGCTGCCCGGCATCCTGCAGAGCTTCCACCTGCCGCTGGAGGCGGCGGGCGTGGTCATCGCGGTGTCCTTCGTCTGCTCCTGCGCCCTGGTGATCGTGGCGGGCCTGCTGGCCGACCGTTTCGGGCGGGGCCTGATGCTTTGCCTGCTGCTCGGCTCCTCGGCGGTGTTCGTGGGCCTGCAGGGCCTGGCGGGCGGCATCGTGACCCTGACGCTGTTCCGGGCGATGGGCTTCGGCCTCAGCGGGGGATTGTCGCCGATCACCAACGCCTTGACCGTCGAGAACGCCCCCGACCGGCTGCGCGGCGTCACCATGGGCGTGCTCCAGTGCGGCTATCCGCTGGGATGGCTCCTGGCCTCCCTGGTGGCCGCGCCCCTGCTGCGCGACTACGGCTGGCGCGCCTCGTGTTTCGCCGCGCTCGGCGTCGTGCCCCTGGCCCTGCTGCTGGGCCTGCTGGTGCGCCGCCTGGACAGCGGCCAGCTCGCCGAGCGCCGGTCCAGGCCGGCGGCGGCGGCGGGGCAGGGCGCTCGGCCCGGGGTCGCGCGGCTGTTCGCGCCGGACCTGCGCCGGCTCAGCGTGGCCTGCATCCTGACCTTCTTCCTGTTCGGCGGGGCCTACGCCGGCTCGGCCTTCTTCTTTCCCACCTACTTCGCCCAGGTGAAGGGCTATTCGCCGGCCGACGCGGCCTCGCTGGTGGGGCTGTCCAACGGCATCGCGGTGTTGGGCTACCTCGGTGCGGCCGTGGCCGGCGAGTACCTGCTTCGGCGGCGCACCGTCTTCATCCTCTGGACCCTCGGCGGCGCCCTGTCCCTGCTCGGCCTGCTGTGGGCGTCGCACTCCCACGTCAGCGACCTGGCGTGGTTCTCGGCCATGGCGACGCTCTTCTACGGGGCCATGGCGGTGCTGCCGGTGCTGGTGGCCGAGCTGTTCGACCAGGAGGTGCGCGCCACCGCGCTCGGCGTCTGCGCCTCGGCCCCGCTGGGGCTGGGGTTCGCGGTCTTCCCCCTCGTCACCCCGCTGATGGTGGGCCGCCTGGGCTGGCCGGTGGGGCTGAGCCTGCTGGTCGTGCCGCTGATGGGGATCGGCCTGGTGGCGGCGGCCTTCCTGCCCAACCGCAAGTCCGGCCTGCCGATCCGCTGAGACCGGTGGCGGTTGAGGATGACCGCTGGTTCCAGAGCCGTTTCATCCCTGCCCGTTCTCGTCATCCTCGGGCTTGTCCCGAGGATGACGGTGCAACTGAGGTCAATCGCTACGGGCCAGCCTCAGCCGCCGCTGGTATGAGCCCCGCCCGCCCGGACCTGCATCGCCGCGGCCCGCCCGGCGACGCGGCCGAGGGTGACGGCGCTGCAGAGCCCCGCTCCCGGCAGGTAGCCGGACGGTCCCCGCCCGCTGATCCCCTGCGCCGCGCCGCCGCCGGCGAAGAGGTTGGGCAGGGCGCGGCCCCCCGGCCGCACCACCCGCGCCGCCGCGTCCACCTTCAGCCCGCCCTGGGTGTGGAACAGCGCGCCGGTGACCCGCAGCGCATGGTAGGGCGCGCGCAGCTCCGGGCGGTCGAAGCGGCGGCCGAAGCCGTCCGGCTCGCCCCGGCGCACCGCCTCGGCCACCGCCGCCAGCGTGGCCTCCAGGGCCGTGGCCGGCGCCCCGAGGGCCTGCGCCAGCTCCGCGACCGAGCCCGCGCTGCGGCGCGCGTTCAGCTCCAGCAGGGCCCGGTACTGGGGCAGGTCCTCGCAGGCCTGGTGCACGCGGGTGTCGTAGATGACCCAGCTGTAGCCGCCGGGCTGCGCGATCACGCGCGCCCCCTGGCCGGACACGTCGTCCAGCTCGTCGCTGAACCGCTCGCCCTGGGCGTTCACCTGCACCCCGCCCTCGATCAGCAGCTTGGGGTTGACGTCGATCCCCTGCGGGTCGGCCAACAGGCCCAGGCCCTGGTAGGCGTCCATGTCGGCCAGCTCCCCGCCCAGCGCCTGGCCCCAGGCGAGCGCGTCGCCGGTGTTGGCCTCCCAGCCGAAGTAGCGCGCCTGCGCCATCGACGGGATGTGGCGGGCCACCATCGCGGCATCGCCGCCGAAGCCGCAGGTGGCCAGCACCAGGGCCTGGCAGCCGATCTCCTCCAGGCTCCCGTCCGGCCGGCGCAGCCGCACGCCCTTCACCTCGCCCGCCCCGGTGGCGAAGAGGGCCACGGCCTGGGCGTCGTTGAGGATGTCGACCTCCGCGCGCCCGCAGGCCGCCAGCAGGCGCGACATCATGTCGGCGCCGGTTCGGCCGGGCGCGGCGTGCAGGCGCGCGCGGCTGTGGCCGAAGGCTGGCCGCCAGCCGGCGTCGAACAGGAAGGAGACCTCGTGGCGCTCCGCCAGCCAGTCCAGGGCGGGTCCGCACTCCTGTGTCACCAGGGCCGCCAGCTCCGGATCGGCCTGGCCGCGGGTCTTGGCCATGATGTCGGCGAGGAAGACGGCCGCGTCGTCCTCCACCCCGTGGCGGGCCTGCTCGCGGGTGCCCGCGGCGCAGAGCGCGCCCAGCGACATGGCGCTGCTGCCCTCGCAGCGCGGCGCCCGCTCGGCCACCAGCACCTCGGCCCCGCCGTCGCGCGCCGCCAGCGCCGCGGTCAGGCCGCAGGCGCCGCCGCCCACCACCAGCACAGGGACCTCCACCTCGAAGGCGCGCCCGTCCCAGGGCTCCAGCCGGGCCGGGGAGGTGTTGGAGAGCGGTGTCGTCATCATCCCGGCCCAGGTTCAGAGGCGTTAAAGCAAGGGTTCATGACCGCTCCAGCGTCGGTCTGCGACGACTCCAGCGCCCTTCCGCGACCCTTCCGGCGCCCTTTCATGACCCTTCCAGCGCCCTTCCACGACCATCCCGGCGGCCTTCCGCGACCCTTCCAGCCCTGCCTTGAGGCCATTCCGGCGGGGCTTCACGACCCGTCCAGCGCGGGTCCTGCGCTAAGATTCGCGCCGAGAAACGTCATGAAACGACCATCGGATCGTAGGGGGTCGAGTGAGGATTGTATACACCCGGCGTTGGAAGGAGCCTAGCGATGGCCACTGCGTCCGAGGTCCTGGTCGACCATGCCCTGGCCCAGAGCTGGGAGGGCCTGGGGCCTGACGCCCGGCGCATGGCGGCGGTCTTCCTGCACGACAGCCTGGCGGTCGGCGCCGCCGGGGCGCGGGCGCCCTTCGCCGACGCCATCCGCGGATCGGCCGCGGGATGGGGCCGGTCGGAGGGCGCGGGCTGCGTGGTGCTGGGGGACGGGGCGGCGGGGCTGCCGCCGGCCGCCGCCGCCTTCGTCAACGCCTTCCAGATCCACGGTCAGGAGTTCGACTGCGTGCACGAGCCGGCCGTGGTGCATCCGCTGGCCACGCTGGCGGCCGTGCTGCTCGCCGAGGCCCAGGCGTCCGGCCCCTACGACGGCGCGAGCGTCCTCACCGCGCTCAGCGCGGGCGTGGACGTCTCGGTGGCGCTGGGGCTCGCCGCGCGGGCTCCGCTGAAGTTCTTCCGGCCCGCCACCGCAGGCGTGTTCGGCTGCGTGGCCGGCTTGGCGCGGCTGAAGCGGCTGGACCGGCAGGCGGCCCTGGACGCCTTCGGCTACGCGCTGGCCTTCGCCGGGGGCACCATGCAGGCGCACGTGGAGGGGCTGCCGACCCTGCCGGTGCAGATCGCCGCCGCCGCCCGCTCCGCCCTGCAGGCCGTGGACCTGGCCGAGCGCGGGATGCCCGGGCCGCGCGGCGCCGTGGACGGCCCGTTCGGCTACCTCGCTTTGTTCGAGGACGCGTCGGACCTGGCCGGGGTCCTGGCCGAGCTGCCGGCGCGTCGGCGGATCGTGGAGGTGAGCTGGAAGCCCTTCCCCACCGGCCGCGCCGCCCACGGCGGCATCGTGGCCACCCAGCGGCTGATGGCGGAGCACGGGCTGGAGGCCCATGCGCTGCAGCGGCTCGTCTACCGGGCGCCGCCGCTGATCCATCGCCTGGTGGGCCGGCCGGTGCGCGGCGACATGACCCCGGCCTATGCGCGGCTGTGCCTGCCCTACCTGGCGGCGGTGACGCTCACCCGCGGGACGGTGGGCCTGGCCGACTTCTCCGCCGGGCGGCTCTGCGACCCCGCCCTGCTGGCCCTGGCGGCGCGGGTGGAGGTGCTCGCCGACGCCAACCCGGACCCCGCCGCCTTCACCCCCGCCGTGGCGCTCGCCACGACGCGGGACGGCGGCGAGGCGCAGGTCGAGGTCCTGGCCCAGCTCGGCTCGCCCGCCGATCCGCTCAGCGAGGCCCAGCACCTGGCCAAGGCCCGGGCCTGCCTGGCGTTCGCGGGGCTGGAGGACCGTCACGCGGCGCTGGCCGGGCTGATGGCGGGGTTCGCCGGGGTGGACGACGCGGGCCGCGCCGTGGCCGAGCTGCTGCGGCCGTAGAGCAGGGTCCGATCACGCAGACCCACCAACAACGGTTGAGGCTGACCTGTAGGGATTGACCTCGGTTGCACCGTCATCCTCGGGCTCGTCCCGAGGATCGAGCGGTCCGCTGCCGGGCGCTTTCAGCGCCGCAGGCGCCCTGCGCCGGGCCGGCCTTGATCCTCGGGACAAGCCCGAGGATGACGGGAACGGGCAGGGATGAAACGGCTCTGAAACCAGCGGTCATCCTCAACCGCCGTTGGTTAAGCTGCTCGGGGAGCTCCAGGTCGCTCCGCAGGCGAGGGGTCAGGCCGACCGCACTCCACCCGCCAGCTCCGCCGCCACCTCTTCGGAATAGACGTCGCCCTTAGCCGTCGCGGCGATCCCCTCGGCCTCCTGCTGCAGGACGCGCAGCACGCGGGCGAGGTATTCCTGGGTCCACAGGCCGCGCTCGGCCGCCTGTTCCGGGGTGGGGGCGAAGCGCTCCACCTCGTCGCGCGCCAGCACGCCCTTGGCCTCCAGCAGCCGCTCCAGGGTGTCGATGCGCTGGCGGGCGACGGCCAGCTCCTGCACCGCCGCCAGGGTGACGGCCATCACCCGCTCCACCTGGGGGTCGAGGAAGTAGGGCCGCTTGCCGGCCGGCTTGGCGGAGGCGGCGGCGAGCGCCAGCGCCACGCTCATGGCGCGGCCCGCGCGCCGAGCAGCCGCCAGGCCGCCTTGCGTCCGAAGTCCTCGCCGTCGTCGTCGGCGGCGTCGGGGAAGACGTCCCTGTCCACCACCGCGGTCACCCAGTCGTGGATTAGCGTGTCAGCGGGGAAGCCGGCCTCCGCCATCAGAGCGTCCAGGTCCAGCTCGTGCAGGGTGCTCCAGAACGGCTCGTTGTTGTAGAAGGCGTCCCAGTCGCGCATGGCCTGCTCGAAGAGCGGCATGTCGGGGCGGTACTGCGGCTGCTCCAGGTGGGCCACCAGGCCGCCGAGGGCGAGCAGGCGCCGCGTCTCGGCGAAGATCGCCTTCATGCTCGGCAGCGACAGCTCGTGCAGGAACATGGTCGTCTGAATGAGGTCGAAGCTGGCGTCGGCGAACATCGACAGGTCCGATCCGTCCGCCTGGACGAAGCTCACATTGTCCACGCCGAGCGAGCGCGCTCGCGCCGCGCCGTAGCGCAGCACCGGGGCGGCCACGTCCACCCCCACCACCTCCGCCTGGGGGAAGGCCTGGGCGAGGGGCAGCAGGTTCTGGCCAAGCGTCGCGCCGATCTCCAGGATGCGCCGGGGCTGGAAGTCGGGCAGGCGGCGCCGCAGCCAGCGCACCATCCCCTGGCCGCCGCCGTCGGAGTAGCGGCCGAGCGCGCCGCCGGTGGTGGCGAAGATGGCGTGGTCGTAGTTCGCCGCCCCCGACACGTCGCCGGGGAAGGCCTCGCCATGGTAGCTGCCCGGCATGCAGTGGTGGTCGACCGCCGACACGTAGCGCGGGATCGGCAGGGCGGGGTCGAGCTGCAGCCGCGCGTCGCCGGCGGTCAGGGCCTGGGCGGTCGCCGCCAGCCGCTCCGCCTGGCGCAGCGTGGTCCAGCGGCCGGCCTGCTGGCGCTGCTCCATGGTCAGCCGGCGCAGCGCCGACCAGGCCTGGAAGTAGGGGTCCTGAAGGAGGGCGCGGCGCACCTCGTGGCGGTCTCGCACGGGGCGGCCCAGCGCCTGCTCCGCCTTCGGCCCGGCGCGCACCTCCCAGGCCGTCTTCACGTGCGGCATGACCCGGGTGGAGAGATGGCGGTTCATGTGGGCGAGCCAGTTCAGCCGCTCGACCTCGTCGTGACTGGTCTCGGGAAAGACGCCGTGGCGGCCGACCACGCGGTAGTCCGGCGGCCCGTCATAGGCCGGCGGCGCGACCGCCTTCACCTCGCCCGACCCGTCCATCGCCGCCTCCGCGTGAGATGACCTAATCCTATACCAACTCGCGGCGCAGCTCCACCAGCTCGTACCAGGTCATCATGTAGCCGCCGACGCCGCCCTTCAGGAACACGCCGTCCGCGTCGTCGGTGATCCAGAGCTCGTAGGGCGGGTGCTGGCCCATGCCGTTTTCGCCCTCGTCGAGGAACTGGAACCGGCGCGCGTCGAAGGCGCCGGCGGCCACGGTGACCCGCTCGCGGCCGAGGAAGACGGCGTCAATATCCACGCGGGCCAGGAAGGGCGGGGTGGCGCCGCGGTGATCGGGGGAGGGCAGGTAGAGCCGCAGCGTGCGCCGCTCGCCGGACGCGCCCCAGGTTTGGCGCGAGAGCAGGAAGCCGTCGGCCACGATCGGATGGGTGCCGAAGCCGTCGAGGCGTCCGCCGAGCTCCACCCGCTGGGACACCCGCCCGATCGAGGGGCCGTAGGACTCGCACTCGATGAAGCCCTCGCCGAAGCGGAACCAGCCCGCGCCCATGAACCGGTCGCCCACCGTCAGCCGGATTGCGCAGTCCGCCGGGCGGCCCTGCGCGTCCAGACCGTAGACCACGTCGCGCATGACGGCGGGATCGGGCTCGTCGATCTCGCAGTGGGCGCGAAGGGTCGTTGAGCCGTCGCCGTGATGGGTGAATAGGAAGCTCTCGCGCCCCCGTTCCTGGTCCAGCCGCTCCGGCTTCCTGGACGTGTAGAGGATGCGGCCCTCGACGTTGCGCCTGGGCATGGCGGTGGTCTCCCTTCCCTGGAATGCGAGTGGTCCAGCTCATTCGCGCTCAGGATGAGGCTGACTGAGGCGGCGGAGACTTGTTTGAGGTCAGAAAGGCCGGCTCGCCGCGTCGTGCGCTTTCCCCGCCCAGCGCCTCAAACCCCAGCGGCGCTCCGGCGTCGGCCAGGAAGCCGTAACTCTGTTCGCCCGGCAGCCACTCGGGCAGCTTGCGGCGCACCTCCACCAGCCGCTCCAGGTCGATCCCGGTCTTCAGCCCCATGGCCTGGAGCATGAAGACCAAGTCCTCGGTGACGATATTGCCGCTGGCGCCCGGCGCGAAGGGACAGCCGCCCAGCCCGCCGAGGGAGGCGTCCAGGGTGGTGATCCCCACCTCCAGCCCCGCCAGCGCGTTGGCGAGGCCCAGGCCCCGGGTGTTGTGCAGGTGCAGCCCGCTCAGCGCCGCCTCGCCCACCACGTCGCGCACCAGCCGCACCAGCCGCTTCACCTGGAAGGGGTTGGCATAGCCTGAGGTGTCCGACAGCCCCACCTCGTCGCAGCCGGCCTGCATCAGCGCCTCGGCCAGGCGGGTCAGCGTGGCGTCCGCGACCGGCCCCTCCAGCGTGCAGCCGAAGGCGGTGGACAGGCCGCCCTCGAAGCTCGGCCGGCGGTCGGGCGGCAAGTCGCGCAGCAGCGCGGCGATGGCCCGCGCCTCTGCGATCATCTGGGCATGGGTGCGGCGGACGTTGCGCAGGCTGTGGGTCTCGCTGACCGAGACGGGCAGGGTGATCTTGTCCGCCCCCGCCTCCACCGCCGCCTGCGCGCCCTTCAGGTTGGGGACGAGCGCGGCGACCGTCAGGCCGGGGATCGCTTTAGCGTGGCGCACCAGCGCGCCGGTGTCCGCCATGGACGGCAGGACGTGGGCCGGCACGAAGGAGCCGACCTCGATCTCGCGCACGCCCGCCGCCGCCTCCGCGTCGATCCAGGCCTTCTTGTGCTCCAGCGACATGAGCGAGGCGACGCTCTGCAGGCCGTCGCGCGGCCCCACCTCGCTGACCAGCACGTCCACGCCGTCCGCCCGCGGCATCCAAGCCCCCTTCTCGATGAGTTGGTATAAGAGTAGATCATTATGAGCTGGACGCCAGGGCCCCTCCGCATGGACATCGAAGACGCCGCCGAAGCGCCCCTCGCGGGTCTCAAGGTGGTGGAGTTCTCTCACATGGTGATGGGCCCGTCGGCGGGCGTGGTGCTGGCCGACCTCGGCGCCGAGGTGGTCAAGGTCGAGCCGCTGGAGGGCGACGCCACGCGTTCCCTGCAGGGCTCCGGCGCCGGCTACTTCCCCATGTACAACCGCAACAAGAAGAGCATCCGGCTCGACCTCAAGAGCGCCGCGGGCGTGGAGGTGGCGCAAAGGCTCGCCGCCTGGGCCGACGTGCTGATCGAGAACTTCCGCCCGGGCGCCCTGGCGCGGCTCGGGCTCGGCTACGAGAGCCTGCGCGAGGCCAACCCGCGGCTGGTCTACTGCTCGGCCAAGGGGTTCCTGGCGGGCCCCTACGAGCACCGCGCGGCCCTGGACGAGGTGGCGCAGATGATGGGCGGGCTGGCCTACATGACCGGGCCGCCCGGCCGGCCGCTGCGCGCCGGGGCCTCAGTGATCGACGTCACGGGCGGGCTGTTCGGGGTGATCGGCGTGCTCGCCGCCCTGGAGCAGCGCCGCCGCACGGGGCTCGGCCAGGCGGTGGACTGCTCGCTGTTCGAGACCACCGCCTTCTTGGTCGGCCAGCACATGGCGCAGAAGGCGGTGACCGGCGTCGCCGCCGCGCCCATGCCGGCGCGGACCTCCGCCTGGGCCATCTACGACGTGTTCGAGGCCCAGGGCGGGGAGCAGGTCTTCGTGGGCGTGGTCAGCGATGCGCAGTGGCGCAGCTTCTGCGCCGGCTTCGGCCTGTCCGACTGGGGCGCAGACCCCGGCCTTGCGGCCAACAACCAGCGGGTGGCGGCGCGCGAGCGGCTGCTGCCGCGGCTGCGCGCCCTGTTCGCCGGGCTGGAGCGGGCGGAGCTGCTGGCGCGGCTGGAGGCGGCGGGCCTGCCGTTCGCGCCCATCGTGCGGCCGGAGGAGCTGGTGGACGACCCGCACCTGAAGGCCTCGGGCGGGCTGGCGCCGGTGCGCCTGGCCGACGGCTCCACGGCCGAGCTGCCGACCCTGCCGCTGCGCATGGACGGGCGGCGCTTCGCCGTGCGCGAGCACCCGCCCGCCCCCGGCGGCCAGACGCGCGAGGTGCTGGAGCAGGCGCTGGGCCTCACGCCCGCCGAGGCCGACGCCCTGCTCGCCGCCCGCGCAGCCGCCTGAGCCGCTCCCCATGGCCCCGCTCACCCTGTTCGAGACCCTGTGGCGCGAGCACCGGGTGGCCGACCTCGGCGGGGCTGAGGCCCTGATCCTGGTGGACCGGGTGTTCCTGCACGAGCGCACCGGCTCGGTCGCCCTGGAGAGCCTGGAGGCGGCGGGCCGCCCGCTGCTCGCGCCGCGGCAGGTGTTCTGCACCATGGACCACGTGGTCGACACCCGCCCGGGGCGCACCGACGAGACGCTGATGCCCACCGGCGGCGCCTTCATCCGCGCCACCCGCGCGGCGGCGGGGCGCGCGGGCGTGCAGCTGTTCGACCTCGGCGACCCGCGCCAGGGCATCGTGCACGTGGTCTCGCCCGAGCAGGGGGTGGTGCTGCCGGGGCTGACGGTGGTCTGCCCCGACAGCCACACCTCCACCCAGGGCGCCTTCGGGGCGCTGGCCTGGGGCGTAGGCTCCACCGAGGCCGAGCACGCCATGGCCACCGGGACCCTGCGGGTGAAGCGCCCGCGCACGCTGCGCATCACCGTGGACGGGCGGCTGGGCGCCGGCGTGACGGCCAAGGACCTGGCCCTGCACGTCATCTCCCGGCTGTCGGCCAGCGGAGCCAGGGGCTTTGCGGTGGAGTACGCCGGCGCGGCCGTGGAGGCCCTGTCCATGGAAGGGCGCATGACGCTCTGCAACATGGCCGCCGAGCTGTCCGCCTTCGGCGCGCTGATCGCCCCGGACGAGCAGGCCCTGGCCTACCTTCAGGGCCGCCCCTATGCGCCGCGGGGCGAGGCCTGGGACCGGGCGGCGGCGCACTGGCGCACGCTGCGCAGCCACCCCGGCGCGGTGTTCGACGCGGAGCGCCGCTTCGACGCCGCCGAGGTCGCGCCGACCGTGACCTGGGGCACGAGCCCCCAGCACGCCACCCCGCTGCCCGGCCGCATACCGGCCTTCGAGGCGGTCGCGGGCCAGGACAGCCGGGAGAGCTACGACAGGGCGCTGGCCTACATGGGCCTTGAGCCCGGCCAGGCCCTGGAGGGGCTGGCCGTCGACGCCGCCTTCATCGGCTCGTGCACCAACGGCCGGCTGTCCGACCTGCGCAGCGCCGCCGCGGTGCTGCGCGGCCGCAGGGTGGCGGCGGGCGTGCGCGCCATCTGCGTGCCGGGCTCCATGGCGGTGAAGCGGGAGGCCGAGGCCGAGGGGCTGGACGCGGTGTTCAGGGCCGCGGGCTTCGAGTGGCGCGAGCCCGGCTGCTCCATGTGCTTCTTCGCCGGCGGGGAGAGCTTCGCGCCCCAGGCGCGGGTGGTCACCTCCACCAACCGCAACTTCGAGAGCCGCCAGGGGCCGGGGGTGCGCTCCCACCTGGCCTCGCCCGCCACGGTGGCGGCCTCGGCGGTGGCGGGCCGCATCGCCGACCCGCGCAGGCTCGCGCCGTGAGCGCCGCCCCCTTCACCCGCTTGGTCGCGGTGGCCGCGCCGCTGATCCGGCCCAACGTCGACACCGACGCCATCATCCCGTCCCGCGAGATCACGGCGGTGTCCAAGCGGGGGCTGGCCCAGGGCCTGTTCGCCGGCTGGCGCTACACCCAGGTCGGCGGGCGCGAGCCCGACCCGGGCTTCGTGCTGAACGATCCCGCCTATGCGGGGGCGCAGATCCTGCTCGGCGGGGCGAACTTCGGCTGCGGCTCCTCGCGCGAGCACGCCGCCTGGGCGCTCGCGGAGTACGGCTTCCGCGCGGTGGTGGCGGCCTCGTTCAACCCGATCTTCCAGGGCAACTGCGTGCGCAACGGCATCGTGCCGGTCCCGGCCGCGCCGGAGCGGATCGAGGCCCTGGCCCGCGCCATCGCTCCCGACCCGCAGGCGCGCCGCGTCTGCGTGGACCTCGCCACCCAGACCCTGGCCGGCCCGGACGGCGAGGAGAGCGGCTTCGAGATCGGGGCGGAGGCGAAGGAGATGCTGCTCCACGGCCTGGACGCCATCGACCTGACCTTCAAGCGGCGGCCTGAGATCGAGGCCTTCCGCGCCGCGGACGCGCAACGCCGCCCCTGGGCCTATCTGTAGGAGACGCCGACGCCATGCGCGCCGATCCCAACCTCTACGACTACTGGCCCTATCGCGACCGGCCCAAGATCACCTGGCCGGGGGGCAAGAAGCTGGCCTTCTGGATCGCGCCGAACATCGAGGTCTACGAGTACGACCCGCCGGTGAACCCCCAGCGCCCGGGCTGGCCCAGGCCCAAGCCCGACGTGGTCGGCTACGCCCAGCGCGACTGGGGCAACCGGGTCGGTCACTGGCGGCTGATGGAGCTGATGGACCGCTTCTCCATGCGGGGCTCCATCTCGCTGTCCACCGCCCTGATCGACCACCACCCGGAGATCATCGAGGCCTGCGTGGCGCGGGACTGGGAGTTCTTCAGCCACGGCATCTACAACACCCGCTACAGCTACGGCATGGACGAGGCGCAGGAGCGCGCGGTGATCGAGGACTCGATCAACAGCATCCAGGCCGCCACCGGCCAGCGCATCCGCGGCTATCTCGCCCCTGCCCTGACCCATACCGAGCGCACCTTCGACCTGATCGCCGAGTACGACTTCTGGTACACCTGCGACCTGTTCCAGGACGACCAGCCCCAGCCGCTGAAGACCCGCTCGGGCAAGCTGATGTCCATGCCCTATTCGCTGGAGGTCAACGACGTCATCACCTACGGCGCCCTGGCCATGACGCCGGAGCGCTACGCCGAGGTGCTGAAGCGCCACTTCGACCGGCTGCTGGCCGAGGGCGAGCGGTCGGGCACGGTGATGTGCATCCCGCTGCACGCCTACCTCGTCGCCCAGCCCCACCGCATCCGCCCCTTCGCGCAGGCCCTGGCCCACGTGGCCGCCCACGCGGAGGACGTGTGGATCACCACCGCCGCCGAGATCGCCGGCTTCTATCGCGAGCACTGCTGGGACGCCGCCCTGGCCGACGTCGCCGGCCGGGGCCTGGCCACCGGCGGGACCGGGTTCGCGGATGCGGAGGGCGCCCATGCCGCTGGCTGACGACTACCTGAGCTATCCCCGCCGCCGCTACGGCGCCGACCAGGACCGCTACGCCTGGCGGATCGCCGGGTCCGCGCCGATCCGCTGGCCCTGGGGCGGGCCCCTGGCGGTGATGATCGTGGTCCCGGTGGAGCACCACGCGCTGGACCCCTCCGGCAAGCCGTTCAAGTCGCCGGGCGCCATGGTCACCCCCTATCCGGACCTTCGCCACTACACCACGCGCGACTACGGCAACCGGGTGGGCGTGTTCCGCCTGCTCGACGCGCTGAGGGCGGCGGGGCTCAAGGCGACCTTTCCGGTCAATGCGCGCCAGCTGGAGCGGCTGGCGCCCCTGGTGCGCGCCATCGCCGAGGACGGCCACGAGCTCGCCGCCTACGGCCTGTCGCCCGAGCACATCCACTGGGGCGGGCTGGACCGGGCGACGGAGGCCGCCTGGGTGGCGGAGGTCCGCGCGCGGTTCGAGGCGGCGGGGCTCACGCCCCGCGCCTGGCTCAGCCCCGCGCGCCAGCAGTCCTTCGCCACCTTGGACCTGATCGCCGCCCAGGACTTCGACGTCTGCCTGGACTGGGAGATGGACGAGGCGCCGGCCCTGATGCGCACCGACGCCGGCGCGGTGGTCGCCCTGCCGCTCTCCAACGAGCTGGACGACCGCACCCTGCTCATCGACCGCCGCCAGTCCGAGGATGACTGGGCCGCCCAGCTCTTGGAGGCCGTGGACTACCTGAAGGGCGGCGTGGAGCGCTTCGGCGGCCGCGCGCTCGGCTTCACCCTAACCCCCTACGTGTCGGGCCAGCCGTTCCGCATGGCTGCGGTGGAGCGGGTGCTGGGCGCGCTGGGGCGCGACGAGGCGGTGCGCGCGCTGACCGCGAGCGCGATGGCGCAGGCCGCGGGGCTGGGGTGAGCTGAGGCGGCGGCCGCCCCCTTCTCACCCCCCACCTCCGTTCCCGTCATCCTCGGGACAAGCCCGGGGATGACGTGAACGGGGGAGGGGGTCTCAGCCCGCCGCGTCCGCCCGCCCGGCCAGCCAGGCCTCCACCTCCGCCACCTCCACCACGTCGGCGTACTTCAGCTGCAGGTCGGTGAGGTTGGCGTAGTGGTAGCTCTCGTGCTTGTCGGCGACGCACTCCTCCGGGACGATGGTGCGGTAGCCGCGCATGAGGCTCTCGACGCCTGTGGCGCGCACGCAGCCCGAGGTCGAGCCGCCGGTGATCACCACGGTGTCGACCTTCTTCCACACCAGATAGCTCGCCAGCGGGCTCTCGAAGAAGGCCGACGCCATGCGCTTGGTGAACACCAGGTCCACCGCCTCGTCGATCCGCACCCGGGGATCGAAGGCGTGGCGCGGGCTGTCGTACCGGATGTTCTGCAGGCTGTCGGGGGTGTTCGTGCGCGTGCCCCAGACGCCCGCGTCGCCGCCGTCCGCCTTGTAGGCCACCCGCGTCCAGATCACCGGCATCCCCTTGGACCGCGCCAGCCCTGAGATGCGGTTCACGTGGGCGATCTGGTCCGGGTCGGTGACGTAGGCGGACTTGGGGAACAGGTCGGGGCGGGTGTAGGCCTGCTGGAAGTCGATGTTCACCACCGCCAGCTTCTCGCCGAAGCCGAAGCGCGCCCGGGCGGGGTTGGCCTTCACCGCCTCGTAGAGTTCGCGCGCGGTCTTGGCCTCGCGCACCATGGTGGGCTCGAAACGCAGGTCTTCTGTCACAGCTCGCTCCTTCAATCCCGTCTCCGTCGCGTCGCGCGGCGCCCGTCAGGCCTCGACCACCTCGACCCGCACGCCGTCGGGCCCGACCATGACGCCCGCGCGGCGGCCGCCGTAGACCACGCCCTCGCGCCGGGTCGGCGGGCTGGCCCAGGGCCCCTCCAGGGCGTCGACCTGCGGATGGCGGAAGGTGGCCAGGCCCACGCCCGGCGCCAGCTCGCCCGGCGCCTGCGGACGGGCCGTCGCCTCGCGCGGGTACTGGTCCACCTCCAGGAAGACGTCGCGCCCGTGGGTCAGGGTGGCGATGCGGTGCTTGTGGTCGGCCGCCAGGCCGAAGGCGTCCGACAGCACGCCGTAGGCCAGCTCCATGGCGCGCCCGCCCTGCAGCCCCAGCGCCCGCTCCAGCCAGCGGCTGGACGCCTCCAGGTCCGAGCAGGCCAGCACCAGGATGAACAGGTGGTCCACCAGGCTGGCGGCGCGCGGCAGGTCGTAGTCGGGCAGGTCGCCCAGCACCTGGGTCAGGAACACCACCTCCTGGTCGGGCCCCTTCACTTGCATGGGGAAGATGGTGGGCAGGCCGTCCAGCGGCTTGGGCGGCCCGATGACCTCGAAAGGCGAGCCCTCCAGCCGCGCGTGCACCGCCAGCACGTCGGCGACGCAGAGCTCGATCGCCGCCCAGCCGTAGGTGCGCAGCGCCCGGTAGTCCGACGGCGCGCGCCCCTGCACAAAGCGCAGGTAGATGTCCGCTCCGGACGCCGGGCGGCAGACCGCATAGCGGCGGCCCCCGCAGGCCGGCGCGCCCCAGCTCGTCGCCTGGGCGGCGTCGACTTCGCCGGTCTCCACCGTCTCGTAGTCGAGCCAGCGCGTATACAGGGCCGCCGTCGCCGCTGGGTCGGGCGTGGTCAGGGTGGCGGCGCGCAACAGCTGCATGGCCAAGGCCCTCCTCGCGTCCGGGCGGCCGTGCGCCCCGAACTCCACCGTTGCGGATCGTATACAAAGACATCAAGGTGCGCCAAGGCCCAACTTGCGAAGGCGTCGCCCGATGCGCATCGTCGCCCTGTTCAACCTGAAGCCCGGCGTGGAACGCGAGCGCTACGAGCGCTGGGCCCGCACCACCGACATGCCGACCGTCAAGGCGCTGGCCTCCATCGCCGACTTCCAGGTGCTGCGCACCACGGGCCTGCTGGGCTCGGACGCGCCGGCGCCCTACCAGTACCTGGAGATCATCGATGTCGCCGACCCCGACCAGTTCGGCCGCGACGTCGCTACCGAGGCCATGACCCGCGTCGCCCAGGCGTTCCAGGACCTGGCCGAGGTGACCTTCATGGTCACCGAGCCGCTGGCGGAAGGTCCGGCCTGATGGCGTCCGCCGCCCCGCGGTTCGCGGGCCGGACCGCCGTGGTCACCGGCTCGGGCCGCCGCGGCGGCCTGGGCGAGGCGATCGTGCGCCGCCTGGCCGCCGACGGGGCCAAGGTGGTGCTCTCCGACATCGGCGTCGCGAGCGGAGCGGAGACCCCCGCCGACATGATCGGGCAGGCGGCGGAGATGGACGCCCTCGCCGCCGAGCTCTGCGCGGAGGGAGCCGACGTCTCCACCTTCGCCTGCGACGTCCGCCGCTACGAGGCGGTGCAGGCGCTAGGCGCCCACGCGGTGGCGCGGCACGGCTCCCTGGACATCTGGGTGAACAACGCCGGCATCGGCTACATCATGAAGCCGCTGCTGGAGGTGGAACCCGCCGACTGGGCCGCGGTGATCGACGTGAACCTGACCGGCGCCTTCTACGGGCTGAAGGTGGCGGCCGCCGCGATGGTGGCGCAGGGGCGCGGGGGACGCATCGTCAACATCGCCAGCCAGGCCGCCAAGTCCGGCTTCCCCCACGCCCAGGCCTACACCGCCTCCAAGCATGGCCTGGTGGGGCTCGTCCGCTCCGCGGCGATCGAGCTCGGACCGCACGGGATCACCGTCAACAACGTGTGCCCCAACCACGTCACCACAGGCCTGGGCGCCTGGCAGAACAGCTACTTCGCCAAGGTCACGGGCCACGACAGCGTAGACGCCTACATGGCTGCCATGGCTGCCCGCATCCCGCTGCGCCGCCCCGGGCGGGCGGGGGACACCGCAGACGCCGTCGGCTTCTTCTGCTCCGACGAGGCCGCCTACATCACCGCGGAGTCGATGAACGTGTCCGGGGGCGAGGAGCCGCATTGAGGGCAGTCGCCGCCGTGCGGGCGCTGGGCGGCTTGCCATCGGGCGGCCCCCGTGGCTTTGAGCGGCCATGACGGTTAAAGACTCGCCCGTGTCGACGGCCGGCGGCAAGGCCTATGAGTTGATCCGCAGCGCCATCCTGTCCGGCGCGTTCAGCCCGGGACGCCGGCTGAAAGAGGAGGAGCTGACGACGCTCTGCGAGGTCTCGCGCACGCCGGTGCGCGAAGCCCTGCGCCGCCTCGCGCTCGAGGGGCTCGTCGTCGTCACGCCCAACGCCGGCGCCCAGGTGTCCGCCGTCTCGCCCGGCGAACTGACGGAGATATACGCCTTGAGGGCGATGATCGAAGGGCATGCGGCGGAGCGGGCGGCGACCCGGATCGACGCCGGCGCGCTGGCGAGGCTGCGTGAGCTGGCGAGCGAGATGGAGGGGTCCCTCGGCCGGGACGCCGAGACATTCAGCCGGGAGTTCGCAGCGGTCAACGCCCAGTTCCACCGCATCATCCTGGACTCGGCGATGAGCCCGAGGCTGGCGGCCATGGCCGCCCTGGTCGTGGAGCTTCCCCTGACCCGGCGCACGCTGGCGCTGTACTCCCACGACGACCTGATCCGTTCCATGGGCCACCACCGGGAGTTGGTGGACGCGTTCGAGGCCCGCGACTGCGCCTGGGCGGCCTCGGTCATGAAAAGTCACATCCACGCCGCCCACCAGGCCCTCGTCCGCTCTGCGCACGGTCCTTCAGGCGCTTCGGCGGGCTTGTGAAGTACAACTGCTAGATCGCTGGTCTGAACTCGTAAGTCTGGACCCATACTTTTGGGACTATCGATTTCTCGAGCTCTGTCAGCCACAATGGCTCCGCCAGGTGAAATGTATCTGCTGGTACG
The DNA here is from genome assembly GCA_965198905.1 of Caulobacteraceae bacterium. Classification (GTDB taxonomy): domain Bacteria; phylum Pseudomonadota; class Alphaproteobacteria; order Caulobacterales; family Caulobacteraceae; genus CAHJWH01. Next base: position 2,036,288 of record OZ240678.1, on the reverse strand, counting down.
GCGACTCGGGTCGGTCAGGGGTCATGCTCCACCGCTAGACTACGAACATACGAGATGGAGAAATGCATCACCGTCCGAGTGCCGACACGAACCAGTCTTGCGCTCGAGCATGCCGCGGATCGGCGCCCGATTGCGTCCCGCCAACTTGCTCGGCGAACGCTCTTGGATGGGCTGGGCGCTAAACGGCTTTGGGCGCGACACGGGTGGCGAGCTCGGTGGAAGAGTTTCCAGTTTCGGAACGTTCGCAGCTGGTTGGATAAATAAATAGCACTGAGACATTGAACCACGCCAGCGGGGTTCTTTGAAGAATACTTTCTCGGCTGAACTAGCTTGCGTGTTATTCATTCCGCGAACAGGGATCGTAGCACTGCGAGAGCGGCGCTTAGCGTTAGACGATCAATCTGCCCGACTTTCTTCACCAGCCGGCCGCCATCCACTGCACGGACCTGCTCCAGCAGCATCAAGCCGGCTTTGCCGGCGAAGGTAGTCGCCACCCGAAAGGGAGCAGGGCGGCTACCGCTGGTCAGCGGCGCTACAAGCATCACTGAGAGATGTTCATTAATCTCGGGAGGAGAGACTACGACGCACGGACGAGTCTTCTGGATTTCACGTCCAACTGTCGGGTCAAGGTTGATCAGCCACACCTCACCTCGTGCAGGGCGAGAATGCCCCGACCTCACCAAATCCAGTCCTCATTGCCAACGTTATCCAACTCCGGCCATTCCGCCTGGCCGTCTCCAGCAGCGGCCAGCGCCTTAGCCGCTTCCGCCCATCCCTCACGGGGGTGAAGTTGTGTGGGCGACAGCACGACCTGTCCCTCCTGCAAATCCATCTGCAGAACATCTCCAGCAGCAACGTGCAGGTGGGCCAGGACGGGCTTGGGCAGCAGGATCGCCGCCGAATTCCCCATTCGCTTGATCGCGGCTTGCACGATGCCCTCCTAGTGCCCGCCTCACATAGCGATTAGCATGCGTCGTTGCAACATAGTTGTAACGACCTGATCGCTTGGCAGATCACAGGCCCAGCTTGCCCTTTGGGCTGGTCTGACTGAGCTTGGCTCTCCGAACGTAGCTGCGCATGGTGGTCAGGCTTCGATGACGCGTGTGTCCCATGATCTCCTCGTCTGAGACCCCGTTGCGATAGGCTGTGGTGACGAAGCCCGCCCTCAGCTCATGCGGACTGACTGGCTCGGCCAGCGAGCCCTTTAAGCCAGCCTGCGCTGCCCGCCGGAGCAGGATTTGCCGCACGGCGTCTTCGCTGAGGCGGCGCGCCTCAACCCGTCCGGCTTTGTTGACCTTTCTGAAGACTGGGCCAGACTTGATTGCAGCAGCCTCGAGCCAACCCTTCAGCGCCCGGACAGGGCAGGTGGCCTCGTGCCGCCCGAAGGCGATCATGACCTCGGCGCCTTCGCCGTCCTTGTCGGTCTTGGACTTTTCCAACAGGAGCTTCACCCCGTCATCGGACCAAGTGAGACGTTCGAAGTCCAACGCCACAAGCTCCGAGCGCCGCAACGCACCCGCAAAGCCGATCAGCAGCAGCGCCTGGTCTCGGCGACCGGGCCGCCTCGTCGCACCCAGCCTTCGTAAATCACCCGCCCAGAAGGCGGTGGCGGCAAGGTGGGTGGCCAAGCCCACCCCCGTCGTGCGCGAGCCGAGCGCCCTCTCGCAGGCGGCCTTCTCGCCGTTCAGCTAGTGGCTCGTCGCATTCAGCGGCTGGAAGGCCCCGCGCCGCTCGCGCTTCGCCACCAGGGCGAGGGCGACGCTTGAGGCTGCCGTGGCACCAAGCGCCTCCAGGCAACTCGGAGGGCGAAGGATCGAGCATGTCCGGCCATATCAGGCGGCCCGAAGGGCGAGCATGGTCAGCGCGATCGTCAGGGCGTCCTCGACAAGTCCCGAGCGCATTTGGCCGAACCGGCGGCGGAAGGGTAGGCGCCAAACTGCGCCTTTGAGTGTCTCGAGCGACCTGCCCAAAAACCTGCCTTCGTTCACGTCTTTTTAACGACTACAGTCGTGCGGCTGAACACTGTAGATGGCGGTCCAAGGACATTAGGCGTGAAGACGAACGGGCAGGGTCTCATACCCTCGTACGAAAGTAGACTGCACGCGCTTGGGTTCACAAACCACCTCGATGTGGCTGAACCTCGCAAGGATCTCCTCCCAGATCACCCTTAGCTGGAGCTCAGCTAGACGGTTCCCGACGCAACGGTGTATGCCAAATCCGAAGGAAAGATGGCGGCGCACGTTGGGGCGTTCGATCCAGTAATCGTTTGGCCGCTCGACGACGCTCTCGTCTCGATTGCCCGACACGTACCACATGATGACCTTGTCACCCTTGCGGATGGTCTTGCCGCCGAGTTCGATGTCGCGGGTGGCGTTGCGGCGCATATGGGCCAGTGGCGTCTGCCAGCGGATCGTCTCCGATACCATGGCGGGGATTAGCCGGTGATCGGTCTTCAACCTATGGTACTGCTCGGGGTTCTGGTTAAGCGCGAGAATGCTGCCTGTGATGGTGTTCCGCGTCGTGTCGTTGCCGCCCACGATCAGCAATATGAGGTTGCCCAGGTACTCCATCCTGTCCATGTTCCGCGTGGACTCGCCGTGCGCCAGCATGGAGATTAGGTCGGCTTTCGGCGGGGCGTTCACCCGTTCGTTCCAGATATTTAGGAAGTAGGTCATGCAGCCGACCAGTTCGGCCTTGCGCTCTTCACGGGTGAGGATCAGGCCCGCCTCTTCGCTGGACGTCGCCACATCTGACCAGCGAGTGAGCTTGCGGCGATCTTCCTGCGGAATGTCGAAGAGCGTAGCCAGCGTCATGGCCGTCAGCTCCATGGACACTCTATCCACCCAGTCGATCTCCTCGCCCAGCGGCAGGCTATCCAGGATCAGACCGGCGCGCTCGCGGATCAGGGGCTCCAGCGCCTGCAGGTTCGGGCCTGAGACGATGGCGTTCACCGTCTTGCGCTGCACGTCGTGCTTGGGCGGGTCCATGGCGATGAACATCGGCAGCGGCAGGTCTTCCTGCGGGTCGGCGATGGTGATCGATGGCTCGGAGGAGAACGCCTCGTGGTTGGTGTCCACCGCCATGATGTCTTCGTAGCGGGTTATGGACCAGTAGGGACCGTGCTTGTGTTCGGCCTGGTAGTGCACCGGATCGTCCCGGCGCAGCCGCTCGAAATAGGCGAGTTCCGCGCCCAGGCCGAAGAGGAGCGGCATGGCCGGTGACAGGCGATCGAGGGGCAGCGACCAAGCCAGGGCTTCCGCCTCCTCGCGGCTGCGGGGCGGCGAGGGGGGCGCGGGCGCATGTCCGTCGGCCATGGTCAGCTCCCCAGGGCCAGCGCCGGCCCACCAAGATCCAGATCGAGCAGCGGGACGAATTGCTGGCCGCTGTGCATGTCGCGCTCCACGACCCCGCCTTGGGGCTGAGACCGTGGGTAGGACATCTTGATCGCGCTAAGCGAGTCGATCTCGAAACGCCGGACCTGATCGACGGCCACGCTGTAGAGGTCCGCCACGGCCGCGGCGCTGATGGCGGGATCGGCGCGATGGCGGCGGTAGGCTTCGTCGGTGTCGAAGAAGATGTCGATCGTGACCCAGAAGGGCCCTGCGTTCTTGGAGCGGATGTAGCGGCAGACGTCCTTCAGCTTAGGCATGCACGGTGGTCCTGGCGCTGGCGGCGACCTCGACCCAGCGGGTGCGGACCAGCTCGTCCGGCGTGCTCGTCGCCACCACGTGGTTCAGGTTGAACTGGAACACCTGGCCGCGCTCAATCTCGGCGGGGGAGAAAGGGAAGGCGTAGCTCGGCAGCTCCTTACCCATTCGGACCGGGAAGTGGAAGAATATCGGGTTGCAGATGCGCGCGATCTGGGTGGCCAGGACCTGGGTGGCGGCGGTGGCGACGAACAGCAGGCCGATCTCGTGCGGAACTCCCGCGCCCGGCGGCGGCGGCCGGCCCGAGACGGCGTTCCAGCCATAGGGGCGTAGCGAGATGTCGAAGGCCGGCATCCCGTCGCCGAAGGTGCGCTGCACCCGTTCGTGCAGGCCCTGCGCCATGCGCTTGAGGAAGCCGTCGATGTCGCGCAGCACCTCCGGGTCCTGGATGCCGACCAGCATGATGGTCTGGAACGGGCCGCCGCCCGCGCCTTCGAGCTTCATGGTGTAGGGCGCGGGCTCGAAGCGCGAGCCGGTCACGCGCACGGTGCGCGGGTCCTGCGCTCCGTACTGAGCGTCGGTCACGTCCAGCACGCCGCCGGGCTCGACCAGGCGGAAGGGGTCGCTGTTCTCGTAGAGCATGTGGGCCGACACGGTTTCGGGGGTGCAGCTGTTTACGGGCGCGAGCGGGGCGATTGTGAAGCCTGTGTCGTCCACATCCATCATGACCCCAGGACTAGTGGGATTGACGCTGCACAGGCCGCCGCACTCGGCGACTTTGGCCGCGTGCCAGGCCGGACCGGCGGCGGCCCCGCGCATCAACGGCACAGCTGCAAGGACGGCCGTGTCGGTGGTGCGGCCGCCGAGCACGATGTCGGCGCCCGCCTGCACGGCGGCGATGTAGGGCTCCGGTCCCATCAGGGCGACGATGTGGACGCAGGCGTCGAGCTCGGCATTGGTGAGCGGGCCGGTCGGGCTCAACGGGCTGATCGCGCCCGCCGCGGACTTGGCCTTCAGCACCGCCTTGTCCTGTTCGGAGTAGAGCACGGCGATCTTCAGCCTGCGGCCCTGCTCACGCGCGACCTCGAGCACGATCTCCAGGGTGGCGTCGACCGCCTGATCGCATCCGGAGGTGCCGCAGGAGCCGATCAGCAGCGGCACGCCGGCTCCCGCGCGCGCGGCCATGAGCAGCGACAGGTCCCGCCGCACGGAGTCCGGGCTGTACTTGGACCGGCCGCTCGCCAGATAGGCCGGCCCGCTGTCGGTGGAGCCGGCGTCCAGAGCGATGGCGTGCGGCGCGAGCGCCAGGCCCGCCTCCAGCTCGTCCCCCCGCACGCCCGATCCCAGCACGCCGGCCGGAACCAGAACCCTCGTCGGGTCAAGATAAGGATAGTCCTGCACGACGGTCCCTCTGTCTGTGTCGCGATCAGGCGAAGGCCCGAGCGCGGGCGGGAACGTCGGCGGCCGCGCCGCCCGGCAGCCGGGCGTGGGCCAGCAGGTCTGTGATGTCGCTCAGGCGCGCAGCGGTCTCGATGCCCGCGAGCGCGTCGAACGCCTTTGCGGAGGCGGCGTCGGTGAGCACCTGCGAGCCGCAGTCGTGGAACTTGGTCCAGAGCTCCTCGCGCGACATGGGGTCGGCGGGGCCGCGGCCGAGGCCCGCCGGAAGACGGGCCGACAGCCTGCGGCCGTCGCGGGTCACCACGCTGACCTCTGCGGTGAACTGGTCGGCGCGCGTGTCCTCGCCGTCAGGCAGGGCCGAGGCGGTGGTCCGGGAGAGCAGGCGCTGGATCTCGGGCTCCAGGAAGGCCTCGCCCTCGAAGTGGTGCAGCCGGGGCGCGCCGTCGACCAGGGCGCGGGCGGTGACGTACTGGATGCTGAACTTGGCGCCGAGCGGGGTCTGCGGGCGCGGATTGTCTGTGTGCGGCAGGCGCTTCTTATGCGTGCGGATGTCGATCGCCTCGACCTGGTCGGAGGTCAGGCCATCGCGGCGAAGCTGCATCATGGCCAGGATGGACGGGTGCGTGCTGCCGCAGCAGGGGAACTGCTTCAGCCCGATTTCCGGCTGCTCGATCTCCAGCGGACCGTCGAGGTTGGCGAGCATGCGATCCGGATGCACGTTGGCCAGTCCGTCAAAGGCGGCGAAGAAGCCCTCCTTCTGCTCCAGCGCGTTCAGCTTGGCGGTGAAGCCTTCGCGCACCAGCATCGCCGCCATTAGGCCGTCGTGGGCGCAGCGGCCGACGTGCAGCGGCTTGGTCATGGTGCCGAAGTTGGCCTTCACGCCAGAAGCCATGGAGGCGCAGAGCGCGAGCGCCATGGCGGTCTGTTCGACGTCGAGCTTCAGCAGCCGCGCAGCCGCGGCGGCCGCGCCGAACACGCCAAGCGTCGAGGTGGGGTGCCAGCCGGCGCTGTAGTGATGAGGGTGCACCGCGCGCCCGATGCGGCACTCCGCCTCGAAGCCGACGATGTAGGCGTCCAGCGCCTGGCGACCCGAGACCTGCAGCTGTTCGCCGAGCGCGAACACCACTGGGACGACGGGAACGGAGGGATGGCCACCCATGGCCGCAGCCATGTCGTCATAGTCGATCGCGTGGGCCGCGGTCCCGTTGACCAGGGCCGCGTTCAGCACGTCGGTACGGCGATGGTCGCCGAAGATCAGCGAGGGACCGGAGGCGGCTGGGCCGCCGAGGGTGCGGCGCAGGATCGACACCGAGGCTTCCGGCGCTCCGGCCAGGGTGACCGCGACCGTGTCGATGATGGCGGACACCGCCATCTGCAGCCCCGCCGCTGTGGTCCGCTCAACGTTCACCCTGGACAGGTGCTCGGCGAGCGCCAGCGTGAGGGGCTTATCCTGCATCGGTCCCGATCCTTGTTCCGAGCTCATCGCCGGCGCCCCTTCAGTCCTGGGCCTGGACGGTCTCGAAACTGTGCCGCCCAGTCCTTGACGGAAACCCGCCGCGTACGCCGCCGCTGGACTGGTCGCGGTAGATGGCGCCCATGCACGGGCTGAGCTCGCGGCTGTTCGGTGGGCTCAGCCACATGCGCAAGAGGTGGCGCTTGCGCTCCGGCTCGGGAAAGTCCTCGAACGCGGTTCGGCTATGCAGCGTCACGTGGTTGTTCAGAAACTGAATGTCGCCGGGCTCGAACATCATGCTGAAGTGGAACTCGGGGCTCTCCGCCAACTCGTTGATCAGCGCCATGGCTTCCTTCTGCTTCTCACTCAGCGGCGGAAGCTCGGGGTTGTCCTCGTGGGCGGAGAAGACGTGTGTCTTGATATCCCGGGACGAGAACTTGCCGTCGTGCTCGCTGTAGATGGGTTGATGGTAGTAGGGAAGCTCGCCCTCGGGCTCCTGGCCCTTCCAGCTCCAGTAGAAGGGCTGGTACAGCACCTCCAGTAGGTCGGGCCGGGTGCGTGCGATCTCGTTGCGGATCGCCACTGAGCTGCAGATCTTGCTGAGCCCGCCGGTCTTGGCGGTGCGCAGGACCATCAGGGCGACGATGTCGCTAGTGTCGCAGTGGAAGCCGAGCTTCTGGCTCGACATGTAGCCACGGCCCGTGGACGTTTTGGGGTCCTGGCCGAAGTTCATGACGTCGCCCAGCAGGTCCCCCTTGCTGCTCTGGGAGACGGCGACCCCGACGTGCAGGCCCAGTCCCCAGTAGATCATCCGTAAGTCGTCCTTGTCGTAGTCCAACGCCGGCAGTCCGCGCACCACGACGACGCCACGTCCGTTCTCGACCCGCTCGAGCACCTCGGCGAACAGCGGCTCGAAACCTGGGAGGGGGAAGCTCTCCTTGGTCAGCGTGGCGAGGGTCGCGCCAGACGCCTTGGCGGTCCGTATCGCCTGGCCGATGACAGCGATCTGATCCGCCGTGAGATTGATGATCCACTGGCTCGTGTCGGCCATGTCCTTAGCGCGCCAGTCGGCGGGGCCTGTGACGAGATGAACCATTCCAACCTCCATCCCTAGCTTTGGTCCAGAGCCGAAGCGGCGACGCTCGGCCTTTGAAGCCAACAACTGCGCAATCTTCGCCCGGTCAATCTTGATCTCTCGCGTACATGTAAGGAGATGGGGTCTCGTCGCTCTTTAATGCCTGCTAGACGAACGGTCTCCCGCGCCGCTGCAGCACCTGGTGAGCTGATGTTCAATCGCTAAAACTGCATGAACTGTACCGCTTGTAGATGCTCAAACGGACACCATAGTGCACAGCTACAATCAAGATTGACCCCGCCCATCGCCGGATGATTACTGAAGCGAACGGGAGGCACATCCCGGAACGAACATGGTCGCGCGAACTCTTGCGGCCAATCTGGGGAGGTAACGATGACCGAGGTGCGCCTTCGCAGACGCGCGTGGCTTTGCGGGTCTTCAGCGCTGGTCGGGGCGCTCGCCGCCAGCGGGCCTGTGATGGCCCAGACGGTCCCGCCCGCCACGCGTGACGTAGCGGTCGCCCCCGCCACGAGCACTGCGGTCGCGGGGCCCACCCCGACCTCAATCCAGACGACCGCAGCGCCGCCGACCGTAGGCGAGATCGTGGTGACCGCCCAAAAGCGTGAGCAGTCGATCAACCAGGTGCCACTGTCGATCACCGCGGTGAGCGGAGATGCGCTGACCCAACGCGGCATCACCAGCACGGCGGACCTCGCGAAGGTCGTACCGGGCTTCGTGTTCGCGCCCTCACCTTTTCAGGAACCCGTTTATGTCCTTCGCGGCGTGGGTCTATATGACTCGGGGCTCGGCTCATCCCCCGCGGTCACCGTCTATCTCGACCAGTTCCCGCTGCCCTACCCGATCATGACCGAAGTGGCGCCGCTGGACCTGCAGCGGGTCGAGGCGCTGAAAGGGCCACAGGGCACCCTGTTCGGGCAGAACTCCACGGGCGGCGCGATCAACTACATCGCCGCCAAGCCCACCAAGGCCTTCGAGGCCGGCGGCGACATCACAGGAGAGCGCTTCGGGCAGGTCCAGGCGGACGGGTTTGTCAGCGGGCCTCTGACGGAGACTTTGGGCGCCCGGTTGTCCTTCGGCACGACCCAGGGCGGAGCCTACCAGTACAGCGTCACCCGGCCGAACGGACCGGACCTCGGCAACGCCGACACTGGGCAGGGACGGCTGATCCTGGACTGGCATCCTTTGGAAAAGCTGAGGTTCGAGCTGAACGCCAACGGCTTCTACGACGGCTCGGACACCCAGGCCTTGCAGCTGAGCTCCGTAAACCCCGGCAAGCCGGCGAACGCCACGCCCGCGCTCCTGGCCGCGCCCATCGTCGGCGACGACCCGCGGGCGGCGGAGTTTCCGGCCGGCTATGCCTTCCGGTCGCACGACACCTTCTACCAGGTTGCGCTGCGCACCGACTACGAGGTCAGCCCGGCCCTGACCCTGACCTCCCTGACCAGCTACGACCACGTCAACGTCAACAAGCTCGTGGACATCTCCGGTCTGGACGCGGCGGGCGAGTACAACAACCTCAACACCGTCGGTCGCATCCGCACCGTCAGCCAGGAGCTGCGCGGCGGCGGCGCCATCGGGCCGCTGACCTACGTGGTCGGCGGCAACTACGACAATTCCGGCATCGTCGACGGCGAGATCGCTAGCCTGAACGGAACGACCGACCAGCCCCTGCCCTTCCTGCCGCCCTTCCACGTGGTGGAGGGCCTGCAGCAGCAGACGGTCAACGATTACGCCCTGTTCGGCAACGTGGACTATCGGCTGCCCGCCAACCTGACCTTCCACGGCGGCATTCGCGGCACGGAGTCGGACCGGCACGCCAGCTTCTGCAGCTACGACCCGAACGGAGCGACCGACGGCGACCCTATCGGCAACCTCTCGACGGAGCTGCAGACCCTTTTCGCCGGGATCGGCATCAAGAACACGCCCGTAAGTCCCATAGCCCCGGGCGGGGCGCCGAACGGCTGCACAACCCTGACGCCGGCGCCCGCCTACCAGCCGAGCTTCTTCCACGAGCGCCTGGACGAGCGGAACCTGTCGTGGAAGGTCGGGCTCGACTACAGGCTGCCCAGCGGCGGCATCGTCTATGCGAGCGACAGCGTCGGCTACAAGTCGGGGCTGATCTCGCCGGTGCTGGCCACCTCGACCACCCAGCTCGCACCCGTCAAGCAGGAGCGGCTGGACGCCTACGAGGTCGGGATCAAGACGCCTCTTCTCGACCGCCGGCTGCAGTTCAACCTGGCGGGCTTCTACTACTCCTACGACGACCAGCAGCTGCGCACCAAGTTCACCGACCCGATCTTCGGGTCGCTGCAGCAGTTGGTCAACATCCCCCGCTCCCAGCTTTGGGGGCTGGACGGCGACATCGAGGCCCGTCCGATTCAGGGCCTAACCCTGTCGGTCAGCGGCACCTATATCGAAAGCGACGTCACTAAGTCCTTCGTCAGCCAGAACGCGGCGGGCGTGACGGGCGACCTGAAGGGCTCCGAGCTCCCCTACACGCCCAAGGAGCAGGTCGTCGCCGACGGCGAGTACGAATTCCCGCTGAACGACCGCTACAAGGGGTTCCTGGGCTCCTCGCTCACCTATCACGGCGTGTCGAACGCGACCTTCAACTCGGTGGCCGCGCCTGCGCCGGAGTTCAAGCTGAAGCCTTACACCGTGGTCGACCTGCGCGGCGGGGTTGGTACGCAGGACGGGGCCTGGCGTCTGACGGGCTTCATCCGCAACCTGTCCAACGAGTATCTCGTCACCACCGTCATTCCGAGCAACGACTCCGTCGCAAGGCTGGCGGGGCCGCCGAAGATCTTCGGGGTGACCCTTAGCTACCGCTATCACTGAGGGCGTTTCGGTATGAGCTCAGGACGACAGGCCGTGCGTCGCCAGACCTTCTTCGTGGGGGGATGCTACGCCGGGCCGCCCGAGGCTCGTGTCATGCAGGGTCAGATGTTCGTTGAGGCGCTCACCCCTGAGCGCGTCCTACATCCCTATCCGCTCGTGCTCATCCATGGCGGAGCGCAGACCGCCAACTGCTGGCTCACCACTCCGGACGGCCGCGAGGGCTGGGCGGACATGTTCACCGAGCGGGGTTGGATCGTCTACCTGGTGGACCAGCCGGCGCGGGGACGATCCGCGTGGCAGCCTGGCTTGGACGGCCAGCTTACGACCATACCGGTCCCCTACATCGAGCGCCTATTCACCGCCTGCGCCGACTACGACGATTGGCCCCAGGCCAAGCTGCACACCCAGTGGCCGGGGGCTGAGGGCAAGGGCCATCCGGGCGATCCCGTCTTCGACCAGTTCTACGCCAGCCAAGTGCCCTGGCTCGGCCGCAGCGAGACCGAGACGGCGATAGCGCAGGCGGGCGCGGCCCTGCTGGACCGGATCGGCCCCGCCGTCCTGCTGGTGCATTCCCAGGCCGGCACGCTGGGCTGGCTGATGGCCGACGCCCGCCCCCGCTTAGTTAAGGCCATCGTCGCGGTCGAGCCGTCCGGGCCGCCCTACAAGGATGAGGCATCCATCCGGAAGGTCGCCGACCGTCTCTGGGGCTTGACCTTCACACCCCTGAGCTACAACCCGCCGGTCACGGCGGACGATCCCCTAGAGTTCGAGAAGCATCCGCCCCCGCAGGACCGCTCGGGCCTTCAGTCCGGCTGGCTGCAGAAGGGCTTGCCGCGACCCTTGGTGCAGCTGCGGGACATTCCGGTGCTGGTTGTCACCGCCGAGGCGTCCTATCACGCGGCCTATGATCACTGCACCGTCGCCTACCTCGCCCAGGCCGGCGTCCCCGTCGAACACCTCCGATTGGAAGACCAGGGCGTGCACGGCAACGGGCACATGATGATGCTCGAGCTGAACAATGCCGAGATTGCGGCCCTGCTCGACGCATGGATTGAACGGACGTTGGCCGATCCGACCGTTCAGCCTTCGCTCGGCAGCACGCCGGTGTAGGCCGTGCGCGGCCGCACCAGGGGCCCGCTCTCCATCTGCTCCTGGGCGTGCGCGATCCAGCCGACCGCGCGGGCGATCAGCTGGATGGACCCTACGCCGGTCCGCTGCCTGAACTTGCGCTCGATGAACAGGGCCAGCAGGGCCAGGTTCGGTTCGACGCCGAGGCCCTCCTGGGCCACGCGGATCGCCTGGAACAGGCGCTTGAAGTCGTCCTCGTCGCCGAAGTGCGCCTTCAGCACCGGCAGCAGGGCCCGGGCGCGCATGTCGGCGACCTTGAAGAGCTTGTGCGAGAAGCCTGGGATGTCGTCTCCGGCCCTGTAGCGCTCCAGCACGGGGTGACCCGGATCAGGGTCGCTCAGCACCTCTTCGATGAAGCGCTTTATCGCCGGCGCGCGTCCCTCCACCAGCCGCTGGCCCTTGTGCGCCACCAGGCCCGCAGTGACGGCCTGATAGGGCGTGGTTCCGGTGTTGGCGACGGCGCGCACGGCGTAGGTCGCCGCGGTGAGCTCATGGTCGGCGAACAGCACCAACAGCCGCCGGATGACGTCAGCATAGCCCTCAAGGCCGGAGAAGGCGCGCGCAAGCACGAGGTGGATCGGCTCTGGGGAGGTCTTGGTCTCCCCCACCGTGATCGCCGTCAGCCAGCGGACGACCTCCGCCCCCGTCCGCGCGAAGCCGGCGGACGACCGGTCGTAGTTCTTGGGGTTCGCTCCCTCGAGGAGCGGGAACAGACCTACGGCTTGATCCGTGGGCGCGAGCCGCCTAAGCGCGGCCTGGGCTTCGGCGAAGCCCTCGGGCGCCTGAAGCGCGACCGCAGGGAACAGGGCTCGTCCATCCTCCTGCCAGAGCAAGGCCGCGACCTCCTCCAGCGTCGCCGTCTCCGACAAGGCGATCGCTGATTGGCCGCGGTAGTAGTGTCCTCGCTCCGTAAGCAGGGTGACCTTCGTCTCAGGAACGAGGATAGAGTCCCACTTGATCGCACGTTCGGCGCCCGGGCCTTGAGCGATGCGGTCGATGTCGTCGCGCCAATACAGGCGCGCCCGCGTTCCTGGGATCGCCTGGGATCTGATACCCTTGCGACTGACGTAGGCGTAGAGCGAAGCTACGGCCACGCCGAGGACCTTCGCCGCCTCCTCCGCTGTGAGGTAGAGCGCCGCTCCGGCGAACGGCTCCGCGTCGACGATCCTGGTCTCTTTAGGCATACCTGGGTCCTTCGATACAGTGGGAGAATGCAGGACACCGCCTGTACAGATTGACTTACTTGATGCCTCGCACCACCGGTCGTCAACGGCTGCACGACGATGGCCGGGGAGGGGACTCCATGACCGCTCGTTCAGGCACTGTCTCTGCACAGGCTGTCGGTCAGCTGGACCGGGCGGTGATCGATATTTCCACCCGCCTCGACAGCCTGCCTGGAGCCGCCCCGATCTGGATGCTGGTGGCGCTGTTGTCGGCGGGCTCGTTCTGCGAGATCTACGATCTCAGCCTGACGGCCTACTTCTCACCAGGGCTGGTGAAGGCTGGCGTGTTCAAGGCGAGCGCGGCGGGCCTGTTCGGCCTGAGCGACGCCGCGAGCTTCATCGCCGCGACCTTCGCCGGGCTCTGGCTCGGCGCCCTGGCCTTCTCCGGCGCGTCGGACCGATGGGGACGCCTGCCGGCGATGCGCTACTCCCTGGTGTGGTACTCTGCTTGCTCGTGTCTGATGGGCGTGCAGTCCTCAGCGGTGGGTGTGGACGCCCTTCGATTCCTGACCGGGCTTGGACTGGGCGTCCAGGTGATCGCCATCGACTGCTTCATCGCGGAGGTGGTGCCTAAGGCGCTCCGCGGCCGAGCGTTTGCGCTGAGCACCGCGATCCAGTTCTGCGCTACCCCGCTGGCGGCGGTCATGGCCCTGATCCTGCTGCCCAAGACCCCATTGGGGATAGCAGGCTGGCGATGGCTGGCCTTCGCGCCGGCAGCGATCGCCATCGTCGTCCTCCTCCTGCAGCGTAAGCTCACAGAGTCGCCCCGGTGGCTGGTGCAGAAAGGCAGGACAGCGGAGGCCAGCCGCGCCGTGCAGAAGCTGGAGGATCGCGTCCGCGGCGCTGGTGTCTCTGCGTTCACATCGGTACGAACGACCGAAGAGGCCCAGCTGGCGAAGCCGGAGCGCGAGCTGGGACGGGCGGAATTCGGCCGCCGGCTGTTCATGATGGCGAGCACCAACTTCCTCACGGCCATTGGCTACTTCGGTTTTCTGAATTGGGTGCCGTCGCTGCTGCAGGCCAAGGGCGCCGACCTGAGCCACAGCCTCGCCTACTCGGCGGCGATTGCGCTCAGCTTCCCGCTCGCACCCCTGGTCTTCATCGTCTTCGCCGACCGGTTCGAGCGTAAGCACCAGCTCATGCTGGGAGCGGTGAGCGCCGCGGTGTTCGGCCTGCTGTTCGCCCGTCAGACCACGCCCTTGATGTGGGTCGTCTTTGGCGTGCTGGTCACCGTCTCCAGCAACCTGATGGCCTTCGCGATCCACGCCTACCAGAGCGAGATCTTCACCACCCGCACTCGCTCGCGGGCGGTCGGCTTCGTCTATTCATTCACTCGGCTGTCGACCATCTTCTCCGGCTACCTGATCGCCTTCCTGCTGCACCGCTTTGGTGTTCGCGGCGTGTTCATTTTGGTGGACGGCGCTCTGCTGGCGGGCGCGCTTGTGATCGGTCTGCTCGGGCCGAGAACGCGAGGGCGGGCGCTGGAGCAAATAGCGTAGAGCCACTCAGCTTCCCCCACCTGGGAACGGCAGCTTCGTGCTTTGCCTGAGCACGAAGCTGTCAGGCCGCTGGCGGCCAGCTCGAGCCCAGACCGGGTGGGCAGGAACGCGCCCAAACTGCGCCATTCAGGCGAGTAGAATCCGCTGCCGAAAGCCGCCGTTCACCCGCCGGCCTGCCAAACCTCCTATCAGGCGGGCGCGTTGCCGGTGATCGCGTTGGCGCGTGACGTGTAGGTGATGCGGCCCGAGCCGTCCGCAGGCAGGCGAGTACGCAGGCGATACTCGAACTGGGCGATCGTCTCTGCGCTCACCTTGTGCTTGTCTTGCGCCATGGCGAGGCCGACCTGCGCGAAAGCCCAGAAATCTTCAAAGTCTTCGAAGGTGCGCGCGACGGTGATCTCTCGCGTGGCGATGTTGGTCAGGCCGGCGTCGGTCCAGAGGTCGCGCAGGGTGTCCATGCGCGACACCTCTGATCGCGGCGGGAGCACCGGCTTGGCGCCGATCGCGCGAAGCTCGTCCTGCACCGGGCCCAGTGGGAAGCCGCCGGGCTCCAGGACATCCCAGAGGTAGGCGGAGATCATGCCACCGGGCTTCACGACGCGTCTCATCTCGGCGACGCCTTGCGCTGGGTCCGGAACGAAGAAGAGGACCAGCGCCATGACGGCCGCGTCGAAGCTCTGATCCTCACACGGCAGCGCCATGGCGTCGCCCTGCTGGAAGCGCGCGACACCCGCGGTGTGGCGGGAGCGGGCGAAGGTGAGCTGACCTTCAGACGGATCGATACCGAGGATTTCGACGGGCGCGCAGCGTTGCGCCAGGAGTTCGGTGAAGGCACCGTTACCGCATCCAACGTCCACCCAGCTCTGGCCAGGCCGTGGCGATAGCCAGTCGAGGAAGTCGTCACCGACGAGTCGGCTCCAAACGCCCATCACGCGGTCGTAAGCAGCACCGTCGTCAAAACGTATTGAGCCGTCGGTCATCAATCCCACCGTGCCGCAGAGTTTGCGGACATGCCTCTACAGTGCTTTCGCCTTTCACCAAAGCACGTCTACATCCGGAGCGGCTAGACAGCCTTGCGCCCAACACTCGCCATTCAGCTGGTCGTCAACAACTCTTGAAAGCCGCCTTCTATTCGTGCTGCTCGCCGCTGCTCCGAGGCGCATGAGAACGGCGATGAAAGGTGGTCAACGTTAAGGCTGGTTTCGAAATGGCGTGAAGCAGTAGCCGTTATAGGAAGGCCGACTTCCAAAACACGATGATCGCCCGACCGGGCTTGGCCGAGCACGTCCTGCGCTTGGGCCGGGTCCAGCTTGAGGTCGCTCGCGAGCATGAAGGGTCGCCCGCTCGGCAGGATGATGCAGTCTCCCGCCGTGAGCCGCACCGCCCCGTCCATACCGTCCACCGCCAGCCAGCAGGCGCCAGCCGTCACCGCATGACATTTGATCGTGCCCGGCCGGTTGGCGAACCGGATCGCCCATTCGCCACCCGCGTCGAGGGCGGCGGTGAGATAGCTCTCGGGTTTGAGGATCGCGAGGATGTCGGAGAGCGGGTCCATGAGCTTCCGGACGATGGCGAAGGAATGAACGACGATCCGCTCTATATCGTGCCTGATCCGGTGACCATCTCCGATGGCGTAAAGGGGAGCCAGTCATGATCGTCATCACCACGCCCACGGGCAATATCGGCCGCCATGTCGTTCAGCATCTGCTCGATGCCGGCGAGGCGCTTCGCCTCATCGTCCGCGATCCGGGCAAGCTGCCGCAGCCGGTGCGCGATCGGGTGGAGGTAGTCGAAGGATCGCATGGCGACGCCGCGGTGGTCGATCGGGCGTTCCGGGGTGCGGAGGCGGTATTCTGGCTGTGTCCGCCCACGCCCTCCGCAACGCCCGCTGCCGCCACGATTGATTTCGCTCGTCCCGGTGCGGAGGCGATGCGTCGGCATGGCGTCTCCCACATCATTGCGGCGACCACGCTCGGCCGCGGCACGCCATGGGAGGACCGGGCCGGCAACGCGACCGGCTCTATCCGGATGGTCGATCTGCTGCGCGGGACGGGTGCCGCCGTCCGTGGCCTCGCCCTCCCGGCGTTCATGGACAACGCGCTTCGGCAAGCCGGCGCCATCCGCCAGGGCAAGATGTCCGGCCCCATCGATCCCGACAAGAAGCTGCCGCACACCGCCACACGCGACACGGGCGCCGCCGCTGCCGAACTGCTGCTCGACCGCTCCTGGTCGGGACAGGAGGACGTGCCGGTGCTCGGTCCCGAGGAGCTTTCCTACAGCGATCTGGCCGCAATCGTCTCGGAGGTGGTAGGCTGGGAGGTCCGCTACGAGCATCAGTCATACGACGCCTACAAGGCGGAAGCCGTCGCACGCGGGCTGACCGGCGCCTTCGCGCAGGGCTTCGTGGACATGCTCCGTGCGAAGGAGGAAGGCATGGACGACGTAGCGTCGCGCGCGACCGCCATCGTCGGACCGACCAGCTTCCGCCAGTGGGCCGAAGAGGAGCTGAAGCCGGCCGTCACCCATTAAAGATCAATCTACTCCGCCCCAACCGGATCCAGTTAGTCAATTTTGCTTGGTGCAGCACGAGTGATGAAAGCGCTCAACTGCCGATTATCAGTATGGCCGCTCTGCGAT
The DNA here is from genome assembly GCA_965198905.1 of Caulobacteraceae bacterium. Lineage (GTDB taxonomy): Bacteria > Pseudomonadota > Alphaproteobacteria > Caulobacterales > Caulobacteraceae > CAHJWH01. The sequence goes on along the minus strand of OZ240678.1, from coordinate 2,019,369 downwards.
CTCAGCTAGTGAGCCGCTAATGGCTGCACACCAGCCAGTGTTGAGGCGATGATGCGGGCACGGCAGCTATCCTATGTCGTCAACTGAAACCTGCCAGACCGGAGTCGGCCAGCGCCAGTAGAAGAGCTGGTCCTACGGGCGTGCTGGTGGAAGGCCGGTATGCACGAGGATCTTCTTCCATGTGGCGTCCAGCTCGTTTCGCTGCAGCTTGTAAAGCAGGTGGCTCGCGAACATTAGCCGAATGCGATGAGCGCGCAAAACCCCGTCGTGCAGCACAGATTGGGCTGACCCCCCCTCTTCGTAGACCAAGACGCTCAGTCCGGCTCGCGGTGGTCGGCCTCGCCGAAACGCCAATAGCCCTTCGCTTCCACGCGGGCGTGCGGCGCCCGGCGGGCGAGGTCCTCCCGGATCATGCGGACCGCGGCCGCTTCGCCCGCGACGAACACCTGGCCGGGGCCGTCCGCTAGATCGAGCTTGCTAAGTCTTTGCACGAGGAGCGACCCGTACCGCGCCGCCGAGCGGTCGCGGGCGAGCCATTCGATCGCGACGCCCGGCGGACACGAGACAGGTTGGGCATCCGCCGGGGACGGAACCTCGATGATCGCCCGGGTCGGGACGTCTCCCACCGGCACCGCTTCCAGCATGGTCGCAATCGCCGGCAGCGCCGTTTCGTCGCCGGCGAACAGCCGCCAGGGCGCGGCCAGATCGATCCGATGGCCACCGCGCGGGGTACCGAGCTGCGCGGCGTGGCCTACGCCCGCCCGGCTTGCCCAGGCCGAGACCGGACCCGCCTCGCCGTGCAGGACGAAGTCGATGTCCAGAGCGCCGCGTCCGGCCTCCAGCTTCCGGATCGTGTAGGCGCGGTTCACGCGTGTCTCACCGTCAGGGCCTGGCGCGATGACCCTTAGCCACTGCGCCGGCAGCGGAGCGGCCATCCCGGTGAGCGCTTCGCCGGCAAAGGTGAGCCGGCGCATGTTGGGCGTGACCTGCTCGGCCGCTACGACCGTCACGGCATGGACGGGTCGCCTTGGAGCGGCGGTCTGCGGCGGGGTGGAGGCCATGACGCGCGCCTCAGGCCGGGTTCATCTGCGCGAACACCGCGTCGTAGCGGCCCTCCCGCTCGGCGGTGCGCCGGCCGTGGTCGGCGGCGACGAGCACCTCTCCGCCGGGGTGGTCGCCGGCTTCGAGGATCTGCATGACTTCGGCGACGTAGGCGGGGAGGGGAATGGCGCGCGGGTCGCTGGCCTGGCGGGCGCCGGTCAGCTCGGTCTGCACATAGGGCGGCGCCAGTTCGAGCACCTCGATCGGCAGGCGCCGGAGCTGGTGACGCAGCGACTGCAGCCAGGAGTGCAGGAAGGCCTTGCTGGCGCAGTAGGTCGGGTAGTCCGCACGGGGGATGAAGGCGAGGTTGGATGTGGTCGCCATAAGTGTGGCGCTCTCCTGCCGCTTAAACAGCGGAAGGACAGCCGCCGTCACCCGCAGCGTGCCGACGATGTTGGTGGCCACGATGGCCTCGGCGGCTGACGAGTCCCAGTCGTCGGCGGCGATGTCCTCGGCCTGCGAGATGCCCGCATTGGCGAGCAGGACGTTCAGCTCGGGAAAGCGCTCGCCCAGCTCCCCGGCGAACCGGGCGACCGAGTGGGCGTCGGCGACGTCGAGCGTCATGCCCACGATGCCGGGCGAGCCTGACGCAACCTCGTCGAGCAGCTCCCGGCGCCGGCCCGCGACGATCACCCGATTGCCGCGGTGGTGGAAGGCCTCCGCGAGCGCCCGGCCGATGCCGCTTGTCCCGCCCGTCACCAGAACAGTGTTGCCGCTCATCTTCATGGTCCGTCTCCTGATCGCAGGGCGGCTCAGCCCAACAGTGCGGGCTTGAGCTGGTCTTCGCAGACTTGGCGGAAGCGGGTCGACCCGAGGCGGTCCGCCCCGCGCGCGGCCACATTGTCCATGCCCTCATCCTTGGCGCGGTACATGTCGACATAGCCCTGCGAGAATGACTCGCTCGCGCCGCGGCCGAGGAACTGCTGCTTGAACTGGTCGAACGGGATCTGCTGGTAGCGTATCTTGCGGCCGGTTACCTCGGAGATGATCGCCGCCTGGTCGTTGAACGACAGGTGCTCCGGCCCGAGCACCGGCGTTTCCTGCTGGCCGGTCCAGCCCTCGTCCGCAAGCAGCCGGGCGGCGACGGCGGCCATGTCGCGCGTGGCGGTGAACGGCAGCTTCCGGTCGGGGTCGATAGGGCCGAAGAACAGGCCCTTCTCCTTCATCCCGCCTGCCGGGCGGTGTTCTCCATGAAGGAAGGCATGGCCAGGCCGCGGAAGGCGGCGCCGCTCGCCATCAGGAGGTCGTCCATCCGCATCGACGCGGTGACAAGACCGGCCTTGTCCTGCCAGGCGGTGCCGCGGCCGAGCGCGGTGATGCTGACTACGCGCTTGACGCCGTGGCGGCGGATCGCGTCGGCGGCCGGACGGGTGAAGGCGAGATAGGCCTCGTCGAGCGTTTTGCTTGCATCGGGTGGAGCAAGCCAGAACAGCGCGTCGGCCCCGTCCAGGGCGCGCTCGAGGGTGGCGGGATCGCCGTGCGATCCCTCGACCACCTCGGCCGCGCCGAGCACCGCCTCAGGCAGCTTGTCCGCCCCGCGCGAGATCAGGCGCAGGTCAGCGCTGGCGGCGATCAGGCGCGAGACGACCTGGCTGCCGATCTGTCCGGTGGGGGTGGTGACGACGATCATGGCGGGTCCTTTCCGAGGCGGAGGATTGTTCCAACCTCCGAGCCGATGACGTAAGCGCCAAGCTCCGTACTAGCTATCTTCCACCGTCCCGTTTATCTTCGCGACCGTCCGGAGCGTATTATGGATCCCCTGTCCGACGTCCTGTCGCTGCTGCGGCCGCGCAGCTACATCACCGCGGGTCTGGACGCCGGCGGCGACTGGGCGATCCGGTTCGACGACGTGGCCGGGCGGATCAAATGCTACGCCGTGACCCGCGGCGCCTGCTGGCTGGGTGTCGACGGGGTGGAGGCTCCGGTCCGCCTGTCTGCCGGCGACTGTTTCGTGCTGGCCAGCGGTCGTCCGTTCACCCTTGCGAGTGACCTGGCTTTGTCGCCGGTCGGCCCCGGCGACGTATTTGGGGACGTGGCGCAACGTGGAGGCGTGGCCACCTACAAGGGTGGCGGCGGGGTCTTCCTGACCGGCAGCCGCTTTGCGGTCGAGGGACGCCACGCCGCCCTCCTGCTCGGGGCGTTGCCGCCGGTCATCCACCTCGACGCGCAGGCGGACCAGGCGGCGCTGCGATGGGCGATCGAGCGCATGATGGACGAGTTGCGCGAGGTGCGTCCCGGCGCGGCGATGATGGCGGAGCACCTCTCGCACATGATGCTGCTGCAGGCGCTACGGCTGCACCTGGCGCGCAGCCCCAATCGGTCGGCCGGCTGGTTCTCGGCGCTGGCGGACCCGCAGATCAGTGCGGCGGTCGGGGCGATGCACGCCGATCCCGCCCGCCGCTGGAGCCTCGGCGACCTCGCCGCGGAGGCCGGCATGTCGCGGACGATCTTCGCCCAACGCTTCCGCAAGACGGTGGGGGAGACGCCGATCGCCTATCTCACCCGCTGGCGCATGATGCTGGCGGGCGACCGGCTGACCCGGACGGACGACGCCCTCGCGCGAACTGCCCAAACCCTCGGCTATGAGTCGGAGAACGCCTTCAACACCGCATTCAAGCGGGTGATGGGCGTCTCCCCGCGCCGCTACGCTCGGACGGAAGCTCCGCTCGCCGCCACCGCCTGAGTCGGACGAGTCGGCGGGCTAAGGGAGAACCTGCTGGGGTAGCGACTACTATCGACAAGCCGTTCAGGGCGACGCCCGGGTGCGGACTGTGCATCTTGACCGTTCTTGGAAGCGGCCAGCGCATAACGGCTAGATCAAGCTGAAGAGCGGCCTATCAGGACTGCGCCCAGAACAAGCCGTCGAACCGGGCGGATCGGCTTTTCGAAAGCGGTCGTCAGCCTTGCCCGAACGACAGGCTATGCCACTTGAATGAAGCCGCCGTGGAACGGGATCGATAGAGCAATGTCGGCGCTGCAGGACGCGATTTGCCCGTGTGCCATCCATCGTGCATCGAGCCCGTTTAGCTCGCTTTCCGCCGCCTTGAGGTTCAGCGTCGGGTCCAGAAGCCGGCCGTCCATGTCAGACGCTCCGCAGGGGCGGCCAGCGAAGACGAGCTCCTCCACTTGCCGGTGCGCAACTTGCACCGCTCTGTATAGTTGACTATGAAGCTCAAGATCAAGCCGCCGGCCGCTCAGCCTGGGGACTACATCGGCTGCAGCTTCGGACCGATCGCCTCGACAAGCCAGTCCACGAAGATCCGCACGCGAGGCGAGAGCTGACGTGCGGCGGGGTAGAGGATCGAGATCGTCGTCGGCGTCGGCGGAAAGTCGCTGAGGACTTCCACCAATGACCCCGAGGCGAGGTCATCGAGGAAGCGGTGTCGTGGAGCTTGCGCAAGGCCAAACCCCAGGCGCGCGGCTTCGACGCTGGTGTCGGCGTTGTTGACCAGGATGCGCGCGGGCAGCTTCCGTTCACAGACTTGGCCGCCCAGACTGAACTCCAGCGGCATGACCTCTCCGGTCCGCGACGACACGAACCCGACCATGATGTGGCCGTCGAGGTCGTCGGGCGATGCGGGCTCCCCGTGCTCGCGCAGATAGGCGGGGCTGGCGCAGGTGATCTCGTGCGCGACCCCCAGCCGGCGCACGATCAGTCCGCTGTCAGGCGGCTCGCCCGCGCGCACGACGCAGTCGACGCCCTCGCGCAGCAGGTCGACCAGCCGATCCCCTTCGCCGAGGTGGACGGTCAGCTTCGGATGGCGGTCGAGGAAGGTGGGCAGTTCGGGCAGGATGAAGCGGCGCGCCAGACGGCCGTTAGTGTCCACACGAAGCACGCCTGTGATCGCGCCTTCGGTGAACGCCCGATCCGCGTCGTCCAAATCCGCCAGGATCGCGACGCAGCGACGATAGTAGGCGTCCCCGTCGGGCGTGGGCGAGACGTGACGGGTGGATCGCTGCAGCAGCTTGGCGCCCACCCTCTGCTCCAGCTCCTTGATCGCCGTGGTCGCGCTTGAGCGTGTGACCTGCAGGTCGGCCGCCGCGGCGCTGAAGCTGCGCCGTTCGACGATGCGCGTGAACAGACGCAGGGTGGTGAACCGGTCCATCAGATTGTTCGCTGAAGCATAATAGTGTTGTCGCCGGGGGGCGCCTTATCATCTCAGAGCTGAACATTAGATCGGCTGCCGTACACCGCAAGGAGGCTTCCGTGTCCCAAGACAATCGCATCGCGCTCATCACCGGCGGCAGCCGCGGGCTCGGCCGCAGCACCGTGCTCGCCCTCGCTGAGCGGGGTGTGCCGTCCATCTTCACCTACAACTCCGGCCGTGACGAAGCGGACAAGGTGGTCGCCGCCGCGGAAGGCGCAGGCGCCAAGGCGGTCGCGCTACAGCTCGACACCGGCAAGGTCGGCGGCTTCGACGATTTCGTCGCCAACGTCCAGGCGGCGCTGAGTGACCTGGGCGCCGAGCGCCTCCACTCCCTCGTCAACAACGCCGGCGTTTCGGACCACACGCCGTTCGCAAAGGTCACCGAGGAGCTGCTCGATCACGTCTACAGCGTCAACTTCAAGGGCGTCTTCTTCCTGACGCAGAAGCTGCTGCCGCTGCTCAGCGACGGCGGCTGCATCGTCAACATTTCGACGGGGCTGACCCGGTTCTGGACGCCGGACACCATCCCATACGCCTCGCTGAAGGGCGCGATCGAGGTGTTCACCCACTACCTCGCCAAGGAGGTCGGTGCGCGCGGCATCACCGTCAACAGCGTCGCCCCCGGCGCGATCGCCACGGACTTCAGCGGCGGGGTGGTCCGCGATAACCCGCAGGTCAACAAGATGGTCGCCGGCATGACCGCGCTCGGCCGCGTGGGCCAACCGGACGATATCGGCCCGATGATCGCCTCGCTGCTCACCGACGCCAACCGCTGGGTCAACGCCCAGCGGATCGAGGTGTCGGGCGGCATGAACCTCTAGGGCCAGCGTCGATGGGCCGCCCGCCGCGAGGCGGCGGCCCCAAGGAGAAGGACAGGACATGACCGATCTCGCCGGCAAGGTCGCGCTCGTCACGGGCGGCGCGCGCGGCATCGGCCGCGCCATCACCGAACGGCTCGCGCATCTTGGCGCACACGTCGTCGTCAACTACTCGTCCAGCGAGACGCCCGCGCACGAGCTCGTGGCGGCGATCGAACGGCAGGGCGGCGCTGCACTCGCGGTCCGGGCCGACGTGTCCAAGCCGGCGGACATCGAGCGGCTGTTCGCCGCGGCGATCGCGCGGTTCGGCCAGCTCGACATCGTGGTGGCGAACGCCGGCGTCGAGGTGGTCGACAAGGCGGTTGTCGACTTCGACGAAGCCGACTTCGACCGCGTGTTCGGCGTCAACACCAAGGGCGCGGCCTTCACGCTGCAACGCGCGGCCAAGGACGTGGGCGACGGCGGCTGCATCATCTACGTCGGCTCGAGCACGACCGCCTTCCCGACTCCCGGGCACGGCCTCTACGGAGCCAGCAAGCTCGCGCCCCAGTTCCTGGTCGAAGTGCTGGCCAAGGAGCTCGGCAAGCGTCGCGTCACGGTCAACTCGATCCTGCCCACCGCCACGGACGGGGCTGGCGTGTCGACCGGCGGAGCGCGTCCCCAGGTCGTGGAGTACATCAAGACCTATAACCCGATGGGCAGGATGGCGACGCTCAAGGACGTGGCCGACGCCGTGGAGTACCTCTCGGGCGAGCTGGCCGGCTATGTCAGCGGTCAGCACCTGCTGCTCAGCGGCGGCGCGCCCGCTTGAGGGCTATAGCGCCGCAACACCTGCGGACCGCTCCGCGTCGCGCGGCTGCGGGCAGGGATTACCGTAAAGGGCGATCACCATGAGCAACGACGTCGAGACCGCGGTCGGCTTCATCGGCTTCGGTGACCAGGGACTGTCGGACCCGATGGGCAGCTCAACCCGGACGCAAAGCCTGTAGCGAAAGGGTCTGATCGATGACGTCAGCGATCGAAGAGGTGACCCAACTGGTTCTGCGCGAACGGCAGACCCGCGATCGCGGCTGGTGGGCCGAGATGGCGAGCTGTTACGCCGAGCATTCCTTGGTCGACATCAGCTGGTTCACCGGCAGCGGGGCCGACTTCGTGCGCCAGACCATAGAGGCGTCGAAGGACGGCGTATGGGGCCGGCACCGGCTTTCCCCTCCGGCTGTCAGAGTGCGCGACGATCGGGCCTGGGCCGAGCTGCCGATCGCCATCGAGTTCCGCATCGACGTCGAAGGCGTGGAGGCCGACCTCATCTCCTACGCCCGATCCCAGTATCGCTGCCGTCGCATGGATGGCGCTTGGCGGATCGTGCATTTCACTTCGATCTACGAACGCGACACGCTCACACCGTCGAAGCCCCGGCCGTCAGCTGAACGTCCGTCCGGAGGCGTTCGAGCCTTTCCGTTCCGCTTATCGATGCCTAGCCTGGTATCTGGCTCGGGACGGAAAATAGGTTGGGCCAGATCTACTCGGAGATGATCAACCGGATGCGGTCGCACGTCAATACGAAGAGGCGAGGACGTGGCTCTTTAACATCGACGGATGAGTATCTATTTCGACGCTGAAAGACTAACCAAAACCCGTCAAACCCTTGTGATTTTCGCTGTTCTATGATTTCGGCTGTTTCCTCTAGCCGCAACCCGACATCCCGCTTGTGGCCAATCCACGAGGGCCACGTAAGCCGAAGTTCTCGTTACCTCCAAGGTCATCATGGCGACAGGAGAAGGAACATGGGAAAGTCAGGGCTCGATCCGGCTGGCGATCGTCCAGCCTGGGATGCGGGACGGAAGGGCGGAGCGAAGCGGGCGCTGAAGCCGCGGCAGGTCTGGACTATCCGCTTCTTTCTCGACCAGCACCGCCGTATGCGCGACCGCGCGCTCTTCGACCTGGCGATCGACAGCAAGCTTCGTGGCTGCGACGTGGTGAAAGTCAGGATCGGCGATATTGTTCTGGGGAGCCAGGTTCGCACCCGCGCCCATCGTTGTCCAGGCGAAGGCGGGTAAGCCGGTGCAGTTCGAGTTGACGCAGGACGCGCGCGCCAGCTTGCTGGCAAGGCTGGAGCGGCGGGGCGGCACGCCAGCCGACTAAGTGTTCCCGAGCCGGATCGATCATGCCGAGCACCTCAGCACGTGGCAGTACGCCAGGCTCGTCGACGAATGGGTGATCGGCGTTGGCTTGCGCAGGGAAGAGTAAGGTACCCATTCGCTTCGCCGCACCAATGCATCGATCATCGACAAAGTGACGGGCAACCTCCGCGCGGTGCAGATCCTGCTTGGCCACACGAAGATCGAGAACACCGTGCGCTATCTCGGCGTGGACGTCGAAGACCCGCTCGCTCTAGCCGAAGGCACTGAAATCTGACCGGGACGGCTCCTTGCACCTGCGAGGAACCGGACGGGTACGCGGCCAAGTACGGTCGTCAGGACGCCGCTGCAACGTCCTCGAAAGCAGCCATGCGGGCGGACGAGGTGAGCGCGATTGAGACTCCTGCAAGGAGGTCGGCGACGGCTCGCGCGGCGGCCGAGAGGCGGACGTTTTTGGGATGGCACAGCTTCCATCCGCCGAAAGGCGACAGGAACTCCGATAGCAGGGAGGCCAGCCTGCCGGTCTCGGTAAATGGCGCGGCGTAGGACTCCAGCACGTAGGCGACCCCGACGCCCTGGAGCGCGGCGGCGATGGCGGCGTCGCAGTGGGAGACGACCAGCGGGCCTGCGACGGCGAGGGTCAGCGGCTCGCCCGCCGCCTCGAATCGCCATCGCTGGGTCTCGCCGCCGGCCGGGCGCCACTGGATGCAGCAATGCCCCGCCAAGTCCTCCGGCGACGCCGGCGTCCCGTGCGCCGCCAGGTAGTCCGGCGAGGCGACCACCGCGTGGCGGAGGTCCGAGCCGAGGTCGCGCGCGACCATGCCGCTGTCGACGAACTCCGCCCGCCGGATCACGAGGTCGTAGCCGCCCGCCGCCACGTCCAAGGGCGCATCGTCGACGCACAGGTCCAGGGTCACGTCCGGCAGGGCCTGGTGCAGCCGCCCGAGCGCCGGCTCTACGTGGCGGGCGTAGGCGGGGCGCAGCACATGCAGCCGCACCGTGCCGCTCGGCCGCACCCGCCCATCGCGCGTCTCCAGCACCGCCGCCTGTATCTCCTCCAGCGCGGGCGCGAAGCGGGCCAGCAGCCGCTCGCCAGCGCTGGTGAGCGAGACCCGCCGGGTGGTGCGGTTCAGGAGCGTCACGCCCAGCCGCGCCTCCAGCGCGCGCACCGTCTGGCTCAAGGTGGAGGGGGCGAGATGCAGGTGCTCGGCGGCGCGGGCGAAGCTCCGACGCTGCGCCACCTCCGCAAAGGCGCGCAGCTCCGCGAACTCCGATCCTCGCATTGTGCGTCCCTGCCAAGGAGTGACTTCAGTTCATGTACGATAGTCGGCAGGTGGCGGCGGCGCTAGAGGTTTGCGGGCGCTGACACAAGGACGCCGATCGCTTTGAGACCCCTCGCCACCCGCGTGGTGATCATTTCCGGACTGGCCGCCCTTGCGACCGGGGCGGCCTGGGCCCGCAGGCGCCAGACGCGCGCCGTGCGCAGGGCCTTCCAGGTCTGGGGCAGGGGCGAAGGCTCGATTTACGACCTGATGGAGGCGAACACCGAGATCGTCATTCCGGGAACGGCTGCGCACTGCGGCGCCTACCGCAAGGATGTCTTCCTGCGCGAGGTCGCCGGGCCCTTCGGAGCCAGCTTCGCCAAGCCGCCGCTGCCACATCTCCGCGCGCTCTGGTCCAAGGGTAGAACAGTGGCCGCCCTGGCGGACGCCACCGGGACGACGCGCGACGGCCAGCCCTACGCCAACACCTACGTCTTCGTCTTCGAGATGGCGGGGCGGCGGGTGACGAGGGTGACCGAGTTCCTCGACATGGCGGCCTTCAACACGGTGTGGGATCGCGTCGCGCCGGAGCCGACCCATGCCGGCTAGCCCGACGATGAAGCGCTGGGTGATCGACCGTCACGGGCGCGGTAACCTGCGCCTGGACGAGGCGCCAACGCCCGAGCCGCGCCCCGGCGAGGTCCGCGTCAGGGTCGGCGCGGTCGCCCTGAACGCGCGCGACCTGATGATGATCGACCACGGCATGGGGCTGGAGCTCGACTTCCCCTTCGTCCCGACGTCGGACATGGCGGGGTCGGTGGAGGCGCTCGGCGAGGGCGTCGGCCGCTTCCAGCCCGGCGACCGGGTGATCGCCAACTTCCTGCCCGAGTGGATCGACGGCCGGCCCACTGGATCGCCGGCCATCGCAGGGCCCTGGAGGACTTGGTGCGTGCTGTCGACCAGATCGGGCTGAAGCCGATGATCGACGGCCGCTACGCCTTCAAAGCCTTGCCAGAGGCGCTGGACCACCTGGCGCGCGGCGCCTTCGGCGAGGTCGTCGTCGAGATGGCGGCGGCGGGAGATGGACCATGACGCTCGACCTCGATCCCCAGACGACCGCGCTGATCATCATCGACCTGCAGCAGGGTATCCTTTCGCCCGAGCCGATCCCCTACGGACGCGACGAGATCGTCGCCCGCTCGGCTGAGCTAGGGCGCGCCGTGGCCGACACCGGCGGGACGCTAGTGCTCACCACCACCGACTTCGCCCCCGGCTACGCCGACGCGCCGCGAGGCAAGGCGGACGCGCCCTGGGACCTCCCGAGCGAGGGCCTGCCGCCAGGCTTCGCCACGCTGGTCCCCGAGATCGACGCCCTGCCGGGCGCGGTGCGTGTCACCAAGCGGCAGATGAGCGCCTTCTTCGGGACCGAGCTCGACCTGCAGCTCCGACGCCGCGGCTGCACCAGCGTGGTGATCTGCGGCGTGGCGACGAACATGGGCGTGGAGGCGACCGCGCGCGCCGCCTTCGACCTCGACTACGACGTGGTCATCGCCGCCGACGCCTGCGGCAGCGTCGCGCCCGGCCTGCATGCGTTCGCGGTCGAGAACATCCTACCTCGCATCGCGCGGGTCCGCCGGACCGCGGAGATCGTGGAGGCCCTCCGGTCTTGAAGCCTGGCCGACCGGATCGTTCTTGAAGTGGGCGACTTCGGCCGGCACGAAGCTGTAGATTTGACCTTCGGGCCCTACGACGTCGGAGAAGAGACGGGTCCAGTCGCCGTCGCCCGAGTAAACGTCGATGACGGTGGAGCCCGCATCGACGCGTGCGAACCGGATCAATTCGGATTGCTTGGCTTGGTCGTACATTGGGAACTCCGTTACGGTTGGGAATTTGACAAGCGCCCGGCGTGCGAGACGGTGCTCCACGGCTCGTTCAGCATATTCGGAAGCCTTACGAGGCTCTTTGTGCGGCGCCAAAGTCGATGGGCGAAAGCGTCGGGTCCGTGTCCGCCTCGGAGGCCCGCGCTAAGGCCTGGGTGTCGACATACTCCCGGATGCTGGTCAGCTTGCCGTCTCGAACCGTGATGGCGAAGATCCAGTCATCCTCGAACGGCTTGTTCGTGGCCTTGACCTTCCCCCTGGCGAAGCCGACCATCAGCACCCGGTCTCCCTGGGCGATAAACTCCCGGGGTTCCGTCGACGTCTTCAATGACCGGGATGCGGTCTCGAGCAAATTCGCCAGGCCAGCGTGTCCGCGGTGCGTTCCGGCCAGCGGCCAGTCCTTGCCTGGAATGATCCACTCGATGTCTTCGGCGACCAGCGCCAGCAGAGCCTTCCTATCCCCACGGCCGATCACGGCGAAGAAGTCCTTCACGGTCTGGACGTTTTGCTCGGTGCTCATAGGAGTCTCTCCAATCTTGTATGACGCCGGGTCAGACCTGGGCCATGCCTCCATCGACGGCGAAATCCACGCCGGTGATGAAAGAGCTTTCGTCAGAAGCGAGGAACGTGACGGCAGCCGCGATTTCTTCTGGCTCACCCCTGCGACCCATCGGGATCTGCGAAGCAAATTGGGCGGCCGCTTGTTCGGCTTGCTCGGGGGTAAGGCCCGTCGTTGTTGCCAAGGCCGGGGTATCGATGGGTCCGGGGCTCATCGCATTCACGCGGATGTTGCGATCCTTCAGCTCCAGTGTCCAAGCGCGCGCGAAGCTTCGCACCGCGGCCTTACTAGCGGCGTAGGTGCTGAATCCTGGCAGCCCCAAGATGTTGGAGACCGAGGAGGTCAGGATGATCGAACCGCCGTCTTCGAAGAGCGGCAGCGCCTTCTGAACCGTAAAGAACAGCCCCTTTACGTTCACATCGAAGGTCTGGTCGAAATGGGCCTCGGTCGCCGCCGCGAGCGGTGCGATCGTCCCCGCGCCTGCGTTCGCGAAGAGAATGTCGATGTGACCATGTTTCTCTTTCACGACGGCATAGAGCCGGTCCAGGTCTTCCAGGCGTGAAACGTCACCCGCTACTGCCGTAACATTTCCCGCGATGGAGGCTGTGGCCTCCTCCAGTTCCGTCTCACGTCGTCCGGTGATCACGACGTGCGCGCCTTCTTCGACGAAACGTTTGGCCGTGGCCAACCCGATCCCGCTGCTTCCGCCAGTCATGACAGCGACCTTGCCTTCTAGCTTTTTCATGATCTTCTTTCCTTCGTTGTGTGGCCAGACGCGGCACCGCGCCCGGGTCAGAGCTGCGCCAGGCCGCCGTCGGCGGCGACCTCGCTGGCGGTCATGAAGCTGCTGTCCGACGAGGCGAGGAAGGCGGCCACGGCCGCGATCTCCGACGGATCGGCCATGCGCTGGAGCGGCGTCATCGCGGCGAAGACCTTCTGGCCCTCCTCGCCCAGGGCCTCCTTCGCGAGGTCGGTCGCCGTCGCGCCGGGCGACAGGACGTTCACCCGGATGCCGGTGCCCTTTAGGTCTTCCGCCCAGCTCCGCGCGAGGTTGCGCACCGCCGCCTTGCTCGCGCTGTAGGCGCTCATTCCGGGGGCGCCCGTGGTGCCTGCGCTCGATCCAGTCAGGATGATCGAACCGCCCTCGGCCATCAGCGGCAGCGCCTTCTGGACCGTGAAAATCGTGCCCTTCACATTGGTGTCGAAGGTTTCGTCGATGTGCTCGGCGGTGATCTCGCCGAGCTTGAGCGGGCTTCCCGCCCCGGCATTGGCACAGACGATGTCGAGGCTTCCGCGCTCGGCCTTCACCGCCGCGTAGAGACGATCGAGGTCGGCCTCATCCGAGACCGAGCCCCTCACCGCGCGCGCATTGGACCCGAGCTCGGCGACGGCAGCGTCGAGCGCGTCTTGTCGGCGGCCGAAGATGAAGACGAAGGCGCCTTCTTCGATGAAACGCTTTGCAGCGGCAAGGCCGATGCCAGTAGCGCCGCCGGTGATCACGGCGGTCTTTCCATTTAATCTGGTCATGTCGTGCATTCCTCGTGTCGCGGTCTCGGGCCTCGACCTGTACGGGGAGGTCTCTCGTGACCCGAACATGGGTCCGCCAAAGTCGGGCGGTGAGTGCGAAATCACGCACATCGGTGGTGCAAAACCGATCCAGCGAGTCGATAGGTTACCCCGGCAATCGTGCGGGCTTGAGCCGAGTGTGTTAGCGCAGGCTTGGGAAGGCTCAGCTGGCGGCGCGGGAATGCACCATGATAGATTGGGATGACGTTCGCTACTTCCTTGCCGCCGCGCGGGGCGGCTCGGTACGGGCGGCTGCCAAGCGTCTCGGAGTCAATCACGCGACCGTGCTGCGCCGCATCGCCCAGCTCGAGGAACGCTTGGGCGCGCAGATGTTTGAAAAGCTGCCTTCGGGCTACCGCCTGACGGATGCGGGCGAGGAGGTTCTCGAACTCGCGAACCAGATGGAGGCTACATCCCACCAGCTGGAGACGCGCGTCTTCGGACGCGATCAGAGCGTGCGCGGGCTCCTGCGGGTGACGCTGACGCCGCCCCTTGCGACCCACCTGCTCATGCCCGACTTCGCCGATTTCGCGCGCCTGCATCCGGACATTGGAATGGAGATTTTAACGTCCGGCGCACTGGTGAACCTGACTAACCGAGAGGCCGATGTCGCGATCCGCGTCGTTTACGACCGCAAAACCCTACCGCTCAACCTTCACGGCCAGAAGGGACCGGAGTTGTTTGGCGGCGTCTACATGGCTCGGGATCGGCTAGCCGCGTGGCGTGCGGGCGCGACTGATCCCATCCGGTGGATCGTCATAAGCATGCATGGAATCCCGGACTGGGCCGCCGAGGGGGAGGTCCGCACCACAGAGACTCTCTTCAGGGTCGTGGACGCCGAGGTGCAGCTCGCCGCGACACGGCAAGGGCTCGGTTTCACGACGTTGCCGTGCTTCGTGGGCGAGGCCGACCCTCTGCTCGTGAGGGTGCCAGGCACCGATCTGCACATGTACGGAACGCTTTGGGTTCTTACACAAGGGGAGACACGCAAGACCAAGCGCGTGCGTCTTTTTACAGAGTTCGTATCCGGCAGGCTAGCCGCCTACGCGCCACTTCTCGCGGGGCTGTCTGTATCGCCCGATTGATGCGCAGCAGGTCGGCTTCTGTCGCGAGGAGCCGTGCGCCACCTGCGGCGGCAGGTTGCGCTCGATCGCCTGGGCTTGAGCGTCGTGCACCGCCAAGACAAGCGAGCAGGTCAGCGCGGCCCGTCCAGCCTGGACGCAATAACGTCGACCTCGCTGGGACGCTGAGCTCATGCAGGTCGCGGCTGACCGCCGGCCGCCTCGCCACCTGATAGCCGCGCCGTCCGTGCGACGCGCCGCTTGGGCGGCGATCCGTGTTCGGGCTGCGAAGAGGCGACGCGCGGCTCGGCGGCCGGACGGGTCATGAAGCCCACCACGTCGGCGAGTTCGGCGCTCCAGCCTCGACCGGCCATGCGCGAAACCATGCGGGCGGCGTTGGCCCTGACCGCGGCGAGATCGTCCCAGGCCGTCACCGCCCTGAACAGCCGGGCTTCCAGGCTCGAGGCGGTGGCGTCCGCGCATAGGCAGGTGACCTCGTCCTCCAGAAGCCAGCCGTTGGACGGATTGCGCAACGCCACGACAAGCACGCCGCAGGCCATCAGCTCGAGAGGCAGATAGGAGGGATGGGGCGTCAGCATGGACGACAAGCCCACATGGCAGGTGCGGTAGAGGTCGCCGGTCTGCTCATAGGGCAACCAGCCGAGCGGCTCCACCACCCCGTCCAGCCCATACCTCGTGGGATCGAACTCCGCGCCGGCGCACAGGATCTCCACCGAGGAGCCCAGCCGGTGCTTCAGCCGCTTCAGCGCCACGGCGCTGAGCTCGAAGGCGTTCCTGGGGTTCTCGGGGCGGGCGTAGAAGAACACGCGCGCCCGCGGCCAGCGGCGCTCCGTAGGCCCGGCGTGGAAGACTTGGCGGTCCAGCTGGGGCGTGAACGCCACCGCCTCCCCGGCGTACCGATCCTGGTACAGCGCGCGCAGGGGCTCGGTGTTGCAGATCGCCTCGAAGCCGAAGCTATAGGTCAGCTCCGCCTGGGCGGATGTGGAGCCGGCGGGATAGAACAGCGGCTCGAAGTCCTGGATCAGATACATTTTGCGCGCACAGTTGGTTACGCGCGCGAGCACATAGGCGGTGGTCCAAAGCGTGGCGACCCCGATGTCGGCAGGCGGAATGGCGGCGATCGCTTCGGGGGTGTCGAGGGCGATGAACTCGGACCCACGAAGGTCCGGGAAGGCCTGGAGCACCTTGCCTGCGATAGCTGGCAGCTCGGCCCGTCCGCAGATCAGGAAGCGCTGGTGCACGCCCTTGCTCGCTTTCAGCTGGTCGGCGATGCGGAACGCCGTCATCAGCCCGCCGACCGTGACCGCGCCCACCTCCTGGACGTACCAATTGCAGCTGGCGCGGCCGGGCGAGAGGGCGAAGGGCGGGGCCTTGCGGGCCGCCTCCTTGATCGCCGACAGGTCCAGGTCCACCGCCTCGGCAAGTGCGAGCGCGTCGGCGCTGTAGCGCGCCCACAGGCTCGCAGCCGCGGCTTGCGGCGGGCGATCAGGCCGCCCGAACGGCAGCTTCATGAACGACGGCTTCATGGGGAAGGTCCTTGGCCAGAACGATGGCGCCCTGGGCTCCGAGGGTCAGGTAGGGGTGCAGGTAGCGCGCGATGCGACCGACCAGGACCGGCGTTGCAGGCACGCTGCCCGGCGTGATGACCGCGCGGGCGTTGGGCTCCACCACTCCCCGCCCGTGCTCACGTCCGGCGACGAGCGTTTGGCAGGCGCTGTGGAACATCTGTCGCCAGCCGCCCCTGGGGGTGGCTGCGAGCGTGCGCACAAGATCGGCCGTGCGGAAGGCCAGCAGGTAGGGACTGGCGGCCTCGACGTTGCGCCGCCAGAGCGCGCCGCCGAACATGTTCCACTGGCGCAGCGGTTCTCCCCGGAACAGCGGATGGGCCACGCCCGCCTCGTCCAGGACGCAGCCGGCCTCCACCACATGGTCGTCGTCCACCACCGTCACCCCGGACGCAAAGGCGATTGGGCCGTCCTGCTGCAGCCAGCCTGCGAGCTGGATCAGGGCGCCCGGAGTGCAGACCAGAAGGCCGCCGTCGAGGAACACGGTCACCGCCTCGCGGGCCTCTTTGAGGCGTTCCAGACAGGGGCCGACCGGATCGTCGCCGAGAATGGGCGTAAGCCGGCACCAGGACGGCGGCCGGCCACGCGTCTTGCGCCACGTCGACGAGAACCGCCAGCTCTGCTCAGGTGTCAGCAGGATGTCGACGACCGTGAAGCTCTCCCGCTCGCGTCCGAGGTGATGCACCAGGGTTTGCAGCGCCTGCACATCGCCCGTCCCGAACACCACCACCCGCACCGGCGCGACCTTACGCCAATGGATCTTGAAGCCGGTCTCCGCGTGGGGTTCGAACCGGCCCGGCAGACCCGTCCGCTCCGCGTGGCGCTCCAGGGCGCGCAGCTGGGCCTGCAGGGCGTAGGGCTTGGCTTCCAACCCAGAGGCGGTGGAGCCCTGGTGCACCCGCCAGCTGTAGCTGACACCGGGGACGCGCACGATGCAGCGGGCCTTCTCCGTGGCGCGCAGGAACAGGTCCCAGTCCTGCGCGCCGTCCACGCCCATGGACCAGCCGCCGATCGCGGCCATCAAGTCGGCGCGGATCAGGTTCAGATGGGTCAGGTAGTTGATCGAATAGAGCATCTCCGGGCTCCACTCGGGCTTGAACAGCGGCTGATGGCGCCGCTCGCCCGACTCCGACAGGTTCTCCTTGTCGCCGTAGAGGAAGTCCGCACGCGGCTCGGCCCCGATCGCCGCGGCCATGCGCGACAAGGCCAGCGGCGGCAGCTCGTCGTCATGGTCCAGCAGCGCGACCCAGTCGCCCCGCGCCAGCTCCAGGGCGACGTTGGAATTGCCGGAGATGCCGAAGTTGTCGTCCAGCACCTTCAGCCGGATACGAGCATCCCCGCGCGCACAGCGCTGCAGGTGCTTCAGGTTGGCCGCGCCCGCGCCGCTGGCCCGGTCCGGGTCGCCGAAGGCGATGCAGGCCTCCCAGTCCTGGTAGACCTGGGCGCGCAGCGAGCGGAGCGTGGCCTCCAGCATGCGCGGGGCCACCTTGTAGACCGGCAGCACCACGCTGATCAGGGGGCCGCGCGTCACCTCCGCCACGCCTGACACTCGGTCGAGCTCAGGCTCGATCCTGGCCTTCCACGCCTGGTAGGGATCGGCCAGACCCAGCATCTGCTTCAGCGGCGGCGGCTCGGCGGCGCGGTCCTCCACGTTCAGCACCCGCGTCCGTTCCGCCTCCAGCCAGGCGTCCACCACCCGGCTCACCCATTGCGCCAAGCCCCAGGCCAGCGAGCCGGGTTGGGCGTAGCGCAGCCTCAGAACCCGCAAGAGCCGCGCGACCTTCAGGCTGATGTCCGCCTCGTTCCACCAGCTGCCCCCCACCCCCGTGCGCATCAGCGCCATGCTCGCCCGAAGCCCCTCGATCTCCTTCTGCTGGCGGCGGATCACTCCATCCATATCCTGGATGCGCGGCTGCAGGGCGAGCGGGGTGCGGAGTGCGCGCGCCACCGCCGTCGGCCTACTGGTTTACCGGCTGCGGCTTGAGGGTTGGCGGCCCGGCGCTGTTCGCCTGCCAGGTGTTGGTGAAGTCGAAGCCGGCGTAGGCGGCCGAGCCGTCCTCCTGCGCCGCCGTCAAGTCGGTGCCGCCGCCGGTGCTCCCCGCGTTGGTATAGCCGTTCTCCACCGGCTGGCCCGACAGGCTGGGGAAGCCGTAGACGTAGCTCACCTCACCCGCTTGCACCCCAAAGGTCGTCCCCACCGCGCCCCCGGAGGCGCTCACCGCCCCGGTGGCGTAGCTCGTGGTCACGCTCGCGCCCCCCGGCATGTTGGTCCCCACCAGGCCCCCCACCACCTGCACGCCCGACACCGCACCTGTGGCGTAGCTGTTGGCGATCGAGCCGAAGTTCACCCCGACCAGGCCGCCGACATAGTCGTTGTCGGTCCCCACCTCCTGACCGCCCGCGATCCCGGTGACCTTGCCCGTGGCGTAGGAGGTGGTCACAGTCGCGCCGGTGTCGTTCCAGCCCACCAGACCGCCAAGATACAGGCTGCCACTTACCGCGCCGCTGGCGGTGGAGGAGCCGATGCTGCCGCGGTTCAATCCCACCAGCCCGCCGACGTAGCCCGCGCCCAAGACCGAGCCGACGATCGCGTTGGCAGGTCCCACGGCGCTCCCGGTCACCATTCCCTTGTTCACCCCGACCAGCCCGCCGGCGTAGTCGCCGGTCGCGGTGAGGTAGGCTATGGAGCTGCTGGATGACACAAAGCCTTGCGTGTCGTTCCATCCCACGACCCCGCCGACGTATTCGCCTCCGTTGACCGTGCCGGAGGCGTTGCCCACCACGGTGGCGTAATTCAGCCCTACGATGCCGCCAACGTAGTCGCGGCCGCTGACCGTGTTCGACGCCGAGCCGACCAAGGTCCCGCTGTTGTAGCCCACCAAACCCCCGACACGGTCGACGCCGATCACCGATCCAGCGCTAAAGACGGTTGCGCCGCTCATTCCGAGCGTTCCGAAATTGGCCCCGGCAACCCCGCCGACGTCATTGCCCGTTCCGACGACGGTGTTGTTCCCCTGAAAGCCCCCGGTTCCTGTGACCGAGGCGCCGCCCTCATTAACCCCGACGATTCCGCCCAAGCCCGAGCCGCCCGTCACCGCGCCGCCGAAGCCTCCGCCCGTCACCGCGCCGAAGTTGTCGCCGACGATCCCGCCGGTGTAGCTCGTGCCGAGGACGCCGCTGAAGACCGAGACGTCGCTGAGCGTGGCGCCGGCTTCGTTACGGCCGACCGCGCCGCCCACGTCGGCCGCCCCCGTCACGCCCACCACGGAGCGTCCTCCGGCGACATCGTACCCGGCCTGAGTGATCGTGCCGTAGTTCTGGCCGACCAGTCCGCCTGCGGCCGTCCCCGTGCTGGTGACGAGACCCGAGGCGTAGGTCGTCTGCGGTCCAGAGCCTGTGATGCTCGACTGGGCTTCCAGCCGCCCCACCAGCCCGCCGATGTAGCTCTGGCCGCTGACCGCGCCGGTGGCGTAGCTGTCCAGTACGGTGGCTGCGCTGTAGGCGTCATTGAAGCCGTTGAAGCCCAGCACGCCGACCAGGCCCCCGGCGACGCCCTGCTGCGCACCCGTCACCGCGCCGGTGGCGTAGCTGTCGGAGATGTCGGCCGTGCTGCTACCCACCAGGCCGCCGACGCTGACGAATTGGCCCGTGACGTTGCCGGTGGCGTAGCTATTGCTGACTCCCGAGGTCGCCCCGCCGACCGCACTGCCGATCAGGCCGCCAGTATCGTTACCGCCGCTTACCACGCCCGTAGCGTAGCTTCCGGTCACCATCGCATCGTCAGATAGGCCAACCAAGCCTCCGGTGTAGGACTCGAAGCTTGTCACCGTTCCTGTAGAGAAGCTGTTGGTGATGGTGGCGCCGGGGTCGTCTTGGCCAACCAGGCCGCCGGTGGCGCTATAGCCGCTGACGCCTGCGCCGGTCGGGACGTAGGAGGCCAGGGTGATCGTCCCAGCGTTCTCGCCAACCAGGCCGCCGGTCGCCGTCGCCGCCCCCACGCCCGTTACCGATCCCGACGCGTAGGTCCTGCCGATGGCTGATCCGGTGATGGTCGTCAGGTCTTCGGCATCGCCCACCAGGCCGCCGACCTGGGTGCTCCCCGACACTGCGCCGGTGGCGTAGCTGTCGGTCACCGTCGCGTTCGAGATGGCGGCGCCGGTGAGGGGATTGGTATAGACCTGGGTCGCTCCGATCAGGCCGCCGTCCCCAGGGCCGGTCGCGGTGACCGAACCTGTCGCGTATGAACTGGTTATTGTGGCTGGCCCCGATGTCGCACCGATAAGACCGCCGATCCCAGTTGAACCGCTCACGGCCCCTATCGCGAAGGCGTTCCCAATCGAGCCGGCGGGTGTCCCGGCGGCGGTGTAGAGACCTATAAGGCCACCGACGAAGGTTCCGCCGCTCACGGCGCCTGAGGCGAAGGCGTTTGTGACTGTGGCGCCGAGGCTTTCGCCAAGCAGTCCTCCCGTGTACTCGGGTTGATAGGTCTGCGTGGTGGGGCCGCTGGCGCCCCCTGTCGTGGTGATGTTGACGGGTAGGGCGGTCACGAAGCCTGAGGATGAGGATCCTGTAATGGAGCTGTTGCTCATGCCCACCAGACCGCCGACGTCTTCGTTACCAACGACGGAAGCCGACGACGTGGAATTTACAACCCGCCCTCCGGTGGGGCTACCATTGACGGCATCGAAACTGCCGGGGAAGGCCCCTACCGAACTTGCCGCGTTTGCAGCTAACGCGCCGACCGAGCTCTGACCCGTGCCGACGATAGCGCCCCCCGCAAGGTTGACGTTCTGGACGACGCCCAGGAGGTCGGCGAAAAGGCCGGCCTTCCCCGAATTGGTGATGGTCAGGCCAGCGATGCTGAACCCCTGCCCATCGAACGTGCCCGAGTAGAAGGTCTGCCCCAGCGGGACGAAGCCGCCGGGACCCCACATGCCCGCTGTCGTGGCCGTACTTGAGGCGTCTACGTTGCTGGCGAGGGCGTAATCCATCGTCTGAGCCAGGGCGATAAGCTGGAGCTGGTGGGCGTTGGTTATGGTGGGGCTGTACTCCATCAACAGGAAGGGCCGGGTGCCGACGGTCGCACCGCCGGCGCCGTTGAAGCTGCCGTCGGAGTCCACCTGGACCCAGGTCTCGCCGCCGCCCGCCAGGCCTATTGTTCCGCCCGGGGTCGTGCCGAAGCTGAAGCCCGCCGCGGTGTAGGGCGCGGTGGAGAAGGCGTAGTCGGCGGCGCCCGGCGTAATGTCCTGCACCGAGGTCAGGTTGGTGACCATGCCGGCGCCCGTGTTGCTGCTGTCGGGGGCGCCCACGCCGAGCGTCTGGCCGGTGGAGGTGCGGTCCCAAAGGCTGTCGGTGATGACGCCGTCGTTCTGGCCGGCGAAGCCGCCCAGCGTGCCTACGCCGCTGACCAGGCCCGTGGCGTAGTCCCGCGTCAGCGTCGTGGTCGGCGACCCGTTGCTCTGAATCGAGTTGTATCCGGCGAAGCCGCCGACATAGTTGACCACGGCGCTGTTGCCGGACTGAAGGCCGGTCACCGAACCCGTGGCGTAGCTGTCGGTGATCGAAGCGTTGTAACCATTGACGTAATCGTCGCCCACGAAGCCGCCGACCGCGCCGCTCCCGCTGACCGCGCCTGAGGCGTAGGAGGTGGAGACCACGCCGCGCAACTCGCCGACGACGCCGCCGACGCTGGCCCCCGTGCTGGTGACCGAACCCGTCGCGTAGGCGTCGCCGATCACCGCGTCACGCATGACCGAGCCGATCAGCCCACCCACCTCGTTGCTTTGGCTGACGACGTTTCCAGTCGCGTAGATGTTGTTCGCATCGCCGTCGAACTGGCCCACGAAGCCGCCGACATAATCACCCCCTTGCGAGGTGGTGACGTTTCCGGTGGCGTAGGCGTTGGTGATCGTGCCGTCGCCACCGAGGCCGACGAAGCCGCCGATGTCGGTTCCCGTTGTTCCGACGACGTCTCCGGTGGCGTAGGCGTTTGTGATGTTGGGGCTGCCGTTGATGTAGGCGATCAAACCCCCGACCACGCTCGTGCCGGTCACGCTGCCTGTGGCGTAGGCGTTCGTTAAGCTTGCTCCGTCGCCGTCGAACTGACCGATCAGGCCGCCGGTCCGCACATCCGTGCCGGTGACGTTGACGTTGACGTAGATGTTGGTGTTGATCCCTCCGTTCAGCTCGGCGACCAGGCCGCCGGTGACGAAGCCGCCGGACACCGTACCGGTGGCGTAGACGTTGGTGAGTTCTCCATAGCCGTCCTTGTAACCCGCCAGCGCGCCGGTCTGTTGGCCGGTGCTGGTGATGTTGACGTTGGTCAGGCCGAGGTTGGTGATCGCGGAGATCAAGCCGACGTAGCCGAACAGGCCGTTCCCGTTGGTGGTGTTGTTGATGTAGAGGCCGTTGATGATGTGGCCCTGGCCGTTCAGGCTTCCGGTGAAGGCGGTATCGCCGCTGGCTGCGTCGCCGATCGGCGTCCAGCCGGCATGGCTGCCGTCCTCGACCGGGTTCATCGTCGCCGACGATGAGGCGTCGATGTCGTGGGTCAGGGCGTAGACGCCGTCCAGCTCGGTGTTGATCCCCTCAAGCTGGGTCAGGGTGTTGACCAGCATGTAGGCCGTCAGCTTGGCCCCGCCGGTCACGTCGCTGGTGTAGGGATTGACGAAGTTGCGCGAATCCTGGCCGCCGCCGCCATAGGATTGAGTGCTCCTGGTGGCGGCATCCGCATAGCTCACGGGATTGTAGAAGATGGTCACCGCGCCCGAGGTGGAGACGGCCGAGGCCAGGCCGAAGTTGACCGTGCCGACGCCCGTGCCGGTGTTGTCGGCCTGCAGGGTCACCGCGCCGCCGCCGGAGGAGGTTATCAGGCCGGCGGGGTCCAGCGTCACGTTGCGCAGCGCCGACAGGGTCAGGCCGGCGTTGGTGTTCCACGTCAGCGGCGCCGCGACGATGATGTCGCCATTACCCGCGGTGTTCACCGTACCCGCGCCGCTGGTCCCGGTCGCCGTGGTCTGTTCGGTGACGCTGGTGCCGGCGTTCAGGGCGTTGTCGATGGTGAGGGCGGCGGTTGCGTCGATGGTCAGGTCGTCGGGGTCCACCAGCCAGGTCCCGCCGTGGGCGTCCACCCTCGCGGCCTGCAGGTCCACCGTGGAGCCGGAGGTCTCGATCGCGCCCGGCGCGCCGTTCGCCCCTTGCGCCTCAAGCACGCCTGCGACGTCTAACGTCCCACCCTCGGCCGCCAGCCAGACGTGGCCGCCGCCGCTCTTGGTTCCGGTGGCGCGGATTACGCCCGCCGTGTCGCCGGCCAGCGCATAGACGTTGCCCTGCTCGGCGCGCAGTTCGGCGTCCGCCGCTGCGATCAAGCCCGAGTTAGTGACGCTGGTCCCCGTCTCGCCGAGCTCGACCGAGAAGCGTCCATCGTCGAGGCTTGCATCCTTCAGCACCACCTTGTAGCCGGCGAGCAAGCCGGCATCGCCGTTGGCCGCGTTGATGGCGCCCGCATTGTCCACCTTGGCCGCGATCAGCGCGACATCCCCGCCAAGCGCTCCCACCTTGCCGTAATTCACCACTGCAGCCGACGAGGCCCCGGTGAAGCTCAGTGGGCCGCCGGTCAGGAAGCCAGCGTTGGAGGTGTCCAGCGTCGAAGCCACAAAAGTGCCACCTACGGTCACCACGCCCGACTTGCCGATGATCACGCCGTTGGGGTTGATCAGATAGATCGAACCTGTTCCCGAGAGCAGGCCATCAAGGCTGGAGAGCTGGGCTCCGGTGACCCGGTTCAAGGTCGCACCGGAGCCGTTGTTGAACTGGACCTTGCCGCCTGCGCCGACTGAGAAGCCGTTCCAATCGATGATCGCCTTGGAGGATGACTGGTTGATCGACAGCGAACCGCCCGAGGGCGCCCCAATATTGGCCGAGCCTGCCACCACCTTGCCGCCCGTCGGCAGCACTGGGACCGCGGCCAGCACAGGCGTGCTCAGCGCAGTGGCGGCTAGCAACGCCGGAAGTGTTATGGAAACGCGCCGGCCCGGCCTTCTTCGCTCGATAGCGTTGATCGTACAAACCGCCGTTCGCGAACGAGGGAGTGATGCCATCGGTTTACGTCTCAACATAAAGCGGTTGCTGCGCTCAGGAGCGCGACCCTGCGAAGAGTTAGGCGACGCTATGCGCCTCTGTCCCCTCCCGTTTCCGGGAGTCGGCGCGCGTGGTAAGCGCCCAGTGTCGATCTTGAGGGCTGACCATGGATTTTCAGGGGGACGTCCTGATGTTCTCGCGCGCCGCCACGCGCTGTGAAACCATCGAGGAGGTGTCGACGTTGATCGTCCAGACTACCTCCCCGTATGGAATGACCGCCTCTGCGAGCGGTCTAGTGACCGGGCCTCGCGCCTTCAGCACCAATCCATCGCACTTCGCGAACTGGCCGCAGGGGTGGGCGGAACTCTACGAAACCAAAGCACTTTTCTTTGTCGACCCTGTCGTACGATGGGCCATGCTCTCGGGCGCACCGGCGACTTGGAGTGACGTCAGAAGCGCGCTTCCTTCAAACGATGTCGGCCACAAAGTGTACGAAGCGGCCGCGACATGGGGCTTCACAGAGGGTTTGGCGACACCGGTGCGTGGCGCCGACGGGTATTTAGGCCTCGTGGCTCTGGGCGGAAAGCGCGGGAAGTTGAAGTCTGACGAGATCGGCTTTCTATCGGCCGTCTCCAGTATGACTTTCCAGCGGGCCGATGAAATATGTGGCTCGATCAAAGCTGCACCGCTTCCCAGCCAATTCAGCCTTCGAGAACTGGATTGCATCCGATTGATGCGACAGGGCTTCACCGACCGCGAGATCGGCCATGTCCTTGGAATCACGGGAGAGACAAGTCGCTATCACCTGGACAATGCACGAGCCAAGGTTGGCGCTCGCTCGCGCGTTCACCTTGCCGCTATTCTATCGGACATGCAGGTCGCCGATAAGTGAGCCCCCTTGGGAGGGCGTTTGACTAAGCGATTAACCCGCCTCGTTCTGTGCTGCAATATTACTGCGGCGAATTAGAAAATGGGCAACCGCCGAGTAGCTAGTGGATTGAATCTAACGCTTGGCGCCCGCGGCTTGCGGCGGCGATGATTTTGTCTGGGTCGGCGGTCCAGACGAAGGGGCGTGGGTCCTGATTGTGCTCGGCGAGGAAGCGGTTGATGGCGGCCTGCAGATCAACCACGCCCTTGAAGACGCCGCGTTTCAGTCGCCGCTTGGTGAGGATGGCGAAGAAGCCTTCTACGGCGTTTATCCAAGATGCGCTCGTCGGCGTGAAGTGAAACGTCCAGCGCGGGTGGCGGCCGAGCCACTCGACGACCTTCGGATGCTTGTGCGTGGCGTAGTTGTCCATGATGGCGTGGACGGACTTGCCCGCGGGGACCTGGCGCTCGACGGCGTTGAGGAAGCGGATGAACTCCTGATGCCGGTGGCGCTGCATGCAGCGGCCGATGATCTTGCCCTCCAGCACGTTCAGCGCGGCGAACAGGGTGGTCGTGCCGTGGCGCTTGTAGTCGTGGGTCATGGTCCCGGCGCGGCCCTTCTTCATGGGCAATCCCGGCTGGGTGCGGTCCAGCGCCTGGATCTGGGACTTCTCGTCCACGCTGAGCACCACGGCATGGGCCGGCGGCTCGACGTACAGGCCCACGATGTCTCGGACCTTCTCGGCGAACCGCGGGTCGTTGGAGAGCTTGAAGGTGCGAAGCCTGTGCGGCGCCAAGCCGTGGGCGCGCCAGATGCGCTGCACCGAGGCGAGGCTGACCGCCGCCGTCCTGGCCATCAGCCGGCCCGTCCAATGGGTCGTCTCGCCTGGTGGCGGTCTGAGCGTCAGCTTCACCACCCGCTCCGCCACCTCATCCGATAGACGCGCGATCCCAGGCTTGCGGGTCCTGTCGCGCAGCAGGCCCTCGACACCTTCCTCCATGAAACGCGCCTGCCAGCGCCACACGACAGTCTTGCTGACCCCCGCGGTCCGCATGATCTCCACCGTGCCCGACCCGTCCGCCGTCCCAAGCACGATGTGAGCGCGCCAGACGTGCTTCTGGGCGGTGTTGCGGTCATCTACGATGGCCTGCAGCCGCTTCCGATCGGACGGACTCAGATCGACGGTGACACCGGTGCGCATCCCCCAGACTCGCACCCTTGGCGGGCCTCAGGAATCCTGAAGCCGGACTCACCTGATCGGGTCAATCCACTAGTACCGCTGCACAGGGGATTTGACGAGTTGGGGCAGGCCGAGGACGGGTAAGGTCCTTGGATCGACGCATAGCTCGATGCTTCGGGCCTGCCCGGGCGAGCGCCGGATGAGGCCAGCTTTCTCCAAGGTAAGCACCGTCTGGTGAACTGACGGGGCGGTGACGCGAAAGTAGTCCTGCAGGTCGCGCTCGGCAGGCGAACGCCGGTTGATCTGAGCATAAGCCCAGATGAAGGCTAGGTACTGGCCTTGCCTGTCGGTGAAGACAGGCGTGGACGGCGCTACTGGGTCGCCACCCCCTCGACTCATCTTTCTGATTCCTCCCGGGCCGTCTTGACGCAAGAGGACCTGGATGAACCTACGTTATAGAGTGGAATTGGACCACGCCGAACGGGCGGTGCTGATGGCGTTGGTCGGCGGTGGCAAGCAGTCTGTTCGCAAGATCAAGCGGGCGCAGGTCCTGTTAGCGGCGGACGGCGGCCTGGGGGATGAGGCCATCGTCCAGGCGGTGGGAACGTCCGGCTCAACCGTCTACCGGACCAAGCGTCGTTTCGTCATCGAGGGTTTGGACGCGGCGCTTGAGGAAGAGCCGCGTCAAGGCGCCGAGCGCAAGCTCAGCGGCAAGGAGGAGGCGCTCCTAGTGGCGACCGCCTGCTCCAAGCCGCCGGCCGGCTGCGCGCGATGGACGCTTGAGTTGTTGGCTGGCGAATTCATCAAGCTGACCGAGCATGAAAGCCTCTCGCGCGAGACGGTGCGTCGCAGGCTCGCGGAGAACCAAATGAAGCCGTGGCGCAAGAACATGTGGTGCATTCCCAAGATCGATGCAGAGTATGTCGCACGCATGGAGGACGTGCTCGACCTCTACGCCGAGACGCCTGAACCCCACCGACCGGTCATAGGCTTCGATGAGAGCCCCACCCAGCTGATCGGCGAGGTCCGCCCGGTGATTTCGGCAAAGCCTGGCCAGCTTGAGCGCTATGACTGCGAGTACAGGCGCAATGGGACAGCCAACCTGTTCGTCTTCCTCGACGCCCATCGCTCCTGGCGCAGGGTGAAAGTCACCGAGCGCCGCGCAGCTGAGGACTTCGCCCAGTGCATGCGCGAGCTTGTCGATGTCCACTTCCCTAAGGCCGAGAAGATCAGGGTGGTGCTCGACAACCTCTCCACCCATTCTGCAGCGACCCTCTACCAAAGCCTGCCGCCCGAAGACGCACGCCGGGTGCTGCGCCGCCTGGAATTCCACTACACGCCCAAGCACGCCAGCTGGCTCAACATGGTCGAGATCGAGATCGGTGTTTTACGAGCTCAGTGCCTAGATCGCCGGATTGAAGACCAAGACTTGCTCGTCCAGGAAGTCGCCGCCTGGGAGCGCCGCCGAAACGCCAGCGGCGCGCGCATCAACTGGATGTTCTCCACAGAGAAGGCCAGGGACAAAATGGCTCGCGCCTATCCCGTGCCCAGGCTCAAAGAGTCATGATCACCGTGCAGCGGTACTAGTCGTGCCGGACAACCCCAAGGTGGCGGTGATCAAGGCCTGCTTCTACGATCCGCAGGTCAACCGAACCTACGCTGAGCTGATCCGGCACTACGACACCGCCGTCCTGCCCGCCCGGCCGCGCAAGCCCCGTGACAAGGCCAAGGTCGAAGCCTGCGTTCGGATCGTGGAGCGCTGGCTGCTGGGACGGCTGCGCCACCGCCGCTTCTACAGCCTGGCCGACGTGAACGACGCCATAGCCGAGCTGCTGGCCGGGCTGAACGAACGGCGCGTCCTGCGCTACGTCGGCCGCACCCGCCGCCAGCTGTTCGAGGAGCTGGACGAGCCCCGGCTGCAGCCGCCGCCGGCGGAGCCCTACGTCCTAACCGAATGGGCGTGCGCAAGGTCGGGCTGGACTACCACGTGGAGGTGGAGGGGCACTTCTACTCGGTCCCCTACCGCCACGCCCGCACTCAGGTGGAGGTGTGCTTCACCGCGCGCACCGTGGAGGTGTTCGCCTCCGGCGACAGGATCGCGGTGCACCTTCGCGGCAGCGGCGACGGCAAGCACACCACCTTGTCCGACCACATGCCGTCCAGCCATCGCCGCTACGGCGACTGGACCATCGAGCGAATCCTGCGCGAGGCGCGCGCCATCGGACCCTTGACCGAGATGCTAAGTCAGATGCTCCTGGAGGAGCGGCCTCACCCCGAACAGGGCTTCCGGACGTGCCTGGGCGTGGTGCGTCTGGTCGGGCCGCATCGCGCGCAACCCGTGTCGAGGCCGCCTGCCGCCGCGCCCTGGAGGTTGGGGCCAAGACCTACGGCTCGGTCAAGTCGATCCTGGACAACCACCTGGATAGCCAGCCGCCGACAGGCGCCCACAAGATTCGACGCGATGATGGGCAAGGCGTTCCGTCGCTGCACGCCGCGCCCTTCTGAACTGGCTTACGAGACCTTCTCCGAGGGTGGCGGCATCATCCTGGAATGGGGTGGCGGCATCAAATCAGAATAGGGTGGCGGCATCGTCGGACTCCGCACTATGCTGGGTTGACAGACAAGGATGGTTACAAGAAAATAGACCGACAAATCATAGGGAACTAATTTCGTGGGTTTGGCGAAAGAAGATCGTGTTCGTGAACGCCAAGTCGCGGCTTCAAAGCAGGGGACGTTAGGCCAACTTCCATCCATCTTTTCAGCCCCTAACAGTTGGGATACGGTAATTACCCACTCCGGCGCTCTCGTTGTGATCAGGCGGCGAGCGTCGCCATGATGGTCTTGAATGGGTTGGCGCCGGGGGTGAGGCGGGCGGTGTCGATCACGGTGCGGACATCGGCTTCGCCCTGGGCGGCCCACATGGCGCGGTAGCCGTTGGTGACCTTGCGCTGGATGACGGCGGGTCGCAGGTCGCGTTCGCAGGCGTTGTTGGTGGCTTGGACCTCGCCGGGCCATCGGGCGAAGGTCAGGAGCTGATCTCGGGCTCGCCTGAACTTGTTCTGGAGGGCTTGCGCCAAGTCGCACGAGCTCGGAGCAGCCAGGATATCGTCGAGGCCCCGCTCCAAGGCGCGGCGCTTGGTGGCGACAGTCGAGGCGGCGAAGGTGGTGATGTCGCGAGCCAGGGCGAAAGCCTTTTGCAGCCACAGCTGGAGACGAAAAGCCAAGTCGTCGTGGCTGAGGTCCAGGGCGTAGGCGACGTCGCGGGCGAGGTGGGCCAGACAAGTCTGATGGGCGGCCGCATGACCCTGCTGGGCGGCGTAGCGGTCGGAGCACCAGACCTCGGGCCGGTGGCCGTCCATCATGGTGCGGATCACCACGGCCCCGCGCGTCGGGGCGGCCTGATGGACGACGGCCTGGTCGCAGCGGAAGACCCAATGATAGGCGTTGCTCCCCTCGATGCGAACACCGGTCTCGTCCGAGCTGACCACCTTGGCCTGGCGCAGCTCGGCCACGGCGTGCTCGCGCCCGGCCACGAAGCAGTCCTGGGCGCGACGCAGCATGTTCATCAGCGCACCCTGGCTGATCCGGACGCCGAAGACGTCGGCGAAGCTCGCCTGGAGCCGCTCGTAGGAGAAGGCTTGGAAGGTCTTCAGATAGGTCGCCAAGCCGTGCAGGCGGGGTCCGAACGGGCTGCCGCTCGCCGCCTCCGGCACGGCGGCCAGAACGCGGGCGTCGCAGACAGGGCAACGCACCGCCAGACGCTGATGGCGCTCGATGAAGGGGGAGATCGCCGGCAGGTCTATCTTGTCGTAGACGCCCACGACCTCGGCGGCCAAATCCGACGACAGGGCCGCAAGGCAGGCGGGACATTGATCGGGATAATGATCCACGATCTGGTCGGCCTCCTCGCTCATGAGGCGGCTGTGGCCTTCATGCCCCGGCTTCGCGCCACCCGGCCGCGACGTCTCGCGTCGTTCCTTGCGGTTTGTAGACGGCGGCTTGGAGGATGTGCGCGACGTCTTGGCTGGACGCTGAAGCCGTAGCACCAGCTCGATCAGCTCTTCCTTGCTCAAGCGCTCAAGATCGATTCGCACCATCCGCCGCTTGAATCAGCGATCCTCAAGGCTCGCAAGGGGGGTGGGTAATTACGGGATACGTGGCGGCACGAGCGCTTCTATGAACTTCTGCGGCCTCTAGTATCAGGAAGGGTGTCAGAGAGTTGGCTGACGATCGGCGATTCTGGCGCTGATGCATTCTGGGTAAAAAGAGCCGGCGCGGCTGAAGTCACGGCATCTTCACTCACCGATACCAAACTCGTCCGGATGAAGGAGGGGGGGGGATCCTTGAGGGGATAGCTACTGCTGCTGTGGACGCTCAGAACATCCAATTTAGTGATGATGCGTTTGACTACGTCATGTGCAAGGAGGCCTTCCACCATTTCGAGCGCCCTGCTCTCGGGATTTACGAAATGCTGCGAGTTTGCAAGCAAGCAGCTGTGTTTCTCGGCGAGCCGGACGGTGGTCTTGGACAGTATCCTCTTGATAAACTTAAGCGGATCGTGAAAGTAGTGCTGAGGAGACGCACCGGTGCGGCACACCCCGAGTTTGAGGCGGACGGTAACTTTATCTTTCCACTATCCGTTCTAGAAATAACACGAATGGCTACGGCACTGCAGACCGGGCCAATTTACTTCCAGAGGATGAACGACTTCTGGGCCCCACAGTTAGTTTATAACGATAGAAGCAATGTCCTCTCAGGGGCGCTCATTAGGTTGGCTGTCGCTGCTCAGGATTTGCTTGCCCACCTGAAGCTCATGAGTTGGGGTAAAGTGACGGTCATGGTTTTCCGGGGCGAACCGGATGAGGTGGTTGATCGTGCCCTTAGAAAGTCTGGGATGCGTCGCGTCGATATACCTCTCAATCCGTACATCTAACAGGATGCCGCCTCGGAGACCTCTCAGACGGTCTGCTCGCGAAGCTCGGGATGGCGATCCAGACGCGCGCGGCGCTCGCACTCCGCCTCCAGCCAGCCGTTCCATTCGCCGGGGAAACGATCCCCCGGATCGTTTCCTGATCCGGCTCAAACCTCAGGCGTGGCGAACCGCAGGCGGGGCTTGAAGATGTTGTCCCGGGCTTAGCCAGCTTGGTTCTCGGGCCTTCCCCCTTCTCCCAGCCCGACGCCGGGGTGCAGGCCACCGGATCGATAACGTAGTGGGAGCACCTCTCCTGGAAGCGGCTGTTGAAGCGCCGCTCCTTGCCCATGAACACAGCATCCACCGCCGTCTTCATGTTGTCGTAGATGCCGCGCCGGGTGACGCCGCCGAGCATCTCGAAAGCCCTGGCATGGGCGTCGAACACCATCTGCCTTAAGTCTCGCGCGGGTAGGCTCGGATATAGAAGCGGCGACTGTGGCAGAGCCGAAGATGCGCCACCTTTACCGTCTGCGGCGCGCCTCCGATCTCCACCTGCTCATGGCTCCAGTCGAACTGATAGGCGTCGCCCGGCGCAAAGCTCAGCGGTACGAACGCCTCGCCGGCCGAAGCAAAGCCGCGCTTCTCTTGCACCCACTGGCCGGCGTAGCGGCGCGACCTCCGTCGTAGGAGCCGTCATAGCCCTCCCGCCGA